>CAUPKP010000023.1:0-88309 GCA_963511795.1 uncultured Flavobacterium sp. | reverse complement strand
GAATGATTTTCATTGGAATGATTTTCATTGGAATGATTTTCATTGGAATGATTTTCATTGGAATGATTTTCATTGGAATGATTTTCATTGGAATGATTTTCATTGGAATGATTTTCATTGGAATGATTTTCATTGGGATCGTGTACGGACAGGTCGCGACCTGTCCCTACGTAACCGAAACAACATTCCCTGTTTTGAACACATATCGTGACAAAATAAATATTATTGCTGGAATAATCGAATCCTTTCATTCTATTCCTCTTTCTGTTTTTCATCGATTATTTTTTAAAATTTTAATAAATATAATCCAATTTCATTTGCAATCCCACACCGTACGGACAGGTCGCGACCTCTCCTCTTGCAATTAAAAACAAAAAAATGCTCCAATCTTGGCTTATCAATCCAAAAAAGGAGCATTTTATTTTACGATATTTTCTATTATTTTACTGATTATCAGAAGTTAACAAGCCAACTAATATCGTGTTTTCTAATCTTTAATCAAACCACAACCAAAGACATTGGATGGTTTAAATCCTTCTGAATATCGTGTTTTCTAATCTTTAATCAAACCACAACGCTAAAAACACAGAAATTTCAAGCGATAACAATATCGTGTTTTCTAATCTTTAATCAAACCACAACATGCCAACCGTCCGGACTTTGCTTCAATGAATATCGTGTTTTCTAATCTTTAATCAAACCACAACGCCTCGGCCTATGTGATCTACTTTAAATGAATATCGTGTTTTCTAATCTTTAATCAAACCACAACTGAAAGCTACTGCATCCCTACTGGGCGGATGTCATACCTTTCAGTTGTGGTTTGAGATGTTTAAACGTTTGAAAAACTTATGTCAAAGAACTTTTAATAGTCTTGTCTTCCGATGATTGTGATGATTTCAATTTCATTACCTTTAATATTGTAATAAATAGTATCAACACCACAAACACAGAAACGATCTATGTCCTTATATTTTGTAACCACTGGAAACATAAACGGATTTGATGCTATTTTAGAAAAACACTCAAACAACATATCGTAATATTTATTAGCTTGTTGCAAACCAAATCTTCTCAAACCATACTCGAAAATCCTTATAATATCCTCTTCTGCTTCATAAGACAAATGATAATTATACATTTAGCCTACTTTTAATTTCCGCCAAAAGTTCTTCTTTGGTTTTAGTGCTAAAACCACTTTTTAAACCTCTGTCAATTTTCATTTGAACAAAGTTGTGATATTCTTCACGCTCACGTGCCTGCTTGATTAAATAATTTACCGCTTCACTTTTGCTCGTAAATTCTTCTTCTGCAACTTGTTTTTTTAACCATTCATCATTTTGATTGGCTAAAGTGATACTTTGTCGTGTCATAATAATAATTTTAGTTGGTGTAAATTTACACCAAACTTTTGAAATTAAATTACACTTTTGAGATTTTTCCTGAAACGGAAATTTTTACTTTGATTGGATTAAAAGAATCCCAACCTGTTTTCCCTGAACCAAATCCTCTTATTTGCTCATAAATGGGCGAAACTTTATTTTGAGATTCCGCATTAATAGACTGTCTAAACTCGTAATATTTTGAAGATAAACTTTGAACTCTGTACAAACTGTCTCTTAAAATTTCATAATCTGGATTCTCCCAATTAATTTCATCTTCATTTAGACCCAATAAAAACATATCGTTAATATGTAAAGCCGTAACTATTTCTTTTCCTTCAGCTGGTAATTGATACGTTGGAAATCCTTTGCTTTTTCGTTCAACAACTGTCCAAAAAGTCACGACTTCTTCCTTTAAATTTCCTTTTTCGTCTTTATAAATAAGCACGTGATGATTATTTCTAGGATTTACCCATTGATTTACATTGTCTTTCAGCTTTTCTGCTCCACCAATATTTTCTTTCATTCTTATTTTCAAAATTGGGACTGGAGCGCCATTTTTATTAGGCAAGAAAATTTGTGGTTGTTTCACTCCATTTTCATCTACAATAAAAAAAGTATTTGCGGGAATCGCTCCTTTTACAAATCCGCCTAATTCTTGAATCTTTTTATGAATTAATTTCCTAATCGCTTCGTCAACCACTTTTTCTAGTTGCTTTTCAGTTGTCAAACTATCAATTGATTTTCTAACGTGAAATGCTTCTTCTCCATTAAAATTTCGTTTACCAAAAACAGTTTCTTTATGCAATTGCCCTCGTGCAGAAACCCCTTTATTGATATGCGTTTTTCCGTTTTTCTCTACTTTAGTATATCGAATAGTTATATCATTAGAAATTCGTTTATGCGAAATCAATATTTTATCCACTGCTTTTTCGGCGTCAAATCGGAAGGTTTCCCAAGGCATTGGAAAATCTTTTAAATCATAGTTTCTGTTGTAACGATTCCATTTTGATAATTCCTGTAAATAACTTGTTTTCCCACAAGCCATAACCAATGCATCAATAGCATGATGGCGATGGTCTTCACGAGTTTTAGCATTTTCATCATTCAAAACAGTATTCAACCCCCATTTTTGTCGCAAGTTAGCAGTCATTTGACCCGGAGAAACATTTACTTTTTTGCAAATTTGCGTCAAATAGGTTGAAGCCTCTTTGCTTATAAATCGGGTATCATTTAATTGTCTTGAAGAAAAATCATCGTCAAATTTTTGCTGAACAAATCGTTTGAATTTCTGGTAAGCATTTGGATATTCCTTGGTATCCGAAAATAATTTTAATGCTCGTTCTTTTCTTGCAATCCAATCCAACTCATCGTTTGCATAAAACTCAAAAGGTGTTTTATCTCCTTTTCGTCTATTTTCATCCGCATAACACAATGTTTTATTATTAAAACTGTCGTTTAACGAACGACTCCAAGGATGAATATGTTCTATTTGAACTTCGCCAGTAAAAAGTTTGCTTACTGGAATTGTAACACCCGTATAAGGACAAGTCTGTTTACACTCTTCCCAAAGTTTAAATTTTAAAATGTTATCGTGTGAAACTCTAATGTATTTTTCAACTTCGGCTTTCACTCTGTCGTTTTCTCGTTCTAATCGTTTTTGGTCTCTACGAATTTTATTTCGCTGTGATTTGGAAATTTTCAAATCACGAGCCATTTCTACTTTTATCTCGTCGAGATGTCCGTGTTCTTCAATTAATTCATTTACTAATTTTCGCAACTCAAATAAAGCAGTTATTACAATTGGATTTCTAATAGCTTGAATTTCCTTGTCGGCATCTTTACCAACCGGTAATTTTTCAAGTAATGCCGTAACATCAATTGTAGCCGAATGATGATAGAGTTTCTTTAATTGTTTGTCATTAAATTGAAATTCTTTTCGAAGTAAATCTTTAATTGTATCTATAAATCCACCCGAAATTTTAGATCTAACAATAGCTTCAACATTATCAATTAAATCTAATTGTTTTTGATTGTTTTCTGCTGTATCATTTTGCCATTTATCGCCAAAAGTATTTTTTATTCCGCCCATAACAACAGCAACATCATAAGTATATCCTTGCTGTAGAAAAGGTAAGATATTACCAATAGCTTTTCGGCTCAAACTAGCATAGCCGTCTTTTACATTAAACTTTGAAATTGCAATCGCTTGTTCTTCTGTAAAATTCCAATTCTTAATAGCATATTCTTTAAGATTTGATTTACTGTCAAAAAAATACAAAACGTGCCAAATATCTTCCTGCTCCTTTTCTGAAAAATCAAACCATTTTTTGCCAAAGTATTTTTTATTCGATAAATTAGAAATAGTATGTGTCCCAACTATCCTATCATCGTCTTTATAATTGAATTTGAATTCAGCACTTTCTTTTCCAATGGCTTTTCGCAGTTTCTTAAATTCAATTTTATCAAACGAAAGCAATTGTTCAATCAGTTTGTCTTTTTCTATTTGAGATATTTTCTTTCCATTATACTCAACTGTATTAACCCATTGCCAAATTCTAAACATTTCAACAGGAATAGCACTTATTGGACATTTAGTTTTTGAAGATTCAAAAGAACAGTTTCCAACTAAATGTTTTTGGGAACGCAATGGTCTTTGATGAAATAAAATTCCGTCTTCTTTGTAATTATCTTGCTTTCTTCCTCCAAAAACTGTTTTTAAATCATAATTTAAAACAGAATGAAATTCCGATTGTTTATCCCAAATCAATTCAAATTCGTCAATATACATTTTGCGGGTTGTATATCTATTTCTTATTCTTTCCAATCCATCCTGAAAAGGCTGGTTTTCTTTTGGATAAATTTCATACAAATAAGAACCTAAAGTTTTGCCTTCAATGCTTTCTAAAGTATCATCAATTCCAATTTTTCCTTCTTTAGCATTTCCTTTAAAAATAGCTCCATCATCACTTCCTCCTTTTCTACTATTACTTAAGAAACCTCTTCTTTGAATTAAATGATAAAAAATTGGCGTCTTACACCTCTTGCACCTGTTCGACTTGCATTTTTAGACATTTCATTATCTCCATCACCCAAATTCTCAACACCCATTGGGAAAATTCTGCTTCCAATACCTAAAATTTTATTCAATTTATCGTCAATCAAAGCCCAACCAATCGAGTTTGTACCTAAATCCAATCCTAATATTTTTGCCATATCAATCAGTATTTTGTAAGATTTTTTAAAGCTATGAAAAAAATAATTAATCACTTTACGGTTTTCCTCATTCAAACCAAACTATATTTTATTTACATTTGTCTTGATTAAAATTTCTAATCTTTAATCTTATCACAATAAGGCTATATGCCGTAGATGAAAATCTTTAGTCCTGCTTCGGTGGGACTTTTTCATTATTAAGAACTTTTCATAAAATAGTTGACTACCAAATCAAAAATCAAGACTATAAACTAGAAAGAATTCAAATTACACTATTTAAGTACGAATTTATCCTATAATTAGCTTATAAACATTAGTTTTATTTTGTACTTTGACGCACCTTTAGTATCTTTCGCATTCAAAAAATAAAAACCTTATACATTTACAAAATGTTAGAAGAAAAGAACGATAACCTGTCAATTCAAGAAAACTTGACAGATGGAAATACAGCAAATGAATTGCAGGAAACAGTCCAATCAGAAGCTTCTGCATCTACAGAGAATGAAATCAGCGATGCTGTTGTAGAAGAAAACACAGTAGATCCAGTTTCTGAAACAGTTATTTCGAATGAAAGTGAAACAGACGAAAAGCAAAATGCAATTGATGCCATAGCAGAAACAAATGCTGAAGAAAGTGAAGATGAAACGTTAAAAGAACGTCATGATATTCCGATGCTTGATTATGAAGCATTACCAATGGATACGCTTGTAAGCGAACTGAAGGATTTGGTTACCAATGAAAAAGTAATGTCCATCAAAGAGCATGTCGAAGAAATCCGCAAAGCCTTTTTAGCCAAATACAATCACCTTATCGAAGAAAAAAGAGAAGAATTCAATCAGGAAAATCAAGATCCTAACGAAGAATTTCAATATCATTCTCCTTTAAAATCAAAATTCGATCAATATTATACTATCTACAAAGACAATAAGAATGTTCATTTTAAAAGTCTGCAATCAAATCTAAAAACTAATTTAGAAGTTCGATTAGCAATTGTTGAAGAATTGAAAGAATTAATCAATCCGCAAGCCAACATCAAAGACACCTTGAATCATTTTAATGAATTGAGAGAAAGATGGAAGAATGCTGGTGCAATTCCAAAAGACAAATACAATCACGTTTGGAACAACTACCATTTCCACGTTGAGAATTTTTATGATTATTTACACTTAGACAGAGAAGCAAGGGATATTGATTTCAAGCACAACTTGGAACAAAAACAAAAAATCGTTGCCCGTGTAGAAGAATTGCTAAAAGAAGCTGATATCAACAAAGCGTTCAGAGAACTTCAGGATCTGCACCGCATTTGGAAAGAAGACATTGGTCCAGTTTCCAGAGAACATCGCGATGAGATTTGGAACCAATTTAGTGAATTGACGAAAAAAATGCACGATAAGCGTGAAGTTTTGTTCGAAAACTTAAGAGGAACCGAGCTTGAAAATTTGGAGAAGAAAAAAGAAATCATTGCCAAAATTGAAGTTTTAGCTACCGAAAAAGTTAATGCTCATTCACAATGGCTTGCACAAATCGAGAAAGTAGAAGCACTGCGAACAGAATTTTTCTCAGCAGGAAAAGTACCATCAGATGTAAATGAAGCCACTTGGGCCGCTTTCAAAACAGCTGTTAGAAACTTCAACAGCTTCAAAAACTCTTTTTACAAAGACATCAAAAAAGATCAAAACGATAACCTGAACAAAAAAATCGCTTTAGTTAAAAAAGCCAAAGAATTACAGGAAAGCGTTGATTTTGCAAGCACTACTCCTATCATGAAGCAGATTCAGGAAGATTGGAAAAAAATAGGTCATGTTCCTAGAAAATATTCTGACAAAATCTGGAATGAATTTAGAGAAGCTTGTAATCACTATTTTGACAAATTAAAAGAACATAAAAGTGTTGAAAATGTTGACGAAGTAGAAGCTTTTGACAAAAAGAAAGCATACTTAGAAACATTGAGAGAATTCCAATTAACAGGAGACCACAAAACCGATTTGGATGCCATCAAGCTGCATATCGAAACTTGGAAAAACTTTGGCAAAGTACCTTTCCCTAGAAGACATATTGAAGGGAAATTCAACAAAATTCTGGATGCTTTATTTGAAAAATTAAGCTTGAGCAAAAAAGATACTGAAATGATGCGTTTCTCCAACAGAATGGATCATCTATCAGAGAGTAATGATACTCGAAAATTGGATAATGAGAAAATTTTCCTGATGCGTAAAATTGAAGAAGTACAAAACGAAATTTTCCAATTAGAGAATAATATTCAGTTTTTTACCAATACAAAAAATGCGAAAAAAGAAAATTCAATCGTATTAGAAGTTCGAAAAAACATCGCTATTCACAAAGAAAGCCTTGATGTTTGGAAAGAAAAACTAAGACAGCTGAGAAATTTGGGTCAAGAATAGATCTAGATATAAGTTACTGAGATTCTAAGAAACTAAGTTTTTAGAATCTACAAAAAAAAAGACAGCCTCAAACGTTTTAAAGTTTGAGGCTTTTTTTATCAAAATAAGCAATTTTAACTTTCATTTACAATATTACTTTCTTAAACAAAACACCTATTTTCTATTTTTGCAGTATGAAGAACTTTTGGAAATTTATCGTATTTATTGGGCTGTTGATGCAGTTCGGTTTTGCTTATGCAGCAAATCACGATAAAACGATTTCTTTTTTAAAAGGAAACAATTCTGAAATTAATAAAGAAAGTCTAAGTACTTCTCATTTCGTTCAGCCAGGTATTGAAAGGAGCACTCCAGACCTCAAACACAACAACCGAATACCTGTCGGTTTAAATGAAAACACCGTACTACTATTATTTTCCGATTTCAGGGAAAGTAACCTAAAAATAGTTTTATCAGACCAAGATCTCGACAGATACAATAGCGTATCCATCTTGCTATTTCCGTTTCATATTTTTTGGTGATTCCAATATTTGATTCCTTTTTTTAAAAGTTAAAACAACTTTTAATCCCTTCTTGATTCAGTCTGAACCAAGAAGACAAAATCATTATATATCACTCAAAAAAATAAAACATGGAGACTTCCTCAACAATTATAGGCCTAATAATAATGTTATTAATGGGTATTCCGCTAATTTTCGCTTTTCGCTCCAATCTTATAAAGAAGAAAAAAATAGAACAAATAAAGAAAGAATTCAGTCAAAACGGTCATTACAATTTTGACTTAACCGAGACACAGAATAGGAAGATTATTTCTATAGATAAAAAAAACAAAGGCTTTCTGTTTATTGACTTTAGTTATAAAGAAAAAGAATCAATCTATTTCGTAAATTTAAAAGAG
This sequence comes from uncultured Flavobacterium sp., assembly GCA_963511795.1. Lineage (GTDB taxonomy): Bacteria > Bacteroidota > Bacteroidia > Flavobacteriales > Flavobacteriaceae > Flavobacterium. The sequence continues at coordinate 80,414 of CAUPKP010000023.1, read as the reverse complement.
ATCCTGTTGTGCAATACATTAGTGACAACTGAAAACAAATCAGATACTATCGAAAAAGTAGCAATAGAATTGGTTCACAAAAACACAATGGAAAAAGAAATAATTCCAATTTACAATGTCGAAAATAATTTTATAGATTTCAATTGCCTATTTGAAGATCACAATCTGGCAAAAAAATGGGTTGAAATAATTAATGAAAGTCTATGACAAATACACAAAGAGGTTCTAACAGACCTCTTTGTATGTAAATAGCTGCTAACTAATATGATAAATATCATTTTAATCTTTAAAAAGTCACCCTAATTTTGACTCTCACATAAAATGCATATTTATGAAAACCTCACTTATCCAAAAATACAATGTTCCTGGGCCACGTTATACAAGTTATCCTACGGTTCCTTATTGGGATGAATCGGGGTTTACGAATGAAATATGGCTTCAAACGCTAAAAAAATCCTTTCAGGAAAGCAATGACAAAGAAGGCATCAGTTTATATATTCATTTGCCGTTTTGCGAAAGCTTATGCACTTTTTGCGGATGCAACAAACGTATCACCAAAAATCATGAAGTTGAAAATCCATATATTGAAGCTGTTTTAAAAGAATGGACGCTTTACCGCAATATCTTGGGCAAAAAACCTAAAATTAAAGAAATCCATTTGGGCGGAGGAACACCAACATTTTTCTCCATAGAAAGCCTTGAAAAATTAATACACGGAATATTATCTCTTGCTGAAAAAGCTGATGGTTATGAATTCAGTTTCGAGGGACATCCTAATAACACAACTCTGGCCCATTTGCAAAAACTGTATGATTTGGGTTTTAGAAGAGTGAGTTTTGGCGTTCAGGATTATTCCGAAAAAGTGCAAAAAGCGATTCACAGAATACAGCCTTTTCATAATGTTGCCAAAGTTACTTTTTGGGCAAAAAGAATAGGCTACACTTCCATCGGACACGATATTATATTTGGTTTGCCATTTCAGGAAGTAGAAGATATAATTGATACTATCGAAAAAACAAACTCCTTACAGCCAGACCGCTTAGCATTCTACAGTTATGCTCATGTGCCGTGGATAAAAGGAAACGGACAACGTGGTTTTCATGACGAAGATATCCCAAAAGATGATGCCAAAAGAAAACTATACGAAGTTGGCAAAGAACTGCTCTTTGAAAATGAATATTATGAAATCGGGATGGATCATTTTGCTTTAAAATCGGACAGTTTGTACCATTCTTTTGAGGACAAAAAACTGCACAGAAACTTCATGGGATACAGCTCCTCAAAAACCCAATTAATGATTGGTCTGGGTGTTTCATCGATAAGCGACAGCTGGTACAGTTTTGCACAAAATGTCAAAACCATCGAAGAATATTACAAAATACTGGAGTCAGACCAATTACCGGTTTATAGAGGTCATTTATTATCAGCAGAAGATCTGATTATCCGAAAACACATTTTAAATCTAATGTGTCAATTTGAAACCACCTGGGATAATGCCGATAATTATGTTCCTGAAATTCCTGAAATTCTGATTCAGCTTGAAGAAATGGAAAAAGACGGTTTACTGACTATAAACGACAGCAAAATTATTGTCACCGAAAAAGGAAAACCCTATGTACGCAACATCTGCATGGCATTTGACCTAAGACTAAAAAGAAAAACTCCTGAAACTGCGTTGTTTTCAATGACAATTTAAAAACAAGAACAAATCTTAATTTATTAATTCATCTGATTTTTGAAGCTCTTTTGGGCGTGCCCCTGCGGGTCGTGCTGTGTACGCTCCCGCTTTTTTTCTTTCAATTGCCACGGGTTTAAACCCGTGGCAATTGAAAGAAAAAAGAGCTCCACTGCCATCACTCACGCAAAAAACAAGAAACTATTTTCAATACAAGAAACCACAAAAAAAGCCAATTAATGACAATTGGCTTTTTCCTGTACAAACAAACTCATATTCGAAGGAGAAACATACGGAATCCCAAGTCCCAAACCTCTCAGAATAAACAATACGCCTATAATAACACCTACATAAGGTATCACTTTTCGAATCCTGTTTCGGATTCTAACAGTAAGGAACGAATTGATATATACCACTAAACTCATCAAAGGCACGGTTCCTAAACCAAAAAGCAGCATATACAGCAATCCGAAACCCGCACTCTGCATAGCGATTGCGCCGAACAAAGCCACGTAAACCATACCGCAGGGCAAGAAACCATTGAGTAAACCAATAATAAAAAGTGATTTGAAACTTTTATTTTTAAAATGACTGCCAAGATTTTGCTTAACTTTTGAAATCAATTTATAAACTGGTTTCGAAAAATTATACTGAGCCAAAATCTTTTCTGGAATCAGAATCACCAAAATCATGGCAACACCAATAAATATGGACAATTTTTGCTGAATTCCAGCCAAAAATAAGCCTTTGCCCAACAATCCAAAAAGCAGACCTATACTCCCATAAGCCGTAAGCCTTCCCAAATGATACGTAATAATTTGAATTACTTTTTTTGCTGGATTATTTCGTTCAACAGGCAACATCATAGCAATGGGACCGCACATTCCGATGCAATGAAGACTACTGATTAAACCAAATAAAAAAGCGGTGTAAAGCATTTTAATTTTAGATTGCAGATTTTAGAATGCAGATTTTAGAATGGAATAATTTAAAACTATTTTTTTTCTCTATCATATCTACTCTATATTCTTTCTATTTAATATAAATCTCTTCTTTAGTCAAATAGGATTTTCCTTTATATGTCCATTCCATATTAATATTCCATTCGCCACCAATAAATTTATCTTTCGGAATAAACAAAGAAGCTGAATCCGTAAAAGAAAGCGGTACCTGAAAATCAAATTTTTTATTCGAAGCTCTATATAAAGCAACAGTTCCTTTGATTTCTTTTGCTTTAAAATCCGCAGGAAAAGCAATAGTAACCCCATTACTATCAACGGTAACTGAAGGCTTTTCTTTTAAATCATGAGCATTTTGCACACGTTCCATTTCATCCTGAAAATGCACATCATGTTTATAATACTCTTCAACCACCAAGTCATTATCATACTTACTGTCCGACTGTACTTTTAAAACAAAATACATAATAAAACTGATAAATAGAGCGAATGCTATCACGATAGAAGTCCCCCAATTAATTCTAAGCCCCCTCACCCCCGAAGGGGGAACTTTTGCCGATGAATTAAGATCTTTTAAATTATTTTCCATTATTTTAGATTAAAATTCTATTTTATATTTTTAAATACCCTGACTAATTCCCCCTTCGGGGGTTAGGGGGCTTTAATCAAAACTGCGGGGACTCAAAAAATTAGTATAGGTTGTCTCAATTTTTTTATCCCCTTCATAGAGATCAATTTCTAATTTAGTTCTGTCGCTTTCCAGCAAAAACTTATTGATTTCAATAAACATCGTTCCGCTGGACATTCCGCGTTTTGAAACTTTTAACTCCTGAACACCAACCACGTTTAAAGTGCCTTTAATACCAACCAATTTAAAATGCATGTCATTGATGTCATGATTGGTCTTATTGATAATTTTGAAAGTGTATATGTTGCTGATATTATCTCCTTTATGCTGGAATAACTGCCCTGGCAATCTTAGAATAGTAGCTTCGACTTCGGTTCTTAGAAACAATAAACCTGTAAGTACACCAACCAATATAACCAAAACTGCAGTATACCCTTTCATTCTGGCTGTAAATTTGAATTTGGCCTTGGTCTCAATTTCATCTTCCGAAGCATATCGAATAAGTCCTTTCGGCAATCCTACACCTTCCATTATCGTATCGCATTCATCGATACAAGCAGTACAATTTACACATTCAAGCTGAACTCCATTACGGATATCAATTCCTGTGGGACAAACATTTACACATTGCTTACAGTCAATACAATCTCCTTTTCCAGAAGCCTCACGGTCTTCCTGTTTATTAAATTTGGCTCTTCCTGCTTCTTTCTCACCACGAACGAAATCATAGGCAACATTAATTGATTTTTTATCCAATAAAACACCTTGCAGTCTTCCGTAAGGACAAGCGATAATACAAACTTGTTCCCTAAACCAGGCAAAAACAAAATAGAAAACACCCGTAAAAATCAATAATGATATAAAGGTACTTGATTGTGCTAAAGGCCCATCTTGAATTAAATGAAACAATTCATCACTACCTATTAAATAAGCCAAAAACACATTGGCAATCAGAAATGAAATCACAAGAAAAGCAAACCATTTTAAAGCTTTTTTTCTTATCTTTTCACTATCCCATTCTTGTTTTTCCAAACGGATCTGCGCTCCCCTATCGCCTTCTATCCAATATTCTATTCTACGGAAAACCATTTCCATAAAAATAGTCTGAGGGCAAATCCAGCCACAAAATATTCGCCCAAAAATAACTGTGAACAAAATAACGAATACAACCCCAATTACCATAAAAAGAACAAAAATGTAAAAGTCCTGAGGCCAAAAAGGAAAACTAAAAATATTAAAACGGCGTTCCAAAACATTGAACATCATGAACTGATTCCCATTTATTTTTATAAAAGGATTGGCAACAAGAATAATCAATAAAAAATAGCTGACCCATTTTCTATAATCATAAAACTTACCGGAAGGCTTTTTGGGATAAATATATTTTCTATGACCTTCTTTATCAATAGTTCCTATGGTATCTCTGAAAGATTCGTCTAGATTATTCGACATTTTATTTATTTTTTATATTAAAAAAGAGCTTTCTCAAAGTAGTAAATTTTGACAAAGCTCTCTATATTCAATATTATATTATTATTTTACTTCTGTACTATCTGTAGCGGGAGCTGTTGCAGTAGTCGACGTTCCTTCTTCAACCCAAACATCACCTTCAGGAGCTTTTGGATCTTTTGGATTGCTTCCTTTTAAAGATATAATATAACTTGACACAGCCTGAATTTCTTTTGGTTTCAAAGTGCCTTTCCAGGCAATCATCCCTTTTCCGTCACGGCCTCCATTGGTAATCGTGTGGAATAAATTCTTGATTCCTCCACCCAATATCCAATTATCATCTGTTAAGTTAGGTCCAATTTGTCCGCCACCATCTGCTCTATGGCAAGCAACACAATTAGTGGTAAAAATTGCTTTTCCGGCATCTAAATCAGCTTGTTCCGTTAACAAAGTTACCGTTTTTTCATCCATCAAATCGGGAGCTGTTTTCATATATTCAGCCACTTCAATTTTTGCTTGAGCCAATTCATTCTTCAATTCGGTTTCCTGATCAGGAGCTCCCATGATTTCATAACGAACTAAATATATTACCGAAAAAACAATACAGGCATAGAATAAATAAACCCACCATGGAGGTAAATTGTTATCCAATTCTTTTATGCCATCATAATCATGATCCATTAATAGTTGTTTTTCATCTTCAACCGGCACTGTTTTCGTCAAACGCTGCATCAGGTTTTTGTACCATTCTTTCTCGTTCAGACTTAAACTATCTTCATGAGCCAGTTTTGCTTTCTCCTCTTCTGACAGCAAACTATAGGTAATTGTATCAACGGCTTTCAATGTTATTTCGATTGCAATCAAAAGGAAAAGCAATACAAACAAAAAGACTGCCACCATAGGATACTTTATAAAAGCAGGCTTATCCCCTGAATCGATAAAATATTCCATCGCTCCCATAACTGAGAAAAATATGAAAAGTACTCTTATATAAGGTGGAATTAATTTTTTCATTATTTATATTTTTTGAAATTGTACAATTTAATCTTCTAATGGGATTTGGCTTATCTCGTCTATTGTCTCTTTTTTATAGGAATAAACCCAAAGACCTAAACCAACAAAAAAAGAAAAGAAAATCAGTAACGATAGTATTGGAAATATTTCGACTCCTGAAATGGTTTCCATATTGTGTTTTATCTGTTCAAACATAACGCTTACTTTTTTTGTTATTTTTTCACTTTAATATCAGTTCCCAATCTTTGTATATAAGCAATCATTGCTACAATTTCTCTTTCATTCATCGGAACGAATTTTTCACCTTTAGCCAAGGCTTTTTTCTTACTCTCCTCGTAACTTTTTACAAAGTCAGGATCATTTTTAAGGCTTTCTTCAATTGCAATTGCCTGAGCTCTTAAATCTTTCAATCCGTTTGCAATTTGTGCCTGACCTGGCTCATCGTAAGGTACTCCTAGAGTTTTCATTGCTTCCATTTTCTTTTGTGTCAAAGAAATATCCATAGCCTTATTATCAAACAGCCATTGATAGCTTGGCATAATAGAACCCGCTGATGTACTTTGCGGACTCCAGAAGTGGTTAAAATGCCAATTATCATTGTATTTTCCTCCAACTCTCAACAAATCCGGACCTGTACGTTTTGATCCCCATAAAAATGGATGATCATATACAAACTCTCCAGCTTTCGATTGTGGTCCATAACGCTCCACTTCACTTCTAAAAGGACGAACTGATTGGGAATGACAACCTACACAGCCTTCACGAATGTATAAATCACGCCCTTCTAATTCTAGAGGAGAATACGGCTTAACACTTGAAATTGTTGGAATATTTGATTTCACCATAATCGTTGGAACTATTTGAATAATACCTCCAATTAAAATTGCAACAGTAGCGAATACAGCCATTTTAATTGGTTTTCTTTCTAACCAAGAATGGTATTTTTCACCTTTAAGTCTTCCTGAAGTTATCGTTTGCAAAGCTGGTGCTTCTGCCAATTCATCTTCAACCTCATCACCAACTCTTACCGTTTGAATAATATTGTAAACCAATGTCAGCATCCCAACCAAATACATCGTTCCTCCGATGGCTCTCATCCAATACATCGGCATGATTTGAGTCACCGTTTCAAGGAAATTACCATACGTTAAGGTTCCGTCTGGATTAAATTGTTTCCACATTGAAGCCTGAAGAAATCCTGCCAAATACAACGGCAGTGCATATAATATAATCCCTAATGTTCCAATCCAAAAATGGAAATTGGCCAATTTAGTTGAATATAAAGTCGTTTTTGTCATTCTTGGAATTAACCAATAAATAATACCAAAAGCCATAAAACCATTCCAAGCCAATGCGCCAACGTGAACGTGTGCAACGATCCAATCCGTATAATGTGCAATAGCATTCACATTTTTAAGAGAAAGCATTGGCCCTTCAAAAGTAGCCATACCGTAACCTGTCATCGCAACAACAAAAAACTTCAATACCGGTTCTTCACGCACTCTATCCCAAACTCCTCTTAAAGTAAGAAGCCCGTTAATCATACCTCCCCAAGATGGAGCAATCAGCATTATAGAGAATACAACTCCTAAATTTTGAGCCCAGTTAGGCAAAGCCGAATACAATAGATGGTGAGGTCCAGCCCAGATATATAAAAATATTAAGGACCAAAAATGGATAATTGACAATCTATATGAATACACAGGACGATTGGCTACTTTAGGCACAAAATAATACATTAACCCTAAATATGGTGTAGTCAGGAAAAAAGCAACTGCATTATGACCGTACCACCACTGCACTAATGCATCTTGTACCCCTGCATACACAGAGTAACTTTTCATGGCCGAAACCGGCAACTCCAAACTGTTAAAAATATGCAATACCGCAACCGTAATAAATGTGGCTAAGTAAAACCAAATGGCAACATATAAATGACGCTCTCTTCTTTTTAGCATCGTACCAATCATATTGATACCAAAAGCTACCCATATTAAAGCAATTGCAATATCAATAGGCCATTCCAGTTCGGCATATTCTTTTGAAGAAGTGTATCCCAATGGAAGAGAAATTGCTGCAGCAACAATAATTAACTGCCAACCCCAAAAATTCAGATTACTCAAGAAATCACTATACATTCTTGCTTTTAATAATCGCTGAAGCGAATAATAAACACCGGCAAACATTGCATTACCAACAAAGGCAAAAATTACTGCATTGGTATGTAAAGGTCTCAATCTTCCAAAGCTTAACCAAGAAATACCTTCGGTCATGTTTGGAAAAAGGAACATAACGGCCAATATAAGCCCCACCAGCATTCCCACTACTCCAAACAGTATGGTAGCATAAATGAATTTCTTTACAATTTTGTTGTCATAGTAAAATTGTTCCATTTCCATATTTATAATTATTTTTAAGGTTGTTTAAAATTGGTAAAAGATTAAAGAGTAGTTTACCTCTTAATTTCTGATTTCTTTTGGGAAGATTTAATTAATTCATCGTCAAAAAGCATTCTGACTGATGGCGTATAATCATCATCATACTGACCTGATTTTACCGCAAAAACGAAAGCAATGAAAAATCCAATAGCGACGAAAATACTAATGGCAATCAACAAATAGATAACGCTCATAAACTTAAATATTAGGTTAACAAAATTATATTTATCAGCTTTTATAAAATATGACAATTATCATATTTAATCGAATATGTTAAAATTATGAAAAAAAACGAAACAATTCCTTATTAAACTACTTTATTTTCCGCGAGTAATAATTGCTCATAATCGTAACAAAACTCACTATCGTAATGGTACTCAGCGGCATAATAATCGCTGCAACCAACGGCAAAAGATTTCCAGTAATGGCAAAAGACAGTCCAACCACATTGTATAAAAGAGACAATGTAAAACTCATTTTGATGGTCGAAATGGATTTATGTGATAATTTTAAAAAATAATGCAGTTTTTTAAACTCTTTGGCATCCAAAATTGCATCACAGGCTGGGGAAAAAACATTTACGTTTTCGGATATCGAAATACCAACGTTGCTTTGTGCCAAAGCTCCGGCATCATTAAGCCCATCGCCTACCATCATCACGTTTTTGCCCTGCTTCTGCAAAGCCTTTATAAACTCTAGCTTTTGTTCCGGTTTTTGATTAAAAATCATTTCAGTTCCGCTGGGCAGAATGGATTCCAGCTGACCTCGTTCTCCGTCATTATCACCTGATAAAACTTTCAGCTGATATTGAGTGCTCAGCTTTGCAAACAAATCGGATAAGCCTTCCCTGTATTGATTATTAAAAACGTACTTTCCTAAATATATGCTGCCCATTTTTATATGTACTGCTGTTTGCAAAACCTCCCCCAACCCCTCCGAAGGAGGGGGGCAAAAATCCGCAGACCCCATTCGTATAGAAACCCCGTCAATTTCTGCCTTAATTCCTTTGCCAGTAATTTCTTCAAATGCATCCAATTTTAATCGTTTTGTTTCAGGCAAAAAATCATACAGCATTCTGCTCAAAGGATGATTCGAAGCCCGAAGTACACTTTTTAATATCGCCAAATTATTCCCTTGAAGAATTTCGCCTTCATAAGTAATATTCGATTTTGCATTTGTGGTTATCGTTCCGGTTTTATCAAAAACAATGGTATCGACTTTGGCTAATTGTTCAATTACCAAAGCATTTTTGAGATAAAAGTGTTTATTGCCAAAAATTCGGAGCATATTCCCCATCGTGAAAGGTGCTGTCAATGCCAATGCGCAAGGACATGCGACTATCAACACTGCCGTAAAAACATTGAAAGCAGTATTAGCATCAAAAAATATCCAATAGCCAAATCCTGCAAAAGCTATCAACAAAAGAATTGGCGTAAAATAACGGCTGATGCTGTCGGTGATGGTTTTGTGTTTTTGCTCCACTTTTTTCTGAAAAACATCATTGCTCCACAATTGCGTCAGATAACTTTGGGAAACCGAATGTAAAACTTCCATTTCGATAACTTTCCCAATTTGTTTTCCTCCTGCAAAAACTTTATCACCAGATTTTTTGGTAATCGGCACAGCTTCTCCGGTAACGAAACTATAGTCAATTTCGGCTTTATCGGATATTAAAATTCCGTCAACAGGAATCAGCTCTTGGTTACGGATTAATAGCCGGTTTCCTTTTTCGATTTCATAAACAGGAATACTTTCCTCGGTAGAGTCTGTATTTATTTTGGTAATCGCTATCGGAAAATAAGATTTAAAATCTCTTTCGAAACTAAGAAAACTGTAGGTTTTGATTTGGAACATTTTACCCAACAACATAAAGAAAATCAGTCCCGTTAAACTGTCAAAAAAACCAGAACCATAATCCATTACAATGTCAAACGTACTTCGCACAAACATCACGACAATTCCCAATGCGATAGGAATATCAATATTAAGCATCTTGGTTTTTATGCTTTTATAAGCCGAAACATAATAACAGCTCGCTGAATATAAAAAAGAAGGCAATGCTAAAGCAAAAATCAATCCCCTGAAAAAAGGCTTGTAATTATCCAGCCAAAATTCTTTTACCTCGAAATATTCCGGAAACGAAAGCAACATGATATTCCCAAAACAAAAGAATGCCACACCCAGTTTATAAGTCAGACTTCGGTCAACATTATTTTTTCCAGTTTCATAATTTTCTAAACTAATGTATGGTTCGTAGCCAATGGAGCTTAATAAATAGACAATGCTTTTCAGAGAAACAATCTCGGGATTGTAATTAATTCGAACTTTCTTTTCGGGAAAATTGACCTGAGAAGTATTTATTCCTTTTTGAAGGCGCTGTAAATTTTCCAAAATCCAAATACACGAACTGCAATGTATATGAGGAATGTTAAGTGAAATAATAGCGGTTGAATCTTCTTGAAATTCCAACAGCTTTGAAACGATACTTTCATTGTCTAAAAAATCATATTTTCCGTTAATATCTTGTGGAGTTGCTCCTGGTGATTTCTCAAAATCATAATAACAGGTCAAATCATTTAGACTGAAAATTTCGTAAACAGTTTTGCATCCATTACAGCAAAATTCTTTTTCGTCAAAAAGTATTTCTTCCTCTTTTATTATATCTAAACCACAATGAAAACAGTTATTTTTCTCCATAAATAAAGCTTAATTAAGCGGGTGCAAATTTTATAAATACATTATATTAAAACAATGATATTTGTCATATAAAAGTATAACTTTGCAGATGCAAATCCTATTTCATTATGAGTAAATGTGAACAATGTATCGTGAGAGAATTTAGTTCTTTGAAAGCTCTAAACAAAGACGAGCTTATAAAACTTTCCGACTGTAAAACCTCTAAAATAATCAAAAAAGGCGAAAGCATTTTTGAGGAAGGAGAAAATGTTAACGGCATCTTTTGTATCAAAGACGGTGTTTGCAAATTGACTAAACTAAGCCCAAATGGAAAAGACCATATTGTAAAATTGGTTTCCAAAGGCGAGTTATTAGGCCAGCGCTCTATGATAAGCGATGAACCAGCCAACTTGAGTGCTGTAGCATTAGAAGATATGCAGGTTTGCTTTATCCCAAAAACTGAGATATTAGGATTCTTCGATAAAAACAATCAGTTTTCGATGAATGTTATGAAAACAATTTGCGGAGATTTACGATTAGCAGATGACCACACGGTTAATATGGCTCAAAAATCAGTAAAAGAAAGATTGGCTGAAACCTTGATTTATCTGCATGAAACTTTCGGAACCAACACGGACAAAACGCTGAAAGTACAACTTTCCAGAGAAGAATTGGCCAGTATGATTGGAACCGCTACCGAAAGCTGTATCCGATTATTATCAGATTTCAACAAGCTGGGATTAATTGAATTAGTGGGTAAAAAAATCGTTTTGAAAGATATTAATAAGCTGAAAAAGATTGCTGATTAAGATAGTTGTCAATTTGCAGAATCTGCATATGATTACTGAAAACTGCCTTCTGCCAACTGATTACTAAAACCTAAAGCTTCTTCGCTTCGTTCCAAAAAACATCCATTTCGGCAAGCGTCATATCCATTAGCGGTTTTCCTAACTGATCGGCTTTGCTTTCCAGATATTGAAAACGTTTTATGAATTTTTTATTGGTTCGTTCCAATGCATCTTCGGGATTGATATTCAAAAATCGTGCGTAATTAATCATCGAGAATAAAACATCCCCAAACTCTGATTCCATTTTGTCCTGATCACCAACAGCAACCTCATCCTGCAATTCTTGTAATTCCTCCTGCACTTTGTCCCAAACCTGATGCGGTTCTTCCCAATCAAACCCCACTCCTTTTACTTTATCCTGAATTCTGCTGGCTTTCACAAGAGCAGGCAAACTTCTAGGAACTCCCTCAAGAACCGATTTTTTACCTTCTTTTAGTTTTAATTTTTCCCAATTCTGTTTTACTTCTTCTTCGTCTTTAACAACAACATCTCCATAAATATGAGGGTGTCTGTGAATGAGTTTTTCACAAATCTCATTACATACATCAGCCATATCAAAATCATTGGTCTCACTGCCTATTTTTGCATAAAAAACAATATGCAGCAACAAGTCTCCCAATTCTTTTTTTACTTCGCTTAAATCATTATCCAAAATCGCGTCTCCCAATTCATAGGTTTCCTCGATAGTAAGATGACGAAGCGTTTGTATGGTTTGCTTTTTATCCCAAGGACATTTCTCACGCAAATCATCCATGATATTCAATAATCGTTCGAAGGCTTGGAGTTGATTGTGTTTTGGATTCATGCTGTTTTACTTTTTGGTAAAAATAACAAATCCTGTCAGGAAAATATCTTGACAGGATTAAAATATATTTTGAATAACTTTTAAAATTACTCTTTTTTAGCTGATGCTTTCTTTGCAGGTGCCTTTTTAGCTGGCGCTTTTGTTTCTTCGGCAACAACTTCTTCGGCAACTGGAGCCGTTTCTTCTGCAGCAACTGGAGCTTCATCTGCTAACAATCCTTTTGCTTGAAGCGTATTGTACCAGTTAACAATTTTCTTCACATCAGAGGCATATACTCTTTCTTCATCATATTCAGGTAACACTTCTCTGAAGTAAGACAATAAAGTTGCGTTATCTTCTTTGTGTGAAATTGTTTGTCCTTTGTTTTCTTTTTTGGCAATGTTCTGCATAATTTCTGCTAAAGGTTTTTCTCCTTCGTAAGTGTAAATAGAAATTTCAGACAACAGACTTACATTACTTTTTAAACTTACAGTGATTTTTTTTCCATCCAATAATGACTCAGCCACAAAACCTGTACGTGTCTGCACTTTTAAAACATACAATCCTGGTTTTCCTGAAATCGATAATATTTTCTCTAAACTCATTTTATTCTTTTTACTTATTTTTTATTTTCTTCAACCAAAACTCTCCATACAAGCGACCACAATCTGCAGAGGCTATAGAGAAACCATTTTCATTATCTACCTTTTTTGGCAAAAAACTTCATTCTGTAATCTTGAAATGTTTTTCCCTCAATAATGTTTTTTAATTTACTTTGAATCAAGCGTTTTTTCAAAGACGAAATTTTATCTGTAAATAAAATTCCTTCTATATGATCATATTCGTGCTGAATAACTCTAGCAATCAAACCGTCAAAAACTTCTGTTTTCCTAACAAAGTCTTCTTCACAATATTCAATTGTTACTGTCGGTTTTCTATACACATCTTCACGCACATCCGGAATACTCAAACAGCCCTCATTAAAAGCCCATTCTTCACCTTCCTCATTTACTATTTTGGCATTGATAAAAGTTTTTTTGAATCCTTGCAATTTCTTTTGCTCCTTATCCTCTAAATCCTCATCATCCCCAAACGGAGTTGTATCAATAATAAACAAACGTATTGGCAATCCTACTTGTGGTGCAGCTAAACCAACGCCACTTGCAATATACATGGTCTCATACATGTTCTCAATAACTTCTTGAAGATTTGGATAATCTGGAGTAAGCTCCTCACCTACTTGCCTTAAAACAGGATCACCGTATCCTATAATTGGTAATATCATTTGATTGTTTTTTTATTAATATCTAGCATAAATATAGGAAAAAATCCACTTAATTCAGGTTGACAAAAGTAGTAAAAAAAAAATAGAGAACAATTTATCTCTCTATAATAATTAACATATTTTTGCAGTATAACGTTAAACAGATTGAATAAATAAAGCACAAAGAAGGTTTATACTTACCTTTGCATCAAACCGAATTACATGCTTACGAAGATAGAAAAATTTACTGACAGCACTTATTTTACCAATGCCTTAAAAGCGACAATATCCGCAGTGGTTCCGGTATTAGTCTGTACATATTTTGATCATTTTGAAATAGGTTTTACTATTGCTCTTGGAACCTTTTTGACCTATCCATGTGATATTCCAAGCAGTTTGAAACATAAAATAAACGGAATCATAGTCACTGCCTTTTTAGTAGCTGGAGTCAATTTATTAATAAATCTTACTTATCCTTTCCCCTTTATCTTTTATCCGTTTTTCCCCATCTTGATATTCATTTTAGCAATGCTGTCTGTTTATGGACAAAGGGCAACATTTACATCATTTTCGGCTTTATTGTCTGCTTCATTATCATTTGCACACATGCACACTGGATTAGAAATGATTCAACATTCGGGCTTAATACTTACTGGAGGATTGTTTTACTTGCTGGTTTCATTGCTTTTTCATTACATAAGGCCGTATCGTTATGCTGAATTACAAGTTGCAGAATGTATTAAACTAACAGCCAAATATCTTAAACTAAGAGGAGATTTATGGAACAGTAATGCAGACAGAAAAGCAATATTGGAAAAACAGCTGCATCTCCAGGTTGAACTTAACGATATCCACCATAATATCAGAAGAGTACTTATTGGAAAACAAATCAATACTGTTTCTTCCAATCAAAATCGAAAAATGCTGATTGTCTTTGTTTCTTTAGTAGAAATATTAGAACTGGCTTTATCAACTTCTTTTGACCATAACCGATTGCATCAAAAATTTGAAAAGCACCCTAAAACTCTAGCTACTTATCAAAGCCTGGCTTATAATTTGGCTTCAACATTAAAACAATTATCAAAAAACATAGTAAAGAAAACCAGTTATATCCCTGAACACACCTTACGCAAACATCTGTCAGCTTTAGAAAATGCCATCAGCAACTATGAAAATGAATTAGGAAAAAACGAAGCTTCGGAAGGTGTTCTGATGCTGAAAACAATGCTCGAATATGCTGAAAAACAAATAGAGAAAATCAAAATTATAGAACGTGCTTTTACATCAGTTTCCAACACTTATGATTTTAAAGGAAAAGATAAAGATTTAGAGAAGTTTTTAACTCCTCAATATTATCCTATTAGCACTTTAATTCAAAATATCAGTTTCTCATCAACCATATTCCGGCATTCATTACGGCTCACTATTGCTATTATTCTAGGAGGATTAGCTGGTAAATTTCTTCCTTTTCAAAATGTGTATTGGATTCTAATGACAATCATTATTATTATGAGACCTGGTTACGGACTGACCAAACAACGATCCATACAGCGTGTCATTGGAACCATAATTGGCGGTATAATTGCTTTCAGTATTTTATCACTAACACCAAACCATTTAATATTAAGCATCTTAGCAGTGCTTTGTATGTTACTTGGTTTCGCCTTTGCGCAGACCAATTATACGGTAAGTGCCACTTTTGTAACCATGTATATTGTATTTATATACGGCATATTGACTACAGATTATTTGGATGTTATTCAGTTTAGAATAATTGATACGCTGACAGGAGCGTTTTTAGCCTATTTTGCGAATCATTTTTTATGGCCTTCTTGGGAATATATCAAAGCACCACAATACTTAGAAAAGTCGATTATTGCAAATAGAGATTATTTAAAAGAAATTTTTACTTATTACACCAAAAAAGGGGAAGTTCCTACCTCCTATCGTTTGGCCAGAAAAAATGCTTTTATTGAAATAGGGAATCTTATGGCTTCATTCCAAAGGATGTCACAGGAACCAAAGTCGAAACAAAAGAATATTGTATTACTTTATAAATTAACAGAACTAAATCACTCCTTACTTTCTTCAACAGCTTCATTAGGAACTTATACACAATCACACAAAACCACACCCTCATCAAGAGCCCTTACAATTGTGGTGGAAAAAGTTCTTAAAAACTTAGAAAAGTCAATTGCTCTTTTAGAAAGAGAAATCATCCCTGATTCCAATGAAATCACTAATGAAGAACTCGCCAACCGATTTACAGAATTAAAAAACATTCGTCAGAACGAATTAAAAGAAGGGAAAGAAATAGATGAAGAAGCTTTTGCTTTAAAAATGCAGGAAGCTCAATTGGTAATAGAACAACTAATTTGGCTAACCAATCTATCGGAAGGGATTTTAAAAAACACCAAAAAATTAATGGAAGATTGGGCAAAAATAGAATGACAGCTTTTGGCTATTCAAAACCAAAAGCTGTCATTTAGTATTGTAAAACTGAGGTTTTTGTTGTTTTAAAATTCAAAATCATTGCAAGAAATGGCAAATATTTCCCTTTAGCCCTGATCTCCTAAATTGCTCTCGCAATTACCTTTGCTTTTTTTCTTTAAAAAAGCAAATATATAGTGAAGAACAGAAACCATATAATCAAGAATACCTAATTTTTAATGCTTCTAAAGCAAATAATTGAAGCGCTTTATTATTTGCTCAATCGATGCAATGTATAGGTCATTGCTGTTAAAAGAAAAAAGGCGTTGACTTGGTGGGCTAAACCCAGCCAAAGTGGAACGTGGTACAGCAAAGTGTAAATCCCTAAAATAAACTGCAGAAAAACGAGAACTACCAAAGCATTTACTCCATTTTGCTGCTGCGTATTGATTTTGAGTTTTTTGCCTTTAAAATACAGGAATAAAATGAATCCCACCACAACGTATGCTAATGTTCTGTGAACGAACTGCACACCGCTTTTTCCTTCGACTAGGTTTAGGAAGAGTGTTTTCTGCTCAATGAATACGCTGTCGTGAACGAATTGTCCGTCGCTCATCATCGGCCAATGGTTGTGGATTAGTCCAGCGTTTAGCCCTGCAACAAACCCTCCGTAGATGATTTGCAGAAGTAAAAGGATTAATGTGATTCGGGCTATTTTTTTCAAGGGAACAATTGGCGCTTTTTTATCAGTATAGATTAGATCCAATGCTACCCAAAGGGTGTAGGCAAAAGTTAAGAAAGCGAAGGTAAGGTGCAGTGAAAGACGGAAATGACTCACATCTGGATTATCAACCAAACCGCTTTTTACCATAAACCAGCCAAAAAATCCCTGCAAAGCTCCCATTCCTAAAAGGACAAAACATTTGTTTAAAGTGGCTCGGTCAATTCTTTTCTTAATCAGGAAATAAATAAAAGGAATGATAAAAACCAGTCCGATTATTCTTCCGATAAAACGGTGAAACCACTCCCAGAAATAAATAAATTTATAGTCAGAAAGTGTAAAATCGTTGTGGACATTAATTTTTTTATACTCGGGGAATTGTTTGTATTGGTCGAAAGCTTCCTGCCATTTGGCTTCGTTAAGAGGAGGAAGTGTATCGGTTACCAAATGCCAATCGGTCATTGATAAACCAGAATTTGTCAATCGGGTGATACCGCCCACAACAACCATTATAAATACTAAAAAGCAACCAGAAAGGAGCCAGATAATTACGGATTTGTTATTTTTCATTTTTATTGAATTGGGGAATTTTGAGGGTTTTGACGAGTGTTCAAGATGTCTAGAACTTTTATATTAAATTATGAAATTTTAAAAATTAATAATAGTCTTTAACAAGTATCACTCTGATATTTTCTCTCTTGGCAGCTTATCGATACTTTAGGAGAATTTTCTATTGCATGTAATGTTGCAGTAAATAACTGATTCAATTTTTGACCATATCGGATTGATTTATTTCGATTGTTCCAATAACTAAAATACTTTTTTAATCAGTACTGCATTTATTGCCTAATTAATTTTTCGTCTTCTAATTTGAACCATCTTTCCATTTCTTTTTTGTCTTCTTCTTCTGTTAAAAATTCCCCGTTTTCAACTTGTTTTAAAGCCATGTCAATTCTTTTTTGTTGCCATTCGCTAAAAATATAAATTTTTTCAGAAGCTGTTTTTTCATATGTTGAGACAGGTTCATTAACTAGCAAGTTGGACTTGATTGTTTCTTCAATTCTATCCAAAAGGGAAATATCATTAGTTGCTATAATTTGTGCTATCAATTTTAATTTTAAATCGGAAGTACTCATATTTTCTAATTTTTATAAAATTAAGAAATTTTTAAGCTGGAAATAGAAAACGAAGCTTAAACTTTTTTCAAACCCAACTTCTCCGCTCTTTTCATCATAAATTCATAAGCTGAGTCATAATCATTGGCAATTTCACCTTCCAGAATCGCTTCTTTGATGGCTTCTTTCAGCATTCCGATTTCGCGGGAAGGTTTCAAATTGAAAATTTCCATAATCTCTTCACCAGAAATGGGCGGTTGAAAATTACGGACATGATCGCGTTCTTCCACTTCCACAATTTTCTTGCGGACAATTTCAAAATTGCTGTGGTATTTTCTGAATTTATTAGGGTTTTTGGTGGTGATATCAGCTTCGCAAAGTGTCATTAAATTCTCTACATCTTCACCAGCATCAAAAACTAAACGTCGTACAGCCGAATCGGTTACAATATCCTGTGCCAAAACGATTGGACGGGAACTCATAATAACCATTTTTTGAACAAATTTCATTTTGTGGTTCAATGGCATGTGTAAGCGCTCAAATATTTTCTTTGCCATTTTACCGCCAAGAAATTCATGCCCGTGAAAAGTCCAGCCTTGTTTTTTGTTGAAGCGTTTTGTTGGAGCTTTTCCAATATCATGCAGTAAAGCCGACCAACGAAGCCAAACATCGTCGGTATTTGGACAAATGTTATCAACCACTTCAAGGGTGTGGTAAAAATTATTTTTATGAGTGTGCCCTTCTATTTCCTCCACTTGGTTTAAAGCAGTCAGCTCCGGGAGAATGATATCCAAAAGACCAGTTTTAAACAACAATAAAAATCCAACGGAAGGTTTGTCTGTCGAAAGGATTTTATTCAATTCTTCGACAATACGTTCACCGGAAATGATTTTGATCCTTTCGGCGTTTTTGGTAATAGAATCCAATGAATTTTGTTCTATTTCAAATCCCAATTGAGTCGCAAACCTGATTCCTCTAAGCATTCGCAACGGATCATCAGAAAAAGTGATGTCGGGATCAAGAGGTGTTTTTATGATTTTGTTTTCCAAGTCGGAAATACCGTTGAAGGGATCTGAAAGATTGCCAAAAGTGTCTGCGTTTAATGATAAAGCCAAAGCATTTATGGTGAAATCACGTCTGTTTTGGTCATCTTCAAGCGTTCCGTTTTCAACAATAGGATTTCTGCTGTCAAGATTATAAGATTCTTTTCGAGCTCCTACAAATTCAATTTCAGTATCTTCAAAACGAAGCATGGCAGTCCCATAAGTTTTGAAAACCTGAACTTTTGGCTTTTTTGGAAGTAAATCAGATACTTTTAAAGCTAGCTCTATACCACTTCCAACAGCGACAACATCAATGTCTTTCTTAAAATCTCTTTTTAAAAGTAAGTCGCGCACAAAACCGCCAATAACATAACTTTCGACATTAAGTTCTTGGGAAGCCTGCGAAATGACTTCGAATATTTTATTGTTTAAGGCTTCTTTGTAGTTCATTATTTTTGTTTAGAGTTTAAAGTTTAAAGTTGTTTAACTAAAAACAGAAAACTGAATACTTCAAACTATTTTCGGATCACTTTTACCTGCGAATCATTTGTCAGTTTAATGATTGTGGAAGGTTTTCCCGCAATTTTATCGTGGTGCAAATTTACAACATAGTCAACGCCTTTTATAATTTCGGGACTAATTTCTTTAAAACTTTTTGGGGTAGGCTGGCCAGAAATATTAGCCGAAGTAGATACTAACGGTTTTTTCATTCGTTCCATCAGTTTGTAACAAAAAGGTTCTTTGACAAGCCGAATGCCCAATGTATTGTCCGGTGCTATTAAATTTGGAGCCACATTACGAGGTTTGTCTAAAACTAAAGTAGTTGGATTTTCGGAAAAATCCATAATTTGCCAAGCTACTTCAGGAATTTCTTTGAAAACATTGTAGATCATTTTTTCGCCATTCATCAGGCAAATCATACTTTGGGTTTCGGCTCTTTGTTTGAGTTTGTATATTTTGGCAACGGCTTCAGGATTTGTTGCGTCACAGCCAATTCCCCAAACGGTATCGGTTGGATAGAGTATGATTCCGCCTTCTTTTATGATTTCGAATGCGTTGAGTATTTCTTGATTGATGTCCATTTGTTTTAATTTAGTTGTCTTTTGCCTCTTATTTTGTCTGTCAAATTTCTAAAAAAATAGAAAACAGGATTGACTTTTTTTAGTGATTCATTACATTTTTTGAATAAATCCAAATTTGATTCCGCTATTTCTTTAAAATTGACGGAAACATCATTACTAGTGTTTTCGGAAACATTTTTAAATTTAAGATAATTACGAAAATAAGCTTTTGATAACTGATTGAAATCTTGGTATGATTTTGGGGTCGAATTGCCTAAAATAAAATTACTAAGGTTTAAATGCTTTTGAATTGTTTTATTTTGAGTATTACTTTTTCCTCCGATTTGTTGACCAGAATGAATTCTATACGATATAAGCTCATCTGTTAAATAATCTAACTTTTGTCTAGAAGCTATAATAATGGCTATCCATTCATCATGATAATATTTTTTGATATCTGGAAATGGTAAAATAAATTTCTTTGTTTCTTTTTTGATGCAAAGCGTGGCTCCGGTAACCATATTTCTTTTGGAACAAATCAGTTTTACTAAATTGATTGGGTTTTCTAATTGGTTTCCTAAGAAGAAAACAGAGTCCCAAAGAGAGTATGTTTTGATTTTTTCGTTTTTGTCATTAATCAAAGTTCCATTGGTAAAAACGGCTTCAAATGATGGATTTTCTATAAAATGTTGAATTACTTTTTCGACTTTGTTTTCTTTCCAAATATCATCCTGATCGCTCAAAAATATAAAATCGCCAGAACAAAGAGTAACTGCTTTTTCAAAATTTTTAGTGCTTCCTAAATTAACTTGATTTTTATGTAATGATATTTTATTAGGGTATTCAATCTGAAATTGTTCTATGATTGCTATTGTTTGATCTTTTGATCCATCATCGCAAATCATTATTTCATCAATAGCCATTGTTTGGCTCAAAATACTTTCAAGCTGTTTTCCAATGTATTTTTCACCATTATAAGTACACATTGCAACAGACGTTTTCATTTTGTATTTTCCCTTTTAATGTATAAAAAATATTAGACTATGATTCTCATGTTTTATAATTGATATTGTAATGAAACTTGAAATTGCATGTTAAATTTATTATCCTCAAGTTGATATTGATAATTTCTCATTTGAGAGAAGTTCAGCTTCCCTTGTATTCCTAAATTACCAAATTTTTTATAGGCATACGTGTTCAATGTCAAATCAACCCATTTGTGATTATAATCAGTATAGGCATCATAATAAAAATCCATATTATGGGCATAGCGTTCTATTTGAATTCCCCATACTTTATCCTTGTCCCAAACACTAAAATCTAATGTTTGTAAATTGCTTCCTGGACCAATTCCAGCTCCTAAAACTTGTCCCTTATTTGTGTATCCGTGAAAAATAGTAAAATGTTGGTACCAAGCACCTGCGGGTCTCACATTCCGGTCGGCACTTTGCTCCAAATGGGTTGTCTCAAAATTTACTTTTAAATACTTATTTTTACTTTTGTTAAGCATGAATAGTTTGCTGAATCCAAAAAGATAGGCTCTGGAATGTTCAGGAGAGTCAAATAAATCCCAAATGGTTGAGGAATGGTCATTCCAGCCGCTTTCACCATAAAATTCGAATTTGGATTCTTTCATTGTCCATCTAAAAAAAAGAGAAGCCAATTGGTCTCTGCTTTTAGCATCTTCACCACTAGTATTCTTTTTCTGAAAAGGAGCAAATATCGGCATATAATCAGAAAAACTGCTTCCCATATCATCACGATAAACTTGTATGGTACGATTCAATCCCACAAAAAGACCCGGTACCCATTTGGGGTGATAGTTTATTGAAATACCATTGATGTAACGCCAATCATTAGATTTAGGTATTTCATAATCTACTTCTTCAATTATAAACTGTGATTTTGGGCTGGTTAGTCCTGAGCCTTCAAGTTTTCCAGAGATGATTTGACCTTCAAAGCTTCCTATAATAGTTTCTATGGGCTTTCTAGTGTTTAAGGTAAAATGTAAAAAACCTGGCGCAGTATTACTCATAATTAGTGAGTTTCTAACTCCAGGCCCCCACCATAAGTTTTCGGTAGATAAACCAAAAGATATTTTCTTTATATTAATCTTAATATTACTTTGCCCCCAGTTTAATTTACTATAGGATTTGTCTCCAAAAGGAGCTGGTAAATCGGTAGTGTTTAAGTAACCTGCATTAATAAATCTTGCAAAATTGCTTTCGGATGTTGGGAAAATTTCATAATTAGGATTTGAAGCATATACGTATTCAGGCTTTAACTGCATACTCAAAATCCCATATTGGGCATACATACCGGCAGTGAGAAATGTTTGATATCCTTTGGCAGGAATCATAGAACCGTCATTCCATCCATAAGGAGTGAATGTATTGTATTGCTGAATTAAAGTTATAGGGAGAATTTTTGTAATTAATTTTTTAGAATCAATTTCAGTTGTTTGAGAGCTATCTGCAACTTCTAGAGCTAACGGTCTTAAAGTATATGAAATAAGAGGATTTCCATTGCCTAATAACTGTTCATTTCTGCTTCTTTGTTCAATCATATCGATAGATCCAACTGAAATATTTTGAGCTAATAAGGAATTACTTAATAGCAAGAAAATAATAATTTTAAATTTTATATTCATAAAGGGGGGGGTATTTTTGAAAATTTTTACGCTGGCTCATTTAAAAAAAAGCAAATTTAAACTTATTTTTTTTAAATCATACTTTGAAAAGACTTATAATATTCTGACAATCACAGAAGCATTTATACTATTATATGCCTCGATTATTATGGTTATATTTTTTTTCGCTTTCCTAATAAGATGTCACTTAGCGCAACAAACCGATATCGGATAGGGAATTTTAATTTCATTCTAGCGTTTAAATCATTAAATTCATTATGACTTTTTGTTATTAAGTCATGGATGTTAATTTTAATGGAGTTGAATGTTTGATACTTTTTTGCTTTATGAAGCTTTAAATATTTTTTTTTTGATAAATGCCGATACTCTAAAAAACTTGATGGTTTTTCTAAATCAAGTATAATTCTTTTCATTCTATTTTTACTGACAAGTTTGTACATGTTTTTCATGCCTACTTGCTGTTTATCATGTATTCTATAGGAAATTAAATTTTCTGTCGAATAGTATAACGATTCTCTTAAGATTAAGAGAGTAGCGATTTTTTCGTCATGTAAAACATCATCTTCAAAAGAAGTAATGAAATCTTTCACATTATTTCGAATACATAAAGTAGCTCCAGTTACAATGTTTCCATTTTTAGAAACTACATTGAAAAAATCAATTGGTTTAGGCAAATCTTTTTCTAGAAAAAAGACAGTGTCCCAAATGGTAAGAGATGAGATTAGATTATCGTCTTTATCAATCAAGTCCGCATTTGAGAAAACACCCTCAGCTTTCGGATTTTGATCAAAAACAGCCAGTGTTTTTTTTACTTTATCAGTTTTCCAAATATCATCCTGATCAGCCAAAAATATGTAATCGCCAGAGCAGAGAGCTATTGACTTTTCGAAATTTTTACTGCTGCCCAAATTAATAGGGTTTTTAAACAAGCTGATTTTATTTGGATTCTGTTCTTGTATTTGGGCTAAAATCTCTAAAGTTTTATCATTAGATCCATCATCACAAATAATAATTTCGTCTACAGGAATCGTTTGGGATAAAATGCTATAAATCTGCGACTTGATGAATTTTTCGCCATTGTATGTGCACATTGCAACAGATAATTTCATTTTATTTCTTTTATAATTAACTAAGAATTTTATTTATCCAAGCTTGAACTTTGTATTTTTTTAATAACTCTTCGGAGATTTTCTGGTACTCACTGCTGAAAAACTCCAAAGGAATATTGGGTCTTTTTTCATCTATAATCAATATGTTATTAGGATTGTAGAAATCATAATTTTTTATTTCACTATTTGTTGTGATTAATTTTTTCTCCAGCTCAAGGCTCTCAAAAACCCTGAAAGTGAGACCTTTTTGTCCTGCTCGGTTAATGTCCAATAAGACTTTAGTGTTAGATAAATAATCGTTGACCTCAGTTAATGGAATTTGTTTTGATATGTATTCAACGCTGGACTTATGATTTTTATTTTTTTTATGAAAAATAATTATTTTATAGTTGATATTTTTTTCTTTTAAAATGGAGGCTATTTTAACCAGTAATGGAACTCTCTTGTCTTTGGAGCTGATGTTGAAAACTTGAGATTCAGCATTTCTTTTCTCATTTTTGGAAATAGGATAAATCCAATTGGTTAAAAATGTTAGATTGTATTTTTTACAGTCATCTTTTTCAAAAGAATAGACCTCATCAAAATGAGGAATGACCCTCTTGATTTTTGGGCATCTGGTTACACTGTCATTAAAAAATGCTATCGATTTTTTTGTGTATTTTTTAAATTCCAAAATGGCTTTTGGATCAATAAAGTCCCCTTTTATGGTTAGAATCACATCTTGAATTTCATTATTCCCTTTTAATTTATCAATGATTTCATTTCCATAATAAATGTTTTTAATGTTTTTATTAGAAAAAGTTTTTAAAACAAAATTGTAAATTTTTGATTTGATATTGGGATATTTATATTTTATATCATAAATATTAATATGATGTACTAAATGGCCTTCTTGACTTAAGATGTTTACTAAATGGGAGTTAAGTCCCCAATTGTCATAGCTTATTACTGTGATTTTCATGAAATATATTAATTAATAGTGCATCTAATAATTGCAAATATAGTTTATAATCCAAAGCTTTGTCCTAAATTTTGCACACTTACTCTATTGGCTTATATTAAGATTTTATCCTTAACCTTCTGCAAAGTGTCAGTTAGATGTTTATGTGAAAAAGTAATTTTCTATATAATTATCAATTGAATATGTAATATGTGAGTAAAAAATATTTGGCAATATAATTACAAGAATTATGATTAAAGAATATTATTTTACATTCAATTTGAATGAGCGGATAACTTTACACCTCAAATATAATATTATGGAATTTCCTTTTTAATGAGTTTTAGATTGTAATTTAGGTTTTTATTTAAAATATTGAAGAAGAAATTTTCTGAGAAACCTTTAATGATTTAGACAAAGGAGCTCCACTTAAAACTAATAAAAATAACGGCCAGTTTTTTGGTTTCAAAATACTGCTGAAAAAATATTTTACAATTAAAAAAAGCATTACAGTTTTATGTCCAAAAAAACCATAATGTTTACGGATGACATAAAGTAATGAGATTTTCAATTCTTTTTTTATAAGAATAGACCGCGGTGTACTGGCTCCATGAAAATGAATAAATTTTGCATCAGGAATTAAATAAGCAAATTTAGATTTTTTTTCTAATCTCTTGCATAAATCAGTTTCTTCGAAGTACAAAAAAAGATTCGTGTCAAACCCCCCAACAGCATTAAAATCGGCAGTTTTTATAATCATAAAACTCCCTGAAATAAGTTGCGCTTTTTGTGGTGATGTATATATTTTTTTGCGGTTTGGATATTTTTTTGGATTTATTTTTTCTAAAATCTTTCTTCCAAAAATTTCTTTTACTGGGGAAGCAAAATGATCAATAGTAGACAAAAAATCTCCATTTTCTTTAAAGTTAATTGGACCGCATATTCCAAAATCAGGATTTTTCTTCATTGCGTCTATAATAATTGATAAACAATCATTTACAAGAAGTGAATCATTATTTATAAAAGACAAATATTCAGCATTACTATAATGAACACCCAGCATATTTCCAGCTCCAAAACCTACATTAATATTATTTCTAATCAGCTGGATTCTTGAATTAGAGAGTTGATCTACAAATAATTTAATTTTCAAATAATCCTCAGTTTCAGAACAGTTGTCAATTATTATAATTTGATAATCCAAGAGAACGTTTGTTTTCGAAAGAATACTTTCGATACAATTTTTTGAAAAAGTACTTGAGTTATAATTAATTAAAATTACTGCAGCATCATATCTTTTTTGAGTCATTATAAATATTAATTTATACCTTTTTGATAAAAGTAGTTTTAGTAATTTGCTATTATTTCTTTAGATTTTAACAACCGAATTTTGGTAATATTAATACAGACATTTATTGTAAACATCCAAATATTCCCCTGCCGCTTTTTTCCAATCAAAAAACAAAGCCCTTTGAATTATTTTTTGCTCACAAATTTGTTTATTGTTTTCATAATCATTTAATCCTTCAAAAACGATATTTTTCATATAGTCAGGCTCAAAATTATTCCAATAATACGCAGCCTCTCCTCCAATTTCTGGTAAAGATGTTTTATCTGATAAAAAAACAGGTTTCCCAAAACGCATAGCTTCAATTGGAGGTAAACCGAAGCCTTCTCTTATAGAAGGAAAAAAGAAAGCTGAACAATTTTTCATAAAAAACTGCTTGCCCAATTCATCTATTTTACCGGTCAAAAAAACTTGATTTTCTAAGTTGTTATCGATAATCATTTTTTTTATTACTTGCCCGTATGCTTTATCATTATTTCCTGAAATAATTAAATTGTAGTCCTTTACTATTTTCATCATAATAACAATAGATTCAAAATTCTTGCGCTCTATAAAATCGCCAATCGAATAAAAAAAAGGCTTATCCATTGGTATTTTCGTTATGTATGAAGAAGTATCTAATAAATCTGAAATTGGATTTCCATTGTAAATTATGTATTCTGGAATATTCGGAACATCAAAATACTGATGAGTCTGTTTTTTTGCGAACTCTGATATATAAGTTATTGCTGTAGCTCTCTTTAATTTTTGAATAAAAAGTTTATTAACCTTATGATTTAAATCTGATGAAGTTTCTTCTACAAAATTCACATCATGAATCGTAAGTAAGTAGTTATTGACACGATGTGGTTCTACTTTAATGTTTTGATTTACAGAATGCCATAAGTCATACTTTTTTCGATTTCTGAAAATAGCATGTCTCGACCAGTGGGTATATTTATTGTATTTAAATTTTTTTCCAAATTCATCTTCTAAAGACTCCGGATCCAAAGCGTTTAGTGTCAAATCGATATTTTCAAACTCTAATTGAGACAATCCTTTAATTAATTCATAATTAAAAGTCCCTAGTCCAGATGCTCTATTCTTTATATTATGGGTTTCGAGGAATACTTTTTTTTTCATACTTTATTTAAACAAATTTGTTAAGCATTTCTGAACAAACATGTAATCTAATTATTGTTATGGGTTTGTGGCAGATTATTATTCTAAATATATTTTTGGATTGCAGGTTTTAATTTGGAAGATTAGTAAAATCGATGACAAAACAGTTTAGTTTTCGTTTGTTTATTTTTTATCGGTTAACTCAATTAAGCTTTTTGACTCTGTAAAGTTATTACTTAATATTGAAAATAAATTAAATTTTTTTTTTTTTTAGATTTCCATAGAGTAATAATCTCAAGCGAAAAATTTGTTCTTTTTACCAGCATTTTTTATTATAGTCCTAAAGATTTATCGAATTATTTACTTTAAATTAACAACTCTGACATAAGTTAATATTGGATAGAAAATTGATAACTGTGTAATTTAAAACAATTAGATGTAATCTTTTTAATTTCAATAAACTCTAAGTTTCAACAATCAAGAAAAACAAAGTAGTCATTATATAAGTAATTCTGGAGCTTTAATTGCAAAACATTTTTGAAGGAATACTGAGGGATTTATTTATTTTTTGAGAGTTCTAAAGTAATCATTTGTACTTTTGCAAAAAAATTAATGCCATAAATCATTTATGTATTTTACTATAAATTCTAAATTTAATTCAAAGTCTTCAGAAATTGAGGATTGTATTCGTGATTTTAATTCAAAAGGTCAAATATTTGGTGACGGCAAAAGAAACATCATTAAACTGTTTGAATTAGGTGAAATAACGATGAATATCAAATCGTTCAAAATTCCAAATTTGATTAATAAAATAGCCTATAGATATTTTAGAAAGTCTAAAGCAAGACGTTCTTTTGAATATGCAACTCTTTTATTAGAAAAAGGAATTGGGACGCCACAGCCTATTGCTTATTCAGAGAATTATAATTGGATAGGATTGAAAGACAGTTATTATGCAAGTGAACATTTACAATGCGATTTGACCTATAGAGAACTGGTTGAAATTCCAGATTATCCGGATCATGAAAACATTTTGCGCCAGTTCACCCGTTTTTCTTATTCTTTGCATCAAAAAGGAATTGAATTCAAGGACCATTCTCCAGGAAATACATTAATTAAAAAGAGGGATGAAGGACAGTATGAATTCTTTTTGGTTGATTTGAACCGAATGAATTTTCATGAAAAAATGCCGTTTGAACTGCGAATGAAAAACCTTTGCCGATTAACACCTGTAAAAGAAATGGTTTCGGTAATGAGCAATGAATATGCAAAGGCATCAGGTGAATCTGAGGATTTAATATTTGAGACTCTTTGGAAATACACAGCTGATTTTCAGGAAAAATTTTATAAGAAGAAAAGATTGAAGAAAAAGCTTAAATTTTGGAAGTAAGATTTCTGTTTTGTTTCCACAGCCTTTTTAATTCTTTGTATCGAACAACTATTGAATAAGCATTTAGATAACAAATAATTATTCCTTTTTTACCATCAAGGATTCCTAATCTTATGAAATAGTTATAAAGAAAATTATAACTAGGATGGAAAAATTGATGTAATAATGTTGGTTTTACTTTTTTTATAAATTTTTCTTGGGCTTTAAATTTGCCATAAAAAATAATTTTTTCTTTATAATCATTATAACTGGAATAGGAATAGTGAATTAGTTTGTTTTTTAAAAAACCAATTTTACCATTGACGATCAGCTTTTCGTGTACCAGTCTTTTTTCCTCGTATCGTGCTGATTTTTTATCAAAAAGCCGAAATATTTTATCCGTTTGATTACCGCTGTATTTTAAAACAGTACTCTCAAACATAAAAATTCTTTCAAAAAAGAAAGCTGAATAGGTTTGATTGTTTTTTAATGTCTCAATGATTTCCTGCTTTAATTCAGGGGTCAAAACTTCGTCGGCGTCAAGAAATAGTATCCAGTCATTTTTAGCTTGTGAAATGGCAAAATTCCGCTGTGCTGAAAAGTTTTTGAAGTTGTTTTGTATGAACTTTACTTTAGGAAAAGATTTTGCAATAATTTCTGTCCCATCTGTGCTAAACGAATCCACAATTACAATTTCATCGGCAAAATCTAAATCCGACAACAAAGCTTTTAAATGCTCTTCCTCATTTAAAGTTATGATTAACACAGACAATTTTATGGAATTGCTATTGATCATAACTTTACTTTTTGATAGTTAACAGATCTTTTACTTAACCAAGTTCGGTTTTTTATAGCATTAATATAATAAGAACAAAGATTTTTGAGAATGTATCTATTTATTCTTAATTTCAAATTAAAAAACAAAACCAAACTTAAAAGCGATAAAAAGGTCTTTTCTATAAGTATAAAAATTATTAAAAGCACATGTGCTAATGTTTTAGTTAATGGTTTAAAATTATTGTTTATGTATATGTGTTTTGAAATGATTACTTCGGTCTTACTGATATGTTCTGTTTCAAAATCATTTCTTGAAGAACCGCCGTGCTCATGTAAGATGGCTGTATTTCGGGTTACTGCAATTTTACCATTTTTCTGGGCTATTTTTTTACAGATTTCTACATCTTCAAAGTAAAGCCAATAATCTTCGTTCCATCCATTCACTTTATGAAACCAATCTTTATGTATAAAAATTAGAGCCCCTGTAACCCAGTCAGGATAGAATAATTCTTCTTTGGTGTAAAAATGAGAACTTGTTTTTCTATACAAAAACCGGCTTATGGCGAAAATCTGGACTAGAGATGGAAAAACATTTTTTTGATTAAAAAAGCGATTCTTTTTGTCAACCTGTAAGCAGGACAGTATTCCTATTTCAGAATGTTTTTTATAAGTTGTATAAAGTTTGCTAAGAGTATTGGGCGAAATTACGGTGTCAGGATTTAGAAATAAAAAATATTCTCCTTTAGCTTCTTTTGCACCTAAGTTACATCCACTCGCAAAACCAGAATTACTATTGTTTCTGATGAAAAGAAAGGCTTTAAATTTATTTTGCAATAAATCAAACGCTACATCATCCGAAAAATTATCTACTATGATTACTTCAAAAGTAATACTTGTTTTATCTGTCGAAAGTAATGATTCGAGACAATTATTTAATGGCTTCCAACTTCGGTAGTTCACTATAATAATTGAAATATCCATTAATATGATAAGATAAGTTTTTGATGAATTTGATATTGTAAATTGAACTTAACAAATAAAAATCAGCTGTACAGTTAATTGTTATTTATGAAAAAATCGATTTTGTCTTTGAATAATTCAGGAGTAAATAAATGGTATAATTGAGTGTGGTCTTTCTTTATTTCATCATGCTCCAGATTAGTAAATAATTCAGGTTTGAAATCTTTTAAATGGACAGATATGTTTTTTAATCCATCTTCAAAAGTAGCCCAAATATTTTTTTCCACAAAAGGAGAAAAAATAGTGAAAGCGGGTTTGTTTAATGCTTTTGCCATGTTAATGGCTCCACCATCATTACCAATAATTAAATCGCATTGATCCATTATCGCTACAAAAGACCTTAAATCCTTACCATACAAATCGAAACGTATTTTTTCTTGAGTCTCTTCTGAACAAGAATTATAAATTGTCTTAGCTTCTTGGATTTGGCTTTCAAAATAATTAAAAAGGATTGTTACGTCTTTATGATCGGCGACGTACTCAACAACTTTTGTCATGTAATCCAAAGGGTAGGTTTTGTTTTTCTCGCTCCCCAGCAAGCTTATCATTATTGTTTTTTTTGTGCTGTCAATTTTGTGTTTTTCAAAAAGTGAAATTGTTTCTTCACTTTCTTCTGGACTTACAAATAATTTAGGATAAGGATCTATTGCGTTTTTATCCAATTTTAACGGTTCTAATAACAGAAGTCTATTATCAATGGCAAATCCATATTTTGGTGTTTCTGTATTTTCAAAACGTTTTAAATTATGAGTGTAAAAAACGGTGGTGTACCATTTGTGGTAGGCAATTTTAATTTTCGAACCGGTAAACATCGTAATTAGATTTGTTTCCAATTTATTGTATACATCAATTACGATGTCATATTTTTTAGCTCTAATTTCAAAAATAAACTTAAATAAGGAAAAATAATTTTTTCTGATTTTATGAGGCAGTGGAATTACATTATCAATATTTGGATTTCCGATTAACACATCAACACTGTTGGTATAACACATGTAATCAATAGTATACTGAGGATATTGTTTCTTTAAACTATTACATAATATCGTACTTGTGAGTACGTCACCAATCCTTTTTTGTTGAATAACCAAAATTCTCATATTGAATAAACTTAATTAGAGTGCTAAAATACAAAGTATTTATAGATATTTGCTGGAGCCGGATTATAAATGGAGTAATCTAGTTAAAAAAATATATTTTTGTAGTAGCAAATAAACAGTACAATGGCGATAAGTGGTTTGATTATTACTTTCAATGAAGAAAAAATGATTGGAAAGTGTATTGATGCGCTTTTTAGAGTTTGTGATGAAGTAATTATTGTCGATTCTTTGAGTAAAGACAGAACGGTTGAGATAGCTAAAGCAAAAGGTGCAATTGTTATTGAGCAAGCTTTTCTTGGCGATGGTCCGCAGCGTTCTCATGGCTTGCCTTTTTGTAAAAATGATTGGATTCTCAATTTGGATGCAGACGAATTTTTGGATACAGATGCTGAGGATTATATTCTAAAAGAAAAACACTTAAAAGGGAATTTTGATGGGTTAAGCTTTCGTGTCAAAAACTTTTTAGGAGATAAATTAATAGATTTCTCAGGCTGGTACCCAGATCACAAAGTGCGTTTCTTTAATAAAAAAACAGCAAGACCTTCTGATTCTAAAGTGCATCAAACAGTTATAACGACCAATGAAAAGAATGTTCCAGTTCATATATTGCATTATGGATGGGATTCACTGGATCAGATTATTGCCAAAAAGAATCAATATTCAAGCTGGCATGCGCAACAGCTTTTTGATGAAGGAGTAAGAATAGGGGCATATAAGCCCATACTTAATGGAACAGTGTCATTTATACGCTGTTATTTCTTCAAAAAGGGAATTTTAAATGGATTAGACGGGCTGTCCATTGCTATGATTCAGGCATTTTTTTCATACATGAAATATGCTAAGCTAATTAAAATTCAAAAGAAAAATAAAGCATAATTACTAGTTTTTCTGATATTGAAAACATTATATTTTATAAATAAAAATTCCAAATTTCAATCGAGTTATCAATTGAAATTTGGAATTTTTAATATATTAGAATTTAAAATTTAAACCGCTACATCATATTCGCGTAAAGCATTATTTAATGATGTTTTCAAATCAGTTGATGGTTTACGAGTCCCGATAATCAAAGCACAAGGCACTTGGAATTCACCAGCGGCAAACTTTTTAGTATAACTTCCAGGAATTACTACTGAACGGGCAGGAACAAAACCTTTCATTTCAACTGGAGTTTCTCCGGTAACGTCAATAATTTTAGTAGAAGCAGTCAAACATACGTTAGCTCCAAGTACAGCTTCTTTACCTACATGAACACCTTCGACAACGATACATCTTGATCCAACAAACACACCGTCTTCAATAATTACCGGTGCAGCTTGCAATGGTTCTAATACTCCACCAATTCCAACACCGCCGCTTAAATGTACATCTTTACCAATTTGGGCACAGCTTCCCACAGTTGCCCATGTGTCAACCATTGTTCCAGCATCAACATAAGCACCAATGTTTACATAACTAGGCATCATAATTACACCGCTGGAAATATACGCACCATAACGGGCAGATGCACCTGGAACTACACGAACTCCTTTTTCGGCATAATCTCTTTTCAACAACATTTTGTCATTGTATTCGAAGATTCCGGCTTCTAATGTTTCCATTTTTTGAATAGGAAAATACATTACAACAGCTTTCTTTACCCATTCGTTTACTTGCCAGCCATCGTTAACAGGCTCAGCAACACGTAATTTTCCTGAGTCTAATAATTCGATAACCTCTCTGATTGCATCAGTAGTTTTTGTTTCTTGCAGCAAAGCTCTGTTTTCCCAAGCTTGTTCTATAATTGACTGTAATTCGTTCATTTTTGATAAATTTTTCGCAAAGATACCATTTTTAACCAAAAGCAAAAAAGAGAAATGGAGTGAAAATGTTATATATTTGTAGTTTAAATAAATGAATTATGGAAACTATTCGATTAGAATTTCAGCCTAAAATAAAAGCCAAAATTTTGGAATTGTTGAGTTCATTCTCTTCGGATGAATTAAAAATAGTTACAGAAAGACCGACTTTTGATGAAGAAAAAAGAATGATTCAGTCCAGAGTTGATAAAATTAATAATGGAACTGCAGCTTATTCTACTTTTGAGGAATTAGATGTTTTACTAGAAGAAACTATTTCAAAATATGAAGATTAAATTAACTGTTGAGTTTAATTATGATTTGAATGATATAGTTGACTTTATTTCCAAAGACAAACCTCTTGCCGCAAGAAAATTCAAAATCGAATTAGTAAAAAATATAAAAAAAGAT
This sequence comes from uncultured Flavobacterium sp., assembly GCA_963511795.1. Lineage (GTDB taxonomy): Bacteria > Bacteroidota > Bacteroidia > Flavobacteriales > Flavobacteriaceae > Flavobacterium. The sequence continues at coordinate 46,646 of CAUPKP010000023.1, read as the reverse complement.
TTAAAGCAACCATTCCTTTTCAAAAAATCAATTTATATTGATGATCAGAATATAAGAGATTATGTTTTTAAAGGTTATACAGTTGTTTTTAAAGTTGATATTGAACTTGAAACTGTTTTTGTTGTTGCAATTTTGAAACATAGAAAATCATTTTAAATGCCAAGAATACTCTCCATAGATTACGGACAAAAACGAACAGGAATTGCTGTTACTGATGAACTGCAGATTATTGCATCTGGTCTTACAACCATTCCTTCTACAACTGCGATAGATTTTTTAAAAGATTATTTTGCCAAAGAAAAAGTTGAAGCTGTGCTTATTGGTGAACCCAAACAAATGAATGGCGAACCTTCTCAAAGCGCTCCCATAATCAAAGGATTTGTAACGCATTTTACGAATCATTTTCCAGATATGAAAGTCATTCGGGTTGATGAGCGTTTTACTTCCAAAATGGCTTTTCAAACCATGATTGACAGTGGACTCAATAAAAAACAGCGTCAGAATAAAGCGCTTATCGATGAAATTTCAGCGACAATCATGCTGCAGGATTATCTAAACCGAAAATAGCGGTGAATAATTTAACAAACCACACTGTTCTTTAGGTATTTTGTAACTAAAAATAATTTTTTTTTGAGAATTTTAGAACTAATTTTGCAAATTCTAAAAAATCACAAAAATCACAAAAAATGTCTGATACAACAATAAGATCCAATTCCGATGTAGTTCTAATTGGAGCAGGGATTATGAGTGCTACTCTTGGTTTAATTTTAAAAGAATTACAGCCTGATTTAAAGATTGATATTTACGAAAGATTAGATGTTGCCGCCGCAGAAAGTTCAGATGCATGGAATAATGCAGGAACTGGGCATTCAGCTTTTTGTGAGCTTAATTATACTCCAGAAAGTGCTGACGGTACAATAAATCCAAATAAAGCGATTAGTATTGCTGAACAATTTGAAGTTTCCAGGCAGTTTTGGTCTTATTTAGTCAAAGACGGAAAACTTCCATCTCCAGAAGATTTTATAAAAAGTATTCCACACATAAGTTTTGTTTGGGGTGATAAAAATGTTGATTTTCTAAAAAACAGATTTGAAGTTTTACAATCAAATCCGCTTTTTACTGAAATGATTTTTAGTACTGATTTTTCTGAACTTCAAAACTGGATGCCTCTAGTTATGGAAGGCAGAAATCCAGACGAAAAAGTAGCTGCAACTTCAATGAAAATTGGTACCGATGTAAATTTTGGAACATTGACAAGAAACATGCTTGCTTATTTGACTAAATTGGATAATGTAACCATACACTACAGCCATGAGGTTAAAAAATTAAGACAGAAAGACGACAAATCTTGGAGAATAAAAATTAATGATTTGGCATATGGTCACAAGAAAATAGTATATACTAAATTTGTTTTCATAGGTGCTGGCGGAGGTTCACTCCCATTATTGGAAAAAGCGAATGTACCCGAAGGAAAAGGATATGGAGGTTTCCCTGTTAGCGGGCAGTGGTTAAAATGCACAAATCCCGAAGTAATCGCAAAACACCAGGCCAAAGTATATGGAAAAGCCAGTGTAGGTACACCGCCTATGTCTGTTCCTCACGTAGATACCCGAATGATTGATGGAGAAAGAGCATTGCTTTTTGGACCATTTGCAGGATTTTCTACCCGATTCTTAAAAAATGGTTCTTACTCTGATTTGCCGTTGTCTATAAAACCAGATAATGTAATTCCGATGATTGTTGCCGGGTACAAAAACATCCCGCTTACTAAATATTTGATTGAGCAGGTGCGCCAGTCTCCAAAAGACAGAATCAATGCCCTGCGTGAATATGTTCCAGGAGCTAGAACTAAAGATTGGAAACTGGAAAGAGCAGGACAGCGTGTTCAGGTAATTAAAAGAGACGAAGAGTTAATTGGAAAATTAGAGTTTGGCACAGAAATTATAAACACAAACGATGGAACTCTGGCAGTTTTACTAGGAGCTTCTCCTGGAGCATCAACAGCTGTTTCTATAATGGTTGAGCTGGTGAGCAAATGTTTTCCAGAGCAGTTTAAATCTCCGGAATGGCAGGGAAAAATAAAAACTATGATTCCTTCTTTTGGTCAGGCTTTAAATGAAAATCCAGAGTTATTGACAGCCATTAGAAACAATACAGCTGAAGTTTTAAAATTAAACTAAATAGCTGATTATTAATTTTTGGAGCAGTAAAAATTAGGCATTTTTGGTAATATGGTTTCCTGCTCTCCGCTGCAATCTTTTTATTTTTAAAGAAAAAATAAAAAGGATTTCCACTGCGATCAGGGCTAAAGGGAAATATAGTACTTATTTGCTGTTATTTACAACTGCAGTCAAATTTAATTCATAACAAAACGCTTTTGGAAATAAGATCAATTTCCAAAAGCGTTTTTTCATTTAAAATACAATTTAGCAAAATGCTCAAAATAGCATTACTTTTGCAGTCTGGCTATATTGCCGTAACTTATTATTTTCAAAATGTCTAAACTCGCCACACAAAATCAATTTCTTGACTTATCCGATTATGGAAGGCCGTTTGCGCGATATTTTGCAAATCTGTTAAAAAATACTCGTTTTACTCCCATACACATAACACTGCTTTTTGGCATTTCGGGGCTTATTGCGGTTTACTGCATTTTGAAAAACCATCACTATTTAGCATCTTTTTTCATCATTTTAAAATCAATAATTGATGCCGTTGATGGAGAACTTGCGCGTACAAAAAACACGCCGTCATATACAGGAAGATACCTCGACAGCATATTTGACATCATTCTTAATTTTTTGTTTTTAATGTCAATTTGCTATGTTTCGAAAACTACATTTTGGATTACAGTTTTAGCCTTTATTGGAATCCAGCTACAAGGCACTTTGTATAATTATTACTATGTGATTTTGAGAAACAAATCGGCTGGAGGAGACACAACAAGTAAAATTTTCGAGAACGAATCACCTAAAGCTTTACGTGGAGAAAGCCAAAAATCAGTAGATATTTTGTTTAAAATTTACACTCTTGTTTATGGAATTTTTGACTTGATTATTCATGCATTAGATAAAGAGGCATTCAAAGTAAAATCATTTCCAAAATGGTTTATGACACTTGTTTCTCTGTATGGGTTAGGTTTTCAATTACTATTGATTGCTGTTCTATTGCCCTTAGGCTGGATAGAAATCATTGCCCCATTTTTCGTGGCCTATTCAGTATTCATCTTTGTTTTAATAGGAATCAGGAAAATTTATTTAAAATAAAAAGAGTAAAAGACGAAGCTGTCTTATACTCTTTTTATCAAACTTTATGTAATAAATTATTTTTTCACCTTGATCGAACAGCCTATCGCTTTTGTCGTTTCTGGAGAAGGTGTTTTTCCGTTTTCTAAGGCTGCAATGGCATTTTCAAGATACTTTTCTTTTACATCATTTGCGCTGTCAACGTTATCATCAATGGCTCCAATGTATTTTACGACAAGGTTTTTATCTAATACAAAAACATGCGGTGTTTTGGTGGCTCCATATTGAGGATATATTTTTTGACCTTCATCGAATAAGTAAGGAAAAACAAATCCTTTCTCTTTGGCTCTAACTTTCATTAATTCAAAACTGTCTTCGGGCTGGACTTGTGGATCGTTCGGATTAATGGCCAATAAAATATAGCCTTTCGGTTTGTATTTTTTAGCCAAAGCATTAATTCGAGCTTCATACTTCACCGCAAACGGACAATGATTACAAGTAAAAACAACAATAAAGCCTTTTGCTGATTTAAAATCCGACATACTATACATTTTCCCGTCAACTGATTTCAATTTAAAATCAGTGGCCTTATCTCCAATTTTATAAGGAACTGGAGTATCAATAGTAAATCCCGAAACAAAAAGAACGGAAACAAACAATAAAAGACCTGACAAAATTTTCATAACATAAATGGTTTAGTTAATATTCCTATTTACATATTCATTGAGTTCCTCATAGCTGGAAAAAATTCTTTCAGCAAAAATTTTCTTTCCGTTTTTGATAATTAATGTCGCTGGTATTGAACCAGACCACTCTTTACTTACTGTCGGAAGCCAACTGTTATAATCTTTATCCGTAAGAAAAACCACTTCAGAATTAATCTTTCTGTTTTTCAAAAAAGGCAGTAATTTCGACTCAAATTGGTTCTTAAAATCCAAACTTATCAGTACAACTTTTACACTTTTATTTTCCAAATTTAATTTCTCAAAATGGGGTAATTCTTTCACGCAGGGAGCGCACCAAGTAGCCCAAAAATTGACTACATAAGTGGTGTTTTTATCGCTTAAAACTTCCTTTTCCAAAGCGGCATAATTATCATAAACGGCTACTTTTTGAGCAGCAGTTATATTCGAAAACAAAAGCGGAAAAATTAAATACAGTAAATATTTCATCTTATAAAATTAGTTTGTGACTGACTAAACGAAAGTACAATCTTTAAGTAATCTTAGAAAAATGATTAACAAAAAATTATAAGTCATCCTAGAAAATCTATAACTAATCAAAGCTGAAAAAAATATCAAAAGAAGATAAAATGAATTTTAATTTTGAAACTAAAGAGAGGGCTATTCACTAAATAGTCTCAATAGCAAAACACCTTTTACAGATTTATCGGAAGAAATATTTATTCTTTGATTCTTACTTGTATAATTTTAAAAACAAATTGAATTATTGCATTTCATGATCAAATTTATGCCCAAAAAACCATCATAAACAAAATCTATTACATAAATTCAAAAAACACTAATTCAGCACTTTAAATAACTTTATATAAACAATAAATACAAACAATTATCAACCAATCCAATTTTTGAAATCAGAAACCTTTTCCCGGCTTACAATCACCTCATCGTCCTTATAAGTAGGCAGAATAATCTTTAATCTGGAGTTACTGTAAACCACAATTTCCTTTATTGCCTTGAGCGGAATAATGAACTTTCTGCTGATTCTATAAAAATCGGCAGTGTCTAATTCCTGTTCCAAGACTTCCAAAGTGGAGTCCAGCAAATAATTCCTGTTATCGAAAGTATGAATATAAGTCCCTTTATTTTCGCTAAAAAAACATTCAATTTCATCGGTTGAAATTACCTTGAGATGCTGTCCTATTTTGACAGTAAATCTTTTTTTGAATGTTTTTTCAAAAGGGTTTGAAAGCATTTTTCGTATCTGCTCAAAATCCAATTGCATCGATTCATTACCATTTGCTTTTGAATGCTGAAACCTTTCCTTAAATTTTGAAACTGCCACTTCCAAATCATCTTCATCGATGGGTTTCAAGAGGTAATCGATACTGTTTAATTTGAATGCTCGCAATGCATATTCATCGTAGGCAGTCGTAAAAATAACAGCACTTTTGATGTCTGTTTTTTCGAAGATTTCAAACGACAAACCATCCGATAATTGTATGTCCAAAAAGATGAGATCGGGATGCTCATTTTGAGAAAACCAATTCAAAGCTTCTTCAACAGAATGAAGCATCACTTCTGCCCTAACATTAATTTTTTCGAGTTTGCGCTGCAATAAACGCGCTGCCGGTTTTTCGTCTTCAATTATTATTGTGGTCATTTTTTTAGGTTAGAGGTTAGAAGTTGAATGTTAAAGATTGTAGTTAGCAGTATTTAGATTCCAGATTTTCAAATTCCATAGATTACTGTTTTCTGCAATCTGAATAATGCCGTCTGAAAACTACTCCCACTTTTGTTTTTTATCTTCATCCATAAATTCCTTGATTTTTCTTTCTTCCCAATCAGATCCAAAAAACAGATCTCTGCCAAAAACCGACAGCCCATGAGCCAGTAATCCTATGCCCCAAAATAACGCTGTGGAAAAAGTTTCCCATTTAAAGAAAACTTCGCTTCCTATAGCACTTCTATTGAATGTTGATATAATTATAAATGCATTTACAAGTACATAAACTGTTGCATGCACATAAAACCCTTTGATTCGCTTCACCCGTTTATAAGCCAGTTCATATCTCGTGTCTGGATTGAAATTTTCATCCTGAAAATTTTCAAATAATTCTTTTCTATATCTTCCCATTGTGTTTTGTTTTTATTATTAAATAGAAACTAAGATTATAAGTTACTAAGCCGCTAAGTTTGAAAAAATCTATTAAATCGAGAATTAAAAAAGCTTAGATTCTTAGAATTTCAGAGTCTTAGCAACTCATATACTATTCCCACTTATTTGTTGTTGGTTTTTCTTTTTCCATGAATTCTTTAACTTTCTTTTCCTCCCATTCTTTATTAAAAAATAGTCCAAAATTAAAGACTTTCAAGCCATGTAAAACGACTGCCATCCCCCAGCCCAGCAAGCTCCACCAAAAATATAAAAACCCTGGCGAAGTCATTAGGTTTACAGCTATTACAATTGGATTACAGAGCAGATAAACAGTCAAATGCTGGTAAAACTGCTTAATTTCTTCCACTCTTTTTTGAGCTCTATAATAGCGTTCTTCTTCAATATGATTTGATTCCATTTTAAGTTGTTGTATAAAGATTACTCCCAAGTGTGTTTTTTCTGTTCATCTTTTTCCATGAACTTCTTAATTTTTCTTTCCTCCCAGTCTTTGCTAAAAAACGGCATATAGTTAAACACTTTTATTCCATGATATACCAGTCCTAATCCCCACCACAATAAGGGCCAATAAAACCATAAATGATGTGGAGATGTAATTAAATTTATTGCAATTAAAAGAAAATTTACCATGATAAAGGATCTCAAGTTCGTATAAAAACCCTTAATTTCCTCCATTCTTTTTCTTGCTCTATAATAACGTTCTTCTTCAATATGATTTGATTCCATTTTTCGGTTCTATAAAGTTGTTACTCCCAAGTTTTTTTTGCCTGTTCTTCTTTTTCCATGAACTCTTTAATTTTTCGCTCTTCCCATTCGCTGTTAAAAAACGGTGAATAGTTAAAAACTTTTAATCCGTGAAAAAAAACTCCGATTCCCCATCCCAGTAAGGGCCAAAAGAACCATAAATACTGAGGTGATGTCGTCAAGTTTATCACCATCAAAAAGCAGTTTACAACGATATATGAAATCAGGTTTCCATAAAACCCTTTTATTTCCTCAACTCTCTTTTTCGCTTTATAATAGCGCTCTTCTTCTGTATATTGATTTTCCATGATTACTTCCAAATTTGTTTGTTACTTTCCTTTTTCATTATTCTTTTTATTTTATCCTCCTCCCATTCTTTTCCAAAAAAATGATGTACAATTAAAATGTCGACTGCAGATATAAAAAAAGCGGTTGACCAAATTGCCATTACAAAAAAGTTAATGTGCTGTATTGGAAAAAAATTAAAAGGCACTCCACAATATTCTTTTAGAATAAAGAATATTACCCCTATCGCATAAATGAAAGCATGAGTATAAAATCCTTTTAGCTTCTTTACTTTCTTTCTCGCGATTTCAAGAAGCTCGTTTTCTTGGTATTTGCTGTTATCTATTTCCATGATTATTTCCAGCTTTGCTTTTTGTCTTCTTTCCTCAATAATTCCTGAATTTTTCTTTCTTCCCAATTAGCTCCATAGCCAAATACTTGAAAAGCATGCATCGTTAATCCAAATCCCCATCCGCAGGCAGAAAACCAAAACCACTGAAATTGTGGCATATAAGTAAGATTAACAAAAACTAGAACTGGAATCACGCAACAGTACGAAATCAAGTTTCCGTAGAATCCTTTAAGCTGTTCCACTCTTTTTTTGGCTCTGTAATAAGACCCGTTTTCCATGTGATTAAAAGTTGTTTCCATAACACTGATTTGTTTAGTTAAAATAGGAATCTTAACCGTAAATGTTTTTTCATTCTGCTCGATCAAAACCTTTCGTCCTGTAATTATTCCGTAGCGGTCTACAATATTCTGCAATCCTACACCCTGACGGCTCTGTATCACTTCTTTCTTTTGAAAATCATTTTGAATAGCCAAATAATCATCTTGAATAAATATCCTAATATGCAGCGGTTTTTGTTCACTCACCACATTGTGCTTTACTGTGTTTTCCAGTAACAGCTGCAGTGAAAGCGGTACTACTTTTGCATCCGGATTTATAACTGTTTCCGGCAATTCATAAAACAGACTGTTCTCAAAACGCATTTTCAAAAGATTCATATACGTTTTTGCAAAAGACAATTCTTCGGCAACCGAAACCAGTTCTTTATCTTTTTGCTCCAATACATAGCGGTAAATTTTGGACAACGAAGTTGTAAACCGCTGTGCATTTTCTGGATTTTCCTCAATCAAAGAACTTAATACATTTAAGCTGTTAAAAAGAAAATGCGGGTCAATTTGGTTCTTTAAAGTTTCAAACTTTGCATTGGCTGTTCCAGCGATGATTCTTTGCTGGGTTACTTCGGTTTTGGAAGCCTGTTTCCATTTGACCATAAAACTTCTGGCCTGCATAAAAGTCGAAACTCCTAGAGATAAAATGATGTAAAAAAGGTGTATCCAAATCATTCTTTCGCTAAAAAACTTATCTAAAGACAAATCCTGAACAACCACAAAAATGATGTAATTAATCCCTAAAACAGCTGGAACGGTGTACAAAACTGTAACTATGATTCCGTAATATACTCTCAGATTCGTATGCTCGAGCCAATCCCATTTTCTATCTAAAAGAACATTTAGAAAACCATTCCCAAAACCAAGTCCGAAAGAATAAAGGCTGCTCAAAAAGAACGTAAGCAATACATTTTTTACATTAAAACCAGCTCCTAAACAAGCAGAGAATATTACTGTAAAAACCATAGAAATCTTGAAACACATAATCGTTCCGCTCTTCAAATTTCCAAATGTATTTCTATGATTTTTCATGCAGTCAGTTTAAGTTATTTTTATTAAACATTTAAAAACAAACAGAGTACCTTAATTTGTTTCAAAACTAATTTTCCAGTTAATACCAAATTTATCATTAACAATCCCGTAATACGAACCCCAGAATGTTTCATTCATTGCTAACTTAATTTTTCCTCCTTCAGAAAGCTTTTGAAATAATTTATCAGCTTCTTTTTTGTTATCTGAAGTTATCGATAAGGAGAAATTATTATTAGAAATGTTTCCTTTATGAATCTCTGTATTATCAGCTCCCATCAATGTTATTTGGTTGCTGATTGGCAGCGACACATGCATGATTTTATTATCATGCTCTTGAAAAATATGTTTTTCAGTTTGTGGCACATCTTTATATCGTCCAATATATTTAAATTCGACTTCAAAAACAGATTTATAAAAATTAAATGCTTCTTCACAATTGCCGTTAAAATACAGGTACGGATTTACTGTTATCATAGATATCTGGTTATTGCTAATTATACAATGATAAAATTAGTTTTATTTTTTACAATTTTTTTGACTTTCTAAAGCTCTTTCTAATCCCCATTTCGGCGAGAAAGAAGTTTCCGGTTTAAAAGTAGCAAAAAGTTCGACAGCTTTATCAATCTGAGCACACAATGGTTTTGTATCAACGCCTGTCCATTTTGCTCCTCCCAACTGGTAATCGGCCTCACCAAAAACGATTCTTGGATTGTTTGGATCTATCGCCTTCCCTTTTGCGTAAGCTTCCATCACTTTAGCCGAATATTTTTGTCCGTTTGTCATCGGGTCTGCAACTACCCAAGCCGTATAAATCAAAGCCTGCATTGCATACAACTCGGCATTGTTCTGATCTTTTATCATTTCAACGTCCAAAGCATCCTGCGCTTTTGTCAGCATTAAATCGAGTTTGGTTTTATCCTTTTCAGTAAAAGCCGATGTAGTGTTAATTAAGGCTACATAATAATTTGGCAGATAACTGTTTTTTTCAGCGCCTGCAATTCTTTCGAACATTGCCGAAGCTTCTGTGTTTTTTCCTTCTCCCCAAAGTGCGAAAGCTTTGCCCATTCCTTGTTCAAATTGTGTTTGAGCTGAACTTATTACAGCTGCTAATAATGCGATTGTGGTGATGATTTTTTTCATGTTGATTACTATTTAATGGTTATTTATTAGTTATTGAATTGTACTTCAATTTTTAAATTCTTATTGATGATGAATTTGGCATCGTTATATTTTGGAGGTCCCATAAACCCTTTGGCATTGTTCGAACAGGCAATATCTTCAGAGGGAATCCCCAGCATATTTTTATCTAATTTTCCATTGTTGTTTTCATCCTGATAGGCCGAAATGCCATATTCTCCTTTTGGGATACCAACAAAAGTAAGCGTAGCACTATTGTTTTTTATTTCGGATGAAATGGCTTTGTAAACTGACTTCAAAAAAGTTCCTTCCGAATTGTACAAACCTACTTTTAACGTCCCTGCATTGCTTTTTAAACCTGAAACAGAAACAGTAAGATTGACATTTTGTGCAGACATTAATAAACTGCAAATGAAAAATGCGATTGTGGCGATAATCTTTAACATAACGGGTGATTTTTTTGGTTGTGATTAATAATGATTGAAACTCTTAATTATGATTTGAAAGCTGTTCTTTTAATTCTTCATCAAATTTACATTGACAATATCCCTTTTAAAATTTAATGATTCCGAACTGTCAATTTTGACGGATGAATTGTTTTTTTTTAAGCTTCTGAGAAACTGAGCTGCTAAGAGTCTAAGTTTTTTTCTGTGTGACTTAGAAACTTAGTTTCTTAGCAACTTAGAAGCTTACAAGTTTTTCAGCTGATTATCATTTTTATTGTCACTGATTGTCCAGAAGAAACCAACAAAGAAGAATCTGTCTGCAGTTGGCAAAACGGCTTGTCTTTGGTAAACCCCGCTTGCATCAGGTACTTTTGCATAATCGTATCCGAAAACATTTTGGCTTCCTAACATATTCGAAACTGAGAAATAAAGGATTTTTTGAGTGGTCAATAAATACGCCCAGTTAAAACTCAAGCTGTTGTATGATTTTGTTTTTCCGTTCATGAATTTCGTTTCGTTTGGATTGTTATACGGTCTTCCTGTGCTGAAACTATTCGTGAACCCGATTTGTGATTTCCAATCGGTGATGAAATATTTGGTCACCACAGACAAACTATGATCTGCAATAAAATTTGGAGTTGCCATCGTTGGGAAATTTTTATAATCTCTTTCCGAATCGATGTACGAATACGAAATCCAATACTCTAAGTTTTTAACCAAATTGCTGTCTCTCCAAAACAAATCCAATCCTTTTGCATAACCAGAACCATTATTGCTGAAAAATGAGTTGTACTGAATATCTTTCGAATCATATTGAACCAAATTGCTGTAATCCTTATAATATGCTTCGGCTCTAAAAGTCTGTCCTGGTTTTGTAAATTGGTAATTCAGAATATAATGCTTTGCCTTTTCGCTCTCAAACTGATGGTATTTCGAATATTTGATGTAATCCACCACAGGAGTCTGGCTAAAATCTCCGTAAGCAAAAGAAAACTGACTGCTTTTTGAAACTTTATATGCAACCGAAGCTCTTGGAGCAAGATTGGTTTCCTCCAGCAAAGTATTATTTGAAAGTCTCAAACCAACCTTTAAAGCCAAATACTTAGAAAACAGAATATCGGCTTCAGTATAAAAAGCGGCTATGTTTGAGTCGTAGCCATTTGAAACTTTAATATCATTATTATTATCAAAGTCCTCATTGAATTTTGTAATAAAGTAATCTGCACCAAAAGACAGATTAAAATAATTTGAAACATGTTTTCGCAGTTTCAATTTCAACTGTGCAGCATTTTCATTGCTCACAACATCATTTACATCATACTTTACATCATTATTATTGTAGCCATAACTCATACCTGTAGTCAAATGCCAGCCTGTCCCAAAAGTCCCGTTGTATGAAGCATTCGTATAGAAATTATTATTCTTTAAATTAGTTCTGATTTTATCTTCGAAGTTTATATTTTTTTGATTCAAATCGAATTTCGATGAATCGAATGCAGCGTATAATTTAAAGATTCCGCTAGTAAAATGATAGCGATAAACCGTTTCGCCGGATAATGACTGATACGGGCTGTTCCAATCCATATTTTGAGGAATCACTGCCTGATACGGTGCAAGATTCATATAATACGCATTTACGCTCAACGAACTTTTTTCCCATTTTTGAGTATTCCCTACTCCTAATCCTACAGTCATTAATGCAATCTCTGTTTTGTTTTGATCTGGTTCGTCTTGCGTATTCAATAACAGAACACTTGACAAAGCCTCACCATATTCAGCAGAATATCCGCCGGTAGAAAAAGCGATGCCGCTGAACAAAAAAGGAGAAAAACGGCCACGGGTCGGTACATTATTAGTTGATGCCCCATAAGGCTGCGCAACACGAAGCCCGTCAACAAAAGTCTGGGTTTCGCTTGCTTCTCCCCCGCGAACAAACAAACGTCCGTCTTCACCAACAGTCTGTGTTCCCGGCAAAGTCTGCAGAGCTGCAACAATATTCCCTGCTGATCCCGCAGTTGTAACGATATCCAGTGGTTTAAGAACCGAAACTCTTGCTTTATTACCAGACTCTAATGTCCCAGCAGTGATAACAACCGCATCAAGAGCATTTACATTATCTCTTAATTTAATCGTTTGGTTTTTAAAATTAGCAACATCAATTTCTTGTTTGTAAGTATCATAAATTAAAAAGCTCACTATCAAAAATTGATTTCCTTTTGTTGAAGTTTCAAAAGAGAATCCGCCTGTTTCAGAACTTGTCGCACCGTCATAAGTCCCTTCGATGTAAATATTGGCACCAGCAATTGGTTTTCCTTTTTCATTGATAATTGTACCCGAAATAGTGTTTTGCGAAAACATTGCTAAACTAAATAAAGAAGCTAATGCTAAAAAAATGGTTTTCATGATTTTGATGATTTTGATGAGGCAAATGTATTTTAGCTGCTTCTGTTAAAAAATATTTAAAAACCCAACTGTAGAAATTCATGGATGAGTTGTAAATTACTTATTTGTATCTTAGCTTTTGTTTGGTAAACAATTTAAAAAACACAAATGAACATAAGCATCGCACAAATAAAACCAGTTAAAGGAGATATTCCGGCGAATATTGAGAAACACATTCAACTTATTGATCTTGCTGTTTCATTAAAAGCTTCATCTGTTTTTTTTCCTGAGCTTTCTTTAACAGGCTATGAACCAAAACTTGCAAAAGAACTCGCAATAGACGCTAATGACAGCCGGCTGGATAAACTGCAGCAGATTAGTGACTGGGAAAAGATTACTGTTGGGGTTGGAATTCCTACCGTTCATCCAAAAGGAGTCCGCATCAGCATGATTATTTTTCAGCCCGAAAAACCAAGAATCATGTATTCCAAACAACAGCTTCACGAAGATGAATTTCCTTATTTTGAAAGCGGTGATGAGCAAATTTCAATCACTGTTGAAAGCCAAAAGATTGCACCTGCAATTTGTTTCGAAAGTTTACAAATCGATCATGCAGATAAAGCGGTTGAACTGGGCGGGCAAGTTTATATTGCCAGTGTTGCAAAATCACAGAATGGAATAAACAAAGCATACGAGCATTATCCTGAAGTGGCCAGAAAACACAAAATACCAGTTTTAATGTCAAATTGTATTGGCCAATGCGACAATTTTATTAGTAAAGGTTACAGTTCGGTTTGGACAAAAGAAGGAAAATTAATTGCTCAATTAGAGAATCAGCATGAGGGCATTATTGTTTTTAATACTGAAACTGAAAAAGTTATAAAACAAGTTATTTAGCTGAATGTATTTTTTTATATCTTTAAAAAACAAACAGTTAAACAATATTCCAATGTCAGAAAGCAAAAGAATTTCAAATCTGTATCAGTCCATTTATAATGGCAATCCGTGGCTTGAGGTCACTTTGGCAGACACTTTAAAAGATATAAGTGCACAGCAGGCTTACAAGAAAATCAATCCTAATTTGAACACAATCTGGGAAATTGTCAATCACCTTATTCAGTGGAGAAAGAACATTTTGAAACGCGTTCAAGGGGAAACCATTATAACTCCCGACCATAATTATTTTGTGCCGGTTATAGACCCATCCGAAGCAGCTTGGGCACAATCACTACAGACTCTAGCGAAATCGCAGGAATCCTGGAATGCCTTTTTTGAGAATTTTGACGACAAAGATTTCGAAAAAATATACGCCAATAACAATCACACTTATTACGAACACATTCACGGAATAATTCAGCATGATGTTTATCATCTGGGACAGATTGTTATTCTCAAAAAGTTATTATAAAATTCTAAAAAAGACAGCTAATCCAGCATATATCAATAGCCTCCAGCTTTAGCTGGAGAATAAATTAGATTAAATTCATTGGCTTTAGCCAAAACTTTTTAGCTAAAGCCATTAAACATTGATTCCTTTTTCTCCAGCTAAAGCTGGAGGCAATTTAAAATTATTGACAAACTAAATCATATGAAAAATAACATTCTCACCGCCTTGTTTTTGTGCATCACTGCAATTGGATTTTCACAAGAAACCGAATCTAAATATGACCAGCAACTCGCCAAATCCCTAAATGGAGACGAACGTGGTATGAAACAGTACGTATTCTGCCTTTTGAAAACCGGAAGCAACACCACTGCAACCGCCGAAGAAAAAACTAATCTGTTTAAGGGACATATGGACAACATATCCAAACTCGCAAAAGAAGGAAAACTTGTTGTAGCTGGTCCTTTCTCAAAAAACGACAGAAACTATCGGGGAATTTACATCTTCAATGTTACTACAATCGAAGAAGCAAAAGCGCTCGTTGCCACTGATCCTGCCATACAATCAAACTTACTTGAAGCCGAATTGACTCCTTGGTACGGAACTGCAGCATTGCAGGAAACCTTAAAGATTCATGAAAAAATAACGAAAAAATAGTTTTGGTTTTTTATTCAAAACGGCAGGTTTTTCATTTCATACTCCTGCAAATCATCCGAAGTATGGAAGAGCTTGTCCGAAGAGTATTGGACGTCATCCGAAGAGCACTTGATGCATTCAGAAGCTCGTTTGACGGCATACTTCATTCTTCGGAATCCCTATTTTAATGAGCGGAGGATAAAAACAGTCAAAACAAACAAAATTTAAGCTTTATAAGTTTGTTACCATTATTTCCTATATTTGAATTCCGAAAAAGATAATAGCTAAATTATATCTATTTATGGATGAATTGTAAACCCAACTCAATTATGAAAACTATGAAAACCCTAATTATGCTGATGTTTTTTTTTGCTGCCCATTCGACTTCGGCTCAATCAACTTTTGAAAAATGGCCTGCTATTAAAAACTTTCACCACGTAATTTCGCAAACCTTTCACCCATCCGAGGAAGGAAATTTACAGCCAATTAAGGAACGATCTGATGAAATGGTAACAAAAGCAAAAGCTTTATCAACAGAAGCAATTCCTGAAGAATTTAAAAATGAAAAAATATTAGGTTCTATTGAAAAATTAAAAGAAAAATCAATAAGCCTGGATAAATTAGTTAAAGAAAAAGCATCTGATGCAGACATCAAAAAGTCTCTTGAAGTGGTGCATGATGAATTTCATAATATCGTAGGACTTTGCTCCGAAACGAATCATTAAATTTTAAAGCGTCTAATTTTGAATTAGACGCTTTTTTTCTTTTCGAAATAAACCCATCCGAAACTGGCAAAAAATTGTCCGAAGTATGCAAGAGGCATTTCGAAACTCGAGTCATTTACACATATGAGCATAACAGGAAAAAGGAAGCTCGCATCAGTGTATTATTTTTTCTTCGGATGCCCTATTTTACTGGGCGGAGGGCAAAAACTATTGAAATGAACTCAATTCCTTCATTGCAAGATTGCCACTTTTATTTTCTATATTTGAAAAAGCAAAAAAACGAAACAAACTTTCGCCAATTTACCCAACTTTGGGTTTATATATGAAGGTTTGTGTCGCATATAAACTAGTTGGTACTAATACCCTCGTGGAACCTAAAAAAAAATTAGCAATGCATAAAATATGGAAATTAAAAGAATCTAAGTCTAATAAAGTAATTTTGATTCAAGACAAAATAATTTATAAAGGGAATCCAAAAGAGAATGATTTGAATCGTGTAAATTTAGAAACCAGTGATTTTACTTTTTTAAAAGATTTGTTCAGTATCCCATATTCTTATATCAAGCAAATAGAAAATCAAAGCGGAAAGAATTATATCAAAATCTTTTTCGGGAATGACTCAGAAGAAGAATTATATATTGATAGCGAAATTATAAAAAAAGAGATTTTTGAGTTTCTAAAAAGCGATAATCAGAATTTAAAATATAGTATTGAAATTCCGACTGTAATAAATTATGCAAAAGCACAACTTTTTGCTTTATTATCTATTTCTGCAATTTTTATTTGGTCACTATATTTAGCAATTCAAATTGAAAGTGGTATAGAATATGAACTTGTTGGTGGTGGAAATCCTGGCATTACAGGAATAGTTCTTGCAATTGCAAATTTTGGTAGTTTTACGATTATAATTGGATATTTAATACTTTTAACCTGAACTCGATTAATAATTTAGGTTGAAAATATTGCACAAAAAGGCAAAATTTAGTATATTTAAATCTCTGACAATTAAATATTTAACTAAATTCTACCTTATGATTTGTTTCGATAAAATTACTGATATTTTTTCTATTGTTGATGAATTTTGTAAAGATTTTGACAAAACTACACAGCCTTTTCTGCTAGGAAAGCCTTCTAAACGTCCTTCAATTATGTCTAAATCCGAAGTAATTACAATTTATTTACTTTTCCATTTAAGTGGTTTTCGTTGTTTCAAGCACTATTATATTTTTTATGTTCAAAAGCATATGCAAAATGAGTTTCCAAATACAGTTTCTTATAATCGTTTTTTAGAGCTGATGCAAAGTGTTCTTTTGCCAATGACTATTTTTGCAAAAACTTGTTGTTTAGGAAATTGCACAGGAATTTCATTTGTTGACTCAACACCAATAAGAATTTGTAAAAACAAACGAATCAGCAGAAACAAAGTTTTCAAAGGCACTGCCACTACAGGAAAATCTACAATGGGCTGGTTTCATGGGTTTAAATTACATATCATTATTAATGATAAAGGAGAATTATTAAGCTTTGCTGTAACCCAGGCTAATGTTGATGATAGAGAACCATTGAAAAACGAAGGTTTTTTGAATGCAGTCTTTGGAAAGTTATTTGGGGATAAAGGATATATAAGCGAACAACTTTCTCAATTATTATTTGTTGATGGAATCCAGTTAATTACAAGCATTCGTAATAATATGAAAAATAGTTTGATGGAAATGAGTGATAAAATTTTACTTCGTAAACGCTCAATAATCGAAACAGTTAACGATGAACTTAAAAATATCTGCCAAGTTGAACATTCTAGACATCGTTCATTTACTAACTTTTTGACAAATCTTATTGCTGGAATAATTGCTTATAATTTTCTACCTAAAAAACCTTCTTTAAAATACGAAACAATTATATCTAACCAATTAGCTGTCTTTTATTAATCGAGCTCAGGTTTTTAGGAATAACAATATTTGCTTTGACAAAAAGGCTAAAATCCAGAAGTGAAATTCAATTTCTTAAAAGATAAAAAGTACTACTGTCAATAGCTACCACGACGGATTTGGGCATTGGGCTTAATGGAAAAATGGTTTTGTATTTGGAATGATCTGGCAAATCCATAATAGAGTTTAATTAGTCCCAAACAAAATATAACATTCTTTCCACAATGATAAACATAAACAAAGTACATCACATTGCCATAATTTGTTTGGATTATTCAAAATCCAAACAGTTTTATATTGAAGTTTTAGGATTAACCGTAGTTCAGGAAATCTATCGTGAAGAACGAGATTCGTACAAACTTGATTTGGCTCTAAATGGCGATTACATAATCGAATTATTTTCGTTTCCAAATCCGCCAAAACGTCCATCTAGACCAGAAGCTACCGGTTTAAGACATTTGGCTTTTGAGGTTTCGAATCTGGATGAAACAGTTACTTTCCTGAACTCAAAAAACATCGAATCAGAACCCATCCGAATTGACGAAATGACTCAAAAACGGTTTACTTTCATCGCAGATCCTGACGAACTTCCGATTGAATTTTATGAACGGTAAGATTTCCAATTGTAAACTTTTAACATTTTAAATAACACCTTTTTGTCTTTAATTATGAATTTGAATACCTAAATTTGCGATTCGCATAAAAAATGCGGTTCAAAAAACTAAACTTCTGATGAATAAAACGGCGCAAATCAAAAAAAATCATCAATTCATAAAACTCCGAAAATTAGTTATCGTTTCCGTTTTAATAGGCTTCCTTTCGGCCTTTTTAGGGATTTCGCTGAAGAAAATCACGGAGTATTATGAAGAAATCTTCTTTCATCAGGCAACAGTAAATCCGCTTTTTTACATCTTATTTCCAGTTTTTGGGCTTTCGATAATTTATTTTTTAAGACAATATCTTTTTAAGAAAAAAGAAAACAAAGGCATCAAAGAAGTTTTTGAAAGCACAAACTCAAAAACAAAAAACTTACCCACTTATAAAATTCCATCACACTTTATAAATGGTTTGCTGACTGTTATTTTTGGCGGTTCAACCGGAATTGAAGTTTCCACAGTTGTTGCCACAGCAACAATTGGTTCTGTAGCCCAGCAAAAAGAAAATGTATTCCGCCAGTACAAAACGGAATTAATCTGCGCCGGAGTTGCTGCGGGAATTACCGCTTTATTTAGCAGTCCTATTGCAGGAATTTTATTTGCTGTTGAAGTTATTTCGAGAAAAGTAACCCGTGCTTTTATTATTTCAAATGTAATTGCTGTTACCCTTGCCTTTGGACTGCTTTCGATATTAAACGAAAAACCATTATTCACCGTTTCTATTACCACTTGGCATCTAAAAGCAATTCCTTATTTCATCCTTTTGGGAATTCTGGCAGGAATAAATTCGGTTTATCTCACAAAATGCGTACTCTTTTTCAAATCCCAATTTTCAAAAATAGAAACTCATTACTACAAAATCATATTAGGTTCGGCAATTTTAAGCATTTCACTGTTTATTTTTCCGCAGTTATACGGCGAAGGCTATCACTCGCTGAAAGTTATTTTTGGCAATTCAGCTGAAATTCCGCTTACGGTAACATTGGCACTTACTTTTATCGGAATATTGATTTTAAAGCCTATTGTAACTTCGATAACCTTAGCTTCTGGCGGTGATGGCGGTGTATTTGCTCCCAGTCTTTTTATTGGTGCGTTTTTAGGATTATTATTGTCTTCCGTTTTAAATACTTTTTTCAACACGCAGGTAATTCCGCTTAACTTTATGATTATCGGAATGGCGGCTGTACTAAGCGCCAGCATCCACGCACCTTTTACAGCTATTTTCCTGGTTTGCGGGTTAACGAATGATTACACATTATTCATTCCGATTTTGGCAGTTTGCTTGATTTCGAAATACACTGCAAAAATGATTTATCCGTTTACGGTTTATTCCTATTCATCTAGTTTAGCAAAATAATAGTTTTCCCATGCCAGTACAAAAAATAAAGCGAACGTACCGCAAAACGAAATACATCCTTTACAAAGAAACTTTAGTCGATTATAAAGAGCAGTTTTGGTCATTTTTGGGTTCTTTTGTCGGCATTGGAATCTTGGCTTATATACAATCCATACATTTTAAAGGAAACGATGCCGTTTATTTAATTGGTTCTTTTGGAGCATCGAGCGTCTTGGTTTACGGCATTATCCAAAGTCCGTTTTCACAGCCCCGAAATTTGGTTGGAGGACACTTAATTTCAGCCTTAATAGGCGTTACTGTTCATAAATTAGTCCCCGATATCATTTGGATCGCCGCTCCCCTAGCCGTTTCTTTTTCGATAATTTTAATGCAGATTACTAAAACCCTGCATCCACCGGGAGGAGCAACCGCGCTTATTGCTATCATCGGATCGGACAAAATAAAAGCTTTAGGCTATATGTATGTATTCTCGCCGGTGCTGATTGGTGTCCTGATTTTACTGATCACGGCATTAATTTTCAACAACATGACTCCCAGCCGATCGTATCCTAGCCATAGTACTTACCACAAACATTATCATAAATTAAAAAAGCGCTTAAGCAAAAGACAAAATTAAATTCGAACAGCTGACTGAATCACATATTAATTAGAATCTTCATTCACAAAATATTTCTGCTATTATTATTGTTTTGCGTTTAAAATGCTATTTTTGATAAAATTAATCTCACTTTAATCAAAAGCATTTTAAATGAAAAACAAAATTCTCCTACTATTATTGGTGGTTGCACAAACTGCATTCGGCAGTAATAATCTTACTGAAAATCAAAAACTTGCCACGACTTGTAAGGTTTGGGGATTTTTAAAATATTATCATCCCAATGTCGCAGATGGAAGTAAAAATTGGGACGAACAACTTTTTATAATTTTGCCTCTAGTTGAAAAAGCACAAACTAAAGAAGAATTTTCTACAATACTAGAGAAATGGATTGTTTCGCAAGGAGAAATAAAAGAAATAGCACCAATCGCTCAGCCAAAAGATGTTGAGTATTTTGATAAAAACTTTGATTTGTCATGGATTGATAAAAATAAGCTGTTTTCTAAAAATTTATCTAAAAAACTCCGATTTATAGAAAATAATAGAATTCAAAATAAGCAATATTATTTTAGTTCTAATCCTTATCCAACTGTTACAAATGAAATTAAATATCCAAATTTTAAATGGTCGGACAAAAATTTGCGCCTTTTAACATTCTTTCGATATTGGAATTATGTAGAATATTTTTTTCCATATAAATATCAGATGGATCAAAAATGGGATTTAATATTAGAGGAAATGATACCAAGATTTAATTCTTGTGATTCTGAACTAGATTTTCATTTGGCATTCAAAGAATTAACAGTTAAATTAAACGATACGCATGCAACTTTTGGAACAGGAAAAATGTTTGAAAAGTTTGGTAATAAATTCATACCTGCAGTTGTCAAAATTATTAATGAAAAAGCAATCATTACAAGTTTACACAATGACTCTTTAGCAAAAATAAGCGATATCAAAGTTGGAGATGCCATAACAAAAGTTGACGGAAAAACAATATCACAAGTCATAAAGGAGAATCGCAAATATGTTGAAGGATCCAATGAGCCTGCAACATTCAGAAATATTTATTGGGCAATATTTAACGGAAACACAGACTCTTTAAAAATAGAGTTTATTAGAAATGGAAAAGTGGCAGTCAAAACAATAAAACGTTATCCATATCAAGAGTTAAAAATCAAACAGAAAGAAAAAGAAACTTTCAAGATTTTAGAAAACAATATTGGATACATCGATATAGAAAATCTTAAAATAACTGATTTGCCTATAATTTTTAGTCAGCTAAAAGATTCTAAAGCTATCGTTATTGACCTTCGCTATTATCCTCAAGAAGACGACATTGAATCTGCACTTGCAGAATATTTAAATTTCGAAGAAAAAGAAGGTGCGAAATTTATTGATTCAGATTTAAATTATCCTAGTAGGTACATTTGGAGAGAAACTCAAAAATGCGGCAAAACAAATCCAAATAATTACAAGGGAAAAGTTATTTTACTGGTAAATGAGCATACGCAGAGTCATGGAGAACACACTGCAATGATTTTACAGACAGCACCTCATGCTGCCATTATAGGAAGTCAGACAGCAGGTGCTGACGGAGGTGTATTTCAAATAGAAGTAATAAATGGAATAAGAACCCAAATAGCAGGTTTCGGTGTTTTTTATCCCAACAAAAAAGAAACACAACGTATTGGAATTGTTCCAGATATTGAAGTAAAACAAACTATAAAAGGAATTCAAGAAGGCAAAGACGAAGTTTTAGACGAGGCAATTCGTTTTATAAAAAAATAATACAACAGTACTTAAAGATGAATTAACCTTTAAAATAAAAACCAAAAATCATGAATAAAAAAATTGTTTTAATAACATTATTATTACTAGGTTCAATAGGATATTCACAATCGTTGGATTGCAGTAAGTTCAAAAACGGAAAATTTTATAGTAAAATTTCCACAAGCTCTTTTGTCATTAATGACACAATCATGGAAGATTTTAACGGTGGTGATTTTCTTGTTTGGACTTGGAGTATAAAATGGATAAACGATTGTGAATATGAAGCTGTTTGTACTAATAGCACGAATGAATTTATTGCGGTTGGAGATAAAATGATTGTAACAATCAAAGTTATTGATGGTGAGTGTTTCGAGTTTGATAGAAAATTAATAGACAAAAAATTTGCTGATGGTTTAGATTCAAAGAGTTTTTATAGCTGTATTAAGAAATAAAAAGAAATAAAAAGAAATAAAAAACGGTAATTCATTTTACTAAACCAAATCAAAAAAATTATGAAAAAAAAATTAGCCCTAATTTTATTAGTATTATCAGGCGCAATGGGATATTCGCAATCATTGGATTGTAGTAAGTTCAAAAACGGCAAATTTTATAATAAAAATAAGCCTAATATTTATTTTGTAATTAAAGACACTATCATGGAAGATTTTATGGATGACAATCTTGTTTGGACTTGGAGTATAAAATGGATAAACGATTGTCAGTATGAAGCCGTTTGTACTAAAAGCACCATGGAATTTGTTGTAATTGGAGATAAGATGATAGTAACTATTACGGATATAAATGATGATTGCTTCACTTTTAATAGAAAATTATTAGGCAAAACACTTGATGATGGTTCGGACACCAAGAGTTATTATAGTTGCATTAAAAAAGATTAAATAATTGTTAATTGACTCAGAAAGAATAAATCAATAAATGATTAAAACAAGCTATTATAAATAAGTCTATGAAAATTATGATTTTCGAAAATCAGATAAAATATTTCTTTTGACTAAAAAAAATCTTTTCAACAAATGCCAATTCATAAATTTAAAATCTAAAATTAAACTTTACATTTGCTCTTTCAAAAAAACAAAGATTATGGTTTATAAATTCAGAGTCATTCTAGATGCCGAGGAAGACATTTTTAGAGACATAGCAATACTTGCAGAAGACACTTTAGAAGATTTACACAATGCAATTTTCAATTCATTTGGCTTCGACGGAATGGAAGTAGCTTCTTTCTACACCTGTGATGAAACATGGAATCAGGAAGATGAAATTTCTATGTTTGACACAGGAGATGTTCCGGGTGAGCAAAAAGTAATGAGTGACTATCAGCTATCTGATATATTAGACGAGCAGAATACCAAGATTATTTATGTTTACGATTTTATCAATATGTGGACTTTCCTAGTAGAATTGGCAGCTGTTGAAGAGCAGGTTGTAGGCAATATATATCCAGAAACTATATTTTCCCACGGAGAAATGCCAGACGAAGCCCTCGAAAAAAACTTTGAAGCCGATGACATGCATAATGACATCTATGGCGAATTTGAAGATGATCTAGACGAGGACGATCTAGATATGTTCGAAGGAGACGACAGCTTTGAAGACTATGGGTTTGAGGAGAATTGGAATTAATTTTTTTTGAGTTGCTAAGAAACTAAGTTACTAAGTTTTATTTGAAATATTTGTAAGTTTTTTTATTCTAAAAAAAAGAATAACTTAGATTCTTAGCAACTTAGAAACTTTTAAAGAATGAGCAACTTTAGAAAACTTATAGTTTGGCAAAAAGCAATGTCATTAACTACCAAAATTTACGAAAACACAAAAACATTTCCAAAAGAAGAAATTTTCGGTTTAACATCACAATTGAGAAGATGTGCCGTTTCTGTTCCAAGTAATGTAGCTGAAGGCTATGGAAGAGACAGCAAAAATGAGCTGTTACGATTTTTTAATATTTCCGTTGGCTCTTTATTTGAGCTGCAGACTCAATTGGAAATTGCAAAAAACATACACTTTTTAAAAGAAGAAGATTTTAATAACTTATATGAGGATAGTCGAGAGGTAGAAAGAATGCTGATTGCTTTTATAAAAAAAATAAAGGAAAGCAATTAAAATCTCAGAAACTTAGAAACTTAGTCCCTCAGAAACTCAAAAAAAGATGATCAACCTATACAACACGCACATTGAAACGTTATCCATACACCGTGTGGGAAACATGAGCCGCAACGAGCCTCTTTTTTTATCAGAAGAGCCATTTAAATTAAATGATGAAATCGTGCCTTTGATGAAAGAGTTTTTCTTTAAACCGTTTAAAGAAAAAGAAGAAAACTACTTTCAGTTTGCTCATGAAGTAGATTTGGACTACAACGACATGTTTAAATATGCTACGGAAATTTTCAGCAATCCGAATGCTTTGCATGAGGTTTCCAAAAAGATAACTAATCATCTTTTTGAGCAGTCCAATCACCCGCACATCAAAAATGGTGAGGTATATGTAACGTATTTGACCAATTTAAGCATTGACAATAATGTAGTGGACGCAATCGGAATTTTCAAAAGCGAAATCCAATCCGACTTTTTACAGTTTGAAGAAAAAGGAACGCAATTGGAAATGATTTTGCAGCACGGTGTAAGCTTAAACAAATTGGACAAAGGCTGTTTAATCTTTAATTACAAAAAAGAAGAAGGATATAAAATCTTGTCTGTTGACAGTAACCGTTATGATGCCAGATATTGGTTAGAGCATTTCCTATCGGTAGATGCATTTGAAGATGAAAATTTCATCACCAAAAAATACTTGAAATTCTGTCAAGGTTTTGCAAAAGACGTTGTTTTCCCTGCCGAAGACAAAAAAGAAGAAGTAATGTTCATGAACCGTTCTGTGAATTATTTTGCAAAAAACGATCAGTTTGAAGAAACTAATTTCTTGAATGAAGTACTGGACAACCCAGATTTGATTCCGGAATTTAAAAACTACAAAGTTGACAAAGGAGAGAAATACAGTATAGAAGATGTAACTTCATTTCCAATTGCAAACGTTGCAGTAAGCGATGCTAGAAAATCAATCAAAAACGTGATTAATCTAGATACACATATCCAAATCAAAATGGATTTTATCAATCCTGAAAGTGCCGAAAAATTTGTGGAAAAAGGCTGGGACGAAGAAAAACAAATGTATTATTACTTGGTTTATTTCAACAAAGAAGAAAAATCGTAATTTCAGTTTTTTAAAACAACAGAAACTTTTAAATAGAGATTATAAATTATAATCCTCAACGGCTTAGGCAGTTGAGGATTATTTTTTTATAACAATAAATCATTTAGATGAGGATAAAAAAACAAAATTGTAAGATTTAGATTTCTTTAAAATAAAAAAAGTGTTTTTTATCGGTTTTATTTGAATAATAATAAATTTTAACATATGTTTGTTACAACTTTATATCCCCCACATTATGAGCTTCTTAGAAATTATGTCAAAATTTGTTGACAAAAAAACCGCGTGTTCCATTTTTGGCCATAAAATAGTGACTGTCAGAAACGTAACAAACCACTTCAAAGAATATAAATGCACAGTTTGTCAACTAGAATTAACAAACGATCTGCAGGATAAAAAAACATTTTTAACCCCACGGTTGAAAGAAATAAATGAAACATTATTGAATCATTATACAAGAAAGCATCTTTCTTCTATGTAATTTTTTCCTTTGCTAAAATCCTGGTTTGAATAAATTAGCGCTATTGAAGTTTCTGGTAACAAATTCAAATGCGGCGCTCAATACATTCCCCATTGATTTTGCATTTTTAAAATTTATGTCGTTTGTATAACGGTACAATTCCAGTTTTAGCTGACTGAGATTTTCTTCATTGGAAATAAAGTCATTACCCATAATTTTCATCAGAATCTTAATCCGGTTTTCGGCGGAATTGATTCTTTTGGCC
Source organism: uncultured Flavobacterium sp. (assembly GCA_963511795.1). Classification (GTDB taxonomy): domain Bacteria; phylum Bacteroidota; class Bacteroidia; order Flavobacteriales; family Flavobacteriaceae; genus Flavobacterium. The sequence goes on along the minus strand of CAUPKP010000023.1, from coordinate 20,839 downwards.
AAAGCAGAACGCTCTTCATTTTTGTATTGCTCTATAGATCTGTCCTGAAGCTTGTCCTTAACATTTTTAATCATAGGATAATTTTCCTTGAAGAACTGCGGACGATATACTTTAAAATTCCCCTCATAACATTGCTGATCAAAATCAATTGGACGAATTTTAAAAACAATCTGATCAAAATCGTGAATCGGAATAACAACATAATTATACGATCTCATATCTCCCAATAAACGAATCATACAGCGTTCGTTAAACTTTACAAATTCTTTTGCAATCTGAGCTTTTTCGGTTTCGGTACATCTTGGCAGGAAAGTCTGCATAAAAACATCGCCTGGAATTCCAGTAATATGCTCCTCTATCAAAGTATCCTTAAAAACTAGAAAATTAATTTTGTAAGGCGATAATAAATGCTCCAATTCCAATCCATATACTCTAGAAGCATCCGCTTTTTTGATATAAAAATAGGTGTAGTTGTCATTCAGAATGTTTCGCACTTTGATTCGGAATGGCTTAGAATTTCCAAAAGTACAATAGTCAATTGCATCCACATTTAAGTACTGAAGAATATCGGTATTCCCATCTGAATACAGCAATGAATAGACTTTCTTTAAGTTTAAATCGATTTCATCCCGTTCAAATTCATTATAATATACTCTAATCCATAAAGTATCCCGGTCCTTTTTATCAAAAACATTTATTGAACCTGAAAACCGCAAAAGATCATCATAAATTATTGGCTCTTTTGACACAAGATCAAACCGCTCCAAGTAATTCAAAAGTGCATTATTGATAGGATAACAGGGTTTCTTAAAAAACATTAAAGGCGCTTCACTCATTGCGGTTAGATTTATTACAAATTTAAGCTAATCCCTTCGCATATTCTAGGCATTAGCCTTATTTAAAACAGTTTATTTCTACAATCTGCATCATTTTCCTTAAGCCGTTTTCCAAAGTTTATTTGGGCGTGACCCTTCGTGAAAAACTCCGGGTCGTGCTGTCCGTTCCCGCTTCCCGATGAAAAATCGGGAGAGCTCCACTTCCATCACTCACGCATAACTGCTAATGAAATAATTTAGTTTAAAATCAAGAAATACCAAAAACATCAGAAAAAACATTCACATCAGCCAAAATAATTTAGACAGCGGAGTAACAAAAAACAAACTGGCTCGTCCTATATAAAAAACGATATACTTTGGAAACAATTCTTTCAATTCAGAACCTTAACAAGCGTTACGGCGGTCTTCAAGCTTTAAAAAATGTTTCATTAGAAATAACAAAAGGCAATGTTTATGGGCTTTTGGGTCCTAATGGAAGCGGAAAATCAACCACTTTGGGTATTATTCTGAATGTGGTGAACAAAACTTCGGGAGAATACAGCTGGTTTGGCGGTAATCTTCAAACGCACGAAGCTTTAAAGAAAGTGGGGGCTATTATTGAAAGACCCAACTTTTATCCCTACATGACTGCTGAACAAAACCTGAAATTGGTCTGCAAAATAAAAAACATTGATTACTCTAAAGTAGATGAAAAGCTGGAATTAGTAGGTTTGACCGAAAGAAAAAACAGTAAATTCAGCACGTTTTCTTTAGGTATGAAACAGCGTTTAGCGATTGCATCTGCCTTACTGAATGATCCTGAAATTTTAATTCTGGACGAGCCAACAAATGGTTTGGATCCGCAGGGAATCCACCAGATTAGAGATATTATAAAACTCATCGCATCTCAAGGAACAACCATTTTATTAGCTTCTCATCTATTAGACGAAGTCGAAAAAGTATGTTCACATGTATTGGTTTTAAGAAAAGGACAGGTACTTTATTGTGGTCCTGTTGACGGTGTTTCGGCCAATGAAGGCTTCTTTGAACTTCAGGCTGATGATACTGAAAATTTAATCCGCGTCTTGCAGGCACATCCATCCGTTGATAAAGTCACAACAGCCGATGCAAAAGTTTTGGTTTACCTAAAAGCAAATTTAGAATCAAAAGATTTAAATCAGTATCTGTTTACGAATAACATTTGCTTGAGTCATTTGGTAAAACGTAAAAACAGCTTGGAAGAACAGTTTTTAGAATTAACGAAACAATAGCAAAAATTCAATGGCAATGGCAAGATTCAATTGCAATATCAAAATTGAATTACAATGTTAAATCTAAATTCAAAATCTAAAATTAAAAACATGAAACGATTACTCTCTATAGAATTACAAAAAATTTGGTTAAACAAAGCCAGCCGTGTATTGACTTTGACTTATTTTATATTGCTCTCATTTATCGCTTTGATTGCTTCTATCAAATTTGAAATTGGCAATATTCATTTTCAGGTTGCCGAAATGGGTATTTTTAATTTTCCCTATATCTGGCATTTCAACACTTACGCTGCAGCTGTTCTAAAACTCTTTTTGGCAATAGTCATAGTTTCGATGATGGCAAATGAATACAGTTATGGCACTTTAAAACAAAACCTGATTGACGGTTTGAGCAAAAAAGAATTCATCCTTTCAAAATTTGTAACTATAGTGCTGTTTGCATTATGCTCTACTGTTTTTGTTTTTATAATGACGTTAATTTTAGGCTTTAGTTTTTCCTCTTATACAGAGCTAAACATTGTTTTCTCTGATTTGGATTATCTTTTAGCTTTTTTTGTAAAACTGGTTGGTTTCTTCTCTTTCTGTTTGTTCTTGGGGATATTGGTAAAAAGATCTGCATTTGCATTAGGTTTTCTTTTGGTTTGGAACATAATCGAAGCAATCGCTAGAGGAATTTTGAATTTTCATCTTTTCCCAGAAGGCAAAACCGCAGGTTATATCACACAGTTTTTCCCATTGGAAGCAATGTCAAACTTAATCTTAGAACCACTTACTAGATTATCACTTGTGAAATCAATTGGCACACAAATGGGGGTTGAAAATTTAAAAGATTACAGCGTTCACTTTTCTGACATTGCAATAGTTTTAGGGTGGACAGCAATTTTTCTATTCCTATCTTACAGAATCTTAAAAAACAGAGATTTATAGTATATTTGTATACTATGAATTTTTCAAAATTACTCGCGCTTGCTATTTTTTTGTTTAACTTGAGTATTGCAGATGCTCAGGTTATTACTGTTGATGATACCAAATCAGCTCAAGAATTAATTGAAAATGTTTTGGTAAAAAGCACCTGTGCGAATGTTTCTAATTTTAAAATTAACGGCGATACTTTTACTTCCGGGCAAAACAGCTACGGTTATTTCAATGCCGGAAGCAGTAATTTTCCGCTAAAAGAAGGCGTGATTTTATCTACTTCCAGCAGTAAAGCTGCAATAGGTCCATACGTTAGCAATCAAACTGGCGGCGGGAATAAATTATGGCTTGGTGATGCTGATCTTGATCAGACATTGGGAACCAAAAGCGTAAATGCAACTGTACTCGAATTTGATTTTGTACCCCTTACAAATTTCATCAGTTTCAATTATATTTTTGCTTCTAATGAATATCAGTCTTATTTCCCTTGTGAATATTCAGATGGATTTGCTTTTCTAATTAAAGAAGCAGGAAGTACTGACAATTATAAAAATATTGCTGTTATCCCAGACACAAACATTCCTGTTTCTTCAAAAAACGTACACCCTTTAATAAACTCAGCCGTTGATGCACAAAACATTACTCATGCAGGCTGTAATCCCATTAATGAAAGCTACTTCAATAGTTTCAACACCGCTTCAAGCCCTGTCAATTACAGCGGTCAAACTATAAAAATGACCGCAGAAGCTGATGTGATTATCGGTAAAACCTATCACATAAAACTGATAATTGCTGATGATGGAGCTCAATATTATGACTCGGCTGTTTTCTTGGAAGCGGGTAGCTTTTCTGCAAAAATGGATTTAGGCCCAGACCGTACTGCTACTAACAGCAATCCTGTTTGTTTTGGTGAAAACTACATTATTGACACCAAGCTATCTGCCGATTATACATATGAATGGTACAAAGAAGGTGCAGTAACTCCAATTCCTGGAGAAACAAAACCATCACTTACCGTTACTGATGCTGGAACATACAAAGTAAAAGTTACTTTGTCTCCATCAATATGCACTGCCGAAGATGAAGTTAGAATTGAGTATGCACCTCAAATTATTTTAAGCGATGCAACCCTGTACCGATGTGATCCTGACGGTGATGCCCTTTCAGTATCTGATATAACTGGAGCAGATAACATCATTAAAAACAACGACCCTAAACTGACAAAACTAGTCTATTATAAATCATTGTCGGATGCCCAAAATGAAACCAATCCGATTGAGAATCCATCAGTCTACTCAAGTTGGACTGCAACTGAAACTTTGTATGCCCGAGTGAGTAATGCTTTTGGCTGTACCAAATATGCCCTTTTGAATATAGTACTACCTAATAACCCAATCTCTGCACAAAATCCAATCGAAAGTTGTGATACAGATAGCTCTCAGGATGGAATAACCCAATTTGATTTAAATGCCCAAATCACACCACAACTGCTAAACGGACTGCCACAAGGACTGACCGCTGAATATTACCTGACACAAAGCGATGCCGTTTTTCGGAAAAACAAATTACCCAATCTTTTTACCAATACAATTCCATATCAGCAAGTCATTTATGCTAATATCGTAAATGGTCCAAATGATTGTTATAAAATCACTCCTGAAACACTAGTTGTAAAGACTTTTGATCCTCCCAATTTTCAGGACGTAACAACTGGGCTATGTAATGGTTCCAACAAAGACTTAACCGTTGACCATGGATTTTCCAGCTATTTATGGAATACCGGCGCAACAACTAACACAATAAACGTGACAACCGCAGGTGAATACACTGTTACTGTTACAGATACGAGAGGCTGTCAAAGAACGAAAAAATTTATCATTAAGACTTCTGGAATAGCAACAATTACCGATGTGAAAGTTAATAATTTTGCTGGCGACGAAAATATGGTTTCAATTTACTATATTGGCAATGGAAATTTTGAATTTTCATTAGACGGAAATGTTTATCAGGACAGCCCTGTTTTCAATGGTTTGGAGGCAGGTACATATTGGGCGACAGTGAGAGACAAAAATGGTTGTGGCACATCGGCTTCATATAAAGTATATGTACTTGATTATCCTCGTTTTTTTACCCCAAACAACGACGGTTACAATGATACATGGAGAATAAAAAATTTAGATACTCTTCCAAAATCCAGCATAACTATTTTTGACCGTTATGGAAAACTAATAAAACAGCTGAATGGCACAGGTAATGGTTGGAATGGTACCTTTAACGGAATAGAATTACCTGCTGATGATTATTGGTTTGCTGTAAATTTCGATAATGGAAAAACAATAAAAGGACATTTCTCTTTAAAGAGGTAGTCTAAAAATATTTACATCTAATGAAAAAAAAATTACACTTATTTTTTATTCTTTTAACGATAAACTGTTTTGCCCAATTTAGCAAAACCCATTACATTCCGCCTTTAGTTGCAGCCACAGGATTAGCAGAAGACCATTATTTATACATCTCAACCCCCAGCCTCGTAAATGTAAATTTTAAAATCATAGCCAATGGCGGAAATATCATTTATGGAACGGTAAACAGTACTAATCCTTATCTGCACAGTATTGGAACTGGTGATAATACCCAACTATTTACTCCAGCTGCAATTACAGGAATAATAGCCAATAAAGGTTATATAGTAGAAGCCGAAGATTTAATATATGTCAGTATTAGAGTCAATGCCGGATATGCCAATGGAAATTACAACCACGCTGGAGGTTTAGTTTCCAAAGGAAACAGCGCATTGGGAACCACATTTAGACTAGGTGCCATGCTGAATCCCCTTCTTGATCCAACATTATTAAACTTTGCTTCAATACTTGCTACAGAAAACGGAACAAAAATCATCATTTCTGATCTTCAAAACGGAACCAGGATTTTAAATAAGCCGAGTGTTACTGGTCCAATTACTGTTACTCTCAATAAAAATGAAAGCTATGTCTTGGCGTTACAAAATTATTTTGACGATGGTCTAGTTTCGAATAGTTCAAAGATAATTGGAGCATTAGTTAAATCGGATAAACCTGTTGTTGTAAACTCTGGTTCATTTGGTGGCAGTAACAGTAAAGAAGTAAGAATCCAAAATGGAGTAAGTCTGCCTGTAGGAAGAGATTTGGGTTTTGACCAAATTGTTTCCTTAGAAAAAACAGGAAAAGAATATATTTTTGTTAAAGGAATAGGAACAGATGAATTGGAACGTGTTTTATTGGTAGCCCATTCAGACCAAACGCAAATTTTTTTAAACGGAGACACAACAGCTCCAATCGCAACACTCAATAGTGGTGAATATCTTGCTCTTGACGGAAGCCAATACATAAATGGCAATATGTATATTACTTCAACTCAAAATTTATTTGCTTATCAAAGTATAGGAGGGTCAACTTCACCGGCCAATCAAAACTTATTTTTTGTTCCTCCAATTAATTGTTCTACCCCAAATACTGTAGACAATATTCCAGAAATACAAGCTATTGGAAACACGACTCTAATGGGAGTTTTAAATATTGTAACCGAATCCGGAGCCAACGTTTTTTTAAACAATTTACCTATTACAGATTCCCCTGTTGCTATTACAGGAAACCCTAAATTTGTACGGTACACTATAAATGATTTATATGGGAATATTGCTGTAAAGTCAACCAAACAGGTCTATGTTTCCTATTTTGGAACTAATGGTACCGCAACCTACGGAGGCTATTATTCAGGTTTTGATTTGAAACCCGAGATTGCATACAGCAAAATAGCACTTACCAGCTCCGCCTGTATTCCAAATGTTTCCTTAAAAATAAATACATTATCATCATACGATTCTTTCCAATGGTATAAGGATGATATTGCAATTCTTTCGGCCACCAACAATACTTATACACCTGCAGCGCCTGGCTATTACCAAGTAAAAGGAAGTATATCTGGTTGTTTAAGTGACGTGTATTCCGATAAAATACCTGTCAGCGAATGCCCTTTGGACTCAGATAATGACGGAACCAATAACAATATCGATATTGATTTGGACAACGATGGGATTTTAAATACTGTAGAAACTTATTTTTCACTAATAAACCAATCAAATCCACTTACTGGAACAGATTATACTGCCACCGCTGCAGGAGATGGAACAATCTCAGGCAAACCAAATTTTGGTTTTATCTCCCAGCTTTCAGCAGGTAAAACCCAGCAAAACACCTATACAATTAATTTCAACAGTAAAAGACAATTATCTCTCACCTACATTTCTTTAGATGTGCCGAATCCGCTTCCTTTGGGTGAATATATGAATAGTGACAGCGATTTTATTCTGAAAGTACCCACTAATGAAACATTAACGATTTTAGACCCAAACGGTCAGCTATTGATAGACACTAATTATGACGGTATTTACGAAAGCGGTATTACACAATTTTCCTCTTTCGAGATTCGCTTTCGATTAAAAAACGCAACTGCATTACCGTTATATACAGGAACTTTTAGCATTTCTACTGATTCGTCAAACCAGCTGACTATTATTCATCGCAACCTTTCCGAAAGCACCCCAAATCAAAGCGCTTTTCAAATAAATACACGAGAACAAGTCGATTCTGATTTAGATACCGTTCCCGATTTTCTTGATTTGGACAGTGATAATGATGGAATTCCCGATGCTATCGAAGCGCAGGGAAAAGGATTCAAAACCTATTCGGGTATAGACACAAATAAGGATGGATTAGATGATGTTTTCGAACCAGGTCTTCAAAAAATAAATACAGATAACGATGTCAACGGCACAGCATACTTTGTTACGGATGTTTTTGATCTTGACAGCGATAATGACGGAATTTACGATTTAACCGAATCAGGAAGTAACGCTCCAGATGTCAACAAAGATGGCATTATCGATGGTCCGCCAGCTGCCTTTGGTTCAAACGGTTTGTTTAATGCACTTGAGACAGCTCCCGAAAGCGGTAAACTAATTTACAATCTTGCCGATACCGATTCAAAAGGCGATTTTAATTACATCGATTTAGACAGCGATGATGATTTATGCAGCGATGTCATTGAAGCAGGATTTACAGATTCTAATTTTGACGGACAGCTGGGAACGAATCCGATTACGGTAAACACTAATGGAATTGTAACTGGCACAACAGACGGTTACACCACACCAAATGGAAATTATATCATTGCAACTCCTATTCTTGTAACCAAACAGCCCGAAAATCAATCCAACTGTGAATTACAAAATGCCACTTTTAGTATTGAATCAAATGCGGATAAGTTTCAATGGCAGTTATCCACTGACGGAGGAAGCAATTGGAGTCCATTAGTAAACAACGCTGTTTACTCAGGAACCAGCACAGCATCTTTACTTATTACCAAAGTGACCCCTTTATTAAATGGGTACCAATACCGTGTCCTTTTAAACAGAACCAATAACAGCTGTGGCCTGACTTCTTCAAAAGCTATCTTGTCTGTTCTTAATTTACCCGTTGTAAACACACCTGTTTCTATTGTACAGTGTGATGATGATACAGATGGCATTTCTAACTTTAATGTAACCGAGAAAAACAGTTTTATTTCTGCCAATTATGCCAATGAGACTTTTAGCTATTATACCACTCTGGCTGGTGCAAATACAAAAGATATAAATACTGTTATTGCAAATCCCATTGCATTTACAAGTTCAAATAATACCATTTGGGCAAGAGTAGAAAACTCCAATGGCTGTTTTAGCGTTTCAGAATTAAATCTAATTGTTTCCACTACACAAATCAGCTCTACGTTCAAAAAAATTATTGACGTTTGCGACGACTTTATAGACACAGTAAATGATGACAAAGATGGCATAGCAACATTTGATTTTAACGCTGTAGCTTCAGAGATTACAAGCTTACTGCCTTCGCCTTCATCAAACTATACAATAAAATTCTATGCAAACGAAACCGATGCCTTAGCAGAAACCAATGGGATCCAAAACCCTTCCAACTATAGAAATATAACAGCAAACCAACAGGAAATTTGGGTACGTGTTGAGAGTAATTTAGATAATGCCTGTTTTGGATTAGGTCCATACATCACTCTTTTAGTGAATCCAAAACCAAATATTAACACCAATGCTAACCAAAATGACGATGAATTAGTCTGTTCAAATCTGCCAAGTTTTTTTGTTACTCTCAATGCTGGAATTGAAGATAACACTCCCATTACTAATTACAATTATATTTGGTCAAAAGATGGCATAACGATTCCAAACGAAAATAAATACACACTTAATGTCAATGAAGAAGGCAAATACGAAGTAACTGTTCTCACCCAAAAAGGCTGTGACAGAACCCGGACAATTACAGTTACCGCTTCCGATATTGCCTATTTAGATTCGGTTTCAATTTCAGATTTATCTGACTCTAACAGTGTTACTGCAAATATTTCGGGACTAGGCGATTATGAATATAGTATTGATTTACCAAACGGTCCTTTTCAAGAATCCAACTACTTCGATAATATTTCACCAGGAATTCATGATCTCTACATTAGTGACAAAAACGGATGCGGAACTATTAAAAAAACCATCGCTGTACTTGGTATCCCAAAGTTTTTTACTCCAAACAATGATGGTTATAATGATTATTGGAATATTAAAGGAGCCGATGAAACCTTCAATACAGGTACAAAAATTTTCATTTACGACCGATTCGGAAAGCTAATAAAACAAGTTCTCGCCTCGGGCAATGGCTGGGACGGAACTTATATTGGCAAACCAATGCCCGCCGACGATTATTGGTACACTATAAAACTGGAAGACGGCCGCGAAGCCAAAGGCCATTTTTCTTTAAAAAGATAAATAATCATTTTATAAAAAATAAAAAATCATGATAAAGTTTCTCGCCATAAGCTTATTATCCATTTGCAGTTTGGGATTCACTCAAAATTCAAATTTAACTATCAATGTTTCGAGTTTAAAAAACAACACTGGATTACTTACAGTTGAATTATACAATTCCAAAGAAAAATTTCTTAAAACAGCTTATAAAAAAGGTTCTTCCACAATAAAATCTAATTTAGCCTCTGTTACTTTTTCTGATGTTCCCAAAGGAGAATACACAGTTATGGTTTATCACGATATAAACAACAACGGCAAGCTGGACAAAAGTTTTATAGGGATGCCTAAAGAGCCTGTCGCCTGTTCAAATAATGCCAAAGGATTTATGGGACCTCCAAAATATGAAGAAGCAAAATTCACTATTGCTTCTGATTCCAAAATCAATATTAAAATGACTAAAGCGCATTAACAAACTGAGCGTGATTATTTTTTTTAGTTAATGGCAAGATGGCAAAAAAGTAAAATGCTTACTCTTAGCCCTGCTGGAAGTGGGAATCCTTATAAGCCGGGGTTTGGCTTATATGATTGTGACAGACAGCGAGAACAATGCCTCCCGATAAAACCAAAACTCTCCGCCCCTAATTGTAATTAAACTTTTAGATCATAAAAAAATCCCAAACTCCTTGATGGAATTTGGGATTTTAAATATTGAAATTTAGACCTTATTAGATTTTAAATCTTTTTCTGTCTGTTTCTGTCAAATAGATTTTTCTCAAACGAATAGATTTTGGAGTTACCTCAACATATTCATCTTTTTGAATGTATTCTAAAGCTTCCTCAAGAGAGAAAATGATTGGAGGAATAATCCTTGCTTTTTCATCATTTCCAGAAGAACGAACGTTAGATTGTTTTTTCTCTTTTGTAACGTTTACACACATATCATCACCACGAGAGTTTTCGCCAATTACCTGACCTTCGTAGATTTCTGCATTTGGTTCAACAAAAAACTTACCACGATCTTGCAATTTATCGATAGAATAAGGAATAGCTTTTCCTTTTTCCATAGAAATCAATGAACCTTTGTTACGTCCAGCAATTTCTCCTTTGTAAGGTTCGTATCCTATAAAACGGTGTGCCATAATAGCCTCACCTGCAGTAGCAGTAAGCAATTGATTACGCAATCCAATAATTCCACGAGATGGAATGTTAAATTTTACAATCATACGGTCACCTTTAGTTTCCATACTTAACATTTCACCTTTACGCATTGTAACAAACTCAACCGCTCTACCTGAAAGACTTTCTGGTAAATCAATTGTCAATTCCTCAATTGGCTCACATTTTTTACCGTCAATTTCTTTGATAATAACTTGTGGCTGACCGATTTGTAACTCATATCCTTCTCTTCTCATAGTTTCGATAAGAACAGATAAGTGAAGTACTCCACGACCAAAAACCATGAATTTATCAGCAGAATCAGTTTCACCTAACTTCATAGCTAAGTTTTTCTCTAATTCTTTTGTCAATCTTTCTCTAATATGACGAGAAGTTACAAATTTACCCTCTTTGCCAAAGAAAGGAGAGTCATTAATTGTAAACAACATACTCATAGTAGGCTCGTCGATGTCAATCGTTTTTAGACCTTCCGGATTTTCAAAATCAGCAATAGTATCTCCAATTTCAAAACCTTCAACTCCAATTATCGCACAAATATCTCCCGCAATAACTTGTTGTACTTTTTTACGACCAAGTCCTTCAAAAGTATGAAGTTCCTTGATACGTGATTTTAATATAGTCCCATCCCTTTTTACTAATGAGATTGGCATACCTTCGTTAAGCACCCCTCTTTCCAAACGACCAATTGCGATACGGCCTGTAAATGCAGAGAAATCTAAAGAGGTAATCAACATTTGCGGAGTTCCTTCAGAAACTCTAGGAGCCGGAACATTTTCGATAACCATATCCAGCAATGCTTCAACATTATCGGTTACATTTTCCCAATGGTCAGACATCCAGTTATTTTTAGCTGAACCATAAACGGTTGGAAAATCCAACTGCCATTCCTGAGCACCTAATTCAAACATTAAGTCAAAAACTTTTTCATGAACTTCTTCAGGAGTACAGTTTTCTTTATCTACTTTATTGATTACAACACATGGTTTTAATCCTAAATCAATAGCTTTTTGCAATACAAAACGAGTTTGTGGCATTGGCCCTTCAAAAGCATCTACCAAAAGGCAAACACCATCAGCCATATTCAAAACACGCTCTACCTCACCACCAAAATCGGCGTGACCAGGAGTATCGATAATATTGATTTTTGTACCTTTATATTGAACCGAAACATTCTTTGAAGTAATAGTAATACCTCTTTCGCGCTCTAGGTCGTTGTTATCAAGGATTAAGTCACCTGTGTTTTCGTTATCACGAAATAACTGACAGTGATACATAATTTTATCAACCAAAGTTGTTTTACCGTGATCGACGTGGGCAATAATTGCAATGTTTCTAATAGCTTCCATCTGTGATTTTTAATGGGTGCAAAGGTACACTTTATTTTGATATAAAAAATCTTTATGCAATAGTTTGCTATTTTGTTAACAATTAAGCAATTAAAGCAACAAAAAAAAATACTGCCAGAATTTATTTAAAATGAAGTTTTAAACATTTAACCTTAAATTAATTATATTTGAGTAATGAAAAACAGAGCCAATCAAACGACCTTAACCTACATACTTATTGCACTATTTATAGCTATTATCAGCTATAAATTCGCAAAACAATATTCATCTAGTTTAAACCCCTACACTTTTGGCTTCATAAAAGACATCTTTTTCATAATAACTACCGGCCTTCTTTTTAGATATATTTTATACAAAAACAGCAAAAGATATACGGAAATATATAAAAGTCTTAAACAGACCAACGTAAAACTAAAAGAGTCTAACGAGAAATATGATATAGTTGCAAAAGCAACCAGCGACACGATTTGGGACTGGAAAATACCTGAAGATAATTTTACATGGAACAAAGGCATCGAAACAATATACGGTTACAATCAAAATCAGGTGGCCAATAATTCCAAGTGGTGGTTCGATAACATACATCCTGAAGACAGCATAAAAATGTCCATTAAACTCTATTCGTTTCTTGAACAAAAAACCGAAAAATGGCAAGATCAATACCGCTTTAAATGCGCAGACAATAAATACAAATACGTATTGGACAGAGGTTTTATTTTAAAAAATGAAAACGGAAAAGCCGTTCGAATGATTGGCGCAATCCAAGATATCACCAAACAAAAAGAAGAAGAGAACCGATTAAAGTTACTAGAAACCGTCTTCACTGAAGCCCGCGATTCGATAATTATTACCCAAGCAACTTCTGATGATCACCAAATTCCCAAAATAGTTTTTGCCAATCCTGCATTCAGCAAAATGTCAGGCTATGAACATTCTAGAATTATTGGAAAATCACCTAATTTTTTTATGGGAAAAAATTCCAATCCTCATGAAATCGAAAAATTAACACAAGCCATAAAAGACAGAAAAGAATGCTTTCTTGAAATCATACTCTACAAAAAAGACCATTCAGAATATTGGGTAAGCCTCTCATTCATTCCTGTTTACAATCTTGAACAGGATCTTTCTCACTGGATTTCCATACAAAGAGACATCACAGAAGAGAAAAAATTAGAAAAAGAAAAAGAAATACTCATACGTGAGCTAACCCGTAATAACAAAGATTTAAAACAATTTTCATATATTACATCACACAATTTAAGAGCACCATTATCGAATTTAACAGGCTTATTAAACTTAATTAATCATATTTCTATCGAAGATAATGATTTAAAAGAAATTATAAACGGATTCAAAACATCTACCCTCCTATTAAATGAGACAGTAAATGATTTAGCCAAAGCAATAACCATAAAAGACAGCACTGTTATACAAAATGAAGAGTTGCAAATACAGGATATTTTCAAGAGCATCCTCAACCAGCTAAATTTAAGCATCGAAACAATAAAACCTAAACTAAACATAAACTACGGAAACGTTTCAAAAATAAAGACTAATAAAGCCTATCTTGAAAGCAGCTTACTCAACTTATTCATCAATTCCCTTAAATTCAGATCAAAAGACAGAGACTTGGTTATTGACATTAGTATCTCAGAAGCTGACCAAATAATTTCAATCAATTTCAAAGACAATGGCATCGGAATAGACTTAGAAAGACACAAGAACAAAATATTTGGACTCTATCAAAGATTTCACGATTACCCAGACTGCAAAGGACTAGGACTGTTTTTAGTTAAATCTCAAATAGAAACAATGGGAGGCACAATAAACATTCAAAGTAAAGTCGAAAAAGGAACTGAATTCATACTAACACTAAAATCTTTTTAAAATGTTAGATTTAATTATGGCTGTCGATGACGACCCTATTACATTAATGCTATTTAAAAAAGTAGCACAAAAAGCTTCTTTTGCAAAAGAAATAATAAATGCAATGAATGGTGAAGAAGCTATTACATTCATCAACAGCATTTCCAGAGAAGACAAAAAACCTCAATTAATTTTTTTAGACTTAAACATGCCTATAATGGGAGGCTGGGAGTTTCTTGATTGGTTTAATGATTCCAATTATTACCTTTCAAACCATACCAAAGTTGTAATTTTAACTTCTACAATAGACCCTGAGGATATTAAAAAATCAAAAACATATTCTAATGTCATTGAATTCCTATCCAAACCCATCACAGTAGAAATGCTATATTATCTGGAATCAAGAATCCAAGCATAGCCTATTAAAAAAGCATAAAAAAAGCTCCTTAAAAAGGAGCTTTTTTTATATAAAATTATATTACTTACAATTTAGCAACATGCTTAGTTAATTTAGACTTCAAGTTTGAAGCTTTGTTATCATGAATGATGTTTTTCTTTGCTAATTTATCAATCATTGAAATTACACTTGACAATTTAGAAGTAGCATCTGCTTTATCAGTAGCTATTCTTAATGCTTTTATAGCATTACGAGTAGTCTTATGTTGATATCTATTAAGTACTCTTCTTTTTTCGTTACTTCTAATTCTCTTTAAAGCTGACTTATGATTTGCCATTTTCTTGTTTTTTTTTAAAATTTATTAATTTACTAATTAGTAAAAAAAGAAAAACCTCCCACAATTTAAAATTAAATCACTTCAGTTTTAACTAATAAAATAAAAAATTGAGACACAAAGTTCTATTTTATAAAACAAATTCACAACTAAATTAGTAGCCCGTAGCGGAATCGAACCGCTCTTACATGGATGAAAACCATGCGTCCTAACCGATAGACGAACGGGCCTAATTATAACTAAGCTCATTAGAACTTATTCTTGCAAAAAATTGTAGTCCGTGGGGGAATCGAACCCCCCTTACCAGGATGAAAACCTGGCGTCCTAACCGATAGACGAACGGACCGTTGTTTTGCAACAGCACTACTTCTGTAATGCGGATGCAAAAATACAACTATTTTTTATTTGTGCAATAGCTAAACAATATTTTTTTTATTTTTTTAATATGCCTTAGCAAAAAGCACTCGGCCAATAGAAGAATTCCCAGTAAACACACAGCTTCCCGACTCTTCTACTCTATCCAAAGGAATACATCTTATTGTTGCTTTTGTCAATTCTTTAATCTTCTCTTCTGTGGCCGCAGTCCCGTCCCAATGTGCTGAAACAAAGCCTCCTTCATCTTCCAAAACTGCTTTAAATTCATCAAAATTATCGACTTCAGTAATATGAGTATTTCTGTAATTTAATGCTTTTTCGAATAAATCTTTTTGAATTTGCTCTAATAAATCGGCAATGTAAGCTGTTATTCCATCTTTAGACACCACTTGTTTTGTTAAAGTATCTCTTCTTGCTACTTCAAAAGTTCCGTTTTCTAAATCTTTTGGACCAACAGCAATTCGAACTGGAACTCCTTTTAATTCCCATTCAGCAAATTTGAATCCTGGTTTTTGAGTTGTTCTATTATCAAATTTAACCGAGATATTTAATTTCCTCAGTGCTTTAACCAAAACATCCACTTCAGTTGAAATAGCTTCCAATTGTTCATCACTCTTATATATAGGAACAATAACAACTTGTATTGGCGCTAAATTAGGAGGCAGCACCAATCCCTGATCATCAGAATGCGTCATTACTAACGCTCCCATCAATCGAGTTGAAACACCCCACGAAGTTCCCCAAACGTGTTCCTGCTTGCCTTCGGCATTAGCAAACTTCACATCAAAAGCTTTTGCAAAATTCTGTCCTAAAAAGTGTGAAGTTCCAGCCTGCAATGCTTTTCCGTCCTGCATCAAGGCTTCGATACAATACGTTTCCTCAGCACCAGCAAAACGTTCTGTTTCTGTTTTCAGTCCTTTTATAACTGGAATAGCCATGAAATTTTCAACGAAATCAGCATACACATTCATCATTTTCTCTGATTCTTCTATTGCTTCTGCTCTAGTTGCATGTGCCGTATGCCCTTCCTGCCATAAAAACTCAGCAGTTCTCAAAAACAAACGGGTTCGCATTTCCCAACGCACCACATTAGCCCATTGATTTATTAACAAAGGTAAATCTCTATATGACTGCACCCATCCTTTATATGTAGACCAAATAATCGCTTCACTTGTAGGACGAACAATTAATTCCTCTTCCAATTTTGCATTTGGATCCACCATTAATTTTCCTGGTTTATCAGGATCATTTTTCAATCTATAATGAGTAACTATAGCACATTCTTTTGCAAAACCTTCTGCATTTTTCTCTTCTGCCTCAAACATGCTTTTTGGGACGAATAAAGGAAAATAGGCATTCTGATGACCTGTCTCTTTAAACATTCTGTCAAGTTCCGCTTGCATTTTTTCCCATATAGCATACCCATAAGGTTTTATCACCATACAACCCCTAACCCCTGAATTTTCTGCTAAATCGGCCTTAACAACCAACTCATTGTACCATTTTGAATAATCTTCTGCTCTTGTTGTAAGGTTCTTGCTCATTTTGAATAATTTGGCATAATATTTGTTTCTTAATAATTTAACTAAATAATTACGCAAAACTAACTAATTTTGTATTGTCCAACAATAAAATAATCTGCCGAAATGAAAACAAATGCATTAATTACTCGGAAAACAGCACTTAATACCTTAATTGTATTTTTAGGCTTGTTAATAACCTCTTGCGGTTCTTATCAAAACAGCTCCTATTATGATAGTGACGGCATTTATAGCACAAATGGAGAGAAAGTTGTTGTAAAAAACAATGAAACCGCTCAAACTTCAGTTCAATACAAGCAATACTTTAACTCATTACAAAGTACAGGAGGAAGTTCTGACGAAATATTTACTGATGTAAACAGTTATAGCAGTGATTATAATATCGAAAATGATTCTATACAAGCACCGTCTACAGGTTATGCTTCTTGGGGCAGTTCCCCGCAAGAAACAACTGTAACAGTTTATCCAGATAGTTATTGGTCTATTGGATTTGGATGGGGATACCCATATTATGGATACGGCTATGGATATCCTTATTATGGATACGGATGGGGCTACCCAGGTTATGGATGGGGTTACCCTGGTTACGGATGGGGATACCCAGGATACGGATGGGGCTATCCAGGTTATGGCTATGGCCGTCCTATAGCTACCCCCTATGCCTACAATCATAGCCGTAGAGGTTCTTCATACGGAGGAAACTACAATAATTCTACCTATAACAATAACAGAGGCACAGCATATAACAGAAACAGTACTACTGGAAGAAACAGTATTTACAACAATACCTATAACAGAAACAGCAGTAATAACATTGTAAACAGAAGGGTACCTACATTTACAAACAGAAACAGTTATACTAATTCTACCTCTAGAAATTACACACAAAGTCAATCTCAATATAGAAATAACTCTAGCAATTACACACAAAGCAGAACAAATACTTCAAGCCAAAGCACTCAAAGATCAAGCTACACACCAAGTAATAGTTCTTACAGAAGCAGTGGCAGCAATATGTCCAGTGGCGGCGGAAGAACGTCTGGCGGCGGTGGCGGCGGAAGAATGGGTGGCGGAAGAAGATAAAAAATACTAATCGAAAAAATTAACTAACCTTAAGTTCAACCCCATGAAAAAGAACCTTTTGTTATTTTTGGCAGCAGGATTAACATTCTCTACAGTACGCTCACAGGAAATGAAAGATGCTATGCGTTATGCTCAGACTGAACTACAGGGAACTGCTCGATTTACATCTATGAGCGGCGCTTTTGGAGCATTAGGTGGTGATTTATCATCTATAAATATAAACCCTGCCGGATCCGCTGTTTTCAACAACAATCAATTTGCCACTACAATGGGAAGTTATGATATTGATAATGATTCCAAATATTTTGGCGTTTCTACTTCGGCTGGTGATAATAATTTTGATATTAATCAAGCGGGCGGTGTTTTTGTTTTCAAAACCAGAGATCCTAATAATGATTTGACGAAATTCTCTATGGCAATCAATTATGAGAACACCAATAATTATGACAACTCATTATTCTCTGCAGGGATAAGCCCGATTCATTCGGTGGATAAATATTTCTTGAGTTATGCCGACGGTGTCCCTTTAGCTCTATTAGAGAACAGTAATTATGCTGATTTGGATCATGGTCCTCAACAGGCGTTTTTAGGCTACCAAGGCTATATCATTAATCCTGTTTTAAACACTGACAATAACGCTTTATATACATCAAATGTTCGCTCAGGAGGAAATTATTATCAGGAAAACAGCACTTATTCCAATGGATATAACGGGAAACTGATTTTTAACAGTGCTGTTCAAATTAGAGACTTTCTGCATATTGGATTGAACCTAAATTCTCATTTTACGGATTACGTTCAAAATTCAAATTTTTATGAAGCCAATAACAATCCTCTGGATTTAAATTACGAGGTCAGCAATTTAAATTTTTCAAACAGCCTTCACACTTACGGATCAGGATTTTCTTTCCAAGTGGGAACGATTGCTAAAATAACTAAGGAAATCCGTCTAGGCTTTGCATATGAATCACCAACATGGTACAATCTGCAGGATGAATTTTCACAAAGACTGTCTGCTGTGAGAACCAACAATGTAAACTCAATGCCTCCAGATGTAGTAGATCCGCTTGCTATTAACTATTACGCTCCTTATGACCTGCAGACTCCCGGCAGTCTGACTGGAAGTTTTTCGTATGTTTTTGGAAAAATGGGATTAATCAGTCTGGATTACAAATACAAAGATTACAGCCAAACTCAATTTGGCCCCGAAAATGACCCCTATTTTAGAGGATTGAATAATGCTATGCGCAATGCGCTAGGGAGTTCAAACGAAATAAGAGTTGGAGGAGAATACAGAATACAAAATTTAAAACTAAGAGGCGGTTACCGATTTGAAGGAAGTCCTTATAATGACTCTGTAACCATAGGAGATTTGAATAGTTTTTCGGGTGGTTTGGGCTACAGTTTCGGAGCTATAAAACTTGATTTATCATACGTTCATGTTCATTCCACATCGCAAGAACAGTTTTTCTCACAAGGGTTTACAGAAAGAGCCAGAATCAATACGTACAAAAATAATTTTACTATGACTTTTACATTCGAAATGTAAAACACAGATTATGTAATTACAAAAACCACTTTTGAGATTTTTCAAAAGTGGTTTTGTTTTTTTTATGCTGAAGAAAAATTTAAGACTGCCTATTTTTGGATTATTTTTTATAAAAATTAAATATCTTTAATCAGCCCCGATGGGAGCAAGTATCCTTTTATGCCGTCTCGTCCCAAAAGACGAGAGGCATAAAAGATACTGCGGACAGCGGGAGAAATGTTGTTAAAAAAACGAAATGTGCTGCTCCAAATCATTTTTACACAAACAAAATGTCCATTTTAAAAGGAAACAGACAGGGTTTCGGCAAAAAATTGTAATTTTGCAGATTCCTAAATTATCAGGAATATAATATTATGAGAACGAAGTCTTTAAAAAAGAACAAAATAAATGTGATCACTCTTGGGTGTTCAAAAAATGTATATGACAGTGAAGTGCTGATGGGACAGCTTAAAGCCAGTGGCAAAGACGTGACTCATGAGGCCAAAGCCGAAGATGAAGGAAATATTATCGTGATAAACACCTGTGGTTTTATTGATAATGCCAAGGCAGAATCGGTAAACATGATATTGGAATATGCTGATAAAAAAGAAAAAGGACTTGTAGATAAAGTTTTTGTAACGGGATGTTTATCTGAAAGATACAGACCGGATTTAGAGAAAGAGATTCCGAATGTGGATCAATATTTCGGAACTACAGAATTACCAGCTTTATTAAAAGCTTTGGGTGCCGATTATAAGCATGAATTACTGGGAGAGCGTTTGACAACAACTCCTAAAAACTACGCTTATTTGAAAATTTCGGAAGGCTGTGACAGACCGTGCAGTTTTTGTGCAATTCCGTTAATGAGAGGAAAAAACGTTTCGCAGACTATTGAAAAATTGGTTAAAGAAGCGGAAGGATTAGCAAGAGACGGTGTAAAAGAATTGATTTTGATTGCTCAAGACTTAACGTATTATGGTCTTGATTTGTATAAAAAACGTGCGCTTGGCGATTTATTAGAAGCGTTGGTAAAAGTTGAAGGCATTGAATGGATTCGTTTGCATTATGCATTTCCTACTGGTTTCCCAATGGATGTTTTGGAGATTATGAAGCGTGAACCAAAAATATGTAACTATATTGACATTCCGTTGCAACACATTTCGGATAGCATTCTGAAATCGATGCGTCGTGGTACTACGGAAGCTAAAACTACTCAATTATTGAAAGATTTTAGAGCGGCTGTTCCGGGAATTACAATTCGTACCACATTAATTGTAGGTTATCCTGGTGAAACCCAAGAAGATTTTGAGACCTTGAAAAACTTTGTTCAAGAAATGAAATTTGACAG
>CAUPKP010000022.1:0-88410 GCA_963511795.1 uncultured Flavobacterium sp. | reverse complement strand
TTCTTTTCTTTGCACCCTGATTTTGAATAACGATAAAAGATAAGTATAATGTCAAGAGTTTGTGACCTTACAGGTAAAAGAGCGATGGTAGGAAATAACGTTTCTCACGCTATGAACAAAACTAAGAGAAAATTTTCTGTTAACTTAGTTAAAAAGCGTTTTTATCTTCCAGAAGAAGATAGATGGATTACTCTTAGAGTAGCAGCATCTACGATAAAAACAATTAATAAAAATGGAATAGCTGCAGTTTTGAAAAAAGCGCAGTCAGAAGGATTTATTAAATAATCTTTTCCAAAATAAAAAAATAGCAAGATGGCAAAGAAAGGGAATAGAATCCAGGTAATTTTAGAATGTACTGAGCACAAAACAACTGGTGTTGCAGGTACTTCAAGATACATAACTACAAAGAACAAAAAAAATACTCCAGACAGATTAGAGATTAAAAAATTTAATCCAATCTTGAAAAGAGTTACTGTTCATAAAGAAATTAAATAATAATTAGAGATTTAAAAAATCTCAAATGATTACATTTGGGTATTTTATTTAAATTTCAAATAACTTTCAATCATGGCAAAGAAAACCGTAGCATCGTTACAAACATCTTCTAAGAGATTATCAAAAGCCATCAAAATGGTGAAATCTCCAGTAACCGGAGCATATACATTCGTTGAATCTATTATGGCTCCTGAAGAAGTTGATGAATTCTTGAAAAAGAAATAATTAACAATACACATTATAGAAAAGCTACTTTCATTCGGAAGTAGCTTTTTTATTTTCTATATTTACACCTCGAAATTAAAAGATTCTTTTGAGAATTTCGTTAAAGGCAAGGCATATTGTTTTTAATTGATTTTTCTTGTTTAAGTTGACAAATGTAAATTCCAAACCATAAACTCCATGAGCTTTTTTAAAAAAATATTCTCCTCAGAGAAAAAAGACTCTAGCCTAAGTCAAGAGGCAAAACAAACATTAGACAAAGGTCTAGAAAAAACCAAAACTAGTTTCTTTTCCAAGTTAACCAAAGCAGTAGCAGGGAAATCAAAAGTTGATGATGATGTTTTGGATAATTTAGAAGAAGTGCTGGTTTCTTCAGATGTTGGAGTCAATACAACCTTAAAAATAATCACCCGAATCGAAAAAAGGGTAGAGGAAGACAAATATCTTGGTACTGAAGAACTCAATCAGATTTTGAGAGACGAAATAGCAGGATTATTATCTGAAACTAATACAGGCGAAGCAACCGAATTTGTTATTCCTGTAAATACCAAGCCTTATGTTTTGATGGTAGTTGGTGTAAATGGAGTAGGTAAAACAACCACAATTGGAAAACTGGCTTATCAATTCAAGAAAGCTGGCTATAAAGTGGTGTTAGGAGCGGCAGATACTTTTCGCGCCGCAGCTATTGACCAATTACAAATTTGGGCAGACAGAGTAGGAGTGCCGATAGTTAGACAAGATATGGGAAGTGATCCAGCTTCGGTAGCTTTTGATACGTTACAGTCGGCGGTGGCACAAAATGCTGATGTTGTTATTATTGATACTGCCGGTCGTCTTCACAATAAAATTAACCTGATGAATGAACTTTCAAAAGTGAAACGAGTAATGCAAAAGGTGGTTAGCGATGCGCCACATGATGTAATGCTTGTTTTGGACGGTTCTACAGGTCAAAACGCATTTGAACAAGCCAAACAATTTACTGCAGCTACAGAGGTTTCGTGTTTAGCAGTTACTAAATTAGACGGTACTGCCAAAGGCGGTGTTGTTATTGGTATTTCAGACCAGTTTCAGATTCCTGTAAAGTATATTGGTGTTGGTGAAGGAATAGAAGATTTGCAGGTTTTCAATAAGTACGAATTCGTAGATAGTTTTTTTAAATAGTAGTTTTAAATGTCCTCCACCCTTTTTTATGCTAAATTTTAATGTTCCTTCTAAGTTCTTTTTTGTTTTTCTGTTTTTTTCTTCAATTTTAATTGCTCAAAATAATTTTCAAAAAGGAAGTTATGTTGATACAAAAGGTAATACAAAGGAAGGGTTTATATATAATTTAGATTGGCAGTTTAATCCAACAGAAATTGAATTTAAAAATGTATTAGATGGATCTTCTAAACAAATACTGATTGATGATATTCAGGGATTTGAGATTGATGGATATTGTAAATATATAAAGTATGAAGGTTCAATTGATGATTCATCTACTAGATTAGAAGAATTTGGTTTTAATCGTAATCCTATTTGGAAACCAGCTAGTGTATTGTTAAAAGTGCTGATTGATAGTGATGCTTCTCTATTTTTTTATAATTCAAAGAATTATAGCAGATTCTTCTATACTATAAAATCAAAAGATTTAAAAATCCAACAATTAGTTTATAAAGAATTTTATTTAGACGGAAGTAAAACGCAGATAGGTACAAATTTTCAGTTTAGGCAACAATTGGTTAATGATTTGGTTTGCAGTTCTTTAGGTGGTAATGTTCTGTCAAAAGTAAAGTACACTAAAAAGGACTTAATGAAATGCTTCTTAGAATATAATAAATGTAAAGGAGTTGTTGTCGATTCTGATAAAAATACTCCAATTACTAATAAAGTCAAATTTAATTATTCACTATTAATAGGTCTTTCAAGTGTAAACTTTGAAACCAGCAGTACTTTAGGTGAATATCAGCATAAATTTGATCAGATGTATTCATGTCCATTTGGAGGTGAAGTAGAAATGATTTTTCCAATAAGTAATAATAAATGGTCAATTTATTTTCAGCCAACTTATCAAAGTTTTCGAAGTGAGGAAGTTGTTAATGGATTGTATTCACCATTAGTTTGTGAAATAGATTATAAATCATTAAATTTACCCATAGGATTAAGGCATTATATTTTTTTAAATGACTCAGATTCTAAAATTTATTTAAACGGTGCAGTTGGGTTTAATTTTGATATGGAGTCTGAACTTGTGCTGAAGAATGATCTTAGTCAGGTCTTTTTTACTACTGCTTTTGGTTTAAATGTTGGAGCTGGTTATGTTTTTAAAAATAAATATATTTTTGGGTTGCAATATAATTATTGTTCCGATCTTATTAATGCAACTGCTTTTAAATCTGATTTTAATAGTTTAGGCATATTGTTTAAATATCAATTAAATAAATAAGTTCATGAATTTTTCTTCAATAAAAAATGCCAGCCCTATATACTTTTATTTTGTAAGTATAGCGGCTTTTGTGTTGGCAAATGTTATTAGAACAACTAGTGTTGGTTTTTATTATGCTTTACTGATTGTTGGATTGATTTTTTTCTTTTTAGGCTTGATGAAAAGGATTAAGAAGTAGGTTTTGATTATTTTTTTTAAAATTAGTAGAAATTAGTAATTGTGTGATGTTTTAAAGTACCGAAATTCAACCAGAAACAATAATGAAACTATCACAAAAAGGAGAATTTTATGGGCAGACTAATAAAACTATTAATTTAGAAGGAATTACTTTGACCGATACTGTTTATACTCACGATAAAGTGGATTGGCATTATCACGAAAACGCTTATTTTACATTTATACTTCAAGGAAATGTAATTGAAGGAAACAAAAAAGAAATTTATACTTGTTCCTCAGGCAGTTTATTGTTTCATAATTGGCAAGAGCCTCACTATAACATCAAACCCGAAGGATTTACAAGAGGCTTTCATATTGAAATAGAAAAAGGATGGTTTGATAATTTGGAATTTAATACAACAGATTTACAAGGAAGCATCAATATTGCAAATGCCGATTTGAAATTTTTAATGTATAAAATTTTCAGAGAGACAAAAGGTGATGATACTACTGCGCAGCTTTCAATTCAAACATTATTATTAGAAACTTTAGCAAAAATGCTTCGGGCTAATAAAACTGAATCTAATAAAAAACCGACTTGGGTTTCTGAAGTAAGTATGATTTTGAATGACCAGTTTTCAGATAATCTTACATTAGAATATTTGTCAAAAACTTTAAACATTCATCCTGTACATTTGTCCAGAGATTTTTCCAAATACTTCAATTCCAGTCTTGGAGAATACATTAGAAAATTAAAAGTCCAAAAATCTTTACAGCTAATCTCAGAAAAAAGTCTGGATTTGACATCAATTGCTTTTGAGTGTGGCTTTTCTGATCAAAGTCATTTTACACGCTGTTTCAAAGAAATCAACGGAATTAACCCGTCCGAATACAGGAAAATTCTTTTCCGTTAATATTTCGAAATGTTAATCCTGTTCTATTTTTCTACAGTATTTAGCTATACTTTTGAAGCTAACTATATAATTAACTATGAAACGGATTACACTTACATTTTTAGTCATTCTTTTTTGTCAAACTTTCTTTGGACAAATAAAAGATCTTGTATCCAATGACGGAATAACTAACAGTCTGCACAAAACTAATATTGGCAAGGTAACTTTTATGAATGGAAATATACCATTGGATAAATATTCTGAATCTGATTTCCTTAAATCCTTCCATTTAACCTATCGGTCAGACTTAAATATCAGGGTTTTTATGGGTAATTCCGTAACTAATTATCTTCATCAGCTTGCTCCTGATTTAGCAGCTGAAGAATTACTTAAAAAAGGAAACCTCCAATTTGCATTCTATATTGATAATAAACTTATCTATAAAGAAAATATTAATTACGGATGTAATTTTGGTTCAGGGGGTAACAAGAATATTTCTACTACATTTAGGGTTCCTTTCACCAGCACTAAAGGTGAAGATTGGTGGGCAATGTATATGTGGGACAGATTCAAACTTAATGGTGGTGAAAAAGAATTAACAAACGGTAAGCATCAACTCAAAATTGAGATTAGACCTTATGTGAAAATTGATGAAAATAGCGAGGTAAAGGTTGGTGACTTAATTGCAGAAGGAGAAGTTCTGCTAATAATCCAACCGCCAAAAATAACTGCTAAACAAATTGCAGTTCAGCCAATACATTCCGGAAGTGATTGGGAGCTTTCAGATTTTGCATTTGATAAAAAGAAAATTGAAGCCCTTAATATTGAAATCGCCACTTATAATCTAAAGGAAATCACGAGTGTTGTTGTAATTCATCAAGGAAAGCTTTTGCTTGAAGAGTATTTTAATGGTGCTGATAGAAATACATTGCATGATACCCGTTCTGCAGGGAAATCTTTCACATCAACACTTATGGGAATCGCTATTAATGATGGTTACATTAAGGGTGAAAATCAAACACTGAATAAATTTTACAACCTAAAAACGTTTGAAAACTATGAAGTTAAAAAAGACAGTGTAAAAATAAAAGACTTACTGACCATGAGTTCCGCTTTTGATGCTTCCGATGCTGATAGTGATTCACCAGGAAATGAGGAAAACATGTATCCAACTGACAATTGGGTGAAATTTGTCTTAGATCTTCAAATGGATAATTCAAAATCAAATGGAGGCAGATGGGATTACAACACAGCCGGCGTGGTTCTTTTAGGTGATGTTTTAGATAAAAAAGTTCCTGATGGTCTAGAGAAATATGCAGATGAAAAACTTTTTAAACCATTAAATATTACAAAATACCAATGGCAGTATACACCTCAAAAAGTAGTTAATACAGCAGGAAGTTTACAAATGAAATCTTTAGATTATGCAAAGTATGCACAATTGTATAAAAACAATGGCGTCTGGAATGGCAAACAGATAATACCTATTGAATGGGTACAAAAGACTTTCACTCACCAGATTCAAATTCCTGAAAGAGATAATCAATTTTATAGTTATTTATTTTGGAATAAGTCGGTTATTTATAAAGGTAAAAACTATGAAACATTTTATTGTGCCGGAAATGGCGGAAACGAATTTATAATCTTCAAAGACCTTCCGCTTGTGATTATTATAACTTCTAAAGCTTACAATAAGCCCTATGGACATCCGCAGGCTGATACGATTGTTAAGGATTTTATTTTGCCTTCATTAATAAAATAAAATATCACGCATACATTTGGGCTAGCTATTTACAAACCTGGCAAAAGACTTGATGCATTGAACAAAATAAAATAATTAGCGGTGATTGAATTCTCCTAATTTATTAAATTCCAATCACCGCTAATTATTTAGTATCTATTTGATTGATAGTTAATGAAAATTATTTTCTTTCTTTACTGATACAATGCACTTATTTTTGACCATAATTCTTCATCAAATCCTGATAGTGCAAAAGTTGGATTATCTGGATTTGCTGCGTCTCCCATTCGGATTACGACCATTTTTTTGCTGGGAACGACATAGATTTTTTGATCGTTTTTTCCTAAAGCCATAAACATATCATTGGGAGCAGTTGGGACTAAACTGCCTTTAAACTGTAGCTGCGATTGAGGTAAATGATAACTTGCTTTGCCATTCAGCCACCATAAATAGCCATATCCTAAGTTGATGTTTTGTGAAGTGTTAGTAGCTTCGTTGAAATAGCTTTCGTTCAGGATTACATTATTTTCCCATTTTCCTTTATTGTACATTAATAGTCCAAAACGCGCCATACTTCTTGTTGTACTGCTGTAAATAATATTGTTGTCAAGTGTAAACCAAGCGCCGTTCATTCCGATTTTATCTCTTAGTTTGTTGTTGAAATACGTATTCCAGGATTGCCCGCTGGCTTGCGCGATTACGTCCTGCAGCTTTACATAAACATTGTGATACGCCCAGCGGGTGCCTGCATCAGCTTTGTAGATAAGTGCGGATGGCGAAACATCATCTGTGCTGTCGTCTAGACCAGCGGTCATGCTTAATAAATGTTTACAGGTGATTAGGTTTTCTTTGGCTAGTGGTGCGCTTGTCCATCCCGTTCCTAAGTATTGTGATACTTTGCTGTTGATGTTGATCAGGTTTTCCTGCTGTGCAATTCCTGTCAGGGTTGCTGTTAATGTTTTACCTGCGCTTGCCCAATACCAGTTGGCCGCAACATCGTGACCGTTGAAATAATTTTCCATTACAATGCGCCCATTGACAAGGATAATAAAACCTTTGGTATGTTTGAGTTCTAAATAATCTGAAAGAGGCTGAACTGCTGCTTGTTTCAAGCCGAGGCTTTCTATGGATTTGGTTTCCCAAACTGAGCCTGTAAGAGGAGGAAAATAGAGTATTTCTTCAGGTGTTGGGATAGGTGCTGGGTCGTTATTGTCGGATGAGCAATTAATGCAGAGAAGTGCAAAGATGAGTAATAGTATTGATTTTGACATGGTTGCGGAGGTTAGTTTTGGGTAAGACCAAAAATATAGAAAATAGTTTAAGGAGAATGCGTTTTTTTATTTTCTTTGGATTTTTAAAGTTTAACTTTGTTGTATTAACTAAGGATGTTGATAAGCGGGGTGCCCTAGCCCTGATTGCAACGAAAATCCTTTTTATTTTTTCTTTAAAAATAAAAAGATTGTAGTGAAAAGCAGGAAATAGCTCCTAAAAAAAAGTAATTATTCTATGAAAAAAGTATTTGGTGTTTTATTGGTTGCCCTTTTATTTGTTGGGTGTAAGCAAAAAATAACTCCGGCTGATATTGCAAAAATCAACGGTTATTGGGAGATTGAAAAAGTGGTTTTGGAGGATGGAAATGAGAAGCAGTACGGAGTGAATGAATCGTTTGATTATTTCCTGATTGACAAAAAAAACGCAGGTATCCGAAAGAAAGTGATGCCGCAACTGGACGGAACTTTTTTGGTGAATGATACGTTTGAAAATGTAAAAATCAGGTTTGCAGATGACCAGACTTTTCTAGATTACAGTACGCCATATATGAAGTGGAGCGAGGAAATACTGACTTTGACAGATAAAGAGCTAGTTGTTTTGAATGCGGAGAAAAAGGAATATCATTATAAAAAAACGGGACCAATAAATCTAGATGACTATGGCAAAAAGACTAAATAATCAAAGTTCGATAGGGGACGTTTTGAAGCAAATTATTGAAGTCAATAAACTGCAGTCCGGAATGGATGAGATTGATGTGAAAGATGCCTGGCGAAATTTGATGGGGAACGGTGTGAACAGTTATACCAATAGTGTGGTTTTGAAAGGTTCGACTTTGTATGTTCAATTGACATCGGCGGTTTTGCGCGAGGAATTAAGCCACGGAAAATCTAAGATTATTAAAATGATTAATGAGGAGCTGAGGAGAGATGTGGTTAGGGATGTTGTTCTTAGGTAGCAGAATTCAGGTAGCAGTTGGCAGATATTAAAGAAGGCAGAATTACTTGATTATATAAAAAATCCCATTCAAAATGAATGGGATTTTTTGTGAATATGAGTTAACTGTTTTTAGTTTTTTAACTGATTACTAAAAACTGAATACTGCGAACTTTTTAGAATTGCTCTCTTCCTGCAAAATGAAAAGCACCTTCGATAGCAGCGTTTTCGTCGCTGTCAGAACCGTGAACTGCATTTTCTCCTATAGAAGTTGCGTATGCTTTACGGATAGTTCCTTCAGCAGCTTCAGCAGGGTTTGTAGCACCAATTAAAGTTCTGAAATCTTCAACAGCATTTTCTTTTTCTAAAATTGCAGCAACGATAGGACCTCTTGACATAAATTCTACTAATTCTCCGTAGAAAGGTCTTGCAGCGTGTACAGCGTAAAATGCCTGTGCATCTGCAACAGTCAATTGAGTTAATTTCAAAGAAACGATTTTGAATCCACCGTTTGTAATCATTGCTAATATGTTTCCGATGTGTCCGTTTTGAACCGCATCAGGCTTAATCATTGTAAAAGTTCTATTAGTAGCCATTTTTTCTGTGTTTTAAAATTTTGTGCAAAAATATACTTTTTTTACCGAATGCTTTTAGCAAATTGTCAATTTAATGGTATAAATGGGGTATTACTTTGAATTTTGTGTTTTTTAAACTTTGAAATACATTTTCTTTTTGTAGAAATAAGCTAAAAGCAAAGACCACATACCTGCATAAAGTAAAGCAAAAGTTAATGAAGCTGTCATTGGATTGTCGAAAAATGGCAACACTTTGAATGTGTACAAGCAATCCCAAAGATTGATTTGTTCGGTTGGATTTTTTGGATTTGGTAAAGAAACCATTGCCATGGATTGTGGAACAATTTGTGAAAGGAAGAAAACAATCATTGGATTTACTCCCCAAATCTGGAATAATTTGATTCCTTTTTTATAATCAGCAATATCAATTAAATAATATAAAACAGATAGGGTAAGTGTAGCAAGTCCAGCAGTGTATAAAACGTATGAACTTGTCCAAAGTGCTTTGTTTATTGGGAAAATGATATTCCAAATTTGACCCAATACAATTAGAATCACTCCTATAAGGAACATTCTTTTTGCTTTTTCGGTTTTTAATAAATTACTATTTAGTAATTGGCCAATTAATAAACCTATTATTCCTGTTGCGATGGCTGGAATGGTGCTCAGTATTCCTTCGGGGTCCCAAGTTTTGGAAGATTCCCACATGTGTCCTTTTAATAGGATATTATCAGCCCAAGCAGCAAGGTTAGTTCCTCTTTCAAGGTTTGTGATTTCAAATCCTGGAGCCGGAATTAATGTCATGATTGCCCAATATCCTAGCAAAATTCCGATTGCTGTCAGCAATTGTGTTCTTTGAGTGGTTTTTAAATATAAAAGAGAAGCGATAAAATAAACAATTCCGATACGCTGTAAAACACCGGGCAAACGAACTGATTGATAAGTTTCAATACCGCTATAGGCAAGAATCATATAAATAATAAAAATAGAAACAGCTAAATAGGTTTTTAATTTAGCATCGAAATTCCCCATAAGAGCATAACCAACTAGAGCAGTAATTAGTAAACGGCCAATCATTAATGGGATACCATCCAGTCCGAAGAGTTGTATACTGCTAAAAAAGTTAAAAAATATTCCCAGACATACCATACGCAGCGAGCGGGTGAATATTTTATTGAATGTAGTACTGTCGTAAGTTTTGGCTGGCATAGCAAATGAAATCGCTGCTCCCATTATGAAAATAAAGAATGGAAAAACCAAATCGGTTGGAGTACAGCCGTGCCATTCGGCATGTTGTAACGGTGGGTATATCGTAGCCCAACTGCCGGGATTATTGACAATGGTCATTAATAAAATGGTTAATCCTCTAAATACATCAAGCGAAATAAGGCGGTCTTTGGTCATTGGGTTTTGGTTGTTTAGTTAATAATATATGTTTTTAGGTTAAGGTTATGATATTAAAATTCTGTTCCAATGGTTTGAGCTCGCTTATTAATTTCGGAATTAAATTTTCTCCGCTTTCTAGATAAAATTCCGAAAAATTGGCTTGGCGTTCCTGCAGGCTTTGGTTGGGAAACAATTCGTTCTGCAAGTCAATAATGCGTTGCAGTTCATCATGAAATTTTCTTTTTTGGGCAACAAGCAGTCTTTTTTCGAGAGTTTCCAATCCTTTGGTTTGTTTGACTTCTTGTGCTTTTACGGCTCCCAAAAAAGATTTGTCTGTATGATTAGCCAGTTCTAAGAGTTTTTCAAATTGTTTTTTCAAGACTTCTTTTTGCTCAGTAAAATCAATTGGAAAATCCGATAGTTTTTGAGTTACTTGGTTGACTAAAGTGGCTTGTTTTGAAAATAAATCAGACCAAGTAAGGTTTAATTTATCAGCTTTCTTGTTTTGTTTTTCGGTTGCCAAAAGCACGGAGTTTCTCAATAATAAAATCGGAAAAGTAACTTTTGCGGCAGCGAAAAAGGATTTTAATTCGAGCCAGTACGCAATTTCTCCGCCCCCGCCAATGTAGCATAAATTGGGTAAAATAACTTCTTGGTACAAAGGACGCATAATTACGTTGGGACTGAATTTCTCAGGGTTAGTTTCTAACAAACCAAGAATTTCAGTTTCAGTAAATTCGATTTTGGTGTGGTTGACTTTGTAAATTCCGTTTTCAAGAACGATTCGTTCGCGTAAATTATCTTCAATGTAAAACAGATTAATTTCACGTGGATTCACCTGAACGAAGTAGTCTTTCATGTTTTCGATAGTTTCAGTTACCGCTTTGAAAGACGTCTGCTGAAGCAATTCTTCTTTTACATACGGAATAAAACTGCGTTTCAAATTCTGGTCATCGGCATCCAAAATGACTAAACCAGATGAACCAAAAAGTTCGTTTGCCAAATATCTAGTGGCATCGGCTAAGTTGTCATGCTTGATATAAGAATCTTCAAAAAGTTTTTTAATTGTGTTGGCATTGGTGCTGGAGCCTATTTCAAGAGCATAAATTTCTAGAAAATCGGATAATCCTTCGGTAGACAATCTTCCAACAGGACCTGTACTTTCTGTATTCCATCTGAATTTTTTCCCATTGAAATTGAAATAATTAATTTCTTCAAAATCATGATCTTCGGTTGCCATCCAATACACGGGAACAAAATTATAGGCAGGATATTTCGCTTTTAATTCCTTGGTAAGATTAATTGTAGAAATGATTTTGTATAAAAAATACAAAGGACCACTGAAGAGATTTAATTGATGACCAGTAGTGATTGTAAAAGTATTTTCGTCTGCTAAAAGTTCAATATTTTCTTTAGTTTCATTTGAATATGCAAATGGCGAATATTGTTTATTTAAAACTTCAACTAATGTTTGTCTTTTAGTATTGTCATTGCCATTGAAATTGGTTTTTTTCTCTTCAATCTGTTTTTCAAAGTTTTCAAGAGTTGGGAAATGATTATATAAGGATTTTAATTCGTTTTTTTGATTTAAATAATCATTCATCAAAGGAGAGAAATATCCAGAATTTTGATAGCTGATACAGTCGGTTGGCATACATTTTTATTTTACTGCTAAAATAACAAAAATATAGCTAGGGATAGTTAAAAAAAAAGGTTGCCTTTTGAGGGGCAACCTTTGTAATCTAAATATGGTTTTGTTCGGTTACAAAAAAGAAAACTCCTAATATAGCTGCTATAATAAGCATCCTATAGATAGATTGTCGAAAGTTTTTAGTGCCATTAAGTTTATCTTCTTTTTTCTGTTTTATAAGATTAATGATGGCTAATACAGTAATAATCGGTATTGATAGATATAAAAAGTATCTTGTGTAATCAGGATATACTTCTTGTATGAATAGTAGAATCAAAGGCCATAAAAAGGGAATAATTTTTATTGGTGTAATATTTTTTTTCATGTTATTTGCGTTTTGGTTAATCAATTTTATTTAGCTCATTAAAAAAGGTTGCCTTTTGAGGGGCAACCTTTTAAAACTAAAATCCAAAAATTAATTAAGCTTCCATGTTGTCATTCTAAATGGATTAGAAGAACTCGTAAACGTATATACAGTATTTGAATAACCTAATTTAAAATTTTCTTTTTTAACGTAGATTCCGTTTACATCCATCAAATATTTATCAAAACTTGCTAAGAATGCTGGTGTTGCAACCGTAGTATTTCCATTCCAAGATTTATGTTTCAAAATTATTTTTTTGCCAACTGGATCTTCTTCTACAGTAACATAATGAAACAAAGCAGACCTACCAACAAAAGTATAATAGATAAATGTTCCAAGACTATGATTAAAATATAGCTGTATTGAACTAAGAGATTGACCAGCAGGTAAAGAAGCATTTATTTTTGCTAATTCAGTTTTGAATAAAGCGGAATTAGTCACAGCATCTTCTATATAATCACCAGGATAGTATCCAAATCTAGAATATACTTGACCGGGTAGTACTATTTTATAATCATCAGTTAAAATAAGAGGGGTGGTAGAGTATTTAATAGTTGCGCTAACACCATTTGTACCCGTAGCTGTAAAACTTCCGTCAATATCATTATACATAAAAGTGGTTAACTTTTGGCCTCCAACTTCTACGGCAGGGCTAACTACAATACCTGTTGGCGAATAACCAATTCCCATATCATAGGTTACAGAATAACCAGTCTCTATCGAATTCGCTTCGGCAAAACGAGTGACCTCAGAAAAAGAAAAATCGAATTGGTGTATAGTTTTACCATCATTAGTTTCAAGTAATCTGAAAAGAGGTCTAGATGGATCACCAACAACATTATCAATCATGTCTATGTTTTTAGGCAGATCCGCCCAATCTTGAGCTGTAGCTTTTACAAAGCGCAATTCACCATTGATTCCAGTAGTTTCATTTACTCTATTGGTTTTAAAAATGATTTCCCCTTTCTCTTGACCATAATATAAAAACTGAAAATCACCAAGATATCCTTTGCTTCGTAGTGCTGGAATAGGATAGTCATCAGAATCTGATAAAAGATGTATTCTATTTTTGGTAGTAAATACTAAACTGACTGTACTTCCTAATTGAATTTGATACTCACTTTTATAAATAGCTGTATCATCATCAAAGTCAGAAGCCATTTCGACAGTGCCATCAGCTGCAAACTTGAATAAATGTGTATAACCTCCTAATTGCGTATTGTCTGTAAAATAAACTAATTTCCATCCATTTTCTGATGACAGGAGTACGTTATTTAATTCACCTTTCTGCGAATTTAAACGTTCAGTTGGTGTTTGTTCGAATTTTTGCTCTGCATCTGTATTGGTACAAGATGCCAGCAGTAAGGTTATAAAACCTAAAATTAAGTATTTATATATATAGTGTGCTTTCATAATTATTTGGTTTTAATTAATTTATTACAGCATTTGTATTTTTTTCAGCTTCATCACGCAAAGCATAAAAATCCATATCAAAAGCATCTTTAAAATATTTCACTACTAATGCCTCTTTTGCTATTAGTGCAAAATATGCAGTTTCACTTTGAATATTAGCCAAAAAATCAGCGTATTCAGCCTTTGAATACACTAATATCATTGATGCCGTTTCGGCAAAGTCTTCATTAATGTTAGATCTTGCATAACTTGTAATAAAACCTAATTCATTTGATTCTGCGGTATCATAATTGTACCAATCTGCAGTATATCCAACGGGAGTAATCGCTGCCCAGGCTTTCTCGTCAAAAGGTTTGTTCTGGTTTAAAATATGAATATACTCATGCTGAATGGTGTGTATAAACTCTTGTATATTTGCCCGATCAGTTTTGTCAATATAATCCGTTTCAAAAAGTGTTACTCGCTGTCCTCCTTCGGCTAGTCCTAAGGTTCTAGTGCCTACACTATTTAAATTTACTCCTCCAACCAAAACAATTTCTCTAGGAGCAATTTTTTTCACAAAATCTGTACCTCCTATTGCTTTATAGCTGTCAAGCCATATTTTTTGAACTATCTCAAGTGCTGGTTGTATACTGCTTACTAATGGTGGAAATAAATAACGGCTATTGTCAACCGTATTTTGGTTCCACTTATATTGAACATTTATATTATAAGGGTTTAGATAATTTATATCTATCCAATTATCCAGTGCAGTTTTTTTTGGTTGGGTATAATCAAGCTGGCTTTCTCCAACTTGATCATCATTTGAACAAGAAATAAGTGTTACCAATGTCAAAAACAAAATGGCTATTCTATTATATTTTACTATTTTCATGATATTTTGCTTTAAAATTATCTTGGATTTAATTCGATACCATTATTTGATGCATGCATCGGAATTTGTAATGCTCTACGATTATCATCTTTGACTAAAATATTGGTTGGTTTGTTATTAATTTCGTGATTAACAACAATATTAAAACGTTTTACATCAAACCATCTCATGCCTTCGTGGATAAAATCCCTGCGTCTTGTTTCG
Source organism: uncultured Flavobacterium sp. (assembly GCA_963511795.1). Taxonomy (GTDB): domain Bacteria; phylum Bacteroidota; class Bacteroidia; order Flavobacteriales; family Flavobacteriaceae; genus Flavobacterium. Next base: position 73,770 of record CAUPKP010000022.1, on the reverse strand, counting down.
GCAATTGCTTTTATATAAGAGGTTTGTACGGGTGTCATGGTGTAGAATGGAGTGTACTCACCTGCTATTACAGGATATTTTGCAACAACTTTAGCTTCGGTTAATTTATCTGTAGTTGCATTGTATCCAACAGTTCTTGTTGATAAAAAATATTCCAATTCATCATTTGCCAAACTTATTTGTCCTGTCATAACATGAGCTTCTATACGATTTAAGAAAAATTCATCATTGCTAAGTAAAACTTCAGCAACGTAAGGTTCTCCAATTCCGGCAGTTACGTTGGTATATTTGAAATATTCATAAAATTTAGGCATAAATACAGTAGTACTAGCGTTGTATGAATAAAAATTGTACAACCAGCTTTTACCAAAAAGGCTTGTAGAGGGGCCTAAAATTTCTTGATATCTAGCACCCGAAAGATAGAATCTGCTTTCATAAGCGGATCTTCCCACAATTGAGTTTGCAGATACAATTAATAAATTGGTTTGAGCACCACTGCTGGCATAACTTATTTGTTGATCTGCTGGAGCCATTAAGTCATAAGATGCAAAGTCTCTTAGTTTTCCAACTGGCTTTGAACCTAAATCATTTGATATTGCGATGACCTTGTTCCAATCTCCTTTTACTAAATAAAATCGGCTAGCGAATGCTTTGGCAGCATCTTTATTAAAATGGAATTTTGGCTCTTTATAATTATTAGTTATATATGGCAATCCTTCTTCAATATCTTTTTGAATAAAGTCAAAAACTTCCTGAACTGTGTTTCGCTTATATGGCGTAATTAGCGCTGTTTCTGGTTCTGTTACATAAGGAATACCCATAGTTGTACTTGCAGTAGCTGGATCGTACCGTTTCGACCAAAAAGCGACTAACATAAAATGGGAATAGGCTCTGGCTAATAAGGCTTCCCCTTTTTGAGGATTTAAACTGCTTGGATTTCCTAAATCTTCAATTGCTTGTAGTGCCGTATTGGCATGAGCTATAGCCTTATAACATGCGTCCCAATAATAGGCTTGCGTGTCTATATTATTGGTTTCGGTTTGAATCTCCCAATTGTAGTTTTGTTCATTCTTAGGTAATGTTTCTGGCAAACCACTATCAAATACATTATCAGACATTGTTTCGGCAATGTCAAAATAACTCATTTGAGGGTATGCATAAACTAGTACTTCCGAAATTTTATCAGGAGTATTTATTTCGGTTCTATTATCGGGTTTTTCAGATAGGAAATCATCACAACTGCTAACGCCTACAAGCATTAGAAGCAAAAGTGTTATTTTTAATTTTTTCATATTTTTATAATATTAAAATGAAACGTTTATAGCAAAAGTATATTGAGTGGTAACTGGCATGGCAACACCTCCAGAATTACGGAATTCAGGATCTTGACCATTTAATTTTTCATCAGAATAAATTAACCATGGATTAACAGAAGAGCCTCTTAAAGTAAAGGCAGCAAGTCCTAATTTTTTCTTCAAATCTTTTGGAAATTCCCAACTCAATGATATGTTTTTTAATCTTACAAAATCACCATCTGCAATTCGAACATCGGAATAGTTATAAGTATTATAAGCTCTTGCCAGTGTTCTTGATCCTCCGTAATCCGAATTTAGTCTTTGGTCAGCTATAACAGGTACATTTGTAAAGTTTTCATCACCAGGATTGATCCAACGGTTTGTGAAATCTTTTGTAAAAACTGTTAAATCATCATAAGTACTGTCATAAATAGGATTTAAACGTACTTTGTTTCCACCAGATCCAACAAAAAATACATATAATGACCAGTCTTTGTAAGTAAATGTATTGGCTAAACCAATGGACTTATTCGGTTCAATAGAGCCTTCATATTTTAAATATTTAGTAACATCTTGGTTGTCCTGAAAATCAGCTCCAGTTATATTATCGGTTTCACCTTCGGCCATAATAAAGGTTGGCAAACCTTGATTATTTAAACCTGTAAATTGGTAGGAATAAATGGAATTTCGTGGGTGTCCAACTGTATTTCCTCCATTGCTATCGATTAAATCGAAAGCTGTAGGCTTATTTTCTAACTTAGTAATTTCCTGATTAAAAATGGAGAAATTTAAAGTTGTAGACCACTTAAAATCCTTATTATTAATGTTTCTGGTAGTAAAACCAACTTCAAGACCTTTGGTTTCCATATTAGCATTGTTACCTTGCTTTATTCTTTGACCTCCAATTCCTGAAGTAATAACATAATCTACTAAATCAAATGCTTTTCGGCTATACACATCTGTTGTAAATTGTATTCTGTTATTAAACATGGCAACATCAAGACCTAAATTGGTTTCAAATTGTTTCTCCCAAGTCAAATCTCCATTTTGTAATTCCTCAATTTGAATTCCTGATTCTCTATCGTCAAGGTTAAAACGATCGGTAACAAAACTTTTGTAAATGGCCAACGAATTTGTTGCAGGGCCAGCTGTTGCAGTAAGCCCATACGATCCTCTTAGGCTTAAATTGTCAACTGATTCAACATTTTTCATAAAAGCCTCCTCAGAAAGATTCCATTTCCCACTAAAAGTATATGTAGGCAGCCATCTTGATGAACCACTGTCTCCTTGTCTGTTTGATCCATCATAGCGACCTGTTATAGAAGCAGTGTAGCGACGATCATAAGTGTAACCCACTTTGCCAAAGAAACCTACTGTTCTTTCTTTTTCTACATTAAATCCATAGTAAGAATCGCCTCCGTTAATTACTTTTTCGATAAGTCTTGGGTCAGTAAAAGCGGTAAGACCTCGGTCATACTGAAGTCCAGCTGCTGTAAAATTATCACTATTTCTATCAACAACGCGCATCTCCGTCCCGAAGAAACCTTCTAATTCATGCTTATCTTTGAAAACATCTCTGTAGGTAATGCTATTTCGAAGATTATAAGAAGTCATATCATTTGTGAATTTTCTCAAGAAACCTCCATTGGGTAAAACGGAAACTTTTGGAGCCGTTAAGTCATTAGGATCTTGATATAAAAAGATATTTTGATCCCTTACCAGCGTGTTAACACCGTCTTCACCATCGGGAGTTCCCGCTTTGTAAGCGCCTACAACATTCGAATTTTCTAAAATTTTATGTTCACGGCTCGTATTGGCGTAACGGCCAGATCCTGTTAGATTATAGTTTAATTTGGAATTAATTTTATAATCTAAATCCAGTTGAAAACGAATGTCTTTAACTTCAATTTCCATAAAATTATTTTCCAATTCATTTAGGATATTCATCGAAGCCCAATTGTTTCTATAATATTCTAAATTACCATTATCATCATAAGGTTTTAAGGTTCTGCTGGTATTTAAAACATAATTAAAAGGATTGATGTCAAAATCTCTAGTTACTTTTCCAAAAACTTCATCTTGTTCGCTTTCATAACTTCCAGGTGCTTCTTGATTACGAACAGAGGCTAATGTAGAAAGTGTTATGTTCACTTTATCATTTACATAAAATGTACCTTTAATGTTTGATGACAACTGATTAACTTGATCAGCAACAGTCCAGCCTGGATCATTGTAAAAGCCTAATGAAGCATAAAAGGTATTGTTTTTTCCTCCACCTGAAAAGCTCAAAGAGTGGTTTTGTGTAATGGATGGCCTGAATAAAACATTGAACCAATCGGTATTGGCTAACTCATATTTTTTCAAGAAATTATTACGGCTTACAGGGTCATTGTTTACTAAATAACCGCCGGTTTCCGGTACATACGTATTAATTGCTCTTCCTAAAATATTATAAGCGCCTCCATATCTGCCATTTACTGTTGATGGTAAATCCAAATATCCTTTGGCTTCCATTTCTTTAAAAATACTCATAGACTCTTGAGAATTCAAAATGTCATATTGGCCATAATTTGGCACAGTCCTAAGGGATTGTTCGAGTGAGTATGTTATTTTTAATGGAGAATCTCTTCTTCCTTGTTTGGTAGTTACTACAACAACTCCATTTAAAGATCTTGAACCGTAAATAGAAGTTGCAGAAGCATCTTTTAGAATTTCAATACCTTGAATATCGTTCGCATTTAAACCAGCAATGGATGAACTCAACAAAGTTTCTGAGTTTCCAGAAGCTAAATCAGCAAAAGAAAGATTAATAATATCTTCTTGTACCACTCCATCAATAACCCATAATGGTTTTGTGTCTCCGAAAATTGATGAAGATCCACGTACCGTAATTTTTGGTGCAGTACCAAAAGTTCCCGTAACGTTTTGAACAGTTACCCCAGCTGCTTTACCTTCGATCATTCGGCTTACATCAACTACACCATCTACTTTTAATTCGGTGGCACTAATTTTACTTGACGCTCCAGTAAAAGTTCTTTTAGATGTTTTTTCATAACCAGTTGTAATTACAACTTCGTTAAGATCTTGACCTAATTGAGATAAAACTACTGTTATAAAATTGGAAGTGGGTTGGACTTCTTTGGTTTTCATACCAATATAGCTAACTACTATTGTTGTACTTCCAGTGGGCATTTCTATAGAGAAACTTCCATCAAAATCTGTTAACGTTGCAGTGTTACTTCCTTTTACACTTACTGATGCTCCCGGTAAAGGATCCCCAGCATTGTCTGTTACTTTACCTTTTATAGTAGTAGCTACAATCAAGTTAGCGTTTAATGCCCCTAAAAGGTTAAAATTGGCAGATTCTTTAACAGTTATAGCTTGCAGTACAATCTGATTGCTGACTTCAGAGTAAGTGATATTTAACGGTAAAAGTATTTCGTTTAAAACACTCGCAAGTGTCTCATCGTTAGCATTAATATTCACTTTTTGATTCAGCTGCGTTATTCTTGAATTGTAAGAAAATTTTACGTTAGCTGATTTTTGAAGTTTAGATAGTGCATTGGATAAACTCAGGTTGGTAATCGAAATGGTAACTTTTGTGTCTAGTTTTTTCTGCCCTTTGACACTGTTGGCCATTAAAACAGTTGAAAACACAAAAGCCAATACGATCTGAAAGAGTGTTATTTTCATGATTCGATAGAGTAATCGTTGTTTGACAACAGGTTTTTTCATAATTTTGGTTTTGTTTTGATTAATACTTTTTAAACGGGTGTTCTGAAAAACGTACCAAATTGCTTTTTACAGAAAGCTTTTTGATATTTATCTGACGTCGAATATGTTACAGCATATTCGGCGTTTTTTTATTTTAAATATTTTTTTTACATAGGCTTAGTTTTTTAATTACATCCTTGAGATGTTATGATGATTTGGTTTCCGTTCATTTCATAACTAGTATTGTTCCCAATACTTTTGCAGATAATCTTTAATTTTTCGGGCAATGGTTGATCAATCAGTGAAGTGGTTAAATGACAATTTTTTAATTTTTCTTGTGGAAAATCAATTTTTACTTCGTAGGCTTGCTCGATTGTTTTAAATATGTGGCTAACAGGTGTGTCTGTAAAATCAAAACTCAACTGTTCTATCGTTTTTGCAGTTTGTTTTAGAGCAATATCTTTAGTGATGTCTGTTATTATATTAAACGTTGAAGTTTGCCTAACGAAACGTACCGCTTCATTAGGTAACAAAACAACTTCTTTTGATGAAGTTTTGGCTGTTTTGTTGTTTGAGCGGACTTTTACTTTTCCTGTTCGTACCACCACTTCTACATTTGGCTGGTTTTCAAAAGCATAGATTCTAAAACTTGTTCCCACAACTTTGGTTACAATTTCGTTGGCGAAAACAAAAAACGGTTTTCTTTTATTTTTGCTTATTTCAAAAAAAGCTTCACCTGACAAATATACTTTTCGTTCATTTCCGGTAAAAATTTTGGGGTAGCTCAGCTTACTTTTAGGTTGTAACAAAACAGAACTTCCGTCAGAAAGTGTTATGATTTGAGGATTTTTGGAGTTGTTTGTCTGCTCAACCAATCCTTCATTATTATCTATAAGAAGTTCATGATAAACATGATTGTCATTACTTGAATCAAAATAGCTGTTATATCCCCAAGAAAAGGCTAGACCTATTACCAAAACAGCTGCAGCAGATTTTAACCAGCTGTTATTCCAAATTTTAGATTTTGTGTTTTGTACATTTCTAAGAGTTGTTTCTTTTAGTGCGATTTTTTTCCAAGTATTTTCTAAAGCAGATTCAACTGTTGTTGATAACATTTGAGTTTCCTCAACTTTCATAGCAAGAATCCATAAACGGGCTTCTGCTGCTAATTTTGCACTTTCAGGATTTTCGAATGTCCAATTCTCCCGGTTTGAGGCATTTTTATTTTGCAGAATCCATTGACGAAAAGAATCATCATCTAAAAAGTCTTCTATCTGTGTATATTTATTTCGCTTTTGCATCTTTATGATAAGGGTTACAAAAACAATAAGGACACTTCTTTTATTATATACTCACCTAATTGTGATTTTTTTTAAAATAAATCAAGTAAATATTTCACAACCTAGATATATGATGAAGATAATATCAAAATGATTGAAATATTCTCTTTCCAATCTTTGCGTAAGTTCTGTATTCCTCTAAATAAGATGTTGCTTACAGACTGGTAATTGACTGACATTATTTCGGCGATTTGATCTACTGTTAATTTTTGATGATAGCGCAAATACAAAGCTTCTTTTTGTCTGGAAGGCAAGTTGTTAATAAGCATATTGAGCTGTAATACTTTTTCGGCTGTAATTTCATCATCAATTAATTGTTGTTCAATGGAAAAATCAAATAGGAATTCAGTAGTTTCAAGATTGCTCATTTTTTTAAAAAAGGGATCGCGTTGGTACAATCGTGCAATTCTTTTACGAACACTGGATAATAAATAGGCTTTTATAATAACGTTTTGGGAAAGGGATTCTCTATATATCCAAATATCTGTAAAAACATCCTGAACGCAATCTTGTACTCTATCGTCATATGAACACAAAGAATTGCCATAACGAACTAAATCAGAATAGTATTTTTCAAAAAGTATTGAAAAAGCTTTTTCATCGCCAGCTTTCAAATTATTCCACAGTGTGAAATCATCTAAAGTATAAGTTTGGTTAAATTGTAGTTTCAAAATTAATTTGAGGTTAGTTAAGTATTAAAATAACGTTAATTTTTTTGTAATTTTACGATTTTTTTAACAAAACACCAAGTTTTTGTTTTTTTTTAAAGGTCGATTTATTTATTTGATAAAATGAAGCTATATTTTTTTCATTGTATAAATAAAAAAAGGTTTATAATATTAAAAACAAATATTTGCCACATTCAAAAATAAGATTCATTTTTACATCCTATTTTCTTAAAAAACTATATTAAAAACCGCATGGAACAAGACCAAAATAAAAAGAACTCTTTAAAACACGTTCTTTTTGGAAGCCTAATTGGCACCACAATTGAATTTTTTGACTTTTATATTTATGCCAATGCTGCGGTGCTGGTTTTTCCGCAGCTATTTTTTCCAAGTTCAGATGCAACAATGGCAACATTGCAGTCTTTGGCAACTTTTTCGATAGCTTTTATATCTCGTCCATTGGGTTCTGCATTTTTTGGACATTATGGTGATAAAATTGGACGTAAATTCACTTTGGTAGCAGCTTTGCTGACGATGGGGATTTCTACTGTGACTATCGGTTTTTTGCCGAGTTATGCCAGCATTGGCGTTGCCGCTCCTTTGTTATTGATGCTGTGCCGATTCGGGCAGGGAGTTGGGCTGGGAGGCGAGTGGGGAGGAGCTGTTTTATTAGCAATCGAAAATGCACCGCCCAACAAACGCGCTTGGTACGGAATGTTTCCTCAGTTGGGTGCGCCAATTGGTTTACTGCTTTCCGGAGGAACATTTTTGCTGTTAACCGACACTATGAGTAATCAGGATTTCATGGATTATGGCTGGAGAATTCCTTTTATTGCCAGTTCGCTTTTGGTTGTAGTTGGTTTTTATATTCGAACTAAAATTACTGAAACTCCTTCTTTCGAAAATTCAAAAAAAGAACACGAAGAAGTAAAAATTCCTTTTCTTACTTTGATTAAATCCTATAAAAATCAATTGATTTTTGGAACATTGGCTTCCATTACCACTTTCTTGGTGTTTTATTTAATGACGGTATTTACATTGAGCTGGGCGACATCCGATTTGGGTTACGAGAAAAGAGATTTCTTATTGATTCAGCTGTTTTCGGTATTGTTTTTTGCTTTGTTTATTCCAATTTCGGCTGTAGCTGCTGATAAAATCGGACGCCGAAAAATGCTGATTGTTGCTACGACAGCCATTGCCATTTTTGGTTTTTTCTTTTCACAATTTTTAAATTCCGGAAGTACGGCAATGGTAACTTTCTTTCTGTGTGCAGGAATGGCTTTGATGGGATTCACTTACGGGCCTTTGGGAACATTTTTATCTGAATTATTCCCTACCGCCGTACGATATTCGGGGGCTTCTTTGACCTTTAATTTGGCAGGAATTATTGGAGCAGCATTTGCACCCATGATTGCTATTTGGCTGGCATCAACTTATAGTTTGACCTATGTCGGTTTCTATCTCACGATGGCGGCCTGTATTTCGTTGTTTTCTTTATTAGCGATCAGCAGGAAAGAACACAAATTTTAAAAAAAAAGTAATACATATTATTTAATTATTTAAGAGCTGCAGAATCGTTTTTGCAGCTTTTTTTGCTTTATATTTAATTTGAAGCAGAAAGATTTGGCATTTTTAGGAAACATCGTCCCGCTATCCGCTACAATCTTTGTGGGCTGAACCCCAGCCCACAAAGGATTTTCACTTCTATCGGGGCTAAAGGGAAATATTTTACTTTTTTGCCAGTATTCAAAAAAAAGAAAAAGATTACAATTGTTTTAGGTTTTTAAGCCATTAAATAGTAGTTTTAATTTAAAATTTAATCAGATAAAAATGAAGAAAGCAGTATTTTTTTTAATGACTATTTTGGTGTCTTTTACAATGTTCGGGCAAGAAATTACAGGACAGTGGAACGGAATTTTAAAAGTTCCGGGAGGACAGTTAAGAGTTGTATTTAATATAACTAAAACCGGCAATGGTTACAGTTCAACATTGGACAGCCCTGATCAGGGAGCTAAAGGAATTCCGGTTACAGCAACAAGTTTTGAAAATTCTCTTTTGAAGCTGGAAATTCCAAGTGCTGGAATTGCTTATGAAGGAACATTAAAGGATAATGCAATTGCGGGTAATTTTAAGCAAGGCGGACAATCTTTTGTGCTGGATATGACAAGAGGAACAGCCGAAAAAGAAGCTGCTAAAAGACCTCAAGAACCGAAAATGCCGTTTCCGTATTATACAGAAGAAGTTACTTTTGAAAACAAAACTGATAAAAATATTTTGGCAGGAACTTTGAGCCTGCCTAGTAAAGAAGGCAAATTCCCTGCTGTAATTTTGATTACCGGCAGCGGAGCTCAAAACAGAGATGAAGAATTAATGGGACACAAACCTTTTCTAGTCTTAGCGGATTATTTGACTAAAAAAGGAATTGCAGTTTTAAGATTTGATGATCGCGGTGTTGCAAAATCAACCGGCGATTTCAAAACAGCAACCACAATGGATTTTGCCAATGATGTTCAGGCTGGAGTTGATTATTTGAAAACCAGAAAAGAAATCGATAAAAACAAGATTGGATTAATCGGCCACAGCGAAGGCGGAGTAATTGCACCCATTGTTGCTGGAAATTCAAAAGATATAGATTTCATAATATTATTGGCAGGAACAGGAATTCGCGGTGATAAATTGATGCTTTTGCAAAAAGAAAAAATCGAACGCCAAATGGGAGTTCCTGAAAATGAAATTCAAAAAGGGCAGGAAATTTTCAAGGGCGCTTATGATATTATTTTGGCTTCATCTGTAAACGATAATACTCTAAATGCTAAAATCAACAGCTATTTCAAACTTCAATTTGGAGACAAAATGAACGAACAGCAGTTAAGTGCAGTCACAGCCCAAATTACTAGCCCTTGGATGGTTTATTTCTTAAAATTTGATCCAGCATCGGCTTTAGAAAAAGTAAAATGCCCAGTTCTAGCAATCAACGGTGATAAAGACGTGCAGGTTCCTGCGGATGTAAATTTAGATGCAATTAAAAAATCATTAGCTAAAGCAGGAAATTCAAAAACAACCGCCAAAGTTTTACCAAATTTGAATCATATGTTTCAAGAATGTAAAACAGGCTTGCCTGATGAATATGGAACTATTGAGCAGACATTCTCTCCAATTGCATTAGAGGAAATCTCCAAATGGATTTTGGTTCAAGTGAAATAGAGGAAATTGTATTTTACACAAAAAGCCCAATATTGGGCTTTTTTTATGCAAATGTTTTATCGTTTTAAGCTAAAATGGCTTTTAAATTCGGCTCCATTTAAGCGTGTTACTACAAACCAATAATCGCTTGAAGGCAAGTTATATCCATTAAAAGTACCATCCCAAACTTGATTTACGTTTAATACCTTAATCAGTTTACCATAACGGTCAAATATTCTAATTCCGGTATTTGGAGATAAGTAAACAAAATCAATCGTCCAAGTGTCATTAAATCCATCATTATTTGGAGTAAAGAATTTAGGATAGGGAAGTTCATCTATAAAATTGATGCAGTCACCAGTTGTTGCCGTAAGTATTTCAATGATAATAGGTATTCTGTCACTTTCACAATTGTTTGCGGTTTGTGAAGCATAATAAGTTATACCGTCTTTAAGCAGAGTCGATTCTGGCAAATTTACTGTTGATGAAATATCCTCAAACCATTTTATATTTTGTCCCGTAATATCAATATCTCTAATCAAAGCATTTTTTTGAATACAAAATACTTGTGGGGAATCCGCAATCGGAATTTGAGTATCTTGGACTTTTACAGTAACAGCATATCTTTCACTTTCACAATTATTCAATGTTTGAGTTGCGTAATAAACACCATTTTGCAATGTTGATTCTGGTGAGATATTTCCATTTATTGCCGAATCGTACCATTTTGGATTGGTTCCGCTAATATTGAGATTTGCTATAGCTGCGTTTTCATCGATGCAAAATAGTTGGTTATTACTTCCCGTTGGTAAAGCCGTAACATTAATTTGGATTAAAACGGCAGTTCTGACACTTTCGCATCCTACAGTTTGTGTGGCGTAGTAGGTTTTGTTGTTTTCTAATAAAGTTGTGTCTGACAAGCTAACAGCCGAAGAATTAGTGTCGTACCATTTTATATTTTGCCCCGATATTTCAATATTGTTCAACGTTGTATTTTCACTTTTGCAAAAGGCTTGATTACCATTTGCTGTTGGAGCATCTGGTGTATTTACAATAGAAACGTTAATTCCAAATCTAGGACTTTCACAATTATTGATGGTTTGCGAAGCATAATAAGTTTTGCCATTTTGCAAATTAGTTGTTTCTGATAATAAAGAGCCATTGTTTGCAGTATCATACCATTTTATTGAACTTCCTGTAATTAGGATGTCTGCAATTGTTGGGTTTTGTCCTGTACAAAAAGTCTGGTTTGTATTACCAGTTGGTGCAAATGTATTTTGAATGTTGATGGTTACTGGAATTCTTTCGCTTTCACAGCCATTTATAGTTTGGGTAGCATAATAGATTTTCCCGTCTTGAAGTAAAGAGGTGTTTAGTATAAAGTTTCCAGCAGTTAATGAATCATACCATTTTATATTTTGTCCCGTGATGCTAATTGAATTTAAAATAGCATTTTGTTGGATGCAGAAAGTCTGCGGAGTTGTCGCGCTTGGTTTTTGAGTAAAATTTGTAAAAGGAATTAGGACAGCTGTGGTAGCATTTGAAACACAGCCATCATTATTTCTTACCTTAATAAAATGGGTTTTGGGATCAAGGTTTGATTCCGCAGCATTTGTAGACCAACTAGTACCGTTATCAAAACTATATTCTGATGCACTGTCTGTTATTGTAATAGTTCCTTTAAGATTATTACAATCGGGCTGAATAGTTGTGAATTTTGGATTGTTAGGATAATCTGTTGGTGCATTAATGGTTGTAATTACTGGAGCAGATTCACAGCCACTACTGTTTTTAACACGAACCAGATAGGTTCCTGCTGCTAAATTGCCAGAATTTGGATTGGTTGAATAATTTGCACCATTATCAAAACTATATTGATAAGCCGTACTGGTAATTAAAATTGAGCCAAACGGATTACTGCAGCTAATAGGATGCGTAACACTCAACGTTGGAGTTGAAGGAGCATCCGGAGGCGTATTGATGGTTGCTTTATACCCAACTGAAGCGCATCCATTGGTGTATTTTATTCTAATTAAATAATTTCCGGGTGATAAGCTAGCAGTATTGTTGCTGCTCCAAGTAGTACCATCATCAAAACTATATTGATTCGCAACAGTTGAAACCATAATGCTGCCCTTAGCTGAATTACAGCCTATTGGGTCTGTGACTACAACTTGTGGCGCTTCAGGTATTGTAGGCGCTGCATCTATAGTGACTGGGATACCCAGAGAAATACAGCCTGAATTATTTTTAATCATCAAATTATAGGTTCCTGCCGATAAATTAGATTTTGTATTGGATGTTCCAAATGTAATTCCGTTATCAAAACTGTAAAAATCGGCTGCGGTATCAATAGAAATTGATCCTGTAAAATTGGTGCAATTTGGCTGAATGGCTTTATAGGCAGGAGCTGGAAGCGGTGATACTGGCGAAATAGTGACTGAAGCTGCATCTGAAACACAACCCGCTGCATTTTTGATTTTTATGAAATAAATTCCTGGTGAAAGATCTGTTTTTGTATTAGAAAAAACGTAGGTTAATCCATTGTCATAACTATAAGTTGCAGCATTTGTTGTAATTGTTATAGAACCTTTTGAAGAACTGCAGTTGGGCTGAGTTGTGGTTAAAGTTGGAGCCGCAATTGTACTGCCTGAACTCAAATTGACAACAGTTGTTAATGATTCGCAGCTATAGGAATTTGTTTTGATTTTAATAATATATGTTCCAGCTCCTACATTTATTTTTGTTGGGCTTGTTGTCCAGCTGTTTCCGTCATTAAAACTATAGCTTATGGCAGGTGTTGTTATGATTATACTACCATCAGTGGCTCCGCAGGAAGAAGGTTGAACTATTTGTACAGTCGGTGGTGCAGGAATTGAAGGAGGTGTATTAATATAAGAATAACTGCTGTATGAGGTACAACCCAAAGTGTTTTTTATTTGTACATTATAAGAGCCACCAGCTAAATTTTTCTTTGTAGGATTTGTTGTCCAGGTTGTTCCTCCGTCAAAGCTATATTGATCTGCGGTAGAATTAATTATTATAGTTCCAGTAGTAGTACCACAAGTGGGCTGTATGGTGGTTATATTTGGTGAGGGTAAGTAATATTTGTTTATATATAAATATTGTGAATTTGATTTACAACCTGTTACATTTTTGATAAGGACAGTATAATATGTCAATGTAGGATTTAGTAAAATGGGATTGGTAGTCCAAGTGGTGCCTCCATCAAAACTATATTGGTCGGCAGGAGTTGTAATGGTGATGCTTCCTCCATTTCCACAACTGGGCTGTATCACTTTTATATTTGGATTGGGAAGATAATATGGATTGATAGATATTGATAAACTTCTAGATATACAGCCAGCTGTATTTTTTATCATTATGTTGTAATAGCCAGAAGTAAGTCCGGAAAGAACTGGGTTTGTTGTCCAATTACTACCATTGTCAAAGCTATAAGAAGTCGCAACTGTGGCAATAGTAATGCTTCCATTGACACCACAACTTGGCTGAATTACTGTAAAATCAGGATATGGTAAGTAATATTGATCTATGTTAGCATAGGCACCATAAGAATTAGAGGTACATCCAGAAGTGTTTTTGACCATTAAAGTATAAGATCCAGGATTTAAATTAGTAAATACCGGATTGGAATTCCAAGTTCTGCCTCCATCTATACTGTATAGTGCTTCTGTTGAAGTAAAGGTTATGCTTCCTCCGTTTCCACAAGTGGGCTGTGTAGTTTTAAACGTTGGGAGAGGGAGATAAAAAGTTTGAAGATTTACCGAGTTATAGTTAGAAACACATCCTTGGTTATTTTTGATTTTTGGGTAATAATATCCCGGTGAAAGATTCGAAAAAACTGGATTTGTTCCCCAATTAGCCCCGTCTATGCTATAAAAATCAGCAGTAGTATTGATTTTAATACTGCCTTTTGTTTCGCATGTTGGTTGAGTTATGGTAATATTGGGCTGTGCCAAATTCGTGTTATCCATATAAACAGGAATGGTATTGGACGTACAATTCGCTTTTTTTATCATTAAATAGTAATGTCCTTGGCTTAAATTATTAAAGACATTATTTGTACTCCAGGTTGAACCATAATCTATACTATAATAATCTGCAATGGTGTTGAATGTAATATTGCCAATATTTCCACAACTTGGATTGGTAACGATATAATCTGGATCAGGAAGTTTTGGGTCGTTTATAGAAATATTTACATAGCTAGAAATACATCCTAAATTATTTTTTATTACAATGTTATAATATCCATAAGAATTAAGATTTGATTTGGAAGGAGAAGTTCCCCAATTATAGCCTCCATCAAAACTATAGAAATCGGCAACTGTATTTATTGTAATGCTGCCCGAGGTTGTACAAGTGGGCTGAACAACAGTATAAGTAGGCGAATCTATATTTGGATTATTTAAATAAGCATAACTTGGATAAGAAGTACAACCAATACTATTTTTTATTTTTATTTGATAATTACCGGGAGGCAATGATTTCGAATTGAGCGTTGTCCAGGTTACACCATTATCAAAGCTGTAAAAATCCGATAATGAGTTGATAGTAATTTTTCCATCTACTCCACAAGTTGGCTGTTCAACGCTAATAACTGGCTGATTCAGGTAGGGTTGATATAGAGAAACATAAGAGCCAGAACTAATACATCCCGCACTGTTTTTTACTTTTATTATATAGGTTTCAAAAGGTAAAATTTTAACGTTATTACTAGTCCAAGTTAATCCATTGTCAAAACTATAGAAATCTGCAGTTGTAGTAATCGTAATACTTCCATCTTTTCCGCAAACAGGCTGCTCTGTTGTATATTCAGGATAGGAATTTTGAAAATCATTTAAATAAACATAATTGTAATAAGAAGTGCAGCCTAAAGCATTTTTTATCCCTAAAGAATAACTTCCTGCATCTAAATTGCTCATTTTGTTGTTTGTAACCCATGTGGTTCCTCCATCAAAAGTATAAAAATCCGAAAGTGTATTAATGATAATATTTCCTTTTTCAGAACAAGCGGGTTGTGTTACCGCATAAGTTGGAGCTTCCAGCGTATTACTGCTAAGGAGTACATTGTTGGCCGATGAAATACAGCCTTGTAAATCTTTGGTACGAATTTTATAATTTCCGGGCAAAAGATTGGTAGCAACAGAATTATTGCCCCAGGTTACACCATCATCAAAGCTATAGTATGTAGCTGGAGTTGTAATAGTAATACTGCCAGTATCTCCGCAAAATAAAGGATTTGTATAATTGTAATTTGGATACAAAGTAGAAGCAGCTGTGATCGTTACACTTTGAGAATAGGAAGTACATCCATTTATTGTCTTTATTTTTACTAAGTAGGTTCCGGGATACAAATTGTTCTTTGTGTTGTTTGTACTCCAGGTTGCTCCATCGTCAAAACTATATTGTGATGCCGCTGAAGTTATTTTTATTGTTCCTGTGGAGGCAAAACAAGAGGGTTGCGTAATCTGCAAGACAGGAGATACAGCAGTTTGACTCGGTTCGATTGTAACACGGGCATCGCTGCCACATCCAAAAGAATCAGTAACAGTAACAGAATAATCTCCTAATGAAGTTACCGTAATACTTTGTGTGGTTTCTCCTGTACTCCATAGATATGAAGATCCTGAAGAAGCGGTCAATACAGTGCTTCCTGAGCAAACATTTAAAATACCTGAAATAGTTGCTGTGGGGTTTCTTACCTCTAAATCGGCAGAAATTATTTTGTAACAAGTGGCATCCTTACTCACTCTAACATAAATAGAAGTGCTTGAACTTGGATAGCTTGTGTAATTGGAGATAGCATTCAAATTGGCCTGTGCCTCGTTGTAATCTTTGAAATAACTAAAATTTAAACCCGAAGCAGAAGGCACCACTGCAGCATTTAATTTAGACAAATCAAAATTTTCACTTCCGTCATGATTTGCATCACATTGAGATATTTTTGCAGTCGTTACATTAATGTTACAACTTGAAGTACAATTCAAAAAAGAAATATCCCAGCCAGAATTTGCATCAGGATCTGTTGCAGAATTAAATGTTGTCCCTGTACAAGAAGTGCCTGAAATATCATAATCTACTTGTACGCCTACATTGTAATTTGCACTGGTACTATTTGGAAAATCAGTGGCATTCAGTGTGAAACAAAACTTTTTATTTGTTGTATCTAAGCTTGAGGTAGTTGATGTGCTATAAACAGAAACGTTATTGCTGTTGTAAATATTTAAAGTGATTTTTTTTACTGATGCAGAAATTCCTCCAGAGTTTGGAATTGTATAAGTGCCACACACTGAAACTGGTAAACTAGGACAAACCTTATTCAAAGGATCAAGATCTATAGAACCTTGAAAATTCTCTGCGGAATGCAATAAGCAAATATCATCAACATACATATACCCAAAATGCCCACCCAATCCGCATCTTGAAGCCATAAATTCAACGGTAAATTCTTCATTATTTGGGATTGATGAAATGTCCAAAAATCCAGATTGCCAATTGGAAGTATATAAGGTAACATAATAGGAATCTTGACTCGGAACTTTGGAGAAAATGCAGTTTTTTTCATCTCCTACCAAACAAAATTCATTTACAACTACTTTATTTTTATCTAAAATCCTGGCTTTAACAAAAGCTTGATTATCAGTATGACTGTTGTCGTATACGCTTTGTAATACAGCTTTGTAGTTGAATTTTAGATAATTTTCGTTATTTGTTTTAAACCTTTTACTTTGAACAATAGAACCATAAGTAGATGAGTTTTCATGATTAATTTTAAGAGCATATTGATCAAATGCTTTAATATCTCCTATATATGGATCAATCAAATTTGCTGTAACACCAGTTGCCATAATATTCATATTATTAGGGTCATAACGATTGATGTAGGAATCGGCGGTATTAGTTATCGAACGGCATTGCGTTGGACCAGGAGGATCACCTATTGTGTATAGAAAATTCTTAAGGTAACTACTTCCGTTTACATTTTCATACTGCTCAAAACCTCCATTAGTACACATTTCTACTGCTTGAAGCAGTGCTTCTGCTCTTGAAGCTGAATTTCCCTTTTTGGTGTTCCCATTTACTGTTTTCAAATTCAGGATTTCTGCTTTCTTTTTTTCTTCCCGAATCTTCAAAAATTGTTTTTGTTGTTCTAAACCTTGAATTAAACGCCCGTTTTTATCTTCCAATAAAAATTTGGTTGCTGTAGAGTCTTGATTTGTTTTTTGAGAAAAAGCTAAAAAGCTTAGATGTAATAAAATAAAAAGAAGTAAAATTCGCTTCATAGAAAAATATTAGGGACACACAAATGTAATTAAATATTTATAAAATAAACTAAAAGCACACTTCCAAAACATTAATAATGAATCAAAAATATTTTCTCAAAAAATATTTAAATATCCCTTATTTTTGCACAAAACAATCTCTCTTTTGAAACCAAAACTTTTCCTTATCACGCCACAGTTTACCCAACTGAATACACCGTATCCGGCGACGGCTTATATCTAAGGGTTTCTTGATATGAAATTTAATTAGTAAATTCGCTAAAATTACTTTTTATGAAAATTAAAAATCTTTCCCTCAAAAATATAGGTCCTTTTCTTGAAGCCAATCTTGATTTTATAATTGATGATAATCAAAAAACTCCCGTTATTATTATTACAGGTGAGAATGGAACTGGGAAAACAATTGTTTTAGACGCTATTAGAGGTCTTTTATTAGGAAATCTAGGAAACATAAAGCGAAATATAGTTAGAGATAATGATGCTTTTTTTATAAAATCATTAATTAATTTTAATTCCGTTGATGATTTAATCGAAACAAATAAGACCACTGAGAATGGTATATCGTTTAATGTGTTAGAAGGAAAAAGAAATCAAATACATAGTTTGTCATATAGTTTTTCGAATTTTAAGAAGGTTGAAAATAACAATTGGATAGCTAATTATTGGACTTCAAAATCGGATAATTCTCAATATAATTTACCTTCTTTAAAATTTATAGAACCTAAGAATTATTTACTCGGAGTTTTAGATGGAATACAATCAAATGTTGAGGTCATTCAATTAATTACCTATTTCGATTATTTGAAATCTAGTGATAGCCCAAAGGAAAAAGAAGAAGGAGAGTTTTTATTTAATACACTCAAAAATATTATAAAGCTGAGTTTGATTGAAGGTGAATTCAAATATGTTGAACGAAAAACTTTAATGCCAGTTGTCTCGCAAAATGGTTTTGATGTTTCGCTTGATAAACTAAGTAGCGGAAATTTGTACTTGATACAAAGATTAATTTCACTTTTAGGTCAAATGTATTCGGTTTATACATTGAATCACTTAAAGTTGGAAGAAATGTTGCTTACACCAGGATTGCTTTTGATTGATGAAGCTGAAAATCATTTGCATCCAAAATGGCAAAAAACATTTTTGAATTCCATTTTGAATATTTTTCCTAATCTTCAAATTATTATAACAACTCATTCTCCATTTATCGTGTCTTCGGTTGAAAATTCAAAAGTTTTTGTTTGTAAGTCAGAAAAAGACCATTCTATTATTGTTGATGAAACAGATCTTTATTCGAATAAACCAATAGAAGAAATTTTGCAATCGGAGGTCTTTAGTACAAATCCTTTCAATGCTGAAATTTCAGAATTAATGAACAAGAGAAAAATTGCTATTGAAAGCAAAGATTTTGTTACGAAAGAAGAGATAGAAGAAAAATTGAAAGCAATCAATCCTGAATATTTCTCCTATTTTGATATAGATAAACTCATTAAAAGTATTTCAAAATAGTTTTATGAGACATTTAGAACGATTACCAAAACCAGATAAACTTATTGAAAAAGAAAAAGAATGGACTGAAACATTTATTGAATCAGGAAAACTACGTCCAGATAATAAAAAATATGGGCATAAGGAAATTCTTGCTGATTTGAATACAATTAGTTATTGGAAATGTTTTTATTCTGAGCAAAAGTTAAAAGGAATTCCAAAAGAAATAGACCATCATATTGAAGTTGCTGAAAGGAAAGATTTAGCTTATGCTTGGGATAATTTGTATTTATCTTCAACAATATGTAATAATAAATTGCCAAATAAAACTATTTCTGTAAATGATGTGCTTAATCCATTTACAAATTCAGATGAAGAAATTGAAGAGCATTTAACTTTTGAAGATGAATGTATAACTGCAAAAGATGGTTCTAAGTTAGGTTTTAACACTATTAAAAAATACCGTTTAAATTCTGAATTATTAGATAGTTTGAGAGGTAAACAACTTATTATGTTTTACAAGGTTTTAGACATTGTCAGACAAAATCAAGTTAAAGAGCAGCGGGATGTGTTTTCGGAAAATGAGAGAGAAGCATTATGTCGCTTTGTGCAACCAGATTACTCTTTTTCTCTAATGTTTCGACTTTTACTCAAAAAACACAATCTTTGAAACCAAAACTCTTCATTATTACACCACCTTTTACCCAACTGAATACACCGTACCCAGCGACGGCTTATATCAAGGGGTTTCTGAATACTAAAAATATCGAATCAGTTCAGGCGGATTTGGGGATAGAAGTGATTTTAAAATTGTTTTCGAAAGAAGGATTGATTAATTTATTTCAATCGAACCGCCAAGAACCAACAACAGACAACTGCAAACGAATACTAGCTTTACAAGACGAATACATCAAAACGATCGATTCGGTTATTGCGTTTTTGCAGGGAAAAAATCCAACGTTGGCGCTCCAAATCTGTCAGGAGGATTTTCTGCCGGAAGCTTCGAGATTTGCACAATTGGAAGAACTCGATTGGGCTTTCGGGACGATGGGAACACAGGATAAAGCTAAACATTTGGCGACTTTGTACCTCGAAGATATTTCGGATTTTATAGTAGAATGTGTTGATGAAAATTTTGGTTTCAGCCGTTATGCGGAAAGACTCGGACGTTCAGCCAATTCTTTTGATGAATTGTACAATGCGTTGCAGCAGGAACCGACTTATATTGACAAAATTTTGCTTTCGATTTTAAAAGAAAGAATCGAAACTATTCAGCCGACTTTATTCTTGATTTCGGTTCCGTTTCCGGGGAATTTATATTCGGCTTTTCGTTCGGCACAATGGGTGAAAAAACATTATCCAAACATCAAGATTTCGATGGGCGGCGGTTTCCCGAATACTGAATTACGTTCGTTATCTGACGCAAGGGTTTTTGAGTTTTTTGATTACATCACTTTGGATGATGGGGAAACTCCAATTGAAGAGCTAATTGCCAATATCGAAAACCCAAATCATAATTCATACAAACGAACATTTCTTCTTGAAGAAGGGAAAGTGGTTTATAAAAATAATTCTTCACAGCACGATTACAAACAATCCCAAGTGGGAACACCCGATTATTCGGATTTGCTTTTGGATAAATACATTTCAGTTATTGAAATCGTAAATCCAATGCACCGATTGTGGAGCGACGGACGCTGGAATAAACTCACGATGGCGCACGGCTGTTACTGGGGAAAATGCACGTTTTGCGATATTTCTCTAGATTATATAAAGGTTTACGAACCCGTTGCGGCGAGTTTGCTGTGCGACCGAATGGAAGAAATGATTGCACAAACGGGAGAAACTGGTTTTCATTATGTGGATGAAGCCGCGCCACCCGCTTTGATGCGCGCTTTGGCACTTGAAATCCTTCGCCGAAAACTGGCGGTAACCTGGTGGACAAACATTCGATTCGAAAAAAGCTTTACCCAAGATTTGTGTCTGTTGCTAAAGGCTTCGGGATGTATTGCTGTTTCCGGGGGGCTTGAGGTAGCTTCTGACAGATTACTGCAACTGATTGACAAAGGCGTAACTGTGGAGCAAGTGGCAAAAGTCACCCGCAATTTTACCGAAGCGGGCATTATGGTACACGCTTATTTGATGTACGGCTATCCAACGCAAACGGTTCAGGAAACGATAGACAGCCTCGAAATGGTGCGTCAGCTGTTTGAAGCGGGCGTTTTGCAGTCGGGTTTTTGGCATCAGTTTGCGATGACGGCACACAGTCCTGTGGGATTGAATCCCGAACAATTTGGCGTTATTCCTCACTCCCCTCCTTTGGAGGGGTTGGGGGAGGTTTTTGCTAATAATGATATTAATTTTGTTGATTCAACAGGTATTGATCACGATAAATTTAGTTTTGGACTCAAGAAATCGCTGTTCAATTTTATGCACGGAATCTGTTTTGATTACGAACTGCAGGAGTGGTTTGATTTCAAAATTCCGAAGACAAAAATTGGCGCCGATTTTATTTTTGATGCGTTGCAGGAAGAAAATAATTTCAATATTAAACCAACTGCCAAAATCGTTTGGCTTGGAGGAAAACCGACTATAGAAACATTTACCAAATCCAAAAAAGGAAATTCTTGGGAAATGATGACGCTGACCTTTCACGACAAAAAGGAAAGTTTCAGTATTCAAACCAATAAAATGGAAGGCGAGTGGCTTGTCGAAATGCTTCAGAAAATTTCGGTTTCGAATGCTAAAACCTATTCTTTTCAAGAAGTGAAAACCGATTTTGAAATTCAACGGGAAGATTTTGAATTATTTTGGTACTCCAAACCTGTGAATACATTGAGGGAATTTGGATTGTTAGTGTTGTAATTTTACTTAATTCAATATTGATTTTTAAAACAATAACATTGAGTCATTTATAGAAATATAAGTGGCGCTTTCGCTATATCTTTACTTTTTTGCCTTCGCAATAATTGTTCCATCATTTTTTACGTTTTAAATGCTGCTGAACACTGAAACAATTCAATTTATTGCAGTTGATATGTAATTGCCCCGTTTTATTCTGTAAGATTTATAATCAGAAAACTTTGTTATTGTTCAAAAGAAATTTAAAAATAGATTATATTATTGTTAGTCAGTATATTGTAATATTATACATCTCTCTAATTGAAAAAATTGCATTTAAGCTATAAAAACATCCATTAGACGATTTTAATTTTTATTGCGTTATTAAGTTGTTCTATTTGCATATTGAAGTTCATTTGTTTTAACGAAAATAAATGAACTATGTGCCTATATATTAAAATTGTATCAATAATAAAATTAGTCATAGAAAATGTCCAAAAATTTCATTTGTATTTTTATTGTTTTTTTTGGTTTCCTTAATTTATCTTCAGCTCAATCTTCAATAGCTCATGAAGTAGGTGGCTTTTTTGGGCCTAGTGTTATGAAATCTGATTATGGCCAAAGAAATAACGATGACTCTAGTTATCGGAATACTGGTTTCGGAATTGGTTTGGTACATTACATGAATTTTTCATACAGATCTATGAGTGATGCCTATTTCAACGAACATTTTAAAGTGCGTTCCGAGTTATCTTATAATCAGACTAAATTGAATCATTTTGGAAAATGGGTAGAAAATGGCAATAGTATTGGGAAGCAGCAATTAAGAGCGATGCAAGGCAAATCATCGATTATGAATTTAGGTGCGCAGTTAGAATATTTTCCATTAAGTGAAATTCACGATTTTGAATACACTATAGGAAGTGTTTCTCCTTATTTAAGTTTAGGGGTTCAATACAATTTTTACAGCGCAAAATCCTCCTCTACAATGGGAGAATTAGGGACTTTAGAAGCAACATTTCCAAAATATCTAGTCCCGTCAGATGGACATTCTTATGGCTTTTCATCAGAAAACAGCAGTACTTGGTCTATTGTTTCCGGCATAGGAGCACGTTACAAATTAAACAGTTTATCTGACTTAATGGTTGATCTTCGTTTTCAATATTTTGATTCTGATTGGGTGGATGGATTAAATCCCAATAAAGAAATTTTCACAGAAAACAAATACAACGACTGGCAGGTTTGGCTGACTTTTGGTTATATTTTTTATCTGGAATAACAAACTACTTCAAATTTACTTTAGTTATCAGGTATGAATGAGAAGGTGCGATTCAATTAAAAATAAATTAAATTTACTCAATGCATTAAATTTTGGAATGATCAATCTTTATATTAATTGTTCTTGTTTTGCATCCCCAGATTTTAATTATTCTGATGATTTTGTCCAGAATTTAAATTTTTGTTCACGAAAACGTTTTCTTTTGTTATTTTTACTTGACTAAAAAGAGATAAATGAGTTCAAATTACAAAGTAACCGTAAACGAGACTTTCCATTTTGATTTTGAAAAGGAAAGTGTTTCCCAACTGGATGCCGTTCCTGTGGAAGCTAGTGCATTTCATATTCTGCATCAAAACAAACCGTATAAAGCAGAAATCATCACTTCGGATTTCAATCAAAAAAGCTATACGGTTAAGGTAAATAACACTAATTATACTGTCGTAATTTCAAATTCTTTGGATATTTTGATAAAGGAAATGGGTTTTGAAGTCGGGTTGGCTAAACAGGTTAACGCTATAAAAGCGCCTATGCCGGGATTAATTTTGGAAATTAGTGTCGTTGTCGGACAAACTGTAAAAGAGAATGATAATTTAATTATTCTTGGAGCCATGAAAATGGAGAACAGTTTTCTTTCGCCTCGTGATGGCGTGATTAAATCCATTTCGGTGAGTACAGGAGATGCGGTGGACAAAGGACAGCTGTTAATTGAGTTTGAATAGAAAAAAAATAGAGTCGATTGAAGATGTACATCTGCAGATTCTCGTAGAGACGCACAGCAGTGCGTTTGTACTCAAAGAAAGATTTATGAAAAAAATACTAGTTGCCAATAGAGGGGAAATTGCCATTAGAGTGATGAAAACCGCACAGAAAATGGGCATTAAAACCGTGGCAGTATATTCTACGGCCGACAGGAATGCACCACACGTAAAATTTGCCGATGAAGCAGTTTGGATTGGTGAGTCACCTTCCAGTCAATCTTATTTGCTTGGAAATAAAATTATTGAAGCAGCCAAGGCGTTGAATGCAGATGCGATTCATCCAGGATATGGTTTTCTGAGCGAGAATGCTGATTTTGCTGAAGAAGCCGAAAAAAATGGCATCATTTTTATTGGTCCAAAATCACATGCCATAAAAATTATGGGAAGTAAATTGGCGGCCAAGGATGCTGTTAAAGCCTATAATATTCCGATGGTTCCAGGCATTGACGAAGCCATTACCGATATCGAAAAAGCAAAACAGGCAGCCACGACAATTGGTTTTCCTATATTGATTAAAGCTTCGGCTGGCGGCGGCGGAAAAGGAATGCGTGTGGTAGAAAGTGAAGCCGATTTTGAATCACAAATGAATCGCGCAATAAGCGAAGCGGTTGCTGCCTTTGGCGATGGTTCGGTTTTTATAGAAAAATATGTGGCTTCTCCGCGGCATATCGAAATTCAGGTGATGGCGGACAGTCACGGAAACATTTTATATTTGTTTGAAAGAGAATGCAGCATTCAGCGCCGTCATCAAAAAGTGGTTGAGGAAGCGCCTTCTGCAGTTTTGACTCCGGAATTGCGTAAAAAAATGGGGGAAGCTGCTGTCTTGGTGGCTAAGTCCTGTGATTATCTGGGAGCGGGAACAGTTGAATTTTTATTGGACGAAAATAATAATTTCTACTTCCTTGAAATGAATACCCGTTTGCAAGTGGAGCATCCAGTTACGGAACTGATCACAGGAACCGATTTAGTAGAACTGCAGATTAGAGTGGCAAGGGGAGAAGCTTTGACCATTAAACAGCAAGATTTGCAGCTAAAAGGTCATGCACTGGAACTGCGTGTCTATGCCGAAGACCCGTTGAATGATTTCCTGCCGAGTGTTGGACATTTGGATGTTTATAAATTGCCCGTTGGGGAAGGAATTCGCGTTGATAACGGTTTTGAGCAAGGCATGGATGTTCCGATTTATTATGACCCGATGCTGGCTAAATTAATTACTTACGGACAAACACGTGAAGAAGCAATCCAGCTGATGATAAAAGCTATTGAAGATTATCAGGTCGAAGGCGTTTATACGACTTTGCCTTTCGGGAAATTTGTTTTTGAGCACGATGCTTTTCGTTCAGGGAAATTCGACACGCATTTTGTGAAGAAATATTACAGTCCCGAAATTTTAAAAGAGCAAGTTAGTAGAGAAGCTGAAATCGCTGCTTTGGTGGCATTGAAACAGTATTTTGAAGATCAAAAAATAGTACGCTTGCCAATTAATTAAATTCAAAATGAAAAATTAAACACATAGAAACATAGTTTTTTTATTGTAACGTAAAGGCGTTTCACTCTTCATAGATTTCATAATGCTATGTGGAAAAAATATTTTTCTATTAATTTCTTTTGACTAACACTTTGAAATTTTTTCTATGTTTCTATGTGTTTAAATTTTTTAAAAGGCATTCAAAAATAATAACTGACAATAAATGGAATCAAAAATAAAAACACTAAACGATAAAATAGCCGAAGCCCATTTGGGCGGAGGAATAAAGCGTATTGCAAAACAGCATTCGAATAAGAAACTGACTGCCAGAGAACGCATCAATTATTTGATGGATGAAGGATCTTTTGAGGAAATCGGGATGTTAGTAACTCACCGAACCACCGATTTTGGGATGGAAAACGAAATGTATTATGGAGATGGAGTAATCACAGGATACGGAACCATCAACGGAAGATTGGTTTATATTTTTGCTCAGGATTTTACTGTTTTTGGAGGTTCATTATCCGAAACACATGCCGAGAAAATCTGTAAAATTATGGACATGGCTGTCAAAATGGGAGCACCCATGATTGGACTGAACGATTCGGGCGGGGCGCGTATTCAGGAAGGTGTTCGTTCGTTAGGAGGTTATGCCGATATTTTCTATCGAAACGTACAGGCCAGCGGTGTGATTCCGCAAATTTCGGCGATTATGGGACCTTGCGCCGGCGGAGCCGTGTATTCTCCCGCAATGACCGATTTTACGATGATGGTCGAAGAAACCAGTTATATGTTTGTTACGGGACCGAATGTAGTGAAAACCGTAACGAATGAGTCCGTAACTTCAGAGGAATTAGGAGGAGCGAGTACGCATTCCACCAAGTCAGGTGTGGCACACCGTACTGCTGTGAATGGAGTGGTTTGTCTGGAAGATATCAAAAGGCTGTTGAGTTATCTGCCCCAAAACAACAAAGAAAAACCTCGTAATTTACCTTATGAACTCAAAGATGAAATACGTGGACAATTAGCTAGCATCATTCCGGATAATCCAAATAAACCTTACGATATGCACAGCGTTATTGCAGGAATTATTGACGAAGATTCGTTTTTTGAAATCCATAAAAATTATGCCGAAAATATCATTGTAGGTTTTGCCCGTTTGGGGGGACGAAGCATAGGAATTGTAGCGAATCAACCAATGTTTTTGGCGGGCTGTCTGGATGTGAACAGTTCGAAAAAAGCGGCACGTTTTACCCGTTTTTGTGATGCTTTTAATATTCCGTTATTAGTATTGGTAGATGTACCTGGCTTTTTACCGGGAACCGATCAAGAATGGAACGGAATTATTGTTCACGGCGCAAAACTGCTTTACGCTTTAAGCGAAGCTACTGTGCCAAGAGTAACCGTAATCACCCGCAAAGCCTATGGCGGTGCTTATGATGTAATGAATTCCAGACACATTGGTGCCGATATGAATTTTGCTTGGCCAACTGCCGAAATTGCGGTAATGGGAGCCAAAGGGGCTTCGGAAATTATATTCAAAAAAGAAATCCATGATGCCGAAGACCACGAAGCCAAACTTCTGGAAAAAGAAGCCGAATATGCCGAGTTGTTTGCCAATCCATATACGGCTGCTCAACGCGGTTTTGTAGATGAGGTGATTCTTCCTCAAGACACCAGACGCAAACTGATAAAAGCGTTTAGCATGCTGGAGAATAAAGTTAGCGTTACTCCTGACAGAAAACACGGAAATATTCCATTATAATAATATTAAAAGATAATACATTAGGTTGAGAAAATAAGACAGATTAACGAATGGTAAAAAACATAACACAAATAATTTTAGTTCTATTCATTATTTTTTCATCATTAAAAGTTGATGCAAAAAAGATGGATTTTCCCTTAGTTGTAGTGGCAGGAAGTGCAGATATAATTGTTATTGGAGAAATTTATGGAATAAAAAAAAATTCATACACATTTAAAATTACTGAAACATTAAAGGGACAAGTTTATAAAATCATTTCTGTAAATATGTTTGAAGAATGGACTTGTGATACAAGGTTCGGTAAACCTGAAATAGGGCAAAAACTTTGTTTATTTTTAAAGAAAAAGTTTTCTAGTTGGGAAATTATAAATGGAAGTACAGGAGAACTTCAACTCTCAAATGATGCAGTTTATTTAGGTGGTGAAGACGCATTTATAGTGGTAAATCATAAATTTGCCAGTAAGAGTATTCCTCTTGTTCAATTTAAAAATAGTATAAGAGATTTTTGTAAATGTTACCAATTTATTGGAGATTATATGTCTATGGATAATAAACCTCAATATTTTATTCAGATTTGCAGTGACTTGCAAATTTCTAATTTTAAAAAAAGAAGTAAATTTTCAATATGGCTATTTGAAAAAATGGAACGATACTCAATAGAGAAAATTATACCCATTGACTATAATAGTATTTTTAAGCCATTTTGGGTTTTTACATAAAAAAGAATTGGTGGAAGATTAAGAAATGTTTTTTATGTTAATGGTCTTTATAATCTTCGATAATAATTGAGTTACTCCACAAAAAACCTAAACCCAATCCCATGTAAATTCTCAATCGCAATTCCTTTTTCATTAGCCAAAATTTTGCGCAGGCGGGAAATAAAAACATCGAGACTGCGTCCCATAAAATAATCATCGTCACCCCAAAGAGAGGTTAGGATTTGTTCACGCTTTAAAACGACATTTTTATTATCAAGAAATAATTTTAAAAGGTCGGCTTCGCGCTGGGTGAGGGATATCTTTTCGGTTTTATTAAAAAGGATGAAATTTTTGGTATCGAATTGGTATTTCCCAATTTCATAAATGGATTTATCAACCGCATTATTCTTGCGGGAGCGTCTCAAAAATATTTCAATTTTAAGGAGTAATTCTTCAATGCTAAAAGGCTTTACAAGATAATCATCGGCTCCTAAACGGAGGCCTTTGATACGGTCTTCTTTTAGGGTTTTGGCCGACAGGAAAATAATAGGAACATTGGTATCGATTTTCCTGATTTCGGCTGCCAGTTCAAAGCCATCCATTTTTGGCATCATGATGTCCAAAAT
Organism: uncultured Flavobacterium sp.; assembly: GCA_963511795.1. GTDB lineage: Bacteria > Bacteroidota > Bacteroidia > Flavobacteriales > Flavobacteriaceae > Flavobacterium. Next base: position 45,343 of record CAUPKP010000022.1, on the reverse strand, counting down.
ACAAATATCGAAAACGCCTTTTTTGAAAGCTTCAAAACCAGCTGCTCCATCTTCGCAATGAGTCACTTCGTAATGGTTTTGCTCCAAGTTGTCTTTGGTCAGGAATGCTAGGGTTGCATCGTCTTCGGTGTAAAGTATTCGGACAGGATTCATTATTTTTGAGGAATTAACAGTGAAAAGGTACAGCCTTTTTCCGGATTGCATTTTACAGAAATTTTCCAGTTGTGTAAGTCACATACTTTTTTGGAATAGTACAAGCCTAATCCAAAACCAGTTACTTCATTGCTTTTTTGACTCGGAATCCTGTAAAATTTGTCAAATACAAAGGGAATGTTTTTGGAGTCCATTCCAATGCCATTATCGATAAAATCGAATTGTAAATACTTTCCAGTTTTTGCAACAGCGATATTGATTTTGGGTTTGTTATCACTGTATTTTATGGCATTGTCCAACAGATTGTAAACCAGATTTGTAAAATGAAACTCATCCGCTTCAATAGTTACAGACACTAAGTCGGTTTGAATATCTATTTGGATTTCCGGATGTTTGAGTTTACTGTTTTCAATTACAGATTCCAGAATTGGCAAAATATCCAACTGTTTTTTATCTAAAACTAAAGGAGTATTGTCAGATTTGGCTACGCTTAGAATTTTCTCGATATGCTGATTCAGCTTGTTGCTTTGGTCAATAATAATATGAGTGTACTTTTCCAGTTTTTCATCTTGCTGAATTGGATTCTGCCTGCTGAGATAATTGGAAGCAATGAGTATGGAAGACAATGGCGTTTTGAATTCGTGTGTCATATTATTGATGAAATCACGCTGCAGATCGGAGTATTTTTTTTGCTGTAAAAGCGTAAAAATAGAATACACATAGACCAGTAAAATGATGATTAATGCAATGGAAAGCACAAACCAAAATCGTAATGAACTGAACAAATATCCCGTTTCATTAGGAAACCGGATAGCGAAATAATAGACAAAATTTTTGTGTTTGGGAAAATGTACTGAATGTTTGGTCTGTTTCTTTTCGGATAGTGAGATGTAGTTGCCATAGACCATTTCGTCGCTTTGGCAGTTGTACATGGCATATTCAAAATCCGTAGTGATATTCATTTTTCGGAATTCGGATATGAGATAAAACTCTAAAATCTCGGGTTCAAAATCGTTGTCGACATTTACGATATAATAATCATTGGAAATTTTCTGTACTGGGTTTTTGCCCGGAAGTTCATGGTTGGTTCCAACATATAATTTTTTGACCACTTCCAGTAAGGCGATGTGTGCTCTTTGGCTGAATTTTTTCTCTTCAATAGTAAAGGCTTCTTTAGTCCAAAATAATTGTGCCACTAGGATTCCTATAATGGCAATTAATCCAATTAGGATGCTGCTATTGAGTTTAGTCAGTTTCATTATGTAATATTAATCAAAATTTGGCTGTCTTTTTTGTATTAACAAGTCGTTAACAAACATTGGATAACGCTTAACAAGGGTATCTGTTTTTCTAATCTACTTTTGGATTATTCAAAACAGTAACCAAATAAAACACAATAATATGAAAATGATTAAAATTTCAATGCTGGCATTAACTCTAAGTTTAATGTCTTTTTCAGCTATCGCTCCTGTAAAAACATTAGTTTCAAAAACGGTTGCAGCAGCTTCTTCAGTTGTATGGAAAAGTGAGACTATAGATGTGGGAACAATTCCTCAAAACACACCAAAACCTATTGTTTTCGAATTTAAAAACACAGGAAAAACAGCAGTTATAGTTACAAATGTTCAAGGTTCATGCGGTTGTACAGCAACAGATTATACCAAAACACCAATTGCACCAGGAAAATCAGGTACAGTTACGGCTACTTATAATGCAGCAAATCCAGGTGTATTTACTAAAACGGTGTCGGTAACAACTAATGCTGATACGGCTGTTAAAGTTTTGACCATTAAAGGAACAGTTGTTGTGGCAGCTTCTGGAGTGAAAAGTTAATTTTTAAATCAAAAAAGTATAATAGAACCACCTGAAAAGGTGGTTTTTTTGTTTAAAAGTTTTGCTCTTAATTTTTACACACAGTTTCCCTACAAACTTGTCCTTCCGACGGAGGAGGAATCTCCGCAAGTAGCTCCGCAATCTTATTCAAATAAGTAATTCCAAAAATCCAGATCTGGATTGATTGTTTTAATGAGGTCTAATTTCTTTTCTCTTCTCCATCCTTTTATTTCTTTTTCCCTCGCAATAGCGTCTTGAATCCAGATGAATTTTTCATAGTAGATCAAAAAATGAACATTATAGCTAGAGGCAAATGTTTTATTTTTAGACGCAATATTGTCTTTATGTTGCTCTAAGCGTATTTTTAAATGATTTGTTACACCAGTATATAAGACAGTTTTTGCTTTATTGGTGATTATATAAATGTAATAAGTATGATAGCCTTCTTGAAATTGCATAAAACTAAAGTAGTATTTTATTTATAAATAAAAAAATTGGCAGAATGCTATTGATAGAATGACACAATTTAAGTATTGAAATACTGTATGGAATGGTATTGTGGAGATTCCTCCTCCGTCGGAAGGACAATATTGTGGAATAGTATTGTGGAGATTGCTTTGTCAGTTCGTTTTCATTCTTGCGCTGTCACGTTTAAAAATACGAGACGAAAAGACAATATTGAGGTTAAACTGTATGTGAAATAATCACCCAAGTAATTTTATGATTATAGTTTGAAAAAATAGTACATATTATTAAATTGTAATCAATTTATATTTGTTGTCTATACCACCATAAAAGCCCTGAAAGATTATGAATTACAAAAAAAAATACCTTTTATTTTTATTGATTGCCATTTCGTCCTTTTCTATTGCCCAAAAAAAGACTGAAACCCAGTCACTTTTTGAATATCAAGGGAGAGTCGAAAAAAAGCCGGACAATAAAGCAATCCTTATTGGTGCGGCTTCATCAGTTTCTTTTGATTTTGAGGGAAACTCCTGTGCTGTTTTACTGCAGAGCGTGGAGGATCACCAAAACTATGTTTCCCTGGAACTTGACGGAAAGTATATCGGCAGAGTACGAATAGAAAAAGGGGAAGCAAAATCTTTTCCAATTGCTGTACCCGATGGTAGAAAAACGCATCATCTTTCGATTTATAAAGCTACAGAAGCCGCTAACGGAGGTGTTTTATTTGCGGGAACAACTGCGAAGTTAATAGAAAGTGCTGCGTCCAAAAAGAAGAAGAAAATTGAACTGATAGGCGATTCTATAACTTGCGGATATGGTAATGATGCCTCCGAAATTCCTTGCGGGAGCGGGGACTGGTACGATCAGCATAATGCTTATTGGGCTTATGGACCCGTACTTTCCAGAGCTTTGAATATCGATTTTGTGTTGAGTTCTGTTTCAGGATACGGAATGTACCGAAACTGGAATGATGAGCACGAGAGCGAACCCAATATTCCGGATGTATATGAAAATTTATATCTGAATAAAGACACTTCAAAACCGTATGATTTTGCTTTTCAGCCTGATTTGGTGAGCATTTGTTTGGGAACAAACGACCTTTCGGACGGTGATGGCAAAAAAGCGAGACTGCCTTTTAATGAAGAAAAATACGTTTCAAATTATATTAATTTTATCAAAACGGTTTACAAACACGCGCCTAACACCAGAATTGTTTTACTGAACAGTCCGATGGTTTCGGGAGAGCGAAATGTGACTTTGGTAAAATGTCTAAAAAAAGTGATTCAGGCTTTTGAAAATGATAAAACATACAAACCAATTACGCTGTTTGAATTTCAGCCGATGTCTCCAAAAGGCTGTGGCTATCATCCAGATATCGCTGATGATAAAGTAATGGCCGACCAATTAATTCCTTATTTTAAAAAGTTACTAAATGAGAAATAATGCCATTGCTTTTATCCTTTTCCTAATATTTTCCAATACCGCTTCCGCAAATGTTACGCTTCCGAATATCTTTTCGGATAATATGGTTTTGCAGCGCAATAGCGAAGTTACTTTTTGGGGATTTGCAAATCCGCAGGAAGAAGTTGTGATTACGCCAAGCTGGAATAATGAAACCTATAAAATCAAAGCTAGTAATCAGGCGAAATGGGAAATTGTTATTCCGACTCCAAAAGAAGGAGGACCTTATACGATTACCATAAAAGGCTACAATGAAATCGTCTTGAAAAACATTCTGATTGGTGAAGTCTGGATTTGTTCAGGACAATCCAATATGGAAATGAACGCTAGCTGGGGAATTGAGAATGGCGATGAAGCGGTAAAAAACGCAACGAACCCAAACATTCGATTTTTTTTAGTTCCAAAACTGACGGCTACAACTCCGCAAAATAACATATCTGGAACATGGACGGAATGTTCGCCGGAAACGATGAAATATTTTAGTGCGGTGGGCTATTTTTTTGGAAAGCGTTTGCAGGAAGAATTGAAAAATGTACCCATTGGTTTGATTTCGTCGAATTGGGGGGGAACGCCAGCTGAGATCTGGATGCCTGAAGAAGTGATTCAAAATGACGCCGTTTTGTTGGAAGCAGCCAAAACACGAAAAGAAGAAAGTTACGGTCCACATCAGCCAGGACGTGCTTTTAATGCGATGATTTATCCGCTGGCAAAATTTAAAATTGCTGGAGCATTGTGGTATCAAGGCGAGAGTAATGTGGGATCAACGGTTTATGACAAAACACTTTCGGGATTAATCACTTCGTGGAGAAAATTATGGAAGTATGATTTTCCGTTTTATTATGTACAGATTGCGCCTTATAAATATGGAGAAGACCATTTTGGAGGAGCTATAATCCGAGATGCACAGCGAAAAGTTTTGCAGGAAGTTCCGAATACAGGGATGATAGTGACCAGTGATATTTCGACAGCTGATGATATTCATCCAAAGGATAAAAAATCAGTTGGAATACGCTTGGCGAATTTGGCTTTGGCGAATACTTATAAAACGAATACTGCATTGGTAAACGGACCGCTTTATAAAGGAATTTCCGTTGAAAAGAATAAAGTTACAGTGACTTTTGATTATGCTGAAGGATTATATTTTAAGGATAAAAAAGCCGATTTGTTTGAAGTGGCGGGAGCCGATAATGTATTTTATAAAGCAAATGCGGTTATTAAAAGTAATACTGTAGTGTTAGATTCAGACAAGGTAAAAAATCCTGTAAAAATGCGTTATGCTTGGAAAAATACCGATCAGGCGACACTTTTTAATAAAGCTAATTTGCCGGCTTCGAGTTTTATTTCGGAATAAAGTACGGTGATTTGATTTTTAGTTTAAAGATGAAATGCTATCATTTATTATGAAACCGCTTGAGGGATTGAAGTGGAGCTCTTTTTTTATCCCTTTTTTTAGGGATAAAAAAAAGCGGGAACGTAAAGCCCGACTCTTGTTCTGGTTTTTCTTCAGGACAAAGAGGTACGCCCAAAATAATAAAGTACTAATTATGAGAAAATATGAAGTTATAATTTTTTTGACCCTTTTTCATTTTTTGATAAATGGAAATACTTTATTGGCTCAAACCGCTATGATTAGTCCCGCTGATCGAAAAACTCAAAGTTTGGATGGTCAATGGAATGCAATTATTGATCCCACTAATACAGGAGAATGGAGAAAATTTTGGGAAGAAAGAAAGCCAGAGAAAAAAAGCGATTTTTCAGAATATTCGTTTGAAGGCAGTTTGGTTTTGAACGTCCCTGCAGATTTTAATACACAGTTGCCCGAATTGAATTATTATGAGGGAATTGTTTGGTACAAAAAAGTATTTACCTATCCTGCAAAGAAAGATAAACGTTTGTTTTTGCATTTTGGTGCAGTCAATTATAAGGCAGATGTTTATTTGAATGGTACTCTTTTAGGAACCCACGAAGGAGGTTTTACTCCCTTTCAATTTGAGATAACGAATTTGGTTAATGCTTCCAAAAATGCTGTGGTGGTCAAAGTGAACAGCAAGCGGCTCAAAGATGGAATTCCTGGCGAAGGTTATGACTGGTTCAATTATGGCGGAATTACGCGGGAAGTTACTATTATAGAAACTCCAATGTCGTTTATTGAAGATTATTATATTCAATTAAAAAAGAATTCAAATAATGAAGTTTTAGGATGGGTAAAGGTAACTGGAGCTGCTGGAGTCCAAAAAATAAAAGTAAGCATTCCCGAATTAAACCTGAATTACACTACAAAAACAGATGTAAATGGATATGCGGCAGTGCAATTTAAGTCAAATTTTACCCTTTGGAGTCCTAAAAATCCAACTTTATACAAAATAATTATTAGTAGTGAATCGGATAGAGTTACAGATCAAATTGGATTTAGAAACATTGAGGTTCAGGGCGCAAAAATAGTTCTCAATGGGAAACCTATTTTTATAAAAGCAATCAATTTTCACGAAGAAATGCCGTTGCGCGGAGCAAAAGCATATTCTGAATCAGATGCTCTTTTGCTTTTGAATTGGGCAAAAGAATTAGGCTGTAATTTGGTGCGATTGGCACATTATCCCCACAGTGAACACACGGTTCGTCTGGCTGAAAAAATGGGATTAATGGTTTGGGAAGAATTACCGATTTATCAGCATATCGAGTTTTCGGCAGTTGGTGTGGAGCAAAAAATGGATTTGATGCTCAAAGAAATGATTAAAAGAGACAAAAATCGTTGCGGAATAATCGTATGGAGTTTGTCTAATGAAACGTATCAGTTTACAGAAAACCGAGATAATGCTTTGATAAAATTGTCCAAACAATGCAAAATACTAGATCCAACACGACTCACAACAACTGTTATTTGCACACAAGGCTATAACAATAATGAATTTAATGTATGGGATCCGCTTTACAATTATTTTGATGTGATTTCAATCAATGAATATGTAGGCTGGTACACACCGTGGCAAGGGCAGCCAAAGGAAACAAAATGGAAATTGGTCAATACGAATAAACCTGTCATCATTTCGGAGTTTGGAGGTGAAGCGCTTTACGGCAATACCGCAGAACCAAAAGATGCAGCTTCTTCCTGGAATGAATCGTATCAGGAACAGATTTACAAGGATCAAATCGAGATGTTTTCAACGGTTCCTAATTTGGCTGGAGTATGTCCGTGGATTTTATGTGATTTCCGATCTTTATCGCGATTGCACCCAGTGTATCAAAAGGGCTGGAACAGGAAAGGACTGCTATCTGATAAAGGTGAAAAGAAAAAGGCTTGGTATGTTTTGAAAGCGTATTATGAAAAAGAGAATAATGATATTGAAAATAAAAAATAAGCAATTAATGAACGTAGGGCTTTTGCCTTATTTACTATACAATTATGAATCACAAAATTTCTCCATTTAGACAAAATAAAACCTATTGAAGAGAGCATTGATTTATTGATGAAGCAAATGACATTGGAAGAGAAAGTGGAACAAATGAACCAGTAGATATGCAAGGAAAAATACGGATCAGTCGACACTTTTTAATAAAGAGAATTTGCCGTCTTCAAGTTTTATAACAGAATAATTTGGCTTATTTGATAATAAAAGCCCCATTTGTTTTAGTTTTTGCTTCATCAGTTTTATTAAAAAAATAATTAGAAACGTAAATTGCTTTCTGGTTTTTATGCTGGTTGTTTTGATTCGCTTTTAATTTGGCAAGAATATAAAATGATCTTTAAATCCGTAAAGCTGCGTGAGGGATAGAAATAAGCTACCGAAGTAGCATGGATAGCCCGACCGCGATGAGCAAAGGGGGCGAATAACGATTACTAATGTAAGCCCCCTTTGCTCATCGTGGTCACGCCCAATTTTTTTTTAAAATTATGATGACGCAAAAAATAAATCCTTTAACTTTTAAAATGAAAAAAATAATTACTGCAGGGGTTTTTACCCTGATTACAATTGGAACTATGAATGCACAAAAATTACCCCATTTAGACAAAACAAAACCTATTGAAGAGCGCATCGATTTATTGATGAAGCAAATGACATTGGAAGAGAAAGTGGGACAAATGAACCAGTACAATGGTTTTTGGGAAGTAACAGGACCGGCTCCAAAAGGGGGAACTGCCGAGCTAAAATATGAGCATCTGCGCAAAGGATTAGTTGGTTCCATGCTGACAGTTCGCGGCGTGAAAAATGTACGCGCTGTGCAGAAAATTGCTGTGGAAGAAACTAGATTAGGGATTCCGTTGATTATTGGGTTTGATGTGATTCACGGGTATAAAACCTTGAGTCCTATTCCGTTGGCAGAATCGGCAAGCTGGGATCTGGAAGCGATTAAGAAATCGGCAGCTATTGCGGCTGATGAAGCTTCGGCGTCAGGAATTAACTGGACTTTTGGACCAAATGTAGATGTAGCCAATGATGCCCGCTGGGGTCGTGTGATGGAAGGTGCAGGAGAAGATCCTTATTTAGGGAGTAAAATTGCGACTGCGAGAGTGAAAGGTTTTCAGGGAGAAACAATTGCCGATTTGGCAAAAGTAAACACGATTGCTGCCTGCGCGAAACACTTTGCAGCTTACGGTTATGTAGAGGCTGGATTGGAATATAATATTGTGGATATCAGTAATTCTAAATTGTATAATTCGGTTTTGCCGCCGTTTAAAGCTACTGTTGATGCGGGCGTTCGTACGTTTATGAATTCTTTTAATACCATGAATGGAGTTCCGGCAACAGGAAATGTGTTTCTGCAGAGAGATATTCTGAAAGGGAAATGGAAGTTTGATGGTTTTGTGATTTCTGATTATGCTTCGATTCGTGAGATGATTGCACATGGTTATGCCAAAGATGAGGAAGATGCTGCTTTGAAAGGAGTAGTGGCTGGATCGGATATGGATATGGAATCGTATTTGTATGTTGCGAAACTGGCTGGTTTGGTTAAGGAAGGAAAAGTTAAAGAAGCTTTGGTTGATGATGCAGTCCGCAGAATTTTGCGCGTGAAATTTGAATTGGGATTATTTGACGATCCGTACAGATATTGTGACGAAAAACGCGAAAAAGAAGTTATTGGAAGCAAAGCCAATAATGAAGGCGTTTTGGACATGGCCAAAAAATCTATTGTGTTACTTAAGAATGATAAAAACTTGCTTCCGCTAAAGAAATCAGGGCAGAAAATAGCTTTGATTGGTACTTTGGCAAACGATAAAAACAGCCCGTTGGGAAGCTGGAGAATAGCATCTGATGATAATACTGCAGTTTCGGTTTTGGAAGGGATGCAGCAATATAAAGACAACAAGCTGACTTTTGAAAAAGGGGCTGACTTAACAGTTGGAAAAACTTCGTTTTTGGATGAGGTTGTTTTTAATACAACCGATAAAAGCGGTTTTGAAGCGGCTAAAAAAGCAGCTAAAGAAGCGGATGTTGTTGTAATGGTTTTAGGAGAACACGGTTTTCAGAGTGGTGAAGGACGAAGCAGAACTGATCTTAATTTGCCGGGTGTTCAACAAGAATTGTTAGAAGAAATTTATAAAGTGAATCCAAATATTGTTTTGGTTTTAAATAATGGCCGTCCGTTGAGTATTCCGTGGGCAGCAGAACATGTTCCTGTTATTGTTGAGGCTTGGCATTTGGGAACTCAGACTGGAAATGCAGTAGCACAGGTTTTATACGGTGATTATAATCCAAGCGGGAAACTGCCGATGTCTTTCCCAAGAAATGTAGGGCAGGTTCCAATTTATTACAACAAATACAGCACTGGAAGACCTGTAAATACAGATAAAAATGTGTTTTGGTCGCACTATACAGATGTCGAAAAAACGCCTTTATTTCCATTTGGTTTTGGTTTAAGTTATACAACGTTCGATTATAAAAATCTGAAGGTAAATAAAACTGCTTTCGCAAAAGGAGAGCCTGTACAAGTAACTGTGGAAGTGACCAACTCAGGAAATTATGACGGAAAAGAAATTGTACAATTGTATATTCATGATGATTACGCAAGTATTATCCGTCCGATAAAAGAGCTGAAAGGTTTTGAATTAGTCAACTTGAAAAAAGGAGAAACCAAAACGATTTCTTTTACTTTGACAGAGAAAGAACTTGGTTTTTATGATAATGATGGAAATTATTTAGTTGAGCCTGGCACTTTCAAAATTATGGTAGGAGGAAGCTCTGAAAAAGGTTTAGATGGCGGTTTTGAATTGAAATAAAAATAGTGACCCAAAAGGCTTTTAAAACCTTTCGGGTTTATTTTTAAGCTAAAACAAATTTCACTAATTTGCACTAATTATTATTGGTGTTGATTAGTGAAATTTTTGTAAATAGGAAAAAATGAAATATAACAGATGTGGAAAAAGCGGGTTATTACTGCCTGAGATTTCTTTAGGATTGTGGCATAACTTCGGTTCAGTGGATAATTTTGAAAATGCAGAAAGTATTGCCAAAGAAGCTTTTGATAAAGGAATCACTCATTTTGATTTGGCTAATAATTACGGGCCGGTTCCAGGTTCTGCCGAAGAGAATTTCGGTAAAATATTATGGCATAATTTTCAAGGAAATCTGCGTGATGAAATTGTAATTTCGACCAAAGCAGGTTACACCATGTGGGACGGACCTTATGGAGATTGGGGGTCTCGAAAATATTTATTATCGAGTTTAGACCAAAGTTTAAAGCGCATGAATGTTGATTATGTCGATATTTTTTATTCGCATCGTCCAGATCCAGAAACGCCGATTGAAGAAACAATGATGGCTCTTGATCACGCTGTGAGAAGCGGTAAAGCTTTGTATGTTGGAATCAGCAATTATTCTGCTGAGCAGACTAGAGTAGCGGTTGATGTATTGAAACAATTGGGAACGCCTTGTTTGATTCATCAAGCAAAATATTCTATGTTAGTGCGTTGGGTAGAAGATGGCTTATTGGATGTTTTGGAAGAAAAAGGAGTAGGCTGTATTGCTTTTTCACCTTTGGCACAAGGACTTTTAACTGATAAATATTTAAATGGAATTCCCGAAAATTCCAGAGCACATAATCCAAACGGACATTTAAGAGAAGATGAGGTTACGCAGGAACGTATTCAGAAATTAGTCCAGCTGAACGAAATTGCTAAAAACCGAAACCAGTCTTTGGCACAAATGGCTTTGGCTTGGCTGCAGAAAGACAAAAGAATTACTTCGGTTTTGATAGGAGCCAGTTCGGTTAAGCAATTGAATAATAATATTGACTGTCTGCAAAATTTGGATTTTTCTTCGGATGAAATAAATGCAATCGAGAAAATATTAGCATAAAAAAATGGGACAATTTGTCCCATTTTTTATTTCTATTTTGCTTGAATAACAGCCGCTAATCCGCCCCCACCTGCTAATCGGTATTTTAGTTTAGTAGTTGAATCTACGGTTATAATTTCTTTTTTGTAATCTTGTGCTGCTTTATCAGCGTTTAATCCGTCAGAGAAAATTTCGGCTTCGTATTTTTTGCCTTTTTCAAGGAAAGAAAAATCAATAGTTGTTTCTCTGGAATCCCAATTGGTTATTGCGCCTAGATACCAAGTATTTGCTTTTCTTCGGGCTATTGTTATAAATTTCCCAACTTCTCCATCCAAAGCCACAGTTTCATCAAAAGTAGTCGGCATTTTAGCTATGAAATCAGTGCTTTCCTGTTCTTTCATATAAGCTGTTGGACTATCTGCCATCATTTGCAAAGGAGCTTCAAAAATGGTGTATAATGCCAATTGATGGCATCTTGTTCCCTGGCTTACCGGATTCGAATGGCTTGGTTTAAATTCGCTTTTGGTTGCATTTCGCATCGCACCCGGCGTATAATCCATTGGACCAGCCATCATTCGGATAAATGGAATGGAGCAGTCATAAGTTGGAACATCATCATTCGGAGTCCATTTATTATTTTCCAATCCTTTTACTCCTTCAAAATTTAGAATATTTGGGAAAGTTCGCTGAATACCTGTTGGTTTGTACATGCCGTGAAAATCCAAAAGCAATTTATTATCGGCTGCTTTTTGTGCAATATCATAAACAGAATTTACCATTTTGGCATCATCACGATCCAGAAAATCCACTTTAAATCCTTTGATTCCTATGCTGGCATAATTTTTTAGAATTCCGTCTGTGTCTTTGGTCAAAGCCATCCACGAACTCCACAAAATAATCCCTACGTTTCGTTCTTTTCCGTAAGCGATTAAAGCTTCCAAATCGACATTTGGATTGTGTTTCATGATGTCATCTTCAAGACTCCAGCCTTCGTCAAGAACCACGTACTCCACTTTGTTTTTGGACGCAAAATCAATGTAGTATTTATAGGTTTGTGTATTGATTCCTGCCTTAAAATCGATATTGTAAATGTTCCAGTCATTCCACCAGTCCCAAGCAACTTTTCCGGGTTTTATCCAGCTGATGTCTTTGATTTTGGTAGGTTCGGACAGTTTTTGAACCATGTCATTATTGGCTAAAGCAGCATCGTTTTCTGAGATTACCAAAATTCTCCAAGGGAAGTTTCGAGTTCCTTTTGTTTGAACCAAATAATCAGCTCTTTCGGTAATAAGTCGGTTAATGTTGTTGAATCCGCCGTTTTTTTCCTGTAAAGGATATTTAGAAAAACGGCCTTCAAAACCAGATTTCGAATTGTTATTGGTTACAAATAATCCTGGATAATCTTCCAGATTAGCTTCCAGAAAAACGGCTTTTTTATGATTTTTATAATCAATCAAAAACGGTAAAAACGCCAAAGTATCTTTGGCAAATTCACTTATTTTTTTGTTTTCATAATGTGCTTCAAACGAAGAGATATAAGGGTCTTTCGGATTTCTTAAATCACGGACGTAAGGCATCAGCGTATTGTAATCCTTATCGAAATTCAAAATTACTTCTTCCGACTTTACAGTTATATCCTTTTTCTTTTTAGTTATAAAACGATAGGCGACTCCGTCATCAAAAGCGCGGTATTCGATGCTGAAATCATTTTTAAAATGTATAGTCAGCTGGTTGTAATTGTTTTTAACAGATTTTTTTTTGTAAAAAGGAGATTCAAATGAAGTATCAACAGTTTCTTTTTTCGAATTTAAAACAGCTGGATTTTTTCCTAAAATTTCATTTTCAGCTAAAGTTAATGACATTGCCGATGGTGCCAAAACAACATCTTTTTCATGCGAAACTGACCAAGTTATTTTGTCATTGACAGCAATTGTAACTTGAATTTTTCCGTTTGGAGAATTTAACGTAAAGTCTTGTTTCTTTTGGGCAAAAGAAAGATTAAAAAGGAATAGTGCAAAGAATAATGAGATAATTTGTTTCATTAATTTTTGAATTTAGAATTGTATTTCTTAACGATTTCCAAAGTCGATTTGTCAGACGAAAAAACTGAATTTAATCCTTGTGGTTCCTGTGGCGGATCTGTTGTTAAGGGATCGCCGGGTTTCCATTTTCCATCTGCAGTAACCGGTTTTCCTTCACCGCCAAATCCCCAAAAATTAGCCGCCTGCAACGGACCGTTATTTTTACGGCTTTCTACAACCCTTTCAAAAATATAACTATAAAACTGATCTCGGTAAATAGAAGAGGCTCCTGCATTTAGATTTTCATTTTCCCTTGGCAATCCAAATTCTTCAATAATAATAGGACGCTGTAAATTATTCGCTACTTTAACGTGCGCATCAATATATTTTCCTGCGTTTTCAATAGTCGACGGAATTGTGGTTTGGGCATTATCCGCCTTAAACCAATTCCAGTTTTTAGGCCAGATATGCATGGTTAAATAATCAATATTCGGATTTTTGTGTGTTCTTTCAAAAATTTCGATTTTATCATTCGAACTATTTAAACCCTCAGAACCTGTAGAAATCAGGTGGTTCTTGTCCAAACTATCCATTAAATTAACAATTTTATTCAGCCAGATGGTAAATTTCTCTTCGTTTTCTACCGTAAAAAGTCTAGGTTCGTTACCAACCTGCCAAGCCATAATAGTGTTGTCTTCGCTATATTTCTTTTTCGAATATGGATTTGTACGGGTCATGATAAATTTTACATGATTTTCTAATCCTTCCATACAAGGTTCGCAGCTATAAAACTGCTGCGTATATTCCATAAACTGAGGCCATGTGTTTGGAGCGATAGCTGGAATTGGAATTGCACCTTTGCCATTCCACTCCAAATATTGCGACATTCCCCCAGACCATTCCCAGTTGTTCGTCAAATATAAAACCGCATACATATTGCGTTTGTTCATTTCATTCATCAAAAAATCTAATCCGTCCAACAAATCCTCATTATATTTTCCTTGCTCATACTGTAAAGCGGGGCGAACTGTAAAATCATATTTTCCGCCATCGGCACCAACTAATATTCTCAGGTTATCAATGCCGTTTTTCTTCATTAAATCCAGTTCGCTAAGCAGTCTTTTTCGGTCGCCCACTTTTTTTGAAGCCAGTAAACTTCCATACCAGTAATTCGTTCCAATATAGGCATAGGGCTTGTCACCTTTGTAAAACTGAGTTCCTTTTACAGTGATTCTGGCCTGTTGTTTTTGCGCAAAACCATCAAGGTTTACAAGTACTAATGCAATTAATGCTAAATGTAAAAATGTCTTTTTCATTGTTTGTTTTTCAGAAGCTAATCCTGCTATCCGTTTCAAGTCCTCATCCCGCTGATAAATTTTTTAAGTGTTTGAAAGAGCTTCTTTCAGTCGCTTTTCAAATACAAAAAAATTAAATCAGCGGGACTCCGGGCTTTCCACTATTATCAGGGCTAGGTCTTTACGTTATACATGTGAACTTAAAATTTTATTTTGGTAATTCATACATTTTAGGCAAAGTATTTACCAATGCCGATTTTGATTTTGCCACAAATGTTTTAAAATCTGCCGCATTAGCTGCTGCAGGCGTTGGAACATAGTAACCATCTTTATGATTGGTCCAAAAAACAACATAACTTATTTGGATGTCTTTTGCTGTCAGCGCACTGTATAAGTAAGTCGAAAACCAATTGGCTACTGGAGAAATGCTTGCTGTAACTTGATATCCTGTTTCGGTCAGTGCGGCAATTTTTACTTTTGTTATTGCTAAGTCTGATATGATTTTTAATTTAGCATTAGCTTTATCAGCTCCTGTTTGTCCTTGATTATTAAAATCACCATAATTATCCATTCCCAATACATCTACATATTTGTCTCCAGGATAACGGCTCAAATAATCAGCCGATTTGGAGTAGGAATTATCAGGAGAAAAAGCATATAGAATATTGTGTATTCCTTTGGTATCTCTTAAATAAGTAACTGTAAATTGATAAGTAGCTTTGTATTCTTCAGGTGAGCAAAAATTAGCTCCCCACCAAAACCAGCTTCCGTCAAATTCATGAAAAGGTCTAAAAATAACCGGAATCAATTCTCCTTTAGAGCCTTTTAGTTTTAAAAAAACACTGGCCACTTTATCGAGTTTTTTCTTGTACCATTCGTGATTGGCACCGCCAGGCAAAATACTTTTGAAGGCAGTTGTTTTTTGCTCTTCTGTCATATCAGCTGCATAAAAACTATCTTCTTTATTGGGTTCTCTGATGTGCCAGGAAAAAGTATTGATTATGCCTTTTGCGTAAGCGGCTTTAACATCACTTATCGTTTTTTGTTCTTGCTGGTAAAACCAGTTATCGGCCTGATTATTATTCTGTTTATCGGTGATAAATATAAAATCGCTTCCTAAAACCGCAGGATCATATCCAGTAGTTTTCTTAATATCCGACTGATCCGTTGAACCATTATTATAAAATCCATTAAAGGCATCTTGCTGTCCAATGGCAAATTTGGTTTTAGCCAGTTTTTTTAAGTTATAAAACAGAGCAGTCGTTTCTGCAGTGGCATTTGGATCAGCCATATAGGTTTTTACATTTTGTGCTGTCAAAAGATCTGTAGAAACAGGCGGATCAACAACTGGATCAGGTGTTGGGTCCGAGCTGTCTCCAGAGCAAGCTGAAAGGAATAACAGTCCTAATAGAATTGTGATAATATAGTGTTTTTTCATAATGATATTTGTGATTTAGAATTACTGCAGCCTCAAATGCTATTTAAAAGCAACCGAAAGTGCATCGGCATACAATGTTCCTGTTGCAAATCCTAATGCTAACATGACTCTGTAATTTTTTGTTCCTGCTGGAATTGTATAGGTTTTGGTATAAAAAGTCCAATCTGTAGTTCCTGTTACAAAAGTTATATTTTGGTCTTCTCCCGTTTTTTTATTGTCGGCTCCTGTAAATTCAACATTGAATAATCCGTTATTCCATGGATCTTTTCCTTGTTTGATATCATCCGATTTTAACCAGCCAGAAATTGTTACTGATGTAGCATTATCTGGAACAGTGGCAATCTGATCAATTCCATTCCAGTCAAATGTGGCTGAATTTAATACAAGCGCTGCTTTGCCTTCTTTGAATATCGTTGTCGAAACTGCTGCATTACCACGCCAAGAAGCGGTTCCGTTTTCAAAATCAGTATTTGCTAATTCAGTTGTTTTAGATTGCGAAGCAGTTGTTGCGTTTTTTGCATTTTCTTCTTCCTGCATTTTGTTCATCTGCTCTTGCGTAAAGGCAATAGCTTTTAAATCATCAAAAAATATAGTTCCGTTAGTTTGTCCCAAAGCGAGCATTACTCTAAGTTTTGTGACTCCAGCTGGAACAGTAACTGTTTTTTTGTAAAATGACCATGGAGTTGTTCCTAATACAGAGGCAATGCTTTCGTTTTTAATTTCTTTTTCTGCTGAATTCAAAAAGGCTATATCAAATTTGCCAGTATTCCAGTCATTTTTGCCTTTTTCGACACCATCCGTTTTTACCCATCCGCTCAATTCAACAGCAGCTGTGTTTTTTGGAATAGATATAATCTGGTCAACTGCTTTCCATTGGGCTCCTACATATTGATTAATAGTACAGCTGTTTTTACCTGATTTTTTATCATAAGGTGAAATAGCTGCGTTTTCTTCGCCTCTCCAATTTAATAATTCACTTTCAAAACCAGCATTTTTGATAAGGTTGGTTTGTGCATTATTTGTGACAGCAATAAAAAAAAGACCCAATACAAGTAATGCTTTCATGATAAATTAAATTTTGAGGTTACTTAAAATTAAAAAATAAAACAGGTTTTAATCTGACTTTAAATTCGGTGAATTAATTCAATACAGGCTCTGCCATTGTGATAAGGGCATTTCCAGAAACCGGCTTTGTCTTTTTTTATCTTCGAATAATCACTTCCAACACCCCAAAACCACTCTCCATTTTCTTTGTCAATGATATGCTTTTGTGTGAAATCCCAGTTTTTGAAAACAATATCTAAATATTCTTGCTTTCCAGAAAGCTGCCAAGCGGTAAAGTAACCAATCATCAGCTCTGCTTGAGGCCACCAATGTTTTTCGGCCATTAGTTCATTTGTTTCAGGGTCATATTCATACCATAATCCGCCGTCTTCGTCAATTCCTTCTTTGGTTACCTCTGCAATTTGAATGGCATGTTTTTTATAGCTGTCAATTAGTGCAGCATCTTCTACAATTTCTGCGCATTGCAGTAAAAGCCAAGCTGCTTCAATGTCATGACCATAAGAGATAACGTCTTTCTTTTCTATCCAATTCTCATCAAAAAACAATCTTAAATGTCCTGTTTCGGTATTGATGAAGTATTTTTCGATAGTTTCTAATAATTCAATAATGACTTTTCGTAATGATTCGTCTTTCCAAACGGTGTATAAATTTGCAAACCCTTCAACAATATGCAAATGGGTATTCATTGTTTTCTTTTCGTTGGCATCCTTTTCGCTTAAGCGCAGATCATCAATAGGCTGCCAGTCGCGGGTAAAGGCTTCCAGGTAACCGCCTTTTTCTGCATCGTAACTGTATTCCTGAATTTTAGTGTACAAAGCGATAGCAAGTTCCAGAGATTTTTCATCTTTGGTAACCGAATAATATTCGCTCAAACCATAAATAACAAAGGCTAATGCATAAATTTGGTTTTTGGTGTCTTTTGGAGTTCCATCATAATTGAGGCTCCAAAAAATACCGCCAAATTCAGTGTCGTAAAAGTGGTCTGCAATGTATTCAAAAGCACGTTTTGCGGTATTTAAATGTTCTTTATTATTTGAAATTTTATAAGCTGCAGAAAAGGTCCATAACAGTCTCGCATTTAGTACAGACCCTTTTTCAGCTTCATTGTTTGTAATGTTATTGTAATCTATCTGTCCAGCAAAGCCACCGTTTTTTTCGTCCAAAGTGTTTTCCATCCAATAGGAAAGAATACTTTGAAGTTCGAGCTTTAGTTCTGTTTTTAGATTTTTTAAATTGGAATTCACAATTATGAAATTTCTTTGTTTCTATTCACTTGATTGATAATGGTATTTACTGAACCTGCAGAAGTCAAAGTGTCTTCGGGAGTATTGATAACATAATCCACTAATCTTTCTACAGAAGAAACTGCTACGTGCATTCTAGTATCTGAAGAAGCATAATAGATGTAGACTGTACCGTCTTTATCTTCAATCCATCCATTAGAAAATAAAACATTGGAAACATCTCCAACTCTTTCTACACCTTCAGGTCCCATAAAATGACCAGCAGGAGCATGAGTAACTTTTGCAATATCATTCAAATCCGTCATAAACATATACAGTGTATAACGCAGACCTGCTGCAGTATTACGAACACCGTGAGCCAAATGCAGCCATCCTTTGTCGGTTTTAATTGGTGCTGGTCCAAGTCCGTTTTTTAATTCATATACGGTGTGATATTTTTTTCCATATATTATTTTTTCTTCTTTTACGATTGGATTTGTCATGTCATCGACATAGCCAAGTCCAATTCCGCCACCGTTTCCAACATCAATAAATCCATCTTGAGGACGTGTGTATAAAGCATATTTTCCGTCTACAAATTCCGGATGCAATACCACGTTACGCTGCTGTCCAGTATTCGAAATTAAATCAGGTAATCTTTCCCAGTTGATTAAGTCTTTGGTACGGACAATTCCTGCATTTGCAATGGCTGTACTAGTATCGCCTTTAGGCGCTGAGGGGTCTTTTCTTTCGGTACAGAAAATACCATAAATCCATCCGTCTTCATGGTTTATTAAACGCATGTCATATACGTTGGTATCTGGTTCTTCAGTTTGCGGAATAACGCAGGGTTTATCCCAAAACTTAAAATTATCTACTCCATTAGGACTTTCTGCAATAGCAAAGAAAGATTTTCTGTCGGCTCCTTCAACACGTGCTACTAGAACGTAACTGTCGTTCCATTTCATAGCTCCAGCATTGAATGTTGCGTTTATTTGAATTCTTTCCAAAAACAACGGATTTGTCTTTGGATTAAAATCAAATCTCCATTCCAGCGGTGCATGAGCGGCAGTTAAAACAGGGTTTTTATAACGAGTATATATGCCGTTTCCAATACCGTCTTGAGGTTGGTTTTTTGTTTGTATAAGCGTATTAAATTGACTTTCAAGTTCGATTTTTATTTGTCTTGAATCTGCTTTTATTGCTGTTGTACTCATAATTGAATGTTCTAAATCGTATATTATTTATTGATATTTCTTTTGTCATTAAGGTCATCTTCAATTGCCTGCAGTTTTTCTTCTGATAATGGATAGAAAATGATGAAAAGTACTGAGATGGCTGCAGCAATTGCCGGAAGAATGCTCAGCATTAATTGTATTCCGGTCTGTGCAGTTAGTGTTTGCGCTACATTGGCTTGGAAACCAAAGTATCCTAATAGCCAGCCTGTAGCAGCACCGCCAATTGTCCATCCAAATTTTTGTGACATTGAAGAAGCTGAGAAAATAAGTCCCGTTGCTCTTCTTCCTTGTTTCCATTCGGAGTAATCGGCACTATCAGCATACATTGACCAGATTAATGGGAAAATACAACCCGCACAAATACTGATCAGTACTTGGAAAATCATGATAAGCATAACATCTTCTTTCCCTAAATAATAGAAAATAACACTCAGAATTGCAGCAAGTGCCATTGCACCAAAAAAGGTTTTCTTTTTTCCGATTTTATTTGCAATAGGTGTGGCAGCAATAACACCAATGATATTTGCAGCTTGGCCTAATACTAAATAAAGTGTAGTTGGAGTCATTGCAAAATTCTCTCCCAGAATATTGAAGCTGTAGCTTACAGTACTGCTTACGTAGTATTTAAAATAATAAACTGCAGCTCCGTCACGTATCGAATTGAATATCAATGCTCCGATTCCAGCACCCAATAAAATCCACCAAGGTCTGTTTTTAAGAAGGTCGTTTAAATCTTCTTTTAAGTTTGGCTTCTCATCGTTTATAGGCTGTACTCTTTCTTTGGTAAGGAAAAAGCATCCCCAGAAGAAAACTGTTGTAATCATTCCAAAAACAATAATGGTGTATAACCAGCCCATTTTAGAATTTAAATTTCCTCCAAAATGATTTACCAAAGGTTCAATTAACCAAAGAGCCAATAAACTTCCTCCAAAAGCAAAAACCATGCGGTAAGACGAAAGTGTGGTGCGTTCTTTGCGGTCACCCGACATTACACCCAATAGAGAAGCATATGGAACATTAATGATAGAATAAATCATCATCATTAAGGAATAAGTAACGTATGCATATATTATTTTTCCTTTTTCGTCAAAATCAGGAGTGTAAAAAGTAAGTACTCCTATTATTGCAAAAGGAATAGCTGTCCACAATAAATACGGTCTGAATTTCCCCCAACGGCTTTTGGTACGGTCTGCGATAATACCTACCAGAGGATCGAAACAGGAATCCCAGATACGCGTAATTAAAAACATGGTTCCAACTACGGCAGGTGCCAGTCCAAAGACATCTGTGTAAAAAAACATTAGATACATGCTGAAAATTTTCCAGAACATTGAAGAAGCAGCATCACCTAATCCGTAACCGATTTTTTCTTTTAATTTAATTTTTTCTTCCATTTTTAGAGGTTAATGTCTTTTGGGGTTATTTTTTATATAGGTTGATTTTTGCTGCATCTTTTTCAAAAAGAATGTTATCCAGATTGTAAAAATCTATAAAATCTTTTTCACTGACTTGTCCTTTGAAAGGGGCATAATAATGCATTTTTTGTTCTTTTTCCTGCCAGCCATGATTTCTCCAAACCAGCACATAGGATATTTTATACGATCCCATTGCCTTCATCAATGTGTCTGTCCACCATTTGTCATACGGAATTGCTTCATAACCAGTTTCGGCAAAAGCAATAATTTTGTTTTGCTCTTTGGCAATCTGGTCTATTATTCCAAATTGTTTTTGGCAGTTATCTACAAAAGAATTGTCTTTCAAAGGGTCATTATAAATGTATTTGTCAAAACTTAAAACATCAGCATATTCAGTGCCTGGATAGTATTCCAGAAAATCTTCTTTAGAAGTAAAATCAGCAGTATTGTAGACATATATTAAATTATGAAGCCCTTTTTTTTGAAAATAATCAATAGTAAATTTCCAAAGTGTTTTAAACTCTTCAGGGCTTCCGTTGTTTTTGCACCACCAAAACCAAGTTCCTGTAAGTTCATGATAAGGGCGGTATAAAATTGGAATTAAATTTCCTTTTTTATCCTTCAAGGTTAAAATGTATTTTACCGCTTCATCCAGCCAAGACTTGAATTTTTCATGGCTTACACCTCCTGGTAAAGCCGAAGCTAATGATTTTGGAGTGGTGTCCCAAGCATTTCCTCCTGTTAAAGGATTGTTTGGATGCCAGCTAAGGGTGATGATGCCGCCTCGTTTGTGTCCGTCAATGATATTTTGTCTCATTTTGTCAAAAGGAATGCCGTCAATGTTCTTGTCCGACTTGCTTTCGAGACCGCCCAAATCCCATCCGTAAACTGCAGGATAATCTCCAACGACGTCTTTTACATCACTTCGTCCTTCCTCATATTTCCAGTTTACACCGTATGCCAAATCATCCTGATGACCAAAAAGGATTCCTTTATTGGTTGTTTTTTGTAAATTTTTGTACAAATCGATAGCACAACTGGTTGCTTTTTTATCAGATAATGATAATTTAGTATCACTTTTTTGCGCGTACGTAAGGCAAAATGCATTGAAAGTGAAAAAAAGTGAGAGTGTATAGTTGTTTTTTGTCATATCTGTGGTAATGGGCTTAAGTGGCTTAAAATAAAAACTAATATTGTTTCGCGTTAGTCTTTAAATGCCTAAAAAGTTAAAGTTTGATTTTTGTTTTTTTATTAATTTATTGTCAAAATGTTAAAAAAATATGTTTTTTAAAATGATTTATATTTTTTAAGAATATGTTTGTCTATAAAAACATAAATTCATTTTTCAAAGATAAAGTAATAACATCTTTTGGATTAATATTATTTTATCAATTTTATATCTTATTATTGCAAATAAAAAAATGAATTATGAGCGCTTTCAAAAATTTTCATAGAGAAATAGTTCCTCTTGCGGCACAAGACAGTTTTTTGGTTTTCGACAGAGTTAAAGATGAATTTGATTATCCAATTCATTATCACCCTGAGTTTGAAATCAATTTTATATTGAACGGGAAAGGGGTAAAGCGTGTGGTAGGAGATAATATAGAAGAGATTGATGATATTGAGCTGGTGCTGGTTGGTCCTAATTTGTATCATGGCTGGGAACAGCATAAGTGTAAAAATAAAGATATTCACGAAATAACGATTCAGTTTCATCATGATCTTTTTCATGAATTTTTGCTGTCCAGGCGGATTATGACACCTATAAAGGAGATGTTTAATCGGTCAGTACATGGTATTTTATTTTCAAATCAGGTAGCCGAAATGCTCACTCCGCGGTTAATAAAGATATCTAAGCTTGACGGCATGGATTATTTTCTTGAAATCATCTCTATATTGTATGATCTGGCAAACTCCCGTAATCAAAGACTTTTATCCACTTTTACCGTTGAAAATGATACTTTTGAAGAGTATGATAAAATGAAATTAATCTATGATTATATTCAGAAGAATTTTGCTGAAAAATTATCATTAGAAGAAGTAGCGGGTGTGGCTAATATGACTACAATTTCTTTTAATAGATTTATAAAAAAACGCACAGGAAAAACATTTGTCAATTATATAAATGATATCCGGATTGGTTATGCAGCAAGGTGGCTGGTGGAGAAAGATCTAAGTATTTCGGAGGTTGCCTTTAAGTCGGGGTTTAATAATATAGCCAATTTCAATAGAAGTTTTAAAGCTTTCAAGAAATGTACGCCTAGTCAATACCGTGAAGATTTCTCAGGATTAAAGCGAATTTTGTAATTAATTTTCTGTTTTTTGTTATAGAACTCTTTGAGACAATGTTTCAAAGAGTTTTTTTATTTTCATAATTGCTTATATTA
Source organism: uncultured Flavobacterium sp. (assembly GCA_963511795.1). Taxonomy (GTDB): domain Bacteria; phylum Bacteroidota; class Bacteroidia; order Flavobacteriales; family Flavobacteriaceae; genus Flavobacterium. The sequence continues at coordinate 22,078 of CAUPKP010000022.1, read as the reverse complement.
TGGATATTTTAAGTTTTAAATATTAATAACACAAAAAAGTATTAGTTAAATTTTGTTATATGTAATTGATTTTCTCATTTTGAAAATATATTATCATGAAATGATATAATAATATTAATTTGATGTTAACTACTGTTATAAATTTGTTAATTATAAATCATACTAATTAATACCAAGATAATTGCCGAATAACCCTTTAGGGAATTATCGAACTTAACTAACAAATTTTTATTATGAAAAAACTATTGTCTAATTTATTTCATTGGAATGCTAATCATTGGGCTGTTCCGTTGATTTTTTTTCTATTACTGACCAGTAATTCTATTATTGCTCAGGTTAAAGTAACCGGTGTGGTTTCTGATTCAAAAGGACTTACAATTCCAGGAGCAAATGTTTCTTTAGTTGGTGGTCAAAAAACGGTTTCTACGGATTTCGATGGGACATATACTATTGATGTTCCTGAAAATTCTTCACTTTCGGTTTCATTTATTGGGTATATTACTCAGACTGTAAATGTTAAAAGTGGTGGAAAAGTAAATGTTGTCTTGAGATTAAGTGCTGAAGATCTTAGAGAAGTTCTTGTGAATGTAGGATACCGAAGTGTTAAGAAAAAAGATTTGACTGGAGCCATTTCTACAGTTGGTGCTAAAGATATTGCGGATTCTCCCCAAGTATCTGTAGATCAATTATTGCAAGGACGTGCAGCAGGTGTGTCCGTAACGAATAATTCTGGTCAGCCGGGAGGTAATGTGTCAGTTAAAATACGTGGTACAACTTCTATTTCAGGAACTAACGAGCCATTGTATATTGTTGATGGCATTCCAATTTCTGGAGATGCTACAAGTGCTGCTACAGGAGGTAATATTGTAACTGGTTATTTGGGAGCAAATACAGGTAACGTAGCTACGAGTCCTATTGCATTTTTAAATCCTAATGATATCGAAACAATGGATATTTTGAAAGATGCATCTGCAACTGCTATTTATGGTTCTAGAGCATCAAATGGAGTTGTTATTATTACTACAAAAAGAGGTAAAAAAGGTATAGGTAAAATCACTTATGACTCCTATTTTTCTGTTCAAAATGTAACTAGTTTGTTGGAAACTATGACTTTGAGTCAATATGCTGTACAGCAAAATGCTTTGGCTGCTGTTTATGGTGTAGCTCCTAGAGATGAGTTTGCCGTTCCGTCTATTTTAGGTGAAGGTACTAATTGGCAAGATGAGATTTATAAAACTGCAGTAATGAGTAATCATCAGATTTCATTTTCTGGTTCAAAGGAAGGTACCAATTATTATATTTCTGGAGGTTATGTAGATCAAGAAGGTATTGTTATTGGTTCTGGTTTTAAAAGATATAATTTTAAAACAAACGTAGACAGCAAAGTAAAAGATTGGCTGTCAGTTGGAGTTTCTATTGGAACAGGTATAACAAACGAGGATATTACAATTAATGGTGCTAGTAACGGTATTATTAGTACTTCTATTTTGTCTACTCCAGATGTTGCAGTAAGAGATACTAATGGAGATTACGCTGGTCCACCAACAGATGGATCATTAGGGGTATGGATTAATCCAGTTGCTTCGGCCTTAATGAATACTAATAAGTTAATTAAAAAGAATTTCTTAGGAAACTTTTATGCTAATTTTAAAATAGCAAAAGGACTTGATTATAGATTTGATTTGGGTGGATCTACAAATGTTGATAATTTTGAAGGTTTTCAGCCTACTTATACTTGGGGAGCTGCGGTTAAAGAAACAAATCAGTTGGTAGAGAGAGCTAACAATTGGTATGGTATTAATGTTAAAAATGTTTTAACATATAAGCTTGATAAAGGAGAGCATCATTTGAATTTCTTAGTTGGTCAAGAGGCTAATGATAGTCATTGGTACGGAAATTCACAATCGGTTTCGGGCTTGTTAAGTAATGATATTCATTCTATTAGTTTGGGAGATCCTGATACAGTTGTTGCATCTGAATATAAAGGAAGTTCTGCTTTGTACTCTTTCTTTGGATCATTTAATTATGACTTTAACAATAGATATGGTTTGCAGGCTACAATGAGAGCGGATGGAAGTTCTAATTTTGGTCCAGGTGAAAAATGGGGTTACTTTCCTTCAGTTTCAGGTTATTGGAAACTTTCAAACGAAAGTTTTATGGAAGGAACTAAACAGTATATTGATAATATCAAATTCAGAGGTGGTTATGGTGAGACCGGAAACCAAAATATTGGAGGCGCTGGTTATATGAGTACTGTTCGTGCAATAAAATCTGCAATGGGTAATTTCTTTACTGTTAATAATATTGCTAATCCCGGCTTAACTTGGGAAACTTCAGAGCAAACAAACTTAGGTTTGGATTTTACGCTTTTTGATTCAAAACTTCAGGCTACATTTGAAGTGTACAGAAAACAGTCAGAAGGATTTTTATTTGTTTTACCATTACCTTATTATGTTACTGGTACAGATAATTATCAAGGTGGTTTAGGAGCGCCAAATGTAAATTTAGGAAGTCTAAGAAATGAAGGTTTTGAGATGACTTTAGATTACAATAATAAGTTTGGAAACGATTTTACTTGGACTTCAAAAGTGATTTTCTCAACCAACAAAAACAAATTGTTAAGCCTGCAGGATAATTTTGATTTAACAAAAGATGTATTGCTCAATGATTATACCACTAAAGCGGTAACCAAAACAGTAGTTGGTCAGCCAGTTGGTCAATTCTACGGATATCAAGCTGTTGGTATTATCAGAACCAATGAACAATTAGCAAATGCACCGATTCCATTTACAGGAAATAAAGCAGTGAAAAGCCAATTAGGTGATGTTGAATATGTAGATCAAAATAAAGATGGTTTGATTGATGACAAAGATTTGACCTATATAGGTAATCCGCAACCGAAGTTTACTTTTGGTTTCAATAATACTTTTAAATACAAAAATGTTGATTTAGGGATATTTTTACAAGGGTCTTATGGTAATAAAGTAATGAACTTAACTAGACGTGCTGGTACTAAAAATCAGCGTTTGTATGAAAATCAATTGGCTGAAGCTGTAGATTTTTGGACAGCAGACAATGTTGATGCAAAATATCCAAGACCTGATGGTGCAGATGGGCATCCAAATATCGCAATATCTGACCGCTATGTTGAAGATGGATCATACTTAAGAATTCAACAAATGACATTAGGATATAATTTACCTTCTGATGTACTTTCAAAAGCAAGTATTAGTAAATTAAGATTTTATTTAGGTGTTCAAAATCTTTACACATTTACAAAATATACAGGTTATGACCCAGAGGTAGGATCATACAATCAAGATGCTCTATTGTCAGGAATTGATTCAGGTCGTTATCCTACGAACCGTAGTTTTACTTTTGGATTGAACTTAGAATTTTAATAACTACTCTTATGAAAAAATATATCAATATAAAAACCTTAGTTTTATTCTTAACAATAGGTTTGGCAACTACTTCTTGTAGCGAAGATTTCTTGGATCGCCCATCTGAAGATAGTTACAGCAGTGACCAATTTTATAATACCGACGAACAAGTAGCACGAACTACTTATGGTATGTATGGTGCAATGTGGGCTCCATATTACACCAAAAATTTTTACGCATTGTCTGAGTTATCTTCAGGAAATGCTTTAGCGTATGCAGATGGACCAGAGTTGATTCAGTTTAAATTAACCTCCGACAGCCCTATTCTGTTAGATCCTTGGAGAGCATGTTTTGCAATTGTAGCACAATCAAATAATTTAATTAATAATATTGAAAAAGATGCTACCCAAGAAGTAAGCAGAGCAGTAATTAAAAATACTGTTGCTGAGGCCCATTTTTTTAGAGCCATAGCTTACTTTTATTTGGTTCGTTTGTATGGACCGGTGCCTATTATCGAAGATAATTTAGCTTTGGCAAAAGACCCGATAGTAAATACAAATAGAATAGAAGATGTTTATACGTTTATTGAAAACGATTTAAAATATGCTGCGGCAAATCTTAAATCAAAAGTTAGATCGAGAACTCCTGGTGGTGACAACATTTTTGTAACTCAAGGTTCTGCCGAAGCCTTTTTGGCAAAAGTGTATTTGTATGGAAAAAAATACGCAGATGCTAAATTAATGGCTGAAAAAGTTATTAATTCAGGTGAGTTTGGTTTGCTGCCAAATTTCGCAGATTTGTTTTTAACAAGTAAGAATAATAACCACGAGTCTATTTATTCTTGGCAATGGTCTGGTGCTATAAATACTTATGGAGGAGGGAATTTTTCTAATATTCAATACGGTTTGGATATTTTGAATGATAATGCTTCTTATGGAGCTACTTATGTGCCAACTAATGATGTTCAAGATGCTTTTGAAATTGGAGATTTAAGAAGAAAAGAGTCTTTTATGGTTTACGGTGATTCTTACCCAAATATGAAAGCTGATGGACAAGTAGGTTTTGTAATGGATCCAGTTAAATACCCTGATGTTTTAGGTAATACAGGTGCAGCGGTTAAGAAGTATGTAGTAGGACAAGCTACTAGCGAAACAGGACCAGCTGATTCATGGGGAGGAATGAACAATAGTAATTATATTATGCGTTATGCTGATCTTTTATTAATTCATGCTGAGGCAATTATGGCAGGAGCTGCTGAAACTACTAATCCTGCTGCAAAAGACTCCTATAATAAAGTAAGACTTAGAGCTGGTCTTGCAGCTTTAGGTGCTAATGTACCTTTAACCAAAGCGGCTTTATTTCAAGAGCGCAGAGTAGAGTTTGCTTTTGAAGGAGAATTTTGGTTCGATTTAGGAAGATTGCCACGCCAAGAAGCAATTAATATAATCTCTCAGCAAGATAGAGGTTTTGATTCTCAAGGAGTGACGCATTATACACCGACAGCAACTGATTTTATTTATCCAAAACCAGATATTGAAGTTAGAAAAAATCCAAAATTGAAAGAGGCACCGGTTCCTTACAATTTTAACTAATTTTTTAAAAGCAAATTAATATGAAATGAGCATAAGTGAAAATTGGTCGCAAAACCAATGATGATATGCGAATTACATATGACCGATAAAAAACAATAAATATCAACATATGAAAAATATAAAAAATAAAATAGTATTGAAGTTGTGCTTTCTAGCTTCAATTTCAATTTTGCTTCTTTCTTCTTGCTCAGATGATTCTGGCAGCAGCAGCGGCAGCGGAAAAGTAGAAGTAACAGGAATCAGCAGATCAGTAGTTGACGATCCATTAGTAGAGGGTGATAGACAGGTTGATGTTCCTACTGAGGTTATTAATGCAGGGAATTATTATATCATCAGGGGTTCAGGTTTTGCCTCATTAAAATCGATTTCGTTTAATGGTTTTGAGTCTTATTTCAACCCCACAATGATTACAGATAACACTATTGTTGTGTTAGTGGATCAAAAGACGCCATATTATAATGAAATGGACGAAATGCAATTAGTAACCAATACGGGTACTTATAAATTTACGATAGCTGTAAGACCTCCAAGTCCTAACATTACAGGATTTCCAATCAATCCTAACCCTGGAGATATAATCACGATTACAGGAGAATTTTTTTTACGTCCTGTTGTGAATTTTGGTGAAACTTCAGTTGAACCAATATCATCAACATTAACAGAGATTAAAGTAAAGGTGCCTGATAATATCCAGTTTAAGTATTTATCTGTTACGAATGTTTCCGGAACTACAGTAGCTGCACAATCTTTAGGTTCAGCTATTTACGACGATGCTTTCACTAATATTTGGGGTTGGCAATCATTGTGGGATGGTACCAATGGTTTTGATAATGCCTATGCTAAGGATTCTAGCCAAGGATCTAAGTGTATTGAATGGCAAGCAGGTGAATGGGATGGCTATGTAATTGGTATTAATAATTGGTCTTATCATGATACAGATAAATACAAAGCCGTAAGATTTTCAATTAAAGGGGAAAAAGCAGGTAAAGTAAAGTTTTTTGTTAATGGATCTACTGAGACTAATATTAAGGTAGTTGAATTTAAAACTGCATGGACTTATGTTGAAATTCCTTATAGTGAAGTTGGCAGTCCAACGGAATTGACTCAAATTGGATTTCAAGAATTCGGTGGTTTTGGGGGAAATAATATGCTAATAGATGATATCGGGTTAGTATTAAAATAATTGTTGACGGATTCGAAAAGTGAATTTCGATTGTTAAGTTCATTAATTAGAATCTATATATTAAAAACTAAAAGAGAATTTATGAAATGAGCATAACTTTAAATTGGCAGCAATTGAAAATCATCGAATACCGAAATAAAATGATAATCGATGAGATAAACACCAATGATGATATGCGAATTACATATGACCGATAAAAAACAATAAATATCAACATATGAAAAATATATATAATAAAATAAAACATATTGCTGTATGTGCCTTTTTGGTTGCTGCGGTTTCTTCTTGTGAAAATGACATTGAAGATATTGGAGGAGCCCAGCAAAATTACAATACAGCATACGGATTGCTTTTGGCAAATAGTAATTTAACTACGTTCACAAAAGCAATAGAATTAGCTGGTTTAGAATCGACACTAAATACCTCTGAAGATTTTACGTATTTTGTTCCTAACAATGCTACCTTAGATGCTTATTTGATAGCTAACGGTTACGTAAATGATCTGGGATATCCTGATATTAATTTGGTTCCTGTAGAAGATTTAAAACAAATTGTTCTAAGTCATGTTGTTAAAGGTGTCAAAAAGAGAGTTGCTAAGCTTGAAGGAGTCGAGGCTGATTATTTGGAAACAGGCGAATATGCTACAATGGCAAATGCAGTAAATCCTGATTTATATTTATTAGGAATCGATGTAACAAATAATGCTCTAAAGGTAAATGGATCTGATAAAGATGCACCAGGATTAGATTATTACGGGACAAATGGTTTTGTAAATGTTTTAAATAATGTAATTGAGTTAACTCCTCCAGCTCCAGTAATTACAGGGCTGTCACAGGTGTTAGCTTCTCCTGGTGATGTTATTACTATTACAGGCCAAAATTTTGTAAAAGTTAAATCTGTTAAGTTTGGATCCACTGCAGCTACAATTACAGTAGTGTCTAAAACAGAAATAAAAGCAACTGTTCCAGCTGATTTTAATTCTTATGCTCTTATTGTGGTAGAGACTGATTTCGGTGTATCTGTCCCAAGTGGGATAGGTCTTAAGTATTTGCTATATGAAGACTCATTGAAAGGATGGGGATGGGGCTGGGGAGGCGATATCACCTGGGAAAGCACAGAAAAGGTTAGTAGAGGAACATATTCAATCAAAAAAGTAGCAGGAGCTTGGAGTGGACTTTTTATGCATTCTGATTTGCTTTTAAATACAGCTGATTATCAATTTGTTAAAATGTCTATATTCCCTACTGAAAGCACTAAGATTATGGTGACTATAAATAGTGATACAGGTGATTCTAGTAAAGGTACGACAGTTACTTTGGTAGCAGGTCAATGGAATAATATTTCAATCCCTATTTCGGATTTGCATCCTGAGCTTATAAGTGGAGGAAATTTTGATAGTGTGTTTATTCAAGAATTTTCTGGAATTACAATTACTCCAGCTAGTATTCTTTATATAGATGATATTGGATTCTTATAAAATAATTTGGTTTCTGTTTATTTGAGTTAGTTTAAGATATCCCCTAGTCGAAAAATTAGGGGATATTTTTTTTTAAAAAAAATCATGTTTTTTTCTTTTGCCCTTTTTTAGGGATATTTTGAAAAAAAAGTATCAATATACTTGACTTCTATTCACTATTTTTGAGAGTTAAACTTTTGACAAACCTTTTTATAAATGTTAATGAAAAATTTTAAAACATCACTTTTTTTATTACTGATTTCTTTTAGCATTTCAGTTTTTTCACAATCGGCTTCGAATAATTCTCCTAGAGAACATATTTCGTTAGACAAAGATTGGAAATTTGCTTTTGGTCATCCATCAGATACTAAGAAAGATTATAATACTGGAACAGCCTATTTTTCTTATTTGGCGAAAGCGGGTTTTGGTGATGGTGCTGCCAATGCTTCTTTTGATGATCGCTCTTGGCGAAAGCTTGATCTTCCTCATGATTGGGCGGTAGAGCAAGGTTTTAGCAGTGAGGCAAGTTTTAGTCACGGATTCAAAGCCATCGGCCGAAATTTTCCAGACAAAAGCATCGGCTGGTACCGCAAAAAAATAACCATCCCCGAAAGTGATTTGGGGCGCCGAATTCATATCGCATTCGATGGTGTTTTTCGTAATTCCATTGTTTGGGTAAATGGGCATTATTTAGGAAATCAAGACAGCGGTTATTTAGGTTTTGAATACGACATCACCGATTATATTAATTATGGAGGCGAAAATACAATTGCCGTTCGGGTAGATGCCACCATGGAAGAAGGCTGGTTTTATGAAGGAGCCGGAATCTATCGTCATGTTTGGCTGAATAAAACCAATGAGCTACATATACCCGATAATGGCACTCTTGTAAAAACAAAAACAAAAGATGCCACCAACGAAATTAGCACATTAGTCACACTTACAAACGAAGGCAAAGGGACAAAATCATTCAGAATAAACCAAACGATTTTGGATGCCACTGGTGAAACTGTTTCCGAAAAAGCAATAAATTCCTGCAGTTTAAACCCAAGAGAAATCAAAGATTTTTCAACAGATTTAACAGTGCAGAATGCCACACTTTGGTCTCTTGAAAATCCCTATTTGTACAAAATGATTACTTCTGTTTATGAAGAGGAAAAATTAGTGGATACTTTTCAAACCACTTTCGGAATCCGAACAATCCGTTTTGATGCAAATGAAGGTTTTTTTCTTAACGAAAAACATGTCAAAATAAAAGGAACAAACAATCATCAGGATCATGCAGGAGTAGGATCGGCCATGCCAGATGCATTGCAGGATTTCAGAATCAAAACATTAAAATCCTTTGGGAGCAATGCCTATCGCTGTTCTCATAACGTTCCAACTCCCGAATTGCTCGAAGCTTGTGACCGTTTAGGAATGCTCGTAATTGATGAGCATCGTATGATGGGTAGCACGCAAGTACAATTAGACGATGTAAAAAAAATGATTGAACGCGACCGGAACCATCCTTCCATCATAAGCTGGAGCATCGGAAACGAAGAATGGGGAATTGAAAATGATATTGTAGGCGCTAGAATTGCCAGTTCCATGCAGTCGTATGTAAAATCTATCGACGCTTCCAGACCAGCAACTGCTGCTTTTAGTGGCGGAATTGGCAGTAACGGAATCACAACAGTTATGGATTTGTTGGGAATCAATTATATAGTAAATAAAAGTACCGATAAACAGCATGAATTATTTCCTCAGCAATCCATTTGGGGAACCGAAGAAGGAAGTACGAATGCCACACGAGGCGAGTACTATCGCGACAATCAAAAACACATTATGCCGGCTTATGACAAAGCTCCAAGTTCTAGTTTTATAAGTATAGAAAAAGGCTGGAAACATTATAATTCTCGTCCTTATTTGGGTGGAATGTTTATTTGGACTGGTTTTGATTATCGCGGTGAGCCAACTCCTTTCGAATATCCTTCCACAGGTTCTTATTTTGGAATGGTGGATCAATGCGGATTTTATAAAGACACCGCTTGGTATTTAAAAGCTTGGTGGCAAAACGAGCCTTCTTTGCATCTTTTACCTCACTGGAACTGGGCTGGAAAGGAAAATCAAAGTATCGAAGTTTGGGCGTACAGCAATTGTGACGAAGTGGAACTTTTTTTAAACAAGAAAAGTTTAGGCAAAAAAACAATGGAGAAAGACGGACATCTGGAATGGAATGTCAATTATACTCCCGGAACACTTGAAGCAATCGGGTACAAAAACGGAAAGAAAATCATAACCGACGTTGTGAAAACTACTGGTGCAGCTACCGTTTTAAATTTAGCTTCCGATAAAAATACTATAGAGGCTTCCAAAAATGATATTGCAATGATTACAGTAAGTGCCAAAGATAAATCCGGACTTGCTATGCCAATTGCAGATAATGAGGTTACTTTTTCAATCACTGGCCCAGGGAAAATTATCGGTGTAGGAAACGGAAATCCAACCTCACTTGAAGCCGATAAATATTTGGAAACCAACACGGTTTTAAATATTGAAAATCTAAAAGAAAAAATAGTAGCCGATTTTAATGTTTCTGAAGAAACACAGGAAAATGTGGCAACCGAATCTTGGCAAAAAGCTTTTACAGAGGATAGAGATACAATTTTTGGTAAAAAAGTAAAAGCTATCGTTTACAGAACCGAGTTCGAACTGCCGGTAAATTACAACGAAACGGAAATCAATTTGTTCTACAACAGTCTTGGGAAAAAGCAGTCTATTTTTATCAACGGACACAAAATCAGCAATGAAATTCCCGAAAACAAAAAAGGCGATTCATTTGTACTGGATAAAAAAATACTGCATGCTGGCAAAAACACTATTACAATTATAGCCCAGCCTTTATTGAAAAAATACAAATGGGATGTTGTCAATCAAAACCCGGGAACGATTCAAATAATCACCAAAGCCGAAAATTACAAGCGCAAATTATTTAACGGCTTGGCTCAGGTTATCATTCAAACTACTGGCGAAGCAGGCGAAATTACACTGACCGCAACCAGCAACAGACTCAAAAAAGCCGAAATAAAAATAAATGCAGTAAAATAATAAAAGTTAGTTGGGCGTGACCCTTCGTAAAAACTCCGGGTCGGGCTGTACGTTCCCGCTTCCCGATGAAAAATCGGGAGAGCTCCACTGCCATCCCTCACGCAAATTGTGCAAAATAAGGGTATTCAGTTTAGAAAAATCTGCACAAATCTGTTAAATCTGTGTGCTAACCATTAAAAGAAAAAAAATATAAATACAATCCAAAATGAAAAAATTACTTCTCAGCTTATTTTTAAGCAGTATTGCATTTCAAGGTTTCTCACAGGGAAATGTCTATAAACAAGAAACAGGAAAATTCGAAGGTTTAGCCATGACGCCTCCTATGGGCTGGAATTCCTGGAATACTTTTGCTACAAACATTGATGAAAAAATGGTTAAAGAAACTGCTGATATAATGGTTTCTTCCGGAATGGCCGCTGCAGGTTACAATTACATCGTTTTGGATGATGGCTGGATGGCCAAAGAGCGTGATAGTAATGGAGATTTAGTTCCAGATCCCGTAAAATTCCCAGGCGGAATGAAATCTTTAATCGATTATGTACATTCTAAAGGTTTAAAGTTTGGTTTGTATAATTGTGCAGGAACAAAAACTTGTGCAGGTTATCCAGGTACACGTGGTTACGAATATCAAGATGCGCGCTTTTATGCCCAATTAGGAATTGATTTTTTAAAATATGATTGGTGTAATACTGCAGGAATCAATGCTCCAGAAGCTTATGGAACAATGAGTAATGCATTGAAAAAAGCAGGAAGACCAATCGCTTTCAGCCTTTGTGAATGGGGTGACACTCAAGTATGGAACTGGGGGAAACCAATTGGTAATCTTTGGAGAATTTCAGGAGATATTTATCCTTGTTTTGATTGTGAATATAAACATCCTGAAAACTGGTCTTCATGGGGATTTATGAAAATTGTAGAAATGCGCAAAGACATTCGTAAATTTTCGGGTCCTGATCATTGGAATGATTTTGATATGATGGAAGTAGGTAATGAGATGAATGATACCGAAGATAAATCACATTTTGCTATGTGGTGCATGATGGCTTCTCCTTTAATTGCTGGAAATGATTTTAGAAAAATGTCCAAAGAAACTTTAGCTATTTTAACCAACAAAGAACTGATTGCGGTAAATCAGGATAAATTAGGAATTCAAGGATTCAAGCTTTCTGCTGAAGAGGGTTTAGAAGTTTGGGTAAAACCACTTTCTGATGGAAACTGGGCAGTTACATTTTTAAATAGAACCGATGCTCCTAAAAAAATCAATTTCGATTGGAAGAAAAATCCAATCAAGGATGCTGATTTTGGCTTTGAAGCCGATTTTAATAAAACAGTCTTCAAAATCAAAGACCTTTGGAAAAACAAAGAAGCCGGAACTACCAAAAAGAATTTCACCGCCGATCTTGCTTCTCATGATGTAATTACACTAAGACTAATTCCTTAAATTAATTTAGCAATGAATATCAAATATAAAATTATCATGCTTTTATTAGCATTAAGTTGCAGCATAGGAAACGCACAATTTGTCAAAAAGCACGGACAGCTTAGTGTAAAAGGAACACAGCTGGTGGATAAAAACCAAAACCCAATTGTTTTGAGAGGTGTAAGCTTTGGCTGGCATAGTATGTGGCCAAGATTTTATAATGAAAAAGCGGTAGACTGGCTAAAAAAAGATTTCAACTGCAATATTGTCCGTGCGGCAATGGGTATCGAAGCAGGAGAGCATTCTTATCTAAAAAAGCCTGAATTTTCTAAAGAAAAAATTGAAGCCGTTATTAAAGGAGCAATCAAATCGGATATTTATGTAATCATCGATTGGCACAGTCACAATATTAATTTAAAAGAAGCGGCAGCATATTTTGATGAAATCTCCAAGAAATACGGAAAGTATCCAAATGTAATCTACGAGGTTTTTAATGAACCGGATTACGAAACCTGGCCGGAAGTCAAAGCCTATTCTGAGGAAATAATAAAAGTCATTAGAGCAAACGATCCTGATAATATTATCTTGGTAGGATGCCCAAAATGGGATCAGGATGTTCACTTGCCGGCTGCAGATCCAATAAAAGGATATGATAATTTAATGTACACCATGCATTTTTATGCAGCAACGCATCAAAAACAGCTTAGAGACAAAACTGATGAAGCCATAAAAAAAGGCTTGCCAATTTTTATCTCCGAATCGGCTGGAATGGAAGCTACGGGAGATGGCCCAATGGATTATGTGGCATGGCAGGAATATGTAGATTGGATGGAAGCAAAAAAATTGAGCTGGATAACTTGGTCAATTTCCGATAAGGTTGAAACCTGTTCTATGTTAAAAAAATCAGCTGATTCCGAAGGTAATTGGAAAGATGAAGACCTGAATGAATCAGGTTTAAAAACAAGAGAACTGCTAAGGAAATATAATGGCAAGAATTAGTTTATAAAAATATAAAAACCAACTTTTCAGCGAGTTGGTTTTTTTTGTATTATAAAAAAAGAACTATATTGCGCTTCACTTTTGACCGTAATAGGATTGACTTTTTATGATAGCAACTATATGAAATTAACATTAAAATTAACGACTTATTTTAAATTAGTATTGTTAATCACTGGTATTTGTTCACTCTTTTTATTGCTGTTCAGCTCTCTTTATTTATATACGATTCAACAGGAAAATGATGTATTTAAAGCCAATTTGAATCAGTATAAAGTAGAGGTTAACAGGCTGTTTGATTTTAATTCAAAAACTCAGATTGTTACTATAAATGATCTTACATATTGGGATGCTTTGGTCAATTTTACAAAATCCAAAGACACACTTTGGTTTAAGAAATACATTGCAAATGAATTTCCTACTTATGAGGTAGATTATATTTCGGTTTATGGTCTGGATAAAAAGTATATTACAAGTGTTGCAAAACCTTATTTTAAATCCAAAGATTTTATAGTCGGTCATGCAATGACGAATTTATATAAAACCAAGTTTTGCAGGTTTTATATGAAAATCCCCGAAGGTGTAATCGAAGTGCTTGGCGGAACTATTCATGCTTCAAATGATCCCAGAAAAACAAAAACAAAACCAGCCGGTTATATGTTCATGGCCCGGTTATTGGATAAGGCATATTTTAAAAATTTAGAGGATATTTCTACCTCTAAGGTGAGTTTTTTTGGCCATGTAAATACAGCTTCAGTTGGTAATAAAAAAGTTACTTCATTAATAAAACTTAAAGGTCATACTAATCATACAATTATTCAGTTACTTTTTGAAAGACCTTCCTATCTCAATTTTGAAAGAACCAAAGAGCTGTTACTGATTATTGTAATAACTACTTTAGTTGGACTTATAGCTGCGGTTTATTATTCTAGAAAATGGGTTTACAGACCGTTGAGGCTGGTTACTAATATCTTAGAGACTGATCGTGAAATTTCGATAAAACTGCTGAAAAGAGAACCAGGAGAATTTGGTCACATTGGAAAATTATTTGAAGATCACAGAAAGAATAGGTTTCAATTAGAAAAATCCAAAGAAAGAGCTGAAGAAAGCGATAAGCTAAAGTCTACTTTCCTGGCTAATTTATCTCATGAAATCAGAACGCCAATGAATGCTATTATTGGATTTTCGGATCTCCTTTTAAATGAAAGCTTAAGCGAAGATTTAAAAATGAAGTATTTGAAAATCATCAATAGCAGTGGAAAAAGTTTAGTCTCTATTATTGAAGATTTAATTGAAATGTCAAAAATCGATGCCAAATTAATAACTCCTAATTATAAAGGACTGGATATTGAAAAATGTATTAAGGATCTGTACAATACGCTCAAAGTGACTATTCCTGAGGATAAAAACATTGATTTTTATATTAATGAAAGCACAGATAAATTAGAGAATAATATTTTAACCGACGAAGTAAAACTGAAGCAGATAATAGTTAATCTGCTTACAAATGCAATAAAATTCACAGATAACGGACATGTGGCGTTTGGTTATTCAATAAATAAAGAAGAACAATTAATAGAATTCAGAGTCGAAGACACAGGCATTGGAATCAGCAGGAATGATTTGAAAGTTGTTTTTGACCGCTTCCGAAGAGTCGAAGATGATTATTCGATATCACTCAGCGGATTAGGATTGGGTTTGTCCATCTCTAAAGCCTATGTTGAAATGCTTGGCGGAGAAATTAATGTTGAATCGGTTTATGGCGGCGGATCAGTTTTTAAATTTACAATTCCGTTGATTTACGAAGAATACACTGTTGAAAATGATACAGACGATGAAGAATGCCCAAATAAAAACGCTGATTCCAAAAATATTTTAGTTGCCGAAGATGATAATATCAACTTCCTGTTGTTAAAAACAATATTGGAATTAAAAGGGCACAACGTTTTAAGAGCAAGGAATGGTCAGGAAGTTGTTGATATCAGCAGGTCAAATGCAGCAGTAGATTTGATTTTAATGGATATTAAAATGCCTGTTCTGGACGGTTATGAAGCTTTTGAATTAATTAAAAGAGATAATCCAAATCTTATTGTAATTGCTCAAACGGCGCATTCTTCAGCCGAAGTGAAAGAAAGAATAATGAAAGCAGGTTTTTCAGGCTATATAACAAAACCTTTGGATAAAGAAAAAATCTATGAAATAATTAGTCATGTATTTCAAAACAGTTCAGCTGATTAGATTTGTTTTAAGTAAAAAAAATGAGGACTTTCTTTCTGTTAGAAGTCCTCATTTTTTGTTTTAGATGTTTTATCTTTTGCTAGTGCCGGATATCAAAATGGCTTTAATTTATTATACTGTAAGATCATAACTGTAAAGATAATCCTCTCTTACAAAACCCATTTTATGATATAACTTTTGTGCGGCAGTATTGCTCTTAGCAGTTCTTAATCGAATGGTATGAGAGCCAATTTCTTTGGCTAAAGCAACTGTTTTCAGAATTAATTTTTCGCCCACTCCTTTTTTTCGAGCCGAACTGTCAACAAAAAGATCATTTAGAATCACTATTTTATTTAGAGCTAATGATGAAAAAGTAATATAGTTGAGAGCAAAACCAATAATTTTATCTGGATTCTCATCCTCACAGGCAACAAAAACAGTAGCCTCATTATTTTCTAATCTTTCCTTTAGAAAGGCGTGATGTTTTTCATAGTTGGATGGACTTTTGTAAAAAACAACATATTGATCAAATAGTTTTGTTAGTTGATCTAAGTCTTGAATATTCGCTTTTCGTGTCATAATGAGCTGGTTATGTTAGTTTTGAAAACTAAATATACAAAATAAATAATAATTTATTTTAATATTTTTTTCAATTTAATTGATTTTGTATTATTTTATTACCTAAAAAGCAAAAATTAGTACTATTAAAGACTAAATGTGTATTGTTGTCTTCGTTTTAAATTTTATTGGCAGTTGATCAAATATGAAATCTCTTTTCTTATCATTCGAAATATAAGGCTGTTATTTATCCAAAGTGTTTTTTTTTGGAATAGTATGAAATCTTTATAATGAGTTTTGACTAAAACGGCTTTCTTCTGAACCAGGTTTTCTTTTTTTGAATTTAAAAACTTAAACACATTCTAATAGTGGGTTTAAGTTTTTTTGTTCTGTTCAAATAGTAAAACGCAATTCCAATTTTGATATAGAAACAATCTAATGATGGAATTTTAAATTTTTATTATTTTTTATATTTACCCCTATTTTTTAAGGGGGTGTGTTTTTTATTTTTTCATTTTGAACAAAATTTTGATTGTTTTTATTTAAAAATAAATTTCAAATATGATTTAAATCGGGGTATTTGTGAAAATATCGATTATTGAATTTATAAAATAAGTCCAAAAAAAACGTAATTTGATGATAATTCTGCGTTGATTTTTGGATATTAATAATTCTTCTCAGAAACTTTTAAAAAAATTTTCATGTTAACGAAAAGTTAATAATTTCGCTCTAAAGAAAGAAAAAAATAACCAACATTTGGCTGAAAAGCCATTAATCAAATTACTAACAAAAACAAAATTAAACATGAAAAAAGTATTAGCAATTTTAGTGTTAGCCTTAACAACGAGTATTTCATTTGCACAAGATGCACCAGAAACTACCCCATTAGAAATTACTGGTTCTGGAGATTTGTATTATAAGTATGATTTTTCAAAAAACGCAAACATACAAACAAGTTTTGGAACAGATCAAAATTCTGTTTCTTTGGGGATGCTGGATATCGCTTTTAAAAAGACAATAAAAAAAGTATCTTTTGTAGGTGAGGTGTCTTTTGGACCAAGAGGACAATATCAATCTATTCCAAATTCGGATGGGTCATATGATGAGGGAAATGGCTTTAATTCATTCCACATTCAGAATTTATATGCAAGTTATGCAGTTTCAGACAAATTGAGTTTGACTGCTGGTTATATGGGAACTTTTATTGGTTATGAGGTAATTTCTCCAGTGGGTAATTTTGCTTATTCAACTTCTTATTTGTTTACCAACGGACCATTCCAAAATGCTGGTGTTAAAGCAAATTATAAAATATCAGATAAATTTGGAGCAATGATTGGTTTGTTTAATGATCAATGGAACAAATATCAAGCAGATCCAATTAAAGGATTAAATGCTGTAGGAGGACAATTGTCTTTTGCAACAGAAGGAGTTAGTGCATATTTAAATGCAATGGATGGTTCAGTAAGCGGAACTATTATAGATTTGACTGCAACATTCCAGCTTTCTGAAAAATTCAAATTAGGTTTAAATGCGGCTGATTTTTCAAATGAAGGAGATGTAGGTTACACAGGAGCGGCTTTGTATCCATCTTATGCTCTTACTGATGCTTTTGCTCTAGGATTACGTGCAGAATATTTTAAATATAAAGAAGGTTCTGGAGATAATGATGTAACGGCTTTTACATTGTCAGGTAACTATAAAGTAAGCGGATTGACTATTATTCCTGAGTTTAGAATGGATTCTAATTCTGAGGAAGTATTTGATGATTCAGATATGAATCCTACAAAATCAGCTTCTCAATTTCTTTTAGCTGTAGTTTACGGTTTCTAAATAAAGCAGATCTCTTTCTTTAGCTTACTAAATTTCAAAAAATATAAAAAGATATTTTTTTTTTGGCTGTCAAAATCCTCTGTGGTTTTGGCAGCTTTTTTATTTGAGAGAAGAATTGTATTGAATGAATACGTAAAATGTTGTTAGTGAGCTTTATTCTAGTGTTTGATGTTAATAAAATCAGCTTAACAATTTTAATAAGCAGGATTGAATGCGTTCTTTATCAGAATCTGTCAGATTAGATCCTGAAGGCAGACTCAGTCCATTATCAAACAATGTCTCGGCAACTTTTTCTCCATAATAAGGATAGTTTTTATACAAAGGCTGAAGGTGCATAGGTTTCCACAAAGGTCTGCATTCTATATTAGCATCCATCAAAGTCAGTCGGATGGTTTCTTTGTTTATTCCATTTTTAGTTTCGGCAGGATCTACTAGTATTGATGTGAGCCAATAATTAGAAAAATAATCTGGATCTGGAATTGTATAAACGGTAATTCCCGGAATGTTTTCAAAAAGAGATACATAAAAATCATGCATTGCTCTTCGGAGTATAATATGTTCATCAAGAACTTTCATTTGGCCGCGCCCAATACCTGCGCAGATATTGCTCATTTGATAATTGTAACCCAATTCGCTGTGCTGATAATGTGGTGCTTCGTCTTTGGCTTGTGAGGCAAGAAACTGTATTTTTTTCTTTTGTTTATGGTTGGAAGTTACAATAGCGCCGCCTCCGGAGGTTGTTATAATTTTATTACCGTTAAATGAAAAAACACTGATATCACCAAAAGTCCCGCATTTTTGCCCTTTGTAACTGCTTCCTAAAGCTTCGGCACTGTCTTCAAGGATTGGAATATTGTATTTATCGGCTACGGCTCTAATTTCATCTATTTTATAAGGAACACCATATAAATGAACTGTGATTATTGCTTTTGGAATCTGGCCTTTATAGATTGTGTCAACGATAGCATTTTCTAAAGCAATAGGACAAAGATTCCAGGTTTCAGGTTCGCTGTCAACAAAAATTGGTGTAGCTCCCTGGTACAAAATTGGATTAGCCGATGCTGAAAATGTCAGTGATTGGCATATAACTGCATCACCAGGTTTTACGTCTAAAAGTATTAGACCTAAATGAATAGCTGCAGTTGCTGAACTCAGCACCGTTACAAAAACACCATTGGAGAGGTATTTTTCTAAATCATGTTCAAATTCGGTAATATTTGCGCCAAACGGAGCAATCCAGTTGGAATCAAAAGCATCGTGTATGTAGCTAAGTTCGGAACCTCCCATGTGTGGAGAGGATAACCATATTTTTGGTTTGATCATTGTTTTTAGACATTAAAATTACATACTTCAAAAATGATTTTGGCTGATGCTCGTTTTTTACTCAATATTGAATATGCGTTTGTTTTTAAAACCTAATAAATATAAACATAAAAAACGCTTTTTGGGTTAAATCAAAAAGCGTTTTTTATAGAGTATGAAATTTCTACTTTTTGTAAATAGAATAAATAGTGCTGACTGTTTTTTCGTCCAAAATATCATTAACTTCTGTTTGAATATAATGAAGCTTAAAAGCTGTAATTGCTGCCGAAAGATTTTTTGTATTATAACCTATTACCTGCAGACCTTGTTCTACATTGAATTCTGGTGGCGGACATGGCAATTCCTCGTCTGGCCAAACTCCAAATCCATTTGCCGCCAAAAGTTTCCAAGGGAACAGAGCGCTTGGGTCTTTTTTTCTTGTAGGAGCAATATCGGCATGTCCTATTATATTTTGAGTCGGAATATTGTAATCCTTTTTTAATTTGGTCAAAAGTGCCAACAATGAATTAATTTGTATTTCCGAAAAAGGCTCAAATCCATTATTATCTAATTCAATGCCGATGGAGCTGGAGTTAATGTCGGTATCTCTTCCCCATGATCCGTTTCCTGCATGCCATGCTCTTAAATAATCATTGAGCATGTGAATTACTTTACCATCTCTCGCAATTACATAATGGGCGCTTACATTGGTTTGTTTTAATGTAAAAGTTTTTAAAGTCTGCTGTACAGAGTCTTGGGCAGTATGATGGAGAATAACAAAATTAGGTTTTCTTAAATTGAAATTAACTGTACCTACCCATTCAGAGACAATACCGTTTTGCAAAAGTCTGGTGTCAATTTTTGAGAGAGTGTCTTTATAATTAAGCAGCTGATTATTGTATCGGTAAGCAATACTGTCAATCACGACAAAAGGTTCACTTTTTAAAGGAGTGGCTTCTTTTGTAGCAATAGCTTCATTTAAGGATTTTATTTGGTCATTATAAACTTTTTCGTTTACTTTATTTGGATTTGTACCGCATGAAGCAATTAATAGGGCAATAATAAGCGAGTAAAAGATTTTTGTCATGATTTTGAATGTTTTCAAAAGTATTTTAGCGTGATTTTTTTAGCGTTTTCGAGCTTCCATTTTGCTGTTTCTTTCGTCAATCAGATTTTTGAATTTCTCTTTTTGTTCTTTGTTCAAAATTTGTTTTACTTCCATTTCTGTCATTTCACTTAGAACTTTAAATTCCTCTTTTTTCTCATCGTCGCTAATCTCTTTTTTCATTAAAACCTCTTCTTTTTTTAGCGATTTGATGTAAATATTTTTTACAACAACCTCCTGAAGAGCATCAAGATTAAGTTCTTTTTTATAGAATGCTACTATTTTTCCAGCAGTTTCCTCTACAGGTACAGGTTTTGGCGCACTTGGCTGACTGGTCTGCATCTGATTCATTTGGTTAGATCTGCCGTAACCGTTTCCGCCATAACCATTTCCTCCGTATCCTCCGCCGTAGCCATTATTGTATTGTGCCGAAATTGTATTGACAGACAAAAGCAAAAAGGCAATAAACAATGCTGTTTTAAATGTTTTCATAATTATAAAAATCTAAAAAATTAAAATTCTGCAATCTACAATCTAAAATCTGCAATCTAAAAAAACTAAACTGGTTCTCCGTATAAATCAAATTCTGTTGCTTCAATAATTTTAATCATAGCAAAATCACCCGTTTTTACATAATGTTTTGTTGCATCGATCAATACTTCATTATCTACATCTGGGCTGTCAAACTCGGTTCTGCCTACAAAATGCCCGCCTTCTTTTCTGTCAATAATACATCTGAAAGTTTTTCCAACTTTCTCTTGGTTCAAATCCCAAGAAATCTGCGACTGCAGTTCCATAATTTCGTTGGCACGATCTTGTTTTACATCAGCAGGAACATCATCTTCCAATAAGAAAGCATGTGTGTTTTCTTCATGCGAATAGGCAAAACAGCCCATTCTGTCAAACTTCATTTCCTGTACAAAATCTTTTAGGGTATTGAAATCTTCCTGTGTTTCTCCAGGATAACCCACAATCAGAGTTGTACGGATAGCCATTCCCGGAACTGCTTCTCTAAAGTCTTTTAATAATCGTGTTGTTTTTTCCTGAGTAGTCCCGCGGCGCATCGATTTTAAAACAGAATCAGCAATGTGCTGCAACGGAATGTCAATATAATTACAAATCTTAGGTTCGCGTTTCATGATTTCAAGCACATCCATAGGGAATCCGGTAGGGAAGGCGTAGTGTAAACGAATCCACTCAATTCCTTCAACTTTTACCAAAGCTTCAAGTAATTCGCCAAGCGCTCTTTTTTTGTATAAATCAAGACCGTAATACGTTAAATCCTGCGCAATCAAAATCAATTCTTTTACACCTTCTTTGGCTAATCCTTCAGCTTCTTTAACCAACTTTTCAATGGTTTGGGAAACATTTTTTCCTCTCATTAATGGAATTGCACAAAAACTGCAAGGTCGGTCACAACCTTCAGAAATTTTCAAATAAGCATAGTTTTTAGGAGTTGTTGTCAAACGCTCGCCTAATAATTCGTGCTTGTAATCTGCGCCTAATGCTTTCAATAAACCAGGCAATTCAGTGGTTCCAAAGTATTGGTCTACATTTGGAATTTCCTTTTCTAAATCCGGACGATATCTTTCAGAAAGGCAACCTGTTACAAAAACTTTGTCAACCAATCCTTTTTCTTTTTTATCAGCATATTCCAAAATCATATTCACAGATTCGGCCTTGGCATTGTCAATAAAACCACAAGTATTGATTACGATAATATTTCCTTCATCTGCCTTTGCTTCATGGGTAACTTCTTTTCCGCTGGCACGGAGTTGTCCCATCAAAACCTCGCTATCGTAAATATTTTTTGAACACCCTAAAGTGATGACGTTGATTTTATTCTTTTTTGTTGATTTTGTTCTCATAGTATAGATTCCCCTTCTTCTAGGAATTGGCAAAAATACGCTTTTTTTTGTTCTGAAAAAGCATTTATTACACATCAC
>CAUPKP010000021.1:0-93950 GCA_963511795.1 uncultured Flavobacterium sp. | reverse complement strand
TTCACTTTTCAAGTTTCACTTTTCAAGTTTCTGTTGGCAAGTTCCAATTTTCACGCTTCTGCTTTGTAACTTTTTGCGGAAACAAATGTTTTCTCCAAATTGGATTTACCTGCGTAATTTCGGCATAACTAGCCAGTAACGTTCTCGCGCTACAAGCAGTTTGGGGCTAAATAAGCGTTATCTTTCGGATTTGCCAAATCTTCCAAATACAAACCAATTTTTCCATTAAGCCAAATTCCCAAATTGCTTGTAGCGTGTGTTAGTGATAGTTTTTTAATCGTTAGTATCTACAAATTCTAGGATGTTTTCGTTTTTGTCAACTTTTATTTTCCTCCAAGTTGGAGCATATCCTTTTCCTTGCGGTTCAAAAAGTTCTCTTACAAATTGCTTTTCAGTTTCGTAATTTTTAATTCTTTTGGGGCCATTGTAATAATCTTCTCGATTGTCGAAATAATTCTCGACTTTAGGATCAAGATTAAAGTTTTTAGAGTTCTTAATTTCGTTAATTATCTTTGTTTTATCTTCCGCAGTAATTTTTAAAGTAAATGTATGGTAGTATTCGCCTATTCCGGACATTGACTTATTTTCGAGAAGTTCAAAATCATTAGTTAAAACAATATTTTGTTCAGCTAATAAATTTTTGGAATCATTCTTTGAAAATAATTCATCTTCAAATATCATACTTACAGCTATATAAATAAAAAACAATCCAACTATTGAAGAAAGAAATATTCCAAGTTTCTTTTGTCCGCTTTTGGCTGGGATTGAATATAAAATATATACCAACCAAACACAAAAAGCAGAAGGAATCAGAACTAATAAAATTAAAATTATTGTCAGAAAGATGCTGTCCATTTATTGTTCTTCTTTAAACCCCTTATTTTGTAAAATTATCACTAACGTTCTCGCGCTACAAGCAGTTTGGGACTAAATTAAGCCCATTATTCGGATTAGCCAAATCTTCCAAATACAAAACCAACTTTAAATTAAGCCTAATACCCAAATTGCTTGTAGCGTGTGTTATAGGGCGTTTTTCTTATCAGTTTGCAAATTTCAGCGTTTCTGCTTTCCAAAACCCTAATTTTTACATTTCTGTTTTTCCGATTCAGATTTTTTGCGTGTCGTTTTCCTGTTCCTTATAAACAAAGTAAAAAAGCATCATTGAGTTAATCAAACATAGAAATATTCCATATCTAATTTGTCCCAAATTCGGTAATGCAAATATTAAAACAATAAATGACAAAAAGATAGCAGATAAATTCAAAAAACATAAAAATAATTGGTTGTAATGCTTTCTAATAAAACAAACTAATAAAGTTGTGTTCAGAAGCATAATGATTGTAAAACTTAAGAAAACTGGTTCAAAAGACATCGCCAAATCATAACCACTCATAGAAAAGTCCTTTTTTGATCTTTCGAAAGCTATTTCTTTTTCTTTCGCTGTTTCAGCTTTATGATATGATTTAATAAAACTCGAACTTTCTTTAATGTTTTTATCAGAACACATTTGGAAAAAAGGCGAGAAGAAAATCAGCATACTTAAGCTTGCTAAAAGACGAATTATATTTTTTCTGTTTTTCACGATTTTGTGTTAAAATGCCCTATAACGTCTTGGCACTACAGCGGGTTTGGGACTAAATTAAGCCCTATTTTCGGATTTGCCAAATCATCCCAAATACAAAACCATTTTCCCATTAAGCCCAATGCCCAAATCCGTTGTAGTGGCTGTTATGGTGTGTAGCTTGACGATGCTGAGCACGAAAGATTTGATATTCCAATTATCGATTCCAATTACCCAAAGTTTTCCACTTTTCGATTTCCGTTCCAAATAGTTTCCGTTTTTGAACTTCAAACTTCAGTTAAACCTCAAAGAAAATCGACAAAAAAAATCCGCTTTCGGTTTTCCATAAAGCAGTTCACATTTCTTTGTCCGCAACAATTAAGTCTCAGATTTCGATTCGAATTTCAGTTCGAATTTCGGTTCAGATTTCGGTCGGCTCGGTTTCTGTTTCGTTAAGTATTATTCGAACTAAAGCTTCTGATTAAAATCGACTGTTGATCGTCAACAGCTATACACCATAACGTTCTGGTACTACAGCGGGTTTGGGACTAAATTAAGCCCATTCTTCGGATTTGACAAATCATCCCAAATACAAAACCATTTTTCCATTAAGCCAATTGCCCAAATCCGTTGTAGTATCTGTTACCATACGTTTTATAGATTCTCTTTAATAACGCTTTCAATTTTTTCTCTATTAAATCCAGATTCTAAATAAACAATGTTTCCTTTTTTATCGATAATCATAAATGTGGGAGCACTTTGAATTGAATATTTGTTAGCGAGTTCCTTTCCTTTATATAATACAGGATAGTTCATTTTTAATTTTGAAACATATGCATTTAAATCAGCCTTTTCAGAGTCTTCTCTAAATTCTAATCCATAGAGCAAAAACGCGTCATTTTTATATTTTTGGCTCAATTCATTAAGTTCAGGAACAGCTTTAACGCAAGGGCCACAATACTTAAACCAAAATTCTAATAGAACAACTTTGCCTTTGAATTGTGAAAAGTCGACAATTCTATCAGTTGCCAAATTTGGAATTTTCCAATCTTCAATTTTTTGTACTTCTTTATTTTTTGAATCTTTTTTTGATTGTAAAGACATTTGTTGTTGCATTTGCTTGAAATAGTCTTGTAGTGTTATCCTTTTGTAGTCTTTTGGAAGATAATCTCCATTCCAAGTCTTGTCGTCAATCTTGTAATTAAAATTCAAGTTTTCAAATGTTCTGCTCATCGAACCGGAAGGTCCATTTGGCATCACTATTTTACGTGGCATATAGTCCGACATATTGATAAGTAAGGTATATGTATTGTAGCCGACATCAGCTTTATCAAATGTCTTTATCTTAAGCTGGTCCCAATCAATAATACTGTTTTTTAAAGAAAAGTCAAATGCAAAGTTTTTTTGTCCGTTGAATGTAATATCGTCCTTTCTTTTAATTTCTACATTTTCATTACTAATTAATAGAGGTAGTAGTATCCTTATAGGATAAAGGGTTAGTAATAATGGATTATTGGGATTTCGTGAACCTCCAGTCAAAATCAATTTTTCTTTTATCATAGATTGAATATGATTTTTACCGTCAAAGATCAATTCCGAATCCTTATTTTTAATATCATATTTTGGCGTTGCACTTTTATTGAAATTATTGAAGAGAAAGAAAATGGAATCTTCGCTGTAGACATACGTAACCTCGCTTTCGTTCCCTTCAAATCTTGACATATAAAAAACACTTTCAATGTTGTTTAATTTAGTAATGGTGTTTTGTAGAATCTCAATATTAGATTCTTGACAATATATGTTTAATGTTATCAAAAAAAATATTAAGTAAATTGCTTTTTTCATAGTATTGCTTTAATGTATGGTAACGTTCTGGCGCTACACGAGGTTTGGGATTATAGATGCGAGGTTTTTCGGTTAAACACAAATTTTCCAAATGCAAAACCATCTTTAAATTCAACCTAATGCCCAAATCTCGTGTAACGGCTGTTGTGCGTTCGGCTTTTTTATGTATTTATCTTTTCAGTCTCTATTCGGTTATGGTTAAAAGTATAAGCTAAAAATAAGCTAACTATTAATAGCCAACTTAAATTGTAA
The DNA here is from genome assembly GCA_963511795.1 of uncultured Flavobacterium sp. GTDB lineage: Bacteria > Bacteroidota > Bacteroidia > Flavobacteriales > Flavobacteriaceae > Flavobacterium. The sequence continues at coordinate 90,292 of CAUPKP010000021.1, read as the reverse complement.
ATTCCAAAAAATTCGGTAATTAATATTCCTTTAAAAATAATTGGAATTACGTAAACTAATATTGGTACAAGTATGTAAGACAATAACATTATGTAAAAACCTTTACGCAGATTTTGGATATAGTATATTTTCGAAAACAAAAAGTAGATACTTAATGATGCAAAAATTCCACTAATCAAAATGTATATGTTTCCGTCTAAACTTTCAAAATTAAGTATGACAACTATTTTGTCTATTAAATATCCTATTGCAAATAGTCCAAAAAAACCAATAAAGAATGAAATATAGCTTAATAAAATCGAACAAATAAAACCTGTTCGAAATTTGTACTTCAAAAGTTTTCGGTTTACAATACAAAATGCAATTCCAAAAATCAACGGATTTAAATTATTTCCCATCACATCAATTGGGGAAACAATCGATAAAAGTAATATTAAAAGTGTCGTTAGAATTACGTTTTTCATTGGTTATTTCGGTTTTTTAAGCTGACGCACAACTTGTATATAGTAATGACGCAGTCACTATAATACAACCAATTTTGGGTAGATTGTAGTGATAAACGTCATACTTTTATTATTATTCCAAATATAAAAATTAATAGTTATAAATCATCAAAAGGACTCTTTATTTGCTGTAAACTTTTTGTGCTTACATGAGTATAAATTTCAGTGGTTTTGCTGCTGTTATGTCCTAATAACTCCTGTATGTATCTCAAATCTGTACCGCTCTCTAGCAAATGAGTAGCATAGCTGTGGCGCAACCAATGCAAACTCACGGGCTTAGTTATTTTTACTTTTACTAATGCCTGCTTTAGTACGCTTTGTAAACTATGGTCGGAATATTGCTCATTGCCATTTTGCCCTTCAAACAGCCATATTTTAGGTTTATAAACAGAATAATATAATCGTAACATTTCCAGAATCTTTGGAGATAAAGGTGCAATCCTGTCTTTTTTGCCTTTAGACTGTCGGATAATGACAATGTTTCTATTTGAAGCGATATCGGTTATTTTTAGGTTGATTAATTCACTTCTACGCAAACCACAACTGTATATCAATGAAAGCATCGTTTTGTGTTTAATGTTAGAATGTGCATTTAAAATCATCTTTATCTCTTCCTTGCTCAAAACATTAGGCAAAACTTTGGCTCGCTTAGGTCGATGGATTTTGTCAATTTCAATTTTAGTCCCCCTTATGGTTGTGAAAAATAATTTAATAGCATTGACGATTTGATTCTGATAGGAAGAAGAAAGATTGTTTTTAAGGATATAGTCATTATTGTAAACAACTACATCCTCATTAGTGATTTCAGCAATGGGTTTTTCTCTATAGAATACCAGAAAGGATTTTAAGGCTTCGGAATATGTTTTTATAGTACTTGAACTGTATCTCTTGGATGATAGCCATTGAATATATTTCTTTATTTGTTCAATACCTTCATCTGAAGGCAAAGAGTGAGAGAGAGGAACTAATCGAAATCGTTCTCTATTCTCCATTGTGTCTGGAAGATGCCATACACACAAGCTTTGACTCCACCTAGAACCATCCAATTTTTTTATTCGAGCTATTAATGCAGCATTTTTTTCAAAATAGACCGCAATTCGTTTTTCTTTTTTGTGGGTGATAATTTTGGCTTCCCAATTCATTACAGTAGCTTTTTTCTTTACTAAAATAATGAATTATCCCTAATATATTTATAAAACTAATTTTTAATTCATTAATGAACAGAAAAATATATTTACAAAATCAGATCGAACGAATATATTTTGAGTTTGATAGCACGGATTTACTATTCCGAAAAGTTACTCCACACCATTAGTCCCAAAACAAAAAAAGAGACTTATTACAGTCTCTTCTTGCTTTTAGAATAAAAATGTAGCAATTCTATTTTTTTAATAGCTTCTCTAAATACTCAACTTTATCTTTTTCAGCTTGAATCAAACGTTCATAAAGTTTTTTATTTTCTTCATAAGCTTCTACTAATTTATCTAGAGGATTAAATGTACAGCTGTAATTTAATGAAGAAGCGTTATCGTGATATGTATTTCCGATAATATTAAACACAGTTTCATCATTATAATTTTTAATTGCCTCGGCAGATACTCCTAAAATTTCAGCAATTGCATTTAGCTTTTCTTCATCAACTGTTTCGCTTCCTTCAATATTGGAAACAGATTGTTGACTTACGCCGATAGCATTAGCCAATGCTTCCTGTTTCATACCTCTAAGCTCTCTGATTCGGCTGATATTTCTGCCAATATGTTTTGGTTTTGTTGCTGTGTTCATAGCTCAAAGATATTTAAAATTCTTTAAAATTATAGGTCTTGGTAAAAAACAAGCCTGCATTTGTGATATACCATTCGCATTAGTTCGGTACGGTACAATCTATTGCTTACTTGCTGCTGTATTAATCAAAAATACAATTTTTCGGATAAATACTAATCAAAAAAGCAAAAATATGAAAACCACAAAAAAACTTTCCTTTCCAAAACTCGAAAACGAGTTTTTAGAAAATATCCTGAGACAATTGGTCAATCAGTATACTGTCATTCAGCTGTTTTTTACTAAACAAAAACTTTCTATACACTCCTATCTTGTAATTAATCTCGAAAAAAAGATAGATGCGGATCAGCTGCAGTCGGCTAAATGGGTGGAGAAAGCTAGAAATAGTTATCAGATCAATATCATTTTCATTTATTCCGGAAGGCTGCATCATCGATTTTCTCTGGGGCATCCCTTTATTGAACTATACTGCCAGCCTTCGGCGCTGATCTACCAAAATGAAGATACTCTAAATTCGCTTATCATTACAAGAAATTGGAAAAAATACAAGCAGCAATTTCATGCGTTTGAAGAGCGTTTTTATAACGATCACGATCTTCATAAGGTACAAGTTCATAATCTCATTTCGGAAGGTGCTTCAAACAGTGTTTTTACATCCTATGCAAGATGGATGGAATATGATCTGGAATATTTGGAAGAACTGTATTTAGTAAATACATTTAATTCGCTGTCTTTAGCCGAAAGGATCCATAATCTGACAGCCTATATTCCCGAGATTCAAAAATACTTTGTGAGGAACAGCCATAGCAGTTATTATCTTATTGATTTGTTTGTAAAAGCAAAAGAAGCATCTGTCAATGATAATGAGCCAATACATAAAGATGAAATGTATAAGGCAGTTGGAATTGCCGAGCAAAATCTCTATCGCCTCATCGAATACCGATTGGAGGAATTAAAGAAACGGATAAAAAAAGCATCCTCTGAAAAGCAGGAAGTTTCGATTCAAATGATTGAAAAACCAATAGATGTAATTCTTGACATCGCCATCGAAACCATAGCAAAGTCGGCAGGAGTGGAGGAGATGTACTTATTCCATCAGATTACCTACGGTGAAAAAACAACCTATTATCTGATGCTGATAGCTATGGGTGCAGGCAATGAAAAATTAAAATCAATAACCCAGTCCCTAAAAAGCAGAACAGGCGGGAAGTATGATTTCGTTTTGATCAGCCACAACCGCAGCTGGATTCAGAAGAACCTCTATCAGTTTCAGAGTTTCTTTACTGCAATTATACAGGATAAAAACCTGATATATGCCTCCAGCCCATACCACCCGCAACTGCATTGGGAGGTGCCTCACGATCCATACCATGGCGATTTATATTTTTATTATATGTCGGCCAAGAATAGTGCGCTGCAGTTTTTTACGATAGCCCGTAATGTGAGCGAAAACCGCCAGGGGTTAGAATACCTTTTCTCATTGTTTTTTTTGTCCTTCTGCAGGACATACATTTTTATAAAAACCTATTATCTGCCAAATTACCTGTCCAGTCAGGCATTGTGGGAACTGTGCATCTACGCCGATCCCGGTATCCGAAAATACAATTATCTTACAGAACAGTTCTGGACGGATTTCTTTCTATATTTAGATAAGCATAGAACCCTTCATCAAAGGCTGTCAACGCTCAAAAAAGAAGAGGCCGACCAGATGAACGTTATTGTTGAGAAACTGGCATATGAATTATACGATTTGGTCATTGAAGGGGGGTTATTGAATTTTGAGGGAGACTGACACCTTAAGATTTAATAAAATTATATGGCTATCCGTGACTAATACCAAACTGATAAAATTAGCCACATATTATAAAGATTAACGCAGATTTCTCGAATAATACAAACAAAATCTGTGCTAATTTGTGCTAATCCGTGGCAAAAAAAGGGTTGTTACACTTTGCGGACTGTCATATAAAGTTATATGGCTATCCATGACTAATACCAACTCTCAGAATAAATAAGCTATCGATTTTTCTTTCACACTTAGCACGCTTATTGTTTTTTGCGCCTCTGCGCCTTTGCGAGCCTATTTTCACGCAAAGGCGCAGAAACGCAAAATATATTTTTAATATTTAAATCATAGTATGAATTACGCACTGTCATATAAAATTATATAGCTATCCGTGACTAATGCCAACTCTCAGAATAAATAAGCTATCGATTTTTCTTTCACACTTAGCACACTTATTGTTTTTTGCGCCTCTGCGCCTTTGCGAGCCTATTTTCACGCAAAGGCGCAGAAACGCAAAGTATATTTTTTAATATTTAAATCATAATATGAATTACGCACTGTTATATAAAATTATATGGCTATCCGTGAATAATACCAAACTGATAAAATTAGCCACAGATTATAAAGATTAACGCAGATTTCTCGAATAATACAAACAAAATCTGTGCTAATTTGTGCTAATCCGTGGCAAAAAAAAAGGATGAATACCAAAGCTATAGATAAAGCATAGATAAAGCATAGATAGTGTATGGATAATGTATGAAAATTGGTTGTAGTCTTTAAAAACCAATGAACCATCTAAAATCATTAGTTTTTAGTGCTAACTTTTTTTCAAATTATGGTTAAAATAGTTCATAAGAACTACGATAATTACGAGCAAAATGGTGATTCATATGAGTTCAGTGAATTTCATTTGTAGCTCGCTGCCGAAGTAACGCGGACAGCCTGACAGCATCCCGATAAAAGGGCGTATACCCGCAAAGATAATAGCCCTTTTTTTGGGATGGTGGCTCGCCCAAAATAGTCTTAAAAGGCGGCTATTTAAACCGAAGCTTCTACTAATGGTGTAAAACTGCTTTTTGGAGCTTCGCATAAGGAACAGCAGTAATCGGCAGACAGATTCTCGAATAGTGTGCCTTTTTCGATTCCCTGTATTACATCGCCATAATCTGAATTATAGACTGTTAAGCATTCTTGGCATTGGTGAATATCGAGTGCTTTGGTTTCTTTTTTGGCAGTTGTATTTTGAAATTCTAGTACGCTGGTACCGAGTTCTTCAAAATATTTTTTACTCAATTCGATAAGGATATTGGGTAATTCCAGTTTGTCTACATCCTGTGCGTGTACGATGTATTCACGGGTGTTTGGGTCGAAATTTTTGGCGTGTAAAATATTAAAGGTATCTCGTATTTTAATGGATTCGAGATCTTTTGGCGGATCATTTTTTTCGATTACTATCGAAGTGAAATAATGCCCTTCACGATTATAGTCGGACAGCCCAAAGGTAAGTCCATACGTACTGATGTCAAACTGGTCGAGGGTACGCACGAGAAAGGTTTTGAGATTCAAAGCCCATTCCATCGCCACAGGCAAATGCCAGTTGAGTTCAAGAAGTGAGTGGCGAACATTGATTCCTTTTTTGCCCAGGAATTTTTCCCAATCGAGTTTGCGGTCTTTAGGGATTCCTTTTACGATAAAGGACTTCCAAGGGGTGATGCATATTTTTCCGATTTTGCAGTCAAAACACAAATCGCACATTTCTTTTAGAAACTGCAGATCGTACAGGTTGTTGCGCCAGTAGAGTCCGAGCCAGTATTGATCGATTCCTAGTCTGTTCATTCCTTCGTAATAGGGGAAAGGGTAGAATGAAATGTTCAGCGGTTGGTCTATTGTTCTGTTATTGGTGTCCAAATCGCTGACGAGCTGGAAAATCATGTCAATTGTATCGGGTTCTTCCTGAAGTATTTTTTCTATTTCGTAATAGATTTTTCCAATGTCCCAGCTGTAAATTAATACAGGAAAAAGTTCCATTTTGTCCCATTTTGGCAAGCGTACGTACAAAAACCAATAGTCTTCGTGATGGGATGCTATAAAGTTGATGTGTCCCGTAAATAGGGGAACTATTTGCTGTTTGGGATCAGTAATATTAACCTTGAGCTTTGGATGTTCCTTGAATTGCTCTAGGATATAAAGGAATTTATTTCCGGTAAGCCAAGGGGTATTACTAAAAATATCGGTTGCTACGTAGGAAGAAACGATGTTGTTACCGCTTTTCTCGTTAGGATATACAAAATGATGTTTTCCTATTTTTTCGGTAGTATTACTTTGGAATCCTTTTGGAAATATGATGTCTTGTCTAGAACCAAAAGAGATGGCGTCAAGACCTTGCTCTAGTCCCATATTTACAATTTCTCGTAATTCCCCAGGAGAAATTACACCGCCTTTTACTATGAGTCTTGTTAATTCCATGTTTTTTTAGTTATGAGTTATGAGTTGCGATTTATGAGTTGTTGGTTTTCTGTCAAGCAAAAAATCTATTCTCTATTTTCTATACTCTTTATTCTATAAAATCTTAATTCTTAATACTTCAGTCTTAATTCTTAATTCTGCAACCTGCATTCTACTTGACTTTCGCCAATATCTCTTTCACTTCGGTTTTACAGCTGCCACAGCCGAGTCCGGCCCCAGTAGTTTTACAAAGTTCGGTAAAGTTGGTAACGCCGCTTTTAATGCATTCCTCAATATTGCCGCTTCCAACCTGACTGCAGGAGCAAACAAGTTTTCCTATTACTGGTTTGGCTTCAGATCCGCTTCCTCTTAATAAGGTGTTGCGTTTGTCGGCCAATTCGATTTTGCTTTCAATCATTGTTTTAAACTCGGCAAATTCGTTTTTATCGCCCATAAGGATGGCACCTATGAGCAAATCGTTCTTGACGATACATTTTTTGTAATAGCGTTTTCCTAAGTCGGCAAAAACAATTTCTTCGTAGGAATCGTCATTTTCAGGAACTTCGATTTCGCCAATGGAGCATAGATTGATGTCTTCCAGTTTTAGAATATTCATCAGCACTGATCCTTTGTAAAAACTGCTGATGTCACCTGCTATAAAGTTAGCCAGTACATCAGCTTGTTCTTCGGCTGCAGACGTGATTCCGAATAACATATTGTTGAATTCGGCAATTTCACCTATCGCAAAAATGTCCGGATTGGATGACTGCAGGTACTGATTTACTTTTACGCCGCGTCCGCAGGCAAGACCGGTTTCTTTAGCCAATTCAATATTCGGAATAGTTCCAATGGTGTAAACAATGGCATTGGCAGTAATGATTCTGCCGCTTTTTAGGGCGATTTCCAGTTCGTTGGCATTTTCAGTTTCGAATACCGTGCTTACCTCATTATCAAAATAGATTTGAATATCTCGCTGCTGTACTTCTTCGGCCAATAATTTGCTGGAAATACGATCCAGCTGGCGCTCCATCAAACGGGAAGCTCTTTGTATGATTGTTATTTTGACTTTTTTGTGTTTAAGTGCAGCGGCCAATTCGAGTCCCAGTAAACCACCGCCTACAATTACTACGTGCTGTTCTTCGGCAGGCAGATTGGTTCCGTCTAAGTAGTCTTTTAATCGGTCGGCATCATTTTTCTTTCTTATCGTAAAACGTCCTGGCAGATGCAGTTGTGCATTTTCGGGGATAAAAGGACGGCTTCCGGTAGCCATAATCAAGGTGTCAAATTGATGAACTTTGCCTTGGCTGTCGGTTATAATTTTATCAGCGGCGTTTACATTTTCAATTGCCACGCCTGATTTCATTGTAATGTTCAATTGTCCTAAAGCGTCATCTTTTATTTTCAGCAGACTTTCCCAAGACAATTCGGCTGTAACATATTCCGGCAGTAAAACGCGGTTGTAAAATGGGTTTTCCTCATTTGAGAATACAATAATTTCATCGGTATTGTTGATTTCACGATAATTCTGTATGAAACGGAAAGCGGCAGCTCCAGCACCAATTACAGCGATTTTTTGGAAAGGCTTGACGTATTTTTTTACTGAAACAATAGTGTATTTAAAGTCTGGTTCTTTGGAGATTGGATCTACAATGGTGTTGGTTAGATTATTAGTTCTGTTCAAATCATTATCCAATTGTTTTCCCCAGTGCATCGGCAAAAACAAAACACCTTCTTTGATAGTATCCGTGACTTTAGCTTTGACGCGTACTTCACCGTTTTTGCTGGTTACCACAACAATATCACCATTTTTGATTTTTGACTTGTAAGCATCAATAGGGTTTATCTCAAGGACTGGGCTAGGAGTATGCGTCATCAATCGGGATACTTTTCCAGTTTTGGTCATAGTGTGCCATTGATCACGAATACGCCCGGTAGTCAATATGAATGGATATTGCGGCGAAGGTTCTTCCGAAGTGTTTTTGATGCTGGTCGGAATATTGAAAATTGCTTTTTGCGAAGGCGTAAAGAATTTTTTATCCGAAAATAAACGAGGTGTTCCCGGATGTCCGTAATCAGGTACTGGCCATTGGAAAGTTCCTTCGTTTTTCAGTCTGGAATAATTTAAATAGGAAATATCTATATTGGTGCCTTTTGTCATCAGGCAGTATTCTTTGTAAACAGCTTCGGTATTATTAAAGTTGAAACCGGAGAACTTCATTTTTTTGGCAAAATTCAGTAAAATATCAACATCCGATAAAGCTTCTCCAGGAGGGTTAATTCCTTTTGGCAGATAAGATATACGTCGCTCCGAGTTGGTCATTGTACCTTCTTTTTCAAGCCAGCCTGCTGCAGGCAATAATAAATCGGCGAATTTTGCAGTATCGGCACTATGAGAAATGTCCTGAACAACAACAAATTTGGCATTTTGTAATGCTTTTTCGACTCTGCGGGAATCTGGTAAACTTACCAACGGATTCGTGCAGATAATCCAAACCGCTTTCATTTTTCCGGATTCTAAAGCATCAAACATTTCGGTTGCAGTAAGTCCCGGTTTTTCCGAAATTGATTCTACTCCCCAAAAGTCAGCAACTTCTTTACGGTGTTCTGGATTATTTAATTCTTTATGAACTGCCAGTAAGTTTGCCATTCCACCCACTTCACGACCTCCCATTGCGTTGGGCTGTCCGGTCAAAGAGAAAGGCCCTGATCCTGGTTTTCCTATTTGGCCAGTTACTAATGAAAGGTTCAATAAAGCGGTATTTTTGTCAACACCAATTGCACTTTGGTTCAATCCCATAGCCCACATCGAAATAAATCCTTTGGCTCTGCCAATCATTTCTGCTGCTAAGTGAATATCATTTACCGAAACACCGCATACTTTGGATGCATTTTCATAAGAACTGCTGGATACTAGTTCTCTGTATAACAGATAGTTTTCGGTATGGTTTTTCACAAAATCCGAATCCACATATCCTTTTTCGATTAAGCGTTTTCCAATGGCGTGGTACAAAGTAATATCAGTTCCAGGAAGAATCTGCAGGTGCAGATCAGCCGAAAGCGCTGAGTCGGTTTTTCTTGGATCGACAACGATGATTTTTGTTTTAGGATTCTTTTCTTTGTGCTGTTCCAGTCTTCTAAAAAGAATTGGGTGGCAAAAAGCGGGATTTGCACCCGTTATCATGAAGGTATCGGCCAGTTCTATATCGGCATAAGCGATAGGAACAGAGTCTTCACCAAATGTTTTTTTGTAACCCGCCACCGCCGAGCTCATACAGAGTCTGGAGTTGGTGTCTATATTGTTAGTTTTCAGAAAGCCTTTTACTAATTTATTAACCAGATAATATTCTTCGGTTAAGCATTGTCCAGAGATATAAAAACCTACGCTGTCTGGTCCGTGTTTTTTTATGATAGAAGAAAAAACAGCTGCTGCACGGTCCAATGCTGTGTCCCAGCTTACTCTTTCTTTTGGATGTGATTTACTCCATCTCATTTCGGGATAAAGTATTCTATCCGAAGTATCATTGACAACATAATGTAAGTTCATCCCTTTGGAACAAAGCATTCCTCTGTTTACGGGATGATCTTTATCGCCGGTAACCGTCACTCCATTTTTAGAATCATTTTTTACAATAATTCCGCATCCTACTCCACAATAGGAACACGTAGTTTTGATTTCTGTATTTTGCATTATGTATATCTTTATTTATAAAGTAGTCATGAAAGGATTGTATGTACGCAGTACATAGACAAAAGTAAGTAATAAATAAGTATTAATACGTATAAAACTAATTTTATTTTATAGTTTACATTCAATATAATTAGAATGCTAAAAATTGGTTCAATATTTTGAATTATTAGAAGAATTGGGGGTAATTGCAGAATAATAATTGTGTTTTTGCAAGTTTGAAGTTATAATTTGAAAACTGTGTCTTGCTTTTGGGCGTGCCGGCAGAAAAAGCCGTCTTGCTATTCGTTACAAGTCCTCATCCCTAAAAAAAAAAGGGACTGTGGGCTTTCCACTTCTATCCCTCACGCGAACCGTAATTATCATAAAATCTTCTTTTGTATACAACAAAAAAACCTGATGCATCAGTAAAGACACATCAGGTTTTAATCGTTTAACATTTATTTTAGCAGTATTATTTTCTTCCTATTGTAAAAAAAGACAGAAACAGCATTAATTTTTTAAACCAATTTTAAATCCATTAATATATTCTACAGGTTTTCTTCCGTCATAATGCATTTCGTCAATGAATTCGTTGGTTGCCGGTTTGAAACCATCTGTAGCAGGAATGTCAGATTCAACGATGAAGCCTTCCTCCAGCAACAATTTTGCAGCTTGAAACCAAATCTCAGGTTTGTAAACTTCTTTTATTTTACTGATATACCAGTCGTTAGTTTTTGGTTCAGCTATTTGTCCCCAGCGTTTCATTTGGGTCATAAACCAAATTCCATCTGAATAATAAGGATAGGTCGCATTGTATCTGAAAAAGACATTAAAATCAGGCACTGAGCGCACATCGCCTTTTTCAAATTCAAAAGTACCGAGCATCGAATTGTCAATTACCCGTTTACTTCCGTCCACATAAGCCGATTTGGATAAAATGCGTGTGGCTTCTTTTCGGTTTTCAGGATTATCCAGCCACTTTCCGGCTTTTATTAATGCTTTTGTGATTGCAGTGGCTGTGTTGGGATATTTGGTAACAAACTCTTTGGTCATCACAAACACTTTTTCGGGATGATTCTTCCAGATCTCTTTGCTGGTTATTATTGGAACGCCTATGCTTTCTTCAACTGCCTGCTGGTTCCAAGGTTCTCCAACACAATAGCCGTTAATAGTCCCAGCTTTTAATGTTTCGGGCATTTGCGGAGGCGCGGTAATATTTAACTGCACGTCTGCACCTGCATTTCCTTTACTTCCCTGAATATTATTATTGCTATAAAATCCAGGATTTATGCCGCCTGCTGCCAGCCAGTACCGTAGCTGGTAATTATGGGTAGAATAGGCGCCGACAACACCAAATGTAAAAGGTTTGTTTGCATGTTTATAAAAATTTAAAACAGGTTTCAATGCCTGAGCAGGAATCGGGTGAACTGGTTTTCCATATTCTACTGGGATGCTGTCTTTCATTTTTGCCCAAGCCTCATTGGATACCGTAATAGCATTTCCGTTTAAATCCATAGAATAGGAAGTAACCAGCTGTGCCTGCCGTCCACATCCTACTGCGGCGGCTATTGGCTGTCCGGCCAGCATTTGAGCACCATCTAGCTGATTGTCGATTACTTTGTCTAAAATATCTCTCCAATTAGCTTGAGCTTCTAAGTTTACAGTAAGTCCTTCTTCGTCAAAATAGCCTAAGAATTTTGCAATAGCTAATGGAGCCATATCAGTAAGCTTTATAAAACCTAGAGTTAGATTGGCTTTTTCTACAGGCAGTTTTTTTGTTTTTGGAGGATTCACTTGTTCAGTTCGCTTACGTTCATGTGTGATTTTCTTTTTTGAACTGGGACTGACTGGATTCGGGCTTTTGAAAGCGGTAACAGTAAAGACTATTACCAAAAGGGCAATTAAGTTTGAGGTTAGTTTTCTCATGGTCTTTTGGTTTGGCGGTTAATAGTTTGGTTAGATAAAAATAGTTTATCAGTTTTTGTAACTGTTAAGACTGGTTAAATGAGTTTTTTTAAAATAAAAACTGCTCTCCAGATTAGAGATTAGGAGAGCAGTTATACACAAGTAATTAAAAAGGCATTATTTTTTTCTGTCCATTTCTTTTGATAAGCTTGGCTGTTTTTCATTCATGATTTTGGTAACAGTAACGTGCATCCAAATTAAACAGGCAGCAGAAAACAGTAATATGAAAATCCAAGAGCTGGACCAGATTCCCGTAGTAGTCAATAAATATCCGAAGATGATTGGTCCGAAGAATCCTCCAAGACCTCCAATCATTCCTACCATTCCGCCTACAACTCCTACTTCGGTTGGGAAATATTCTGGGATGTGTTTGTAAACTGCGGCTTTACCGATTCCCCATGAAATTCCGATAAGGATTACCAGTATTAGATATACCCACATATTGGCGCTAAAATGGATAGCGGTAACTCCTTTGGCAATAAGCTCTTTTTTCTTTACTTCCTGATTTTGGCTTACAACCACTTCCTGCCATGAATTTCGGGTTGGAAATATGGTGTTTTCTATTGGTTTGGCTACTTTCAAATTGATAGGAAATTCTTTTTCTCCCACTTTTACAAGTGTGTTGGAAACCGCGGTGATGATTCCTTTCTTAGTTGCCATAACGCCTGGCCCAGAAGTGGTAATATCCATTTTTGGAACCATTAACAGCGCACTTAGTATTACTGATGATCCCAGTACCCAATACATTACTTTTCTAGCTCCAAATTTATCTGATAAGTAACCCCCAAAAGCACGGATTACACCAGATGGCAAGCTGAACATCGTGGCAAACATGCCGCCCATTACAAGGCTAGTTTGGTAAACGTTCATGAAATTTGGCAATAACCATTGTGAGTATGCTACAAAACATCCAAATACCAAGAAGTAGTAGGCTCCAAATCTCCAAACTCTTGTGCTTTTTAAGGATTGTAGCATTTGCGGAACACTCTTAGTCTGGTTTTCTATTTTTTTATTTTTTGTAAAAATCAAAAAGATAATACCTATTACGACTAAAGCTGCTCCATATATAATTGGCAGCAGTTTCCAGCCATTTTGAGGATCTTCTATGGAGAACTCATTTAATAAGGAAGGAGCCATAAATGTTGTAATGGCAGCACCTGCATTACCCATTCCAAAAATTCCTAAAGCTCTTCCTTGCCATTCTTTTGGATACCAAATAGACGTAAAACCAATTCCAACTGCAAAGCTGGTTCCCACCATGCCAAAGAAAAAACTTAGCAATGCAAACATGAAAAAACTGTCTGCATACGGCAATAGAAACAATGGAATAGAGCAGAGGAGGAGTAAAAGAGAGAATACATATTTGCCACCAAATTTATCAGTTAGTATGCCTATTGGCAAACGCATAACGGATCCTGTTAGAATTGGAATTCCTAAAAGCCATCCTACTTGGACAACGTCCCATTTGAAGATTCCGTTATCAACTAAAAAGGTTACCAGAACGCCATTGAGAGTCCAGCAGGCGAAACACACTGTAAAAGCTAAAGTATTTAAAAATAGAATTCGGTGTGATTGTGAAAGGGAATTTGTTGCTGACATAATACTTATTATTTTTTACACAAAACTAAGTAGTATATCGTATTTAAAAACTGCGAAAACGCAGTTTTTGAAAAATAATTAAGTATTTATACTTATTTTTTTATTGAGTGCTAAGTTTCTAAGAAACTAAGACTCTAAGCCTGCAGAGTCTGGTGAATTTAAAATCTTAGAGGCTTAGCAACTTAGTAACTTAGCATCTTAAGATGCTACAAAAGCGCATATTCTGTTGCCTTATTAGAAAGTTCCATAAGGTTTTTGACTTTTAGTTTTTTCATCAGATTAAAGCGGTGTACTTCGGCAGTTCTTTTGCTGATGTCTAATGCTTCGGCGATTTCTTTGTTTCCTTTTCCGCTTAGCAGCAGTTTCAGGATTTCTTTTTCTCGTTTGGTGATTACCTGTTCTTCTCCTAATGATTGCTTTGGTTCGGCAATAAGTGAAGGATTGGTAAGCTGGCCAATTAATATAGAAGAGATGTCGCCGCTGAAATATTTTCCGCCATTGGAAACGGTATGAACTGCTTTTAAAAATTCTTCTTTGCTGGATCCTTTAAGTAAGTATCCGTCTGCTCCAGCTTGAATGGATTTCAATACGTATTCTTCGGATTCGTGCATAGAAAGCATTACAATTTTTACAAAATTGCTTTTGCTTCTCAGTTGTTCTACGACTTCTATACCAGTCATATTTGGCATCCTGATGTCAAGAATTAATAAATCAGGTTTTAGTTCGTCTATTAGTGTTAGTGCCTCCAAGCCGTCTGTGGCTTCGCCTACGACAGTAATGTTGACTTCGTTTTCCAATAAAGATTTTATGCCATCTCTCACAAAAACGTGGTCGTCTGCAAGAACTACTCGAATTTTATCACTCATAATGTACTTATTATTCTTTAAGTATATTCATCTAATTTAGTGGCTAAGATACGTATTTTTAAAATTCAATTTCAATTTCAATTGCAAAATTCAATTTTAATATCAAATTTCCAAAATTTGTTACATAACCCAATGCTGGAGCGGTTGTATAGTTTTTGTTATTGTACTTAGTTGTTTAAAGTCACTGTCTTGCGTGAAGGATTACTTCACATTATATTATTCTCATAGGAGTTCAGTGAACTTCGTTTGAAGCTGGCTACCGAAGTAGCGCGGATAGCCTGACAGCATAAAGAGGAGGAACCCAATATGCGGTTACAGAATTAGGTTACTTCACTTTATGGTGGCACGCCCTAATTGTTGTTATAAATTGAAGTTTAATTTTTCATTGGCATTGCAATTGAACTTTGCCATTGCCATTGTTATTGAAAATTTATATAGGAATGTTAAACGTAATCCTCGTTCCTTCATTTGGAATTGAATTAAAGAAAACACGGCCGTTGATGTACTGAATGCGCTCTTTCATAAAAAGCATCCCCATTCCGGATTCGCTGTTCCTTTTTTTCTCTACGGCATTGATGTCAAATCCTTTTCCATTATCATCAACGGTGATGCTCAAAAGAGTCGCGCTGTGGGAAAGCTGTACGATAATATGAGTAGAATCGGCATATTTGATAGCGTTATTGATGGCTTCCTGCGTTAATCGATAAATATTTATTTCGATTAAAGAATCCAGTCGGGCGTTGAAATCGGTTTTATTGTAAAATAAAATGTTTTTGCCTGTGAGTTTGGAAAGCTCCAAAGTTAGTTTGGAAAGTGCCGAATTGATTCCGTGGTCGCTCAATTCCGGAGGCATCAAGTTGAAAGTGGCTGTGCGGACACCTTTGATAATGTCCAAAGACAGTTTTTTTAGGTAATCTATTTTTACGGCTGCTTTTTCTTTGTCCTCTAGGTTTATGCTTTCGAGGCTGAATTTTAATCCAGTCAGCATTTGTCCTATTCCGTCATGAATTTCTCTGGCAATCCTGTTTTGTTCGTTTTCCTGGTTTTCGACAATTTTACTCGAAATTATTTTCTGCTGGTTTAATTTGTTTTCAATATTTGCGATGTTCAAGCGCTCTACTTCCTGAACGGCTTTTTTGCGTTCGGTAATATCGAAACAAATTATTAAAAGTTCCGATTCGTCCTTTTTTATCGTTACAGGAATCATCGATAAATCCAGCCAGAGAGACTGCTCGGCTCGGGTAGTAATATTCAGTTCTCCCTGCCAGCCTCTGCGGTTATTTTGAAGTACGATACGGTCAATTATCAGCTGTTCTTTTTCGATAGGAGTTAAGACTTCGCCAAATTTTGTTTTGATATCGAAAGGATTGTACTGTAACAGTTTTGAAAACTTTTCGCCAATATGAATAATTGTTCCATCGGTTGCAATTCGGCAATAGAGCAGGGTATTCTCCATCGCATAATTGAGTGATTTTAATTCTTTGACTGAGTTTTCTTTGGCTTCACTGATGATTTCGGTGTCTTGTGCCAGTTTTAATGCTTTCTTTTCTGAAGATAAAAGGTTGGAAATAAGGGATTCAATTTTTTTGGTTGTAGGCTTGAAAATGAATAAAAATTCCAATAATAAAACTAATAATGTAAAAACAAGAATAATGTACTCTGTTTTGCTTTGCAGCGTTACTTTTTCTAGTGCTTCTTTATCGTATTCACTAACAATTTGATTCATTTCCGAAAGAAAAATGGATCCATTGTCAAGTATGGTTTGGACTAATTTTCGGTTTTGCTCCTCATTTTTATTTTGTCTTTTGTTGTCTAAAAAAATACTGCTGGCTTTAAGCAGCGTGTCGAAATTGGGTTTTAGATTTTCAAAATATTTTTTAAGGATGGGATTTTTTTCTTTGGGAAAACCAAGGCTGTCATTTCCGTTTACCAGAGAATTATGATTGGATTTCCATTCGGATATGGTTTTTGAAACTTTGGCGATTTGTTCCTTTTCCTGCAAAGAATCGGTAATGAAATTAAGAACTAAAATTTCTTTAGTCAATCTTTGACTAAGCATTCTTTGCTTTCCGGATATGTTTATGATTTTGGAATCACTGAGCTGGCTGTATAAATTGTATTGGATAAGCAGCTGACTCAGAATTACGGTTATGGCAATAGTAATTAAGGCGAAGATGTACAAACGCCTTAATTTTTCAAAAGAAATTTTATCAAAAGAGACTTTGGATTTTTTTTTCATGCTGGAAGACCGTAAATTTAATTTTTAACCGCAATGGCGCTAAGTCGCTAAGGAAAAAATAGAATTAAAACTTTGCGACTTAGCGCCTTTGCGGTGATTTTTTATTCGTTTAAGCAAATAAACAAAAATCAAATTACAATCCCAAAGCGTCTTTTATCAATTGAAGGTTTTCTGGAGTGTAGTCAATTTTTAAGGCTTCTTGATGTCCTTTCTCCGACATTTTATTCCAAGTTTTCAGAATAATATTTTTTAGTTTTTCGGTATCGTGTTTCTGCACGAACGGATCTAAATAAAATTCTAAGAAAACCAGACAGATTACATCTTCCAACAGTTGTGTTTCTTCGTCTTTTTTAAGCAGTTTTTTTTCAATCAAAAAAGAAACGCGAGCTATAAATTCGTCTTCATAACCGGCTTTTTTTAGGATTTCGGCTGTTGTTTTGGCGTGGAATTTTTTTAAATCTTCCCGCCATTTTAAGTAGCCCACACGATCCATTGGGTAGGATTCTCTAGCTACTTTCCAGCGGCAGATGTGCTGTGCTTTGGCCGCTATCTGAACTTCTTCCGAAGCGTTGGGTTCAAAGGTCATTAGTCTTTCGTACATTCTGTCCGAATATAATAATTCCTTAGGGTAAGTTATTTCTTCGTATATTTCACTGTTTGGATCGGCTTCATTTTCGGCATCGATCCACGCGCTTGCGTTTAAAAAAGGCATTGTTTTCATTTGAAAAAAGTATAGATTCAGAAGATACTAAAAGGCAGTACCGCATTTATGTAATGCTAATTTCAAAGATACATACATTATTCTAAAAACCCAACGAATACTTCATTCCCTTCTACTTTTACTGGGTAAGTAGCAATTTTAAAATCATCTCCATTTAGATTAGAACCATCCACAAGTGAAAATGTTTTTTTGTGCATCGGACAGGCTATTTTTGGAATTCCATCTGCAGAACCTGTCATTCCTCTGGATAAAACCATTTCCATTTTATGAGGACAGGCATTTTGACAAGCGTACCATTCGTTTCTTCTTTCGAAGTTAAAAATTGCGATCTGTTTGTTTTTATATTTAATACAACCGCCTCTATTACTAGGAAAATCTTTGATCTCTCCGGCTTTGAACCAAATTTTTACATCACTTAAATTTACGGTTTCGTATTGGCTTAATAGTCCTTCCATGGGATTTAGTTTTGTTCCTCACCCCCAGCCCCTCTCCAAAGGAGAGGGGAGTTGAGATCGGAGTATTATTTAATTATTTGTTTAGTTTTCACTCCCTCTCCTTTGGAGAGGGTTGGGGTGAGGTTTTTACCAGGCTCTCGGCATTTTTTGGTCTCTTAACGGTACGTATTCTATGTTGTCGTCTTTCTCATCAGTATTGACAAAGTGACTGAAACGTTTCATTAATCTTGGTTTTTCAAGAACTTGTTTCCATTCGCATTCGAATGTACCTACCAGCGATTCCATTTCGGCTTCCAATGTTTCGCAGATTCCGATGCGGTCATGGATGATTACTTCTTTTAGATAATCCAATCCTCCGTCTAATTTTTCTAACCAAGTTGAAGTTCTAACTAATGGTCCTGCAGTACGGATGTAGTACATAAGGAAACGATCCATATATTTGAAAACAGTTTCTTTGTTTATTTGCTCTGCTAAAAGTACAGCGTGTTTCGGATTAGCGCCGCCATTACCGCAGATATAAAGATTCCAGCCGCCTTCTACGGCAATTACTCCAAAATCTTTTCCTCTAGCTTCGGCACATTCTCTAATACAGGCAGAAACTCCTCCTTTTAATTTATGAGGAGAGCGAATCCCTCTATAACGGTTTTCTAATTCGATGGCAAATGTTGTACTGTCATCCATTCCGTAACGGCACCAAGTATTACCAACACAGCTTTTTACAGCTCTTAGAGATTTTCCATAAGCATGTCCGCTTTCAAAACCATTATCGATTAGTACTTTCCAAATTTTTGGTAAGTCATCTAAATGTGCTCCAAATAAATCGACACGTTGCGCTCCGGTTATTTTGGTATATAAATCAAATTGTTTGGCAACTTCTCCAATGACGATCAATTTTTCAGGAGTGATTTCACCACCTGCTATTCTTGGTACAACAGAATAAGTTCCGTTTCTTTGAATATTAGCCAAGTATCTGTCATTTGTATCTTGGGTAGTTACGTGCTTGTTTGCAGTATCATTATAAATACTTGAGAAAATAGAAGCTACAACTGGCTTACACACTTCACAGCCGTCTCCGTTTCCGTGATGGTCGATTACTTCGTAATAGTTAGTGTATTTATTGATTTTTACAAGATCAAATAATTCTTGTCTGGTATAATTAAAGTGCTCGCAAATGCTTTCTTTTACTTCTTTACCAATAGATTTTTGAGCCGCTTTTACTAAGTCAGCTACCATTGGTTTACAGCCTCCACAGCCTGAAGTGGCTTTAGTCAATTTAACTACATCACCAAATGAATTTGCAGTTCCGTCAAGAATTGAACAGCAGATAGCGCCTTTGGTAACGTTCTCACAAGAACAGATTACGGCAGTGTCTGGCAAATCGGATGCGCTTCCAAGAGTTGATCCCTCTCCGCCACGAGAACCTAGAATTAAATCTTCTGGATTTGCAGGCAATGCCATTGCGTTGGCATAAATTTGGAATAATCCATTGTAATCAGATGAATCCCCTACAAGGATTCCTCCCAATAATGTTTTTCCGTCTTTAGTGACATTGATTCTTTTATAAATACCGCTGAATTTGTTTTCGTAAACAATTGCAGTGACATTTTCATTTTCGATAAAAGGATCACCAAAACTCGCAACTTCAACTCCAATCAATTTCAATTGAGTAGACATATCGATGGTTTCTCTCATCGTTTTATCCCCATTGAGGATTTGTTCGGCGGCAACATCTGCCATTTCGTAGCCAGGAGCTACAAGACCATAAATCATTTGATTGTATAAGGCAACCTCGCCAATGGCAAAAATATTAGGATCTGATGTCTGCATTTTATTATTTACCACAATTCCGCCTCTAACGCCTACTTCAAGTCCGGAAACTCTTCCTAGTTCGTCGCGGGGCTTTATCCCGGCCGATATAACCAGCATATCTACTTTTAACAGCTCATCATTTGCAAACATCATTCCTTTTATGCTGTCTTCGCCGTCTATGAATTGTGTCGCTTTATTCAGATGTATTCCTATATTCAGTTCCTCTATTTTGGATTGAAGCATATCACTTGCGCATTGATCTAATTGTCTTGGCATCAAGCGGGGTGCAAATTCAACTACGTGAGGATTTAATCCTAAGTCACGTACAGCTTTTGCTGCTTCAAGTCCTAATAAACCGCCTCCAAGAACTGCAGTTTCGGTAGCACCGTTTTGTTTGATTTTTTTGGCATAAGCCATAATTGAATCCAGATCTTCAATAGTTCTGTATACAAATACACCTTCTTTTTCTACCCCGTCAATTGGCGGAACAAAAGCAGCAGATCCAGTTGCCAAAACTAAGTAATCATACGCATACGTTTTTTCTAAGTGCGTATGTATCGTTTTTTGTTCTCTATTAATATCAGTAATTAACTCCGAAGTGTTTAATATAATATTGTTTTCTTCATACCAGTTTGCAGTAGACATAGATAAGTCATCAGCTGTCTTTCCTGCAAAGTATTCACTTAAGTGAACTCTGTCGTAAGCGCGTCTTGGTTCTTCCCCAAATACTGTAATTTGATAATTTTCCTGCCCAGATTTCGAAATGAATTTCTCGCAAAATTTATAACCTACCATGCCGTTTCCGACTACTATTACATTAATCATAATCTGTTAATTAAGTATTACTACGCAAACATACGTATAAATACTTAATTTAGATACTTAATTTTTTATTTTTTTTCTAAATTAGAATGATTTTTAATAATGAGTAATTAGATTCTGATTAAATATATAGCATAGTTTGGGCGTATCCCCGCTTTACAGCATTTTGATAACTAGGGACATTGTTGCTCCAGCGGGGTCAGGCTGTCCGCTGTATTCCCGATTAACAAAAACTACGGCAAAAAAGCCTTGTTTTTCTAAATCGGGAGATGCCGCTTCCATCCTTTACGCAATTGACTGCAGAAAAGGGGATTTTAGAATTAAAATAGTATGGAATACTTATGAAGGACTAAGTAGGGTAGTGGTAATTGTGGTTTTAGTCTTTTCAGCGAAAGATAAAGTGATTGCACTTTAAATTAAAATTGATTCTTGTTGCAAAGGAGCGCTCAATGTCATTAAGTCAAGCTTTGTTTTTTCTCGCCAAGAAGCAAAGGTACAAAGTTTAGAACCGATTTCTTTGCGTCTTCGCGTCTCTGCGAGAGCTGTATTTTGAAAAAAAGCTTAGCTGGAAATCTTTGACTTAATGATGTTCAAGGAGTGTTAAGGAGGACAAAGCATTAAAATAAACCTGAACATCAGGCATTTTTCATTGCAGTCTGTATTCTGTCGATTTGGTTTAAATGCCTAATAATATGATTTATGAAAAACTGAAAAGTGTCGCCCAATTTCATTCTTATTAAACTTGAAATGGAAGTTTCAATTTTTACTTTGTTCAAACTCACGTTTCTCGATTGATTCAACAAGTCTAATAATTTGATTTGCTGATTGATGAATTTGTCGATTGTATCTTTGTCAAGTTTGGCATTCAGCGGATTTTTGTCTTTAAAAGTCTTCATTTTATTCAGTTTTTCTTTTGGGAGCATACTTTGGGCAAAGTAGTTTCCTAAAAGTCCGCTTTTAAATTCGATGTCATTTTTGGTATCAGAGTTTTTGATTTTGTTTTCGATACTTGGCAGATAAAAATCACCATACATATTCAAATGTTCTAAGCATTCCAAAATACTCCACGAAGTTGGATTTTCTTTCCAGATCAGTGTATCTAAATCATGGTTTTTAAGCTTCTCAGCTTGGTTAATGATTTGTCTTGTCTGCTCAATGAGCGTCTGTATTAATTTTTCTGATTGCATAGTTATAAGTTTTATGCAAAGTTTTAAAAATGATTTGTCGTAATTCTTGATTGAAATCAAGACTTTTTTAAACGCGATAAAGTTTCAGGACTCATTCTTAAATAATTGGCAATGTGTTTGTTTGGAATTTCTTGAAAAAGCTGCGGACTTCTCTTTAAAACTCTTAGGTATCTTTCTTTTGGTGAATTGGTCAAAATGTCAATTTCGCGTTCAAGCTGTTGAACAACTAAATTTTCAAGAATTTTTGTCCACAAAATCATGGAGCTTTCGGCTTTCAAGAAATCGTCAATTTGTTCTTTGGTTATCACTTTCAGTATCGTTTTTTTGATGGCTTGAATAAAAAAGACGGAAGGTTTGCCTGTCAAAAAGGAATCCAATGCAACAATTAGATTTTCTTTGTAGCCAAATCGGATCACCTGTTCTTCACAATCGTCCAAAACAAAAACTCTCAAACTTCCGCTTTCAACATAATATACATTGGTGTCAATACTTCCTTTCACTTTTAGAAATTCGTTTCTGTCAATGACGATTGTTTTCTCCGAAAGTTCGATGATTTCTTTCATTGCTTTTATGGTGTGAGGTTTGATAAGTCTGAAGTCAGCCCGTTTATTGGTATGACAAATATTATCTCTTTTGATTTTACTAAAATAGAAAAAAACTAATAAATAGTAAAGAAAGCAAAGTGCTTACGATTGTCTTATAAATTAAAATTGGCACTCGTTTGAAAACGAGCGCCAACGGTGCAATTGTAATTATTTGTTTGCCCACCAAGTATCTGTTACCGAGTAATTAGAATCAAATAATTCACCTATTTTGGGTAAACAATAGTTAAGTTTTTTGGCAGTTGCTTCTTGAGTAAAACGTTCTACAGGATCAGTCCAAGTATGCTGAGCCAAAGAAAAACCAGCCCAATGTACCGGTATCATGTTTTTTACATTGGCATCTATAGAAGCTTGTATACTTTCTTCTGGATACATGTGAATTAGGTGCCAGTTTTCATTGTATTGGCCACACTCCATAAAAGCAAAATCAAAAGGGCCTAAACGTTTACCAATTTCTTTGAAATGCTCGCCATAACCGCTGTCACCGCTGAACCAGATGTTTTCATTAGCAGTTTTTAATGCCCAGCCACCCCAAAGTGATTTGGCTCTGTCGGTCAATCCTCTGCCTGAAAAATGTCGGGTAGGAGTGAATGTGATTTGGATTTCGCCAAATGGATTTTCGTCCCACCAATCGAATTCAGTGATAGTATTTTCTGGAATTCCCCAAGAAACCAAATGCCTTTTGACTCCCAAGGCTACATAAAATTGTTTGGTTTTGTTTTTGAGTTTAAGGATACTGTCATAATCCAAATGATCGTAATGATCGTGGGAAAGCAACACTAAATCTATCTCTGGAAATTCATCTATCAGATCCAATGTATTTTGGCTGAATCTTTGAACTGCAAATGGAGCAATAGGCGCAGCATTTGAACCGAACATAGGATCGATTAGAATTGTTTTATTGTCCAATCGCATCAATAGTGCCGAATGACCATACCAAATGCTTCTCATAGATTGGTGTGGTTTAAGAAATTCTTCTTTATTGAACGGAATAACAGCTAATGGTTTCTGAGGTTCTCTGCCTTCTTTTTTGCAAAATTGCTTGTATAATAATTTTGGCAAGGTTTGAATGCTGATATTCATCTTGGTCACTTCTAAATTTTCGAAGATTTTCCCATTCCAATATTTTGATTTTGAATATTTTTCTATATCGGATTTTTTCGGTTTTGCACCAAATTGTTTTCTCATCGTATTTAAATTGACTTATGATTATTTATAACTCATTTCTATTATCCTAAGTAAAGTTATTAAGTTTTTGTTCAATTCGGTCATTTTAATACCGAGTTTAAAAATTCGTTAACTTTTCTATTGTTGTGGCTGCTTTTTTGATATATCTTTAATTTTCGATAAGAATAATGACTTCAACTCAGTTGCTTTCGGTTATATTTTTATGATAAATGAAATGGACGTGTTTCTGCCGTCAGAAGGCCAAACTCCCGGACCAGGATAAAACAAAGGACGTTTTGTGAAATACTGGTTGTCAAAAATATTATACAGACCTGCTTTTATTTCAAATTTATTATTGATTTTTATTGTTGAATTCAGGTCAAATATTCCATAAGAAGGAACTATTCCCAGAGCTCCATTTGCAGTTGGTGTTTCTGTGTTTAATGCGTCGGCATAACTGTCGGAAGTGTAGCTGAAAAGCCCTGATAAGCTTATTTTCGAATAGCGTATTGTGATTCCATTTCTAGAAATTACGTTAGGCACGCTTTCAATCTTATTACCTTCAATATTTACATTTTTCGTTCCGCTTTTTACAATTCCGGTTGTATAACGGCCATCCATAAATGAAGTTGAGGTAAATAATGTCAATTCTGTTTTTGGACTTAAAAACCAGCCTTTTTCGATAAATATTTCAACTCCTTTGGTTAGAGAATTTCCGATATTAGTTCTATACGTATAAAATGTTCCGGTTTCATCAGTTAATCCCAAAGTTCCAAACCGATTGTTGTACTGAAGTAAGAATCCAGTAATGTCGTATTTGAAAGATTTCCAGTTTCCTCTAAAACCTAATTCAGCATTGTAACCATTTGCATCCTTAATATTTTTATCTACTTTTTCATAGATAGAAGCAGGGATAAGATCTTTGAAAATCATTGGTCTGTAAACCTGAGAAATTCCTCCGTAAACTTCAATAAAATTGATTGGCTTGTAGC
The DNA here is from genome assembly GCA_963511795.1 of uncultured Flavobacterium sp. GTDB lineage: Bacteria > Bacteroidota > Bacteroidia > Flavobacteriales > Flavobacteriaceae > Flavobacterium. The sequence continues at coordinate 65,685 of CAUPKP010000021.1, read as the reverse complement.
TAAAACTGGTTCCGAATAAAGGATAGTTATGATTAATGTTCACAGGAATTTTATTTTCTGGATAATAGTTTATCGTTCCGGACATTTTGCTTTCGCCAATTTCAATTCGGGAACCTATATTAACAGATAAATTTTGGAGTATAACAAAGTTGTTCTCTGCAAATAGTGCGATATTCTGGGTTTTAAAATGCAGATCTCTTCCCCCATTCGGGTCAACAAGTGTCAGGTCATAATCAGATCCTGTAGTTCCTTTCCCCAATTGTCTTCTGTGCAGATCATTATTCATATATTGAACTCCTGTTGCGAGAGAACTAATATTCTTGCCCAATTTATATTGGTGTAATACTCTTAATTCGTTTGTAAAACTGTTAAATTGGTCAATATCAACTTGTCGGTTTGCATATTCCAATGTTATTGGATTTATCGCATCAACAACATTTGCAGGCTTATCAAATAAAACACTACTTCTTGTACCAATTACAGCGGAAGAAGTAAATTGTAACTTTGTATTATTCTTAATTTGCCAGTTTAGGATAAAAGACGGAATATTAATAGCCGGATTAAAATAGTTCCTTGTTCTTGTTGCCTGAGTTGGGTCATCGTTAAACATTTGATCCGTTAATGGTCCGGGAATTCGATACTCATAATTTGATCTAGCCCATTCCAAACGAAGTGATAACTTTTTATTTGGGTCGTAGGTAAGCGTAATTCCTTCGGCATCATAATCGGTATGTTCAATATCACGATAGCCATCTCGAGATTTTTTTGAGAAATAGGCATAATATTTTAGTTTGCCAATTTTACCGTTTATTGCATTATACGAGCTTAATAAGTTGAATGAGCCAACAGTATTAAAACTTTCGAAATTGAAAGTCTTAGTTGTGTCTGCTATTTTAGAGACATAATTAAGCATGCCTCCAAATTGTGCACCATATTGGAGAGAACCGGTTCCTCTAACCAATTCAATACGTTCAATGCTTTCCATTGGTACACTGTAATGACTTGCAGGATAACCATACATGTCAGAATTTGCAATTACCCCGTCTTTGCGAATATTAAATTCCCAGCCTCTATGCGGGTCAAGTCCCCTTGAAGAAATATTTATCTGGTTTCCTGTTCCGTCCATGTCATAAACGAAAACACCGGGTACTTTGGCGAAAATTTGCCTTCCCGTTTTATCGGTGATATTTGCATCGATTTGGGTAAGTGAAATAACTTCATTTTTCTTTCCCGAAAAAATATAAGTACCCACAACAGGATCAAGTCTTGTTATTGTATTTCTGGGCAATATAGCGTCTATGGTTACGGTCGAGAGCTGGTTGACTTTTACGCTGTCTTTTGTTTGGCTGAATAAGTTCGATACAGTAAATACAAGTGCAAATGATAGGGCTAGAATTCTTTTCATTAAATTATTTGGTATCGTTTAATTTTGGTTATTGGTGTTTTTTTTATAATAGATATTCTACGTGCTTTTAATTATAGATGTCGAGGAGTAGCTAAATATTCTAAATAAAAAACCAGCTTTTTATTAAGTCTATTGCCCAAATCAGTTGTAACTGTTAAGGCAGTTTTTTTGTCGGTTTCGCTTTTCCAATTAATTTTTCATAATTCCATACCAAATTAAACTAATTACAGATGTTACAGAAGATATGTAAAACAACCAAGAGAAGAATACAAATATTTTTTTATCTTTTATCAAAACGGTCAGAATTTCTTCGTTTCCCCCCAATCTTTTGCGTAAACTTTCCCAATGAAATGATTCGTGACGATTTAGCTTCTCTATTTCGCTATATAGAAAAACAACACCCGAAATCACGCTTAGACCTAAAAGAATTAGAGTCTGTGAAAATAAAAGATGAATAAATTCTGTTTCGGTTTCGTTGGATTTAAACGCAACTAAAACAGAAAGTAATCCAACTAATAATGTTATTATGTTTTTAATCCAACTTGATAGTAGTTCAGATTTTTTATCTACAATTCCTTCAATTATTGGAAGGTTATGTTTGTATAATTCGTGTATTTTATCTTCTGTCATCTTTCGGTTCTTCAAACTGCCTTACAACTAAATATATATGTGACTTTATCACTCATATACACCCAAAATTGGGTAGATAGGCTGATAAGTATCATTTCTATTGATTTTGCTAAAATATGGAAAAATACTTATAAATTTTTAAAATATGTTTGTATGTGTGGAATGTTTTTTACGATTTTATGAAGTCTAAACAGATGTTGTTTAGAAAGAGGAATTATTCTTATGAAAAGGTTTAGCCCTAGCCCTGATAGAAGCGGTATCCTTTTTGTCTCGTTTTTTTACGAGACAAAAAGATACAAGCGGATAGCAGGAATAAGCTCCTAATTATTTATGAGATTATACTATTTATTAAACTCCCCAACATGCCAAAGAATCCCAGAAGGGTCGTGAATAAAGCATTCTTTGCCCCAATCCATTTGCCGGATTGGAACTAATTTTATGTTTTCGTATTTGCTGGTTAAGTCTAAATCCAAAAGTTCAGTCCAAAACTGGCTGACATCTTCAACTTCCAAGAAAAGCATAGTGTTGTCTACCCATTCTTTGGCATAGTAATCCTGCAGATAAAACCCGATTCCCTCGGTTTCAAAATAGGAGAAATTGTGCGCCAAGATAATTTCCTTAAATCCTAAGTCTTGATAAAAACGTCTTGAAATTCCAAAGTCTTTGGAACCTATAAATGGTCTGATTGATTTTGCTTTATGTTTCATGTTTTTTTTTTTAAGCTTCTAAGTTACTAAGCTTCTGAGTTTCTAAGCTTTTTTTAGCTTCTATTTTTTTCTTAGCTTCTTAAGAACTTAGCGACTTAGCAACTTCTTTTACTCTAAACACAACGATTTGTTCAATCAGCCAGTAAGGAATGGGATGGTCAATAGGAAACTGAACCGAACCTTTTCCCTGTTTGTAATTCGAAAGTTCGTTGGCAAATTCTGTGTGTCCTGTTGGTGTTGCATAAAACCCGATGTGTTTTTTATAGCCTGCAAAATACACTAATGGTTTTCCGTTTGTCTTGTAGGCAGGCATTCCATACGATATGCTTTCAATGGCTTCGGGTGCTTTTTTGATGATTGATGCACGGACATTTTCCAAGAGCAATTGTATGTCTTTTGGAAATGCTAAGATGTACTCATCAACAGTTTTAAAATCAGTTTTCATTGTTTTGTCCTTTTGGTTTTGCTGTGCAAATCACTCCCTTTTATTGAAAATTATACTCAACTAAAATACAAATAAAAAAGATATTTAAGTCAACTAAAGAATTATTCTAAACTGCGGTTTCGGACTGTAACTATAAATTTTATCTATTGAAAAAATATTTTAGATAAGATAAAATGTGGTAAATTGGTCTAAGTTTTTAAAAATCACTACACTATGGAAAATAATACAAATCAGAATCCCAGCGGAGAAAGCAAATGTCCGTTTTCGGGAGGAAGTTCAAAACAAGGTGCTGGATCAGGCACAAAAAATACTGATTGGTGGCCAAATCAGCTGCAGGTAAAAATCCTTAGACAAAATTCATCTTTATCCAATCCGATGGGGGAAGATTTTAATTATGCAGCCGCGTTTAAAAGTCTCGATTTAAATGCGATTAAGAAAGACCTTCACGATTTAATGACAGATTCGCAGGATTGGTGGCCGGCTGACTTTGGTCATTATGGCGGTTTATTTGTTAGAATGGCTTGGCACAGTGCAGGTACTTATCGTGTTCATGATGGCAGGGGAGGTGCAGGTGCAGGTCAACAGCGTTTCGCTCCGCTTAACAGCTGGCCTGATAATGTAAGTCTTGATAAAGCGAGAAGACTTTTATGGCCTATTAAACAAAAATATGGTCAAAAAATCTCGTGGGCAGATTTGATGATATTAACTGGTAATGTTGCTTTGGAGTCGATGGGATTTAAAACCTTTGGTTTTGCAGGGGGAAGAGCTGATGTTTGGGAACCTGAAGAGGCCGTTTACTGGGGTTCTGAAACTACTTGGCTTGGTGGAGATGAACGTTATAATAAAGGTTCAGATGGTGTGCCAAAAGACCATGGAGTAGTAGTTTCTGATGATGATGCGAATGGTCAGATTCACTCTAGAAATTTAGAAAACCCTCTTGCAGCTGTACAAATGGGGCTTATATATGTAAATCCAGAGGGACCTGATGGTAATCCGGATCCTATTGCCGCTGCAAAAGATATAAGGGATACTTTTGGCCGTATGGCTATGAATGATGAGGAAACGGTAGCATTGATTGCTGGCGGACATACATTTGGTAAAACCCATGGAGCGGGACCTTCAGATCATGTAGGTAAAGAGCCGGAAGCAGCAGGTTTGGAACTGCAGGGTTTTGGATGGGAAAACAGTTTTGGTTCAGGGAAAGGGGCTGACACAATTACAAGCGGTTTGGAAGTAACATGGTCAAAAACACCAACGCAATGGAGCAATAACTTCTTCGAGAATTTATTTGGTTTTGAATGGGAACTTTCTAAAAGTCCAGCTGGTGCACACCAATGGATTGCAAAAAATGCCGAAGCAATTATTCCTGATGCTTTTGATAGTTCAAAAAAACATTTACCAAAAATGCTGACAACTGACTTATCACTAAGATTCGATCCTGGTTATGAGAAAATATCACGCCGTTTTCTTGAAAATCCAGACGAATTTGCTGACGTCTTTGCCCGTGCATGGTTTAAGTTAACCCATCGTGATATGGGACCGCGCTCTCGTTATCTTGGAGATGATGTTCCTCAAGAAGAATTGTTGTGGCAGGATCCTATTCCAGAAGGCGATCATGCATTAATTGATGGAAACGATATCATACAATTAAAAGAAAAAATTTTAAATTCAGGATTAAGTGTTTCTCAATTAGTTGCAGCAGCATGGGCTTCAGCGTCAACATTTAGAGGATCAGATAAACGCGGCGGAGCAAATGGGGCGCGTATAAGACTGGCACCACAAAAAGATTGGAAGGTTAACAATCCTACTGTACTTAAACAGGTTTTGGATAAACTTGAAAGTATTCAGGGAGAATTTAACAACTCGCAGCAAACTGGCAAAAAAGTCTCTTTGGCTGATTTAATTGTTTTGGCAGGTAATACAGGGGTTGAGAAAGCGGCAAAAGAAGCAGGATTTTCAGTAACTGTTCCTTTTTTACCAGGTCGTATGGATGCATCTCCAGAGCAGACTGATGTTGAATCTTTCGGATACCTTGAACCCAAAGCAGATGGTTTCCGTAATTATCGCAATACAAAATCGGTTGTATCTACAGAAGAACTTCTTATTGATAAAGCAAATTTATTAACCCTTACAGCACCAGAATTAACCGTGCTTGTAGGCGGGCTGCGTGTGCTTGATGTTAATTCTGATGGATCAAAGAATGGTGTTTTTACCCATCGCCCAGGTCAGCTTACTAATGATTTCTTTGTAAATCTTTTGAATATGAATACCAAATGGCAGGCATTGTCTGATGATAAGGAACTTTATGCAGGGAACGATTATAATACAGGTCAGCCCAAATGGATAGGGACTCGAGCTGATCTTGTTTTTGGATCAAATTCAGAATTAAGAGCCATAGCTGAAGTATATGCTAGTAGTGATGCAAATGAAAAATTTATAAATGATTTTGTTTCTGCATGGGATAAAGTAATGAATTTAGATCGTTTTGATTTAGTATAAATATCTAGTTCTTGATTATTATTTAAAAGGTGGCTAAAAAAAGCCACCTTTTATTTTTTAAATTTAAGCCGAAATTTTTTCGATTATGATTTCTGAGTCAGATTGATCATAATAGGTACAGGTCATTTCAATAATATCAACTCTCCATCGGGAAATGCCGCATTGTCCAGCATGGTTGCAGAATGTCAAATAATCAGTCTGCCCTTCTTGATGCATCACCAAAAATTCGATGAACCGCTCTTTATTTGCAGATGGAGCAATTGCTATCAAATCGTATTTTTCGTCCGAAGTAACAGAGTAATTATTTACGCCATAATACTGAACATGACCGTCATTTACAAAGGTATCGTATCCTTTTACGCCCAAAATGATTAAATCCTGTATGTAATTTGGGAAATCGGAACCGCTTTTTACTTTAGAATGGGCATCTTTTATTTGTTCGATTGTAAACATATTTTCTTGGTTTTAAATTAATTATAAACTCAAATTTGATTATTGTTTTTTGGAGCAGAAAGATTTGGTATTTCTAAGATGCATCGTCCCGCCATCCGCTATAATCTTGTGAACTGAACCCCAGTCCACAAGGATTTTCACTTCACACGAGCGAAGCGAACTGGCGAAGCAATCGGGGCTAAAAGACAACATTTGGATTTTTTAAGATCATCACAGAAAACAAAAATACAAGAACTTAGATTATAAACTTATAAAATCATCACTTTTAGGAAAAACGCTCAGCGCATCCACAACAAGCTGAGGAGTAGGAGCTGCCAGTTTTCTTAACTTGGTATCCATCCACGCACCGTCTACGGTTATGGTAGCACATAATGTATCGCCATTATAAAACTGATGAATAATAGACCAGCGCGAAGCATCGGCTTTCATTTTAGCCATTTTTGTCTGCATGACAATAACGTCCGAAAGCTTGATTTCTTTTCTGAAAACACATTCTTCTCTAAATAATATTGGACCAATATATTCTGTTTGCATTACTCTTAATGTTACCCCTAACTGTTCCAGCAGTTCAACACGATGCTGTGCGCCAAAATCATAATATGCACTGTGGCGCAAGTGAAAATTAGGATCTAAATCAGACCAGCGAAAAGATAATTGTTTGCTAAAGGTAGCCATAGACAAGATATTTATTATGTTTTACAGTTGGCTAAGATAGTAAGGATTTTCAATCTGATGTTATAACATTCTGCCAAAATTATTAATAAAATCAGGTTGTTTTGCTTTTAATTTTTGGTGATTTGGAATTTTAATTCTTATCTTCAAACTTGAATTGAGTAACTATTAAAAGCACGTATTTTGAATCTGCAGCACAACCATAATTTTGAGGGAGACCAATTTATCTTTTGTCTTGAAGGTGTTCCCGATGTGGAGACAAACACCATCACCGATGTGGTCATAAATCTCGAAAAACTCGCACTTGAACAGGGAATTGCAAGTATTTATAAAACCTGTGATACTATCGAAGGGCTGGAGGAAAGTTTGAATACACTGCTCTATGATGACCATAATTTCAAAGGTTATGAAATCATTTATTTAGTCATGCAGGGCAAAAGGAATACAATCTGCCTCAATGATTATTACTATAGTTTTGAAGAAATTGCCGAAATCTTTGAAGGTAAAATGAAAGGCAAAATTCTGCATTTTGCCAATACCAAAGTGCTTGACCTAAAACAAGAGGAAGCACAATATTTTCTGGACATCACAGGAGTACTCGCCGTTTCGGGTTATGGCGTGGCTCATAAGAATATAAACAGCAGTTTATTGGATAAAGCATTCTTTAGTTTATGCCAAGAACTGGATGACGTTACAGAAATTGTAGAAGAATTGCACCAAAAGCATTATGAGTTCTGTAAATTACTTGATTTTAGATTGTATTACTAAAAAACGGTGTAAAATAAATCTCGTTTTTAAATATTTGTTTTTGTGGCAACAACTGCCAGATTGTTTATTATTTTCCACTCATTATCAGTGTCCAAAACCAATGAATTGTAAGAGACAAATTGGTTCTCTGAACTTTCTAAACGAAGTTTAACCGAAGCAATTGTTTCATTCACATCAATATTTTCAATTATCATTTTTCTAGGCACACCTCCAAAAAATCCGGCTTGAATGTTCGATAAATATTTTTCCTTGTCAATTATAGTTACTCCCGAAGTTCCCATAAAAGCATTGCTGGTAACACGAAAATCTTTATGTAATACTTTGTTCAAAAGTACTGTATCGCTATTGTCTCCGCCTTTTACAAAATCGGTGATGGCTTGTTTTATTTTGTCAGTCATTTTTAGTTTAAAATTTAAATGATTTGAATCTTGTCTGCCTTGAATTTAAAGTGCTAATTTTCAATTTGTTTAATACTAGATATTTATTAAGCCCATTTTTTGTTTATTCATACAAATGTAAAAAAGTACAGCTTAAACTGTACTTTTTTAATGTTTTATTTGATGGTCTTTGTTGCAGTATTTTCAATTTTTGATATTCCATTTTTTGATATTTTCGGCATTAATTTCGTTGGTTCCATCCTTTGGATTGGGTTGTCCTTTGCCTGTGTCGATTAAGTTTTTTAAGCTGTTTTGAATAAATCCAGTCCAAGCGTCATGGCATATATTATAGCATTCATTAGCTGGCACTAAACCTTCATGTGTAAATATAACTTTGGTCTGTGTTCCTTCTTTATAAATATCAAAAACGAGTTTGGTGTTTACCCATTCGGTTTTGTCTTCGACGAAGCTAAATTGATTTGCGGTCACTAGATAGACTAGTTTCTGATTCTGAATTGCCTCTATGAGTTTTATTTTGCACAGATGAAGATCTTTGTAATGATAGAAAAAAGTTTCGTCCAGCTTGTCGGTTTCTCCCTCTATGTCTTCACTCCACCAAGCTCTAAAGTTTTGTATAGCGCTAAAGGATTCGGCTGGTGTTTTATTAACCAAAATTGTCGATGTAAAATCTTGATTTTCCATATGATTGAATTTTTTATTTATTTTGTGTTCTAAATTTATCTATTTCAGCTTCTCAGCCAGATTTTCCAAATACTGCGTCCATGCGCCAGCGCAGTCATTGTAGCATTCAAATTTTGGTACTAAGCCATAATGAGTGAAAGTGACTTTGCTTTTTTTCCCTAGTTTTGAAATTTCAAAACCGAATTTTGTATTAGTCCATTCATCCGTTTTTGCGGCAAAAGAGAGATTGCTTTCGGTTACCTGCCATACAATTTTTTGATTTGGGACTAATTCAATCAACTGCTGTTTGGTATAATGCAGTCCATTACCAGCACTGAATGTAAACTCGTCATTGAGTGTATTGCTACTGCCTTTTATGTCTTCTCCAAACAATTCTACCCACCATTTGTGGACATCGATTAGAGTTTCAAAAATATTTTCGGGAGTTTGAGAAGATTCAAAACTGAATGTATAATTACTGGTTTCTGTTTCCATTTTTATTAAATTTTATAGTTGGTTAATGTTTTTTAATGCACTGGTTTTATTTTTTGATTTTAGCTGATATATAAATGCAGTGAAATGATTCTGATAAAGGTACTGTCTAAATTTTACAATGAAAGGCTGTAATATAGACATTATGAAGGGTTGATTTGGACAAAGTAAAATGGTATCTTTACTAAAAAGAATCTGCTATGAATCATCTTACCATAATTGTTCCAGACGGCGAAAACAATTTAAGCAGCATTGTTGGGGCATATAAAATATTTTCGAGAGCCAATGTCTATTGGAAACAAACACAGAATAAAGAATTGTTTGCCATTCAGCTGGCTGGAATTTCGGAAAAGGTTGAATTTTACGACGGACTATTTTCGGTGAAACCTCACGTGAATATCACTGGAATTGCCAAAACCAATCTCATTATTATTCCTTCATTGAATCACAATTATGCAAAGGCAGTGGAGGGAAACAAGGTTTTGATAGATTGGATTGAGAAGCAGTATCGGCAGGGAGCTGAGGTTGCAAGTGTCTGCACAGGTGCTTTTATGCTTGCAACATCAGGTTTGTTAGATGGTAAAAATTGTTCTACCCATTGGGCAGCAGCCGATAATTTCAGAAGAACGTTCCCAAAAGTGAATTTGCAGGCCGATAAGCTTATTACTGATGAAAATGGAATTTATACCAACGGCGGTGCATATTCTTTCCTGAATTTAATCATTTATCTAATAGAAAAATATTACGACAGGCAGACGGCTATTTATTGTTCTAAAGTTTTTCAGATTGAAATGGACAGGAACAGCCAGTCGGAATTTACAATTTTTACCGGGCAGAAACTGCATGAAGATGATACCGTAAAAAAAGCTCAATTGTATATTGAGAGCAAACTCCATGAAAAAATCTCGATCGAGCATCTGTCCTCGGAGTTTTCAGTAAGTAGAAGAAATTTTGATAGACGGTTTATAAAGGCTACCGGCAATACTCCTGTTGAATATATGCAGCGTGTAAAAGTGGAATCGGCAAAAAAAGCTTTTGAAACCAGCCGAAAAACGATTAATGAAGTAATGTATGAAGTAGGTTACCTGGATGTAAAAGCATTTCGGGAAGTATTTAAAAGAATAACCGGCATGTCGCCAATTGATTACCGAAATAAATACAATAAGGAAGCTGTGATTTGATAAACAGCTGGAAATTTTTAAATAAAAATAATGGCTGAATAGTAATAAATAAATGTGCTGTTTGCCAAATAAATCAGGAATAATACACACCATATTTCGATTTATCCAATAACGTCAGTATTTGTTTTTATTTTTTTAATACGCATTTCAAGGTGTATATTTGTTTCAGAAAATGTAATTTCGCACACAAAAATTAGCGGTAAAATAGAGTGTAATGAGTGAAAAATATACTGTTGGCAGTTTATATGCAGGAATTGGCGGAATTTGTCTGGGGTTTAAAAAATCAGGATTTGACATAAAATGGGCTAATGAATTTGATAAAAATGCCTGCATCACTTACAGAAATAATTTTGAACATCAGCTTATCGAGGGCGACGTTTTGCAATTGGATATTGATGCTATTCCAAAAATAGACATACTCACTGCTGGTTTTCCTTGTCAGCCATTTTCGGTAGCCGGGTATAGAAAAGGGTTTGATGACAATAGGGGAAACCACTTCTTCCGCATACTGGATTTTGTCGATACGATGAGGCCTAAAGTGGTTTTTTTGGAGAATGTAAAAAACCTTTACACTCACGATCACGGTAAAACAATGAAAGTTATCGAACAGTCATTAAGAGAAAGAAAATATTCCTTTCAAGCTAAGGTTTTGAATACTAAAGATTATGGAAATATTCCTCATAACAGAGAAAGAATTTTTATGGTTGCTTTTGATGAGGAGCAATATCCTGATGCCGAAAAAACTTTTGAATTTCCCCAAAAAGAGGAACTGACAAAGACAATAAAAGAAGTCATCAGTAAAGAAAAAGTCGAAGATAATTTCTATTACGGCGCTGACAAGTATATGTATAATATGCTGAAGGAAACCATGAAATCTGAAGAGACTGTTTATCAATTCAGACGCCAGTATGTAAGAGAAAACAAATCGAATGTCTGCCCAACCCTGACTGCTAATATGGGAACCGGCGGGCATAACGTACCGCTTATTAAAACTGAATTTGGTTTCAGAAAACTAACTCCAAGAGAATGCCTGCGATTTCAAGGATTTCCTGATACATTCAAAATACCAGAAAAAAGTGCAAATTCAAGCATTTATAAACAAGCTGGAAATTCTGTAAGTGTTCCTGTAATTCAGGCAGTTTCAAAGAATATTTTAAAGGTGCTGAATGGAATTAAATAGCTTTCAATTCCTGAATTAAATCTTTCACACATTTCATTTCACCGCTCTGGATATAGTAATTGCTGGCATCCATTTTGGTATATTGATTCAGCATTGCATTTTGAGGTAAAACATTGCCACTCGCGATTGAAGTTATTAGATCCGCATTGGTGCAGTAACCTGCAATGTCAAAATACCAATTATTTGCAAAAAGTATATTGTCAATAATTTTGCGTTCTATTTCACTGCTTAATAATAATCGTTCTGCCTTAAAGAGTTTTTTAATGTCTGGTTCAATTCTAACTAAAACAAAATAATCATACTGAACTGTTGCGCCATTATTGAGCAGCATATTCGGTATATATTGTCCTTGTAAATTCCAGTCTTTGGTTTCAAGCAATAGTAAATTCGATTGAAAGGCGGCTGATTTTACATTAATTTTTTTGCCTCGAATCTCTAAATCCGAATCATCCCAAACGCCTTTTTTATAAATGCCAAAGTCAGGTTCTTTTACATCTAAATCTTCGGATTTAAAATAGTTATACAGCACTATTTCTGCTAATTTTCCTTGGAATGCATTGCAGAATTTTTCACCTCCTTTTCGATCATACTGCCCGCCAGTTCTACAGTTTCTGTGATGTCCTGAACCAAAACACATTTCATAGGCGAAGGCAATAACGGTTTGTATAGCTTCTTTTGAAATTAAAGCTCCTGCAAATGTCCTTTTATTGCTAACATAATATTTATTTGAACCTGCTGCATTATCTAATTTCATAAATTATTCACTTATTAATTCTTAGGTGTTAAAAACCAAAATCTTACATTTATAAATGTAGGTTTAATTTTAGTTTTTAAAAAGTTTTTTATTGTAAATTTTTGAGTAATTGTATTCTATTTCTTGCTTGCAGCCAAATTGATAATTTTGACAAACAGCTTTTAGGCACAATTAAACTTTATTACTGACAACTTTGAGTCACTAAGTGATAAGCCGATTCCATGACTAACAAATACTTTTAGATTCAAATATTAATCCTTACTTTTGAACCTCACAAAAAAACAAATTATATGGCGACTATAACATTAGGAGGAAATCCAGTACACACTTCAGGAGAATTACCAAAAGTTGGTTCAAAACTGGCTGATTTTAAATTGGTACAAAACGATTTGTCAATTGCAGATTTAAGCACATTTGCAGGCAAGAAATTAGTTTTGAATATTTTCCCAAGTATTGATACAGGAACTTGCGCTGCCTCTGTTAGAAAATTCAATGAAAGTGCCAGCAATCTCGCAAACACTACCGTTTTGTGTATTTCAAGAGATCTGCCATTTGCACAAAAACGTTTTTGCGGTGCTGAAGGTCTTGAAAATGTAATCAACTTATCTGATTTTCAAGAAGGTGCTTTTGGGAAAAACAACGGTTTAGAAATTGTTGACGGACCATTAGCAGGTTTGCATTCACGTGCAATCATCGTTGCTGATGAAAACGGAGTGGTGACTCACACAGAACAAGTTGCTGAAATTGCACATGAACCTAATTACGAAGCTGCCTTAGCTGCACTTTAAAAGTTATATGGAATTTCAAAAAGACAACTCATTACTTACCGGCCGATTGAAAAGCGTGAAATTCGCTTTTCTTGGAGCCGTAAAATTAATAACTACTGAACATAGTATTATGGTTCAGTTTTCTATTGGAATCTTGATGACTATAGCCGGTTTTTATTTTCAAATTTCTACAACCGAATGGCTTTTTCAAACCATGGCTATCGGTTTAATTATGAGTATAGAAGGACTGAATACCGCAGTCGAAAAAATAGCCGATTTTATTCATCCTAATTATCATGAACGAATTGGTTTTATCAAAGATATTGCAGCTGGAGCCGTATTTTTCGCAGCATTAACAGCTATCGCAATTGGTCTTATTATTTATATCCCAAAATTTTTATAGGCTCAATTAAATTCAAGAATGGCAAAATCTACAAAAAAAGAGACTTTAGATAAAAAGAAGGAATCAGAATCTAAGGGATTAAAGTCATGGCAGTTCGCCAAGCAGCATCGTATTGTTTTGGGTGCGCTTTTGGTTTTATTTTCAGTAGCATTATTGGTTGCATTTGTTTCCTTTTTCATTTACGGGCAAATAGATCAAAGTGCTGTTTCTGAACTGACAGACCGCAAAGAAACAGTTCAGAACTGGCTCGGAAAATTTGGAGCTTATCTTGCTGATCTTATTATCTATCGCGGTTTTGGAGTTGCCTCTTTTCTGTTTGTACGCTTATTTTTTCTTACCGGAATGTACTTAGCTCTGGATCTTTCCATCAAAAAGCTGAAAGGAACTTGGTTTTGGGACTTATTTGCCATTATTATTATATCCATTTTATTTGGTTTTTTTGCCACTTCAGTACCAGAATTAGGCGGAACTATCGGATACGAACTGAATTTATTCTCACAGGATTATATTGGTAAAACAGGAACGCTGTTAGTTCTTGTTTTTGGCTTAATTCTTTATTTAATCTTCAAAATACAAGTGTCTCCAGAAAAAGTGCAGTCGTTTTTTGAAAGTACCAAAAAAGAAATTAACGAAGACATGGCTAGCCGTCCAGCAGTAATTTCTTCTAATGATCCCAGTTATAATCTGGAAGAATTTGCCGTAGAAGAACCTGTTGAAGAGGAGGAAGAATTAGATAATATCCATTTAAAAACAAGTGGTTCTCAATTTGAAATTAACAAGGAGGCATTAAAACCTACGATCTCAAGTTCTTCGGAAATTAATTTAGAGCCAACACTCAAGCCTCTTCCAATGGATATTCTGCCGAAAGCAGAACCAGTAAAAGAAGAAGCTTTTGTTATAGAAAAAGCTGTTGAAGAAGATATTATTGAAGATAATTTAGCCTCTCGTTTGGTTTCGGATTTTGGGCTGTTTGATCCTACTCTGGATTTATCCAATTATAAATACCCAACCATCGATTTATTAAAAGAATATTCCACGGGCGGTATTACTATCAATCAGGAAGAACTGGAAGAAAATAAAAACCGAATTGTAGAAACGCTTCGCAATTACAAAATTGAAATCGCACAAATCAAAGCGACCGTTGGACCATCGGTAACATTATATGAAATTGTACCCGAAGCCGGAATCCGTATTTCAAAAATTAAGAGTCTGGAAGATGATATTGCTTTGTCACTTTCGGCATTAGGAATTCGTATTATTGCTCCAATTCCAGGAAAGGGAACTATTGGTATTGAGGTTCCGAACAAGAACCCTACGATGGTTTCGATGAAAAGCGTAATTGGTTCTGCCAAATTTCAGGAAGCTGAGATGGAACTGCCTATTGCTTTAGGAAAAACAATTTCGAATGAAACATTTGTAGTTGATTTAGCCAAAATGCCTCACTTATTGATGGCAGGTGCTACTGGACAAGGAAAATCTGTTGGATTGAATGCAGTAATCACTTCGCTGCTTTATAAAAAACATCCTGCCGAAATTAAATTTGTTATGGTTGACCCTAAGAAAGTTGAGCTGACACTTTTTAATAAAATAGAAAGACATTATCTGGCTAAACTTCCAGATACTGACGATGCTATTATCACCGATAATGCCAAAGTGGTTAATACTTTGAATTCTCTTTGTGTAGAGATGGACAACCGTTATAATCTTTTGAAAGATGCGATGGTTCGAAATATCAAAGAATACAATGAAAAGTTTAAGTCCCGAAAATTAAATCCAGAAAACGGGCACCGATTTTTGCCTTATATCGTTTTGGTAGTTGATGAGTTTGCCGATTTAATCATGACGGCTGGAAAAGAAGTGGAGATGCCTATTGCAAGATTGGCACAATTGGCCAGAGCTATTGGTATTCATTTAATTATAGCCACGCAAAGACCGTCGGTAAATGTAATTACTGGTTTGATTAAAGCCAATTTTCCGGCGAGAATTGCTTTTAGAGTTTCCTCAAAAATTGATTCACGCACTATTCTTGATACGCAGGGAGCGGATCAGTTAATTGGACGCGGAGATTTGCTTTACTCTAACGGTAATGATGTTGTAAGGGTGCAATGTGCTTTTGTAGACACTCCGGAAGTTGAAAAAATCGTTGACTTTATTGGTTCACAAAAAGCGTATGCAACCGCTTATCTGCTTCCGGAATTTATTGGAGAAGACGGCGGACTTAATTTGGAAATGGATATATCTGAAAGAGATACATTATTTAGGGAAGCTGCTGAAGTAATTGTAAATGCCCAGCAAGGTTCGGCATCATTATTGCAGAGAAAACTGAAACTAGGCTATAACAGAGCCGGCCGATTGATTGACCAATTGGAAGCGGCTGGAATTGTAGGTCCTTTTGAAGGCAGTAAAGCCAGAAGCGTGAATATACAAGATATGACTGGACTGGATCAGTTTTTTCAGAATGAAAGCTAGTGTTCAGATGGCAGATTTCAGATAGCAGGATGCTGATTGTGGAATGCAGAATTCGGAGAACAGGATACAGGGAGTGAATTTTAGCTTTTTTTTAATGCTTTTGACTTTTAAGCTTTTTACTTTTACACCAAATTTATCGTTGCCCACGTGCGTGAGGGATAGAAGCTGCCTACCGAAGTAGCGCGTATAGCCCGACTCTATTTAGGGAAGGGGCTAATGACCGCTGCTAAAATAAGCCCCTTTCCTAAATAGAGTCACGCCCAAATAAGAAATAGCGAACTGACGAATTAAATAATTACGAAACAAACTAATAAATACTAAGCATACAGTAAAACACAGAACAAATGACAGTACAAAACAAAATAGGAGTGAAGGTGATTTGGGGACTTTTAATGGTCTTTTTTATTGGATTTTCGGCTCAGGCTCAAGATGCTAAAGCAAAAGCTTTATTGGACAAGGTGACTGCTAAAATCAAGAGTTATAATAATATCTCGATTGACTTTAAATATTCGCTGCATAATGCTAAAGAGAATATTAATCAGGATAGTAAAGGAACTGTGGTGATGAAAGGGAATCAGTATGTTTTGAATTTTATGGGAATTACCAAACTTTTTGATGGTAAAAAGACCTATACAATTGTTCCGGAAGATGAGGAAATTACGGTTTCGGCTGTAAATGAAAAAGATGACTCGGCTATTACACCTTCGAAAATGCTGACATTTTTTAATAAGGGATATAAGTATTCGATGGATATTGTTCAGAATGTAAGCGGTAAAAAAATACAATACATTAAGCTGGTTCCGATTAATTCAAAAGACCAGCGAAAAGAGATTCTGCTGGGTATCGATTCTAAGACCAATAACATCTATAATGTAATTGAAATTGGTAAAAAAGGAACAAAAACAACATTGACTGTGAATTCTTTTAAAACAAATCAGGCATTGCCGAAAAATCAATTTACCTTTGCGGCGAGTAAATATCCCAATTATTACATCAATAAATTAGACTAACTATTTAGGTGAAGATTCTAGACAAATACTTATTAAAAACGTTTCTTGGTACATTTGCTACGGTATTTGTTATCCTTTTTTTTGTATTCATACTGCAGACCGTTTGGTTATTTATTGCTGAATTAGCCGGTAAGGATCTGGATTTTATAATGGTTGTTAAATTTTTGGCATTTTCGATGCCTCGAATTGTGCCTTTGGTACTACCTCTTTCTATATTATTGGCTTCGATAATGTCTTTTGGTGATTTATCAGAACATTATGAGTTTGCGGCTATGAAATCTTCTGGGATTTCACTGCAAAGAGCTATGAGAAACTTGGTAGCTGCTATTGCAGTGTTGAGTTTTATAGCCTTTTTATTTGCCAATAATGTGATTCCGTATGCGGAATTCAAGTTTATCAATTTCAGAAAAAACATTGCTCAGGCCAAACCAGCTCTGGCTATTTCGGAGGGACAGTTCAGCGATGTAGGGATGTATAATATTAAGGTGAATAAAAAATCGGGAGAAAACGGCAATTTCCTTACTGGGATTACGATTCATCAAAAAGCTCAAAATGGAGACGGAAGCAAAACTGTAATCCGCGCTACAAATGGAGAATTAATCAGTAATGAGAAAACCAATCTGCTGCAGCTGGTTTTGAACAATGGTAACTATTACCAGGATATCGTACCCAAAAAATATGAGGACAGAGATAAACTGCCATTTGCAAAAAGCTCCTTTAAAAAATACCGCATTAACATAGATTTATCCCAAATGAATAAAGTGGATACTGAAGATGAATCGGTGTCTAATAATAATATGCTGAATGTGAGTGATTTGAAGTATACTCTGGATTCCTTGGAGAAAAACAGAGATACTGAGATTATCGCCTTTTCTGAAAGCAGCATGGCAAGACTGCAGGTTCTAAATAGTAATAATGCTCCTGTTTTAAACAAGAAAAAGCCACTGACAAAAAATCTATTATCACTTTTTGACAATAAGAAAAAAGGAGACCTTTTAGCTACTGCAAACAGTAATATTCAAAATACGCTGTATTCTCTTGAGGCATCAAAAAACGAATTAGATAATAAAAAGAAAAATATAAACAGTCATGTATTATCATTAAATGACAAGTTTGTTATTGTATATGCCTGTTTTTTAATGTTTTTTATTGGAGCTCCTTTGGGTGCAATTATCCGAAAGGGAGGTATTGGTCTTCCAATTGTGTTTGCGGTATTGATTTTTATATCGTTCCATTTTATTAATACTTTTGGTAAAAGAATTTCGCAGGAAGACGGTCTGGCTCCTTTTCTTGGTTCTTGGATGTCTTCAATGATTCTGACGCCGCTGGCAGTCCTGCTGACGTACCGTGCCACAAATGATATCGGTTTAATCAATTTAGACGTAATACTTACGCCTATACAGAAAGGATTTCAAAAAATAATTCAAAAAATAATTCCATCACAAAATTAAGAATAAATGTCTCCCACAAAAATACAGCTCAACACTATAGAAGAAGCCATCGAAGATATTCGTCAAGGCAAAATAATTATTGTAGTTGATGATGAAGACCGCGAAAATGAAGGTGATTTTCTGGCTGCTGCCGATAAAGTAACTCCCGAAATGATCAATTTTATGGCCACACACGGCCGTGGTTTAATATGTGCCCCATTAACCGAGAGCCGCTGTAAAGAACTTGGTCTGCATGTAATGGTTAGCAACAATACCGATCCTATGGAAACTGCTTTTACAGTGTCGGTAGATTTGAGAGGTAAAGGAGTAACAACCGGAATATCCGCTGCTGACAGAGCTAAAACGGTACTTTCATTAGTAGATCCAAGCACAAAGCCACATGATTTGGCACGCCCGGGACATATTTTTCCATTGATTGCCAAGCAGGGAGGAGTTTTAAGAAGAACTGGGCATACCGAAGCCGCTATTGATTTTGCACGATTGGCAGGTTTTAAACCAGCAGGAGTGATTGTTGAAATCATGAATGAAGACGGTTCTATGGCACGCCTGCCACAATTGGCTAAAGTGGCAAAGAAATTCAACTTAAAACTGGTTTCTATCGAAGCCTTGGTTGCTTATAGAATGCAGCACGACAGCTTGATTATCAAAAAAGAAGATTTTGATATCACTACCCGTTTTGGAACTTTTCGTTTAAGAGCCTATGAGCAGATTACAAATAAACAGATTCATATTGCTTTAACAAAAGGCACTTGGAATCTTGGTGAAGCTATATTGACCAGAATCCATTCTTCGCAAGTGAATAACGATCTATTGGGAACATTAACCAATAATGTTGACCAGCAGCTCGATGATATGTTCAAGATCATTAATGATAATGGTAAAGGCGCTGTAATATTCATCAATCAGGATATGTCGGCGGTGAATTTACTAAACCGCATTACTGAATTGAAGAATCTCCAAGCTGATGGTACAATGAAAGCTCCAAAAATTGTTATTGATACCAAAGATTATGGTATTGGGGCTCAAATACTGCATGATATTGATATTTCTAAAATCCGTTTGGTATCTAATACTGAGCAAAGCAAAAGGGTAGGGATGATAGGATACGGGCTGGAAATTACTGAATATGTAAAGTATTAGGTTGTGAGTCCTTAGTGATTAGTCCTTAGTCTTTAGTTCCTAGTCCTTAGCAATAAATGAATAGATGAATCCTTCGGAATTATATTCTGAGGGATTTTTTTTATTTTGACTGCAAACAAACAATTATAGTATGAACCAAAGCCTATTCTAATCGCTTTTACTAATGATTCATCTGTTATAGAAACTTTTTTGAAAAAAGTTTTTCATGTAACGCAAAGCAAATGAAACAATTAAAAAGTTCCTTTAAAAATAGGTGCATTTTTTTTAAAAACACACTTGCATAACCAAAAAAGGTTCTTATATTTGCACTCGCAATCAGGAAATGATAGCAACATACTGGAGAAATGGCAGAGCGGTCGAATGCGGCAGTCTTGAAAACTGTTGACTGTAACAGGTCCGGGGGTTCGAATCCCTCTTTCTCCGCGAGCCGAAAAGCAAATGGTAACAAAACCCACTAAATTCAACGATTTAGTGGGTTTTTTATTTTTGGGCTATAGCAAATTATTCATTAAATCTCAAAATTTAGGTGTCTTTCGAGGTGTCACTAAAATATAAAAAATTAAGTGACTCCTCACAATGAAAAACAGGATCAATCTCAAAACCTGGGGACGAAATGTCAAAATAAAATGAGAACTTTGTACTCTAAAACTTTGAGATGACCCCTATAGAGCTTTAAAATTTATGCTACCTGATCCCTTTTTAGGGATCCGTGGGCTCAGATGGGAATGTAAGTGAGTTTAATAAAAAACCTTTTTACAAGATTTACAGGATGTGAAGTTTATTATTCTGATCAACGCCAAACACAAAGAATTGGAATCATTCCAGACATAAAAGTAAAACCAACAATTCTTGGCATTCAGCAATGTAAAGTCGGGGCTTTAGATCGTGCTTTGCAATTTATTGAAACGGGAAAATAAATACGTCTGCTGACACTTGCTGCTAATTTATTATCTCCTAATGATTTTAAAGGCATCTTGCTTTATATTATATCAGATTAATAGTTTCCGCTTTTTTTGAAATATCTCTAATAATATTATCGAGTTCTTCGGCTGAGGTTAACAAATAATTCAATAATTCTTTATTCTCAGTATCATCAATTCCGTAGTTTTTAATACTATCAATAAGCCCCATCATTCGTGACAAAGGAGCTCTTACCACATGAGATTGTACCCAGGCAATTTCTTTTAATTTTTCATTTTGTTTTTCGATGGCTTCTACATAAGCATTGCGCTCTGTGACATCGTTGGCCAAAATAACTCTGCCGATTGTATTGTGAAAAGGTATAGTATTGCTTTGAATTTCAACGTATATTATTTCCCCATTTTTCTTTTGATGCCTATAGGATCCCGATGATCGAATCCCCCCTTTTTTATTCATGCTTTCAAGATCTTTATTTAATATAGGGATATCTTCAGTTGGTCTGATGTCTTTAATTGTCATTCCCAAAAATTCCTGCAAAGAATAACCATAATGCTTCTCTGCAGCTAGATTTACGTCTAAAAAACGCAAAGTTTCTATGTCATAAACCCACATAGGCTGTGGACTTAAATGAAATAAATCACTATACCGCTTTTCAGAAGTCTCTAATTGTAATACTGTTTTTCTTCTTTCTATATTATAAACAATACTTTTATATAATATATTGGCATCTAATTCATCTTTTATCAAATAATCAGAGACCCCCAGCGATAATGATTTTATGCCAAAATTAATATCAGAATATCCAGTTAAAACAATTATTGGTATCCCATGGTAAAGCAGAGCTATTTCATTTATAAGTTCTTCTCCGTTTTTATCAGGTAGCGAAAGATCTAATAGTATTAAATCACTTTTTATGGTCTTATCAGTACCTATTGCTTTGGCTTCTTTATAATTTTTAGCCCACAAAATTTTTGGGGATAAAAATTTCTCTTCCAGGTAATCCTGAATAAGTGTATAATCACCTGGATTATCCTCGACAACCACAATTTGATACGTCTTATTGTCTTTATAGGTTTCCATGATTTTGCTTATTTAGGGAGTTGCACTATACTAATCCAAAAATTTTCAATTCTAGTTATTGCATGGATAAAATCATTCACTTCCACAGGTTTGGTGATAAAGCAGTTGACGTAATTATTATAGGCTTGAATAATATCTTTTTCGGAAGAGGAAGTGGTAAGCATAATAATGGGAATATGCCTAAATTCAATACTTTCTTTAATATATTTCAACACTTCTTGCCCATTTTTCTTTGGCAAATTAATATCGAGTAATATCAGGTTGGGCAATGACGCCTCCTGAAAAGGTTCTTTTTGGTTCAAAAAGTCAATCGCTTGTTTGCCATCCTTGGCAACACTAATGGTGTTGACTATTTTACTATCTGACAATGCCTCCTTGGTTAGCATAATATCTCCTTCGTTATCTTCAACTAGTAAAATGTGTATTGCTTTCATAATTTTTGGTTTTTGTTTTTTGGTATGGTAAAATAAAAAGAGCTTCCAATGCCTTCTTTTGATTCTACCCAAATCTGTCCTCCTAAATTTTCTATAATTTTTTTGGTAATGGCTAATCCCATACCCGTTCCTGAATACTCCTCTTTGTTATGCAATCGTTGGAAAATGATGAATATTTTTTCGAAATAGTCTGAATTGATACCAATACCATTATCCTTTATCTCAAATTTCCACGAAGTAACACTTTCACTACAGGAAATATTGATAACAGGAACATTGTCCGGACTGGAATATTTTAAGCTATTGCTTATTAAGTTTTGAAAAACCTGTCTTAATGGGGAGGAATAACTTTGTAATATAGGAAGTGCTTCATAATTTATTTTGGCTTTTTTTTCTTCTATTTTTTTTCTGTATAGTAAAATAATTTCTTCGACTATAGTATTCAAATCAACCTTTTCGTGTTTGTTTTCAATTTTACCTATTCGTGAAAATTCCAATAAATCCAGTATAATTTGTCGCATTCGTTTGGCACCGTCGACGGCAAAGAAGATGTATTTTTTGCCCTTTTCATCCAGTACATCTTCATATTTTTTTTCGATTTGTGTTAGAAAACTCGTAATCATTCTCAAAGGTTCTTGTAAATCATGAGAAGCTACATAGGCAAATTGTTCCAATTCTTTATTTGAAGTAATAAGTTCTGCCTTTTGTTTGTTTAAATTTTTATTCAATTTAAGCAATTTTTCTTCATGTGTTTTGCGCTCGGTTATATCTCTTATAAAGGCACAAAAGAATTCTTCTCCCTCTTGACTTATAGGTAAAACAGTTAATTCAATAGGGAATTCAATTCCATTTCTTCTTATTGCAGATAATTGTAATAATACATTAAGCGCTGGTCCTTTTCCTGTTTTTAAATAATTTTTCATTCCATTTTCATGCATTGGTCTATAATGCTCAGGAATAATTATAGCCGATAATAATTTACCCATTACCTCATTTTCACTCCAGCCAAAAATTTGTTCCGCTTGAGGATTCCAAAAAGTAATCATACCGTCTTTGTCAATACAAATAATCGCATCCAAAGCAGCATTCATAATTAACTTTCTGCGTTCTTCAGTATTTCTTAACTCTTCTTCTGCTTTTTTTCGCTCTGTAATATCCAAAATAACTGCCAGAAATCTTTTATTGTTGCCTTCTGTCACAAATTGTAAATGGGCTTCCACTGGATAAAGGCTTCCGTTTTTTCGTTTATGATTTGTGAAAAAGATAATTTTCTCTTTTTCTTTAGTTACTAACGGATTTACCAGCTGATTAAAAGTAGTTGCAGTAAATTCGGGCTTGAAATCAAGCGGAGTTAGTTCCTTTATTTCCTGTTCTGAATAGCCGATGTTATTGAGAGCACCTTGGTTAGCAAAACTGAATTTTAATGTTTCTGCATCGAAGACATAAATTTCATTCAAACTTTTTTCCAGCGTTGTAAGCAAACTGTTTTTTTGTTGTTCTATAATCTTTCGTTCATGAATATCTTGAAAACTACCATAAATTCTGATGCATTTTCCATTGACAAACTCTGCTTCGCCTATAACCCGTACCCATTTCTCATTACCTTTTGGTGTTACAAGTTGGAATTCATCATCCCATGATTTCCCTCTATTTATTGCTTGTTTTATATATTTATTAATTTTAGTTCTATTACTGCCTTTTTTATAAAAAGCAATACCCGTCTGCACATCTGGAATATAATCCAGGGCTACTTCATGAATTTCTTTAGTAATATCAGACCAAAAAATAGTATTGATTTGCAAATCAACTTCCCAACCGCCAATTCTCGCTAATTCATTAGCTTTTTTAAGTAAGTTTTCTAATTCTTTCTTTTCAGTTATATCCGAGCGTATCGCCACATATTGATAAGGTTTTCCATTTTCATTCAAAAAAGGAACGATAGTGGTATCTACCCAATAGGATGTGCCATCTTTCGCTTTGTTTTTTAACTCGCCTTTCCATACTTTACCTCTGGAAATCGTAGTCCAAAGTTGTTTAATAAATTCTTTTGGATGAAAGTTGGAGTTAATGATGCGATGGTCCTGACCCAATAATTCTTCACGGGAAAATTTGGAAATTTTGCAAAAATTATCATTAACGTGTGTTATAATACCTTTATGATTTGTAATAGCTACAATGGAAGATTCATCTATGGCATATTTATAATCGTATATTTCTTTTAATCGTTTCAGTAATTCTGCTTCAGCAACCTTTTTTTCAGTTACATCACGTTCAATAGCCACAAAATGCGTAAACCATCCGTTGGTATCGGCAACCGGATTAATGGACATGTGATCCCAAAATTCTTCTCCATTTTTTTTATAATTCAATAAGGTCACTTCATAGGGTTGCCATTGACGTAGTGCTGCACCTAATTTATCCAGCTCTTCCCTGTCGGTTTTGGGTCCTTGCAAGATACGTGGTGTTTTTCCAATGACTTCCTCAGCGGTATAGCCTGTCATTCTTGTAAATGCCTCATTGACATAAACTATTCTTGGTCCTGGTTCATCAAAGGGTTCGGCTTCTGTAATTAAAATAGAATCATCTGTATTGGTAATTACAGATTCTAAGAGTTTTAATCTCAGCTCCTCTTGTTTTCTTTTGGTTATGTCCTGCATGGCTCCGATAATTCTGATAGCTCTGCCGGCAGTATCCCGAATTACTATTCCTTTATTGATGACATGGGCATACTGACCATTACTTTTTTTATATCGGTATTCTTCTATCCAATTGGTATCTTTACTTTTAATAATAGTATAATAACTCTCGGTTATTTTCTTGATATCCTCAGGATGTATGTTTTGTGACCAGGCTGTACTATTGTTTTTAAGCTTAGACAGTTTGTAACCGAATATTTTTTCAAAACCATCGCCCCAATAAATTTTATCATTTTTAATATCCCAGTCCCAAATGGCGTCAAAAGTAGCTTTGGTAACATATTTAAAACGCTCATTGCTTTTTTTGATTAATTCTTCGGCTTGTTTGCTTTCAGTAACATCCTTGAAATAAACAGACAGACCATTTTCTGATGGATAGGCGCTTATTTCATACCACTTATTTAAAGCTAAATAGTAATCTTCAAAATGCACGACTTGATTGGTAGCAGCTGCCTCATGATATTTTCTGTAGGATTTTGAATCAATACTATTCGAAAATATATCCCATAAATTTTTACCGACAATATCCTGTTTTGAAACGCTTAAATCCCTTTCGGCAATACGATTCCAGTAGGTAACTTTCCAAAACTTATCTACAGCAAAAAAAGCATCACCAATACTTTCAAGGATAATATTGTTTTCTTTAAGGGCTTTTTCGACTTCCGCAGTTCGTTCCTGAACCCTTTGTTCCAGTTGTTCGTTTAAATTACTCATGTCCCTTTCTGCCTCTTTATTTTCTGTGATGTCCCGGGCAATGCAATACAGTTTTCCGGTAAGCGGATTAGGAGCAGCACTCCAATCTAAAAACAGGTAACTACCGTCTTTTTTACGATAGCGATTAATAAAATGAATTATAGTTGCTCCCGATTTTAACTTGTCATATGCTTTCAAAGTGTCAGCTATATCGTCAGGATGAACAAAATCAATAAAGGGTTGTTTTTCTAATTCGTTTTGTGAATACCCAAATGCTTTATTAAAACTGGGATTCGTAATTTCAAAATATCCTTCGGTGTTCGCAATACAAGAAAAGTCGTTACTGTTTTTAAAGAAATATTCAAACTCTTTGAATTGTTTTTCTGTTATAATTTGCTTGGTAACATTTTTACTACAATGGGCTATTAAGTTTAATTTTCCATCATCATCAAACAGAGGAATATTTTCTGACTCCCAATATTTTAATTCAAATTCTGATGTTCCTCGAATAGGGATATCATATTTTTGAATAGCCATCTGGTGTTTCTTTTGAGTCTTAAGAACAGTATTCAATGACGAAAGTGTTAAATTTTCATCACCATCAGATGCATTGTCGGAATCATTAGCGGGAAATACTTCAAAAATACTCTTTCCAATTAAATCTTCTCTTTGTGAATGAGTAGCTTCTAGAAAGGCATCATTGACATTGGCAATAGTGAATTTTGGTGCATCAGGAAGCAACATCAAACTTGGAGTAGGGGAAATTTTGAAGAACTCAAGTAACGTATTTTTACCAATCATATCTTTATATAGTACAAACCATTCTCTTTTTTTTAAAGAAAATGTTAATTATTTATATATTATTTTGTGGTATTTGTGACTAAAGTTACCTTTTTTTTTGATTTTATACAATCTAACTGTTAAAATAGAGTTTGGATAAGACAAAATAACTGTTTTGTATTACTGAGAAATTTTGATACTCTTAAAAAATAAGTTCCTATAAAATTATTTTGTTCTTCAATCTATCTGCCAATTCTCTGCGAAATTTAATCACAATTGTTAATTTCCGTTTTTAATGATGACAAAATCTTTTTCGGTGGTATCAATTTTGTCCAACGCAGCAATATTGGATTTATTAATGCGTATGAAGTTTTTTTAGGGAAGACATTTCTAATTCAATTGTGGTGATTGAAGCTGGTAAATGAAGTCGTGAAGATTATTTACATAATTAACAACGGTATAGACCCAATTAAAAATGGGACAAAGGAGAATATTTCTTCTTTGTACCATCAAATGACCTAGGTGCGATTCGAACCTTTAAATACCTACTTTAAGTTCTTAAAAAATGTCAAAACAGGTATTAAGTGTTCGACTGTAATCCCTGACATTCGACAAAACAAACTCCATTAGAAATAATGGGTTTCTTATTTCTATAAACTGATGAAATTCATTGTTTATATTCTGTTCAGCGGAAGTAAAAATAAATTCTGTATTGGATTTAATTACAATTTAGATGAAAGAGTTATTCATCATAATCAAAAAAGCAAAGTTTTTGCCTAAAATGTAAACGGCTAAGGCAGATTACACAGAAAAACGATACTAAAGAAATAGCTCATAGAAGAGAATTACAAATTAAGTCATTAGAAAATAATACTTCACAAGAATTACATTGCCTTTACTGATTTTAATTTTGATAAAAGCATAAAGCTTTTGGGGGCAAAAAAGGCGGTCATATTTTTGTTGCTTAGCGAGTCTTTTTTGAAGATTGGGGCAATCTCAAAATTGATTTTTAAAAGTGCATAAGCTCCAAAAATAAACGGCAATGTAATTCTGGAAGTAACTGCAATAGGGCATAATATTGGTGCAAAAAGGGTAATTTAATTGGTAATTAAGAATTTGAAGTATCATTCCGATCAATGAAATTTCAAAAAAATCAAAGGCTTTACAGCTATAAAATTTTTGGCTCTAAACTTTCGCAATAGCAGCAATCGCTGCATATTGAACAGATTTGATTCCTGCAGCAATTGTGTTTTCTAAAGTAATTACTGCTTTCATTTTTCGGTGGTATTGAATGATACTTCAAATTCTTAATAACTAATTTTAATTTTGAGCGCTTACTAAATCAAGAATATTATGTTATGAAATAGTAATCACTGATGCATTTGTTAGATTGTTTTTGAAAATTATTATTTGATTAATTTTATTGTTTTTTAGTTCTTTATTCTGATACAAATCTATGCCGATCGCAAGAGTCCTTTTGTTTTTTTCGATGAATGGCAATTTGCTGTCGATGAATATTCATTCTTTACGCTTGACTACCATTTGATTGTAAATCTGGTATCGTCAAATTGACATTAAAAATGGAGAAGTCCTGTTTTTAGTTTTTTTTTAAAATATTCAGATTGCCGGCTATGATAATAAGGCTGTACTTATACATAAGGAATTTTAAAAATCATATCGATCGCTATTCGATACAAAAAAAATCATATCTTTTTTTTATAGTTCGTTTTTGTAACTCAAACTAAGATACTTTTAGATGAACTTTGTATGAATACCATTCGTCGACACTTTTTTTCCAGTTATCTATACTTTATTATGAGTTGACGAAAAAAACTCTTATTCTGAAGCTAATAAAATAAATTAGATGGCTAATAAGTACGCATCAAAATTTAAAAATAAGAAAATGACAAAATCATTAAATATACTATTAATAGAAGATGATGCAATAGAGGTAATGAAATTTAATAGAGTGCTAAAAAGTTTAAAACTCAATCATCGTATTATTGAAGCAAATAATGGCGAAGAAGCAGTTGATCTATTAAAAAGGAAAGAAATAATACCAGATATTATTCTTTTAGACCTTAATATGCCTAAATTGAACGGAATCGAGTTTTTGACTATTTTAAAAACAGATGATATATTAAAATACATACCAGCAATTATCTTAAGCACTTCCAATAATCATAGAGATGTTATGGAGTGCTATAAAATTGGCATCGCGGGCTACATTTTAAAACCTTTGAAATATGAGGATTATGTTGATCGAATAAAAAAATTACTAGAGTATTGGAGTGCGAATGAATTAATTTCGCAATAATAAAATTAGTTAAGTTATCTTTTAAATCTAGCTTTAGAGAGAAAAATTAAAGTTTTTAAATATTTTTCTAGCTTTTTAAGATTAAATATACTGTACTAGGAAATTTTAAAACCACTTGAGATTTAAAAAGCTTGTCATTTGAGAAAAAAGCAGTAATTTACTATGCAATTCTGAAAGAGTTGAATTGGTCAAATTTAAATGTGGCTTATATGGACTTGACTAGTTTTTGGTATCAAAAACATTCAAAATAATTGAGCGTTATACAGATGCCATATTCATGAAATTTTTAAAATTAATTAGGTGACTGCATGGAAAATTCTCAATTTCATTTTGATATTGAAACATTCAACAGGATTTTTCCTTTTTATGTTTTGCTAGACCATGACTTACTAATAAAAAACAGAGGTAAAAGTTTAATAAAAGTGCTTCCTGTCATAAAAAGCAATGAATATTTCTTGAATTCATTTGCCATTACCAAACCATTTATTGAAGAGTTAAATAGTGATAATTTTTACAAAGTCACGAATCAATTAGTAATAATTAAATCAGTCAAAGAGAAATTTTCACTTCGGGGACAATTTGAAAACTATGAAGATGGATATTTATTTGTAGGCAGCCTTAGGCTTCCTTCTGAGAATTATCTTGAAGAAAAAAAACTGTCTCTTTTTGATTTTGCTCACCATGATCCATCATTAGATTTACTTGATTTAATAAATAATCGCAACAAGTCTTATGCAGAATTGCAAAAATCTTTGATTACAGAAAATCAACAAGAAAATGAGTTAAAAGAGGCCAGTAAGGAAATTCATGATATTGCGCTATTTCCCACTCAAAACCCAGATCCATTAATTCGTATTGATTTTGAGGGATATTTATTAAAAATGAATCCTGCAGCCCAGAATCTAAAAAAAATTACATTTCAAGGTATTGATTACAAAATTGAGACTTTTTTTAAATTCATCGTGCATCAAATAGATAAAACAAAAGAAAGATGGATGTTTGAGGCTGAGAGCAATGGAAAATGCTACTCTTTTGTCTGCAAAAGTATGCAGGAAGAGTGTTATGTTAATATCTATGGGCGTGATATTACAGAACAAAAAACAAATCAAGAAGAGCTAAATAAGCTCTCTTTGGTAGCAAAAACCAATAAAAATGGAATTGTATTTACCCACCCTGATGGAAAAATATTTTGGTGTAATGATGCTTATATCAAATTGACAGGATATGATAACGATGAAATTATAGGAAAAACGCCTATTGAATTAGGTTCGAATCCTTTATCGGATAAAGAGGAAATCCGCAGAATGATAAGTGCTTTTTACGAGGGCAATACTTTTGAAGTAGAAATTTTGCATACTAAAAAAGACGGAGGTACTTTTTGGTCTAAAACAGTTGGACAGCCCATTTTGGATTCCTCCAAAAAAGTGATTCAATATTTTGCAATGATTGAGGATATTTCGGAAGATAAGCAAAAAGAAGAACGGCTTTTATTGCTTTCTTCAATCGCAGATAAAAATATCAGCGCTGTCATTATTTGCGACCAAGAAGGTAAAATAGAGTGGGCTAATAATAGTTTTACAAAAATGACCGGCTACTCGATGGAAGAATTGATTGGTCATAGACCTGGTCATTTACTGCAGGGCGAAGCAACCAATCAAGAAACAATTAAATATTTAAAGAATCAGATAGAACAGGGGCTACCTTTTACGTGTGAGATCTTAAATTACACAAAATTTAAAGAAAAATATTGGGTTAGGGTACAAGGACAGGCACTGCATAACAAACAGGGAGAAGTGATTAAATTTTTTGCAATTGAAGAAAATATATCCCAAGAAAAAGAATTCAATCAGCAGCTTATCGATTCTGAAAACCGTTTGACTTCGTTAATAACTAATCTTCAATTGGGTATTTTATTAGAAGATGAGAATAGAAAGGTGCTAATTGCCAATAAAAGATTTTGTGATTTATTTGATTTTAATGGGAAACCAGAAGAAATGATAGGTGTTGACTCTAAAATAACAATTGAAGAAAATAAGTACTTTTTTAAAAAACCAAATGAGTTTATTGAAAGAGTAGAAGAAATTTTAAGAGACAAACAAAACGTCTTTTCTGAGGAGATTGAATTGGCAGATGGACGCGTGTATGAAAGAAGCTTTATTCCAATAGCCAAAGGCAATAAGAATGACGGTCATTTATGGAGTTTTGAAGATATTACCATCAAGAAAAAATACAAAGAAAGCTTAGAAGCAGAAAAAGAAAAATATAGAAACATTATTGCCAATATGAATATGGGCCTGCTTGAAGTAGATAAGGATGATGTAATACAATTGGCCAACCAGTCATTTTGCGACATGAGTGGTTTCTCTTTGATTGATTTGTTAGGTAACAAAGCATCTGAAATTTTGCTTCATCCTGAAGATAAAAAATTAGTTACTTTCAAAAACAAGGAAAGGGTTAAGGGCAAGTCAGATTCTTATGAAGTAACTTCGATCAATAAAAAAGGAGAAACGAGGTATTGGTTAATTAGCGGTGCGCCAAATTATAATGTAAATGGTGAAATAACAGGTTCAATAGGAATACATTTAGACATAACTCGGCAGAAGAGCCTTGAATTGCAAAAAGAGGAATTGCTTAAAAAATTAGAAAAACAGAACGAGCAGCTCAATGATTATGCTCAAATCGTATCACATGATTTAAAATCACCGCTGCAAAGCATACATTCTCTGGTTACATGGATCAAAGAGGATAATGACAAGGAGTTTAATGCGCAGACGCTTCAATATCTTAATATGATTGAAGGCAAAGTAGAGAAAATGGATCATTTAATTCAAGGGATTCTAGCCTATTCTAAAATAGATGACATTGATATGATTGCTGAAAATATTAATTTGAATGATGAAATCAGTAAAATAATTGATATTATCCATATCCCAAAGAATATTCAGGTTGTAATAAAAAATGAACTGCCGACAATCAAAGCAGAACGATTTCGAATACAGCAGTTGTTTCTAAATATCATCAGCAATGCGGTTAATTATATTGATAAGCCTCTAGGATATATTGAGATAAGTTTTGAAGAGGAAAAAAAATATTATGTTTTTGCTATTAAAGATAATGGACCAGGAATTGCTCAAGAGAATCAGGAAAAAATATTTAAGATATTTCAATCTTTTACTTCTAATCAGAGATCAACAGGTATCGGATTGTCTATTGTAAAAAAAATAGTCGATAATTACAACGGAAAAATCTGGATAGAAAGTGAACTTACAAAAGGTACAACCTTCTTTATTAAACTGCCAAAATAGAAACTATGAAAATAATTCAAGCTTATAAAAAAAATAATGAAAATTGGGAGTACCTCACAATAGAGAAGGAATTAAAAAATCCCTTGGTGCTCGTTTTTGGAAATAGAATGCAATTAGAGCGCCTGGAAGTAATTGATGATATTAGAAAGGAATTTCCTTATGAACATCTAGTGTTTGGCTCAACATCAGGAGAAATTATCGATGCAAATGTATTTGATGATTCTATCGTAGTTACTGCGATAGAATTTGAAAATAGTACGTTTGAAATTAGAACCAATAATATTTTCAATCATAAAAAGGATGCAAATGCTTTAGGACAATCTCTTTACCAGCAAATGCCGAAAGAAAATCTAAAGCATTTATTTGTACTCTCAGAAGGAAGTTTCGTAAACGGGAGCTCACTTATTGAAGGTCTTGAAAAAGGTATTCAAAATAAAGTTCCTATTTCAGGAGGTATGTGTGGAGATGATGCAAAATTTGAGAGAACATTAGCTTCTTATAAAGAAAATCCCAAAGACGGAGAAGTTGTTTTAATTGGATTTTATGGCGAAACTTTAGAAATTTCATTTTCCAGTTTTGGAGGATGGAGCTCTTTTGGCCCCGAAAGAATTATTACCAGATCAGAAGCCAATGTATTGTATGAAATCGATGGACAGCCTGCTTTGGATCTTTATAAAAAATATTTAGGAGACAAAGCCAATCAATTGCCGCAGGCTTCTTTGTTATATCCTTTAAATGTTACGCCCGAAGGCAAAACGCAAGCTGTAGTTCGTACCATTTTAAATATTAACACCGAAGATCAGTCAATGATTTTAGCGGGAGATGCACCAGAAAATGCCAAGGTACAGTTGATGATGGCCTCTGTAGATGCTATCGCAGAGGGAGCTTCGCAGGCGGCTATGTTAGCAATGAAAAATAGAAAAAATCACCCGCAGCTTGCTTTATTAGTGAGCTGCGTAGGAAGAAAATTAGTTATGAATCAACGGGTTGAAGAGGAAATAGAGCATGTTCAAGAAATAATTGGAAATGAAGTAGCAATTACTGGGTTTTACTCTTATGGCGAAATGGCTCCATTTAGCGAGAATACGTTTTGTGAATTACATAACCAAACGATGACAATAACCCTAATCAGCGAATAATGAATACCCTATTAAAAAGACAGATTGCTAAATTTATAAACCCCGAGCATTTAAAAGATTTAAAGCTTTTTTTGCAGGCAGTCAATGATTCTTATGATAATCATGAAGACCAAATGAATATGCTGCAACGCGCAATGAAAATTAGTTCGGATGAACTTTTTGAAGCCAACAAAAAACTGCGAAATGAAGCAAATAGTTTAAAAGAAATAAATTCAAATTTGACAGAGATTTTAAATTCTATGAATCTGGATGCTGAAAAATTGGGTAATGAAAAAGATTTTAATCAGTCTGATTTCTTACGAAAGCAATCTATAGAAATTGTGAATATGAATAAGCAGAGGCAGGAATTGCTGCAAAGTTTAGAAAATCAAAATAGAGAACTTAACGAATATGCCCATGTAGTTTCTCATGATCTAAAAGCACCACTCAGAAATATAGATACTTTGATTAATTGGGTTCTTGAGGACAATAAAGAAGTTATGGATCAAAGTTGTTTAAGTTCACTTAATCAGGTACTGTTAAATGTCGAAAAAATGGATTTGCTCATCAAAGGAATTTTAGATTATTCTGCTGTGGACAAACTAGAATCTGAAGAAAGGTTAATTGATCTTAATCAGGTTATTGAAGAAATCAAAAGAGAGATTCATATTCCGAAAAACATTGAAATTTCGGTAATCAATGAGCTGCCGAAAATAAAAGGAAATAGCTGGCGATTCAAACAATTAATGCAAAATTTAATTGAAAACAGCATTCACTATAATGATAAGGATCAAGGCCAGATTGAAATTGGCTGTACAGAAAAAGAACAGGATTTTGAATTTTATGTTAAAGATAATGGCATCGGAATTGCTGAAAAATACCATCATAAAATTTTCAAAATATTCACAAAATTAGAGAGTAATAATCAAAATTCAGGAATAGGACTTTCTATAGTCAATAAAATTATCGAGTATTATAAAGGTTCCATCTGGCTTGAAAGTAAAGAAAACATTGGAACAACATTTTATTTTACCTTACCTAAAAACTATGGAACAGCCTAATTTAAATTATATAGATCAACTTTGTGGAGAAGACGATGTATTTAAGCAAAAAATGATTGCTATTATTAAAAAAGAGCTTCCGCTTGAAACAGCGGCATACCATAAAAATATTGAAGATCAGGATTATCAGCTGGCGTCAGAATGTGTTCATAAATTAAAACATAAAATATCTATTTTAGGTCTTGAAAAAAGCTATTCTATTGCGTATGAATACGAGAATCATTTATTAAACGGCACACTTAAGTCCGCAGATGAATTTGAAAGTATTCTACAGTTAATGCAGAATTTTGTAAAGGATTTGTAAAAACTTTATTTATAAATTAGCTTTTGGTATCATTCTGAGTAATAAATTCAATAGATATGAATTGAAGCAGATCCAGCACAACCAACTATTGCAGTTTAGTAAATGCTGCTTTTAAGAATAGTGTTTCAATTGCTTTTTGCTAAATAATCCATGACAGGAAATAAGCTTTGAAACAGGGTTAGTTTTGTTTCTTTTGCATGTAAAATCTTCTGATTGTATTTTGAAATATCCTGTTGATTCTCGTGAATGACTTTGATTAGCATACTTAAGTTTTCAAACTTGCTAAAAGTGTTTGCAGTAATAAATCCAAGATTTTTTAAATTGTATTCGTTGAACATAAATCTGGCTCCGGCTCTAACCGCTGATGTGCTGCTTTTATATTTGTTGATGTTAACTACAGAGACATTTTTGCAGATTTCGCTGATGTCTTTTAAAAGTTCATAAGTATTGTCTTCGCTGTTATTATTGACTAAACAGAATTCTACATCTTGGACATCATTGATATACTTGGCGCAAAGATCCTTATCAATGTCGTGTTCATTATTGTAGCAAATGATGATGACTCCTGTTTTCATTATTTTTATTTATGAGTTATTTATTTATGAATTAAAAATATTAGCTGGCTCTTTTAGCCCGCTCCCAATTAACAGATTGGCTGTTTCTAATATAACAAGGGAATATAATTGATGAGAAAATTTTACAAATTAATTATAACTAACCAATGATTGCAAAAGCTGCAAATCCATAAACCTTTTACATTTTAATTTGAGGAAAAAATAATCAAAGAAAGATAAGTATCAATTAAAGTTAAGAAGCTTTTTTTAGACGTTGCAAATTAGAGATTATGCTTTTAAAAGAGGTTTTTACGCATTAACATGACTCAAAATATTAAAACTTTTGGTCTGATGGTTTATTTATTAATATAATTAAAAATTTACAATAAATTCAAGCGTTTCATTAAATCAGGGCGATTGGCGCGACTTACAGGAATGACATCTTTACCAATTAAAACACTATTGTCTTCAATGTCAATAATTTTCTTTGTGTTGATGATAAAAGAACGATGCACTTTTAAAAACAAATCTTTAGGCAATTTGTCTTCAATTTTTTTAAGGGTGGAATGAACCACATAGTTTTTGTTTTCCGTCTTGATATGAATATAATCTCCCTTAGCTTCTATAATATTAACCAAAGCAAATTCAATTTTGATTAGACGGCGGTCAATATTAATGTAAAATTCGTTTGCATTATCCTCATTTGCTTGTTTATTTACAATTGCTGTTTTGGACAATGGTGTGGTATTCGCTTTTTGAATGGCTTTTTGAAAACGATCTTCGGTAATAGGTTTTACTAAATAATCAACAATGCATTCGTATTCAAAAGCGTCGATGGCAAAAGTTTTATCAGAAGTTATGAGTATAATTTTGGGAGGGCTTTTAATTGTTTGAATAAAATCGAAACCCGTAAAGTCAGGCATGTGGATATCCAGAAAAATTAAATCAACCTCATTCTGATTCAAGTACTTTATGGCATGCATAGCATTTGAAAACTCTTGCAGCAAGTTTAATTGAGGGGTGTTCTCAATCATTTTTTCTATGATGGCTCTTGCCATTTCTTCGTCATCAATAATAATGCAATTCATATTCTAAACCGATATTATAATGCCAGAACTGGCTCTTGCAACATCTTGAAAGTAATTTCAAAGTAAGATTGCAAAGCCGTACTGTTGTTTTGTAATTCACTTCCAGTTCCATAGCAATATAATGACTTTTTTCAAGATTTAGTATTTTAGTTGAGTATATTTTATAATGATACAGGAAAAATCTCTAGTGAAGCTTTAGCTTTTTCTTTGAAGGAAGGCGTTTCCATAAGGGGACTTGATTAGGATAGTCTTGTGATTTTCATTTTCCTTCTATGTTTTAAAGAAATTAAAAAGTGCCAGTCTTCAAGCGTTTTTATATTAAACAGTACAAAGAATTTAACTCTTTAATAGTTCACATATCAAAAATATTACAGAATTCTATTCATCATGAAACCTATTTTGACTTTTTTTGAAAGTCTAAAATGATTTAAAATTTTGAAATCATTAGCAATGATATTTAGATTAATCTTTCTTCTATTTGTGCTTTCCAAACTATATATCCTTTATTATTGTCTGAATAGTCGTGAACAATTCTTAAAAAATTTTGTGGATTTGTTTCTAAATAAGCTTGTCGTCCTTTTTCTCTGATAATGTTTAGTTCTTTGTCAATTTGTTTTACAGTATCAATTAGTACAGATTTACTTTTGGGAATATGCCAAATATAAGTAGCTTCCTCTGTGTCTAATGTTTCTAAAACAATATAATATTTTTGTTCTCCAACAACCAAAAAAACAAATGAAAAAGGTTGCAAGACAAACCTTAATTTCATCAAATTCCTTTCGTGTTTGTCTGCAAAAAACTGAATATGTTTAGAATGTTTGTATTGTCTACCTTTTAGTAAATCTTCTAATATGTCCTCCGTATTTGAATAAATATTTTTGTCCTTCGGTAATTCATCAGGCGTTAGAATATTTGCTTTTGAAATAGGACTCTGACCAATAAAACTTTTATTAAGAAATTGAAATTTTACATTTTTAACAATTTCCTTGTTGATGTTTTCAATGTCTAAGGAAGTTGCTAACTGTGAAAGAATGACACCGTTTGCTATTTCTGCAAAAATGTTAATTATTACCGATTTTGATTTTAAAACATTAATAAAATACGGTTTAAGCACTTCAAACTCTGGTCGAAATTCTTCATTTTCTATTTCAAAATCAAATCGTTGATTACTTTCTTTATCAATATATTCAAAACCAATAGTACCATATCTAAAATCCAAAACTTCTATAGATATTTTGATCTGCCTATCGATTACCAAATTTTGATTTTCTGGAATAAATTCTGTTGGCTCATCAAACAAACTTGCTTGTCGGGCTATTTGTCGGTAATAGATGTTTCGTTTCAAAAAAAGCTTATTCAGGTAATCAATTTTGATGTCCCGATAATCATAAATAGTCGGATTGATTTCTGAGCGTTGTACACGACCAATGTATTGAATCAATTTACCTTTAAACGAAAAAGGATATGCCAAAAACAAGGAGTTAATATTTGACAAATCAGAACCTTCTCCGAAATATTGCCCTGTAGTTATTAATATCTGAAAATTGCCTTGTAGTAAGATTTGCCATTTTGATTTTGTACTACTTTCTGCATCTTCTCCACTAAGGGTAATGACTTCATGAGATTGTTTTAGAAAAAGATAAATTGTGTCAATGTGTTCTTTTCTTTCAGTAATAATAGCAATTCGTTTACCTTTGGAAAGTTCTGATTTGATATCATTCAGGATAAGTTTATTTCGTTCTGAATCGTGAACTAGGATTTTTGAAAGCGTCTCAAAATTATCAGTTTTGGAATTGAAGGGAACATCCAAATTGGTATTTCTAACAATGACTTGAGCGTGTTTAAAGTTTTCAATTCCGCTACTTGCAATCTCACAAATTATCTCACCAATAAAAGTAAAAATCAATTTTCCGTCGTTGTATTTCCTGAATGGTGTTGCCATCAATCCATAGAGATAAACCGTTTCTAATTTTTCAATAGTATTTCGAAATGTTTCTGCTGGAATATGATGGCATTCATCGACAAGGATAGTTCCGAACTGATTTTGAACTTGTTCTATTTGTTTTGGCAAGCTTTGAATTGTGGCAATAGTAATTTGCTTTCCAATTTTTGCTTTTCCTTGTCCAATAATGCCAATTTCGTGTTTAGGTACTCCTAGGAATGTCTGGATTCGTTCCTGCCATTGCTCTAATAATTGTTTACGGTGAACAACGATTAAAGCGGGCCGTTTTTTCTCTGCAATAATCTTCAATCCGATAAGTGTTTTTCCTGAACCTGGCGGAGCAACAATAACGCCAAATTCCTTTTTTGAAACAGCTTCAATGGCTTTATTCTGATGATTTCTCAAAATAGCATTGAAAGAAAAATTTATAGATTCTTTTAGTTTTCTTTGGTCTTTAAAGTCGAAATCAAGATTTTGTTCTTTGCAAAAACGCAAAAGTTTTCCAATAAAACCTCTTGGAATAATGACTTCATTTTCTGTTTCTTCAACAAGTTTAAAATAACGTTCCGTTCTAAATGTTTTTTTCCAGAATTCTTTTTGATAAAAAATTCTGAATTAGCAAAATTCAGTTCTTCTTTCAGAAAGTTGATTAATGAAGTGGTTAATTTGTCTCGTTGAATACAGATGTTTTTTTTGAGCGAAATCGTCAGTTTTTCAGTGGTATTTGCGATGGGTAAATTATGCACCATTGAAATTTCCCGATATAAATGTTCCAATACATCTGTTGTAACTCTTTCAATTTCCTTCAAAAATTGCCATTGATCAGGATAAGGTTCAAAAGTTTCTGGTTTTATAAAACAACTATTTCCTTTTTTCAATGCAGGTTTAAAAAGTGGTAAAGCAATCAGATTTCCTAAACCTTTTCCCGAAAGAAAATCTTGATTGGGAAACAATCGGTCAAAACTAGAGCTTTTATCAAACATTGAAAAAGCTCCTGATTGTTCCAAAATAGAAATGAAAACCTTTCTACTTCTGATCGCAGGATATGGCTTATCAAAAAATATCCAAACGTGCCCACCATTGCCTGAATGTGAACGCTCCAAATAGACGGGAATATTTTTTTTATTACAAGTATTTAAGAAATTTACAGCTTCTTCTTTCCAATTTTGTTTATCAAAATCAGCTACCAAAAACCATGAAGTGTTATTTGTGAGTAATGGGTAAACTCCTATTTGCTGAATACCTTCTAAATGTTTTTGGATTTCGTTTTCGTTAAAAGTCAAATAAGTTTTATGAGGATAATTTTGAAAAGTTCCTCCATTCATTTTATGTACTCGATAATGATATGGATCATATTGATAAGCTGGTGTATAGCCTGACTTTCCTGACTTCTCCTAACGAACAGCAAATACATCTTCTCTACCCATAAAAATAGATTTGAATAGTTGAGTTGTATCTAGTGGTGTTGATAAAGACATTGTTTGATCTCTAAAATTTAAAAATACCTAATGATTTATAGTGTTATTTGATCAAATGTTTTATTCGTTTATGTGTTTTTTCTTTAAAAATACTTGTTCATAAGCTTGTCGCATTTGCTCTATTTCATCATCACTCAGCTCCTTGTAAAAATCACGTTTACGACTTGCCAGTTTTCCTTTGTTTTGATGAAGAAACAAAATCATACGATCAACTTTATTATCGGGCATATCAACTATGTTTTGTATATCGTCTTTAAGTTTATCATAGCATTGAAGAAAATACAGTTCTTCTGGAATATCATTATTAACTGTAGCTTGTATTGCTCTTGCCAAAAACACGGTATGATTGGTTAGATCTGGAAATCGATATATCGCTTCTATTTCTGAAGCGTTATTAACAATCATCTTTCCTGTATCATCAAGACTATATTTTACCTTTCGTTCAATCAATTTAGAAAGTAACTCTAAAATAGTGTCGTATTCACCCATATTGGCAAGTATTTGAGCAGAAACAGGAAGTATCGTTCCATTAGGTACAATACCGTCACGTACCAGAATATCATGAATAAGAAAACGATGAATCCTTCCGTTACCATCTTCAAATGGATGGATATATACATATCCAAATGATACCATTGAGGCTTTTATAATTGTTTTAGTAGAACTGTTTTTTTTATTTAAGTCGAGTATCCCTTGCATCAGAGATTTTACATATTCTGGAGGAGGGCATACGTAATGTACTTTCTGTGTATAGTCTCTCATTGTTTGACCAATATAGTTTTGAAAGTTTCTAAAACTATCATCTGCATATCTAGGATCAACTATGATGTTTTGTAAACGTACCAATTCGGTTTCTGATAATGATTCTTCAAAAGTTTTTTGTCCTGCTTCTTCCAGTAATGCTATGAACTTTTCCATTCTGTCTTGTGATGGTTCTTCTTTCTCTATTTCACTGGAAGATTTTGATTCTTTTTTATAAAGATAATAGCCTGCCCGTTTAAAAATTTCTGGAGAATATTCGTGTTTTAGATTTTCAATAGCTTCTTCAATATTCCAATCGAGTAATTCGGTAAGTTCAGCAGTTCTTCTTATTATAGGGCAGAATTTGTTTTGCCCTAGAAGATTATCATTTACTTTCCATTTAGTTATTTTTGTAATATCTCCAGTTATATATCGAGATGAGTTTAATATATTCTCGTAATTAGTTGCAGTAATTTCAATTTCAATAGATTGACCTCCAGTAAACTCATATAAGTAACCAATGATTCTTGGATATTTTCTATTTGGATTTTCTCTGATGTAGTCAACTATAATTTGGTGATCAACAGAGATGAAAATTTCCTTGATGAATGCGAGGCTAAAATCATCATATTTCAATGCGAATTCTAAGTGAGACATTGGATGGTCAATATTTACATCATATTTCGATTTGAATGTTCGTACAACGGAATTTGTTGAACTTAATTCGCTCTTATCCGTGGTTCCGATATATGATTCATGCGTCAGTTGAAAACCTTGAATATTTAGTTTTTCCTTAAGCCATGTAAACCCTACTTTTTTCATTTACTTTCTGTTTTTTGAGGCAAAACTAATTTCATAAAGGTAAATTTAGTTTTTATTATCAAAAAAAGGGTAAAATTGTTTTGATTTAACACCAGACTTTTTATTATTTTCTTTTGGGGTAAAATTGGTTTAGTTGGGGTAAAATTAATTTTAAAATAATTTTCAGGGTAATTTTGGTTTTTATAAACCATAAAAGTAAAATAATGGAGGACTTTGCGTAAAAACTTGCTAAATTTTGACCCCAAAATTTGTAATTAATTTTGATCCGATTTAGAGAAAAAAAAACGCCAATGTCTTCCATTGGCGTTTTTTGTGTTTTGTGGGCGATGTGGGGTTCGAACCCGAGAAAATTTATATTTACGAACATTATACATCGATTTTCTGAGTATGCATAGAGATTATTCCAATTGATACCTCGATGGCTTTACCTCGGGGTAATTTATTAAATAGCTGTAATCAATTAAAGATTTCATTGTCTCATTGAGCTGCACAAAACTTTCATTTAGTCCAAGTATTCCTAAACGCAAGTCTTTAATTATTTCATTTCACTAAATGAAAAAACACCCCCTTTAAAATCGCTTCTATAGAGGTTGTTTTTATAAATAATTCTGAAAAAATATTTTTTGGGAGCGCAGTGCTGCTGCTAAGCCTGCTATGGGCAGGTTTTCTTTTACTTATTATGTCAAACTTGAGGAGTCAGGTAAAGAATCAAGTCCCCAGGAAATGCAATACTATTGATAGGGCATATTTTTTGTGCCGGCCAATTGAATGAGGTGGCTGCTTGGTCTATGTTTCCGGCAATTGATGACATATTCACATTCAAATTTAATTGGGTGATTACTATAGGAACTACTATAGCTACTACTGCAGCCATTGCTCCTCCCAGAGTACCAAAAGTTGCAACGATTAATGCTCCAACAATAAACCAGCCTCCTACGCTTAAATGTATAGAACCATCCCCATTTGGGGTATCCACAGCAAAAGAAATACTCTGGGTGCTTACAGTTAATGAAGGGGTTAAATAAAAATGACCTGAAACATCTACCTAAATGATGCTATGCATACCCGATATTGGATAACCCGTTGCTCCATAATCGGATTGAACCTGACTGGAATTATTTACATACACATTCATACTATTAAGCGTAGGATCATACTCTCCAGACATATCAATAGAGGTATTTAAAGACAAAGTATAAGGGGTAGTAGCATTTCCATTTACATTAAAGGCAGAGTTTGTAGTATTTAACTGTTTTACCAGAACGGGTAAAACCATATTGTATAACAAACATCGATTGGATAAATACAATGCAGCATTTTGGTTCGAAGGCAATAAAGCTGGATTCGTTGTAAAATCAAGAATTCCCGTGGATCCTGTGCTGGTATTTGCTACTAATGCTAATATATTCGCAGAAGGCGTGGCAGCATTTACCTGTGTGGCAAAATATACGCTTCCAACGGGTAATAATTGCGGAGGCGCTCCTTCCATATTTATGGTTCCTAAATAATAAGAACCTCCAGAAAATGTATTTTGGAAATAGTATTGAATCAAGCCATTTAACATTGCTACCCATGATTGTGACGGCTGAATATTCACGCTATAAATGGCTAATTTACTTTGTAGATCTAAATATAACTGCATCGCTTGAGTTCCTTTAATATCTATGCTTACGTATTGTAAATTGGATGTAATATTCAATGTGCTATTAGGAGGAATCGTATTTGTAGTGCCAAATACAGTTACGGTACCGCTTATAGGAACTTCAATAGACGCCATAGAGTTAGTTCCTTGTGTCGTAGTTGGATTTAAGTCTA
Source organism: uncultured Flavobacterium sp. (assembly GCA_963511795.1). Taxonomy (GTDB): domain Bacteria; phylum Bacteroidota; class Bacteroidia; order Flavobacteriales; family Flavobacteriaceae; genus Flavobacterium. The sequence goes on along the minus strand of CAUPKP010000021.1, from coordinate 23,052 downwards.
CAGTCGGAACTCCAATTGTGCCATTAAAGGTTACTCCCATCGCTGTCGTATTTATATCATGCGGAAAAATATTGTCATTGTATGCAGTGACTAATAAGGTGTTTAGCAAACTTTGATTTGCTACTGCTACCAAGTCCCATCCTTCAGTTGTTACGGTTGCCATAGTTTTATTTTTTTAAATTATTAGTTAATAAATTAGAAGCGTTTTTAATACTGTCAATCACTTCCTGCGGAACATTAATTTTAGATTTTTCCAAGGCATTAAATGGATCCTGCAAAAATAGTTTGGCATTTTCATTTGAAAGGGACATCCAGTTCAGAAGCTCTTTTTCAAATGGCATAATTTGAATGTGGGCTTGATGGACTTTTTCTGTTACATCAGCTGCTAAATTTAGATTAAAAGGAAATCCAAATCCTTTTGAAGCGTGAAATGTTACATTATGGTCAGTATCACCGTCTGCTACTTTAAAAGTTAAATTTTCGTTCATTTTGTTTGATGTTTTTTCCTACTCATAAGGCTTTTCGGTTACTGCCTCCCATTTTAAACTACAGAATGAGAACTGTCCGTTTTTTTGAGTGGGTTCTGCTCCACTTTTTTGTTTTTTATCTTATCACTTTGGGTGATAAGCCCTTTTTTGACTATAGCTGTTTTAAACCAGGCCATTGCTTTTTTGCAGGTCTGACTTCCTTATCATAATTTCCTATCCCTCTACCGTTCTTAAAACTTCTCTTTCAGATAGACTTCAATATGCCACATTGTATTTTATTCCGTCCCTAAAAGATAAAGCAGTAATTCCAAAAATAATGTATCTCTAATTATAATACTCTCGAAGTTAGGTGCTTATGATTCAGATTTGAGGAGTATTTGTTATGAAACGAAAAAAAGATGCTATAAAGCATCTTTTAGAAGGTATTGGATTATGACCAAACTATTTTTTTTTTAAAATACTGGGTGAATAAAAAAAATAAAATTTTGATATTTAATATTTTACATTGTTGAAAAGCTGAAAAAACAAGAAACTTATTCCTTAATACTGAAGTGTGAAACACCAATATTAACAACTTATAATCCCTCAATAATAAGCGTTCACAACAAAAATATAAAAGATGCTTCTCACGATCTGCTTATTTCCTTTTCTTCCAGCTCATAAAACTTGCCTCTCAGATAAAGCCCCGCAAACCACAACACACCAAACCCTATTATTTCATAAAACACTACATCAGTCAAAGATAAATGGCGATTCCAGTAATAAATTAATGTGCAGTACTATTTTTTTAGAACAATAAATGTAATGACTGGAGCAAAAGAGCAAAATAACAAGGGATAAGAGTATTTTATTAATAGCGGCATTTTGGGTTTTGTTTAAGAAAAGACAATTGAATTCTTGTTTTTGAATATGTAAAGAAAAAGTTAAGATGCTTTTTTTTTAACACATCTTCATTATATGTATCTACAGTTTTGCAGACATAAAATAAAAGTCTAATTTTACCTTTAATTATTACGGCTTCCTTTTCTTATCATTACTAAAATAATCCTTCCTAATTATTTTTGATAAGAGTAATTTTAAAATTAAGCATTTTAAAAACAATCCTTTTACCTAATCTTATTATGTTATGAATCATATTATCAAATATACATTGCTATTATTTGCAGTATCACTCATTTTATTTTCCTGCAAGCAGAAGAGAAGCAACAAGATAAAAGTTAGTTTTTCTCAAGCTATGACAACCGATGACTGGCGCAAACAAATGAACAGTTCGATGAAAATTGAAGCTTCGTTACGGCCTGAAGTCGATTTAAAAATCAGCGACGCCAACAATAATATTGAGAAGCAAATAGAAGATATCGAAAGGTTTATTGCGAACAAAGCAGATGTTATAATTGTATCTCCGATTCAATCAAAACCCTTGACGGCAGTAGTCGAAAAATCTATAAAAGCAGGAATTCCGGTTCTTGTTGTTGATCGAAAAATTGACAGTGAAAACTACACTGCCTATCTTGGAGCCGATAATATAGAAATTGGAAGAATTGCCGCCCGATATATTATTTCCCACGGTAAAGGATCTGGTAAAATTATTGAAATTACCGGGGCAAACGGTTCTTCGCCTGCGTATGAGCGCAGTCTGGGATTTGAACAGATAATCAAAGAAAATACGCATTTTAAAATTCAAAACACTATTCGCGGGGACTGGGAAAAAGAATCGGTTAAAGAACCATTAAAAGAAATTCTTTTACAAAATTCAGATATTGAATACATTTTTGCCCACAACGACCGCATGGCATTGAGTGCATGGGAAACTGCTAAAACACTTGGGCTGGAAAAGAAAATTAAATTTATAGGCGTTGATGGACTTAATACAGTAAACGGCGGTATTGAATTGGTTAAAAACGGTGTTTTGGACGGAACCATTCTGTATCCCACAGGAGGAAACGAAGCATTAAAACTGGCCTTAAAAATGTTTAGCAAAGAGCCAATTGCTAAGAATAATATTCTCAATACAATTGTAATCGACAAAAACAATGCTGAAATTATAGAAAATCAGATGGATAAAGTCGATCAGCAGCAAATAGTTATTGAGACACAGCAAAATGCAATACAAGTGCAGGAGGGTGAATATGCTTCACAGAATAATCTGGTTCGGCTGTTAAGTTTTTTTCTGGTAATTATTTTAAGTTTAACCATTTACAGCATATATTCTACTATTTCTATTTCCAGAAAGAAAAAACAGCTCGAAAGGATTAATCAGACTGTAATTGATCAAAACCTCGAAATTCAGGACATGGCTAAAATTGCAGAAAGAAGCAATGAAGCAAAACTGAATTTCTTCACTGGGCTTTCACATGAATTTAAAACCCCTATAACTTTGATTATGAGTTATGTGGAGTCATTAATTGAAAATGATAAAATTAAAGGAACAGCATTGATCGATGAGGTAAAACTGATTCACAAAAATTCAAATAGATTGCTGCGGTTAATAAATCAGCTGTTAGATTTTAGAAAAATTGAAGAGCAAAAATTCACATTAAGAGCCTCAAATACTAAAATCTATGATTTTACCAGCGATGTAATGACCAACTTTAAAGGTGAAGCGGCACGCAGAAATATAGATTTTCAGCTTATCTGCAAAAACAAAAATCTTGAGCTGTTTATTGACAAAGGTTTGATGGATAAAGTGTATTTCAATCTGCTTTCTAATGCTTTCAAATTTACGCCTGATAACGGGAAAATAACTATTTCGATTATAGAAAATCACGATAATACGGTTAGAGTCAGTTTTAAGGATTCTGGAATTGGAATTCCTGAAAATGAATTACCCAGCGTTTTTAGTCCTTTTTTTAAAGCTTCCAATAATAATAAAAGCAGCTCTGGAATTGGGCTGCACTTGTCAAAAGAGTTTGTGCTTCTGCATCATGGGACTATCGAATTAAAATCAAAACAGGGCAGTGAGTTTGTGATTACGCTGTTAAAAGGAAACCAGCATCTACAGTTGAATGAAATTATAAATAAGGCTGAAACTTTAAACGTAACGCCAAATTTAATTGTAGATATTTTAGATATAGAATCTGGTTTAGAAGAAGTAAGTATGATTTCTGATTCTGAAAAGCATTCTCTTTTAATTATAGAAGATAATATTGATTTGGTTACATTCCTGAAAACTAAATTATCCGGTGAATACGTAGTTTATACTTCAGACGGAAGCGATGCTATTGAAAAAGCAATGGAAATTATTCCGGATATCATCATCTGCGATATTAATCTGGTAGGCAAGGACGGTTACGAAATTACCAAGGAATTGAAAAAAGATCTGCGTTCGTCACATATTCCGATTATTATTTTGACGGCGCAAAGTAGTAAGGAATCTGTTCTAAAAGGACTTCAAAGCGGTGTTGACCAATATCTTACTAAGCCTTTTAGTCTTTCTATTTTAAAACAGTCCGTTTCGAGTCTGCTTTTCAACAGAGAAAAGCTTCGTTATTATTATACCAATAATATTTATCGTGTTGAACCAGAGTCTAAATTTGGTAATCAGGAACAGTCATTTATTACCAAAATGAATGATATTATTAAAATGAATGTTGAGGATCCTAAATTCTCTGTAGAGGATTTAGCTGATAAGCTTGGGGTTTCGCGAGTGCAGCTGTACAGAAAGGTAAAAGCAATTATCGGAATCAATATCAGCGATCATATTAATAATGTAAAATTGGAGAAAGCGGCAGAGCTTTTAAAGTCAAATGAGATGAATATTTCTGAGATTGCATACTCTCTTGGATTCTCTTCTCCAAACTACTTTTCTACAGCTTTTAAGAATAAATTTGGAGTTTCGCCAAAGGAATACAAATCTTCCATCTAACAGTAGTTCAAAATTGATACAAATCAGGTATCAATTTTAAACCTTATGTAACAAAATCGAAACTACAAGGTTTTCGTAAATATTTTTTTATTACCGTAAATCCTTGTAAACAAAGGCTTTAATCTAAAATTATCAAACCCTCAGTAATTGAAGAATTAAATTGTAACATCATTAAAAATAAGTTGTTTTTTTTGCGGATATCTTAGCGATAAGTTTTTAATACATCTACAATGAACAAGATATTACTTTGGTCCGTTACTGCTGCACTGGCAGGTTTTCTTTTCGGTTTTGATACCGTAGTTATTTCTGGAGCTGATAAACAATTACAGCTTCTCTGGCAATCATCTGATGCTTTTCATGGATCTGTTGTTATGGCAATGGCACTTTGGGGAACAGTAATAGGTGCTATTTTTGGAGGAATTCCAACTAATAAAATAGGACGTAAAAAAACACTGTTCTGGATCGGGATTTTATATTTCGTTTCGGCCATCGGTGCTTCTTTTGCAAATGATCCTTATGTTTTTGCATTTTTTAGATTTATTGGAGGTTTAGGTGTTGGCGCTTCAACCATTGCCGCTCCAGCTTATGTTTCTGAAATTGCTCCTGCTGACAAGCGCGGACGATTAGTAGCCTTGTATCAGTTTAATATTGTACTGGGAATTCTAATTGCCTTTATTTCGAATTACTTTTTAAAAGATATTGGTGAAAATGCGTGGCGCTGGATGATTGGTGTTCAGGCTTTTCCATCTGTCATCTATATTCTTTTCATACTTACAATTCCGGAAAGCCCAAGATGGTTATTGTCTAAAGGACGTGATGAAGAAGCCCGCAAAGTGCTGCTTTTAATTGATCCGTCTGCAAGCATCAATGACATCATGGACGATTCAAGAGATAATGGTGCTGGCAAACATGAAAATATCTTCATGAAAAAATACCGTTTTCCGTTAATGCTGGCTTTTTTCATTGCATTTTTTAATCAGTTTTCGGGGATTAATGCGTTTTTATATTATGCGCCAAGAATTTTTGAAGAAGCAGGTCTAGGACAAAATACCGCTTTGCTGAGCAGTATTGGAATCGGGATAACGAATCTTATATTTACTTTAATCGGTGTGGCATTAATTGACAAATTAGGAAGAAAGTTGTTAATGTACATTGGTTCTGTCGGATATATTATTTCGTTAGGATTAGTCTCTGCTTCTTTTTATTACAATTGGGGAGGATTATCAGTACCCATTTTCCTTTTCTTATTTATCGCTTCGCATGCTATTGGTCAGGGAGCCGTTATCTGGGTTTTCATCTCAGAAATTTTTCCAAATCACATTCGTGCCTCTGGACAAGCTTTTGGAAGTTCAGTACATTGGGTTCTGGCAGCGATTATCCCTTCATTAATTCCGATGCTGTTCTCAGAAATCGGTCCGGAGGTTGTCTTCTTAATTTTTACTTTGATGATGGTGATGCAATTACTGTTTGTAATTTTTATGATGCCGGAAACCAAAGGAATTTCTTTAGAAGTATTAAGTGAAAATCTAACTAAAAAAAACACCAAAAAAAATGAAATCAATGAAACATCTACCGCTGGCATTTTGTAGTGCTGTTCTATTTTCTATAGCGGGCTGTAAACCATTTTCAGCTGCAGCCCAAACTGCTCCTGTTTCAGCTGTGAATACGGCTGAAGAAAAAATGTACCGTCCTAATTTTCATTATAGCCCAAAAAAAGGATGGATGAACGATCCCAACGGAATGTTCTATGCTGACGGGCAGTATCATTTGCTTTATCAATATTATCCAGACGGAAATAAATGGGGACCAATGCATTGGGGACACGCCATTAGTAAAGATTTAATTAAATGGGAAGAACAGCCGATTGCCATTTACCCGGATAAAGACAAATACATTTTTTCGGGAAGTGCAGCTGTAGATATAAACAATACATCAGGTTTAGGAACTGGAAAAAAGGCTCCGATTGTGGCGATTTATACTTTGCATGATATGACAAAGGAAAAAGAAAACAAGATTGATGTTGAACAGCAGGATATTGCATATTCGAACGACAACGGTTTTACATGGCAGAAATTTGAGGAAGGAAATCCTGTCATAAAGAATCCTGGAATTCGTGATTTTCGTGATCCTAAAATGACTTGGGATGAAACCCATAAACAATGGATAATGGTGCTAGCAGCACAAGACCGTGCTCAGTTTTATAAATCCAAAAATCTTAAAAACTGGGAATATTTAACCGATTTTGGAAAAAATATTGGCGCTCATGGAGGAGTTTGGGAATGCCCTGATTTTTTTCAGATAAAAGTGGAAGGCTCTAATGAAACCAAATGGGTTTTGATTCAGAGTTTAAATCCAGGCGGTGCAAACGGAGGTTCAGGAACGCAATACTTTATTGGAGATTTTGACGGAACAACTTTTACCCTTGATTCCAATTTTGCCAAAAGAGTGGAACAGGAAAAAGCAGTATGGATTGATTACGGAAAAGATAATTATGCCGGAGTAACATGGAATAATGTTCCAAATGCTGACGGGCGACGATTATTTATAGGATGGATGTCCAATTGGGATTATGCGCAGGAAGTTCCAACTAATGCATGGAGAAGCAGTACTACAATTGCACGCGAAATTAAATTAGTAAAAAAAGGAAATGCATACAGCTTGATAAGCAATCCCGTAAAAGAAATCAATAAATATATTTCTAAAACCATTAAAGAAAAATCATTAAAAGGGAAAGGAAAGCTAGATCTTGTAACAGCTGGAAAGATTGATTTGACTAAAGCAATTGTCAATTTTGATTTAAAAAATCTGAAACAGGACACTTATACTTTTACCCTTTCAAATACACTTGGAGAAGCTTTGACTTTCGGAATCAATAATTCAGATCACTATCTGTTTGCAGATCGTTCAAAATCTGGAAAAACCGATTTCTCTGAAAAATTTGCTTCTACAGTTACCAAAGCTGTTTTAGATGGAGACCAAAAAGATGGTGCTTTTAAAATTGTTTTGGACAAAACATCAATTGAAATTTTTTATAACAATGGGGAAAAAGTAATTACCGAAATCTTTTTCTCAAATCAGCCATTTACATCTCTTTCAGTTTCTTCTAATCAAGAAATTGAATTGAGCAATCTCGTAATTAACCAATTAAATATAAACTAAAACCAAAACCACAAACCATGAAAAGTAAAATTATTTATTTTCTAATTTTCTTCTTTCCGATGCTGATAATGACAGCACAGGATGGAGGAATTAAAGGGACGGTGATTTCGTCAGAAGACGGATTGCCTCTTCCAGGAGCGACTGTGACTGTTTCTGGAACAAGCACCAATGCATCAACAGATTTTGACGGAAAATTTTCTCTGCCTGAAGTAAAGTCAGATGCTGTAATTGTTGTTTCATTCATAGGATTTGCTCCGCAAACGATTACGCTCAATGGACAAAAAATACTAAACATTACTTTAAGGGTAAATAACAATCAGCTTAATGAAGTTGTTGTAACAGGATATGCTCAGCAAAAGAAAAAAGATATCACTGGAGCCGTTGCTGTTGTAAACATGAAAGATCTCATGAAGCAGCCGGAACCGAATCCTATTAAAGCTTTGCAGGGACGTGTAGCAGGGGTGAAAATTTCTTCTGACGGTTCTCCCAGCGGATCAAACACAAAAGTGGTGATTCGCGGTGTTGGTACTTTAAATAACACAGACCCTCTGTATGTGATTGACGGAATGCCGACTAAATCCGGAATGCATGAACTGAATCCAAATGATATTGAAACGATTCAGGTTTTGAAAGATGCTTCTTCAGCCAGTATTTATGGTTCCCGTGCTTCAAACGGGGTAATTATTATCACGACCAAAAAAGGGAAAGAAGGTAAAATGAGAATCAATTTCAGTACATATACTTCTGTTTCTGATTATGCCAGAAAACTGGAAGTGATGAATGCTAATCAATTTGGTCAGGCTTTATGGCAGGCAAATATTAATGATGGATTAAATCCAAATAATAATAACTTACGCTACCAGTTTGATTGGTCGGTTAATAATAACACACCGCAATTGAATAAAGTTTTGGTTCCTGAATATTTAGATGCTAATCAGACAATCAAAGCTTCAAATACTGACTGGTACGATGAAATTTCGCAGACAGGAATAGCAAGTTCTTATGATTTATCAGTTTCCAATGCTTCAGATAAAGGGAATTATGTTTTCTCTTTGGGCTATTATGATAATGAAGGTATCGTAAAAACAACTGATTTCGAAAGAATTTCTGCCAGATTGAACGGCTCTTACAAATACTTTGACGGAAAATTGGTAATAGGCGAGAACTTTAGTTTTAACCGTACCAATGAAGTTACAGATCCTGGTGTTTTAGATCCTGCACTTCGTGCACTGCCAATAATTCCAGTACATACCGTTGACGGAAAAGGCTGGGGAGGTCCAGTAGGAGGAATGAATGACAGACAGAATCCGGTTCGTTTATTAGAATATAACAAAGACAATAAATATGATTATCTGCGTCTTTTTGGGAATATGTATGCAGATTTGGAGATAATCAAAAATCTGCATATCAAGAGCAGTTTTGGTATCGATTACGGTTCTTATAAAAAACGCACGCTCCAAAGAAGTTATCAATCCGGTTATCTGCAGAACGATCAGACATCGGTTACAATTGATCAATCCGTGAGTGATAAATGGACATGGAGTAATACTGCAATTTATAATTTGAAAAGTGGAAAAAGCAATTTGAATCTGATGGCAGGGACAGAGATGTACAAAGATGTTTTTGATACTACCACTTTGCGTAAAAATGACTTTTTGATTGAAACGCCGGATTATATGTATCCAGATGCCGGAACTGGTGAATCCTTTACCAGCGGAACATCAACACTATATTCATTGCTTTCCTATTTCGGAAAAGCAGATTATGATTTTGATAACCGTTATTTGCTTTCGGCTACAATCCGTCGTGATGGTTCTTCACGTTTTGGTAAAAACAATCAATACGGAACTTTTCCTGCGGTTTCAGCAGGATGGAGAATCAGCAATGAGAATTTTATTATAGATAATGCTCCTGTTATTTCTGATTTAAAACTTAGAGCAGGATGGGGTCAAACCGGAAATCAGGAAATAAGCAATACTGCTGTTTACAGTCTGTACTTGGCAAGCTATGCAGGGGGAAGCCCGACATGGGCAACATCTTTTGGAACTGCCTATGATATTGCTGGAAACGGAAACGGATTGCTTCCGTCTGGTTTTATCGCAACACAATCAGGAAACGATGATTTAAAATGGGAGACAACTACCCAGACCAACATCGGTTTAGATTTTGGATTGTTTAAACAAAAATTAAGCGGATCTGTTGATTATTATATCAAAAAAACAGAAGACATTTTGGTTTTGCCACCTTATTTAGGAGTAATTGGCGAAGGAGGAAACCGCTGGGTTAATGGAGCCTCGATGGAAAATGAGGGATGGGAAGTTACTTTAGGATACCGCGATGAAACTTCATTTGGTTTGAAATATGATATTTCGGCTAATGTTTCTGCAAACAAAAATAAAATTACTGCATTACCTGATGAAGTTAGAAATAATTATGGAGGAGATGGAGTTAATGATAATATTTTAGGCCGTCCGATTAACTCTATGTACGGTTATGTTACTGACGGATTGTTTAAAAGTCAGGACGAAGTTGATAACTCAGCCAATCAGGATGGAAAAGGTCTAGGAAGAATCCGCTACCAAGATTTAAATGGTGATGGAAGTATTACTGACAAAGACAGAACTTGGATAGGAAATCCAAATGCAGGTCTGCTTTACGGACTTAACTTAAACTTATCTTATAAAAATTTCGATTTTACCACTTTCTGGGAAGGAGTGAATGATGTTGATGTAATTAATAATACAAAATATCAAACTGATTTTTGGAGTGTTGATGATGTTGGGTCAAACAAAGGAACCCGTCTGCTGAATGCCTGGTCTGTGGATAATCCAAATTCAACTATTCCAGCTTTGACAACTGTAGACAGAAATGCAGAATCAAGATTTTCCACTTATTATGTAGAAAACGGAAACTATCTTAAGCTTCGTGTGCTTCAGGTGGGATACAGTCTGCCAAAAGAGGTATTGAAAAAGATGAGTATCGAAAGCTTTAGACTTTACATCAGCGGACAAAATTTATTGATTTTTGATGCTAAAAATTTCACTGGTGTAGATCCTGAAAATGCAGGGTTTGGTTATCCGCAGCCAATGACTTTTACAGCAGGGCTTAATTTTACATTATAACAAAAGATTAAATCGAAAAAACATGAAAAAAATAATATATATAGCAGGGTTTTTAGTGATGGGAATCATCTCTTCCTGTTCTGATTTTTTGGAAACTAACCCGCGCGGTGTATTGTCTGAGGATGATATTGTTACACCAGAATCTGTAGAAGGATTTATGAATGCTGCTTACGCACAATTGGGGAATGACCATTATGATTCTCCTTACAGTCTGTGGCCTTTTGGAAATGTCCGTTCTGATGATGCTTATAAAGGAGGAAGCGGCACTAATGATATTCAGAATTTTCACTTTTTTGAAGTATCAAATAATATCAGACCTGATTTTGGTGAATTAGATTCTTTTTGGTACATCAGTTATGTGGGAGTTTCAAGAGCTAATAAAGCTTTGAAGGCTTTGGAACAAATTCCGGAAGCGGATTATCCGCTGAAAAAAACACGTATTGCCGAAATGCGTTTTTTAAGAGGACATTTTTATTTTATGCTGAAAATTATGTTCCGAAATGTGCCATACATTACAGAAGATATTCCAGTAGAAGATTATAAAACGATTTCAAATGCATCACTTCCGAACGAAGAACTTTGGAACAAAATTGCAGCAGATTTTCAGGCTGCAGCCAATGATTTACCAGCAACACAGCCACAAGTGGGACGTGCTACCCAAAAAGCAGCTTATGCTTACTTAGCCAAAACACGTTTGTATCAGGCTTATACACAAGACGAAACCTATGCTGTTACAGGAATCAATGCCCAGCATCTGCAGGAAGTAATTGCTGCAACAGATAAAGTAATAGGGAAAGCGGCTTTGGAGCCTGATTTTGCCAATAACTTTTTGCCTGGAACTTTTGAAAACGGTTCAGAATCAATTTTTTCTATTCAATTTTCAGATAACGACGGGACTTTATACGGAAGGTTAAATTTTTCGGATGTTCTTTCTACTCCTCAAGGTCTGGGATGCTGCGATTTTCATAAGCCAAGCCAAAACTTAGTAAATGCTTTTAAAACAGGTGCTAACGGCTTGCCGGAATTTGATACTTATAACAATCAGGATTTTGATTATAAAAATATTGATGCCAATACGGTTGACCCAAGATTGTATCATACGGTTGCAATGCCGGGTCTGCCATACAAATACGATCCAGAATTTTTATATGTTGAAGCGTGGGTAAGATCTCCAGGAACTTATGGTTATTTTGCTTCTTTAAAGGAAAATGTGGCACCAAGCTGCAGCTGTGTTGTAAATATTGATCCCTTTTACGGAAATTCAAAAAACAGAATACAAATCCGCTACGCCGATGTGATTTTGATGCGTGCCGAAGCTTTGATTGAATTAGGAAGACAAGCCGAAGCTTTACCGTTAATCAATGAAATCAGAGAGAGAGCGGCTCAAAGTACAGGAAGACTTCCTTATGTGAGCAACTTTAAAATCAATACTTATGTTGATGGAGTTAACTGCAATTGGACAAAGGATTTTGCCCGAAAAGCATTGCGCTGGGAACGCCGTTTAGAATTGGCTATGGAAGGAAGCCGCTTTTTTGACCTGGTTCGCTGGGGTGTGACTGACGAAGTTATGAATGCGTTTTATGATAAAGAAAAAACAAAACGTAACTATTATCAAGATGCTTTTTTTGATGCACATAAAGAAGAGTATTGCCCGATTCCGTTAAAACAGATTAATTTCAGTCAGGGATTATACAAACAAAATCTAGGATACTAATCCATTTAAAAACATCAATATGAAAAAATTTATATATAAAATCTGGATGCAGACGTCTTTGATATTAGCATTGCTTTTCATAGCAACAGCTTGTGAAGACAGTTTCGAAAATGGTGGTTTTGATGTCAATTCACCTTCTAATGTTATTTCATTTAAGCTAAAGGGAACAGCTGGAGAAATTGATCAGAAAACAGGCAAAATTAATGTAACGATGCCTTACGGATCGGATATTACAGCTGTAATTCCAGAAGCTGTTCTGGAAGCAGGCGCAACATCAAATCTTGATTTAACTGCGCCGATTAATTTTACAAATCCAGTAAAATTTAGGGTGATGAACGGTAATTTATTTAAAGATTACACAGTAACCGTAACTGTTTTAAGCCCAATTAAGAGCTTTAAAATTAATGGAGTAGCAGCAGTTATCAACGATGTCAGTAAAACGATAACGATGACATTGCCAGAAGATACTAATTTAACGGCACTGAAGCCTGTAATCGAATTAACGGGAGGCGTTTCGATTTCGCCAGCTTCAGGAGCAACGGTTGATTTTACAAATCCGGTAACTTTTGTAGTAACGTCTAATGGGAAAAGTGTCAATTATACTGCCAATGTAGGTGTGCCGGTAACAGGTTTAGTAGTTGCCTTTTTGGGAACAGCTGCAACTAGAGCTGAAATCACAAATATGGATGAAATTACAGCTTCAGACTGGCTGTTTCAAAATTTTCCAGATGCCGAATACATATCATTTAACAGTGTATTAAACGGTGCCGATTTGAGTGATGTCGATGTTATTTGGTGGCATTTTGATTCGGCGGCTAACTTGCCTGCTGTAGCATACAATCCTGCGGTAACAGCAGCGCTGAAAAGCTTTAGAACTAATGGAGGGAATCTATTGTTAACGTCATTTGCTTCACAATATGTTGATGCTTTAGGAATTGTTCCTTCTGGAAAAGGGCCTAATAATGTTTTTGGCGATTTTCCCCCTAACGGATTTGTTGATGGAAATTCATGGGGAATGTCATTCGTAGGACATGAAAATCATCCAATCTTTGCGGGTTTGGTGACTTACGAATCTGGAAAAGCTAATTTACTGCAAAGCGGTACTTTTAGATTAAATCATACGGCATGGTGGTTTTTACCGGAATGGGGAGGCTACGTAAATGGTGAAGGCTGGAGAAATCAAACCGGCGGAACAAACTTAGCCAGTGAGTCTTGGGATAATGCTCTTAACGGAAGAGTTACTATTGCTGAGTTCCCGAACACAGGAACCGATAAAAATGTAGTCGTGATTTCGATGGGAGCTTATGATTGGTATAACGAAGCAAATAGCAGCGGAGTGCCAAGCCAGGCTAATGAGTTTATCGGTAATATCAAACTTCTGACACAGAACAGCATCAATTATTTAGCTGAAAATTAATCCAATTTGAAAACAATAAAAATGAAATATAGAAACATAATAGTATTGGCTTCCATTTTCTTTTCAGCAGTTTCCTGCAATGAGGAGGAAACGTATATTGGAGGTTCAATCTCAGGAGGTGAATCAGAAATGACAAATATTTACCCCGCACCGCCCTCACAATGGATGGGCGGAACAGATCCATATTACAGCGCTGGTTATACGGGAGATATTATGCCTTTTTTTGACAACGGAAAATTCCATATCTATTTTCTTCATGATGCCCAGAATAAACCTGCGGGCAAGGGTTTTCATGATATCCATAAATATTTAAGTACCGATTTGGCTCATTTTACCTATGAAGGACAAATGATCCCATTCGGAAAAACTACTGATCCTGATTTTGCCGTTGGCACAGGGTCAGTTGTAAAAGTGGGTAATCTTTATTACTTTTATTACACTGGACACAATGGAAATCCGGCTTTTTTGCAGTCAAATGCTAGAGAAAGCGTTTTGTGTGCTACTAGTTCAGATTTGGAAAATTGGACAAAAGTTCCTTCTTTCAAAGTTACTGCACCAGCGGGATATTATAACTTTGATTTTAGAGACCCGCATGTGTTTTATAACGATGAATTAAAGAAATATTCGATGTTAGTAAGCACGCAGACGGAACCTGGAAGAAAAGCGGTTTTACTGCATTTTACAAGTGCTGATCCAGCTTCTGGAAAATGGGATGTACAAGCTCCAATTTACACCACAACTCCAGAAGAAAATTATCTAATGATGGAATGTGCTGATATTTTTAAAATGGGTAATTATTGGTATTTGATGTTTTCAGAAAACTGGAGCGGTAATAAAGGAACACATTACCGAATGGCAGCATCAATTAACGGACCTTGGCTCAAACCAGAAAATGATATGATTGACGGTGAATATTTTTATGCCGGGAAAACAGCTTCTGACGGAAATAAAAGATATGTTTTTGGCTGGAATGCCAGAAAAACACCTGAGAATGATTTAGGAAATAAAGATTGGGCAGGAAATATGGTTACTCATCAGTTAGTACAAAATTCTGATGGAACTTTAGGGACTCAGGCATCGCAGTCAGTAAAAGATTTGTTTTCTAAAAAGACTGTAAGTGCAGAAGTGGATGCAACGTCAGGAAATGCTATTGCAAACAATGGAACTTATACTTTGTCAGGTGCAGCAGAAAAAGCCATGATAACATTTAAATCCATTGGAAAAAAAGCGAAAATAAAAGCGGAAGTTACATTGGGGAAAACAAATGGAACAGCTGGATTTGTTTTTCATACCAATGATACTGGAAGCTATTACAAAATTGTTTTTGATATTGCTCAAAGTAAAATTGCTGGATATAATTCGGCTTCACAGGAAACGTCAAGAATTCCTTTTAAATTTCAGGCAAATGTGAAATATGATGTTGAAATAATTGCGGAAGGAAGTACAGTTGTACTTTACATAAATGGAAAAACAGCATTAACAAACCGAATTTACGGCAGAGACAAAAGTAAATGGGGACTGTTGTCTGAAGGACAAAATACTGTGATTACAAATCTTCAGGTTACACAGCCCGAATAACATTAATACGAAAATAATTGAAAAATGAACAGCGGAAAAAATCATAAGGCGGTGGCCTACGGAGAGGTTCTTTGGGATGTCTTTCCAACTCATAAAAAGATAGGCGGAGCACCACTAAATGTAGCACTTAGAATGAAATCATTTGGAGTGGAATCAGCTATTATCAGTAAAGTTGGTTCCGATGCAGATGGTCAGGAAATTGTTTCTTTTTTATCTGAAAAAGGAATTGAGACCGATACAATTCAAATAAGCGAAGAGTATAAGACGGGTGTAGTTAATGTCATGATTAATGAAAAAGGAAATGCATCCTATGATATTTTATATCCTTCTGCATGGGATAAAATCGCACTGAATGAAGATATTAAGAAAAAAGTGTCTGATGCTGATGTTTTTATTTTTGGAAGTTTAATCTGCAGAGATGAAGAATCAAGACAGACTTTAAATGCTTTATTAGATGAAGCAAAATATAAAGTTTTTGATGCTAATTTAAGAGCTCCGTATTACACAACTGATGTCTTGATAGAGCTTATGATGAAAGCAGATTTTATTAAGCTTAATGATGAAGAATTATTTGAAATAAGCAGAAAATTGGATTCCCCTTATAATTCATTTGAGCAAAACATTAAATTCATTGCTGATAAAACAAATTCAAAACAAGTCTGCGTTACAAAAGGAGCATTTGGAGCTGTTTTGTATTATGATGATAAATTTTATTATAACAGTGGCTATTTTATAAAAGTAGTAGATACTGTTGGTGCCGGGGATTCTTTTTTGGCTTCATTAATAGTAAGATTGTTAAGAGGGAAGTCACCTCAAAAATCATTGAATTATGCTTGTGCCATTGGAGCGTTAGTAGCTGGAGAAGAAGGAGCTAATCCTAAAATTTCTGATAAGGTAATTAGCGATTATATGAAAATTGAGAAAAAAAACACTATTAATAAATAGTTTTTTCACACTATTCCATAAAGTGAGCAGCTGAAAAATTAAGGTTTCTATTTTATAATAGAAACCTTAATTTTTTAAATATCACTTCTTCTTATTTTTCAGGATATTTTTTGGTACTATGATTGGTCAAACCCTTTTTTCGGTTATCTCATACCATTAGCAAATATAAAATAGATCAGTCTACTCGTTCTTTTTCTCCAATATTTCCTCAAAAAATAATTTCTTAGCGAAGGCTATGCAATAATTTTTATCGTCATCTTGAAAAAAAATAACTTCGCATCTTTGGTCTATTTTATATCAGCTAATGGTATAAAGATATAATGTAAAAGCCTAAGATTTATTTGAAAAGACCTTAGTTTAGAGGTCAGGAGATTTCAAAGAGCATGGAGGGCGGTTAGCAAATCAACAGTAAACGGTACTCTCCTTCATTTTCTATTGGTGCTCTGTGAATGCAGGGCAGCACCTGTTGTTGCGGATGATCCACTGCCAGGCGCCAAAGATGTCCTGATCCTAAATTAATAGGAACTGCATGGGGCTGTGGCTGATAATGAAGATCAAAATAATTTTCCTTTAAGAAATTTTCAAATTCCTCCGCTGGGCCGTCATGCAGCGCTGCCAGCTTTTTCCGAATTTCAGGAATCAGGATTTTTTGCTCCGCTTGTTTATTCGAAATAATATCGCTTGTCGCTCCGTGATAGGTGCATAAAAAAGTATCCGTTGCAATGGGCGAACGATCAACATGATACGAATACACATCAGTGGATATGAAATCAAATTCATCATCCCGATCATAGCATTTAAGTAAATTAAGAGAGGGGGAAGCTCCGAAATCGGTTAATAATCGAATGTCATTTAAGATAATTTCTCTTGCTATAATTCCCTTTTCTGATAGCTGGAGTGCCAATAGATCTTTAGGATAAACTTCCGTAATATTCTCTTTTATCTGCAGTTTATTTACAATGGCTGCAAAATCTCCTTCCAAATTTCTGTACCAGCATAGTGCATTTATTTCTTCCTTAAAATCGCTATTTACAAGTTCAGAAAAAGTGGATACCATTCCAATTTGGCTGCTGTCAGAAAATGTATTGCTCATATATTGTATCAAGAAGATAGTTATTTAATATACAGCAAAATTATGCAATTTTGTACCATTGCTATATTTTAGAACTAAAAAATGGAAGTGAAGAGGAAAGAAGCATGAGGAAAAGGGGTATGAGAACCGCGTTCCAAACGCTTCATTTAGTTTTTATAAACAAGTTGGCACTCGTTACAAACGAGCGCCAGAGGGACAAGTTGGCATTCGCATTTAAAAAAAGTTAAACACAAATTACACAGATTTACACGAATTACAATCTTTTTTAATTACACGAACTCTTAAAACGGTTAGAATTTGTTCAATATAATTTTAGAATTTGTGATAATCTGTGTAATTTGTTGCAAAAAAAAATAAAAGCGAATGCCTTGGAAATAAACTAACTTCAAGAACTTTTAGCAGACAGACTTCAAAATCAATATCATCTTAGACATTCATTCTTTTTTTTAAATTACTTTTTTGAGCATGTTTCTAAGGCTTTCTGTGCAAAAAAAATCGACTTCCATTAAAAACATTATCATCCATATTGTTAAAACAGTACTGTTTAACCGTTAATTTTACGTATATTCGTAAAATATCCCATTTTTAGGGTATTAGTCCGCAATAAAAAATTAAAATATAGGTGCTTTTCCATCAAATTACTGCCATTATTTTTCAATACAGCTTCACATTTTATGAGCATCAAAGAAAAAAATGGCGACAAGGAAGTAATCCTTTCGCAAGAAAAAAACCTTTCCAATACTGCTGATTTTCAATATAATGAAAAACAGCATACAGAAATCCAGCATCTCCAAGAACAGTTAAAAACAAAAGAACAGCAGTTAAATTCTTATATCAATGCTGTTGACAGCACAAATGCATCAATAGAATTTGATCTTGATGCTAATATCATAAATGCCAACGAGAATTTTCTTGAAATTATGGGCTACAGTAAAGCAGAATTGATCGGAAAAAATCATACTATTTTAGTCGACCCTTCTTGTTCATAATCAAATGCTTATGAATTATTTTGGAACAGTTTAAAAAAGGGAATTCATCAAAAAAATGAATTTATAAGAATTGCTAAAAATGGTAAAACAGTATGGCTTTTGGGAAGTTATAATCCCATTTTTGATGCCTTTGGCACCCCCTGTAAAATCCTGAAAATCGCTACAGATATCACGCTTACCAAAACACAGTTTTTGCAGTTGGAGGTTGAGGCTCTTGAAAAGGAAAAACGTGCCGCTGAGTTAATCATTGCTAATAAAGAACTGCAATTTCAGAATGAGCAGAAAGAAAAACGTGCCAAAGAATTAGTTATAGCCAACAAGGAACTCGCTATTGAAAGCAAGGAGAAGGAAAAACGTGCCGCCGAGCTTATTATTGCAAATAAAAAACTAGCCTCCGAAACTATTTTGAAAGAAAAAAGAAAAATGGAGAAGGAAAAGCGGGCTGCTGAATTAGTTGTTACTAATCGGGAGCTGGCTTATCAGGAAAAACGAAGCCGTGAACTAATGCTAGCAAATGACGAACTGAAAAAAGCGCAGGAAGAACTGGGATCATTCTCCTACTCTGTTTCGCATGATTTACGTGCTCCGATACGTGCGATAAATGGCTATACACAAATTCTAATAGAAGATCATACTGATTCTATTGATGAAGACGGAAAAAAAATCCTTCAGGCTATAGTTCATAATTCCAACAAAATGGGAATACTGATTGATGATTTATTGTCTTTCAGTAAATTAGGAAGAAAACAGGTAACTGTTACAACTATAAACATGACAGCTTTATTGAATGGAGTCATTAGCGAAATTACAATTGAAAAAAATGAAAACGCTCCGGTATTCGAAATAGATGAGCTTCATCAGGCAATTGGAGACCCCTCTTTAATTAAGCAGGTTTGGGTAAATTTGATTTCTAATGCAATTAAATATTCGAAATATAAAGAAGAAACTAGAATTAATATTACTTCAACAGCCAAAGAAGATAAAATAATATACAGCATAAAAGACAATGGTGCAGGATTTGACATGGCTTACTATGATAAATTGTTTGGTGTCTTCCAGCGCCTGCATTCGCAAGAGGAATTTGCAGGAACAGGCATTGGACTTGCTATAGTACAAAAAATTGTCAACAGACATCAAGGAACAGTCTGGGCAGAATCAAAATTAGATGCAGGTGCGAACTTTTACTTCAGCCTGCCAAATAGTAAACAATAAAAAATAAAAAAATGAATTACGACGATATTGAAATTTTATTTGCCGAAGACAGTATGGAAGATGCCATGCTGACCATTCGTGCGCTTAACAAAAGCGGCTTTACAAACAAGCTTTTACATGTAAAAGATGGTGCAGAAGCACTAGATTTTTTATACTGTAAGGGGATATATTCCGAAAGAAATCCAAAAGCCTATCCAAAGCTTCTGCTTTTAGATTTAAAAATGCCCAAGATGTCCGGAATGCAGGTACTGGAAAAAGTAAAAAGTGATGATAACCTTAAATCTTTACCTGTAGTGATACTTACCTCTTCACAGGAAGATCCTGATATAGCAAAATGCTACAGTCTTGGCGCTAACAGTTATATAGTAAAACCTGTAGACAGCAATAATTTTTTCAGTGCCATAAAAGAAATGGGAATGTACTGGATGATACTTAGCCAGCCGGCACAATAAGAATTAAAAAAAAAGTAAGCTTTTCATATAAAATGATGACTGCATATAAATGAAGGAAGATATAAAAGTATTGATATTAGAGGACAATACTGCTGATGCGGATTTAGTAATTAGACATCTGACAAAATCAGGAATGTCTTTTGTTTCAAAAATAGTTGAATCAAAAAAACTATTTGAAGAATCTCTAGATGCCTTTTTGCCAGATATTATTTTATCTGACTTTTCACTGCCTTCATTTGATGCCGCCTCGGCATTTAAAATAATAAAAGACAGAAATCTTACTATACCTTTTATAATTATTTCTGGTACAATCGGCGAGGAAAATGCGGTAATGCTCATAAAAGAAGGCGTAACAGATTATGTCTCTAAAAACAATTTTTCCTCCTTATTTCAAAAAATAGGACGAGCGCTTAAAGAAGCTGAAGAATTAGTTGAGAAAGAAGATTTAATCAAAAAACTAAAAACACAGACCGCAGCATTATTAATAGCCAATCAGGAATTGGAATTTCAAAATGCTGAAAAAGAGAAAAGAGCAATAGAATTAATGAATGCGAATAAAGAACTGCTGGCATTTAATTTTATATCAAGCCATGATCTTCAGGAACCGCTCCGGAAAATTCAGACTTTTATTTCAATTATGATGGAAAGGGAGATGGAAACCCTGACTGAAGGAGGTAAAAATAATCTGAAGCGCATACATGCCTCAGCGACAAGAATGAGAAAGCTGATTGAGGATCTTCTAGATTTTTCAAGGGTCAGCGTTATAGATCATCCTTTTGAAATGAATGATTTAAAGGGTATTATTGAAGATATCAGATTAGAGCTTTCAGATACTATTTCAGAGAAGATGACCGTTTTTACAATCAATGAATTAGTACCCGTAAAAATTATACCTTTTCAATTTCGCCAGCTTATCAGCAACCTGGTCAGTAATTCATTAAAGTTTTCTATCCCTGATGTTGAACTTCAAATTACCATACAATCGGCTATTCTGAAAAATAGTGAATTCAGAAAGCTGAATCTGCCCAATAGCCCGCAAATCTGCGATTATTGGAATCTTACTTTTAAAGATAACGGAATTGGTTTTGAAGCGCATCACAACCAAAATATCTTTATTATATTTCAGAAACTTCATCATGTTGGAGAATATTCCGGAACTGGAATTGGTCTTGCCATCGTCAAAAAGATTGTAGATAATCACAATGGAATTATAGTCGCAGACGGCAATTTAAAAAAAGGAGTAATATTTAATATCTATATTCCAATAGCAGAAAATACCCGCTCATAAAACTTCATTAGTTAGCACTTCTTAAAAATTCTTAAAAGCCGTAAATCATCGACTTTTTTTAGTTTCTCCTTGTAGATTCTCTGATTATTACTTCGGTATTCAGATATGTAATCTCCTTAATGTTATCCTTTTTTGGCGACAGCAGATGATTTAATATTTTTTCAGCAGAAATCTGTCCCATTTTAAATGCAGGATGCGATATTGTGGATAAACCAGGGTCAATAATGGATGAAATGGGATCATCGTTGAACCCTATTATTGCAAGCTCTTCGGGTATTTTCACACCCCTTTTTTTGGCACATTGAATGGCGCTAATTGCGGTAATATCAACTGATGAAAAAATCCCGTCTGGAGGGTTTTTCATATCCAGCAGTTTATTGGTAGCTTTAATTCCTTCAGCAAATACCAATAGTTCTAATTTAATTATTAAATCTTCCTCAATAGGAAGATTGTGGGCTTTTAAGGCATCCAAGTACCCTCTTTTTCTTTCGCTGAAAAGTGTGCCAAATTCACCGCCGGCATAAAAATGCGCAATACGTTTACAGCCTTGATCAATTAAGTGTTTCGTTGCTTTATATCCAGCCGCATAATTATCAATTATAACTCTGTACGTATCTATATCGTTTGGCACCCTGTCTACAAACACTAACGGAATTTTTGCATCTATAAATGGCATGAAATGCGAAGTATCTCTCGTTTCCATTCCTAGAGAACAAATTATACCGCTGATTCTGCTGGCATACAGCGCTTGG
Organism: uncultured Flavobacterium sp.; assembly: GCA_963511795.1. GTDB lineage: Bacteria > Bacteroidota > Bacteroidia > Flavobacteriales > Flavobacteriaceae > Flavobacterium. Next base: position 978 of record CAUPKP010000021.1, on the reverse strand, counting down.
GTCATATTGATTTCTTCTTGGTAAGAATCTCCAGATTGCGTAATAAGTATATTATATCCGGATTTTTTAGCTGTGGTTTCAATACCGCTTATTAGAGAAGATAGGAATGGCTGATCAATTGTTGGCACTAATACACCTATTGTTTGGGTTTTGTTGCTGCGCAGTCCAGCAGCAAGACTATTTGGGCGATATCCTAATTCTGCACAAGCCTCTTTAACCTTTTTAATTGTTTTTGCGCTAATGGTATGATGATCTTTCAGAGCTCTGGAAATTGTGGAAGTAGCAAGGTTTAATTTTTTGGCTATGTCATAAATCGTAATATCTTTATTGTCTTCCATTTGGTATCCGTTTACTGCAAATATACTTTTTTTGTATATTTAATTTAACAAAAAAAGTATCGGTTGTATATATTCTTGTGATTATTTTTTTTGGTTCACTAATTATTTGTATTCATAAAGTATTTTTTTATAAGTTTGTAAAAACAATCGGTTGCGTATTTTTAAATTTCATTTGTTTTGAACTTTGGATTCTATTTTAAAGAACTTTAGACATTCATTACCTGAACTCAATAATTAACTTTTGGAGCAGAAAGATTAGGCATTTTTAGGAAGTATTGGTCCCGCTATCCGTTGCAATCTTGTAAGCCGAACCCCGGCTCACAAGGATTTCCACTTCAATCGGGGCTAAAAGGAGACATTTTTATTTTTTGCAATAATTTAAAAAAAACTGATTTCAGGCGAATAAAAAACCTGAAGCTTTCCTGATTTATAAAAAAAATTAACACCATAAATTATGAACCACAAAATTGACAATTTAGCCGCAGACAATATAAGAGCGCTGGCTATATCTATGGTAGAAAAAGCAAATTCAGGACACCCGGGAGGTGCCATGGGAGGCGCTGATTTTATGCATATTTTATACACTGAATATTTAGATTTTGACCCAACCCAAATGGACTGGCCTTTCAGAGACCGCTTT
>CAUPKP010000020.1:0-95411 GCA_963511795.1 uncultured Flavobacterium sp. | reverse complement strand
CGTAAACGGCTGTGAGAGTTCGAGAACTTCGGTATCGGTAACGATCACTCCGTCACCATCATCACCAACAGAAAGAGCTAATAATTTCTTTACTTCGGAGGCTAAAAAAGTAAGCGATCTGTCGGCATCGGGAACAGCAGTTAAATGGTATTCAGCACTTACGGCAGGGACTTTATATGCAGGCACCGAGACGCTGGCAACGGGAACTTATTATGCGAGCCAGAGCGTAAACGGCTGTGAGAGTTCGAGAACTTCGGTATCGGTAACGATCACTCCGTCACCAGCAGCAGGTTTAGTATCTTCTAATCAAGTCATCACTTCAGGTACTTCTCCAGAAGATTTATTATTAAGCGGTAATTTTGGTTCTGTTGTAAAATGGCAAAAATCTAATGATGCCGGATTTATGAATCCTGTAACTATTTCGATTACATCTACTACTTTGTTGGGTAGTATAATTGGTAATCTTACTGAGAATACATATTTCAGAGCTGTTGTTCAAAATGGTATTTGTAATCCAGTGTTTTCAAATTCTGTTTTAATAACTATTGAAGCACCACGATCAATCACAGCTAAAGATGATATCATCTCAGGCGGAAACGGAACACTAAACGCAGGAAACGTGTTAGCCAGCAGTCCAACGAATCTTGATATTTTGAATGGTAAGCCAGTAGTTATCGGATTAGTGGATTTAACAGTAGTGACACCAGCAGTTCCGAAATTGCCAGGAGCATCAGTTCCGGTAATTGATACTGCTACTGGAGCAGTAAGTATTCCAGCAGACACTCCAGGAGGAACCTACACTTTAACGTATAGCATTTGTGAAAAAGCAAATTCTTCTTCAAGTTGCAGTATAGCTAAAGTAAACGTATTCGTGGCGCGACCTAGCATCGGCTTAGTAAAAATAGCTCACTTCAATGATGAAAATGGAGATGGTTATGCAAATGCAGGAGAAACCATTACCTATAATTTTACAGTAACCAATACAGGAAATGAACCATTAACGAATATCATTGTTACAGACACTAGTTTATCAGGTTTAGTTATGAAGGGAAGTCCAATTGCTGTTTTAGAGATAGGAATGACAAATAGTTTGGCTTATGTGGCTACATATGCAATTACTCAAGCAGATATTAATTTTGGAAGTGTATCAAATCAGGCAATTGTGTCAGGCATAAGTCCGACCGGTATTCTTGTAAAAGATTTGTCAGATGATGGAAATAATCTTAATGACAAACCAACTATTGTGACAATTGCAGGTTGTTCTATTGAGGTGTTTAATGCGTTGTCTCCAAATGGAGATGGAGATAATGATGTATTTTATATCCGAGGATTGGAATGTTATCCAGATAATACCGTGGAGGTTTATAATCGATGGGGGGTTTTAGTATTCGAGCGAGAAAATTATAATAATGATGATCGAGCTTTTAGAGGAGTATCTGAAGGACGAGTTACAATAGATAAGTTCGAAGAATTACCAGTTGGGACTTACTATTATATTTTTAGATATAAAGACAGTTCTTCAAATATGCATGAAAAAGCTGGTTACTTATATATTAACAGAAAATAGATTTAATAACTCTTTTAGGATTTAATTTCTCAGGATTGTAAAACAATAAATATATGATAAAAAAAACATTAGGTTTGATTTTTATGCTAGTGATGAGTGCAAGTTATTCCCAGCAGGACTCGCAGTTTACTCAATACATGTATAACACAGTGAATATAAATCCTGGATATGCGGGGTCAAGACAATCGATGAGTGTTTTTGCTTTGCATAGAACGCAATGGGTAGGGTTAGAAGGAGCGCCTGTTACCAATGCTTTTTCTATTAATACACCAAATGGTCCATTAAATGATTGTAATGTTTGTCCACATGAGACAACAGCTTTATCAGCAATGGGATTTGGTTTGTCTGTTATCAATGATAAAATAGGACCATCAGATGAAAGTAATATAGCAGTTGATCTCTCGTACACGATTAATACTTCAGAAATATATAAATTATCTTTTGGATTAAAAGCTTCCGGAAACTTACTCAATATAGATTTTGATAAATTAAATAAATATGACAAAAATGATTATAGTTTCGATGCCAATATAGACAATAAGTTTTCTCCTAACATAGGAGTAGGATTCTATCTGCATTCTGAGGACACATACTTGGGTTTGTCCGTTCCAAACTTGTTAGAGACAAAACATTTTGATAGGTATGCAAGTACTGTTAGTAATAGTCATGTAGCAAAAGAGAATATCAATTTTTATCTAATAACGGGTCATGTATTTGATTTGAGTACGGATGTAAAGTTCAAGCCGTCCTTACTTACAAAATATGTTCAAGGTGCACCATTACAAGTTGATTTGTCAGGGAGTTTTCTTATAAATGAAAAATTTGTAGTTGGTGCGGCTTACAGATGGAGCGCTGCCGTTAGTGCTATGGCTGGTTTTCAAGTAAGTTCTTCTTGGTTTATAGGTTATAGTTATGACTTAGACGCAACAAGATTATCGAACTATAATTCTGGTTCTCATGAGGTTTTTTTGAGATACGAATTGTTTGATCAATACGGAAGAACAATGTCTCTAAGATTTTTTTAAAATACATATATGTAAAAGTTAAACGTTTAATTTATAGTGTTTTTGCTTATTTATTGCCGTGAAGTTTTACGAAATAGATTATAATTTAAACCAGATTTAAATTGTTATTTCATTTTGATAACTAATAGCAATTTGATTGATTGCGAATTAGCCCCATTTTTTCTCAATTTATCCCAACTGATAATTCCTGCTAAATATTACTTTATATAAATTGTACTACTTAGTCTGGGATTTTTAATTTATTAACAGTAAACCTACTAAAGTATGAATTATGAAGTTCTGATTATAGACGATCTTCCAATAATTGTAGACGGCTATATTAATCTATTATCAAAAACTGACTTTCAAGAAAACAAACTGAATTTTATAAAAAGCCATAATTGTGAAGATGCCTACAACAAAATAAAACGGCAAGTAAATATTAATTTAGCTTTATTAGATGAAAGTCTTCCTCCTTATAAAGAGTTTAATATTAATAGTGGTGTGGATTTGGCTCTACTAATTAGAGAAAAGTTTACAGATTGTAAAATAATAATTCTTACAATGCATAGTGAACCCTTAACCGTAGATAGAATCATAAAAAAAATTAAACCTGAAGGATTCTTTTGTAAAAATGATATAACCTCAGAATCATTTCCATCTATTTTCAAAAAAATTATTGATGGAAATATATACCAAAGTAAAACAATCATAGAATCCCAAAGAGATTTATTTAAAAAAAATATAAATTGGGATAATTATGATAATGAGATATTAATCTTAATTTCTCAGGGAGTTAAAACTATTAATCTTCCAAATTACATCCCGCTTTCTATGAGTGCTATTGAAAAAAGAAAAGCTAATATAAAAGATCAACTTTTAGTAGGTAAAGGCAACGATAAGGATTTGGTTGTTAAAGCTAAAAAAATAGGTTTATTATAAATGGATATGCAAACAAAAAGGTAAGACATATTTTTGGAATTATCTTAAGTTGTTTGTTATAAGTTGGTAAAAAAAAATAGGTGTTGACTAAAAATTAGAAAATATGTTAGGACAAAAAAAAGTAAACCTTCAAATTTTGGCAGATTCTGCATTTGAATCAGATAATTACGAATTAGCATATGATTACTATAATCGTTTGTTAGATAATGATATAGCAAATAATAATAATTGGTTAAGAAAAGGTTATTGTGCTTTACATTTATCAAAATTTGACAGGATGCTAGACAAAGAAGTTATGATATCAATAAAGACAGTATTAAAATTTTCAACATATAAGGAAGACGAATTAACTAATATTGCAAATGAAATCTCAACAATCGTTTTTGATAAAATAGTAGAAGGTGCAAGGTTCATTCAAAATGAAATTGAGCGTGAATTCAATTCTTTACAAATAGCTGTTGGGACAATTCATTTTCATAATTTTAAAAAAAATAGTATTGAAATAAAAGTATGGAGTTATTATTCAGAAAAATTATTTCAATACTTTAGGGTCATGGATTTTATTGTAAGAATGAAACCAACTGCAATAACTTGTGAAAAAGGTTATAGAAGTGTCAATTATATAAATATTGTTTCTAAATATACAGGCGAACATTTTTATAAATTAGACGATAATTATTCTGAGAGCATACTATTGAGAGAATTATTTCAATTTTCAAAATTTGAATTAGATAGAATTTTACCTAATAATGAAGTAACCAATCCAAAATTAGCTTCTGGTTGTTTTATCGCTACTGCAACAATGGGAAATTATAACCATCCAATTGTACTTGAACTTCGCTATTTTAGAGATAGTTGGCTATTAAAAAGACTTTGGGGACAAAAGTTTACTGAATGGTATTACAGAAACAGCCCTAAAGTAGCTAATAAAATAAAAGAATCAGTTATACTAAAAAGTATAACTTTTTCTGTAATTATAGTACCAGTATATTGTTTTTCAAAAGTTATTGGAGCCTGTTTAAAATGTAAAATAAAAAACGGGATATGTAAATAAAAATTACACATTCAGTTAAGCTGCATTTTTGTAATTAATTTGATTGTTAAATTTTTCAATAGTTGCATAATTCAAAGCGGTATGCCTCTTATTTCTGTTGTACCAAATTTCAATATATTCAAATCTTCTTTGATAAAAAAGATACTGACTTATAATACGATTCGTCCGTAATTATCATTGCAAGGAAATACAACTGAAGAAACTTTTTTAGGAAAGTCTATAGCATCCAATACTTATAAAATGCATTTTAAAGAACAGAAAACTTTGTGGATATTAGTTAATCAAAAGAATAGATGCATAAGTTGTAATTGATATCGGAAAATAAAAATCTAAAATACTATCAAATAACTCATAGTATTTTTAGAATTTGAGAAACGATATGTTTTAATTTACGAGAATACTAATTATAAGTTAATTCCTTATATGGAACAGTTTACTATAAAAGAATCGTGTTGATAGCAGTACTTTTATTATGCACTGCACGTCGAGAAGAACTTTTATAAAACAAACTGGACTGGATTTTACAGCAGTGTTACTGCCTTTAGGTCTGGTCTCGTTAGAAAAATACAATATTTTGGAGGATGGCTCTTTTTTTGATGTTATTATAATTGACGGAAGTTACGCTGTACTTTCTGCAGGGATGACTTTGGGTAGAACACTCAAAAAGGTTTTAATTGTTGATAGTGGTCATCCATGCAATATACAGGCTCCGCATTAACACAACTTCCTGACTCAGGACGGCAAGACTCCCACCGAGATTGCTAATCTTGCTAGGGAGTAGTTACGGCACTACGATGCGGTACAGTTTCATGAAGGATTCGCCATTATGGCCAAAGATCAGTGAAGGATTTGAAGTTGCATGCTTTCAGAGGCTGTTTTGTGGTAAAAAAAACGTTGTTGGTCGAAATAATGTGGAATAGAATATTGATTTACTTTAAATTTATTATTTTAATTAGCCTTACTGGCAAAACATTAAATTTTAGAACTAATGAAGAATATTTTTTTATTGCTTAGTTTTTTTTCAATAATAGCACCAATTTGTTCTCAGGAATTGGTAAAATCTCCCGAGCCATTTGGTCCATTGCCAACACAAAAACAAGTTGATTGGCATGAAATGGAATTTTATGCTTTTGTGCACTTCTCGTTAAATACATTTACAAATAAAGAGTGGGGGTATGGTGATGAGTCTCCGCAGCTTTTTAATCCGACTAACCTTGATGTTCGGCAATGGGCACGGATTGCTAAGGAAGCAGGTATGAAAGGAATTATATTAGTCGCAAAACACCATGATGGATTTTGTTTATGGCCATCAGCTTATACAGAACGATCTGTAAAAAATTCTCCATGGAAAAAAGGTAAAGGAGATTTGGTTAAAGAATTGGCAGCAGCTTGCAAAGAGTACGATTTAAAATTAGGACTATATCTTTCTCCATGGGATAGGAATCATGCTGAGTACGGTAAACAGGAATATATTACGTATTTCAAAAATCAGCTGAAAGAATTGCTTACCAATTATGGGGATGTTTTCGAAATGTGGTTTGATGGAGCCAATGGTGGTGATGGTTATTATGGCGGAGCAAATGAAACCCGAAAAATAAATACCCTTGAATATTACAATTGGGATGAAACCTATAAACTAATTTATAAAACAGCACCAAAAACGTTGGTATGGGGAGTTGGTCCTTCAGAAGCGAGATGGATTGGTAATGAAGAAGGCCGTGCCGGAAAAACAAATTGGAGTCTTTTACGTCAGAAAGATGAACTCGGAGGAAAAGTACATTATACCGAGTTTATGTCCGGACATGAAGATGGTGAAAAATGGGTGCCTGGCGAAGCAGATGTGTCTATTAGGCCAGGATGGTTTTATCACGCTGTTGAAGATGACAAGGTTCGCTCTCTTGATGAAATGGTAGACATTTATTATGAATCAGTAGGGCGCAATGCAAATTTGTTACTTAACCTTCCTGTAGACAGAAGGGGATTGGTACATGAAAATGACGAAACCAGACTAAAAGAATTGGTAGCTGCTATAAAAGAAGATTTTAAAACCGAATTATTAGCATCAAGCAAAGTAACAGCAGATAATAACAGAGGCAATAGTAATGAATTTGCTGCCAAAAATGTAGTTGACGGAAATAAAGATACTTATTGGGCTACAGATGATAATGTAAAAACAGCTTCAATTGTATTTGATTTTGAAAAGCCTGCAGCTGTCAATCGAATTCTGCTTCAGGAATATATAAAATTAGGACAGCGCATTAAAGCTTTTACTGTTGAAGCTAAAATTGACGGACAATGGAAAACTATTGCCAGCGAAACTACTATCGGCTATAAAAGAATTTTAAGAATAGACCGTGTTACGGTTTCGGCACTTAGAATAAATATTACCGACTCAAAAGCGAGTATTGTAATTTCGAATATTCAGGCTTATAATGCACCAACTTTTGTAAAGTCTCCACAAATTCAGCGTGATAAGAATGGAAATGTCACTTTAAAATCTGAGGAAGAAAATAATATCTATTATACTACTGATGGTTCTGCACCTTCTGCAAAAAGCACTTTATATAAAGATACATTTAAATACAATAAAGCAGTTCAGATTAAAGCCATTTCTGTCAATAAAAATGAAAAAATCAGCAGTGCTGTTACAGCAGCAAAGTATGGAGTCTCTAAAGAAAAATGGAAAGTTGTTACTGCTTCAAACGGCGACATGACTTCGGTAAATAGAATTATAGACGGAAACCCAGATACAGACTGGAGTTTTAGAAACGACAGCAATAACCTATCGCAAGAAGTAGTAATTGACATAGGAGCTATTTTCAAAATAAAAGGGTTTACTTATGTTCCGCAGCAAGTGGGCAACAATCTTAATTTAATATCCAAATATGAATTCTATACAAGTTTAGATAATATAAAATGGACGATACAATCTCAGGGAGAATTTTCAAATATTAAAAACAATCCTATAGAACAAGTAAAAACATTTGCTGAGACTAAAGCAAGATACCTGCGCTTTGTAGCTAAATCAACTGAAGGAAAAGGTCAGACATTTTCCATTAGCGAAATAAATGTGATCGAAAAGTAAATATAAACGAATCTTAACTTGGTGTTGATTTTTTTTAAAGTTTCTGCTTTTGTCTTTTGCCGAAGTTAACAGGTTATTAGTCGAATTTTTAATTTTTGTAGATGGACTAATTCTTAATTTTATACTATAATTATTAAAGGAAATGGGCAAATGATTAGAGAAGGCATAAATTTTAAAGAAGCTGGAAAATTTGAAGAAACACGTTTTGAGAAGATTCATAACGTGATTTTCGGATCATCTCAGGTAGCTTCTATATTAGTTGCACAAGAAATAGCAAACATAATTCAGAGAAAAGAAGAATTAAATGAACCTTGCGTTTTAGGATTAGCAACAGGATCTTCGCCGGTAAAAGTTTACGAAGAACTTGTAAGACTGCATAAAGAAGAAGGTTTAAGTTTTTCCAATGTAGTAACATTCAATTTAGATGAATATTATCCAATGGATAAAAATAATATTCAGAGTTATTGGTATTTCATGCATGAGCATCTTTTTGATCATGTTGATATTCTTCCGGAAAATATTAATATTCCTGACGGAAATATCAGTAATGAAGATTTACAGCAATATTGTATCGATTATGAAATGAAAATTAAATCATACGGTGGTTTAGATTTCCAGCTTTTAGGAATTGGAAGAACAGGTCATATTGGGTTTAATGAGCCGGGATCTCACATTAATTCAGGAACAAGAAGCATTACACTTGATCATTTGACACGTATCGATGCAGCATCTTCATTTTTAGGTATTGATAATGTACCCCGAAAAGCCATTACAATGGGAATTGGTACTGTAAAAACTGCCAAAAGAATTGTGCTTCTGGGATGGGGAATCAGTAAAGCCGAAATAATAAAACAAACTATAGAAGGAGAAATTTCCTCACGAGTGCCGGCAACATATTTGCAACAGCACAGCAACACAACATTTGTTTTAGATACCGAGGCTTCATCAGAATTAACGAGAGTAAAAACGCCTTGGTTGGTAAAATCAATTATCTGGACAGAGGAATTAAAGCTTAAGGCAGTTGCCTGGTTAAGTGAATTGACAAAAAAGCCTTTTCTTAAACTTACAGATAAAGATTATAATGAACATGGTATGTCTAGTTTGTTGACAGAAGAAGGAACTGCTTATGATTTAAATATTAAAATGTTTAATAAAATGCAGCAGACTATTACTGGCTGGCCCGGAGGAAAACCAAATGCAGATGATACTTACCGACCTGAACGAGCTGCCCCGGAAAGAAAGAGAATTATCATTTTCAGCCCGCACCCTGATGATGATGTTATCTCGATGGGAGGAACTTTTGACAGATTGGTAGAACAAGGACATGATGTGCATGTAGCATACCAGACATCTGGAAATATTGCCGTTTCTAATGAAGAGGCTTTAAAATTTGCTGAAATTTCGATGGCATTAAACAAAAATTCCAGCGAATCTGAAAATATCATCAATTTGTTGAAGAATAAAAAAGCTAATGATATTGATTCATTAGAAGTTAGAAAACTAAAAGGATTAATTAGAAGAAGCGAGTCTTTGGCTGCTACCAGATATTTAGGTTTGCAGGATTCAAATGTTAACTTTCTGGATTTGCCTTTTTATGAAACAGGAACAGTTAAAAAAAATAATCTGGGCGAAGCCGATGTAGAAATTATGTGTGATATTATTGAAAGAATAAAACCGCATCAAATTTATGCAGCAGGAGATTTAGCAGACCCGCATGGAACTCATAAGGTTTGTCTAGATAGTTTGTTTGAGGCTTTAAAAAGATTAAAGCATAAAGAATTTATGGATGATTGCTGGGTCTGGTTATATAGAGGAGCGTGGCATGAGTGGGAATCCTTCCAAATTGAAATGGCGGTTCCAATGAGTCCTGATCAGGTTCTTAAAAAGCGTCATGCGATTTTCTATCACCAATCTCAAAAAGATGGAGTAATGTTTCAGGGAGATGACAGTAGAGAATTTTGGGTAAGAGTTGAAGATAGAAATAGATTGACAGCAGAAAAATATAATGCTTTGGGACTAGCTGATTATTCCGCTATTGAAGCATTTAAACGATATCATTTTTAGTTTGTTTTTAATAAGTACAAATAAATTATATCATATAATTTGTTTTGGTTAGTTAGTTACCTGTATTTTTGGAAATGCAACCGTAATGGTTGCATTTTTTTTATTATTGAAACTTATTTTGGTACAAATAATAATTTTTGGTAAGTTTACTCTTACTTACTAAAAGCCTTGACTCCTCTCAACCTGATACTTTTAAAATTATACCTAAAACGGGTATAATGGATAAGGGAAATTAAAAATACTGGCCTAAGCAATTTAAGATTTTTTGCATTACATAGTCTCTTAGGCTTCGCTCAGGTATTTAAATGGAAGAATTTAAAATTCTTTGTTTTACATGATCAATATAAGATCTTCCAATTACGTACCTAAGACCTTCAATTTCTATACTGTTTCCCTCAACAGCATCAATCTTATCAATAGCGATAGTATATGATCGGTGTATTCTCAAAAAATTTCTTTCTGGTAATAAATCTGTAAAGTCGGATAATGTGCTGTGTATTATATATTTACCGCTTAAGGTGTTGATTTTTAGATAGTCTTTCAGGCTTTCAATAACTAAAATTTCATTAAAAAATATTTTTTTCATTCTCTTCTTATCGATCTTAACAAAAATAAAAGGGCTTTCAGGATTATTTTCCAGAGGGGCATTACTGTTATTGTTAAGTCTTTTGCTAATCTTGTTTAGGGTTTTCATTAACCTTGGAAATTCGATTGGCTTTACCAGATAGTCTAGAACATCCAATTCATAAGTTTCTATAGCAAACTGACTATAAGCACTTGTAATAATAAGTATTGGAGGGTTTTCTAGACTTTTGATAAAATTTATACCATCTAGAACCGGCATATTAATATCAAGAAAAATCACATCAACTTTATTGTTTTTTAAAAAATTTAAGCCTTCAATTGGATTGCTAAAAGTGTTTATTACCTCAAAATTTTCAACAGGTTCCAGGTAATTTTTAATAACATTAATTGCTAATGGTTCATCATCTATGATTAAACAATTTATTTTCATTACTATATGTTTTTTTTGAGAGAAATAAATTTAGTAGTTGTAAAAAGAGAGAAAATTATTAAGATACTTTAATTACAAGCTTTGCAACAAAAATATCCTTTTTATTTTTAAATGAAAGCTTATAATCGCTTTTATTATAACCTAATTCAAGCCTTTTTTTGACATTTTCTAAACCTATACCGCTAGACTTGTTAAAATTATCTTGATGTTCAGTAATTTCGGGCATTGGATTAGTAATTGTGAAATGCAAAAAATCACCTTTAATCTCAAAATTAATGTCGATTATAACCGGTCCGGTGTTCTTGTTAACACCGTGTTTAAAAGCATTTTCAATAAATGTGAGCAGTATAATAGGACTAATTTCTTTATCATGAATGTCTCCTGAAATATACATATTAACTTCTAATCGGTCATCATTTCTAATTCTTTCTAAGTCCAGGTAATTTTGAATGCAAAGTATTTCGTTTTCTAAAGTTTGTTTCTTATTTTTTGTTTCGTACAGCATGTAACGCATTAATTCAGAAAGTTTGAGAACAATTTTTGGAGTCTTATTTGATTTTTCTACCGATAATGAATAAATATTGTTGAGCGTATTGAAGAAAAAATGTGGGGAAATTTGAGATTTCAAGAAAAGCAATTCTGTTTCTAATTGAGATTTTTCAAGATCGGTTACTCTTCTTTGTTCATTCAAAAAATCGAATGTAATCTTAATTGCTGTTACAAAGGTGATTACATAGAGTTCTCCCATCATCATATCTATAGTATAATTGAGTGTTAATTTATCTATAGTTTGAGGTCCTTCGGGCCAGACGTTATGCGTTATTAATATGTATGTGAGATTAAATTTTATAAATACCATTATAAATATGGAGGATAAAATTGCAACTACATATAGAAGATATTTTTTTCGATAAACCAGATAGGGCATAAATATTAAAATATTCAGATAACATAATGTCATGTGAATAGGAAAACCTAATAAATTTGTTTTTAATGAGTACAGGTAATCATTAAAATAGCTTCCCCAACGAAATGTATTAAATAAAAAGTAAGTAAGCCAAAAAAAGATGTGATAATGCAATGGTAATCGATATAATTTACTGGAATTTAAATTCATAATAATGATATGCTTTTGTGAATTTTTTGATGTTTATCTTAGTTTATATGTTGTCCGTCTAAATTACTATTAAATAAAAGTTGAATTTGTTTAATTTTAAAGTTAAATTAAGATTGTTAAATATGAAGAATTTTACCCTGCTGGTTTTGCTTGTTATTTTAGCTGCAAGTTGCAAAATAAATGTAAACAAAAATCACAATCACAAAACACTTTTTGTTAACTATGTTGATCCTTTTATTGGTACTGGTGGTCACGGGCATACTTATCCGGGAGCAACAGTTCCATTTGGAATGCTTCAGGTAAGCCCAGACAATGGAATTTCAAACTGGGATTGGTGTTCGGGTTATCATCATTCGGATTCTATTGTTGCTGGTTTCAGTCATCTGCATTTAAGCGGCACTGGAATTGGAGATTTGGCAGATATCTTATTCATGCCGTCAAATAAAAAAGTCGATTTAACAGCAAAAACAGCTTCACGCGATCAATTACCTTATAAATCATCCTATAGTCATGTGAACGAAAAAGCAGCACCAGGCTTTTACCAAGTTTTTCTTGATGACCCTAAAATCAATGTAGAATTAACTTCATCGCAAAGAACTGCCTTCCATAAATATACATTTGCAAAAAATGATAAACAATCGGTCGTAATTGATCTTGGATTTGCCATTAATTGGGACAAAACCCTGAAAACAGGAATTACAATTGAAGATGAATATACCATAAGCGGGTATCGTTTTAGTACCGGATGGGCAAAAAATCAGAAAGTGTTTTTCGTGGCAAAATTTTCAAAACCAATTTCAGAATCTATTTTACTTGCTAATAAACAAATTGTTACAGGAAATAAAGCAGATGGAGAAAATACAGCATCACAATTATTTTTCAATACAAATAATACAAATGAATTATTTGTAAAAGTGGCCTTGTCATCTGTTAGTGTAGCTAATGCAAAAGATAATCTGGACGGAGAAAAATCAACTTTCGAAAAAACAAAATCTCAGGCAGCCACAATCTGGAGTAATGCTTTGAGTAAAATTACAGTAGAAACTCCTGTTGATTCATTAAAAACAATGTTTTATACTGCAATGTATCATACACAATTAGCACCTGTAACCTATAGTGATAAAAACGGAGAATTTAGAAAAGAGGATGACCAAATTGTTGCTGCAAAAGGTTATGCCGCTTACTCGACCCTATCACTATGGGATACTTTTAGGGCTGAAAATCCTTTACTTACCTTAGTGGCTCCGGATAGAGTTTCAGATATTGTAAACTCAATGTTAACCTATTACGATACCAAAAAGATATTACCGGTCTGGACACTCTACGCCAATGAAACCAATACAATGACAGGTTATCATTCAATTCCTGTAATTGTTGATGCGTACCAAAAAGGCATCAAAGGTTTTGATGCTGAAAAAGCATACGAAGCTATGAAAGCCACAATGATGCAGGATGAACGCGGCTTGAATTTCTACAAAAAATACGGTTACATTCCTTATAATTTACTTGATGAATCAGTAACAATTACTTTAGAGTATGCTTATGACGATTGGTGTGTCGCTCAAATGGCCAAAGCTTTAGGCAAAAAAGACGATTATCAATTTTTTCTAAAACGTTCTCAGGCTTATCAATATTTATTTGATCCGAAAACTGGCTTTATGAGAGGAAAAGCGGAAGACGGAAAATCTTGGAACGAGCCTTTCGATCCCAAACATTCCAACCACAGAGAACATACAGATTATACCGAAGGAAACGCCTGGCAGCACAGCTGGTTTGTGCCACAGAATGTTGACAATTTAATTTCGCTTCACGGAAGTGATGAAGTTTTTGCAAAACGTTTAGAACAGTTGTTTACTGAGAGTTCAGAAATTACAGGAAGCAACGTTTCTGCAGATATTTCAGGATTAATTGGGCAATACGCACACGGAAACGAACCAAGTCATCATATTGCCTATATGTTTAATCATGCGGGACAGCCTTGGAGAACGCAATATTGGGTACGTCATATTTTAGACACACAATACAATACAACGCCAAACGGATTGAGCGGTAATGAAGACTGCGGACAAATGTCGGCCTGGTATGTTTTCAGTTCGATGGGGCTGTATCCTATGAATCCAGCTTCGGGAGAATACGAAATTGGAAGTCCTATTTTCGAAAAAGCGAAAATCAATCTTGAAGGTGGAAAATCGTTTGTGATTGAAGCAGAAAATGTTTCTGGCAAAAATTTTTATATCCAGTCAGCAACACTTAACGGTGTTCCATTTAATTCAACAGCAATCTCACATCAGCAAATATTGCAAGGCGGAATTTTACATTTTGTAATGGGGGCACAGCCAAATAAAAGTTGGGGATTAAAAAAATAAGAAACCACATAACTAATTAATAAATAAAAATTAATGGATATCATTGACGTATCAATCATCGTAGCTTATATTTTGCTTTCAGTAGGTATAGGAATTTGGATTTCAAGAAAAGCATCAAAAGGATTAGATGATTATTTCCTTGGCGGAAAAACAATAAAATGGTATCTTTTAGGTCTAAGCAACGGATCAGGAATGTTCGATGTTTCGGGAACTTCCTGGATGATTGGGGTCTTGTTTTTATATGGCGTAAAAAGTTTTATGTTTATGTGGCTTTGGCCGATATGGAATCAGATTTTCGTGATGATGTTTCTTGCAGTCTGGATCAGAAGATCAAAAGTAATGACAGGTTCTGAATGGATTTTAACCCGCTTTGGCAGCGACAGAGCCGGAAAAGCATCCCATATCATCGTTGCAATTTTTGCAATTATTTCTACCATTGGTTTTATCGCTTACTTTTTTGAAGGAATTGGGAAATTTGTAACGATCATTCTTCCTTGGGATTTAACGCTTCATTACGGTGATTTAATTTTGCTGACTTCAGAGCGTTCTTATGCTTTGATCATTATACTTTTAACGACAATTTACACTGTAAAAGGCGGAATGTTCTCTGTAGTAGCAACAGAGGTTGTACAATATTTAATCATGATTGTAGCCAGTGTTTTAATTGCGGGTTACGCTTTTATTAACTATACAGATATTCAGATAAATTCGGTTATTACCGAAGAATGGAAAAATGTTTTCTTCGGATGGCAGTTTGAAACCCAGTGGAGTGATAAATTCCAAACCTTCAATAATTTAATTGATTCAGAAGGTTATAAAATGTTTGGTGCATTTATCGGAATGACTTTGTTTAAAGGTTTCTTCGCCAGTATTGCAGGTCCAACACCAAGTTACGATTTACAAAGAGTGCTTTCTACCAAATCGGTAAAAGAGGCAGCGTATATGAGTGGTTTCACGAACTTAATTTTGTTCATTCCTAGATATTTATTAATTACTGGAATCGTAGTAATTGCTTTGATAAATATGGCACCGCAGCTGAATGCGAATACAGGATTAACCGCAGCTGATTTGGAACTATTAATGCCAAAAGTGGTGAATTTATATATTCCGGTTGGAATTAAAGGAATTTTATTGGCTGGTTTATTAGCGGCTTTCATGTCCGGATTTTCAGCATTTGTAAATGCAGGACCAGCTTATATCGTAAATGATATTTATAAAAAATACTTCAAACCCGTAGCTACAAACGAGCATTATATAAAAGTAAGTCAGATTTCTTCTTTCTTAGTCGTTGGTTTAGGAGTTTTTATGGGATTCTTTGCAGACTCTATTAATTCGCTAACCTTGTGGATTACCAGTGCTTTATACGGAGGTTATGTAGCAGCCAATTTCTTAAAATGGATTTGGTGGCGTTTTAACGGCTGGGGCTATTTTTGGGGTATGTTCGCCGGATTAATAATTGCTTCTTTACAATTTGCTTTAGGTCAGGCCAAAGGAAGTTTAACAGAAGGATCATTTTTATATGATTTAGCGCAAGTACAAGCCATTTACCTTTTTCCATTAATTTTTGGCTTCTCTATTTTGGGGTGTCTTTTAGGAACTTTTTTAAGCAAACCCACAGATATGGAAGTTTTGAGATCTTTTTACAAAAACGTAAGACCTTGGGGCTGGTGGAATCCGGTTTACAAAACATTAAAAATTGAAGATCAGACTTTCGAAAAAAATAATGATTTCTGGAAAGATATGCTGAATTGTGTGATCGGGATTGTATGGCAGTCAAGTATGATTTTGCTTCCGATATTTTTCATCATCAGAGATTATCCAAAAGCGATTACGGCATTAGTTGTGTTTTTAGTAACGACTACGATTTTGAAATTTACTTGGTTAGATAAAGTTAGAAAAATAAAAGATTAATTAATATATATCAATTACAGTTTGTCATCCTGACTAAGCAAGGATCACACACGTAATCCGACAAACATTGGAAACAAAGATTCACAAAGATTAACACCACAGTTTGTCATTCCGAGGAACGAGGAAACTCCGCGAGAAACTCTACAAATATTGGCAAGTTTTGTAGTGTGATACTTCCTCTGTAAGGCGAACAAGATTGAGTAAACAAAAAAATGAATTATAATAAAACCAAAGAGATCATGAGTACAATTCCTTGGCAAGACAAACCCGAAAACAGCAATGACGTAATGTGGAGATATTCTGAAAATCCAATTATTGACAGATACGCTATACCATCATCAAACAGTATTTTTAATAGTGCAGTAGTTCCTTTTGGAGACGGATTTGCAGGTGTTTTCAGATGTGATAATAAAGCCGTTCAAATGAATATTTTTGCCGGTTTTAGTAAAAACGGAATCGATTGGGATATTAACCACGAACCAATTATTATGAAGTCAGGTAATACTGAAATGATCGAATCGGCTTATAAATATGATCCCCGTGTTGTTTTTATCGAAGACCGCTATTGGATAACCTGGTGTAACGGATATAACGGACCAACTATTGGTATTGGATATACGTTTGACTTTAAAGAATTTTTTCAATGTGAAAATGCCTTTTTACCGTTCAATAGAAATGGGGTTTTGTTTCCACAAAAAATAAACGGAAAATATGCCATGCTAAGCCGTCCGAGTGATAATGGTCACACACCTTTTGGTGACATCTGGATCAGTTATAGCCCGGATATGAAATATTGGGGAGAACACAGACTCGTGATGAAACCAACTCCTTTTGAAGACAGTGCCTGGCAGTGTACCAAAGTTGGAGCAGGACCAATCCCAATTCTTACTGAAGAGGGCTGGTTAATGATTTATCACGGCGTTATTAATACTTGCAACGGTTTCCGTTACGCAATGGGATCAGCACTTTTAGATGTCGATTCACCGGACAAAGTAAAATACAGAACACAGCCTTATTTATTAGGACCAGCAGAAATTTATGAAATGGTTGGAGATGTTCCAAATGTAGTTTTCCCATGTGCAGCCTTACATAGCTTAGAAGAAGATAAATTAGCTGTATATTATGGTGCGGCAGATACAGTTGTGGCACTTGCATTTGGTAAATTAAGTGAAGTGATTCAGTTTACAAAAGAAAACAGTTTATAGAAAAAGTATGCGTTTAAAATTTAAATGGTTAACAGTCGTTTTAGGTTTTCTTTCGATTAGTGGGTATTCACAATCGAAAAATACAATTATACCTAAAACCTACGTGGCCGCTAAAACTTCAGATCCGATTGTAATTGACGGAGATGAATCTGATATTTCATGGAATAAAGCAGATTGGACAGATCTTTTTGAAGATATATCCAATAGCGAAAAACCAAAATATGCAACAAAAGTTAAAATGCTCTGGGATGAAACCAATTTTTATATATTGGCTAAAATTGATGAGCCGCATGTCTGGGCAAATTTAAAACAACGTGACACCATTATTTTTTACAACAACGATTTTGAAGTTTTCATAGATCCTGATAGTGACACTTTTAACTATTATGAATTAGAAATTAATGCTTTAAATACAGCTTGGGATCTGTTTCTGTCAAAACCATATAGAGAAAATGATAATGTTGTATTAAATGACTGGAATATTCCAGGGCTTAGATCAGCGGTAAAAATCAACGGAACGCTTAATAATCCAAACGATGTAGATGAAGGTTGGATTCTAGAAATGGCGATTCCCTGGGCATCTTATAAAACCTCTTACTTTGACAAAAATGTTCCTGTAGATAAGTTCTGGCGTGTCAATTTCTCAAGGGTAAATTGGCAGCACACGGTAATAAACAATACTTACGAACGCAAAAAAGATTCTGAAGGGAAATTTTTGCCCGAATACAATTGGGTTTGGTCGCCAATGGGAGTCATTAATATGCATGAACCGGAAAAATGGGGGTATGTTTATTTTTCTTCAAAAGAATCAAAAGACAGCTTTACAATTCCGCAGGACGAAAAAGTAAAATGGGAACTTTATAATTTATACAGAGCCCAGAAAGAATATTTTCAAAAGAATAAAGTCTGGGCAAAATCTCTGGGCAATTTAACAAAAGAAACTATCAGCGTCGATAATAAAATTTTAAAACCTATTTTTGAAAATCATGCCTCAGGATATAATATTTCAGTGAAAAGCCCTTTCTCAAATCAGACTTTTATCATAAGACAGGACGGCAAAATAACAACAAAATAAACCACTATGAAACTACCAAAACTATTATTTTTTTTACTGGCACTTAGTATTTTTTCGTGTGTAAAAAAAGAAGAACAAACCACTTTTAAATTCGGAGTCTGGACTACCGCAGATGCCAAAAAATCGGATGCAGATTACACCAAAGAATTTAAAAAATACAAAGGCGGAGGTATCGATGAAGTATTAATCAATACAGGAACTGATCCAAAACTTTTAAAAAGATTAGTGCCTCTTGCAACAAAAGAAGGACTGAAAGTGCATGCATGGATTATGGCAATGAACAGACCCGGAGATTCTGTTGCATTGCAGAATCCAGACTGGTATCAGGTAAGTAAAGAAGGAAAATCCTGCTTTGATAACCGCCCTTATGTTGATTATTACCAATGGCTATGTCCAACCAGAAAAGATTCTAGAAATCACGTTTTACATTTAGTCGAAGAACTGGCAAAAGTTGAAGGAATCGAAAGTGTTCATTTGGATTATATTCGTTTTCCGGACATCTTTTTACCAATCAGTTTATTGCCAAAATATAACTTAGTTCAGGATGTAGAATTACCGCAATTCGATTTTTGCTATTGTGACGAATGTATCAAAGCTTTTGAAAAAATCCATCATAAAAACCCAAAACAAAGCCATAACACATCCATTGATATGGAGTGGAAAAACTTCAGATTAAATGCTATAAAAGCAGTCGTTGATGATGCTTATAAAATTGCTCACAAACACAACAAACAATTGACAGCAGCCGTATTTCCTTATCCGGAAATGGCTGACCACATGGTACGCCAGCGTTGGGACAAATGGAATATCGACGAAGTTTATCCAATGATTTACCATAGTTTTTACAATGAAGAAATTGACTGGGTTGGCTATGCTACAAAACAAGGTGTTACAGACTTAGAAGATAAGAAAACGAAAATCAACACAGGAATTTATATTCCAGGAATAAAAAATGATACAGAATTGAAAGAAGCTATTTTGCTGGCAAAAGAAAATGGAGCAGCTGGTGTTACTTTCTTTGACGGAAATGCATTGTCTGAAAATAATTTAAAAACTATCAAAGAAACAAAAGCAAGTTTAAATAAATAATGAAGAAACAGTATCAGATATATGTACTATTTGTATTGTTGTTATCTAATTGTGGGCTGCAAAAAAGAGATATTCGATTAACTGATTATGTAAACCCATTTATTGGTACAGCTGGCCCCGGAAATACATATCCCGGAGCCACAGTGCCTTTTGGGATGGTACAACTAAGTCCGGATATAGGAATACCCGGCTGGGATAGAATTTCGGGATATTATTATAAAGATTCTATTATTTCCGGATTTTCTCACATGCATTTATCAGGTACTGGGGCTGGCGATTTATATGATATTTTAGTGATGCCGACCAACAGCAGATTTACAAAACGGATTAAAGACAACAATTTTATACCGTTTTCGAGATTTTCGCATAATCAGGAAACAGCAATTCCGGGATATTATACTGTAAATTTATTAGATTTCGGAATTAAGGCAGAACTCACAGCAACAGCACGTACAGGCATTCATAGATATACTTTTCCTAAAGATGAGGCATCGCAGATTCATATCGATTTAGGCTATTCCTTAAATTGGGATGCTCCTGTAGAAACCTATATCAATGTTGTGGATCAGACCACTATTGAAGGATATAGGAAATCAACAGGCTGGGCCAAAGAACAGCGGGTATATTTTGTTATGAAATTTTCAAAACCTTTTAAATCATATCAGATTTTTAAAAACGATTCCCTTACAGCTAATCCATCAAAAGCAGTTAAGACCAAAATCGTTTTAAATTATAATACCGTTGATAAAGATGAAATAATTTTAAAAACAGGACTTTCCACAGCTTCAGTTAAAGGAGCTTATAAATCCTTAGAAGAAGAAGCTCCCGATTTTAATTTTGAAAATTATAAAGCTAAAGCCTCAGCACTTTGGGAACAAGAATTACAGAAAATTCAGATTACAACACCTGACGATAACAAAAAGAAAATCTTTTACACCATGATGTATCAGTCTATGTTGGCTCCTACATTGTTAAGTGATTGCAACGGAGATTATAAAGGTGCCAATGGCAAAATTGAAAATGCCAAAGGATTTGACAGGTATGATACGTTTTCATTATGGGATACCTACAGAGCTGCACATCCACTGTACACTATTTTGCATCCAAAACGTGTTTCCAGTATGATTAATTCTTTATTGGCACATTATAAAGAAACAGGTTTATTGCCCGTTTGGTCTATGCAGGGAAATGAAACCAATATGATGATAGGTAACCACGCAATTCCGGTTATTGTTGATGCTTATTTTAAAGGAATTGAGCATTTTGACACAGCATTAGCATATAAAGCCTGTGTAGAAAGCTCCATGGCAGATTCAAGGCAATTAGACAGTTATAAAACATTAGGCTATGTTCCTGCTGATGATGATAATGAAAACTGGTCGGTTTCAAAAACGCTGGAATATTCCTATGATGATTGGTGTTTGGCGCAGTTTGCAAAAGCATTACATAAATCAAATGATTATGAATATTTCTTAAAACGTTCTGAGAATTGGAGAAATCTGTACGATTCGAAAAGTACCTTTATGCGTCCAAAATTGAAAAACGGAGAATTTATAAAAGAATTTATTCCAAAAGAATATACCGCTTATTTCTGCGAAAGTAATGCATGGCAATATTTTTGGTCAGTACCGCAAAATATTGAAGGCTTAATAAAAGTAGTTGGCGGAAATTTGGCTTTTGAAAAAAAATTGGATACTATGTTTACCTTAAATCCCTTGCCTGAAGACAAGTTACCTATATTTAGCACAGGCATGATTGGGCAATATGCACATGGTAATGAGCCGAGCCATCATGTGGCTTACTTGTACAACTATATTAATGAACCTTGGAAAACGGAAAAATTAGTCAGGGAGATTCTAGAAAGTCAGTATAAAAATACTCCCGGTGGGCATTGCGGAAATGAAGATTGTGGACAAATGGCGTCTTGGTATATATTGAGTTCATTAGGTTTTTATCCTGTAAACCCAGCCCAAGGAATCTATAGTTTTGGGTCACCTCTTTTTGACACAGCCACAATTAACTTAGAAAACAATAAAATATTTGTTATTAAAACAGAAAACAACAATAATGAGAATATGTATATCCAATCTATTACACTGAATGGAGAAAAAATAAACAGAAATTACATCACTCATAAAGAAATTACACAAGGAGGAACCTTAATTTTTACTATGGGTAAATTCCCAAAAAAAGATAAGAATAACATCGCATTATCTTCGGAAATGTTTCATTAAAAAAATAAGGATATGTCAAATAGAAGAGATTTTATAAAAAAAGCAGCTTTAGGGTCTTTGGCCGTAAGTTCTGTGGTAGGATTTAGCGGATTTGCTAAGAATTCAGAAGATGAAAAAGTTTTTGCAATCGAAGACTTAGAAAAAAAGCAAAAAAAGCCGGTTATTATTTCGACTTGGAATCATGGTCTTCCCGCAAATGAAGAGAGCTGGAAACAATTAAAAGCAGGAAAACCAGCCTTAGATGCTATCGAAGCCGGCATGAAAATTCCCGAAGCAGATCCCAATGTCCGCAGTGTTGGTTATGGAGGATACCCTGATCGTGAGGGAAAAGTGACTTTGGATGCCTGTATTATGGATCATAACAGCAATTGCGGTTCTGTTTGTTTTCTTCAAGGTATTATGCATCCAATTTCAGTAGCAAAAAGAGTGCTGCAAAATACGCCGCATGTTATGTTAGCGGGTCAGGGAGCATTGCAGTTTGCTTTAGCTGAAGGATTCAAAGAAGAGAATCTATTAACTCCGGAATCTGAAAAGGACTGGAAAAAATGGCTGGCAGATTCAAAATACAAGCCCGTGATAAATATAGAAAATCACGATACCATAAGCATGCTAATGTTAGATCAGGATGGAAATCTTGCTGGTGGCTGTACAACAAGCGGCGCCGCCTGGAAAATGCACGGCCGCGTCGGTGACTCCCCAATAATCGGCGCGGGGCTTTTTCTGGATAATGAAGTGGGAGCTGCTGCTGCAACCGGTTTAGGCGAAGCGGTTATCCGAACTGCAGGAAGTGCAATGGTTGTCGAATTAATGCGTCAGGGAAAATCGCCTTATGATGCCTGTAAAGAAATTACAGAACGCATTTATAACAAGCATAAAAACCACAAAGACATGGAGTATCTGCAAGTTGGTTTTATTGCCTTAAATAAAAATGGCGAACATGCAGGTTACAGCCTAAGATCTGGTTTTAACTACGCCGTTTCTGATGACCAAAAAGGACACAGAATGGAAGATGCAAAATTTAAAATGGCCTGGGAAAAATAGCAATGACTGAACTTTGTCTAATTTGGATTGAGCATAATTTTTAAGCACATGGAAAGGTGGTTTTTTTGTGTATAAAAAAGAAAAGCCATAGAAAATAAAAAAAAACGATTCTAAACAAATGGGCGTTGGAGGAATTGACAGCAGGCAGACATGGCCAATGGAAAAATATTTGCTAAGAGACAAAACCTATAAATATCAATTAAAATTACACCATCTATAAGATAATTTATTATGAGGGTATTAAAATCATTACTTGTTGTAATCTTCCTAACTGTTTTAAGTTTTGGTTACAGTCAAAAAATATATACAGTAAGGGACATTCAGATTATTCCGAAACCAAATCAATTGTTGATTCGGCCGGGAATATTTGAATTTTCTAAAAGCACAAAATTTATTGCCACGACAGAGTTTCAAAAAGATATAGCAACCGCTTTAATAAACAAATTTGAAAAGTCTGCCGGATGGCGCCCTGAAATTGCAACCACAATTCCGCAAAGCAATTTTATTCAATTTAAGACTGATCAAATGCTTAATAAAGAAGCATATAAATTAGAAGTAAGCGCAAAAAGTATTACGATTACAGCCAAAGGAAATGCAGGTTTTATTTACGGATTAGAAACTATCAGACAATTGCTTCCGGCAGCTATAGAAAGTAAATATGTCATTACATCCGAAAAATGGCAGATTCCGAATGTAACGATTAGTGATGAACCTCGTTTTCAATGGAGAGGATTAATGCTGGATTTGTCGCGGCATTTCTTTGATAAAAATTACATTCTGGCTACAATTGATCGTTTAGCAATGCACAAAATGAACGTTTTGCATTTGCATTTAGTTGATGATCAAGGATGGAGAATTGAAATTAAAAAATATCCAAAATTAACAGAAATTGGTGCTTGGAGAGTCAATCAGGAAAATATATCATGGAATGCGAGATTGACCACAAATCCTGATGAAAAAGGAACTTATGGAGGTTTTTTAACACAGGAAGAATTAAAAGAAATTGTAAAATACGCTGCAGCAAAAAATATCGAAATCATTCCAGAAATCGAAATGCCCGCACACGTGAGTTCTGCCATTGCTTCTTATCCTGAATTGGCCTGTTTTAATCAGAGAATTGGTGTTCCGTCAGGCGGACTCTGGCCAATTACAGACATTTATTGCGCTGGAAAAGAATCAACTTTTGAGTTTTTACAGAATGTAATAGACGAGGTGATAACAATTTTTCCGTCAAAATACATTCATATAGGTGGAGATGAAGCAACCAAAACCAATTGGGAAAAATGTCCGAATTGTCAAAAAAGAATTAAAGACGAACACCTGAAAGATGTCAATGAACTGCAGAGCTATTTTGTCAAAAGAATGGAGAAATACATCAATTCTAAAGGGAAAAAAATAATTGGATGGGATGAAATTATTGAAGGTGGTTTGGCTCCAGAGGCCACAGTAATGAGCTGGAGAGGTACAAAAGGCGGTATTGAAGCGGCAGATCAAGGTCATGATGTTATTATGACTCCGGAATCTCCCTGTTATTTTAACTTTTATCAAGGTCCACAAAACGAAGAACCGCTGGCTTTTGACGCTTATAATCCTTTAAATAAAGTGTACGAATTTGATCCTGTTGTGCCGGAGATGACACCTCAGGAAGCTGCGCATGTATTAGGCGGCCAAGCCAATTTATGGGCAGAATATCTTGCAGACCCTAAAGATTCGGAATATATGATTTTTCCAAGATTGGCAGCTATGTCCGAAGTTTTATGGAGTTCGAAAGAGAACCGTAACTGGAATGATTTTATAACGAGATTGAAACCCTTATTAAGTCGTTATGATTATCTGGAAATCAATTATGCAAAAAGTGCTTATTTGGTAACAGCTTCTTCAACGGCAGATTTAGAAAAAAAGCAAATTAATGTGGTGCTGAAAAATGAATTCCCAAATCCTGATATTCGTTATGTTTTGGGTAATAAAAATATCGATTATAATGCTATAAAATATACAAATCCAATTCCGTTTAAAGAAACAACAATATTAAAAGCTTCTTTATTTCAAAATGATAAACCAGTTGGTAAAGTTTTTAAAGACACAATTCAATTTCATAAAGCAGTAGGTAGTAAGTTGAATTTTAAAAAGCCTTTTAATAAGAATTATGAAGGAGATGGATTCTTAAGTTTGGTAAATGTAGTAAGAGGGAGCAAAAATTTCCATGATGGGCAATGGCAGGCTTGGCTGGTTGATGATATGGAAACGGTAATTGATTTAGATAAAACACAAAACGTTCATCAGGTAATTTTGGGTTCATTAGAAAATCAAGGTTCTGGGATTTATTTCCCTACCGAAGTAAAAGTCTTTGTTTCTGCAGATGGAGTGGCATACAATGAAGTTGGAAAAGTAACTCGACCGTTTGCAATCAATTCTAAATCTGAATTAAAAGACTTTGCAGTTAATTTTAATGCTATTACTGCCAGATATGTAAAAGTGATTGCCACTAATTTAAGAAAGAGTCCTAGGGGAGATAGTTCTTTTATGTTTTTTGATGAAATTTTAATTGATTAAAAGGTGAAATACATAAAAATTATAGTTGTTTTGTTTTTATTGGCTCAAAACCAAATTATTTGTCAGGTTAATGAATTGCCAAAAGAGCAGCGATTGGAATGGTTTAAGGATGCCAAATTGGGGATTTTTATTCATTGGGGAATCTATGCTGTAAATGGGATAGATGAATCTTGGTCTTTTTATAATGATTATATTTCCTATCCAGATTATATGAAACAATTAGATGGATTTACTGCTAAAAATTATGATCCTGAATATTGGGTAAAATTAATCAAGGAAAGTGGAGCAAAATATACTGTAATTACCACAAAGCATCATGATGGAGTAGCGCTTTGGGATACAAAATTTAGTGATCTGAACGTGGTTAAGAAAACGAAAGCAAAAAGAGATTTAATTACACCTTTTGTCAACGCTGCTCGAAAAGAAAATTTAAAAGTGGGGGTGTATTATTCACTATTAGATTGGTCAAATTCCAATTATCCCAATTTTACCAGAAAGGAGAAAAAATATGAAAATGACAGTGAAAAATGGGAAGCCTTTACTAAATTCAATTTTGGGCAATTAGGTGAGTTAACCAAATTTAATCCTGATTTGTATTGGTTTGATGGAGATTGGGAACAATCAGCAGAGAAATGGAAGGCTAAAGAGATAAGAAAGTTATTATTAGAAAAAACACCTTCAACCATTATCAATTCTAGATTGCAGGGTTATGGGGATTATGCAACTCCAGAACAAGGAGTACCTATAACCAAACCAGATAACGATTATTGGGAATTGTGTATGACCATTAATAATTCTTGGGGTTATCAGCCTAATGATAAGAACTATAAAAATGCGAATCAACTGATTCGAATTTTGGTTGATTGTATCAGTATGGGAGGAAATTTACTTTTGGATATAGGGCCTAAACCTGACGGCACTATTCCTGAAGAACAAGTCGCTATTTTAAAAGAGTTAGGAAGATGGACTAATAAGCATGAAACAGCTATTTATGGAACTAGAGCAGGTATTCCTCAAGGCCATTTTAATGGATATACCGCATTATCTAAGGATAAAACGATTTTGTATTTATATGTTGATAACAAACCAAATGGTTCTTTGTTGATCAAAGGTTTAAAAAATCCAGTTAATCGAATTTGGGTAGTTGGTAACGGTACTAAATTAAATTATAATGTGGTTGGTAAACAATATTGGAGTGATGTTCCAGGCTTGTTATATATTGACCTTCCTTTAGAGCTCCAAGATAAAGAAGTTACTGTGATAGCTATTCAATTAAATGGAACGGTTGATTTATATAGAGAAAAAGGGCAGGTTATAGAGAATAATTAATTTATTGGAAATTTAATTAAAAACATTCAAAAGTTGAAAACAACAAATAAAATAAGGCTGCTTAGCGTAATTGGTTTTGTATTATGTCTATCCATCAATCAAGAAGTAATTGGTCAGCAAAAACAAAGTTTAGTTGATTATGTTAATCCTTTAATGGGAACTGACTCTGATTATAGTTTGTCTAATGGAAACACTTATCCTGTTATCGCCACTCCTTGGGCAATGAATTTCTGGTCTCCAATGACCGCCAAAATGGGAGATGGCTGGACTTATAAATATCATGATAAAAAAATTAGAGGAATCAAACAAACGCATCAGCCAAGTCCTTGGATTAATGATTATGCAGCTTTTTCGTTGATGGCTGTAACTGGAAAATTGAAATTTCAAGAAGATGATCGGGAATCTTGGTTTTCGCATAAAGCAGAAACGGCTAAACCGTATTACTATTCAGCATATTTGGCTGATTATGATGTGACTGTGGAGATTTCTCCAACAGAAAGAGCGGCTCATTTTAAATTTACTTTTCCAGAATCTAACACATCTTATATTATGCTGGATGCCTTTTTTAAAGGCTCTATGGTTAAAATTATTCCGAGTGAGCGCAAAATAATAGGGTATTGCCGAAATAATAGCGGAGGTGTTCCAGAAAATTTCCATAATTATTTTGTGGCCGAGTTTGATAAAGATTTTGAGATAAACCATACTTGGGCAGATGGATGGAAATTACTTCCTAATGCTACGGATAGTAAAGGTGTGCACGTAGGAGCGATCATTGGTTTTAAAACTAAAAAAGGAGAAGTTGTGCATGTAAAAGTAGCTTCATCCTTCATAAGTTTAGATCAGGCTCAACTTAATTTGAGTAAAGAAATAGGTCAGGATACTTTTGAAGAAACTAAAGAGAAGGCAAAACAAGCTTGGGAAAAAGAATTAAGTAGAATTCAAGTAGAAGATGATAATGTAGATCATATCAGAACATTTTATTCAAGTTTATACCGTGTGTTGTTATTCCCTAGAAAGTTTTATGAATTTGACAAAAATAATGCAGTAGTACATTATAGCCCTTACAATGGCAAAGTAAATTCAGGTTATATGTTTACTGATAATGGCTTTTGGGACACTTTTAGAGCTGTTTTTCCTTTTTTTAATATGATGTACCCTGATTTGAATGGTCATATTTTGGAAGGACTCGCTAATACTTACAAAGAGTCAGGTTGGTTACCAGAATGGGCAAGCCCTGGGCATAGGGATTGCATGGTCGGGTCCAATTCCGCTCCAATTATAGCCGATGCTTTTTTAAAAGGGGCTCAAAATAAGGATACTGAACTGCTATTTGAGGCAATGCTAAAAAATGCAACTATCGAAGAAGGCAGACCTGTCAAATCTGTTGGTCGTGAAGGTTTAGGATACTATAACGCTTTGGGGTATGTTCCTTACAACGTGGGTATAAACGAAAATGTCGCACGAACACTAGAATATGCTTTTGCAGATTTTACCATTGCTAAAATGGCACAAAAATTAGGCAAGACAAACATTGCTAATACCTATTTCAAGAAATCTTTAAATTATAAAAATGTGTTTGATCCTTCAGTAAATTTAATGAGGGGTAAAAATAAAGAAGGCGATTTTCAAACTCCTTTTAATCCCTTAAAATGGGGAGATGCTTTTACCGAGGGAAATAGTTTGCACTACACATGGTCAGTATTTCATGATGTTCAAGGGTTAATAGATTTGATGGGAGGAAAAGAGAAATTTGCCTCAAAACTTGATGAAGTTTTTCAGATGCCACCTTCTTTTGACGATTCTTATTACGGACAAACGATTCATGAAATTAGAGAAATGCAGGTAGCAAATATGGGAAATTATGCACATGGTAATCAACCCATTCAACATATGATTTACCTGTATAATTATGCTAATCAATCCTATAAAGCACAAGCTAGAGTCAGAGAAGTTCTCACTAAATTATATGCTCCCACACCAGATGGTTATTGTGGTGATGAAGACAATGGACAAACCTCTGCTTGGTATGTCTTTAGTTCGCTAGGATTTTATCCTGTCACTCCAGGAGTCGATCAATATGTAATAGGAAGTCCTTTATTTAAAAAAACAACTCTTTACTTAGAGAACGGAAAGAAGTTTCAAATCGAAGCTAAAAATAATTCTAAAGATAATTTCTATATTCAGTCTGCTGCTTTAAATGGGAATGCATATTTTAATAGTTTCATAAATTTTGATATAATTCAAAAAGGAGGAAGATTAGAATTCAATTTAGATAAAAAACCAAATAAAGATTGGGGAAGTAAAGATGAAAACGTTCCTTATTCTTTAAGTAATAAGGAATTGAAAAATTAGTTAGCGTAAGACATAAATCATAGGTATAATTTAATATGATTTAGAAGTATTTTAAAAAAGAAAAAATGAAGCAGATTTTATTTAGGTTAGGAATTTTAGTATTTTTTTTATCACCATTTAGTATTCTAGGGCAGTCAAAAGTTTTTACTATTTCTGATGGAGAATTTCGTCAGGATGGTAAAGTTATAAAAATACATTCAGGAGAAATGCACTATGAACGTATTCCTAGGGAGTATTGGAGGCATAGGTTACAAATGCTCAAAGCTATGGGCATGAATACTGTTGCTACTTATGTGTTTTGGAATTATCACGAAATAGAGCCAGGAGTTTGGGATTTTAAAACTGGCAATAGAGATTTGGCCGAGTTTATTCGTATTGCAAAAAGTGAAGGTTTGTTTGTAATTCTTAGGCCAGGACCATATGCATGCGGTGAGTGGGAATTTGGCGGATACCCTTGGTGGTTACAAAATAATCCGGATTTAGTGATTCGTACAAATAACAAAGCCTTTTTGGAGGCTTGTAAAACTTATCTTGAGCATTTGTATGCGGAGGTTAAAGGACTTTTTGCTAGTCAGGGTGGGCCTATTATTATGGTTCAAGTTGAAAACGAGTTTGGGTCATATGTTTCGCAAAGAACAGATATTAAAGCCAGCGATCATAAAGATTATAAAACGGCTATTTATAATTTGCTTAAAGAAACTGGTTTTCAGGGTCCATTTTTTACTTCGGATGGGACTTGGTTGTTTGAAGATGGTGTGGTTGAAGGTGTTTTGCCAACGGCAAATGGAGAAACCAATCTTGATAATTTAAAAAAACAGGTTAATAAGTATAACAAGGCTCAAGGACCGTATATGGTTGCTGAGTTTTATTCGGGTTGGTTGGATCATTGGGCAGAACCATTTGTTAAAATAGGAAGCGATGAGACTGCAAGCCAAACCAAAAAGTATATAGATGCTGGCGTATCTTTTAATTACTATATGGCTCACGGAGGTACTAATTTTGGATTTACTTCGGGAGCTAATTATAATTCAGAAAGTAATATTCAGCCAGATCTTACGAGTTATGATTATGATGCCCCCATTAGTGAAGCAGGTTGGCCAACACCAAAATTCATGGCTATTCGCCAAGTGATGCAACAGTTTTCCAAAACAAAGTTAGCACCAATTCCTGAAAAAATTCCATCTGTTAAGTATCCTGATCAAGCTGTTAAAGCCAGTATGGATATTTTGAGCTGGATTAAAAAACAAAAAGCAGTAGTTAGTGATCAACCATTAACATTTGAAAAATTGGGTCAGGGAAATGGGTATGTTTTGTATCGAAAACGATTCACCCAACCCATCGTAGGGAATCTAAAAATAGAAGGATTGAGAGACTTTGCTGTAGTTTATGTTAATGGAGTAAATGTTGGTGAATTAAACAGGGTTTTCAATAAATATGAATTGTCTGTTTCTATTCCTTTTAACGGTATTTTGGAAATCCTAGTTGAAAATATGGGGCGTATCAATTACGGAGCCGAAATAGTACATAACACCAAAGGAATTATTTCTCCAATTTTTATAAATGATTATGAAATTAGTGGTGGATGGGAAATGTATAAAATGCCTATGAGTGAAGCTCCAGTTGTTAAAAATGAAGTGATTAAGCTTGGACGACCAGTTTTATATGAATCTATAGTGACCATAGACAAACCAGCCGATACATTTCTTGATATGGTAGATTGGGGAAAGGGGATTGTATTTGTCAATGGACATAATCTTGGAAGATATTGGAAAGTGGGACCACAACAAACGCTTTATGTACCTGGTTGTTGGTTGAAATCTGGTGAAAATAGTATTATAATTTATGATCAACTCAATGAAAAACCGCAAACTCACATCACTTTTACTAATGAGTCAATATTAGAACAATTGAGAAAACCAGAAAATTAAAAAACGGCAGTTTTGCATCAACTGATTGGTTTATTTTTTAGCGATTTCAAAATCAAAATAAATGGATTACTAAAACGGTAATTTGAACGAGAACTTGTGTTCATGAATGATTTAATTACCGAAAATTGGCTAATCATACATCCTAAAGCAGCAGGATATTTGATTATGGAATCCATTATAGAAAGAGCAATTAAAAAAGTAATATTTTAAAGTAAATAAAGGAAAGATGAAAAAAAGAATAGCAATCATAGCCTTATTATTTTCGGCACAATTGTTTTCGCAGGCCATTTATGAAGATGAACGCTATGTTCCGGAAACAGATCCGTTAGTATTGAAAAATTTAGAGGAATGGCAGGGAAAAAAGTTCGGATTGTTAATGCACTGGGGAACTTACAGCCAATGGGGAATTGTAGAATCCTGGTCAATATGTCCGGAAGATTATGGATGGTGCGAGCGTAAAAAAGGAAGTAATCCGGGTAATTATAATGAATATGTAAAAGAGTATGAAGGATTGAAAAAGACCTTTAATCCAACAAAATTTGATCCTGCAAAATGGGCACAAGCAGCAAAAGCAGCCGGAATGAAATACATGGTTTTTACAACAAAACACCATGACGGATTTAATATGTATGATACCAAATATTCTGATTATAAAGTAACAGATGCAGCTTGTCCCTTTAGCACAAATCCAAAAGCGGATATTTTAAAAGAAGTTTTCAATGCTTTTAGAGCTGAGAATATCTCAACTGGCGCATATTTCTCTAAACCAGACTGGCATAATGAAAATTACTGGGATCCGTATTTTCCTCCTTTCGACAGAAACGTAAACTACGATCCATCTTTGTATCCAGAAAAATGGCAGAAATATGTTGATTTCACACATAACCAAATTTTAGAAATTCTTACCAATTACGGTAAAGTTGATATTTTGTGGCTAGATGGCGGATGGGTTAAAAAAAGAGATCAGCAAAACTTAAAAGAAAACTATGACGAGAAATTTGCAGAAAACGAATCAAAAAATGGTTTTATCAAACACAGAGTTGTAGATCAGGATCCTAAAATGGACGAATTGGTTGTAAAAGCACGTGTACAACAACCAGGATTAATCGTAGTTGATAGAGCAGTCCACGGAAAAAACCAAAACTATTTAACTCCAGAAGGACGCGTTCCGGCAAAAACATTGCCTTATCCTTGGGAATCTTGTATTCCAGCAGGTGGAGGATGGTCTTATTCTCCAGGTGCACAATATATGACTGGAAGACAAGGTATTCACATGTTAGTTGATATTGTGGCAAAAGGCGGAAACTTATTATTAAATATTGCGCCAAGTCAAGAAGGAGAATGGGATAAAGATGCTTACGATTTATTGCATGCTTACGGAGACTGGATGAAAGTTAACAGCACAGCAATTTATGAGACAAAACCAATTGAACCTTTTAAAGAAGACAACATTTGTTTTACACAAAATAAAGCTGGAAATGTATTCGTATTTTATTTAGCAAAAGACGGAGAAGATAAAATTCCTGCAGCAATTGCAGTAAAGTCTATCAGTCCTAAAAAAGGAACAAAAATTACAATGTTAGGTTCTAAAACTTCTTTAAAGTGGACAAAAGAAGGAAATGGATTTAAAGTTGTAATTCCAGAAAGCCTTAGAAATAATTTACCGGCTAAAGAAGCTTGGACTTTAAAAATTGAAGCTGTTAACAGATAGATAAAATAATATGTTTTTAGATAAAAGGATAGCGATACCAACAGCATGTTTATTTTACATACTGTTTTTTAGCGTAACTATTTTTGCACAACAGCCTGCTGATTATGTGAACCCGTTTATTGGAACTTCAAATTACGGAGCAGCATTCCCTGGGCCTATTGCGCCAAGAGGAATGGCGAGTATTAGTCCGTTTAACGTTGCTGGATCTCAAAATTTACCCTTAGAAAAAGACAGCCGCTGGTTATCTAATCCGTATGTAAACGAAAATACATTTTTAACAGGTTTCAGTCAGGTAAATTTAAGTGGTGTTGGCTGTCCTGAATTAGGTGTTATTTTATTGATGCCAACAACCGGCGATGTTGAAATAGATCATTTAAAATATGGATCGACTTATTCTAATGAAATAGCCAAAACAGCTTATTATAGCGTAGACATTGACAAGTACAAAGTAAAAGGAGAATTTACTGCTTCGAAACGAGTGGGAGTGAGCAGATTCACTTTCCCGAAAGGGCAGTCCAATATTTTATTAAATCTTGGTTTAGGTTTGACAAATGAAGAAGGCGCTATGATAAAAGTAGTGTCGGCAACAGAAATTGAAGGAATGCGTTCTGTTGGTTCGTTTTGTTACAACAGTCCCGAAGATACTTATCCGGTATATTTTGTAGCAAAGTTTTCAAAACCTGCGGATAAATTCGGTGTTTGGAAAAAACCTGCAAAATATAGCGGCGTAGAAGCGCAATGGATGGGATATAACGGAAAAGCCAGAATAATGGAAAACACGATCAAAACCGTCGTGGGTGATAGTATTGGAAGTTATTTTACTTATAAATTCGATAAAGAAGAAACGGTTGAAGTTAAGATTGGAATTTCATATGTAAGTATCGAAAATGCTCGTGAAAATTTAGAAAAAGAAACAGGAAGTAAATCATTTGATGCCGTTTATAAAGAAACATACAGCGAATGGAACGAAGAACTCTCTAAAATTTTAGTTGAAGGCGGCTCAAAAGAGGATAAAACGATTTTTTATACGGCGTTGTATCACACTTTAATTCACCCAAATACTTTAAATGATTTCAACGGAGAATTTCCAGAAATTAAAAGAAGTAAGATTGGTAAAACTGAAGGTACACGTTATACCGTATTTTCATTATGGGATACGTACCGAAATTTACACCAGTTAATGTCGTTGGTATATCCGAAGCAACAATCAGATATGGTTAAAAGCATGCTGGAAATGTACGATGAAAACGGCTGGTTACCAAAATGGGAATTAAACTCAACAGAAACTTTTACAATGGTTGGAGACCCTGCAAGTATTGTTATTGCGGATACTTATCTAAAAGGAATTCGTGATTTTGATGTTAATAAAGCCTATAAAGCAATGTTAAAGGGAGCTGATCAAATTGAAAATAATCCGCTTCGTCCAGGACTTAAAGATTATATCGAAAAAGGGTATTTGACAACAGATAATCGCGGACCGGTTTCGACAACGCAGGAATACAATGCCTCTGATTATTCTATTTCACTTTTGGCTAAAGCCTTAGGAAAATCTGCCGATGCAGAACGTTTCAAAAATCGTTCATCGTCATATCGAAAATTATTCGATAAAAACTTGAAATTACTTCGCCCCAGATTTGCAAATGGAAATTGGTACGAACCTTTTGATCCTGTTTCTGGTGCCAATTTTGAAGAAAATGTTGGTTTTATTGAAGGAAATGCGTGGCAGTATGCTTTTATGGTTCCGCATGATATTGTCGGACTTAAAAAATTAATGGGCGGGGATAAAGCTTTCTCGGATCAGCTACAAAAAGTTTTTGATAGCAAACAGTTTGATATGGCAAACGAGCCTGATATTGCTTATCCTTATTTGTTTAATTATGTAAAAGGTGAAGAATGGAGAGCTCAGGGAATGGTAAAAAAACTGGTAAGAGAATATTTCCAGAACAAACCAAAAGGATTACCCGGCAATGATGACACCGGAACAATGTCGGCGTGGTTAGTGTATTCGATGATGGGTATCTATCCAATATCTCCGGGAGATCCAATTTATGCGATTACAACGCCAATGTTTGATAAAGTAACGATCAAATTAGATTCAAAATATTATAAAAAAGAAAGTATTGTAATTGAACGGGAAATCAATACTGATGGCAAAATCAAACAGATTCAATTAGACGGAAAAACGCTGAATAGTTTTTTTATCTCACATGATGATTTTGTGAATGGAACGACACTAAAAGTGATTCAAAATTAAAAAGCAACACAACTATGTTACAACTAAGAATGAAAAAAACAGCCATTATTTTTGTAATGGCTGTAGGTTTTTTTAACCAGGCCGAAGCACAAAAAAAACACCCATATCAGGATCCAAAATTACCTGTTGAAGAAAGAGTACAAGACTTGTTAAGCCGAATGAGCCTGGAAGAAAAGGTGCGTCAGATGGATATGTACAAAGGAGAATTTTTCAAAGATGAAGAGAATTTTTCGAAGTCAAAATCAACAGCTAAAATTGGAAAATTAGGAATTGGAGCGATTCATGACGTTTATCCGCGTTCGGCAAAAATGATCAACGATCTTCAAACTGAAGTGATAAAAGGAAACCGTTGGGGGATTCCTGCGCTTATTATGTGCGAGATGCTTCACGGTTATTTAGATGACGGAAGTACGGCTTTTCCAATGAATATTGGTTTAGGAGCAACCTGGGACGTTAATGTGATGGATAAAGTTGGAAAAGTAATTGCGATGGAAGCAAGAGCACACGGAGTTCATTTTGGTTTAGGACCAAATTTAGATTTAGGCCGTGAACCGCGCTGGGGAAGAGTTGCCGAAACTTTTGGTGAAGATGCGTATTTAAACAGTGAAATTGGTTTAGCGATGATCAAAGGAATGCAGGGCGATGATTTAAAATCAGATCGTTCTATAATTGCTGAGCCTAAACATTTTGCCGTTCATGGTATACCGCAAGCGGGAGGGAATTCTTCTCCAATTTTAGTAGGAGAGCGTTCAGCAAGAGAAGATCATCTTCCTTCATTTGAAAAAGCATTTAGAAAAGGCGGAGCATTGGGAACTATGTGTGCGTATTCTGAATTAGATGGAATTCCCTGTGCCGCAAATCATTGGCTGCTTACTGATGTTTTGAGAAAAGAATGGGGGTTTAAAGGAATCGTAGTTTCAGATTTAGGAGCTATTAAATATTTGCAGACTACACATCATGTGACCAATTCTCCAAAAGAAAGTATTCGAGAAGCAGTTACAGCTGGAGTTGATATGCAGTTTTATGATTTTACAAATGAGTTTTGGCAGGCAAGTCTTGTTGAATTGGTAAACGAAAAGAAACTTACAATGGAGCAGATCGACCGTGCTGTCGGAGGAGTTTTACGATTGAAATTCTTATTAGGATTATTTGAAAATCCGTACACAGATAAAAATTTAATTAAAGAGCGTTTTTATACTAAAGAGAATCAGGAAGCGGCATTAGAAGCAGCTCATAAATCGATGATTTTATTGAAAAATGACAACAGCATTTTACCTTTAAGCAAAGACATTAAAACGGTTGCAGTAATTGGTCCAAATGCAAATGCTTCAAGACTTGGAGGATATGCAGTTAAAAATAAAGTTGGAACTACTGTTTTGGAAGGTGTTCAGCAACTTGTGGGAAAAACGGCAAATGTTCTTTATGAAGAAGGCGTTCCTTTAATTGTAAAAGGACAAATTATTCCATCAAAATATTTATTTACTCCTGATGAAGCTCAGAACGGATTAAAAGGAGAATATTTCAATAACAGAAATGTTGAAGGGACTCCGGCATTAACTCGTATTGACAATCAATTAGAGTTTGACTGGCCATGGTCTCCAGGAACAGGTGTTACAGATGACGATTTCTCCATTCGCTGGACAGGTTACATTAAATCAGATAAAGCCTTTGATGGCTGGTTAGGTCTAAGTTCAGATGATGGAATCAGAATGTGGATTGATGATCAATTGGTTATTGACAATTGGTCAAAAGGCGCTACAAGTATCGTCACAACCCCAAAAAACATAGAAGCAGGTAAAAAATACAAAGTCCGTATTGAAATGTGGGAAGGCGGCTGGGGAGCCAGAGCGCACTTGCGGTGGAATCTCGAAAAAGTAAACTTTCAGCCTGCAATTGATGCCGCTAAAAAAGCAGATGTAGCGATTGTTGTTCTAGGAGAATCAAACGAATTGGTTGAAGAAAATCGAGATGTAGCTTCGTTAGACTTACACGGAATGCAGCAGGAATTGATTGAAGCGATTCAAAAAACAGGAACTCCCGTAGTTTGTGTATTATTAAACGGCCGTCCGCTTTCTACAAACTGGATTAGCGAGAATATCCCTGCCATTGTTGAAGGATGGTTTCCAGGTGAATTTGGAGGAAGAGCTGTAGCGGATGTTTTATTTGGAGATTATAATCCTGCAGGAAGACTTCCTATTTCGGTTCCAAAATCTGTTGGACAGTTACCTATATATTACAACCAAAAACCATCTGCTATTCACAGATATGTTTCAGAAAGTGAGAATCCGCTTTATACATTTGGTTATGGTTTAAGTTATACCAAGTTCGAATATTCAAATTTTGCGATAAATGCAAAAGAAATTAAAGCTGACGGAGAATTAAAGGTTAGTGTAGATGTTAAAAATACAGGAAACTATGATGGGGATGAAGTGGTACAATTATATATCAATGATGTTTACAGCAGTGTTACAACTCCAAGAAAAACATTAAAAGGCTTTAAAAGGTTATTCATCGAAAAAGGCGAAACAAAAAAGGTGGAATTTACATTAACATCTGATGAATTATCAATTTGGAACAGAGAGATGAAAAGAGTAGTAGAACCAGGTGATTTTGAAGTTATGGTTGGAGGGAATTCTGCAGATTTGTTAAAAATAAATTTTAAGGTTGTAAATAATTAACCTTTTTAATTCAAATTAAGTACTAAGAATTATTTACAGGTGTATTTAAGTATCAATTGAGACTAATGACAAGCACAAATTTATAATTGTATTTTGTGGTATTATGAGAAATTTAAAACTTATTTAGTCTCTAAAATCAGTAATTTATATTAAGCTATGCAAAGGTAGATATAAAACGTTATCATCATTTTTTTAATCAAACGACAAAGACATTAACCTTTTCTTTAAGGTTAATGTTTTTTATTTAAGAGATATGCCAAATCGTTATTGAATAATTATCATGTTGTGTTTTTCATTAGTAATAAGTTGTTAAATAAAGCTTTTTTGTTTTAAAAAAACAGTAAAAATAGACTAACACCTTTTCAAATTTGTCATTGGTCGAAATTATATAACGATGATAGATTATAGTTTTAAATTTAACAAACTATTAACCTACGGTTAATTAATTTGAAGAAAATATTAACAAAAAAACCCTAATTATGATTCAAAAAGTATTAAAACTACTGCTTGTGTTTTGCTTATTTAGTTTTCAACATGCTAAATCACAAAACATAACAGTTACAGGTAAAATTACAGATGCCGCTGGTATGCCTTTGCCAGGAGCCACTATTGTTGTTAAAGGATCGCCAACTGGCGCTTCTGCAGATTTTGATGGAGCCTATAGTCTTAAGGTGCCAAGTTTGTCTGCAGTACTAGCAGTTTCTTACGTAGGATATGTGACCAAAGAAATTACACTTAAAGGTTCTGCTGTTCTTAATGTAACATTGATATCATCCTCCCAAAATCTTAATGAAGTTGTTGTAACTGCACTGGGACAAAGTAAAGAGAAAAAATCTTTAGGATATGCTACTAGTGTGATTAAGGCTGAAGCAATCGTTAAGACAGGTTCACCTACCATTGCTAATGCTATGTATGGTAAAGCCCCAGGAGTTCGTATTACTTCTACTCCAGGAGGTGCAGGAAATGTGAATATTCAGATTCGTGGGATTAATTCAGTCACAGGTAAAAACCAACCGCTTATCGTTTTGGATGGTGTGCCAATTCGTGATGGAGCAGCAACTAATAATGATTATTGGAATGATCAGCGTATTAGAAGTAATGGTATTGCTGATATTAATCCTGAAGACATTGAGAATATCTCTATTCTTAAAGGAGCTTCGGCTGCAGCTTTGTATGGTTCAGAAGCCGTAAACGGGGTTGTATTGATTACATCCAAATCTGGTAAAGGAAAAAAAGGCTTAGGTATTGACTTCAGTACAAGTTATGCAACAAACGAAATAGCATATATGCCAAGATTTCAGTATGAAAGAGGTCCAGGTTATGCGAATCCAGCTTATGCTCCTTCAGCATATTTGGGTCCAGATGGTTTTGCTCATTATGATACAGATGGGGATGGTATTAGGGAAACAAGAGGTACTCCAAACGGAAGTTCTAATTTTGGTAACTGGTTCGATGGACAGCCTATTATGTCTTGGGATGGTGTAATTCGTCCTTATTCGGCTCAAAAAGACGGATACAAAAATATGTTCCAAAATTCATGGGATGGTGTAACTAACGTAGCACTTTCTAACAATACTGATAATAGCAGTATTCGTTTTTCATACACACACAATGAATCACAAGGTTTGAGTATGGGCAACATGAATAAAAAGAATACGCTTAATTTGAATGCATCCTTCAAAACAAGTGAAAAATTAAAAACGGATGTGATTGTGAGTTATATGAATCAAAACGTTCACAACCGAGCTGTTGGTATGGATCGATTGATAAATAACTTCACAGGTATGCTTAGTCCGTTTGATAATGGGGATTGGCACAGAGCTAAATACCAAACCAGTTTAGGATACAAATATGTTACTGGTACAAATCAAAGTTTGACTCCAAATGAAAACATTATCCGTAATGGTTTCAGATCAGATATTGCTGATTATTTCTGGAATACAAATGCAATTCAGCAAGACGAAATTACAAACCGTTTAATTGCCAGTGTTACTGAAACTTATTCTATTTATAAAGATTTGAAATTACGTGGGCGTGCTTCTACTGATTTGACTTCAATAGATATTGAAACTAAAAACCCAGTTGAGAGACCTTTAGTTTATGGATTTGGTCCTGGTGCTTATCAAATGGAAACTAAAGACTACAATATTCTTTATGGAGAAGTGATGCTGATTTACAATAGAAAAATCAATGATGATTTCACAGTGGGAGCTCAAGCAGGGTATAATGCAACTAAAGAAACAGGATTTGGTTTATCAAGATTTACGGATGGTGGTTTAAGTGTTGAAGGCTGGTATGATATGAATGCTTCCGTAAATACTCCAAGAAGTACTGATGCAAAATATGAAGTTGTAAAAGACGCTGTATATGGAACTGTGAACGCTAGCTACAAAAACTATCTATTCCTTGAAGGAACAATAAGAAAGGATCGTACCTCTACTATGAATCCTAATAATAATGCCTTTACGTATCCTTCTGTAAACTCCTCTTTTGTATTGTCGGATGCATTTACATTGCCAGAAGTAATCAGTTATGCAAAACTACGTGCTTCCTGGGGTATTGTGGGTAATTACCCAGAGATGTACAAGGCTAACGTAGCTTTTAATCAAAATACATTGGGTAATCAGGGTACTACTACTCCAGTTTTGATTACAAATTCTATGAATAATTATGGTAATGAAGGAATAAAACCTGAGATGAAAAACGAATATGAGTTTGGTTTTGAAACTAAATTCTTCGACAGAAGACTGGGGTTAGATCTTTCATACTATAATGCAAAAATTTATGATCAGATTTTGGATTTGACATTGGCACCTACAACTGGAGCGTCGTCCATCTTAGCTAATGTTGGAGAATTGAGCAACCAAGGGGTTGAAATCGCTTTGACAGGTACTCCAATAAGAACTGATTCTTTTTCTTGGGACGTTACTTTGAACTGGTCTAAAAATATAAACAAAGTGGTGAAATTGGCTAACGGTGCATCTGAGTTATTACATGCTGACTATGATG
Source organism: uncultured Flavobacterium sp. (assembly GCA_963511795.1). Lineage (GTDB taxonomy): Bacteria > Bacteroidota > Bacteroidia > Flavobacteriales > Flavobacteriaceae > Flavobacterium. The sequence continues at coordinate 54,828 of CAUPKP010000020.1, read as the reverse complement.
GGTCTGCTGCACAATTGAAATCAGTAGTAGGTGATCCAATGGGAGGTATTTATGCACACCCTGTTAAGACTGATGCTAATGGTAATAAAATGGTTGACTCTGATGGATTTTATATGATTGATGGAGATAAATGGGAGAAATACGGAACAGCTATGCCTCAAGGTGTAGGAGGTTTGTTGAACTCATTCGCTTATAAAAATTTCACTTTAGATCTTAATATTGATTATTCTTATGGAGGTTATTTGATGCCAACTGGGGTAAACTGGATGAAATCAAGAGGATTGACGGAAGAAACATTGAACTTTAGTACAAATGAGCGTGGAGGTTTAACTTATTATAAAGATGCTAATGGTCAAGGGGTTCAAGTTCCTAATAGCGCTACTGCAGGACCAGGTGGACAAACATTATACCGTGATGGAATGTTGATGGATGGTGTGACAGCAGATGGTACGGCAAATACTAATGTAATCTCTCAGGCAGGATACTACAACATGACTTATAACTGGGGAGGTCCTCAATACAGCAGCTCACGTTATGAATTGTATATTCAGGAAAACAACTATATAAAAATGAGAGAAATATCGTTAACTTATAGTTTGCCAATTGCTTGGGCTAGTAAAATTGGTGCTTCTAGATTAAGTTTTTCTGCTTACGGACGTAATTTGTTCTTTATCTATAGATCAATTAAAGATATGGATCCTGAGGCTACTACGGCAGGTTCTAAATGGTCACAAAACATAAGCAATGCAGGAACTAATCCAGCTACTAGAAGTATTGGATGTATGTTAAGAGCATCTTTTTAATTTGATAAATTATAATTTTAAAAAAAATAACATGAAAAAATTATTATATATATCGCTAACAACTGCAGCTGTCTTTTTGAGCTCTTGTTCGAAAGACGATTTTGCAGAAGCATACACAAATCCATCAACGGTTGAAACAACTACTGTACCTAAACAGTTTGCAGGATTCATGAAAGTTAATTTTGAGGATGTAATCCCGTCCTATTGGAATTATTTTACAGTACTGCAATCAACTTCTCTATCCTACACTCAGGGGCATGGATTTACAAACAGAACAGGCCGTTATGTTTCGGGAGCTGCAACAGTTTATAGATGGGATAGGTTTTATAAATTCGTGGCTCAATATAGAGAGTTGGAAAAAGTGATGGCTTCTTTGCCTGCTGCTATGCAGACAGAAAATAGAATCTATACGATTACTTCTACTATTTATTTATACGATCATACTCAAAAAATGATTGATAATTTTGGAGATATTCCTTTTTCTCAAGCTGGTAAAATAAGTTCAACTGGTGGTAATTATGCTGCTGCCTCAGCAAAGTATGATAACCAAACAGAATTATATACGATGATGCTGGATCAATTAAAAGATTTTTCTACCGAGTTGAATTCCATTACTTTGTCTGCTGGTGTGGCACTAGAATTCAAAAACCAAGACTTGATTAACAAAGGAGACTTGACCAATTGGAAAAACTATTGCAATTCTTTGCGATTGAAAATGTTGAACAGAGTTTCTGCAGTTCCTGCTTTTGCGGCAAGGGCAAATACTGAAATGGCAGCCATCATTGCTAATGGAAACATTGTAGATGAAAATACTGAAAATATTGCTTTCAGAGTATATACTCAAGAAACTGATTTAGATACTTCTGGATTTATTGATGCAATGGAGGGAGGAAACAACATTGCTCCAAAACCAATGATTGATCACATGAACGCAAATAATGATCCTCGTAAACCTTGGTTGTTTGAAGCTGCGGTTAGTACACCTGGTGTTTTTACAGGACTTGATCCAATGCTCGCATCAGGAGCTCAGGATCAGCTAATAGTGGATGGTAAAATTTCTACCTACAATCGATCTGTAATCAGTAGAAATAAATGGTTGCCTGGAACATTGATAAATGCTGCCGAAGTAAACCTTATTCTTGCTGAGTATTATTCAAGAACTGGTAATGCTGGTTCTGCAAAGACTTATTTTGAGAAAGCGATCAGACAATCAGTTGAATATTATGTACGATTAGGCGATAGAGCTGATGTTACTACTTGGAAACCAACTACAGAGCCTACAACAGCTCAAATTGATGCTTATATTACTGCTATTAACTTTGACGGAGCGACAACACCTGCTGCTCAATTGCAGTTGATTGCTTTTCAAAAGTATATTCACTACAATATGATGCAAGTTGACGAATCTTGGGCAGAACAAAGAAGATTAAAACTTCCGGCTTTAACATTCCTTGAAGATGAGACCAATAGTATAAGAAAAACTCCGCCAACACGCTGGACATATCCAACTTCGGAGAGTGTTTATAATACGGATAATTATAATGCTGTTAAAGCAAATGATAATTTAAGTACCAAAATATTCTGGGATATAAAGTAATTATAGCTCTAATAGAAATCCCAATAATTAACAAATGCGGTTAAAACGCATAAACCTATTAGTTTAAACAGAGGTAAGATGTAATTCTTACCTTTGTTTTTTAATATTTTTTTTAGTTTAATTCTTGTCAAAAATTAAATAATAAATTATTTGTAAATAGATGATAAAATTTTTTAATGCCATATTGTTGTTTTTTTCTTTAGTACTCGGTGCTCAAACCAAATCAGAGGTGTATAAAATTAAGTATGATAAATTTGAAAACGGAAAAAAAACAGACGAGAATACCGAAATCTATGTATACAATCAAATGGTTTTTTTATCAAAACCAACTGATAAAATTCAGCAATACATCGATTTAAAAAACAATTATAACGTTAGCACCATTAAGGATAAAAATACTGTTTTCAAAAAAATAACTCCATTTGACAGCTTACCTATTCCTAAAAAAGAAAATGATACCCGTGTCATACTGGGTTATGATTGTCAGCATGTTTCTTTTTCTTATTTTTCAAATAGAATTGATGTTTGGTATACAGAAAAGGCTGCAGTAAAAGGGACTCCTAATAGTAATTATCTGCCAAATAAAAATGCACTTGTATTGGAAATGGTTTATAATGGAAATCAGACTCTGGCAGCTAATTCTATAACTAAAGTTAAAAATTATGAGCCATTTATTAATTATGATGACAAGACAGTAGTCGTTGATAAATCAGAATTTGAAGAAATTCTCATTAATTCCAGATATACTAAATTGCATATTTTTGAGAATGAAAATTTAAACTTCGATCCTAAGTCAATAATTCCAAAAGAAAAAGACCTTGTTGCAGACAAGGTTTATCATTTTTCTAACGGAAGCGTAGTTCTGAAAAAAATAAAAATCACTCCTGAATTAAAAAGCAGTAATGCAATTTTTGCAAAACTTACCTGTAAGTCTAATGGTGATGCCTATGACAGGACTGGTTCAGTATTTATTATTCCAGCAAAAAAAGAAGGAGACATAACTTCATTGTTAGATGCTTATTTATATGGATTGGATCGATTACCAATTTATACAGATAATAAAAAAAATAAATATCAAGGAATTATAAAAGAAAAAGGTTATTTGCCAGCAATTGAAATTCTTAGATTTTTTACGCCATTTGGAGTTAATCATTTTAATGATAAACGGAAAATAAATAATTATAACTGGGCAAAAGAAGTTGTTTATAAAGAAGACGTCAGCTCTCTCGTTCCTACTGATGAAGATGAAATTTGGATTGGCGTTTTTATAGGTAATTATGATGCTGGCGGTCATACAATAAGTCTCGAGCTTGATGCTTATCCATTAATGAACAATAGCGAAGGCAAACCAAATAAGAAAAAGTATATTGAACCTTTATTTTCAACAGTTAATACTATGGAAATGTCAGGTCAAAATTATGGAGGCCTTTTTGCAAATGATACTTTGAAAGTAAATTTTGAAATTAAGGAAGATTTACAAAACTTACAGCTTTTATATACCACAACAGGTCATGGAGGCTGGGATAATGGAGATGAATTTGTACCAAGAATGAATAAATTGTTTATTGATGGTCGAGAGGTTTTTAAAATCATTCCCTGGCGAACTGATTGTGCAACGTATCGATTATCTAATCCTGCTTCAGGGAATTTCTCTGATGGTTTATCTTCTAGTGATTTAAGCCGCTCTAATTGGTGTCCGGCAACATTAACCTTTCCCTATATTATTCCGTTGAACAATTTACTAAAGGGCAATCATGTGATAGAAGTAGTTATAGAGCAAGGTCCAAATGAAGGTCCCAGTACAAACCATTGGAATGTTTCAGGAGTTCTGGTTGGTCAACGGAATAATTTAATTGTTAAATAAAAGAATTGCTTTTGTTATGATTTTTTTATTGAGTTATCAATTTAATATCTGTAAATCAGTGCTTTTATTTTATCATAATAATGTTTTTAGAAGTGTAATTGAACCGCTAAACGATGATTCTAAAATTTAATTCTTTAATACTATTATTAGTTTTAGTTAGTGTTTCCTGCACTTCAGTAAAGAAATTAAAAGTAAGCAATATAACTAATGCCTTTATAACGAATCAGCCAATAACTAATAACAGCCACGCTGCAACATTAGTTGAGCTTAGGCCAAACCAACTGATGGCTGCTTGGTTTGGAGGAAAATATGAAGGAGCGAAAGATGTTGGGATTTGTTTTTCAGTTTATAAAGAAAAAAAATGGTCAGCACCCCAAAACCTAATTAAACCTCCAATAATAAAAGGCGATACATTACCATGCTGGAATCCGGTATTGTTCAAAAGTAAAAGTGAAAATTTATATTTATTTTATAAAGTTGGAAAAAATCCAAGAGAATGGTTTGGCGCCATGATCATTTCAAAAGATAATGGAAGTACATGGAGTACTCCCAAATATCTTCCCGATGGCATTCTTGGCCCTATCAAAAACAAGCCAATAGAAACGATTCCGGGCGTTATTTTATGCGGAAGCAGTACAGAAAGCATTGGAGACAACAAATGGAGAGTTCACTTAGAAAGATATACTGAGACCATGGATAGTTGGGAAAAGATCACTGTTGAAAATAAAAAAGAATTTGATATTATCCAGCCTGCGTTTCTTGTTCATTCTACAAATGAGATTCAGATGCTGTCCAGAAGCAAACACAACAAAATAATTTCAAGCTGGTCAGTGGACAATGGAAACACCTGGGAAAGAACAGATAGTATCCATGTTGTAAATTCTAATTCAGGAATTGATGCTGTTACTTTAGCTAAAAAATCATTTTTATTAGTAAATAATCCATTGCCGCAAGGAAAAGATTGGTTCAATGGGCGGAATGTATTGGATGTAGAATATTCAAGAGATGGGGTAAAATGGAAAAAGTTATTCGATCTCGAAAACGAAGCAGAAGGTGAATTCAGTTATCCGGCAATTATTCAAACTTCAGACAATAAACTTCATGTGCTTTATACGTATAACAGAAAGTATATTAAGCATGTAGTATTTGAATTGAAGAAGTAAATTTGGATGATTTCTATTTTAGCAAACAAGTTATTCAAAATAAAAACTATAAGTCATGAAATGTTTTCAAGTTTCAAAAATTAATTTTTTTTTCATAAGCGCACTATTTTTTACTTTCATCAGTAATGCTCAAAATAGTATTAGTGCCAAAACATTTCATAGGCACGATAAATATCTTTCTTCTGATAAAATGGAAGGTCGTTTTCCAGGTACAAAAGGGAACAATGACGCTGCATCTTACATTAAAAAATATTTTAAAAAATACGGACTCAAGGAATTCAACAAAAATTACTATCAATCCTTTAAACTATTTGTAAAAGAAGGAATTAATAAAGTGAAGTCAGATAGTGTTACTACTCAAAATGTTGTAGGTTACATAGAAGGATCAGATGAGAAACTAAAAAATGAATTTATAGTAATAGGAGCTCATTATGATCATTGGGGATGGGGAGGAACAGGCTCGAGCAGTAAAAAAAAGGAAGCCGTCGAAATTCATAACGGAGCTGATGACAATGCTTCTGGAGTTTCAGCATTGCTTTGTATTTTAGAAGAATTATCAAAATCTTCAATCAAACCTAAAAGAAGTATCATTTTTATTTCTTTCAGTGGTGAAGAGGAGGGGTTGTTAGGCTCTAAATATTTTGTCTCTCATTTGCCGGTTGAAAAAGACGCTGTAAAAGTAATGTTGAATATGGATATGGTTGGAAGGCTAAATGAAGAGAAGCAAATTTATATGGGAGGAGCTGGAACTTTTCCAAATGGCGTTGAATTGATGAAGAAATTAAAAGAAAACAGTGGACTCAATCCTGTTATTCACGCTGGTGATGTTGGAGGATCTGATCATGTTTCATTTTATAAATCTTCGATAGCTGCTGTGGGATTTCATACAGGAGGCCATCCGCAATATCATACGCCAGAAGATGATATTGATTTAATAAATATCCAGGGTGGCGCTTTAGTGTCTCAATACATTTATAATGCTTTAGTAGCAATTGCAAATGATCCGCAACAACTGTATTTTATTAATCAGGATTAACTAATTGAGTTGATTTAATTTTAAAGCGTATTTAATCTACTACTAAATACAAGGTATCTTCTATTTGAATGACCGACTTAAATTTTAATTTATTAGAGCTTGATAAGAAGTTCTGTCTAAAATTATATTTAAAGAAATAGATATGATGTTATTAAAATATATAAAAAAATCATTTTTGTTTTACTTTTTGATTTAGCCGACTAAATCACCAATTTAGAAAAATTTCACACTATTATTGACCGTTTTTTATTGAACAGAAATTTTTAAAGATTTTTTCAGGAATGTAAGTTTCGTTTTGAGAAATTGAATTCTAAAAGAACCCAAATGTGTCTGATTCTGCTACAAAACTTTCGAGCGTTTTTATAAAGATTGAAAATTGCCTAAAATGAAAAAAAACTGCGAATCCTTGGATTTTCAGGTTTTACCACGTTTTTTATGGGTTTTTGAAAAGATTGAAAAAGCTGGCTTTTACTTCTTATAATAGTTTCGAACCTGAGCTTCTTAGCATTTGATTTTGCTCAGTTTCTAGTTTTCAAAAATACCATGTGCCACGATTTTGCCACAAAACTTCTACGGGTATAATATCTTTAAAAAACAGTCTTAACTTTTTGTAGCAAAAAAGGTATCTACTCCACATCACAAAATAAAAACAAACTTTTATCCATTTTTTAATTGGATGACAGAATTGTGTCAATTTGCAAAATTATATTTTTTGAAAACACATAAACTCATTTGTTGTAGCAAACTTAAAAAAAATGTACATTAAAATTTTGTAACGCTGATGGCTCGAACATCTCATCGCTTGCTATAATATTTATTTTTGGACAATTTCATATTTTGATGTACCAATTAAAATTTATTAGATTAGTTTCATCTCTAACCCAAACATTAAAATATCCAAACAGCATTTTTAGTGTTTTAGTGCAAAAGCAAAACAGCACAAACTTGGAAATAATATGTTTTCTGAAACATAAACAGCACTTGAAGCCATTATATTTTTCCTGCTTCTTTTCTTATTCCATCACCGCTAGATTAAAAAAGACTTTTGCCGGTAATCCGGCACAAACTAAAGTAGCACTAAAAGCGAGTATTTTTCCGGGTAATCCTGACTAAAAGCTTTTGAATATTCAGATATTAAGAATAAAATAGCATCAGCACCAAAAAACAATTTCTAGTAATTTTTATATAAAATTATTGTTTTACAATAATTAATTATACATTTGCGGTAATAAATTAAATATTTGAGCAAATGAAGAATGTAAAAATTATAGCCGCAGTTTTATTTTATATCACACGCTTTGTGGCAATACTATATCTTATAACGACTTTGTATTCTCTAATTTCTATACTTACAGAATGGAGTTTTATCATCAAAGAGAATGATAAATATTTTTCAATTTGTTATCCTTTTACTGAAACCCCTTTTTTAAATGGAGAAAATCATTGGGGCTATAAAATTTTCAACTTCTTAATTCCAATTGGTTTTTATGGGCTTTTCTTTTTGCTTGTAAGCAATGTTTTTAATGTGTTCAAACAGCCGAAATTATTTACAGAATACGGTGTGAAACAATTAAAATACTTCTATCTGTCTAATATTTTTATACCTCCATTTACCATTTTATTGGCTGCAATTTTTGCTGGAGATATAGAAGAAGGTCTGGAATGGGTTGCTATAATTCATTTCTTTTTAGGTGTATTTGCCTATTTTCTTGCAGCCATTTTTAGACAAGGACTGCACTTGCAAAATGAACAAGATTTATACATATAGTTATGGCAATAGTAGTAAATATAGACGTTATGCTAGCCAAACGTAAAATGCAAAGCAAAGAATTGGCAGAAATTCTGGACATCACTCCGGCAAATCTGTCCATTTTAAAAACAGGTAAAGCCAAAGGCATTCGGTTTGATACTTTGGAAGCCATTTGTAAGGCATTAGATTGTCAGCCCGGCGACATTATCGAGTACGTAAAAGAGTAAAACCTTTCATATATTTTTAATAATATCAGCTGCTTAATTGCAGTTGACAGGATTTCTTTTGGCTGAAATATAATAGTAATCATCAATAATCATCAAAAAAATGTACAGCTTAATAATTAAAAATCTCACAAAGACCTATACTAATGGAGTACAGGCATTGAGTAACATCTCGCTGGAAATTAATAACGGAATGTTTGGTTTATTAGGTCCAAATGGTGCAGGCAAATCATCACTTATGCGGACTATTGCAGGTTTGCAGCCAGCAGATTCCGGTGAAATTCTGCTAAACGGAGTTAATATTTTAGAAAAACCAATGTTTATTAAAGAACAATTAGGTTTTCTGCCACAAGATTTTGGAGTATATCCTAAAATATCGGCTTACGATTTATTGAATCATATCGCCATTTTAAAAGGAGTTTCCAATAGAACAGCACGTAAAGACCAGATTGATTCCTTATTAGAAAAAGTAAATCTGTTTTCTCAAAAAAATAAAGAAGTTCATGTTTTTTCGGGCGGAATGCGTCAAAGATTTGGCGTAGCACAGGCATTATTAGGAGATCCTAAAATTATTATTGTAGATGAACCGACAGCTGGTTTAGACCCTGAAGAACGTAATCGCTTCAATGGATTGCTAAGTGAAATTGGTTCAGAGCGCATCGTAATTCTTTCTACTCATTTGGTAGAAGATGTTCGAAATCTTTGTTCACAAATGGCGATTATTCACAATGGAAAAGTTGTACTACAAGGAAATCCGAACGATTTTGTAAATAAATTAGAAGGCAAAATTTGGCAGAAACAAATTCAAAAAGAACAATTTGAACGCTACAAAACAGATTTTCAATTAATTACATCAAATTATATCACTGGAAACTTGAATATTCAAGTGCTTTCAGAAACGTCTTTGTCTGATTTTGAACCTGTAAATCCTACTTTGGAAGATGTGTATTTTAAAACTTTAAACCAGACTGAATTATGAAGACAATAATTTTATTTGATTTGAAATCGTACTGCAAAAATCGGCGGTTTCTGTTTTTGGTTACAGTCTTATTGCTTTTTGGTTTTTTTGGAGGCAGCAACGCTCGTTTTACATTGAGTGAAAACCTAGCTTATAATTCGCCTTATCAAATTGCATTCATCACTGCATTTTTGAGTTTAACAAGTATGTTTTTCGCTGCTTTATTTTCGGCCCAACTGGCTTTAAAAGAAATAGATTTTAATCTCAATCTCATTTATTTTTCATTACCCATCACAAAAAAACAATTTCTTTGGAGCCGGTTTCTTTCCATTTTTGTATTAAGCTTGGGATTTACATTAATGCTTACAATTAGCTTTTTTATAGGCTGGGAATGCGGATCAAGCGGAATGAAAAGTGTTAATTTTAATATTTTCTTTTATCTAATACCAATAATTATTTTTTCGACAGTTAATACTTTTTTAGTGGTTTCAATTACTACTGTTGCAGCTTGGCTTACAAAAAGCAGACTATTTGTTTATGTAAGCGGGTTACTGCTTTATGTTTTTTATATGGTTAGTCTGCTGTTTTCCAGTTCTCCTTTTATGGCAAATCAATTGCCGCAATCTAAACAGGCACAACTTATTTCGGCTATTTTTGACCCATTTGGTTTATCTGCATTTTTCTATCAAACTTTACAGTTATCTATTGAGCAGCGAAATACCGAATTAGCAGCAATAAAGGGAGTTTTACTTTTTAATAGAATCGGAATTATTTTGATTTCAATCTTATTATTGATTTTAGTAACAAAAAGATTTTCAATTTTTAAAAAGGTAAAATTTTCTAAAAAGAATCAGGTTTCTGGTAAAACGCAATCAATAACCCCCTTTAAATTTGCAGCAACAGAAAAATCTGCCAAAGTGAAAATTCAATCGTTTTTTTCTTTTACAAAAATGAATTGGATTTATGCAGTAAAGAGTATTCCGTTTGTTTTGATTATTTTGAGTTTGCTCTTTGCCGTTGGAATGGAAATGTATGCCGAAATAGAAAAAGGCATTCGATTGCCTCAAAAATATGCTTCATCGGGTTTGATGGTTTCTACAATTATTCAAAATTTTTATGCTTTGGGAGCGCTGATTTTGGTCTTTTATGGAAACGATTTATTTTGGCGGAGTAAAAATTCTAATTTTCATTATATTGAAGAAAGCACAAGTAATTTTAGAACGAAATTTTGGTCCATTTGGTTAACATTAATTGTACTGGCATTTTTTTTTACAGCCATTTTAATCATTGAGGGAATTGTTTTTCAACTGCTTTATAACTATCCGGATATCGAATGGAATCTGTATGCTAAGACTTTCTTGTTTACTGCTTGTCCATTAGTATTGGTAAGTGGATTTACCTTACTCATACAAAAATTAATCAAAAACAAATATTTATCATTAGCTGTTTCCGGAGTTTTTATTTTATTAATGGCAACCTCATTAGGAAAGATGGCTGTAAAGCACCCGCTCCTTAAATTTCTGCACACCATAAGTTTCGATTATAGCGATATGAATGGCTTTGGGAGCTATGAAAATGCGTTTCTGCAAAGACTCTTTTTCGGCTTTGCAATCGTTTCATTTTTAATGTATTTCGTTCATCAAAGTAAAAAATCAATTTCAAAATTTTCTTTTTGGCTTATGACAGCCTGCTTTATCGGCTTCACTTTTTATTTAGGAAAATCTATCATTTCAGAGTATACTCCAAAAGACAGAAACAGCGAAGAAATTGAACAGGCAAATTATGAAAAACAATTTCGAAATTTTCAAAACAAGCCACAGCCAGCCATTACGGATGTAACAACGAGAGTTGATTTATTTCCTTCGGAAAATGCTTATTCAATTAAAGGGAATTATGTTTTAGAAAACAGAAAACAGCAGCCTATTACAGAAATTTTGCTGAATTTTTCAGATGATTTTATCATTAAAAAAGCGGTTCTGCATACAGAAGAAGGAACTGTTTCTCTTACTAATCAGCATCAAATTATTCGGCTGGAAAAAGCATTAGCACCAAAGCAAAAAATTTCACTTGACTTCGAATTATTTTATCAATGGAAACCAGTGAATGGACATAAATCGTTTAATGCCATTTTAGAAAATGGAAGTTTTATGCGTATTAGCCGTTATTATCCACAAATTGGTTATGATGCTTCTAATGAAATTGATGATGAAAACATCAGAAAACAGTTTCAATTAGGGAAACGCACTCAAGCTAAATCATTGGAGGCACCAAAAGTCGCCAATAACGATTTTATTTCATTGGATATGATCGTTGCAACTGAAGCCGGTCAAACAGTAATTGGTGTGGGCGAGTTAACCAAAAAATGGAAAGAAAATAATCGAAATGTATTTCAGTTTAAGATTGATGCAGTTCCGTTTCGTTTTGCTGTTTCTTCAGCAAATTATGCTGTAAAAAAAGAATACTATAAAGGCAAAAACTTTGAAGTGTACTACCACCCTGCACACATTGAAAATGTAATGCATTTAATAAAAAATGCAAAAATAACCATGGATTACTGCGAAACTAATTTTGGAAAATACCCATTCAAAACCATTCGTTTTGTCGAAATTTCTGGTTTTACCCAGGGATTCAATGCAACTGCCTATCCGGCTTCCATTTTTATGAATGAAAATATGTCGTTTCATTGTAATATTTTGGCAGATCAGCAGCAAGATGTAATTAATGAATTGGCGGGTCACGAATTAGCACATTTGTGGTGGGGAAATTCGCAGATCGACCCCGATCAGCGGGAAGGAGATGCGATGCTTACCGAAACTTTAGCAATGTACACGGAACTAATGCTCCTAAAAAAAATGTATGGTAAGAAAAAAGCTGAAGAAAATGCAGCGATGCACCAGGATATTTTTGAAAGTGAAAAAGGTTTTTCAGGTGATGTTCCACTTATAAAAGTTACCGGTAATTTATCACATATCAGTTATTCAAAAGGAGCTGCGGCTATGTTCAAGTTAAGTGAGTTAATCGGGGAAGACAAAGTTAACGAAGCATTGCGGAATTTCCTGAGTAAGCATAAATATCCAGCTTTAAAACCTATTTCAACGGATTTTTTAGAAGAAATTTATAAAATATCGGATAAAAAATTTCATCATAAAATTAATAAATTGTTTAAACAATAAATTTCATAAGATGATGTTAATTGTAACAGAATCATTTTGTTATCGTTAAATTGAAAGAATTAAATATTCTGCCAGACTTAAAAAAAAATGAAAGAAAATAACCTTGAAGATTTCAGAATCAATATCAAAATAAAATTGGCTGTCATTTGGACATCTGTGACATTTCTTTATATCTATGGCGACTATTTTGAATTGTATGTTCCCAACAAACTATCCATAATAATCAATGGAAAGAATATGCTGGATAATCCTGTAAAACTATTTCTTGCATCAGTCTTATTAGCAGTTCCTTCTTTGATGATTTGCTTATCAATACTATTAAAATCGGCAGCATACTCACTTCAATAATTGTCTCGAGTGCTTCTAATTGGGTAAAGCAAACCGAATTGTAAAAACTAAAACTAAATGATAACAAATAAAAAAACAGCTCGAATTGCGGGTTTACTCTATTTAGGAGTAGTGCTAACAGGGATTTTCAGTTTGGCTTATGTGCCTTCAAATCTTATAGTATGGGATAATCCAGCAGTAACATACAATAACATCAAAGCATCTGAATCGCTTTTTAGATTTGGAATTGCAGGCGGTTTAATCTGTTATATTTTCTTCTTGTTTTTGGTGATGCAGCTTTACAAATTATTAAAACCAGTAAACAAAAAACATGCTGAATTGATGGCTCTTTTAGCTATTTTGAGTGTGCCAATATACTTTTTGAATGCTCAAAATGAATTTAATGTACTGCCTTTTATAGCAGATAATAATTTTAATTTATCATTGGAACAAACTAAAACACTGGTTATGCTGAATCTTAATCAGTATGATAATGGTATGCGGATTGTTCACATTTTTTCTGGACTTTGGCTTTTGCCTTTTGGTTATTTAGTTTATCAATCTGGCTTTTTACCTAAAATTTTCGGAGTTTTATTAATGATGGGGTGTTTTGGATATTTGATAAACTTTTTAGGTAATACTTTAGTTTCAGATTATTCTACTCTTGGAATTTCAAAATACATAAGCCTGCCTGCCACATTTGGCGAAATTGGTATTTGTTTATGGCTGTTAATTATGGGAGCCAAAGAAAAATCAGCAGTATAATAAGCTCTTACTGAAGAAAATCGTCTTAGCATTCATTTTTTGATATCCAATCAAAAAATGAGAGTCTGTTTAAAAGGACCAGAGGCTTGCGGGATAGGAAAAAGAATTAATCTTTCATACTTTTAGAACAGCAGTACAACTTAAGAAGAGCGTTTCTATTGAGAGAGTGAGTTAATTGGCGTGTAGCTATAGAATTGATTTTTAAATTCTAGTTTTTTAATATAATAAAATATGGTTCTGTCGCATTTGGGAGTAACCTTATCTTTATAATTTTAAACCCGCCGAAAAATGAATACCAAAGGTCATTGCTATCCAAAATACATCATCCTTCAGGCAGTGTATTTTGGCTTTTTTTATATAGAGAAGTAGATAAATTAGGTAATACTATAGACTTTCTTTTGACCAGAAAAAGACAGAGAATGAGTGCTCAGTCATTTTTAATTAAAGCAATTAGTAATAACCGCAACCCAAGAGTAATAAACATTGATAAAAGCGATTCTAATACAGCAGCGATCAAAATATATAACAAACGTTCATTCTCAAAGATTAAAATCCGTCAATGTAAATACCTTAACAATATTGTAGAACAGGATCATGGTTTTATCAAGTGGCGCAAACAAAATGGATTAGGCTTTAAAAGTTTTGAATCCGCTAGACGAACATTGAGTGGAATTGAAGTTGTACATATGTTCAGAAAGAATCAAATGGTTACTCCCGGGATATCTATGTTAAAACCATTTTGTAAATTGGCGGGTTAACTTTTAAATTACTTAAATTCTTATATTTGATTCTGACAGATGCGACAGAACCCACTCTGGAAATAGTTCGCATGCCACATTGTCTAATTCACTTCCTTTTTTGTCTCGTTGCCCAATTTCTTGTAGGTATATGATTTTTTGCCAAAGTACTTTTGGCCTATAATTACAAATCACTAAAGAAACAGAAACAATGAAAATTACTAATAACTCAGAAACCAGTAGAGTAGTGAAAGTTGCCGCTGTACAAATCAGCCCAGTTTTGTTTAGTCGTGAAGGTACTGTTGAAAAGGAAGTAAATAAGATCTACGAATACTGTAAAGTAACTTTTTTTGCGTCATTTTATTTATGATTCTAAAGCGGTTGCTTCATTTATTCTTTAAAAACTCATAAAATATTCAATTTAAGATAATATAGTATTTGGTTAGGATAAAATATGGTCGTAAAAATTATAATAATAGCTTTTAAATTTACATATAGTAAAAATGTAAAAAATACACTCATTGAATATTAGGTTATAAATATTAATTTTAGTGTAAGAGCTTACAATAATAAATAAAAAACAAAGACTGCAAGTTTTTATAAATGTTGAAAAAGAATTAGTTATGAAATTAAACAAGCTTTTTATATGTGCAATGCTAGGTTTTGGTTTACAGAATGCAACATCCATATATGCACAGGATGGTGACCAAATTTTGGATGGTATTGGTGAAACAGGACTGATTGCCCGTTATGTATTCGATGGTGATGCAAAAGATTGGTCGCGCAATAATCTACACGGGACAACATTAGGGGCGAAAACGCTATTTATAAATGACTCTCAATTCGGTAAAGTCCTTTCGTTATCACCAGAGAGTAAAGCATTTGTTTCAATTCCAGGAGAAGCATTTATAGGAGAAGAATCACTTAGTATATCGGGTTGGGTTTATTTGCGTTCGACACAGCGCAATCAATATTTTTTTGATTTTGGAAAAAACGCTAAGTCACATTTTTTTGCAGCTCCAGTAGGAACCAAAGATAATGAAGGCTTTAATTCTCAAATCGTCGCGGTATCGGGAGAAAAATACAAAACAAATTCTCCAGCTTTAGAAGCCAATAAATGGAATCATGTAGTTGTTGTTATTGATATTTCTTCACAAACATTAAGCACTTACGTTAATGGTATTCTTGTGGGGACAGTTAAAACTTCAAAACTTACGCTGGAGCAATTATTCGATAATAACTCGGGAAAAAACAATATGCTGTATTTAGGAAAATCAATTGTATCTGATGACTCTTATCTAAATGCCAAGTTACATGATTTTAGATTTTACAGAATTCCATTAAACGAAAAACAGATTGGAAAGATTTATCATAATTCTTTGAAAGAAACAGAGGTTGAGGAAGAAGATGCAGAAGAGCCGACAGGTGATTTACCAAAGTTTTCCAAAACAACGCCGCAGTTGTATAATCAATATCTAAGCAGCGTGCCTGACCTTAAGGTGGAAACTGCCATTGGATATCTTCCAAGATTGCCGCGCTATGTTAAAGGTGTTTATAAAAATGGAATTGAAGGTTCTGAAGTGAGAGTGCTATGGCCTTCGCCAACAGATAACAGTTCTGTGGTTAAGGCTGGGGAATATACTGTAATAGGAAGTGTTTCGGGTACGGACTTAAAGCCAAAAGCGGTTGTTACAGTAAAAGATGTCAAAGGGTCTGCAACACCAAATCTTAAACTGAAAGCTTTCAATTTGGATGAAGTATCATTGGATTCAGATCCTCATGGCCACAATACAAAATTCATTGAGAATCGTGATAAGTTCATAAAAGGTCTTGTTAAGACAGATCCGGATTCTTTTCTTTATATGTTTCGCAATGCTTTTGGACAGCCACAGCCCGAAGGAGCAGAAGCACTGGGAGTATGGGATACTCAGGATACCAAATTACGCGGACACGCCACAGGACATTACTTAACAGCAATCGCTCAGGCTTATGCGAGCACTGGATACGACAAAGAACTGCATGCTAATTTTGCCGAAAAGATGGATTATATGGTCAATACGCTTTACAAGTTGGCACAAATGTCTGGACATCCAAGGGAAACAGGAGGGGCTTTTGTATCAGATCCGACAGCAGTTCCGAAAGGAGTAGGCAGAGCAGATTACGATTCGGATTTGAGTAGTGAAGGCATACGCACAGATTATTGGAATTGGGGAAAAGGATTTATTAGTGCTTATCCTCCGGATCAATTCATAATGCTGGAAAAAGGAGCGAAATACGGTGGACAGAAAACACAAATTTGGGCTCCGTATTATACTTTACATAAGATACTTGCTGGATTAATGGATATTTATGAAGTGAGTGGTAATGAAAAGGCTCTTCAAGTTGCCAAAGGCATGGGAAGTTGGGTACATGCTCGTATGGCTAAGCTGCCAACTGAGACACTTATTACGATGTGGAATACATACATTGCGGGAGAATTTGGAGGTATGAATGAAGCTATGGCTCGTCTTTATAGAATAACAAATGACAAGCAATATCTGGAAGTAGCCCAAATGTTTGATAACATCAAAGTGTTTTATGGAGATGCCAAACACTCAAACGGACTGGCCAAAAATGTAGATACTTTCCGAGGACTGCATGCAAACCAGCACATACCTCAAATCATGGGTGCTCTGGAAATGTATCATGATTCCAATGTGCCTGATTATTACCGCATAGCTGATAATTTTTGGTTCAAAACCACAAATGATTATGTGTACAGCATTGGGGGAGTTGCGGGAGCAAGTAATCCTGCAAATGCCGAATGTTTTATCAGTCAGCCTGCTACAATTTATGAAAACGGTTTCTCAGCTGGCGGACAAAACGAAACGTGCGCAACTTATAACATGCTGAAACTGACCAGCAATTTATTTCTGTATGATCAGCGTGGGGAATTAATGGATTACTATGAGCGTGGGCTATATAATGACATACTTGCTTCGGTAGCAGAAAATACTCCTGCGAATACGTATCATATACCATTGCGCCCTGGATCGATCAAGCAGTTTGGCAATGCAAAAATGCATGGTTTTACTTGTTGTAATGGTACAGCTTTGGAGAGCAGCACAAAATTTCAGAATTCGATTTATTTTAAAAGCATAGATAACAATGCTTTATATGTAAATCTTTATGTACCATCAACAGTAAAATGGGCTGAAAAGAATGTGACAATCGAACAAAAAACTTCTTTTCCAAAAGAAGATAATACACTTTTAACTATTAATGGCCAAGGAAAATTTGATGTTAATGTTCGGGTGCCGCATTGGGCAACCAAAGGATTTTTTGTAAAAATTAATGGAAAAGAGGAAAAAGTAAAAGCCGTACCAGGAAGCTACCTTACTTTAAACCGCAAATGGAAAGACGGAGATACAATTGAACTGCGCATGCCGTTTCAATTTCATTTAGACCCTGTGATGGATCAGCAAAACATTGCCAGTTTATTTTATGGACCAATTTTGCTTGCAGCTCAAGAATCTGAACCGTTAAAAGAATGGAGAAAAGTAACATTCGATGCTAAAAATATAAGCAAATCGATCAAGGAAGGCAATGAGAAACTGCAATTCGTTATTGATGGAATTGTTTACAAACCTTTTTATAATACCTACGGCCGTCATTCAGTTTATTTGGATGTAACATTAAAATAGCTTCAGAGATTAAAGACAAAAAAACGAACAAATAAACATATAAACATTAACCATGGGAAATATAAAATACAGAATTGGCTTTTTATTATTTTTAGCTGGCACGATAAGTATCCAAGCACAAGATTATTGGAGCAGGATTGAAAAAAAAGAGCCAACATTAGGTATCGCTGAGGTTTTTCAAAAATTTAATACTCCTTCTTTCCAATTAAAATTGGTAAAAGCATCGCAGACTGTTGCTGGCTTAAGGCCAAATACAAATTTGAATTTTGATTTCACTCCCAGCGACAGACTTGAAATCAGAGATAAAGACGGATTGTATCATTTAGGGGATATTAATTTAAGAATTAGAGAAGCAAATACATCTGACTGGAAAAGTTATTCAACTGCTGCAAAACGCGGAACGATTAATGCTTTACCAACTTCAGATAAAATTTTAGCTGCTGCCGATTTAGCAAACACATTGCCAAGTGATATTCCGGTAACTGTTAAGCGTTATTATGAAGTTGACGGAGGGCAATTGGTATTGCGATTTGAGATCACAAACAAATCGGGTAAAAATATTGAGATTGGCGGTTTAGGAATCCCTATGGTATTTAATAACATTTTGGAGGGAAAATCATTAAATGAAACTCATGCTCAAAATGTATTTTTTGATCCATATATCGGTATGGATGCAGGTTATTTGGAGGTAAAAAGATTAAGCGGTGAAGGTCCGGCCTTATTAGTGCTGCCAAAGGAAAACATGGCCTTTGAAGCGTATCGTCCGTTAAATGATGATCCAACTCCAAGAAGTATTGTTTTTGAAGGTTTTCATGAGTGGATGGTATACAGTAAAGCTTATGCTGAAAATGAATGGAAAGCTGCAGATCAATGGAATGTACCAACATCATTAGTGCTAAAACCAAAAGAGTCTAAAAATTTCTCATTAAAATTGGTGCTGTCTGAAGGAATTGAAAGCATTCAAAATACCCTTGTAAAAGAGGAACTTCCTGTGGCAACAAGTATTCCGGGTTATGTTCTTCCTCAAGACATTAAATCGCAGTTATTTTTAAACTATAAAAGTGAAGTAAGCTCATTTGTGATTGAGCCTAAAGGTTCTCTTCAAATAAAAGAAGACGGAAAAACGGCTAAAGGGCTAAGAAAATATGTTGTACAGGGTGTAAAATGGGGACGTGCGAGATTAACTGTCATCTATAAAAATGGCGTAAAACAAACCATAAATTATAAGGTTATAAAATCAGAAACTGAGGTGATAAAGGATTTTGGTCATTTTTCGACAACAGAACAATGGTTTGATCAGCCCGATCCAATTTTCAAAAGAAATCCATCAGTTATCAGTTATGATTACGAAACCAAAAAACAACTGACGCAAGACAGCCGAGCTTGGGTTGCGGGTTTAAGTGATGAAGGCGGAGCAGGAGGATGGCTGGCTGCTATCATGAAACAGCATATTCAGCCAGATAAGGAAGAAATTATAAAATTAGAAAAATTTGTAAATCAAACGCTTTGGGGAAATATTCAATACAGCGAAGGCAAAAACAAATACGGAGTTAAGAAAAGCGTATTTTATTATGAGCCGGATTCTTTGCCAAAAGGAACTTACAGCAAAGACATAGATTATTCCACATGGGCGGCTTGGAAGCATAAAGATGCAAATGATCCAGGAAGATCTTATAATTACCCGCACGTTGCAGCTGCTTATTGGACTTTGTACCGCTTGGCAAGATATAATACAGGTTTAGTGACTAGTAATTCTTGGGATTGGTATTTAAAGCAAGCTTACTATACGACTATTGCAATGACAGAACAAGCGCCTTATTACGCTCAGTTTGGTCAAATGGAAGGTTCAGTGTTTCTATTGATTTTAGAAGATTTGAAAAGTGAAAATCTTACCGATATGGCTTCAAATTTAGAGGCTAAAATGAAAGAAAGAGCCAATCACTGGAAAGCATTAGATTATCCTTTTGGAAGCGAAATGCCATGGGATTCTACAGGTCAGGAAGAAGTTTATATGTGGTCTGATTATTTTGGTTATGATGAAAAAGCAGATGTGACTTTAAATGCTATTTTGGCTTATATGCCTACAATGCCACACTGGGCATATAATGGAAATGCACGCAGGTATTGGGACTTTTTATATGGAGGAAAATTATCAAGAGTGGAACGCCAGATTCATCATTACGGATCTTCATTGAATGCAATTCCGGTATTGAAACAATACAGAAAAAAGCCTGAAGATTTGTATTTATTAAAAGTGGGTTATGGAGGTCTTTTAGGCGGGATTTCAAACATTACAGAAGACGGATTTGGTTCAGCGGCATTTCACTCGTATCCTACGGAGCTACGAATTGACTACATATCGGGAGATTACGGTTCTGGTTTTTATGGTTATGCTGTCAATACAGCGACTTACATTACAAAGGATAGTGATTTAGGATGGCTGGCATTTGGTGGAAATGTTACGACAAAAGGAGATTTGGTTGAAGTAAAATTAACAACAGCTGCAAAATCTAAAGTATTTATTGCTCCAAAACAATTGTGGTTGACATTAGACACTGGAACTTTTGAAAAAGTTACTTATAACACTAAAACTGATGAAATTGTAATCACTTTGAATGGTAAAAATGAATTTACTCCAACCGCATATTTGAGAGCAAATAAAGACATTAAGCTGTCTTATGCTAAAGTGAGAGGCGCATACGAAATCCCTTTGCAAAAGCAGAGTATTCAAATAAAATTAGAACAAAAATAATTCTTAGTGGTTTGAGAATTATACTGAGACAAAGGCAATTTTAATAGAGTTGCCTTTGTTGTTTAATAATTAAGAGAGGTTTCTCTAAAAATGAATAAAATGATAAAAAAGAACATATTCTTTGCCTGCTTCTTACTATTGGTTATAGCAAACAGCTATGCACAAAAAGCTGATGTTAATATTACCAATGCTGGAAATCCTATTTTACCAGGTTACTTTGCGGATCCTACTATTAAAAAGTTTGGAGACATTTATTATATTTATGCAACTACTGATAATGAAATGCTGGCATCAGGCGCTCCAACGGTTTGGTATAGCAAAGATTTAAAAAACTGGTACAATTATACGATGGAGATCCCTTCATTTACAGCAAAACCTATTACAAATTTTTGGGCACCAGATATCATAAAAGGGAAAGACGGCAAATACTATCTTTATTTTGGCAATTGTGAAATAGGCTGTAATATTTACGGTTACGTATCTGACACACCAATTGGTCCTTGGAAAAAACTAAGTGAGAATGATGAGCCAGTAATTTCTAATGGTTACCCAAGAGAAGGCTTTCCGTCATTAGATGCTCAGTTTTTTACAGATACTGACGGTAAAATATATAGTTATTGGGGAACTTGGGTACACTACAACGGCGGTTATGCTGTGGGTGAGCTGAATACTGCCACAATGAAAGACATGATTAATTCAAAAAACATTCCTTTGAATCAGACTCCTAAACCTTTTGAAGCGGCTTATATGATGAAAAAGGGGAATAAATACATACTGATGTATTCTGGAGATTCCTGTCATGATGAAACTTATAATGTGAGATATTCTTATGGCAATACGCCTTACGGTCCTTTTACAGAAGGCGAGAATAATCCCATTTTGAGTACCAATGAAGATAAAACCACACACGGACCAGGTCATCATTCGGTGCTTGAAGATGGTGAAGATACCTACATTGTTTATCACAAACATGATTATCCAATGACTCGTGGCGGTCTTTCGAGACAGGTTTGTATTGATAAAATGATTTTTGAAAATGATTCTACTATAAAAGCGGTTGTTCCTACTTCCAAAGGAATTGATGATATTGTAAAATCTATTGTTCCTGATAATATTGCTTTAAATGCAAATGCATCAGCTTCATCTTATTATCATTTACAATCTTCGGAATACGATTATAAATATGAGCCAAAATTTGCGACAGACAATAATAACGCAACGATGTGGAAAGCGGGCAACAATACATTCCCGCAAGATTTAACAATAGATTTAGGCAGTGCAAAAGAAATAAAAAGGGTAATGACCCAATTTGAATTTGCTAGCTACTACTATCAATACACGTTGGAATATTCAGTTGATGGTAAAAACTGGAAAATGTATGCTGACAAATCAAAAAATCATACTTCCGTCAGTCCTATGATTGATGATAAAACTGTTTCGGCACGTTACTTAAAACTAACAGTATTGGGTACAGAAAAAACAGGACTTTATGCTGCGGTCTGGAACATAAAAGCGTACAGCTCTTTATTTGAAATTCCTCTGCAATTAGAAAATAAAAAATCAAATAGAGAACCTGCAGCTGTAAGTTCCCATAAAATGCTGATTAGCCTTGATGCAAATAGTGAAAAGTCCTCAAAAACTTTAACTGCATTGCCAAATAAAGGTTCTATAGGAGGCACTTTTACCAAAAATGGAGAAGTAACTTTAGAAACGGATAATGAAGGAATAAAGGCAATTAAGTTTGCCAATGGTAGTTTGGTATTAGACAAAGCTGTTCCAAAAAGTTTGGCTTGGAATGGATCATACACGGTTGAAACTTGGGTTAAAAATCCAGAAGTTGATAAAGAGGGGGAATTTTTAGCATCATGGTGCGACAGAAATCAATACAATCTGGCAAATTCATACAATGCATTAGCTTACAACAGCGGTCATTATGGTGCCGCACCGCATTTGGACGGGCATTTTGACATGAAATACAAAAAGGTTCCTGAACAAAATAAATGGCATCATATCGTATTGACTTTTGACGGTGTTATAGAAAAAATTTATGTCGATGGCGTATTAGATAATTCTCAAAACATGATGTTGTCATCTGCAATTGATAAAGCTAAAATCATAATCGGTGCTTCAGATGTTGGAGAAAATTACTCTGGTTATATGGCTTCACTGAAAATGTATGATTATGCTTTAACTAAAGAAGAAATAGCAAAACACTTTAAAGAAACTAAAATTAAATAATAAAAAACCACTTAATAATGAAGAATCTATTACTAACGATTTGCACTTTTACTTTTGGTTTATACCAAATGAATGCACAAAATTTTAATCTAAAATCACCTGATGGACGTATTGAAATAAAAGTTATTAATTCAAATGAAATATCATGGTCTGCCTCATTAAATGGTAATCTAATTATTGAGAATGCTGAAGCAGGAATGGATTTTTCAGCCAATACTGATTTTGGTTCTAATCCAAAGGTAAAAAAACATACTATTAAGAGTGTATCCGAAAATATTCATGCAATTATACCGCATAAGGATGCTCAAATAAAAGATGAGTATACAGAGCTTTCAATCACTTATCAAGGGAATTACAAATTGATTTTTCGTGCTTACAATGACGGTGTGGCGTATCAGTTTATCGATGAAGCTAAAGTGAAACGCAATGTGATTTCAGAAAAAGTTTCTTTTACTTTTCCAAAGGGATCACGTTCCTTATTTCCGCAGGAAGAATCAATGTATTCACATAATGAGCGTTTGTATTTAGAAAAATCGTTAAGTGATATTGCTTCTAAGGATTTTTGCAGTTTACCAGTTTTGTTTACTACTGATAAGGCAAAAGTGTTATTTACAGAAACAGCACTTCATGATTATCCTGGCTTGTTTTTAAAAGGAAATGGAAATACAACTTTAGATGCTCAATTTCCAAAATATGTTTTAGAAGCTGTCGATAAAAACGGAAATTCAGACCGTGTGCAAACCATTGCAAAAGAAGCTGATTATATTGCAAAAGCATCTGGAGAAAGAGCTTATCCTTGGCGCGTATTTATGATAAGTGATGATGACCGCACGTTTATAGAAAGTAATCTGACGTATCAATTGGCAAAACCAAATGTGATAAAAAACACAGATTGGATAAAACCCGGAAAAGTTGCATGGGATTGGTATAATGCTAACAATATTTTTGGTGTTGACTTTAAAGCGGGCGTAAACACGGAAACCTACAAGTATTTTATTGATTTTGCTTCAAAAAATAAAATAGAATATGTTATTCTCGATGAAGGATGGACAAAATCGACTACCCAAATTCTGGACTTTAATCCAGCCATGGATGTCAAAGAATTGATTCGATATGGTAAAGAGAAAGGAGTCGGGATAATTCTTTGGGTACTTTGGAAACCATTGGATGCAAACCTGCTACAGATTTTGGAGACCTATAAAAGCTGGGGTGCAAAAGGAATTAAAATCGACTACATGCAGCGAAATGATCAATACATGGTAAATTCTTATGAGCAAATTGCCAGAGAATGTGCTAAACTTGAATTATTGGTTGATTTTCATGGTGCTTTCAAGCCTTCAGGTTTAGAGCGTATGTATCCTAATGTTTTGAACTACGAAGGAGTAAGAGGGAATGAAAATAATAAATGGAGCGATGAAATTACGCCAGAGCATACGGTAACTATTCCATTTATCCGTATGGCAGCAGGGCCAATGGATTTTACGCCAGGTTCAATGGTAAATAAAGAACCTAAGAATTTTGCCATTAGTTTTGAACGCCCAATGAGTTTGGGTACGCGCGCGCATCAGGTAGCGATGTATGTAGTATATGAAGCACCATTGCAGATGATGTGCGAATCACCTTCGATTTATTATAAAGAACAGGAAACGGTTGATTTTATTACACAAATACCAACTGTTTGGGACGAGACCAAAGTACTTCACGGTTCTGTTGGGAATTATATTGTAGTAGCCAGAAAAAAGGCAGATAAATGGTTTATAGGAGGTATGACTGATGCAGATGCAAGAGAATTACCTATTGATCTTTCTTTCCTTGGCGACGGGACTTTTTCGATGGAAGTATTTGCAGATGGCATCAACACTGGTACGTTTGCAGAGGATTACAAAAAAGAAGTTTTGGAGGTGAATAAAAACTCTAAAGTAACGGCTAAAATGGCTTCAGGTGGAGGCTGGTCTGCTATCATTACCAAAAAGAAATAAATAATGAACAACTTTATGAAAACCTTCATCTTTATTTTTTTATCAGTATTTAGTGTTATTAGTGCCCAAGAAAAAACTGCATCAAAAAAACTATACATTCCTGCTAAAGTTTGGTACGTGCCGGAAAACAATAATTATGATTCTCCAGACAGCGATTACAGTTACAGTCGAATGATAGAATCGGATAATATTGCTATTTTTTGGCATAAAGAATATGGCAATGATCCCATGCTAAACACTGATGCAGGAAAACGTTTTGACCCTAAAACAGCGATAGCTGAATGTGAGCGCTTTTATAGCTTTTATGTAAATGACTTAAAATTGGTGCAAAAAGGACAATCAGTAAGTGATAAATTCAAATTGCTGATCTATGTTTTTGGCGGTGATGAAAATACTGCTTTTGGTGGCGGAGAAGAGGAAGTAGGGATTTTGTGGACGCCTGCAGCACGAATAAATAGAACTCCTTATGGAGCTTTGGCACATGAAATTGGACATTCATTTCAATACATAAGTCAAATAGATGCTAAAACAGGTTTTGACGGCCCAATCATGGAAATGTCTGCACAGTATATGCTTTGGCAAGTGTATCCAGAGTGGATGACTTTTGAAAATTATCATCTAAAAGATTTTTTGAAAGGGACTCATTACGCTTTTCTGCATCCTGCAAATATGTACCATTCTCCTTATGTACTAGAATATTGGTCTAACAAATATGGCATAGAGCTTTGGGGTAAATTAAACAGATCTACTCAGAAAGGAGAAGATTTGGTTATGACTTATAAGCGAATTAAAAACGTATCGCAGGAACAATTTAATGATGAAATGTTTGATGCAAGTCGAAAGTTTATCACTTGGGACATGAAAAGGGTAGAGGATGTGGCAAAACCATATCGAAATTTACATACATCAAAACTAAACCAAACTGAAGACGGATGGTATCAAATAGATGCCTCTAATTGTCCTCAGGATTATGGTTACAATGGAATCAAACTTACTATTCCAGTTGCAGGAACAAAAATAAAATTAAGTTTTAAAGGTTTGGCTGGAGCCAAAGGAAATAATCCTGTTTTAAAAGATAAAGCGGGCTGGCGTTATGGTTTTGTTGCATCACTAAAAGACGGAAACCGCATTTATAGCCAAGTTTATAAGAACAATCAAGGCAAAGCCGAATTTACTATTCCAGAAAACACAGAATTTTTATGGTTGGTAGTTAGCGGTGCGCCAAAGGAACATGAAAAACATTCTTGGGACAATGAGAAAGAAGTGTACAGAGATTTTCCTTATAAGGTGAAATTTATAAATACAAAACCTCTTTAGAATTATTCAATTAGGTATATAAGAAACAAAAAAGGAATGGGCTTTAAAATCCATTCCTTTTTGTTAAAATAAATCCCAATAAGAAAATGTTTAGTAGCCAATGTCATTAAGTTAAGCTCTTTTATGAGTGTTTTCAGTTCTTGACAACTACTAGCGTTATCATATTATGTGATTCCTCCTTCGTCGGAATGACAAAACGGGATCGAAATAGGTTTGTAACATACATAAAGTTTGTCATCTCGACGAAGGAGAGATCACACAAGTAGCTCAACAATCCTTATATTATCAACACTTTTCTCTTAACTTAATGACATTGGTTTAGTAGTTTCTTAATGCTTCAATTTCTTCTGCTGTTTTAGCAAGCGGTTTGCCAAGTAATCTATAACTGTCTTTTGTAATTAAGAAATCTTCTTCTATGCGGATACCTCCAAAATTTCTATATGCCTGAACTTTATCATAATTAATAAATTCGCTGTATTTCTTTTCAGCTTGCCACAGGTCTATCAATTCTGGAACAAAATAAATTCCAGGTTCTACAGTTAAGACAAATCCTTCTTCAAGTTCTTTTCCAAGACGCAATGATTTTAGCCCAAATTCGGTGCTCTTTTTTAAGGTATCAGTATAGCCGATATATTCTTCGCCTATATTTTCCATATCATGCACATCCAGTCCCATCATGTGGCCTAAACCGCATTGAAAGAACAGAGTATGAGAACCTGCAGCTACAGCTTCGTCTAAATCTCCTTTTACTAAGCCAAGAGACTTTAATCCAATTAAAATTTCTTTGCAGGCAGTGAGATGCGAATCTTTAAAAAATGTGCCCGGTTTAAGAGTTGCTATTGCAGCTTCTTCAGCCTGCAGAACAATATTGTATATTTCCTTTTGCTGTGCTGTAAAAGTGTTTGAAACAGGGAAAGTTCTCGTCATATCTCCTGCATAGCGCATGCTTGTTTCGGCACCGCTGTCGCATAAGACTAATTGGCCTTCTTGAAGTATGTTGCTTCCTGCATGATTATGTAAATATTGTCCATTTACGGTTAAAATTGTTGGAAAAGCAAGATGACCGCCAAGACTGGTTGCAGTACTTTCAACTTGTGCGGCAACCTCATATTCAGCCATTCCAGGGCGGGCAGTTTGTATTGCTTTCAAATGCATTGCAGCTGTTATGTCAATTGCTTTTTCAATTTCAACCAGTTCTTCATTAGTCTTATAGGAACGCTGTGCCACTATCGCTTTTGATAATTTTACAGAAGCTTTTTCGGCCAATAATAAAGGTGAAATTTCAAGCCAATTGCTCAATTTTAAGGTTATGGCTGAACGGTATGGAGGCAGAAAATGTATTGCTCTTTTTTGCTGCAGTGCATTTTTAATCATTGCTTCCGCAAATGATAAAGGCTGAACCGTAGTAATCCCTGATTTTTCGGCAGAAATACTCAATGTTTCCTGAGGTCCCGTCCATATAGTTTGATCAATTGTCAAATCATTGCCAAACAATATTTCGATATTGGCATCGACATCAATTAATAAAAATAGGGAAGGACGATCAATTCCCGAATAATACAAAAAACTGCTGTCTTGTCTAAAATGATAGATGTTGTCTCGGTAATTCATTCCAACCTCTTCATTTCCGGGAAATATAATTAGTCCGCTGCCAACTGCTTTTTTTAGGATTTGTCTTCTATGTATATAGGTTTCTTTGCTGAACATTTTTTTATGCTATTTGTATATGAAAAATTGATTTATCTTCCTCCGCCAGGACAATGTTCTCTCAAATATTGAGTGAATAATTGAGCTAAATGCTCAGAAGTTCCTTCTCCTTCATTGATGCTGTGCGTACGATTTGGATAACTCATCATTTCAAAATATTTTCCGTTTTTTATTAATTCGTTGATAAGCATTTCTGCTCCTTGGTAGTGTACATTGTCATCGCCGGTTCCATGAACGAGCAATAGGTTGCCCTGAAGGTTTTTAGCATAAGTAATTGGAGATCCTTTTACAAAAGGTTCTTTATTTTCTTGCGGTAAACCCATGTAGCGTTCCTGATAAATATTATCATATAATAATTGATTAGGCACTGATGCAATGGCTATTCCGGTCTTATAAATTTCTGGATATTGGAACATTAGATTTAAAGTAGTCGATCCGCCGCCGCTCCAGCCCCAAACGGCAATTCGGTCAGCATCTACAAATGGCCATTTTAATATTTCTTTAGCTGCCAATGCCTGATCTCGAATGTTTAAAACACCGATTTTTTGATAGATGGATTTTCTCCATTCTGCACCTTTTGGAACTGGAGTTCCTCTGCTGTCTAAACTTATTTGAATGTATCCGTCAGCTGCAATATCTCCATTGTATAAAAAGGTGCTTGCATAACCAGCTGCATCTTTTACAGTTGCTCCTGCTGGTTCGGTATATACATAAAATACAACTGGATATTTTTTTGTTGCGTCAAATGGAGTAGGTTTTATCATCCATCCGTCAAGAGTTATGTTATCGCTAGTCGTAATCTGAATCATTTCTACATTACCACTAGGAGTTTTATTACTGCTAATTTCTTTAATCGTTTTGTGGTCAGAAAGATTTATCCATTCTGATAACTGCTGATTTTTATGGTTAGAAAAATTATGTTTTGCATATTTTGAGTCAGCAGATAAATTATAATCATGCGTTCCAACCTCATTGGCAGGAGATACTTTTATTAATTTCCCTTTTCCGTTTAAGGATGTTTTATATAAATACTGTTGCGTTGCATTTTCTGGTGAAGCCAAGAAATAAGCAAAACCATTTTTTTCATCTATTGATTGCAGGCTTATTATATCATATTTTCCATTAGTAACTAAAGTTACTGTTTTGCCGGTTTTTTCTATGCGGTACAAATGGCGCCATCCGTCTTTCTCTGATAGAAAAAGAAATTCTTTTCCGTTATTAATCCATTTCCATCCTTCACTTTCAGTAGTTAATACATCAATCCATGAATTATTTTTTTCGGAGTAAATTTGTTTTGTTTCGCCATTTTTAGGATTGCATAAAAAATAGGAAGCTTCATTTTGTTTCCTGTTTAGCTGTTCAACCATTATAGCAGAACCATCAGGAATCCACTGCATAAGTGGGATATAATGTTGTTTTGTATCACCGGGAACAGCCATCCAAGTTGTTTGCAGCGTTGGTATATTTACTACGCCAATTTTGCAGGCAGAAGGATCTTCTCCCACTTTTGGATATTCAACAGGAACAGTGTAAGAGTATATAGAATCGGTGTTGTTGATTAACAGGAAGTTTTTAATTTTGGTAGCATCAATTTGCCAAAACGCAATATTTTTTCCGTCTGGACTCCAGCGAAAACCATCTCTGCAGTCGAATTCTTCTTCATAAGCCCAGTCAAAAGTTCCATTAATTAAACGGTCGGTTCCGTCTGTGGTTAAAGGAGTTATTTTTCCGGAAGCAATATCTTCAACATATAAATTATGCTTGCTTACATAAGCTACAGAATTGTTGTCTGGTGATAATTTTGCAAACATCAAGGAAGATTCTGGTTTGCCTTTCCCTATCTGATGAAGTTCATTTGTTGTTCTGTTGTAAAGCCAGTAATCGCCTCGGGTTTCTCGTCTCCATACTTTTTTTGAATTGGTATAGATTAAAACCAATTTTTCATTTTGGCTGAATTCAAAGCTTTTAATGTCTAATGGTTTTTGAAATCCTTTTGGAGTAAGTTGTGCCCCATCAATTATTTTAGTTCGAACAAAATCAGGTAATTGGTACTTGATGATTTCTCCATTTTCGATAGAATAATAGCCACTGTTGTCGTTGCTCCATTTTATTTTTTGAGCGTTAACAGTAATGAAAAACAGATTAAGCAGGAAACATAAAAACAGTTGAGTTGTTTTTTTCATTGTCAAGGGATATTATAAATATTAAATAATTTATTTCTAATTTATATTGGCTGTTAAAACGGGATTTATATAATACATTTTAGTTATGGCTTCTACAGTAAATAACAATTGTTGTTCTTTACTTATAGAAATATTCTGCCAATTATCAGAAGGTATTATCTTGATTTTTGCAGAATCATTTTTTAAGGATAAAGGCAGATTAAATCCTTTTACGCAGTTAGCGTAGCGATAAAAAACTTTAGTCTTGTCGGCATTAAAATAGAACTCAAAATTTGGAATTTGCGTAGTTCTAAGATATTGATCGAAGACCTTGTCGTAATTAAAATTAAGTTGTTTTGAAACATAATTTTCAATCTGTTTTGTAGTAACAGTCTGGTGATAAAAATCTTTTCCCAGTCCTCTTATTACTTTTCGAAACAAGTCGTCATTATCAACTCCATGACGTATTGCATGCAGCATATTACCGCCTTTTGGATACATATCACCGCTGCCTTGAGCATTAACATTGTAGCTTGGGATTATAGGTCTGTCATTTGCTATTCCTTTTCTTGTTCCGGCATTATATTCATTTCCAGCTTGTTCTCCAAAAATGTAATCTACAAATAAAGTTTCACTGTAATTTGTAAAACTTTCGTGAACCCACATATCTGCCAAGTCATTTGTTGTGATATTATTGCCAAACCATTCATGCCCGCTTTCGTGAATGATGATAAAATCCCATTTCATTCCCCATCCAGTCCCTGAGAGATCTCTGTCTCTATATCCAGGTTTGTAATGGTTGCCATACGAAACAGCGCTTTGATGTTCCATTCCCGTGTGTGATGTCTCAATAAGCTGATAGCCATCTTCATAAAAAGGATATGGCCCCATCCAGTATTCGAATGCTTTTAGCATATTATGCACTTCTGTTGGCATATAGCTTTTAGCTTTTTCTAAGTTGTAGTCCAGCACCCAATAGGTCAAGTCTAAATTTCCTTTTGCTCCTTTGTAGGTTTCCTTAAAATCTACATACTTGCCTATATAAGGAATAATGCAATAATTGCTGATTGGTTTTTTTACAGCCCATTTGAATGTAGCGGTACCGTCGTTGTTGTTCTTTTTAAATTCTAATCTTCCGTTGGCAATAGCCGTTAAGGTATCAGGAACAATCATTGTTAGGCTGGCGCCTTGATTAGGTTCGTCGCTTTGATGGTCTTTACACGGATACCAAACTGATGCTCCAAGCCCTTGGCAAGCTACCGTCATCCATGGACGGCCCTGCGCATCCTTAGTCCATATCCATCCGCCATCCCAAGGGGCATTTACGGCTTCATGAACTTTTCCATGATAAAAGATGTCTACTTTGTGAGTTGATGCTGTTTTGGATTTAGGAGTTTCTATATACCAGACACTGCCTTCTTTTTTGAAACTTAATTTTTTGCCAGATTGGATTACGCTGTCTATAACTAAAGGGTTTTGCAGGTCGATCTGCATTTTGGTGTTGTTTTTTCCTTTAGTTACTTTGTAGGTTATTGAGTTGCTTCCTTGAATTATTTTGTTGCTGTAATCCGGTTTTACAGTGATGTCATAGTGCAAAACATCCCACCATTGTCTTTCTTTAGTAATGCTGCCTCTAAGTGTGTCTGCAAGAGTATACACTTTTGAATTCTGCCCAAAAGAGATTAGATTTATACTAAGAAAAATAAAAACCAGTAAGTACTTTCTGTTCATGCTATTTTAAATTTGAGATGTTTTATTCCGTTGACTACTTTCAAAAGTATGCGGTTTTTTATTGATAGGATTAGATTTTATTATCAATATCAAATACTATATTACTTGTTTGTGCTTCAAAATTAGAAATTCTGGATATTTTAATAATGCAGGTTTGCTACAAATTAGCCCAGCAATCTTCTTTTTTGTAGATATATCAACATCACTAAGGCCAATAATTTTCGCAATTCTTGTTCTTAAAATGACTCTCGCAGAGATGCGAAGTCGCAAAGTTCAGAACCATTATACTTTGCGACTTTGTGTCTTTGCGAGAAAAAAAGTCATGCAAAGGAATCGTAGTGAGTAGAGCATTTGGTTTAATTTATATTTTGTATTAGATCTACGAATTTGAAAGCGAATTTTTAAATTCAAAAGGAGTTTTCTTTTTTATTTCCTTGAATTTTCTGTTGAAATTCGAAATGTTATTGAATCCGCAGAGTTCGGCAATTTCAATCACCGAGAGTTCTTTGTTCTTTATTAATAATTTGGCGGCCCGTTCTATTCTTATTTCTATTAGAAACTGAAAAAAAGTTTTCTTTGTTCTTACTTTAAAATATTTGCAGAAAGCATTTTTGGTCATGTTTGCAATTTCGGAGATTTGCTCAAGGGTAATATTTTTTTGATAATTGGTCATTACAAAATCAAAAACCATCTGCATTCTTTTCCCTTCAGCGTCGGTAAACGGTTTATCAAATACAGAATTAGACAAAGATTTTTTTTCGGCTTGGTCAAATAATTTTAAAAGGTTGAAAAAAATGATAAAGCGTTCAAAACTATTTGCCTTTTTAAATTTTTCAAATTTCCTTATAATAGATGAAGGTGCATCTTTAATCAATATTCCATTTTTTATATCATTAAAAAAGGAATTAGTCTTTTTTAGTTCGGGCAGATCAAAAAAGTCTTTGCCAAATGCATTTTTCGAGAAAAATATAGTTAGCATAACAGATAGCGACTGATTTTCTGTTTCTTCAGATCGAAAGACATGTGGTAAATTAATGCCCATTATAAGAATATCGCCTTTCTCATATTCGGTAATAGTGTCGCCTACCAAAACCGTTCCTTCTCCTTTTTTTATTAAGCTGATCTGGATTTCTTCGTGCTGATGGTATTTGTCATAAAAAACAAACTCTCTGTCCTCTTGATAAAGAAATGCTTCTTCATTAGATTTTGGTATTTTAAATGGAAAGACTTTCATGCAGTTTTAATATTTATTACGGCTAATTTATAATTAAAAAGCTAAATAAGAGATAAAGTTAACCTGTTTTTGATTTAATTTTACGGAAAGTGATAATATAGTATCAATTATAGATAACAAACCTAATAAAAATATTTGCAGTAACCCTTTACCTTTGGATTAAATATTTAAAAAAAAAGATATGAGCATTCAATGGAAAGGGGTAATGCCAGCCGTTACCACTAACTTCACATCAGAAGATTGTTTAGATTTCAATATGTTTGAAATCAACCTGAAAGCACAACTAAATGCAGGTGTTGAAGGGATTATTTTAGGAGGTACTTTAGGAGAAGCAAGTACACTATTAGAAGAAGAAAAAAAGGAATTAGTGCTAGAAACTGTTCGAATTGTTGACGGAAATGTTCCTGTTATAATGAATATAGCAGAGCAAACTACAAGAGGAGCAATTGAAGCGGCTCAAAAAGCAGAATCGTTTGGAGCAAAAGGATTGATGATGCTGCCTCCAATGCGCTACAAAGCTACAGATCATGAAACAGTTCTTTATTTTTCTGAGGTAGCCAAAAGCACTTCACTGCCGATAATGATTTATAATAATCCGGTTGATTACAAGATAGAGGTTACTTTGGATATGTTTGAAGAGCTTTTAAAGTTTGATAACATTCAAGCGGTAAAAGAATCTACAAGAGATATTTCGAATGTTACGAGAATAATAAACCGTTTTGGAAGCAGGCTGAAAATACTTACTGGTGTAGATACATTAGGACTGGAAAGCTTATTGATGGGTGCCGACGGATGGGTTGGAGGTCTTGTAGATGCGTTCCCAGAAGAAACTGTTGCAGTATACAAATTGGCTAAAGCCGGTCGAATTCAGGAAGCGCTTACTATTTACAGATGGTTCCTGCCTTTATTAGAATTAGATATTAATGCACAGCTTGTTCAAAATATTAAATTGGCAGAAGTTGGAGCAGGTTTAGGAACTGAATATGTAAGAGCGCCTAGAGTTCCTTTAATTGGAGCAGAAAGAGAAAGAGTTCTTGCTATTATTGAAGAAGGACTTAGAACAAGACCAACTCTTCCAGATTACAAAAGCTTGTAAAAATATTTTTTTTTGCTTTCTAAAATTTAAAAGCAAATTATGTGTTCATACTATTATATTTTGAAGCTGTTTCAATTTAATTAAATAATAAATTAAGAATGATTACTGGAAAAAATTATATAGGAAGTCAGTTGCTGGCGAGTGGAGATAAAGTATTCAAAACGTTTAATCCACAGCTAAATATCGAAACCCCTTGGCAGTTTACCGAGGCTACTGCAGATGAAATTAAATTGGCGACAACAATCGCTGATAAAGCTTTTTTATCGTTTCAGAAGTGTTCAGGTCAGGAAAAAGCACTCTTTTTAAAAACCATTGCCGATGAAATATTGGCTTTGGGAGATGCTTTGTTAGATGTATATTGTCAGGAATCAGGTCTGCCAAGAGGAAGAGCGGAGGGAGAAAGAGGCAGAACTATTGGTCAGCTGAATGCTTTTGCAGAATTAGTTGCCGATGGTTCTTGGGTAGAAGCTACAATTGATACTGCCATCCCTGATAGATTGCCATTGCCTAAAATTGATATTCGTAAAATGATGCGCCCTTTAGGTCCTGTAGTTGTTTTTGGATCTAGTAATTTTCCATTCGCTTATTCTACCGCAGGTGGAGATACTGCATCTGCATTGGCTGCTGGCTGTCCAGTACTTGTAAAAAGCCATCCTATGCATGCGGGTACTAGTGAAATGGTTGCTTCGGCAGTTATTAAAGCGGCGCAAAAATCAAATATGCCCGAAGGTGTTTTTTCTAATCTGAATAGCAGCGGTATTGAAGTAGGGGTTCAGCTAGTACAAGACCCTTTAGTGAAAGCCGTTGGTTTTACAGGAAGCATAAAAGGTGGCCGTGCATTGTATGACTTAGCAGGAAAACGTTCAGAACCAATTCCAGTATTTGCCGAAATGGGAAGTATAAATCCGGTTGTAATATTACCAGAAGTGCTAAAACAAAATGCTGAAAAATGGGCGAATGCCTGCGCAGGTTCTGTAACTCTTGGCGCGGGTCAGTTTTGTACAAATCCAGGATTGATACTTGCTGTTAAAAGTGAGTATTTAAAAAGTTTTACAGAATCACTTGCTGGTGAAGTTTTAAAAATTGCACCGACATGCATGCTGAATCCGGCGATTCATCTAAATTATAAGATAAACAATCAGGAATTAAGTTCGCAAGTTGGTGTACAAGTTATAGCTGCTTATGATGAAAGTGAGAATCCAAATTACGCATTGCAAAAAATACTAACTGTATCTGGTAAGGACTTTTTAGAGAATCCTGTTTTGCACAAAGAAGTTTTTGGACCTTTTTCAATTGTAGTGCAGTGTGAAGATGAAACTGAATTAGTTGCCATAATAAATAAATTAGAAGGACAGCTGACAGGCACAATCGTAGCCGAAGATAATGAAATTAATAATTTTGGCGCTGTTGTAGATGCCTTAGGAAATCGTGTTGGGCGAATAATCTTTAACGGAATGCCTACAGGTGTTGAAGTATGCCCATCTATGGTGCATGGTGGTCCTTATCCATCTTCATCAGATTCTCGATTTACTGCAGTTGGAATTAATTCTATTAAAAGATGGGTTAGGCCTTTTAGTTATCAAAATTGGCCTGATGCAAATTTACCGGCAGCACTTCAAAATGAAAATCCTCTTGGAATTTCCCGATTAGTAAACAACAAACAAACAAATCTCCCTATAGTATAATATGGCTAGAAAAACATTTTTTTGCGTAGATGCCCACACTTGCGGTAATCCAGTTCGTGTTGTTGCTGGCGGAGGCCCTAATTTGATTGGGGCTAACATGAGCGAAAAACGCCAGCATTTTTTAAAAGAATACGATTGGATTCGGAAAGGTTTAATGTTTGAGCCTAGAGGTCATGACATGATGAGTGGGAGTATCTTATTTCCGCCGAGTAATCCTGATAATGATTTTGGTATTTTATTTATTGAAACATCCGGCTGTCTGCCAATGTGCGGCCACGGAACAATTGGTACTATAACTATTGCAATCGAAGAAGGTTTGGTTTCGCCAAAAATACCCGGCAAAATAAACATGGAAGCGCCAGCTGGTCTGGTGAAAATTGAATACAAGCAGGTAGATAAAAAAGTGGAATGGGTTAAGCTGACTAATGTAAAATCGTATTTAGCTGCCGAAGGCTTAACCATAGATTGTCCAGAATTAGGCGAATTAGTTTTTGATGTTGCCTATGGCGGAAATTATTATGCCATTGTAGATCCTCAAAAAAACTTCTCCGGAGTTCAGGATTTTACAGCAAGCAAGATCGTTCAGTACAGTCAGGAAGTTAGAAAAAGGATTAATGAAAAATATCCGAATTTATTTATTCATCCAGAAAATGACACCATTCGTGATGTGAGCCATTTATTGTGGACAGGAACGCCTTTAGATCGTAGTTCATCAGGTCGAAATGCTGTTTTTTATGGTGATAAAGCTATAGATCGTTCGCCATGCGGTACAGGAACTTCAGCAAGAATAGCGCAATTGCATGCCAAAGGCCTATTAAAAATGGGCGAAGAATTTATTCACGAAAGTTATATCGGGAGTAAGTTTATTGGGCGCATTGAAGAAGAAACAAATATTGGAGACATTAAAGCAATTGTTCCAAGCATTCAAGGCTGGGCAAAAGTGTATGGTTACAATACAATAATAATTGATGATGAGGATGATCCTTATGCACATGGATTTCAAGTATTATAGATTATTTAAAACCATTAGAATTTTATAAAATTTAATAAACTATATAATATTAGTTATGAAACATGTTGTCGTTATTGGCGGAGGAATCATAGGGCTTAGTTCTGCATTTTATTTGCAGCAAAGTGGCTGTAAAGTAACTGTTATTGATAAAGATTTTTTTGAAAACAACTGTTCTTACGGTAATGCAGGATATGTATGTCCAAGCCATTTTATACCATTGGCTGCACCCGGAATTATTTGGCAGGGTTTTAAATGGATGTTTAATCCAAAAAGCCCTTTTTATGTAAAACCTTCATTTGATAAGGCTTTGATAGATTGGGGGCTGAATTTTGCAAAAAGCGCTACCCAAAGAAACGTAGACAAGTCTGCAGTGCCTCTTCGTGATATTTCTTTATTAAGCCAAAACGAGTTTGTGCAATGGACAAAAATTCCGGGGTTTGAATTTGCTTATGAGCATAAAGGAATGCTGGAAGTTTTCCAGACAGAAGCTGTTGCCAAACATGCCCACCATACGGTTGAAAAAGCACATGAGTTAGGATTGGATGTAAGCCTGCTGGATTATGAAGAATTACAGTTTGTAGAGCCTCAGACAAAAATCAATGCTATAGGTGCTTTACAGTTTAAATGTGATGCCCATGTTTATCCAGACAAACTGATGAAGGTTTTAAAAGAGCATTTATTGTCTAAAGGAGTTACTTTTCAATACGGAGAAACAGCAGTTTCTTTTGAAAAAGAAAATGGAGCAGTTACAAAAGTAATTACAAATAAAGAATCCTATTTGGCAGATGATCTTGTTATTGCAACAGGAGCATGGAGTAAAGAAATAGCAGAGTTAGTTGGTGCTAAAATATCGCTAATGCCGGGAAGAGGTTATTCTTTGACATTGGAAGATTCTATCTATAAAGTTAATCACCCAATGATTCTCGCCGAAGGAAGAGTGGCAATTACGCCAATAGACGGCAACAAAATTAGATTTGGAGGCACAATGGAAGTTGTTCCTACAACAGCTAAACCACAATACAACCGTATTGACGGCGTACTGAAAGCAGTGAAAGATTTCTTGCCTGAATTCGATATTCAAAAACCATTGGAAGAAGATATTTGGTATGGTTACAGACCTTGTTCTGCAGATGGACTGCCTTACATTGGTAAAATAAAAAAATATAATAATGTTGTTATAGCAACGGGACATTCTATGATGGGGCTTAGTCTTGGTCCTGGTACGGGAAAATTAGTTTCACAACTAATTAATAGAGAACCGACCAGTATTGATGTTAAAGCATTTGAGGTAGAGAGATTTAATTAAAAAGGGTGGTTCCTTTCATACTGATTTCCTTTCTGGTTTAAATTAATTGTATAAATATTAACCATCATCGTTGTTCCATAATAAAGGATTAGGGGTCTTTAAGTCTAAATTCAAAAAAAAAATTCTATCAGGGCAAACGCATCAGTTTTAATATTAACCGCGGATTCGCAGATTTGTTAAAAAGCTAAATTTTGTGATTTTAGAGAAATTAATTCGCGCAAATTCCGCTGAAAGCGGTTGTTTTAGTATAGAAGTTTTATTAAAATCTGCGAATCTGCGTAAAATAACTCATGCGTTTGCCCCGATAATTCTATTCATTAAATAGTGAAAATGAAGAAAATATAATAACTAACAAAACCAACCAACCAAAAAATGAAATTAACCACAGAAAAAAATAATTTTAAACGATCGCTTGGCTTACTAGACGCGACTATGATTGTTGCTGGTTCCATGATTGGGTCAGGGATTTTTATTGTAAGTGCCGATATTGTTCGAAATGTAGGATCGGCTGGCGCTTTACTGCTGGTGTGGTTACTTACAGGTTTCCTAACAATTGCAGCGGCTTTGAGTTACGGAGAATTAAGCAGCATGTTCCCTAAAGCTGGCGGACAATATGTTTATTTAAAGGAATCTTTTAATTCGCTTACAGGCTTTTTATACGGCTGGAGTTTTTTCGCAGTGATACAAACAGGTTCTATTGCCGCGGTAGGTGTAGCTTTCAGCAAATTTGCTGCTTATGTTTTTCCTTCGTTGAGTGAAAATAATATTATTTTGGATTTAGGGCTTTTGCAGATATCTGCGGCACAATTGACGTCTATAATTCTTGTTGTTTTTCTGACTTACATAAACACAAGAGGAGTGAAAGAAGGAAAAACGATTCAGACAATTTTTACACTGGTAAAATTAGTTGCATTGTTTGGACTTATTATTTTTGGTTTTGTTTTAGCTGCAAAGGCAGATATTTGGAAAGATAATTGGAGTACTGGTTTTTCAATAAATAAATTAGAAGGAAATACGCTTGTTCCTTATTCAGGATTTGCGATAATGGGGGCTGTAGCGACGAGTCTTGTTGGTAGTTTGTTTAGCAGTGACTCATGGAATAATGTAACTTTTATCGCGGGCGAAATTAAAAATCCTTCAAAAAATATAGGCAGAAGTCTTTTTCTGGGAACTCTGATTGTAACAATTATCTATATCGCAACCAATATGATGTATTTGTCAGTGCTTTCTTTGAATGAAATTGCAAATGCTGAAAATGATCGTGTTGGTGTTGTGGCCTCACAGCATATTTTTGGTGATTCAGGAACTTATATTATCGCTGTATTATTAATGGTTTCTACTTTTGGCTGTAATAACGGGCTAATACTTTCTGGGGCGCGTGTTTATCATACTATGGCAACAGACGGACTTTTTTTTAAGAAACTAGCGCAGTTAAATAAAAACGGAGTGCCGGAAAAAGCGTTATGGATACAATGTATCTGGGCTTCGGTGCTTTGTTTGAGCGGGAAATATAATGAACTGCTGGATTACGTAATTTTTGTTGTTTTAATCTTTTATATCTTAACAATTGCAGGTATTTTTAGACTTCGAAAAACAAAACCAGATTTAGAAAGACCTTACAAAGCAATAGGTTATCCAATACTTCCATTTATCTATATTGTTGCAGCATCAAGCATTTGCATTATGCTGTTGGTATATAAATACAGTTCTTCTTTACCCGGATTAGCAATAGTGTTACTAGGAATTCCGCTTTATTATTATTTTGTAAATAAAGAGAAATAATTTTATGAAAGAGCTATCATTCTTATTTGTAAAGTACAGCCGTATTTTCCTTTTTGTTTTTCTATTGAATATAATAACTGTAAAGAATAATTCTGTGCAGGCACAATCAGTAAATCCTGTACTGGAATATACTGTTTCGATGCCAAATCCAGACAGCCATTATTTTCATGTTGAACTTAATTGCTCTGGCTGGAAAGATGATACGATTGATTTTAAAATGCCAAATTGGATGCCAGGCTATTACCAAATGATGAATTACAGCAAAATGGTTGAAAATTTTACAGCAAAAAGCAATAATAAAAGTCTGGCTGTAAAAAACATAAATGAAAATACATGGCAGATTAAAATTGAAAAAAACAAACCGTTTACATTGAGTTATGATATAAAGGCCGATAAGCAATTTGTAGCCAATAGCTATTTAGATGCGTCACACGCTTATATCATTCCGAACAGTTTGTTTTTATATATAAATAAACACATAAATATTCCTGTTACTGTAAAAATTTCAGGAATTAAATCTGGATTTAAAATTGCGACTGGATTAGAGCCTGTTTCAGGAAAGTTCAATGAATATCAAGCTCCGGATTTTGACATTTTGTATGATTGCCCAATATTGATTGGAGATTTAGAAGAATTGCCTTCTTTTAAAGTAAATGGAATCGAACACCGTTTCATCGGTTATAAATTGGGTAATTTCGATAAGATCACATTCATGAATAACTTAAAGAAAGTGGTTGAATCCGCAGTTGCAATTATTGGTGATATTCCATACAAGCAATATACATTTATTGCAATTGGACCAGGAAGAGGAGGTATTGAACACTTGAATAATACAACTGTAAGTTTTGATGGAAACGGACTGGACAATCTTGAAGCCATGAATACTATGATGAATTTTTTGGCTCATGAATATTTTCATCATTACAATGTTAAAAGGATCAGACCTTTTGAATTAGGACCATTTGATTATGACAAAGGGAGTAAAACTAATCTTTTGTGGGTAAGTGAGGGGCTGTCTGTCTACTACGAATATCTAATTGTAAAAAGAGCGGGACTTGTGAGTCAGCAGACTTTATTTAATTATTTCGAGAACAGTATCAACTCTTTTGAAAACAGCCCGGGCAGATTTTATCAGTCATTGACTCAGTCAAGCTTTGAAACGTGGAGTGACGGACCTTTTGGAAAACAAGGCGAGAATGCCAATAAATCTATTTCATATTATGATAAAGGACCGGCAGTTGGACTTATTCTTGATTTTTCCATTCGCCAAGCAACCCAGGATAAAAAATCCTTAGATGATGTTATGCGGTTTTTATATTGGGAATATTATAAAAAATTACAGCGCGGATTTACAGATGCCGAATTTCAGAATGCCTGTGAAACTGTTGCAGGAATTTCATTGGCAAATGTGTTT
Source organism: uncultured Flavobacterium sp. (assembly GCA_963511795.1). Classification (GTDB taxonomy): domain Bacteria; phylum Bacteroidota; class Bacteroidia; order Flavobacteriales; family Flavobacteriaceae; genus Flavobacterium. Next base: position 13,333 of record CAUPKP010000020.1, on the reverse strand, counting down.
GAGTATGTTTATACAACAAAAGAAATTGATTATAATTCGTATCTGTCTTATGCTGGTTTAAGAATAAATGCAGAAGTGGATTCCAAATCTAAAATCAAAAAATATTCGTTTAAATTTTTGAAATCAGTAAATGAAACACAGCAAAAAATGCTGAATTCATGGCTGAACAAATAATTTGGTTAAAATATGCAAAAAAGCATTGTTTTTTTTAATAGTAATATAGTATAAGGCTTAATAAAAAAATCTTAAAAAGCTATAACCTATCACAGTTTATTTTTAATAATAAGTGATGGGTTATAGCTTTTAGTTTTTTCATATTTAATCGCAATATTCTTTAAATCAGTATTTTATGATTAATTTTTGATATAAAATGTTTTAAGGCAGTCTGTTCGACAGTATTCTATGCAGTGTATTATTATAATCTAAATCCAGTTTATGACGTACTATTTCTATATAATTAACATTATTTATTTTGTTAGTGCTAAATTTATTCACTTTTACATATAAAAATATAATAAATGGATAATATACTATTGGTTTCGGATAAATTGTTGGCTGTCGTTGTTTTGATTATGGTTTAATTTTACAAGTGTTGAAATCACACATTTAAATATGTGAATCAACTAAAAGTAATTTTTTAACCAACCAAAAACTAATGCTATGAATTTAATCAACCTTTCAGTAATGCAAATTTTTGAAGGTAAATTTTGGAAAAGAAAAATGGGAATTACCACTTTTTTGCTTTTAACCTTTTTTACCTCATTTGCGCAAAAAAAGATTCAAGGTTCTATTAAAGATATTAATGGAATACCTCTTTCGGGGGTAACAATAAAGGAAAAGGATGCATCTGCCGGTGATGTTTTGTCGGATTTCGATGGGAAATTTGAGATTACTGTCAAAAACCAGAATTCTAAATTGGTATTTACCTATATAGGTTTTGTAACTCAAGAAGTTGATATTTCGAATCAGAATACTATAAATGTTATTCTTAAAGATGATACGCAAGAATTAACTGAGGTAGTTGTGGTAGGTTATGGGACGCAAAAGAAATCAAGGGTTACCAGTGCCATTGCCAGTATAAAAGAAGTAAACTTTACTAAGGGGGCGATTCGAGATGCTTCCGATCTTATTAGGGGTAAAGTGGCAGGCTTAACTATTAGTAACGGCTCAGGAGATCCTTCGGCTGAACCTACAATTTTATTGCGTGGGATATCTTCATTAAAAGGATCAAATGCTCCTTTGGTTTTAATTAATGGCGTGCCAGGTGGTATAAACACTGTTTCTCCAAGCGAAATTGCTTCGATTGATGTTTTGAAAGACGCTTCGGCAGCAGCAATTTATGGAACTAGAGGAGCAAACGGAGTAATTCTTATTACTACGAAAACTGTCAATAAAGAAATGGCTCCAACTTTGACCTATTCTACTTATGCTTCGGTATCTAATTTTTACAATAAAGCTGACTTTTTGAATGCAGGTGAATTTAAAAACCTGCTGGCTAATGGTACAAAATTGCCTTATACAGATGGAGGCGCCAGTACAGATTGGCTGGATGAAATATCGGGAAGCGGATTTGCCCAAAGCCATAACCTTGATATAAAAGGAGGGACTGGAAGATCAAATTATTCAGTGAATCTTAATTATATTGATCAAACAGGTGTTTTTGATAATACATCTAATAAAGAATATAGATTTTCATTCGACGTAAATCACAAAATGTTCAATGATAAATTAAAAATTAATTTGAACTTACTTAATGGAGCTCAAAAGACTAAACTATCTGAGGGTACATCTGGATATGCTTACAGACAAGCCATGATACGAAATCCTACTGCTCCTGTATATAATGCAGATGGGACTTATAATGAAGATATAAATAAGTTTCAATATTATAATCCTGTTGCGATCATGAATGAGACAAAAGCGGATAATGATAATACATGGCAAAGATTTACAGCTAATATAACTCTTGATTTATTACCTGGCTGGGATACCAGTTTAATGCTTGCTAAGAATAAAAACTCAGCTTTAAGCGGGTATTCTGAAACAAAAAAACACTATTCAAATACATTAAACGGGAGAAATGGTGTTGCTTCAAGAAATACAGGAGATACTGATAGGGATTTTCTAGAATTTACATCAAAATACAATAAAAAATTCGATAAGCATGAATTTACGGTATTAGGAGGCTACAGTTATCAGTACACTGTTAATCAGGGTTTTTCTGCCTATAATTTTGATTTTCCAACAGATGCTTTTTCTTATAATAACTTAGGATCAGGTAATGCTTTGTCTGATGGAAAAGCTTCGATGGGGAGTTATAAAAATGATGATAAGCTAATTGGTTTTTTTGGCAGAGTTAATTATAATTTTGACAGTAAATATGATTTTTTATTTAGTATCAGAAGAGAGGGATCTTCTAAGTTTGGAGAGAATCATCAATGGGGTAATTTTCCAGCCGTTTCTGCAGGATGGAGTATGCATAAAGAATCCTTTCTTAAAGATGTTTCATCTGTCAATAACCTAAAATTAAGAGCAGGTTATGGTATAACTGGGGTAATACCAAATGATTCGTATATGTCACAAACATTGTATGATTATAACGGCTATTTTTTTAGTGATGGAAAATGGGTGAAGGGGTTAGTTCCGGCAAGTAATCCTAATCCTGATTTGCGTTGGGAGAAAACGGCAGAGATAAATATTGGTGTAGATTTTGGATTTTTAGAAAATAGAATAAGCGGAAGCGTCGATTTTTACAGCAAAAAAACGAGCGACATGCTTTGGGATTATAATGTGCCAACTCCGCCATATTTATATTCTAGTATTACTGCCAATGTTGGAAAAATGGAAAATAAGGGATTTGAAATTCTTCTTAATACAATTCCAGTTAAAAGCGAAAATTTTATGTGGAATTCTTCAATGACTTTTTCACATAATGAGAACAAATTGACGAGCCTTTCTAATGATTTATATGCAATAGATAAGAACTTTATCAATACAGGAAATACTGGAGATCCAATTTCATTTTCTACTCACCGATTAGAAGTGGGGCAGTCAATAGGGAATTATTGGGGATTAAAATCAGTAGACATTACTGATGACGGGAAGTGGATTATAGAAACAGCAGACGGCACAAGAAAAACGCTTACTCCGGCTTTGTATAATGATGAAAACAAGCAATATTTAGGAAATGGAGTCCCAAAATATTATGCAGGCTGGACTAATACTTTTACTTATAAAAAGTTTGATTTGAGTATGGTATTGACTGGGGCTTTTGATTTTCAAATACTGAACTCTCAACGCATGTTTTATGAAAACCCTACGATTAATTATAATATGCTGGCTTCTGCATTCGATAAAGTGTATGATAAAGCGGTATTGAATTATAATCAGACTTATGTGAGCTACTATCTTGAAAAAGGAGATTATGTAAAGGTTGACAACATAACTTTATCATATAATTTCGACGTTAAGCCATTTAAGGTTATAAATGCAATGCGAGTATATTTCTCAGGAAATAATTTAGCCACATTTACAAAATACAAAGGCTTAGATCCAGAGATAGAAAGAAGAGACCCTTTGTCTCAAGGTCTGGATAACAGAGATAAATATCCATCTACCACATCTCTTACTTTAGGATTAAATGTAACTTTTTAAAAAAAATAAAGATGAAAAATCATAATATAATATATAAAGTCCTTGTTTCCGGCTTACTTCTTTTAGGAACAGGATGTACAAATTTGGATGAGACAGTTTATGATAAAATAACTGCCGAGAGTACTGAACTTACAGCCGAAGATTTAACGAGTATTGTTGCGCCAGCTTATACTTCATTCAGGGATGTTTTTTGGGGTTGGGATGCGGCCTTTTGCTTGTATGAAGAATCCTCTGATTTGATTGTAACACCTCAAAGAAATGGTATTGGCTGGGGAGATTATTACATAACAATGCATCAGCACACCTGGGGATCAACTCTGCCTCATGCAGAGGGGAATTGGTATTATCTATATACTGGCGTAAATAGTGTGAACAGAGCTATTTATCAAATTGAGCAGATACAGGGTATCGAAAATAAAGAGAAAGTAATTCAGGAACTAAAGGCTTTAAGAGGTATTTATTACTATTTGCTTTTGGATAATTTCAGAAATGTTCCAATTGTAACTTCGTATGTTAATCCTCCAGGATATCTGCCTGTTCAAAACACAGGAAAAGAAGTATATGATTTTGTTGAAACCGAATTAAAAACAGCTTTACCATTTTTAAGTGATGAAAATAATACGGCATCTTATGGTAAAGTTACGAAATGGGCCGTAAAAATGACTTTGGCAAAATTATATTTGAATGCCGGAGTATATTTAGGAACGCCTAAATGGAACGAGGCTTTAGCAGAAGTTAATGATATTATCAATAGTGGGAAGTTTAGTTTGACTAGTAATTACTTGGATAATTTCAAGATTAAGAATGAAGGTTCTCCAGAGGAAATATTTTCTATTCCTTTTGATCAAATTAAAACAGGAGGAAGTTATTGGCCATATAAAACATTGGCGGCCCAAAGTCAGGCAACCTATGAATTGAGCGGAGGACCTTGGAATGGTTCGGGCGGAATTCCTCAATTTATAGATACTTATGATCCAGATGATCAAAGATTAAAAGATTCTTGGCTGGGAGGCAAGCAGTTTACAAGTAAAGGTGAACCAATAATGGTAGATGGTGTCCAATTTGAATACATTAATTTTTTAACTAATGTAAATGGCTGTGAGCCTAACGAAGGATTTAGAATGGTTAAATATGAAATAGGTGCTGGGGATATAGCACAAACCAGCAATGATGTTCCATTTTATAGATATACGGACGCATTGATGATTAAAGCAGAATGCCTGTTAAGAACTGGAGATGCCAATGGAGCGGCTGTAATTGTATCAGAAGTCAGACAAAGAGATTTTAAAAACACAAATCCTAGTAAAGCAGCAGTTACCGGAGCAAAACTTTTAGGAGGAAGCGTTTATAAATACGGTACATATGATTCTGGAGTAATTACGAATTTAGAAGGCGGTGCTGATATTCAGTATGGTGGTTTCTTGGATGAACTGGCTTGGGAATTTGTTGGCGAAGCTCATAGAAAACAAGATTTAATACGATTTGGAGTTTTTACAACAAAATCTTGGTTTTCTCATACACCTAATGGTGCTTTTAGAAGCTTATTACCAATACCACAGTCCGAAATAGATAAAAATAGTAATTTGAAGCAAAATCCAGGATATTAAAAAAATAAATTGTTTTGTGTTAGTTTAGTTTTTAAAGGAGGCAAGAAATTGCCTCCTTTGTTTTTTTTATGAATGGTAAATTCTAGCAGAGTTTCTAATAATGCACTTTAGTGGTATTTATTTAGGTTTTGGGAGTTGATTTCGCAAGTTTTTTCATGGTTCAAAATAACAGGAGGAATATTGTTTAATTTCCTAAAGATTTCCCAGAAATAGGTTATGAGTTTTTGTGTATTTAGTTGGGATTGTTTTTCATGTATAAAGAAATCTAATGAATAGAATTTTTACTGATGAATTGCTGGAATTTGTTTTTGTATTGCTCGGCGACAGTAATCCGCTGTTTGTTGATGATAACTTGGTTTCGTTCTATTTCTTCAATCTTGTCCAGAGCCACAATAAAAGAACGGTGGATTCTCATGAATTTGGATTCCGGCAGTTCTTCTTCCAATGATTTTAAACTCATTAAAGTTAGTATAGCTTTGGGCTGATTCACGAGCCAGATTTTGATATAATCTTTCAATCCTTCAAAGTATAACACTTCATCAAAATTGATTTTCAACTGTTTGTATTCGGATTTCACAAAAATAAAATCGGTATTTTTGGGGTTTTCCGAAGCTTTTTTTCTTTTCAATGTAAACCATTCTTTGGCTTTTGCTGCAGCGTTATAAAACTCTTCAAAATTGAATGGTTTCATCAAATAATCTAAGGCATCGGCTTTGAAACCATCAAGTGCATATTCACTGAATGCAGTGGTGAAAATGATTTTGGTTTCTTTTGAAATCGTTTTTGAAAGTTCCAGCCCCGATAATTCCGGCATTTGAATGTCCAGAAAAACCAAATCAATTTTTTCGGTATTTAATAATTCTAAAACATCAAAGGCATTGCTGCATTTTCCTTTTAATTCTAGAAAAGGCGTTTTGGAAACATAATTTTGAATAAGTTCTAATGCAAACGGTTCGTCATCTACAATAATACAGCTGATTTTGTTCTCTTGCATACCCATTATTTCAGCGTGTTAATTTCTAATTGTGCCGTAAACACTTCATCGGATTCCTCAATTTTAAAAAGATGTTTTTCAGGATATAATAATTCCAGTCTTTTTTTAATGTTTTTCAATCCTATACCTGAACCGCTTTTGTCTAAATCGTTCTTTTTGAAATTATTATTTTTGGTTTCAAACCTTATTTTTTGCCCGTCTATTTGCATCAAAAAATAAATATTCGAATACTTAACTGCCGAAACGCCATGCTTGAATGCATTTTCTATCAAAGAAATAAATAGGAGCGGGGCTACCTGCAAATCTTCGGTGATAACAGGAAAATCAGCTTTGACAATTGTTTTTTCGGATGTTCTCAAATCCATTAATTCAATGTATTGTTTCATGAATTCGATTTCTTTTTTGAGGCTCACTTTTTCTACATTGGATTCATATAAAAGATACCGCATCAAAATACTTAAACTGTGGATGGTTTCCTTTGCTTTTTCGGGCGAAATATCAACCAATGAATATATATTGTTCAGTGAATTAAAGAAAAAATGAGGCTGCAGCTGGTATTTCAAATGCTGTAATTCCGATTCTAATTGAGTATTTTTGGACTCTTTTTTTTCGGCTTCAGTTTTGACCCAGCGCTCATAAATACGAAGGGTGATTGAAAAAATCAGCGGAATAATAAGGGAAAGAGTATCTATATAAATGAAAAAACTTTTTGGCGGAAAATCAATTTTTGGCATATCATTTTGATCTTCCTCCATAAAATATTCTCGAAGCTGGAATTTTAGCCAAATGAAAAAAGCGATTAGCAGCGCATTGACTATAAAATAAAGAATCACTTTCTTTTTGAGCAGAAAAGCATCTATCAAAAAGAAATAATTCAGATAAAAAATAACCGCATAGAATGCCAAGGGAATCCAGGAATGTTCCAATATTTTGTGCAGATCATAGGATTGTCCAGAGGATAAAAGATAAGGAAGGCTAAATAAAACTGTCCAAACCAAAATGTGTGTAAAGGCAGTAAACAGGCGGTTATTTTTTATAAAATCATTCATATCGTAAAGCGTTTATTGGGTCTAAAGCGGCAGCTTTTCTGGCTGGATACCACCCGAAAAAGATTCCAGTGATGGCACAAACCGCAAATGATATCAATATGGAAAACAAGGTAACACTTATAGGCCAATTTAAAACATTTGCAATAAAAACAGTCGAAACCAAGCCTAAAGTTACTCCAATTATCCCACCTGTGATGCTGATAATGATGGCTTCGGTCAAAAATTGCATCAAAATATCTCTCCCTGTGCCGCCAACCGCCATTCTTAAACCAATTTCACGTGTTCTTTCCTTTACCGAAACATACATGATATTCATAATTCCGATTCCTCCAATCAGCAGGGAAATCCCAGCAATGGCTACCAAAAGTACCGTCATCATTTCACTTGTAGAACTAAACATGGAGATTAACTCTTGTTGCGAAAATACATTAAAATCATCATCAGTGTTTACCAGCTTATGGTTTTCTCTTAGAATTTTTGAAACTTCCTCGACCGCTTCAGTAGCTTTATCCTCACTTTTTGATGATGTAGCGATGGATTGCAGATAGGTTATTGCGAGAACTCTTTTTTGAACTGCTGTGTAAGGTGCTAAAATCACATCGTCCTGGTCTTGCCCAAAAGTATTTTCTCCTTTTTCTGAAAGTACACCAATAATTTTAAACGGAATTTTATTGAAACGGATGGTTGCTCCAATAGGGTTTTCATCAGCTGCGAATAAATTTTCAACGATTGTTTTACCGATAACGGCAACTTTTGCGGAAGCTTTCACGTCTTCATCTGTAAACATTGTACCGTCTTGAACATTCAAAACTCTTACTTTTAAATAGTCTGGAGTCACACCATAAATAGATGTCGGCCAGTTTTTGGAACCTTTGATGGCATGGCCGTTACCGTTTACCACAGGCGAGGTATTTTCTACTAGAGTTCCGTTTTTTTGAATAGACTCTAAATCTTTGATTGTCAGTGTCTGCATAGAACTCACGTCCATTCTAACACCGCCCTGCATTCCTGCTCCAGGGCGGATAGTAAGCATATTGGAACCCATACTGGAAATTTGCGACTTGATGCTTTCTTTGGAACCTTCACCAATGGCTAGCATGGCTATGACCGAAGCTACACCGATAATAATTCCGAGCATCGTAAGGAAAGCTCTCATTTTGTTAATCTGCAGTGCTTTGAGTGCTATTTTTAATAAACTGGAAATATTCATAATTTGTGTTTTTTAGTGCGGTTAATCGTTGTCATTTCCCATGTTTTTTAATGCTTCGGCAGCATTTAGAATGTTCTCGTTTTTGTAATCCTTAATAATGTGCCCGTCTTTCAAAACAATTGTCCGTCCGCTGAACAAAGCAATATCAGGTTCATGGGTTACAAATACAATTGTTTTTCCCTCGGCATTTAATTTCTGGAAAAGCACCATGATTTCATACGAAGTCCGGGTGTCTAAATTTCCTGTGGCTTCATCGGCCAGAATCACAACTGGGTCATTTACCAGCGACCTTGCGATGGCAACCCGTTGCTGCTGTCCGCCTGAAAGCTGGCTTGGAGTATGATGCAAGCGTTCCGAGAGTCCAACAAGATCCAAGGAAGCAATTGCTTTTTCACGTCTTTCTTCTGCTTGAATTTTCCGATTGTAAAGCAAAGGGAGTTCTGCATTTTCTATAGCCGTTGTTCTTGGCAGAAGATTATAGGACTGAAAAATAAAACCAATTTTTTCGTTTCTGATTTTTGCCAATTGGTTTTTATCTAAGTTTCGAACAGAAGTTTCGTCAATTTCATAAAGTCCCGAAGACGGCTGGTCAAGACAGCCCAAAATATTTAGCAAAGTTGATTTTCCAGAACCCGAAGAACCCATGATGGTCACAAATTCTCCTTCTTTAATAGAAAACGATATTCCTTTTATGGCGCGTACAATCTCGTCGCCCATTTTAAATTCTCGTTTTAAATCTTGAATGTTTATAATGGTATTTTTCATCGTTTATTTTTTTCCTGGAGGTTTTGGCATAAATGGGCTTGAAGAACTTCCTGTTGCTCCAGTTACTGCTTGTTCATTTTTCAAAGCTGTTACTACTTCGTTCCCTTTAACCAGACCACTGATTATTTCATAATTGATTCCATCGTTCCTGCCTACAGTAATTTTTTGCTGATGTATTCCGTTATTATCTTTTATCCAAATGATTTTAGAGCTTTTATCTTTTGAAGGCGTTACAGCTAATTTTTGTCCTGATGCAGTTCCGTTTTTATTTGTATTGTATTGGGTTACCAATTTCATATCAGGTTCAAAAGCAAACGCTTTTGCTTCCAGAGTCAGGACATCTTTTAATTCCATTGTAAATATGGATACTGTTGCTGTAAGGCCAGGTTTCAATTTCTCTTCTGGATTATCAGCTTTAATAATAACAGTATACGTCACCACATTTGAAGTTACGGTTGAATTCAACCGAACTTGAGTTACAGAACCTGAGAATTCTTCATCAGGATATGCATCTACCATGAACGTTACTCTCTGGCCTTCTTTTACACTGCCGATGTCGGCTTCATCAACATTGGCTTCGACCTGCATTTCCTTTAAATCTTTTGCAATGGTAAAAAGGGTCGGAGTGCTGTAACTTGCAGCAACGGTTTGTCCTTCATCAACAGCTTTGGAAAGAACCACTCCGTCAATTGGCGAATAAATATTGGCATAACCCAAATTCGTCTGTGCTTTTCTTAAGTTCGAATTTTGTTGTTGAGCCGTTCCTTTTGCCGTATTTAAGTTAAAAAGCGCTTCTTGATAATCGGCTTTACTGATGACATTGGCTTTGAAAAGAGAATTTTGCCTGTCGAAAATCACTTGTTTGTAATTTTGATCTTGTAATGCTACATTATAAGCTGATCTTGCCTGCTGTAATATTTCCTGCAGATTTTCTTTGTCAAGTTCTGCAATAAGCTGACCTGCTTTTACAGTAGAATTGTAATCCACATAAATTTTTTGTACCACGCCGGAGACTTGTGTTCCAACTTCGACTTGTTTGGTGGCTTCGATTGTTCCTGTTGCCGTGATTACATTGCTGATATTTCCCTTTTTGACCTGAACCGTTTCGATTTGAAGTACTGCTTCTTTGTTGGAAAAAGCAAAGATGGCTGTGCCAATGGCTATTGCTATAAAAGCCAAAGCTAGAATTATTTTTGTCTTTTTATTCATGACTGTTTGATTTAAATTTGAATTTGGTTTCCTTGATAAAATTGAAGCAGCTGATAGTATAATGCCAGCGATAATTTTGCTTGTAAATAAGTTTGTTCTGCATTGAGATAAGTGTTTTTACTCACCAGTAAATCGGTTGAACTTAATGCTCCCAATTCTGATTTTTTTAGAGACATATCGTAGGCCAATTTTGATGAGTTTTTCAATGCAATAGCGGCTTCCATCTGGCTTTGGCTCGAAATTGCATTTTGCCACGCACTTTCAATTTTTAGATACAATTGCTTATTTGCAGATTGAACTGAAAGTTTTGAGCTTTCGATTTCAATTTTGGCGTTTTCGACTTTTGCTTTGTTTTGGTATTTACTGAAAATTGGAATACTTAATGATAGTCCCACGCTTTGGTAAAAATTTCCATCAAATTGATTCAAGAAATTATAGGGCTGCGTGTTGGTATATCCCGAATTTAATCCAGCGTTTAAACTCAATGTAGGTAAGTAGCCTGATTTAGCTTTGGATAATTCCAGCTCTTTAATTGAAGTTTGAATATTAGCACTTTTTATTTCAGGAAGATTTTCGGAAGCATAACTGTATACTTTTTTTAATTCAGGAATTGCAAATTGTTCGGTAGTTAATTTTGTTGCCGCGATATCAAAGGAATCTTCAGGGTTTAATTCTAATAGTTGTTTTAAAGAGATAAGTTGTTGACGGTAGTTGTTTTGCACCGTAATAAGAGTTACTTCGTCATTTTTGAGCTGGGTCTCCAAATTAGCAGCGTCTATTCCAGCAACAGAACCTGCTTTGTACTTGGTATTCATTTGATTCAGCTGTTCTTTAGAAGAAGCAATAATGTTTTTGGAAACTTCAATACCTTCTTTATAATAAAGCGCTTGCAGATAGGCTTGTGCTACACTCAAAAGGACATTGTTTTTTGCTTCGGAAACAAAGAATTCGTTTTGTTTTACCAAAAGTTCGTTTTGCTTAATTGTGTTGTTGATATAATTGCCTTTGAACAAAGTCAGCGAGGCATTGACTCCAGCACTTGTTGAATTTACCAATTGGGTAACGTAACTGCTTGTAATGGGGTCAATACTGCTCCCGTTATTCATACTTTGTGAGGCATTTGCAGATATGCTTGGCAAGCGCTCATATTTGGATTGTTTATAATTAATTTCGGCACTGTTCTCAGTAAGCTGTGCTTGTTTTACCGTAATGTTATTTTTTATTGCAAATGAAATGCAATCTTCTAAACTCCATATTTTTGGTTTTTCTTCCTGAGCCTTTACTAGACCTACTTGGAAAAGTAGTAGCATTGCTATGATTATTTTTTTCATTTCTTTGAATTTTATAGTCCAAAGGAATGATTAAAGCTAGGCTTAAAATAATGAAGTAGAAGTCTGCTATGATTTTGTATATAATGATGTGGATTTTATCGATGAGAATTTTATAGAGTTCTGCCGCATCTGGGAATAACTTTTATCTTTAGAACTTTAAACCGATCAAAAAATGAATACAAAGGTCATTGCTATCCAAAATACATCATCCTTCAGGCAGTGTATTTTAAATTAAGATTTAGCCTTAGTTACCGTGACGTTGAATAAATAATGAAGATTAGGGGTGTGATTGTGGATCATGCAGCGATCTGTCGCTGGGTTTATAAATTTACACCTTTTATTGAGTCAGAGATGTGGGGGCTAGCTGGAGATTGGATGAAACCTATATCCAAGTAAAAGGTATTTGGTATTATTTATATAGGGCAGTAGATAAATTTGGCAATACGGTTGACTTTCTTTTGACCAAAAAAAGACAGAGAATGAGCGCTCAGTCTTTTCTAATTAAAGCAATTAATAACAACTGTCAACCAAGAGTAGTAAACATTGATAAAAGCGGTTCTAATACAGCAGCCATCAAAGTCTATAACAAGCGTTCGTTCTCAAAGATTAAAATCCGGCGATGTAAATATCTCAACAATATTGTCAAACAGGATCTTCATTTTATCAAGTGACGCATACAAAACGGATTAGGCTTTAAAAGTTTTGTATCGGCCAAACGAACCTTGAGTGGAATTGAAGTTGTGCATATGCTGAGGAAGAATCAGATGGTTAGACCAGGAATAACTATGTTTAAATCATTCTGTATTGGCGACCTAACTTTTAAATTCTTATATTTGATTCTGACAGATGCGACAGAAACCAATTTAGAGGTGTTAGAAATATAGATTTCTTCTTATTCAGATTATCTAACCTTTTTGCTTAATCCCCAACTTTTGCAGTTGATCCATGAAAATGTGCTCCAAAAATGAGATGGGCTTTTTTTCGGCAGATTTGGTGCAAAAAAAAGCTTCAATTTCTTGAAGCTTTTTTCGTAGGGAGAGCTGGATTCGAACTTTAAGTTCAGAACCCGCGTATATCCTGCGTTTTTTAAAATTTTCAACCTATTGTGCCACGATGTTGCCACGAAACTTAAAATGCCTACTTTAAAGTGGATTTTAAGATGTTAACTTGTCTAAAATGAATGATATAATTCATGTTTTTTCAATTGTAAAAATACAACTTTTATAAATAATCCGTTGTGTTATTTGTCAATTTACGATGCAGAAAATAACTTTCCTTACTTTAATGGAGCTTTAAACTTCAGTGGTACAATTTAAAGTAAACTATCACAAAATAAAACAAGAATCCTTATCAAGATAACATAAACTCATAGGAGGGTTCTGTCGCATCTGGGAATAACTTTTATCTTTAGAATTTTAAACCGATCAAAAGATGAATACTAAAGGTCATTGTTATCCAAAATGCATAATTCTTCAGGCAGTATATTTCAAACTAAGATTTACACTTAGTTATCG
>CAUPKP010000019.1:0-98301 GCA_963511795.1 uncultured Flavobacterium sp. | reverse complement strand
AGAAAACATTAAAGAACAATTAATCGTAGAGTTGTACAACAAATAATAATTGACTTAGTCGAAATTTATGGCAATATTTAATTTTCAGAAGCCCGATAAAGTTATCATGATCGATTCAACCGATTTTGAAGGTAAATTTGAGTTTAGACCTTTAGAACCTGGATATGGATTGACTGTTGGTAATGCACTTAGAAGAGTTTTGCTTTCAGCATTAGAAGGTTATGCAATTACATCTGTTCGCATTGAAGGTGTAGATCATGAGTTTTCTACTATTTCAGGAGTTGTTGAAGACGTTACCGAAATTATCCTTAATCTTAAACAAGTACGTTTCAAACGTCAAATTGAAGATATCGATAATGAATCAGTTACTATATCTGTTTCTGGTAAAGATCAATTAACGGCAGGTGATTTTCAAAAATTTATTTCAGGTTTCCAAGTTTTGAATCCAGAGCTTGTTATCTGTAATTTAGATAGTAAAATTAAACTGAATTTCGATTTAACTATCGAAAAAGGTAGAGGATATGTCCCTGCTGAAGAAAACAAAAAACAGAATGCTGCAATAGGAACTATATTTACTGACTCAATTTTTACTCCCGTAAAAAATGTTAAGTATGCAATTGAAAATTTCCGTGTAGAGCAAAAAACAGATTATGAAAAATTAGTTTTTGAAATTAAGACTGACGGTTCAATCAATCCTAAAGATGCTCTTACTGAAGCTGCAAAAGTTTTAATTCACCATTTCATGTTGTTTTCTGATGAAAGAATTACACTAGAGGCTGATGAAATTGCACAAACAGAATCATATGATGAAGAGTCATTACACATGAGACAATTGCTTAAAACTAAGCTAGTTGATATGGATCTTTCTGTTAGAGCATTAAATTGTTTGAAAGCGGCTGAAGTTGATACACTTGGTGATTTAGTATCGTTCAATAAAAATGACCTAATGAAATTCCGTAATTTTGGTAAAAAATCTTTAACTGAACTAGATGAACTAGTTGCAATTAAAAATTTAACTTTCGGAATGGATTTGGCAAAATACAAACTAGATAAAGAATAATCTAATCCCGATTAATCGGGGTTAAATTTTATAAAGCAATGAGACACGGAAAAAAATTCAATCACTTAAGCAGACAGACTGCACATAGAAGTTCTATGTTAGCTAATATGGCTTGTTCTCTTATTGAGCACAAACGTATTAATACTACTGTTGCTAAAGCTAAAGCGCTTAAACAATTTGTTGAGCCGCTTATAACAAAATCAAAATCAGATACTACTCATAATCGTCGTATCGTTTTTGCTTACTTACGTAGTAAATATGCAGTAACTGACTTGTTCAGAGATGTTGCAGCTAAAGTAGGTGACCGTCCAGGTGGATACACTCGTATCATTAAAGTTGGAAATCGTTTAGGAGATAATGCTGATATGGCAATGATCGAATTGGTAGATTTCAATGAACTTTACAACGGAGGTAAAAAAGAAGTTAAAAAAGCAAAAAGCCGTCGTGGTGGAAAAGCTAAAAAAGCAGATGAAGCTACTGAAGCTCCAGTTGCTGAGGCAGAACCTACAACTGACGCTGCTGAATAATTATGAGAATAATGATTCAATAATAAAAAAGGATAGACTATTTATAGTTTATCCTTTTTTTTTATAAAAAAATGAAATAAATTTTTGTCAAAGTTTAAGAAAAGCGTTTGGAATTGAAGTTTTTTTTTAATAAATACTTTTTTAAAACATTTTACAGCCATTTTGTTAGCCGGCTGTTTGAGGTTTTAAATAGACGGAATTATTCTGAAAAAAGATTGCGTCCACTGTTTTAAAAATTTAAATTTGCACAATATTAAATTACATATGAAATATACAACACGAAAAAGCGCTATTCTTTTATTAAGTGACGGAACTATATTCCACGGTAAGTCGATTGGAATTACTGGAAAAACATTTGGTGAAGTTTGTTTTAATACTGGTATGACCGGATATCAAGAGATTTTTACTGATCCTTCTTATTTTGGTCAATTAATGGTTGCTACAAACGCTCATATTGGAAATTATGGGGTAAATGATAATGAAGTAGAATCTGGCAGTATAAAAATTGCAGGATTGGTTTGTAAAAATTTTAGTTTTAATTATTCTAGAACTGATTCGGCTGGAAGTTTAGAAGATTATTTTACTAAACAAAATTTGATCTGTATTTCTGATGTTGATACGCGTGCGTTAGTAAGTTACATACGTGAAAACGGAGCTATGAATGCTGTTATTTGCACAGATGATACTCCTGTCGAGGAATTGAAAGTGCTTTTGGCAGAAGTTCCAGATATGAAAGGTTTAGAGCTGGCTTCTAAAGTATCTACATTAGAGCCGTATTTTTATGGAAATGAAAATGCTGCGTATAAAATTGCAGCTTTGGATTTAGGAATAAAAGAGAATATTCTTAGAAACTTAGCAAAAAGAGATTGCTATATTAAAGTTTTTCCATACAACGCTTCTTACTCAGAATTAGCCTCTTTTAATCCAGATGGTTTTTTCCTGTCTAACGGTCCTGGCGATCCTGATCCTTTGGATGGTGCAATACAAGTTGCTAAAGAGATTCTTCAAAATAATAAGCCTTTGTTCGGTATTTGTTTAGGTCATCAGGTTATTGCTTTGGCAAATGGTGTTTCAACTTATAAAATGTTCAATGGTCACAGAGGGATTAATCATCCTGTGAAAAATATAATTACTGGTAAAGGGGAGATTACTTCTCAAAATCACGGTTTTGCTGTGAATAAAGAAGAATTGGATCAGCATCCGGATTTAGAGATTACTCATTTGCATTTGAATGATGGAACTGTGGCGGGTATGCGAATGAAAAATAAGAATTGTTTTTCTGTACAATATCACCCAGAAGCTAGTCCTGGACCACACGATTCTTCTTATCTTTTTGATCAGTTTATAGAAAATATCAAATCAGTATAAGACTAAAACGTTATCGTTAATAAATAAAATTATATTAACGCTTTAACAATGAAGACTAATGAATTTTTTTACTTAATTTTGAGTAAAATACAAATTAATAACATAAAAAATAAGAATAATGAGTATTATTGTTAAAATTCACGCAAGACAAATTTTCGATTCAAGAGGTAATCCTACAGTAGAAGTAGATGTAGTAACAGAAAACGGAGTTTTAGGTAGAGCTGCTGTTCCGTCAGGAGCATCAACTGGAAAATTCGAAGCTGTTGAGTTACGTGATGGAGGAAAATCTTTCTTAGGAAGAGGTGTTTTAAAAGCTGTTGAAAACGTAAACACTAGAATTGCTGAAGAATTAGTTGGAACATCTGTTTTTGAACAAAACTTGATTGACCAAGCGATGATTGATTTGGATGGTACTCCAAACAAAGCGAATTTGGGAGCAAATGCTATTCTTGGAGTTTCTCTTGCTGTTGCAAAAGCTGCTGCTAATGAATTAGGATTGCCTTTATATAGATATGTAGGCGGTGTTTCTGCAAATACATTGCCAGTTCCTATGATGAATATCATCAATGGAGGTTCACATTCTGATGCACCTATTGCATTTCAAGAATTTATGATTTTCCCAGTGAAAGCTACATCTTTTACACATGCAATGCAAATGGGAACGGAGATTTTTCACAATCTAAAAAAAGTATTGCACGATAGAGGTTTAAGTACTGCTGTTGGTGATGAAGGAGGTTTTGCTCCAAACTTAGCTGGTGGTACAGAAGATGCTTTAGATACTATCAAATTAGCAGTTGAAAAAGCTGGTTATTCTTTTGGAGATGAAATCATGGTGGCTTTAGATTGTGCTGCTTCTGAATTTTATGTTGACGGAAAATATGATTACTCTAAATTTGAAGGCCAAACTGGAAAAATCAGAACTTCTGCTGAGCAAGTGGATTATTTAGCTGAATTAGCTGCTAAATATCCAATTATCTCTATAGAGGATGGTATGGATGAAAATGACTGGGACGGATGGAAATTGTTAACAGAAAAAATTGGTGCTAAAACACAATTAGTTGGTGACGACTTATTTGTAACCAATGTTGAGCGTTTGTCAACTGGAATTGAAAAAGGAATTGCAAATTCTATTTTGATTAAAGTAAACCAAATTGGAACTTTAACAGAGACTATCGCTGCTGTAAATATGGCTAAAAATGCTGGATATACTTCAGTAATGTCACACCGTTCAGGAGAAACAGAAGATAACACTATTGCTGATTTAGCTGTTGCATTAAACTGCGGTCAAATTAAAACTGGATCTGCTTCACGTTCTGACCGTATGGCAAAATACAATCAGTTATTAAGAATTGAAGAGGAATTAGGGAATTCTGCATATTTTCCTGGTCTAAATGCCTTTAAAATAAAGTAATTGTAATGATTTATATTAAAAAAAGCCATTCGTCTATGATGAATGGCTTTTTTATTGAATATTTAACAAATTCAATCTTTAATTAGCTTTTAAATTAATGTGGAATTCCTTAGATTTGGTAAATTATAAATTAAAATTTATTTCATAAAAAAGTATGTCAAAAATAGCAATATTAGAAATAGACGGTGAAAAATTTGAACTTCCAGTTATTATTGGAAGTGAAAATGAAGCAGCCGTAGATATTAGTAAATTACGTGATATGTCTGGTGTAATTACGCTTGATCCAGGGTATAAAAATTCGGGTGCTTGTAAAAGTGAGATTACCTTTTTGGATGGAGAGCTTGGTATTTTACGTTACAGAGGATATTCAATCGAGGATTTGGCTGAAAAATCTCATTTTTTAGAAGTTTCTTATTTAATAATTTTCGGTGAATTACCTTCTACTGAAAGATTAGAACAATTTGAAAATGACATTAGAAGACACACTTTAGTAAGTGAAGAAATGAAGATCATTTTGGACGGTTTTCCAAGAACTGCCCACCCAATGGGAGTATTGTCTGCTTTGACTAGTGCTTTAACAGCTTTTAATCCTAAATCTGTTGATGCAAGTAATGAAAAAGACATGTATGAGGCAGTTTGTAAAACGATTGCCAAATTTTTAGTTATTGCTACTTGGACTTACAGAAAAAGTATGGGGTATCCTTTGAATTATTATGATAATACAATAGGATATGTTGAGAACTTTATGAGTTTGATGTTTAAGCTGCCTACAGCACCATATACTGCTAATCCAATTGTTATTGATGCATTAGATAAATTATTTATTCTGCATGCAGATCACGAACAAAATTGTTCTACTTCTACAGTTAGAATGGTAGGTTCTTCACACGCTGGTCTTTTTGCTTCAATTTCTGCAGGTGTTTCCGCTTTATGGGGGCCTTTACACGGAGGTGCAAACCAAGCGGTTCTTGAAATGCTGGAGGAGATTCATGCAAATGGAGGAGATGCGGATAAATATTTAGCGAAAGCAAAAGATAAAAATGATCCTTTCAGATTGATGGGATTTGGTCATAGGGTTTATAAAAATTTCGATCCTAGAGCAAAAATCATCAAGAAAGCAGCTGATGAAGTACTTTCTACTTTGGGTGTTAATGATCCTATTCTTGATATTGCTAAAAAATTAGAAGCAGCAGCATTAGAAGACGAATATTTTAAATCAAGAAATTTATATCCAAATGTTGATTTTTATTCTGGCATTATTTACAGAGCATTAGGAATTCCAACTGATATGTTTACAGTATTGTTTGCAATAGGTAGATTGCCAGGCTGGATTGCTCAATGGAAAGAAATGAGAGAAAATAAAGAACCTATTGGAAGGCCAAGACAAGTTTATACTGGTTATCCTTTAAGAGAATATGTAAAAGCATAAATTATAAAATAGATTATCAAAGCTTCACTTCCTAGTGAAGCTTTTTTTTTATCTTTGGCAAAATTTATAACAATGCTTAAATTAAATGTTAAGAATGAAACTTCAAGATTAAGAGCGGTAGTGTTAGGTTCGGCAGTAAATAATGGACCTACCCCAAAAATTGATGAAGCATATGATCCTAAATCGTTAGAACATATTTTAGCCAATACTTATCCAGTTGAAGCTGATATGGTGGTAGAGATGGAAGCCTTTAATTCTGTTTTTAAAAAATACGGAGTAAATGTTTTACGTCCGGAAATGATTGAAAATTACAATCAAATATTTGCGAGGGATATTGGTTTCGTAATTGATGATTTATTTATTAAGTCGAATATTTTGCCAGACCGCGAGAGAGAACTCGATGCTATTCAATATGTGATTGATCAAATAGATCCTGTAAAAGTAATTCGGCCGCCAGAAGAAGTACATATAGAAGGAGGAGACGTAATGATTTGGAACGATTATATTTTTGTTGGAACTTATAAAGGCAGTGATTATGCAAGTTATATTACGGCAAGAACTAATATGTATGGGGTCAATTTTTTAAAAGAATTATTTCCGAATAAAATCGTAAAAGAATTTGATTTGGTGAAATCCAAAATCGAGGCACGTGATAATGCACTGCACTTGGACTGCTGTTTTCAGCCAGTTGGGAAAGGCAAAGGAATTATTTATAAAAGAGGATTTAGAGAAGAAGCTGATTATATGTTTTTGGTTGATCTTTTCGGGAAAGAAAATTTGTTTCATATTACAAGAGAAGAAATGTATAATATGAATTCTAATGTATTTTCCATCGATACTGATGTGGTTGTTTCTGAGAAAAATTTTACCAGATTAAATAATTGGCTACGCGCCAATGGATTTACCGTGGAAGAAATTCCATATGCCGAAATTGCAAAGCAAGAAGGATTATTAAGATGTTCAACTCTGCCATTAATAAGGGATTAATAGTGTATTTTGAGCCTATATTGTTTAACTTTAGACAATACATTTTTAAACAATAAAATAATAAGAATATGACACAAACAACAAACTCCATTTTGATGATTCGGCCAGTCGCTTTTCGTATGAATGAGCAAACGGCAGTGAATAATTATTATCAAAAAGTTTTAGATGGTCTTTTGCCTGCAACTGTAAATGCAAAAGCGCAACAGGAATTTGATGTTTTTGTTGAAAAGCTTCGTGCGGTTGGGGTAGATGTAACAGTAGTGGATGATGTAGAAAATGCAGACACTCCAGACAGTATTTTTCCAAATAACTGGATTTCTTTTCATGAGAATGGAGACGTAGCACTTTATCCTATGTTTGCAGAGAACCGCCGTCTGGAACGCCGCGAAGATATTCTGGATATTTTGGAAGAAAAAGGATTTGTAATCAATAATATTATGGATTACACATCTGCGGAAGAAGATGGTTTTTTCTTAGAAGGAACTGGAAGCTTATTATTGGATAGAGAAAATGGTAAAGCTTATTGTGCTCTTTCACCTAGAGCTGATGAAGAATTATTTATCGAGTTTTGTGAAGATTTTGAATTTACTCCTGTAATCTTTGAAGCTTTTCAAACAGTAAATAAAGAACGAAAACTGATCTATCATACCAATGTCATGATGTGTCTTGGAGATACTTTTGCTGTTATTTGTGCAGATTCTATTGATGATAAAAAAGAGCGGAAAATGGTTCTTGACAGCATTAAAGGCGATGAAAAAGAGATTATTTTAATTACCGAAGAACAAGTAAATAATTTTGCAGGTAATATGCTCGAAGTAAAAGGAGCTGACGATAGAAGATATTTGGTAATGAGTGCTTCAGCTCATCAAAGCCTCACCAAAAAGCAGATTACACAATTAGAAGAGCATGTAACAATTTTGAGCTCAAATTTAGATACAATTGAGGCGTGTGGCGGGGGAAGTGCCAGATGTATGATGGCAGAGATATTTTTGCCAAGAGAATAAAGATAAATGCCAAAATTAAAATCCCAAATTCTAGTAAAATTAGAATTTGGGATTTTTTATTATTGAGTATTTCATTTCTAGAATTACATCAAATTATTTTTAATAATATTGATTAGTGCGCTGACAATATATTGAATGCCAATTGCAATAACTATGAAACCTACAATTCTTGAGATTGCTACGATGCCTGATGCTCCAAGTATTTGGGCTAAATAATGTGCACTTCTCAAAATAATAAAAATAGCAATTGCGATTGCAAATATTGCCAGACTGGCAATTATAAGTTCGTTAGTAGCATGATGTTCTTGATAAAAAGCAATCAATAAAGAAATGGAACCTGGACCAGCAAGCATTGGAATTGCCAATGGTGTCAGAGCAATATCATTTCGTTTTTGAGCATCTGTTTCAATCTTTTTATTGATACCGCGCTTTTTATTGAATTTACCCGAAAGCAATGAAAATCCTGAGCTTACAATAATTAATCCTCCTGCAATTCTCAAAGAATCAATGCTGATTCCGAAAAAGCTTAAAACATATTTTCCTATAAAAAACGAAATTATAAGAATCAGAAATACATTTATAGAAGTCCATAATGAAATTCTTGAGCATTCCTGTTTAGAATCGCCTTGTGTCAGACCTACAAAGATTGGAACGGTTCCAATAGGGTTTAACACAGAAAATAAAGCAAAAAATAAGTAAATAAATAAATCCATTCAGTTTGTTTTTGATTGTAAAATTACGATTTTCTCTATAACTAAGTTTAAAATAGCGTTAGATTATTAATTGTTTTATATAAAGCGGTACAAATTGAAAATAACTATAAAAGCGACGGTGTTTTGATGGAAATTTTATTATCTCCAAATTTCTAACGCAGAATCCGGGTTTAAAATAACTATTTAGTTAGTGCTTAACGGTTTTTGATTACTTTTGCACTTCATAAAGATTTACAATGATAAAAAATAAAAAGACATTAATTATTGGTGCGACTACAAAACCTGAAAGAGCTGCTTTTAAAGCGATTGAAATGCTTACAGCCAGAGGGCATTCAGTTCTTGCGCTAGGACAAAATCCTGGAGAAGTTGCGGGTATAAAAATAAATACTAAAGCAATTCCTGTCAAAAATATCAATACGATTTCGCTATACATAAATCCAACGCGTCAAAGAGATTATTATAATTATATAGTAGAAGTCAAACCAAAACGTGTTTTGTTTAATCCAGGTACGGAAAACCCAGAGTTTTATCAGTTATTGGAATTAAATAATATAAAGTTTGAAGCGGCCTGTACATTAGTGTTGCTGACATTAAATAAATATTAATTAGATCTGTTTGCTTCGTCAGTTCGTTTCACTCATGTCCATATTTCCGCTATATTTTAGAAAAAAGGCACGGCATGTCGCTTACATATGAAATAATTTGCTTTTCTGAAAAAAATGAAAGCTGTATTTCAGAGTTGGATATTGTCTTCAAATAGGTTTAATTTTCTAAATGACAGTTTGTCAAATTGCTTACTTTTGTACCCATGGAATTTTCTTCAAAATTAATAGAAAAAGCAGTTAATGAAATGTCTCAATTGCCAGGAATCGGTAAAAGAACGGCTTTGCGGTTGGTTTTGCATATTTTAAAACAGCCCAAAGAACAAGCGGGTTTTTTGGCTCAGGCATTGGTTACAATGCGGGAAGAAATTAAGTACTGCAAAAGCTGTCATAATATATCGGATAAAGAAGTTTGTGAAATTTGTGCAAATTCAGGCAGAAATCATCAGATTATTTGTGTGGTCGAAGATATTAGAGATGTAATGGCTATTGAAAACACAGGGCAATTTAGAGGAATTTATCATGTTTTGGGAGGTAAAATTTCACCAATTGACGGGGTAGGTCCAAGCCAGCTTACTATTACTGCATTGGTGGAAAAAGCCAAGTTGGGACAAATCAAGGAGATTATTTTTGCGTTAAGCTCTACTATGGAAGGGGATACAACTAATTTTTACATCTATAAGCAAATAGCAGATTTGCCAATTATAGTTTCAACAATTGCCCGAGGGATTGCTGTTGGGGATGAGTTAGAATATGCCGATGAAGTTACTCTAGGCAGAAGTATATTGCAAAGAGTACCTTTTGAGAAATCATTAAAAACCAATTAAACTGTTTATTAAGCGCCATACTTTTTAAATAGTAATCTAAAAACTATATTTGTTATTAAATAAATACGAATGAACAAGCACTTAGTCTATATTTTTTTATTTATCAGTGTATTTTTTACATCCTGTATTCCAGTAAAAGATTTGGTATACCTTCAAAAAAAGGACAATTCTTCAAATGAAAAGGCAATTACAATGGTGGAGTCAAAGCCATACCGTCTGCAGACGCATGATGTATTGAGCATAAGTATTAAAGCTTCTGATCCAAAATTAGTTACTATTTTTAACCCAACCGCTAATGGATCTGAGTTAGATCAATCAGAGTCTGGTTTGTATTTTGACGGATTTACAGTAGATGATCATGGGAATATTCGAATTCCTGTTTTAGGAGAAATTAATGTTATGGGATTTACATTGGAAGAAGTTCGTAGAAGTGTTGAAAAACAATTATTAGCAGACTATTTTAAAGACGATGCCAGTATATTTGTAGTGGTAAAATTGGCTGGTTTCCGCTATACAATAAATGGTGAAGTAGGCAGTACAGGAACAAAAACATTATTTCAGGAAAAAGTAAACATAATGGAAGCTATTGCCAATGCGGGGGATATTACTACAACTGGGGATAGAAAGTCAGTAACAATTATCAGGCAAACACCAAACGGAACTGAGATGAAAGATTTGGATTTAACAAATATCAACGTGATGAACTCACCTTATTATTTTTTACAGCCAAATGATTATATTTATGTCAAGCCTCTCAAGCAAAAAACTTGGGGAACAGGAAGTACAGGGATTCAATCGTTGTCAACTGTTATAACGCTGTTGTCCTTACTTTCCACCACTTATTTATTGCTTAAAAATTAAAATCAATCCCCAAATATGTTAGATATTAAAGATTTTGCAGTTTTTGAGAATGTTCCAAGTTTTGATTTTAAGGGATTTTTACTTAAAATATTAAGCTATTGGAGATGGTTTTTAATATCCGTGTTTTTAGCCCTAATGATTGCTTATCAGGTTAATATACGTAAAGAAAAAATTTATAGTATTGAAACTTTAATCTCAGCGAAAGAAGAAACCAATCCTCTTTTTACTTCAAGCACTAATTTGGTTTTTAATTGGGGAGGTGCTTCAGATCAAATTCAAACTATTTTAACAACATTACAATCCCGTTCTCATAATGAGTTAGTTGTTGATAAACTACAGTTTTACATCGATTATCTGGTTCAGGGCAAGTATGATCTTCTAGATGCTTATGGTGAAGTCCCATTTCATATAGATATTGATAAAAAGCAAGGGCAATTATCAGGAGCTCTAATTGGAATAAAATTTACAAGTGAAAATGAATATCAAATAAAAATAGTTTTTGAAGGATCTTCAGTTTCAATAATTCATTATTCAGATAATAGTTATACCAATACCTCTGTTGCAGAAGGAGAGTTTGTTAAAAAGTACAAAGTTGGACAACAAGTGTCTTTGCCTTTTTTGAACTGGAAGCTGCAAATAAATGACAGCCCAGGTCTGTATAAAGGGAATGAATACTTTATTCGATTTAATGACTTTAATGGAACTGTAGCGAATTATAGAAATCTGAATGTTAAAGCTGATGATAGAGGGAGTTCGATAATCACCTTAGGAATGCAGGGTACCAATAAAGCCAGGATGGTTGAGTATCTTAATTCTACAGTTAAGATGCTAATGAAAAGACAGCTTGATAAGAAAAATCTGTTTGCAACTAATACTATTAATTTTATTGACAGCACGCTTGTGGCGATGGAATCCCAGTTAAAAAAAACGGGTGACGAACTGAAATCTTTTAGAAAAGATAAGAATATTTTTGAAGTAGAAGGAAATGGGGGGGCTAAATTTTCGGATAAAATTCTTGATTTTGATGTAGAGAAGGATGCAGTAAACAGAAAAATAACATATTATAATTCTTTAAAGACATATTTAAAAAACAGTGTAGACTATTCAAAACTTCCGGCTCCATCTGTAGCGGGAATTGAAGATCCGAATATTGTTGTCAATGTGTCTAAGCTAATAGCACTATCTACCCAAAGATCTGAAATGGCTTATGCAGTAAAAAGCGAGAAAATATTTCGTGATTTTGACAATCAAATGGAAGCTATAAAGAATGTTTTATTAGAAAACATTACTACAGCTAAAGCATCTTTACAATATGATCTGGCAATAGTTGAAAGTAAAATTAATCAGGCAGAAAGCAAGATTAAGAACCTTCCGGATGATCAGCAAGAGTTAATTAAGATTAAGAGAAAATATGATTTGAATGATAATATCTATAGTACTTTTTTACAAAAAAGAAGTGAAGCGGATATTGTAAAAGCTGCAAATCTATCCGATATTCATTTTATTGATCCTGCAAAAGACGTTGGAGGAGGGCTTATTGGTCCTAAGACAGGAGTGAATTACATTTTGGCATTATTTCTTGGCTTGTTGCTGCCTTTGTTAGTTATTACTATTCTCTTTTTTGTTAATAATACTATTTATAATCCTGAGGATGTCAGCAAATTGACATCTATTCCATTAATAGGTATTGTAGGAGTTGATCCAGATAAAAATAGTTTAGCTGTTTTTGATAAACCAAAATCACCATTATCCGAATCCTTTAGAGCCATTCGCTCTTCACTTCAGTTTTTGTACAAAAAGAATAATGTGGAAGGAGCCAAAACACTTATGATAACATCATCTATCAGTGGGGAAGGCAAGACTTTTTGTTCTATAAATATTGCGACTGTATTCGCTTTAAGTGAAAAAAAGACTGTAATTGTTGGAATGGATTTAAGGAAACCAAAATTATTTGATGAGTTTAATTTGGATAATTCTGTTGGAGTTGTGAACTATTTAATTAAAGATAAAAACTTGAGTGAAATTGTATGTCAGACCTCAATCCCATTTCTTGATGTGATATTGTCTGGGCCAGTACCTCCTAATCCATCAGAGTTAATTTTGAATGATGGGATGAAAGAGCTGATGGATGAGCTTAAAAGCAAGTATGATTATATTATTCTTGATACACCTCCAATTGGTTTAGTTGCCGATTCACTTGAGTTAACTCAATATTGTGATGTTACTTTGTATATTGTAAGACAGGATTTTACAAAAAAAGAGATGATAACATTGCTGAATAATAGGATTAGCCGAGGCGAACTTCATAATACAAGTATCATTTTGAATGGATTTGAAAACAAGACTAAGTATGGGGGAGGTTATGGCTATGGCTACGGTTATGGTAATAATGATTATTCAAATGGCTACCATGAAGTTGAAAAGAAAAAAAGTATACTGGAGAGAATTGTGATTAAGAAAAAGAAGTAGATTACAATTAAAAATTATAATGTAATGACTGAAAATAATAGAAAAACAATTCTAATTACTGGAGGGGCAGGATTTATTGGATCGAACTTATGCGAGTATTTTTTATCCAAAAATTACAATGTAGTTTGTTTAGATAATTTTGCAACAGGTCATCGATATAATTTGGACAATTTTATTAATAACGGCCATTTTAGTTTAATTGAAGGTGATATACGAAATTTAGAAACATGCCATCAAGCAGTACAAGGAGTTGATTATATTTTGCATCAAGCAGCATTAGGTTCTGTCCCAAGGTCAATAAATGACCCGATTACGACAAATGATGTAAATGTTTCTGGGTTTTTAAATATGTTAGTAGCAGCTAGAGATGCTAATGTTAAACGATTTGTTTATGCTGCCAGTTCATCAACTTATGGAGATTCTGTGGGTTTACCAAAAGTAGAAGAAGTTATAGGAAAGCCACTTTCTCCATATGCTATAACAAAGTATGTAAACGAGTTGTATGCTGAAATTTTCAGCAGAACTTATGTGCTCGAAACTATTGGTCTGCGTTATTTTAATGTATTCGGAAAGAAACAAGACCCAAATGGGGCTTATGCGGCAGTAATTCCAAAGTTTGTAATGCAATTAATGCAGCATGAAAGCCCAAAAATAAATGGAGATGGTAATTATTCACGAGATTTTACTTATATAGATAATGTAATTCAGATGAATGAGCTGGCAATGACTACAGAAAAACCAGAAGCAATAAATACAGTTTACAATACAGCTTATGGCGATCGTAATACATTAAATGATTTGGTTGGGTATTTAAAAACATTTTTGACCGAATATGATTCTGAGATTGCAAATATTAAAATTGAATACGGTTCTAACAGAGCTGGAGATATTCCTCATTCATTAGCTAGTATTGATAAAGCCAAATCAATTTTAGGATACAATCCAAAATTTTCCCTACAAGAAGGTTTGAAGGAAGCAGTGAGTTGGTATTGGGAGAATCTTAGAAAAAATAAAGAATAGAAGATAAAGATTGAAATATGAAAATTACAAAAATTTGTTGCATTGGGGCTGGATATGTTGGTGGTCCAACTATGGCTGTTATTGCGCAAAAATGCCCTCACATTCAGGTAACAGTTGTAGATTTGAATTCAGATAGAATTGCCGCATGGAATGATGAAAATACGGATAATATTCCGATTTATGAGCCTGGTTTGGATGCTATTGTTGCTGAAGCTAGAGGAAGAAATTTGTTTTTTTCGACTGAAGTTGATAAGGCAATAGATGAAGCTCAAATCATTTTTATATCGGTAAATACGCCAACTAAAACTTATGGAAAAGGAAAAGGGATGGCTGCCGATTTGAAATATATTGAATTGTGTGCAAGACAAATTGCTAAAGTTGCTAAAGATAATAAAATTGTTGTTGAAAAATCAACTTTGCCAGTACGCACTGCTGAAGCTATTAAAAGTATTCTTGATACAACAGGGAATGGAGTTCAATTTCAAATACTTTCAAACCCCGAGTTTTTGGCAGAGGGAACAGCTGTTGAGGATTTGTTAAATCCAGACAGAATATTAATCGGTGGAGATGTTTCAGTTGAAGGAGAAGCAGCAATTCAAGCGTTGGTTGATGTGTATTCGAATTGGGTAAATACTGAGAAAATATTAACAACGAATGTTTGGTCATCAGAATTGTCAAAGTTGACAGCAAATGCTTTTTTGGCTCAAAGAATATCGTCTATCAATGCGATGTCTGAGCTATGTGAAAAGACTGGAGCAGATGTTAATGAGGTCGCTAGAGCAATTGGAATGGATAGCCGAATCGGGTCTAAATTTCTTAAAGCTTCGGTAGGATTTGGTGGTTCTTGCTTTCAAAAAGACATATTGAATCTGGTTTATATTGCAAAATCGTATGGATTGAATGAAGTGGCTGATTATTGGGAACAGGTAATCATTATAAATGACCATCAAAAGCGTCGTTTTTCGAATAATATTGTGCAAACACTTTATAATACTGTTGCAGATAAAAAAATTACATTTTTAGGTTGGGCTTTTAAGAAAGACACCAATGATACTAGAGAATCTGCGGCGATATATGTAGCCGATGATTTGATTAATGAGCAGGCTAAAATTGTGGTTTATGATCCTAAGGTTCCGAGAAAGAAAATATTAGCGGATTTAAATTATTTAGAAACTAGAAGTCCAGAAGAAAATACAAACAGTATCATCACTTTTGATGATCCTTACCAGTCTTGTGAAAATGCTCATGCCATTGCAATACTTACAGAATGGGATGAATTTGTTAAGTACGATTGGCAAAAAATATATGATAGTATGCAAAAACCAGCTTTTGTTTTCGATGGAAGAAATATATTAGATAAAGAGATATTAGAAAAGATTGGTTTTGTATATCAGGCAATTGGTTCTTGATCTCTGTGATTTGTAGTAAAAGAACGCATAAAATAATTGTTTTTTATTATAATAAGAGTCACTAAAAACAGTGATTTTTTACTTTTATTAATAAATAAAAAAAATGATTTTCACTGACTATTAAGGATTTATGCTTTTAGTTTGTGAGAATCTTTTTTTTGATTTTAAAGGTGTTTTTTTGACAAAATTGGTTGCTTATTTTTAGTATCTTTGTCAGCATCCATTAAGAGTAGAATTGCATTTTGACTGTTAAAATGTTATTCTTTGGATCTATTTTTATAATTGGAAATCAAAAGCCAACAATATCTTAAGAAGTTGAATAAAGACATAAAAATTGCAGTAATAGGTTTGGGGTATGTTGGTTTGCCTTTGGCTCGATTGTTTGCTACTAAATTTTCAGTTGTAGGTTTTGATATTAATCAGTCAAGAGTTAAAGCATTACAATCGGGAATAGATAGTACTCTGGAAGTTGATAGTGAGACTTTGCAAAATGTATTAGTTCAAAATGGAAGTAATAAAACTGGACTATTTTGTTCTTCAGAAGTAAAAGATATTACGGAATGCAACTATTATATCGTAACAGTTCCTACACCAGTTGATAAAAATAATCGCCCTGATTTAACTCCTTTATACAAGTCAAGTGAAACAGTTGGTTCTGTTTTAAAAAAAGGAGATATTGTTATTTATGAGTCTACTGTATATCCAGGAGTCACTGAAGAGGAATGTGTGCCAGTCTTAGAAAAAATTTCAGGATTGCAATTTAATGTAGATTTTTTTGCGGGATATTCTCCAGAACGAATTAATCCAGGAGATAAAGAGCATACTGTCGATAAAATATTAAAAATTACTTCAGGTTCTACGCCAGAAATAGGGCAAATTGTAGATGAATTGTATCAATCTGTAATCATTGCAGGAACCCATCTTGCTCCTTCTATAAAAGTTGCCGAAGCGGCTAAGGTAATTGAGAATTCTCAGCGAGACATTAATATTGCTTTTGTCAATGAACTGGCAAAAATCTTCAATCTTTTAGATATCGACACAACAGCTGTACTTAAAGCAGCTGGTACCAAATGGAATTTTTTACCTTTTAAGCCTGGCTTAGTTGGCGGACATTGCATTGGAGTAGATCCTTATTATTTAGCGCAAAAAGCCCAAGAAAAAGGGTATCATCCAGAAATAATATTAGCCGGACGCCGTTTGAATGACAGTATGGGAGAATATGTTGCTTCGCAAGTAGTGAAACTAATGATTAAAAGCGGTATTTCAATCAATGGAGCTAGTTTGTTGATGTTAGGTATTACGTTTAAAGAAAATTGCCCAGATGTTCGAAATACTAAAATTGTTGATGTCATAAAAGCACTGGAAGATTATGGAATTCAAATTACTGTTTTTGATCCATGGGCTAATCCAGCGGAAGTGTATCACGAATATGGACTGAAAACCGTAAATGAAAAGCCTAATGCAGTTTTTGATGCTGTAGTTTTGGGTGTTGCTCATGAAGAATTTTTAAATTTAAACATCAATTCACTAAGAAAGAAGAACAGCGTGCTGTATGATGTTAAAGGAGTTCTGATTGGTGACGTAAATGGTAGACTATAAAATTAAATAAAAGATGCGTTAAATATTGAACATAAGTTAAAATTAAAAAACTTAAAATTATGAAAAAAATACTTATTACTGGAGGAGCTGGTTTTATTGGTTCACATGTCGTAAGACGATTTGTGAATAACTATCCAAATTATCAAATTTTTAATTTGGACGCTTTGACCTATGCTGGAAATTTAGAAAACATCAAAGATATTGAAAATGCATCTAATTACACTTTTGTAAAAGGAGATATAACCGATGAAAGTTTTATTGATAATTTGTTTCAGGAGCAATTGTTTGACGGAGTGATTCATCTGGCTGCAGAGTCACATGTTGATCGTTCTATTGAAGATCCTTTGGCTTTTGTAAGAACCAATGTGATTGGTACTATGAATTTATTAAATGCGGCTAAAAAAATATGGTTAGGAAATTTTGATGGTAAACGTTTTTATCACGTAAGTACCGATGAAGTTTATGGTTCACTTGGAGCTGAAGGTTTGTTTACAGAAACTACTCCTTATGATCCTAATTCGCCTTATTCAGCATCCAAAGCAAGTTCAGATCATTTTGTTCGTGCCTACGGTGAAACTTATGGTTTACCCTATGTAATTACAAATTGTTCTAATAATTATGGACCTTTCCATTTTCCAGAAAAATTGATTCCACTGTTTATTAATAATATTATCAATAATAAGCCATTACCTGTTTACGGAGATGGGAACTATACAAGAGATTGGTTATTTGTAAAAGATCATGCCGTTGCTATCGACTTAGTATTTCATGATGGAAAAAATCATGAAACCTATAATATTGGCGGTTTTAATGAATGGAAAAATATTGATTTAGTAAAGGTTTTGTGTAAAATTATGGATCAAAAATTAGGTAGAGCAGATGGGGAATCGTCACAATTAATTACATATGTGAAAGACAGACCAGGGCATGATTTACGTTATGCTATTGATGCTTCAAAAATAAATATCCAGTTAGGGTGGAAACCGTCAGTAACCTTTGAGCAAGGATTAGAAAATACAATTGATTGGTATTTGAGTAATCAAGATTGGTTGAATAATGTAACTTCTGGAGCTTATGCTTCTTATTATGAGAAACAGTATTCTTAGTTGAATTTAGATTTTAGGTTTACTTGTATTAAAATTAAAAAAATGAACTGGTACGTAGTTTATACCAAGCCCAAATGGGAAAAGAAAGTTGCGGAACGGTTGAATGAAATAGGGATTAATGCCTATTGTCCATTGCTGACTAAAATAAGTCAATGGTCTGACCGTAAAAAGAAGATACAAGTTCCAATGTTCAATTCCTATATTTTTGTGCAAATCGAGGAAAAACAGCGTAATGTTATTTTTGAAGTGCCTGGCGCTATCCGATATTTGTTTTGGTTAGGGAAACCTGCTATTGTAAAAGAAAAAGAAATTCAAATTATTCAAGATTGGCTGAATGCACCCAATGATTTTGAGGTAATGGTAGATAAATGGCAAAAGGGAGATAAGATTGTATTAGAGTCAGGTCCTTTTTTGGCGCAATCAGCAATTGTACAAGACATAAAACCGAATCATTATATACTTATTTTAGAATCTTTGGGATGTATTCTTAAAGTTAAAAAAAAATAGTTTAATATTTTTTATCCTAAGTTGTTTATTTAAAAGAGATTGTGAACTTATAAATAATTTAATTTATTATTATAAGATTATAGTCTCAAAACAATAGTTATAAGAGGAGTTAAATCCTTTTTTTAATATAAATTTGCAATTTCTTAGAAAAATGTAAGTGTGAGTAAAAATGGGACTCACAATGGCGAAGCCATGCTTAGAATTATTTTATTAGTCTGTTAAAAAATACTGCAGAGAGGTGTGTTATAAAATCGAAAATTGTTCAAATACTACATTGGAAATGAAACTAAATAATTTCATAGCCCTTAAAATAAATTAATATTACCAATGAAAAAAATAATTACAGTAATTATCCTAATTATATCCCTTTTTCAGACTAACTCAGTTTTAGCTCAGGATATTTTAAAAGGCAATGATTTAAGCACGGTAAGAGTAGATTATTTATCGGATGGAGATATCGCTAAAATAAAAACGCAGTTGCAAAGCAATAATGTAACAATTGATCAAGCGGAGTCTCTTGCTTTATCTAAAGGAATGAGCGCCACTGAATTTGCTAAACTGAAAAAGCGTTTATCTCTTCCAGAAGTATCTAAAGCTGATGCAGACAAAAAAACAGCCAAGAAGAAATCAAAAGATGCAGATTCATTAAACGAGGAAGATGAGAATGAAGATGCCCAGCGTAAACAAGAAAAAATTGAAAACAAGAAAGTAAAAGACAGTTTAAATTCTCTGGTTTTTGGATCGGAATTGTTTGATAATCCTACATTGAATTTTCAGCCCAATCTAAAATTAGCGACACCTGTTAATTACATTTTGGGGCCAGGAGACGAGGTTCAAGTGAGTGTTAGTGGAGTGCAGGAGTTTGATGACAATGTGTCCGTAACGGTCGAAGGAAAAGTAAATATTCAATATGTTGGACAAATTTCAGTTTCAGGATTGACTATTGAAGCTGCAACTCAAAAAATAAAATCAGCCATTTCTAGAATTTATAGTACAGTACGTTCTGGACAATCACAGGTTATAGTTAGCTTAAGCCGTATTCGCACAATAAAGGTTACTATTATTGGTAGTAAACAACCAGGCAATTATTCTATTTCCTCATTGGCCACAGTATATAATGCCTTGTTTTTAGGTGGCGGACCTGGGAAAAACGGAAGCTACAGAAACATAGAGTTAATTAGAAATAATAAAGTATATAGAAACATTGATATTTATCGTTTTTTGGTAAGTGGGGATCAGTCTGATAATGTAGGTTTAAAGGATAATGATGTTATCCGCATTCCTGCTTATATTAATAGAGTTACGGTGGAAGGAGAAGCTAAACGTCCAGGTATTTTTGAAATGAAAAAAGGTGAGAATTTTTCTAATTTACTCGCTTTTGCCTCTGGGTTC
The DNA here is from genome assembly GCA_963511795.1 of uncultured Flavobacterium sp. Taxonomy (GTDB): domain Bacteria; phylum Bacteroidota; class Bacteroidia; order Flavobacteriales; family Flavobacteriaceae; genus Flavobacterium. Next base: position 78,010 of record CAUPKP010000019.1, on the reverse strand, counting down.
AATGAGTATGCTTATACGGCATCTGTTAATGTTCTGCAAAAAACTGGTAAAGAATTTAAAGTAGCCGATATACAAGCTTCCCAATATGGAAGTTATCAGCCATTAAATGGAGATGTTTACCGAGTTTCTAAAATTTTAAATCGTTTTGAAAACCGAATTATTATAAACGGAGCTGTGTTCAGACCAGATACCTATTCTTTTTATCAGGGAATGAGGGTTTCGGATTTGATTCGCCAAGCCGAAGGATTAAAAGAAGATGCTTATCTTAAAAGAGCCCGTATCGTTCGTTTGAAAAGAGATCTGACTTATGAAAATGTAAATGTTGATTTATCTAAAGCTATAGGAGGCGATTTAAATGCTGATATTCTATTAAAGAAAGAAGATGTAATTACTGTTTATTCTATTTTAGATTTTAAGGAAGAATATAAAGTAACAATTGATGGAGAAGTGAACAAACCAGAGGTGTATGATTATCAAGATAATTTGACTCTGAATGATTTGATTATTGTTGCAGGTGGTTTGACAGGTTCTGCTTCTAAACGTGTGGAGATTGCCCGAATGATCCGTACAGAAGAAATTGATGAAACAAATCCAAACAAGGTAGAATTGTTTAATATTGAAATTACTCCAGAATCGAATGAACAGGCCGCTAATTTTGAATTAAAACCTTTTGATGTTGTCAATGTAAGAAAAATGGCTGTTACCGAAAAGCCAGAAATGGTGATTATAACAGGTTCAGTTGCTTATCCTGGCAAATATGTTTTGGTAGGCAAGAAAGAAAAAATTTATAACGTAATTCAAAGAGCTGGAGGATTAACATCAACAGCTAGTCTAAATGGGATAAAAATAAAAAGACCTATTAAAAAGAACCAAATTGAAGACCTTGAAAATGTAAGTCTTAATTTGGGTAAAAAAGACAGCATTCAAAATAATTTAGAAAAGAAACTAAAAGAAGATTTAAAGTTTGCCACTATTCCAGTTGATTGGAATAAAGTTATCAAAAATCAAAACAATAATGCCAATGTCACTTTATTACCTGGAGATGAAATTGTTGTTTCTGCTTACAATGAAACTGTGAAAGTGGCGGGTAATGTTCTTTTAACATCCGAAATAGCTTATAAAAAAGGAAGAGGTTTTAATTATTATTTAGGAGCTGTCGGTGGGATAGATTCGAAGGGCTGGAGAAAAAAAGCATATATTATTTATCCAAATGGTCAAGCTTCAGTATCTCATTCAGTTTTGCTTTTCTTTAGAAACAGCCCAAAAGTACTTCCTGGTTCTCAAATAGTTGTTCCTGAGAAACCGGAAACCAAAAAGATGAGTACTGGAGAATGGGTGAGTATTGGTGCCATAATTACAAGTTTGGGAACACTTATGGTTACGGCTTTTAAGTAGAAGGCAGTTATAATTGATTATTAATTGTCGACAATTGTAGAGCTAAAACAGACAACGGATATGTTTTAAGGGGATTCATTTAATAGAGATTAGTAAGTAAGCAGAAAATAGAAAACAGAAATATGAAGGAACAAATACCAAATGATGAAATTTCCTTAAAAGAGGTATTGCAAAAAGCCAAAGAATGGTATGTTTATTTACTGTCCCAATGGAAAATCATTGTATTGGCAGGAGTGATAGGAGCTGCTTTAGGTCTAACCTATTCTTTTATAAAAAAACCTGTATACACTGCTACATTGACTTTTGCTTTGGAGGATGAGAAGTCGGGAGGCGGATTAGGAGGTGCTTTAGGCTTGGCTAGTTCACTGGGGTTAGATCTCGGTGGAAGCGGAGGCAGTATATTTACAGGTTCTAATTTGCCTGAATTGTTCAAATCCCGTATTATGGTAGAACAAACGTTAATGACTCCTGTTACTGTAAACGGAAAAGTAATTTCTCTTGCAGAAATGTATATTCAAAATAATGAGTGGAGAGACAGTTGGAATGACAATCCAAAATTTAAAAATATACACTTTTTGCCCAATACTAAGCGAAAGTATTTTACAAGAGTGCATGACAGTATATTGGGATTAATATATAAAGATTTATCAGAATATTCTTTGTCTGTCATTCAAAAAGATAAGAAAATATCTATTATATCTATGGATGTAGTTTCGGTTAATGAATTGTTTTCCCTTTATTTTTGTGAATCATTAGCCAAACAAGTGGGTAAATTTTATGTCAGCACCAAAAGTAAAAAAGCGCGCATGAATATGAAAATTTTGGAACGCCAAACAGATTCCATACGTGCCGAACTAAATGGAGCAATAACTGGTGTGGCGGTCGCTAATGATAATACCTTTATGTTGAATCCCGCTCTCAATGTACGTCGTGTGACAACTGCTCGAAGACAAGTAGATGTTCAAGCTAATACCGCCATTCTAACTGAACTAGTCAAACAGACTGAACTAGCAAAAGTCACTTTACGTAAAGAAACTCCTTTGATTCAAGTGATTGATCGACCTATTTTACCTTTACTGAAAGAAGGCGTTGGAAAGACCAAAGGATTGTTTGTTGGATTATTATTAGGTACTTTCTTGACAATATTGTGTTTTATTGGAGGGAAAATAATAAAGGAGCTTAAATAAAATATATATTCTTCATATCTTAATTATTAGTATAATATTTCTAACATAAATGATAAAAAATTTAATTGTATTTGGAACTCGTCCTGAAGCCATTAAAATGGCACCTTTAGTAAAAGAGTTTAAAAAATATACAGAATTATTTGACACTCGGGTTTGTGTTACAGCTCAACATCGTGAAATGCTGGATCAGGTATTAGATTTTTTTGAAATTATTCCAGATTATGATTTGGATTTAATGAAACCCAATCAAAATTTATACTCACTTACATCAGATATTATTTTGGGTTTGAAATCATTACTTGAAGATTTTAGACCTGATTATGTTTATGTGCATGGAGATACCACCACCACAATGGCGACAAGTATTGCGGCATTTTATTCAGGAGCTAAAGTGTGTCATGTTGAAGCTGGTTTAAGAACTCATAACAAGCTTTCACCTTTTCCTGAAGAAATTAACAGGCAAATAACAGGTAGAATAGCTGATGTTCATTTTGCGCCTACATTAACTTCCAAGAATAACTTATTACAGGAAAATGTAGCAGAATCTACAGTAGTTATAACTGGTAATACGGTTATTGATGCTCTGTTAGAAAGTGCTTATCGAGTACAAGAAATAAAAAATGAAGAAATTGATTTTTTAAAAAATGAAATTGATTTTTCAAAGAGAATTATTTTAGTTACAGGACACAGAAGGGAAAATCATGGGGATGGTTTTATTAACATTTGTGCAGCATTGAAGGAAATTGCGTTGGAAAACCCGAATGTGCAGATTATTTATCCTGTTCATTTAAATCCAAATGTTCAAGGACCTGTTTATGAACTACTGGGAGATGTAACTAATATTAAGCTTATTAATCCTTTGGCTTACCCAGCTTTTGTGTGGCTGATGAATCAATCTACTCTGATTATAACTGATAGTGGTGGGGTTCAGGAAGAAGCTCCAAGTCTCGGAAAACCTGTTTTAGTTATGCGTGACACTACAGAACGTCCTGAAGCTGTAGAAGCAGGGACAGTAATATTAGTAGGTACAGATAAGAAGAGAATTATAGAGGAATGTAATAGTTTATTAAATAACCAAGAACAATATGAGCAAATGAGTGCTTTGCACAATCCTTATGGAGATGGGAAAGCATGTGAGCGCATTGTTAACTATATCAAAGAAGTATCAAAATAAGAAAAATGAGTACACAAAAAGTTGTTACAATAGGTTTAGGGTATATAGGATTACCAACATCAGCTCTTATAGCAAATAATAATATACCAGTACATGGTGTCGATGTTAATCAAAAAGTGGTAGATACGATAAATGCAGGTAAAATTCACATTGTAGAACCAAGTTTGGATGAAGCTGTTGCAAAAGCTGTTAAAGCAGGATTTTTAAAAGCGGACATAAAACCTGTAATTGCGGATACTTATTTAGTCGTTGTTCCAACTCCTTTTAAAGAAAAGAATGAACCTGATATTTCTTTTGTTCAGGCAGCAACAAAAGCAATTATTCCTATATTAAAAGAAGGCGATTTATATATTATTGAGTCTACTTCTCCTATTGGGACTACAGAAAAAATGATGCAGTATATTTTTTCAGAAAGACCAGAATTAAAAAATAAAATATATTTAGCGTATTGTCCTGAGAGAGTTTTACCAGGTAACGTTATGTATGAATTAGTACATAATGATCGTGTTATTGGCGGTGTTGATGAGGCATCTACAAAAAAGGCAATTTCTTTTTACAGTCAATTTGTAAAGGGTGAATTGCATTCGACTAATGCTCGTACAGCTGAAATGTGTAAGTTAACTGAAAATTCTTCTCGAGATGTTCAAATAGCTTTTGCAAACGAGCTGTCTTTAATTTGTGCTAAAGCAGATATTAATGTTTGGGATTTAATTAAACTAGCTAATAAACACCCTAGAGTTAATATTTTACAACCAGGTTGTGGAGTTGGTGGACATTGCATTGCAGTTGATCCTTATTTTATAGTAGCGGATTATCCTATGGAATCTAAAATAATTGCTTCGGCAAGAGAAATAAATAATTATAAATCCTTTTGGTGTGCTGAACAAGTAAAAACGGCCAAATTAGAATTTCAAATTAAGAATGGTAGAAAACCAAGTGTTGCTATAATGGGGTTGGCTTTTAAACCTAATATTGATGATTTAAGGGAATCTCCTGCTAAATACATTGCTCAAAAGGTGTTACAGGATGCACAAGATGAAGAGTATTATATTGTAGAGCCTAATATATCAGAACACCATGTGTTTAAATTAACTGTTTATAATGATGCAGTAGAAAAAGCTGATATTATTGTTTTCTTAGTTGCACATGATGAGTTTAAGGAATTGCAAATTGATTCTTCTAAAATTGTTTTAGATTTTTGTGGGGTTTTATCTCGATAAGTAAAATGTAATTCTTACGCAAGATAAAAAATAATATTACTTGTTTTTGGAAATCGTCTTGAAACAATTAAGGTATCTCTACTATTTGTTGAGTTTAAACAGCATGACTAATATTTTGATGTTATAGTCTGTGTTGTGCACAACAGACAAATGTTTGATTTAGTATTAATTCTTTGTGATATTAAACCTGAATATGATCTCGATATCATTCAATTAAGGGCAAGATTTATAATGATATCAGTTCAATAGTATTGGTGGGAATGAGAGTATTTTGATGAAATTTAGGCTAGATTCAGTATTCGAACACGAAGATAATTCAACATCAAAAGCTACTGCATTATGAACATTCTACCAAAAAGCACCAGCCTGGTCGACCATGTTGAAGCTGGTGTGAGAAAATATAACATTATAGTCTTCGGTAGAAGGAAATTAATCATTAATTAACAAGATAAATCTATAAAAAAAATACTTTTATCAACCCATAAAAGTAAAGATAATTTGAATAATGGTTTAGAGAAGACTATTAATGTAATTGGTAATACTGTGATAGATAGTTTGTATTGGATTTTAAATAAAATAAATCAAGATTCTCAATCACAGATAAAGGAAAATATTAATGCTTTCTGGGTTACCAAATAACAATATAGATTCTGAGGAAAAATTTGATGGAAATTATCAAAGAAAAATACTGCATATTTCGCACATCAATTCGAAAATTTTGGTGATGAATTTGCAAGTGCAAGAACAATTGATTTAATAAAATAGAAATAGTTGAGGAGTAAAAATATAATTGCACAAACTTTAAGGTTAAAATTTAAATCTTTAATGAATTCTCCAACAATTGTTAGGTTACTTGCTGGTGCGGGCTGGTCGCTGACTGGTGAAATATTATCAAAGGGGTTACTGTTTTTATCATGGATAATAGTTGCAAGGCTTTTAGGAAAAGTTGGTTATGGCCAGTTTGGGATAATCCGTTCAACTATTACAATGTTTGCAATTTTCGGAGGGTTAGGACTAGGTTTGACTGCAAATAAATTTGTCGCTGAAAATAGATCTTCTAACAAATTGTTTGCGGGTCAAATTATAGGTATGACTCAAATTTTTGCATTTGTTTCAGGATTAATCCTCGCTGGATTAGTCTTAATATTTTCTCATTATATTTCTACTACATTATTAAAAGCACCATTTCTAGAGAATGAGCTAAAGTTAACTGCTGTTATGCTATTTTTTAGTGCTATGAATGGGGCTCAAATTGGAATTTTGCAAGGTTTGGAGGCTTATAAAAAGCTAGCATTTTTAAACGCTGTTCAAGGGATCACTGCTTTTCCATTATTTGCACTAGGGACATATTATTTTGGATTATCAGGTTCAATATCGGCATTTGCTATAAACATTATTATAAGTACGATACTTTTTCAGATTGTAATTCAAAAGGAGTTAAAAATAAAAGGTATAGTAGTTTATTTCAAAAACGTGAGAGATACATTATCTGTTTTTTGGAGTTTTAGTTTGCCTGTGGCTTTAACTGGAATAGCCGTTTCACCTTTCAAATGGTATAGTGAAGCCTTGCTAGTCAAATTTTCAGGTTTTGATAATTTAGGAATTTTCCAAGCAGCTATAGTTATAACGAGCATAGTTATTGCTATTGCTTCAACATTGAATGCTCCTTTAATTTCGATTGCGGCTAATAGCAAAGGAGTTCAAAGTGATATGAAATTACAGTATGTTACGATGTATGGTTCTTGGTATGCTTTTTTGATTCTTTCTGTTCCATTCCTGATTTTCCCCAATATCCTCATTATTTTTTTTGGAGAACAATTTAATGACCCTAGCCTTTTCAAAACAAGTCTTTTGATGATGTTATGGTGTGGGATGATGTTATATTATCAAGGAATTACACGAATTATTATGCTTAATAATTCGATATGGTTTTTGTTTTCTACAAACATTTTTGAGGGCCTGACTTTAATAGTAGCCTTTTTTTTTCTTAGAACTCAAGGTGCATTGGGGTTGGGATATGCATATGTATTGTCGTATGTAGTAAGGATTATTATTTCATTGCCATATATTTATTTTAAGAAGTTAATGCCAAATAAAATTTTGTTTGATAAATATTTTTGGATTTCGGTATTATTATTATTCACGATAGTATTTTTCTTAATTAAATAGCAATATGAAAGTCATTATAATAAGTAATATCGTGATTTTGATGCTTGCTTGCTTGTTACCAAATCAATTTCTTGGCTTCCATTCGTATATAATATTCGGTATTCAGTTTATAACTTTAATACCGTTTCTATTATCGAAGTTGAGATATTTGAAGAACTTTTTTCTTCCTAGTTTTTTTATTCTTTTTTACTATTTAATTAATGAAATTTTAGGTGCTTATCTAGTTCCACGTGGTTTTGGTTTTAATAATTGGTTTGAACCCTATTTAGCTAAAATTGAAAATTACAATCTTATAATATCATATTTAGTTGTTTGTAATTTTACCTTATTTGCAGTTTGTCTGAGAACATTGAAAAAGCTTAATGTAATAGACTCTTTTGAGCCTAGAGGAAATCTTAATATAATTAAATATGATTTCCTTTTAGATATCGCAAGAATATTTGCCTGCATATTTTTGTTTCTTGTGTTTTCCTACATTGATATTTATTCTTTATTTTCATTTCAACTTGTTATAATTATAATTCTTTGTAGCTATTTAGCTTATTTTCAGAAAATTATTCGATTTTTGGTATATTTAGTATTCTTAGTGTTGATGGTGAAGTTTAATTTTGAGAACAAAAGAGAGGTTGTGATCTCGCTATTCTCAATGATTTTTCTTGAAACATATTATTCAAGAATTGTATTGCAGTTTACTTTTAAAAAAATTCTGCTTTATTTTTCTGGTATTTTTTTGTTTTTTTTTCTAGTACTTACATCTTCCATTCTTCGTGGTTATGGGAGTTTTGGGGCTGAAACTTTCTCAACAGCAGCAACTTACCTTCCTGAGTATGTAGAGTCAGACATTTTTGTTGATGGTATTACAGATAATTTGGAGCTAAATTATAGCTATGGAACAGGCATTTCAGCTATGAATATGATTATAAAGGGAGACTTACCCTATCAATATGGTTATACACTTTTAAAATTATTTTTTCTTCCTATACCGAGAGATATGATTTCCTTTAAACCCGAAAGCATAATGCAGATGTTTACAAAGAAATTTTATCCATCATTCTGGGCAGAAGGAGGTTCATTGCCTGTAATTCTACCTGTTGATATGTTTCTCAATTTTCACTTTCTTGGATTTCTGGCTACGGGGCTAATTGTGTATCTGTTGGATTATCTCTTTGTGAAGTTTCATCAATTTCGACATAGGAGTTTTTTTTATTTTTCATTTGTCTTTTTATTTAGCACAGTTTTAGCATTTGCAAGAGGTAGTGGAATTGACCTGTATATTTTTTATTATATTGTTATTACCCCTTTTTTGATTGTGTATATTTTGAGTAGAATCTTTTTTAGAGGCTTTTTAAATAAAATAAATGAGCCTATTTCATAATAAAAAAAAAATATGAAAATTATGTTTATTTCTGCATTCTATTCAGAAGGAATGGGATACTCTGAAAATAGTTTGCCTAAGTCGTTAGCTAGTCTTGGTCATGAGGTGCATGTCATAACTTCTGACTTCAATGTATATGGCAACGACCCTAGCTATAACCAAACTTATAGATCATTTTTAGGTGAAGCTAAGCAGCCACTTGGAACCTTTGATAGTGTTGGTTATAAAGTTCACAGGTTAAAATCTGTAGATATTTTAGGCTATGTTTACATCAAAGGTTTAAGGAGAAAAATTGTAGAATTATCGCCGGATATTGTTCAGGTAACAGAAATTGCATCTTTAAATACATTTAAATTAGCACTGTTAAAGTCTTTTTTTAAATTTAAACTCTATACTGAAAGCCACCAACATTTATCAGTTGTGAAGCCTTATGTAGTTAATCCTAAACTAAATATTTTAAAAAATATCATATATAAATTAACACGTACTCTTCCATCTTATTTGGCCAGTTTATTTATAGAAAAATGTTATGCTATAGCACCAGATTGTGTTGAAGTAGCAAATAAATATTACGGTGTTCCTATTTCAAAGATTAAGTTGCAACCATTGGGGACAGATACAATTTTATTTCACCCATTACTTACAGAAAAGGATAGGCTTAGGAGGGAAGAGATTCGTAGTGATTTAGGATTGCAAAAGAATGATATTTTATGTATTTATACCGGACGCTTTACAAAGGATAAAGATCCTTTAGTTTTAGCCAAAGCAGTAAATAAGTTATTTAATGATGGACATAATTTTTTTAGTCTATTTATTGGTGAGGGGATTCAAAAAACGGAAATTGAGAATCAAAATAATGCGATAACACTTGAGTTTATGAGGCATGTTGAATTAGCAGATTATTATAGAGCTTCGGATATAGGGGTGTGGCCAAGACAAGAATCCATGTCGATGTTAGATGCCGCATCTACAGGATTACCCCTAATTGTTACTGATTCTATTGGGGAGTTTAAAAGAGTAGAGGGTAATGGATATGTATATAAGGAAGGTGATAGTTATGATTTAGCTGAAAAACTCTTAAACTTGTTGGATAAAGATTTGCGAGACAAGATGGGGAGAAAGGGCTCTCATAAAATGAAAGAAAATTATAGTTGGATTAATGTTGCTACTAATATTGAGAATGATTATTAGTCTTTAGTTAATACCTCAATTTTAAATGACTAGTTGTTGAATGATACTTGATAATTTTAAATAATTTCTTCTTAAGCAATTTAATTAAAAAATATGAAAATACTTTTTATAGCTCCAATTCCTCTTCCTATAAATGGGCAATCTAAAGCAAGTAAAGTTTTGCTAGACAAATTACTTTATGATAAACATTATGTTACTATCGTTAATCTAAGTAAAAGTAGTTTGAAAAATGGATTTAATTCATTAAAAAGAGTTTTCGATATATTTTATATTTTAGTTGGAGTATGGAAAAAAAGAAAAAACAATGACATTATATATTTGTCTTTAGCAGAGTCTTTTTTTGGAAATCTTAGGGATTTATTTATATATTTTATTTGCTATAAGAGTCGTCATAAAATATTTATTCATATGCTAGGTGGTGCTGGAATGAAAGAAATATTGAGTGGTAATGGTATTCAAAAAAAAATTAATGCATTTTTTATAAAAAAGATAGCTGGAGTTATTGTAGAAGGACCAGTAAACTTTCAAACTTTTTCGAAAATTATTCCTGAAGAAAAAATATTTATTGTCCCTAATTTTGCCGAAGATTTTTTATTCGTAAAAGATTATGAAATAAAAACAAAGTTCTCAGATAAAAATACTATTCAAATTTTATATTTAAGTAATTTAATACCAGGTAAAGGATATAATGAATTAGCTGATGCTTATATTCAATTAGAACCAACTTCCCAAAAACAAGTTAACATAGTCTTTGTTGGAGGTTTTGAATCACAAGAAAATGAAAATGAATTCTTGACAAAAATTAAAACTCATGAAGGATTAAATTATATTGGCAAATTCATAGATGGAGAAAAGAAAAGAGAACTCTACTGCCAGTCTCACGTATTTTGTTTGCCAACTTATTACCCTTTTGAGGGGCAGCCTATAAGTATTTTGGAGGGTTATGCAACAGGTTGTGTTGTAATTACCAGTAACCATAGTGGGATACCCTTTATTTTTTCGGATAAAGTAAATGGCTTTATGGTTGAAAAAAAATCTATTACATCCATAAAAAAAGCAATTGAAGATGTGTTGGGTAATAAAAATCAATTAGAAGATATTGCTTTTAATAACCGTAATGAAGCTCTTGAGAAATATAGAACATCAATTTACCAAGGAGCTATATTAAGAATTTTTAATAATTTTTTGAAAAAATAAATTTTTATAATGAACAAATCAATTGCGCTTATCGGGGGAGGAGGTTTTATCGGAATCAATTTAACAAATTTTTTTATAGAGGAGGATTATGAGGTTTTAATAATTGGTAGAAGTGTGATTGATGATCCGAATAATACTAATGATAAAATCAAAAGAAGATTAATTGATGTTAATATGACCTCTAAGTTAATACAGGCTTTGGAAGGATATGAAAATATTGTTTGGTTGGTAAATGACTTAGTTCCGAGTGTTTCTATGGATTCTTTAGTAGATGATTTTACTTTTAACGTTTCTCCTTTGATACATTTTTTAGAATCTATAAATAAATTGGATGATTTAAAACGTTTTGTTTTTATTTCTTCTGGTGGGACAATATATGGGGATTCTCCCGATAAAATATTTTTTAAAGAAGATAGCTTTAAAAATCCAATTTCAGCTTATGGATTATCAAAAATAATTGCTGAAAATTATATAAATTTCATTACGGTAAGATCTTCTTTTGAAAGTATTATCTTGCGTCCTTCAAATGTTTATGGCAATCATCAAAATTTTAAGAAGCCTCAGGGTATTGTTGGTTATGCTTTTAATGCTTTAATTAATAACAAAACTATAGACTTGTATGCTGATGGTCGAGTGATACGTGATTTTATACATGTTTTGGATTTAGCAGAAGCGATTAAATGTTGTATTGAAAATAAACTGCAAATAGCTAATACAGTGACATATAATGTAGGAAGTCAAGAAGGATATACAATTAGAGAAGTTTTAGATATGATTAACGAAGTATCTGGAAGAAACATACAAACAGTTTCTAAGCCATCAAGGGTATTTGATTGCGAATATAATGTCTTGAATATTAATAAAATTAATTTTGAATTAGGATGGAAACCCAAAGTTAAAATTAGAGAGGGATTGGAGGAAGTGTGGGAATGGATAAATTCTGAAATGAAATTAAATTGATAAATATTTTTTGTGTTTTTAATGTCTAGATATCAAAATTAAAAAAAATGAATAATAAAGTTTACCAAATCTGCACAAAAACTATTATGGACACTTCGGATCCAAACATTGTTTTCGATGAAAACGGAATATCAGATTATTACCACAATTTTCAAAATATCATTCTCCCAAATTGGCATACAGATGAAAGAGGATTTGCGGAATTAATGAAAGTTGCAGATAATATTAAGAAAGAAGGTAAAGGGAAAGATTTTGATTGTATCATTGGCTTAAGTGGAGGACTTGATAGTTCCTATGTTGCTTATGTTGCAAAAGAAATAATGGGTTTGAGACCATTGTTATTTCACGTTGATGCAGGATGGAATACCGATAAAGCTGTAGGTAACATTGAGAAATTATGTAATGGTTTAGGTTTGGATTTATACACTGATGTGATTAATTGGGAGGAAATGAAAGATTTGCAGGTGGCATTTCTAAAATCTCAAATTGCCGATCAGGATTTACCTCAGGATTATGCTTTTTTCTCGGGCTTATATAAATTCGCTAAAAAGAATAAAATAAAATATGTTTTGACTGGCGGAAATTTTTCTACAGAATGTTGCAGAGAGCCTGAAGAATGGGGGGGATTTCCAGGTATAGACACTATGTTGGTAAGAGATATACATTCTAAATTTGGTAAACGCCCTCTTAAAACTTTTCCTCTCGTAGATATCTTAAGTTATAAACTTTATTATAGATATGTATTGGGGATGAAAGTCTTTAAACCATTAAATCTAGTTCCATATATTAAAGCCGATGCTGAAAAATTATTAATGGAGAAATATGGCTGGGAGCCTTTTCAACATAAACATCATGAATCTAGATTTACTCGTTTCTATGAGGATTATTGGCTTCCTAAAAAATTTGGTTTTCAAAAAAGAAGAGCCCACTTTTCTAGTTTAATCCTTACGGGACAAATGACTAGAAATGAAGCCTTAGATCGTGTCTCAAGACCAGAATTAAGTGAAGAGTTTTTGCAAAAAGAATTCGAATATGTTGCAGACAAATTAGATTTGTCGATTGAGGAACTTCAAGAATTATTTAAAGGAGAAAATAAAACGTTTCACGATTATAAGAATAAAATTAAATTAATTGGTTTTGGAGCAAAAATGATGCAGAAACTTGGACTAGAAAAGCGACTATTCAGATGATAACAATTATTGATTATGGTGTGGGTAATATTAATGCTTTTGTAAATGTTTATAAAAGAGTTAATGTACCAACTAAGATTGCTAAAACTGCTACTGATTTAGAAGATGCTCAAAAAATAATTCTGCCAGGGGTTGGGCACTTTGATCATGCTATGTCAGAATTAATAAAATCGGGTATGCGTGAAAAATTAGATGAATTAGTGATGAAGAGAAAAATACCTGTTATTGGTATTTGTGTAGGAATGCAGATGATGGGTAATTCAAGTGATGAAGGTAAATTGGCAGGTTTAGGATGGATTGATGCCTCGATTAAAAAATTTGATGAGACCAAAATTAAGCAAGTTACCAGATTACCACATATGGGTTGGAATGATGTAAATCCCGTAATTTCGAATCCATTGTTTGAAGGATTAGAAGAAGATGCTCTTTTTTATTTTTTACATTCTTATTATTTTGAGTGTAATAATACTAGTGACATCTTGGCAACTTCAGATTATGGTGGAGAATTTGTTTGTGCTGCACATCATGAAAATATCTATGGAATTCAATTTCATCCAGAAAAAAGCCATCATTATGGTGAAACCTTACTACATAATTTTGCAAAACTCTAAACATGCTTAGACCTAGAATAATTCCAAGCCTTTTGGTTCATGAGAATGGATTAGTGAAAACTGTAAATTTTAAGAATCCTAAATACGTTGGAGACCCTATTAATGCAGTTAAAATTTTTAATGAAAAAGCAGTTGATGAATTAGCCATTTTTGATATTGACGCAACAGTTCTAGGGAAAGAACCAAATTACAGTCTTATTGAAAGGCTTGCGAGTCAGTCTATGATGCCATTATGTTATGGAGGTGGTGTAAAGACAGTAGAGCAAGCTCAACGGATATTCAGTCTTGGTATTGAAAAAATAGCACTAAGTTCCGTAGTGCTTCAAAAACCAAATTTAATTACTGAGATTTCTGATCGAGTAGGAGCACAAAGTGTCATTGTTGTATTAGATGTTAAAAAGAAATTGTTAGGAGGTTATGAAGTTTATACTCATAATGGAAAAAAAGGTACAGGAATTAATCCTATTAAATTTGTAGAAGAGGCTCAGAAATTGGGAGCAGGCGAAATAGTAATTAATTCTATTGATAAAGACGGACAAATGAAAGGATATGATTTAGACTTAATAGATAAAGTAAGAGAAAAAATAACACTGCCTATGACTGTTTTAGGTGGAGCAGGTTCTTTAAATGATATTGAAAAAATTATTGATAGACATGGTGTTATCGGAGTAGCTGCTGGAAGCTTATTCGTTTTTAAAGGACCTTATAAAGCCGTTTTAATTAATTATCCAACTCAATTAGAAAAAAATAAGATTTTCAAAATAAATCAATAATGAAAATACAAAATAAAATTCTTCTTATAACAGGAGGAACAGGCTCATTTGGGCATGCAGTATTGAATCGCTTTTTGCATACTGATCATTTTAAAGAAATCAGAATTTTTTCTCGTGATGAGAAGAAACAAGATGATATGCGGAATCAATTAAAAAATGATAAACTTAAGTTTTACATTGGAGATGTTAGGGATTATAATAGTGTGGAAAGAGCAATGCGCGGAGTAGATTATGTATTTCATGCAGCAGCTTTAAAGCAAGTTCCTTCATGTGAGTTTTTTCCTTTAGAAGCGACCAAAACAAATGTTTTTGGAACACAAAATGTTATCGATGCCGCTGGAGTTAATAAAGTAAAAAAGGTAATTTGCTTAAGTACAGATAAAGCAGCTTATCCCATTAATGCAATGGGAATTTCAAAGGCTTTAATGGAAAAAGTTGCGGTTGCTGCATCACGAAACTTGACCGATACCACAGTGTGTTTGACTAGATATGGAAATGTAATGGCCTCAAGAGGATCAGTAATTCCTTTGTTTTTAAAACAAATAAAAGAGAATAACCCAATAACTATTACGGACCCTAATATGACACGTTTTTTGATGTCATTAGATGAGGCTGTAGAATTAGTATTGTTTGCTTTTGAAAATGGTAACCCAGGAGATTTATTTGTAAATAAAGCGCCGGCAGGAACTATTGGAGATCTTGCACAAGCATTGAAAGAGCTTTGTAAAGCAGATACTGAGGTTAAGATTATTGGTACGCGTCACGGCGAAAAATTATATGAAACTTTATGTACTCGTGAAGAGATGGTTAAGGCAGAAGACATGGGAGATTTTTATCGTATTCCAGCAGATAATCGCGATCTAAATTATGCACAATATTTTTCTGAAGGAGAAGAAGATGTTTCTTTAATTGAAGATTATCATTCGCATAACACAGAACAGCAAGGAGTTGAAGGGATGAAAAAACTTTTGTCGACATTGCCACTTATCAGAAAAGAAGTTTTTGGTGAAGATGTTGCTCAAATGCCAGGCTAAATAAGGAATGAAACCAAAATTAATTAATGGCAATTGCCATTCTGATCAAAGAGGAACTTTATTATATAATAATGATTTTGATGCTTCGTTAATCAAAAGAATTTATATTATAGAAAATGATAGTCCACAATTTATTAGAGGCTGGCAAGGACATCAGATAGAACAAAGATGGTTTTCGGTTATTAGCGGAAAATTCAAAATTCAGCTAATTGAAATCGATAATTGGGAAAAGCCATCTATAAATTTAGAAGTATTTACGTATTTAATTGATTCTGAAAAATTAAATGTACTTCATGTTCCCAAAGGGTATGTAAGCAGTATTCAATCTTTAGAATTAAATTCTAAATTACTGGTTATGGCTGATTATTTACTGGGAGAAATTAAAGATGAATATCGATACGATATTGATTATTTTAAAATATAAAATCAAAGAATGTTAAAAGTAGGTATTACAGGGCAGGCAGGTTTTGTTGGAACACATTTATATAATACAATTGGTCTCTTTCCAGAAGAGTTTACCCGAATTGAGTTTCAAAAAGAATATTTTGATGATGAGAATAAATTAAACGCTTTTGTCGCAGAATGTGATGTTATTGTACATTTAGCTGCGATGAATCGTCATAATGACCCTCAAGTGATTTATGATACTAATTTAAGTCTGGTTCAAAAGTTAGTTAAATCTCTTAAAGCAACAAACAGTCAATCTCATGTGATTTTTTCTTCATCAACTCAAGAGGAAAGAGAAAATCTTTATGGAAAATCTAAAAAAGAGGGCAGAGAATTAATGATCAATTGGTCAAATAATTCAGAAGGACAATTTACAGGAATGATAATTCCTAATGTTTTTGGACCTTTTGGGCATCCCAATTATAACTCTGTTGTTGCCACTTTTTGTCATAAACTTTCGCATAACGAAACACCAACTATAGATATTGATGGTGATTTAAAACTGATATATGTTGGAGAATTGGTTGGGACAATTATTTCTGAAATTAGAAGTAAAAAAGGGAAACCTGAAATTTTAGTACCGCATACTTCAGAATTCAAGGTTTCACAAATTTTAAATCTATTAGAAAAATATAAATCAGAATATCAGGATAAAGGTGTTGTTCCAAGTATTGAAACTTTATTTGAGTTGAATTTATTCAACACATTTCGTTGCTATATGGATATAAAAAATCACTTTCCTGTAAAATTTGTTGAGCATACAGATACTAGGGGTTCCTTTGTAGAAATTATCCGATTAGGAATTGGAGGTCAAGTTTCCTTTTCCACAACCGCTCCAGGAATTACTCGCGGGAATCATTATCATACTAGAAAAATTGAACGTTTTGCAGTTATTAAGGGTAAAGCCTTAATTCAATTACGCAGAATTGGGACTGACGAAATTTTAGATTTTTATCTTGACGGCAATGAACCAGCTTATGTGGATATGCCAATTTGGTATACTCATAATATTAAAAATATAGGAGAAGAGGTATTGTATACCAATTTTTGGATAAATGAATTTTATGATCCAAATGATCCGGATACTTATTTTGAAAATGTTTAATTAAAAATAATAATTTCTATATAATGAAATCAAGATTAAAAGTAATGACTGTGGTTGGTACAAGACCAGAGATTATTCGCCTTTCAAGAGTTATGGCGGCTTTGGATAATTCAGATGCTATTGAACATATAATTGTACACACAGGACAGAATTACGATTATGAACTTAATCAAATATTTTTTGATGATTTAGGAATACGTAAACCAGATTTTTTTCTTAATGCAGCAGGTGCAACAGCAACTGAAACAGTGGGGCAGATACTTATAAAAATTGATCCTTTGTTAGAAACAGAAAAACCTGATGCTTTTTTAGTTTTGGGAGATACAAATAGTTGTCTTTGTGCAATTCCAGCAAAAAAGAGACATATTCCGATTTTTCACATGGAGGCTGGAAATCGCTGTTTTGATCAGCGTGTTCCTGAGGAAACAAATAGAAAAATTGTGGATCATGTCTCAGATGTTAATTTGACATATAGTGATATTGCTAGAGAATATTTATTGAGAGAAGGTTTGCCTGCAGATAGAATTATCAAAACTGGGTCACCTATGTTTGAAGTTCTAAATCATTATTTACCCTCTATTCAATCTTCTGATGTTTTGGAAAGATTAGAACTAGAGGAAGGTAAATTTTTTGTAGTTTCCTCACATAGAGAAGAAAATATAAATAGTGAGAAAAATTTTCAGGGTTTAATGGATAGCTTGAATCTTATTGCTGAAAAGTACGATTACCCAATCATTGTCAGTACGCATCCAAGGACTAGAAATATGATTGAGAAAAAAAATATTCAAATGCATAAAAACGTTCAGTTTTTAAAACCTCTTGGATTTAATGACTATAATGCTCTACAAATGAAATCTTTTGCAGTCTTGTCAGATTCAGGAACAATTTCAGAAGAGTCGTCAGTTTTAAATTTTAGAGCTCTTAATATTAGAGATGCTCATGAAAGACCTGAAGCGATGGAAGAAACTTCTGTAATGATGGTTGGTTTGAGTCCAGAAAGAATCATGCAGGGATTAATACAGTTGCAGTATCAGAAAATTGGAGCTGAAAGAAATTTTAGACTGGTTGCTGATTATTCAATGCCAAACGTTTCCGAAAAAATGGTTCGTATTATTTTGAGTTATACGGATTATGTAAAACGTGTAGTTTGGAGAGAGTTATAGAATGAAAATAGTATTAGTTACCCAATATTTTTTTCCTGAAAATTTTAAGAGCAATGATATTGCTTTTGAATTAGTTAAAAGAGGTCATGAGGTTACTGTTTTAACTGGACTGCCCAATTATCCTGAGGGAAAGTTTTATAAAGGTTATGGTTTTTTTAAGAAGCGACGCGAGACTATTAATGGGGTAAAAGTTATTAGAGCTTCATTAATTCCAAGAGGAAAAGGGGGAGGTGTAAGGCTATTTTTAAATTATTTCAGTTGGGCATTATTTGCTTCAATTAGAGCTTTGTTTTTGGCTTTTGAAGATAAATTTGATGCAGTTCTAGTACACGAGCCATCTCCCATAACTCAAGGTTTTCCTGCTATTGTTATAAAGAAAATTCAAAAAATACCATTACATTTTTGGGTGTTGGATTTATGGCCAGAAAGCCTGAGTTCTGCGGGAGGAATAAAAAATAAAAATGTCTTGTCATTTTTTACAAAAATGGTAAAATATATTTATAATAATTCAGATAAAATTTTAATTAGCTCAAAAGGATTTAAAGAATCTATTTTAGCCAAAGGAGATTATAAAGATAAGTTAGTTTATTTTCCTAATTGGGCTGAGGACTCTATTTTAAAAGGAAATTCTGATTTTATTATTCCTAATTTACCAAAAGGCTTCAAGATTATTTTTGCAGGGAATATTGGAGTGGCACAAGATGTCAATTCTATAATAAATGGTGCTTTAATTCTTAAAGAAAAGATGGATATTCATTTTATTTTTATAGGAGATGGAAGGAGTAAAGTACAACTTGAGGATTTTGTGCTGGAAAATGATTTAAATCAAACAGTACATTTTTTAGGTAGGTTTCCAATAGATGCTATGAAAACTTTTTTTAATCAAGCTGATGTGCTGTTAGTATCATTAAAAGATGAATTGATTTTCAATGCAACAGTGCCGGCAAAATTGCAAGCTTATTTATGTACTCAAAGACCAATTTTAGGGATGTTAAATGGAGAGGGAGCAGCGATTATTAATGATGCTAACTGTGGTTTGTTTGTAAATGCTGGGGATTCTAATGGGTTAGCTAAAAAAATACTTGAATTATATCAAATGAGTAATGAAGAGCGAAATATTCTTGGAGGAAATGGATTTAAATATTTTGAAGAAAATTTCACTATGAGTAAGTGTATTGATAACCTAGAATTTATCTTAAAAAAATAATTTTGAAAATTACTATTACAGGTGCTACAGGGTTTGTAGGCAAGAATCTTAAAGATTATTTAGAGACTTCTCATGAAATAAATCCGATAAATGTCCGATACGTACCCAATCAAGAGTTTGAATTGAAAGGACATGCTATTATTCACTTAGCAGGTAAGGCCCATGATTTAAAAAAAGTTTCAAATCCTCAGGATTATTATGAAGCTAATTTTGAGTTGACAAAGCAATTGTTTGATGCTTTCTTAGATTCGGAAGCAAAAGTTTTTATTTTTATGAGTACTGTAAAAGCTGTTGCTGATACAGTTGATGGAGTTTTAACTGAGGATACCGTCCAGAATCCTAAAACCCATTATGGCAAAGCTAAATATCAAGCTGAGCAGTATATTTTATCAAAAGAATTACCGTCGGATAAACGAGTTTATATTTTGAGACCTTGTATGATTCATGGACCTGGTAATAAAGGCAACCTAAATTTACTATATAAATTGGCAGTTAAAGGTTTTCCTTGGCCATTAGGAGCTTTTGAAAATAAACGCTCATTTTTAACGGTTGAAAATCTTTGTTTTATAATTAAGGAGTTATTAGAAAATAAAGATGTTGCCAGTGGGGTTTATCATTTAGCAGATGATGAATCTTTATCAACTAATGAATTGATGGAATTAATGGGGAAATGTTTAGAGCGAAAAAGTGTGATTTGGAAGATACCATCTGTGTTAGTAGTGAGTATTTCTAAGTTAGGCGATTATTTATATCTGCCGTTAAATTCGGAAAGATTAGATAAACTGACAGAAAGCTACCTAGTCAGTAATATAAAAATTAAAAAAGCAATACAGAAAGAGCTTCCTGTTTCTGCCAAAGAAGGATTTGTTAACACAATTAAATCCTTCAAATAATTAAAAATTAAAGAGAATAAATCATTAATTATTTGTAAGAATATTAAGTTCTTTAAATTGCTTTGATAATAATTTTATAGAAAGATTATAGAAGGATTTTTTCATGCTGTAGCGGCAAAATCTATGTAAATTAACTTTAATTTTTACTATACAAATTGCTTTTAATAAGTTATGATTATTAAGAAATAAAAAATCTAGTGATTAAAATGTATAAAAACAGAATTAGATTGGAACAGACTTTTTCAAAAATTAAGATAGTGCTAAGCGAATAAAATTAAAAAGCAGTCATATTGTTATTGTTTTTCGATTATCTTTGTTAATATGTTATCAAAAACAATGATTACTTGAGAAAGCTTGCTTATTATTGATTTTTTTAATCTGTTATGAAATACACAAATTTTTCGGAAAGCTTCAATCAAGAAAATAGTTGAAGGTTTGGTAATTAATTTAAATAATTTATTTTAAAAATATATGAATGTAGAAAAGACACCAATCCAAGATTTGGTAATCATAAATCCGACTGTTTATGAAGATAACAGAGGATATTTTTTTGAAGCTTATAATAAAGCTAAGTTTCTTGAAAACGGAATTGCATATGAATTTATTCAAGACAATCAATCGTTTTCCAAAAGAGGAGTAATCCGTGGACTGCATCTGCAGATTAACCCTTTTGCGCAAGCGAAATTAGTAAGAGTGCTGGAGGGAGAAATATTAGATGTGGCTGTAGATTTGCGTAAAAATTCCCCAACTTACGGACAGCATGTGAGTGTTGTATTAAGTGCTGCCAACAAAAAACAATTAATGGTGCCTCATGGTTTTGCTCATGGCTTTTCGGTTTTAAGCGAAACTGCATCTGTGCTTTACAAAGTGGATCAATTATACCATAAAGAAAGCGAAAGAGGAATCCGTTATGACGACCCTGTTTTGGCAATTGACTGGCAATTGGATTCTGAGGAGATTATCGTTTCGGATAAGGATATTATTTTACCGAGTTTTAATGAAATAGACTGGAGTTTTGAATAATAAGATACTAATTACAGGTGCCAATGGGCAATTGGGTTCGGAATTGAAAGTTTTGTCTAAAAACTATAGCCAATTCGAATGGGTTTTTACGGACCGTGAAGAGTTAGATTTGTGCGAATTAGAGGATTTAGAAGATAAAATTGCTCAAATAAACCCTGCAGTTATTATTAACTGTGCGGCACATACTGCAGTAGACAGAGCAGAAACGGAGATTGAATTATCGGATGTTTTGAATCATCAAGCTGTTAGTATAATGGCAAAATGGTGTCATGCTAATGAAGCCAAATTTATACATGTTTCTACGGATTATGTTTTTGACGGTACAGCTTCTAATGCATTAACTGAATCAGCGTCAACTGGGCCTATAAATGTGTATGGGAGGACTAAATTAGCTGGAGAGATTGCTTGTATGCGTGAAAATTCATCAGCAATCATCATCAGAACTTCATGGGTATATTCTAGTTTTGGAGCCAATTTTGTAAAAACAATGTCCCGCTTGATGCAGGAAAGAGACAGTTTGAATGTAGTAAATGATCAAATAGGAAGCCCAACTTATGCAGGTGATTTGGCCAAAGCTATTCTTACTATTTTAATTCATCCAAATTGGCAGTCTGGTATTTATAATTTTTCAAATGAAGGAGAAATAAGCTGGTATGAATTTGCTTTAGCTATTCAAGAGATTGGAGGATTTGATTGTCTGGTTTCTGGTATTCCAAGCAGCGCTTACCCAACACCTGCAAAACGCCCGCAATATTCATTATTAGATAAATCCAAAATTAAAAACACATTTGGGGTAAGTGTGCCAAATTATAAAGAGAGTTTAATTCGATGTATGGAATTATTGAAAGCGGTATAGTGAATTGAAATCAATTCTTTTTTTAAATTGCACATAAAACATAAATCTGTAAATCTAATATTAAAATTTTTGCATCACATAAGAATTAATTTAAGGCGATATTAGAAACTATATGTTGTAAAATAAATCACACATTCTTAATAGGAACAAATACTTTTTGCATATGAAAGGAATAATACTTGCCGGTGGATCTGGTACCCGTTTGCATCCATTAACGCTTGCCATGAGTAAGCAGATGATGCCTGTTTATGATAAGCCAATGATTTATTATCCATTATCAACTTTGATGATGGCAGGAATCAATGAAATATTGATTATTTCGACACCACATGATCTGCCTAATTTTAAAAAATTATTGGGTGACGGATCGGCAATTGGCTGTCAATTCAGTTATGCGGAACAAGCGATTCCAAATGGATTGGCTCAAGCTTTCGTTATAGGTGAAGAATTTATAGGAAAAGATGATGTAGCTTTAGTTTTAGGAGATAATATTTTCTTTGGAGCAAATATGCAGCAATTATTGCAGTCTAATACAAAACCAGAGGGTGGCGTTGTTTTTGCTTATCATGTTTCGGATCCTGAAAGATATGGAGTTGTGGAATTTGATGAAAATTTAAATGCACTTTCTATTGAAGAAAAACCATTAGAACCTAAATCTAATTTTGCAGTTCCAGGATTGTATTTTTATGATAATTCGGTTGTGGAAATAGCCAAAAATATAGAACCAAGTGCCAGAGGGGAGTATGAGATTACAGATGTAAACAAAGTGTATTTGGAAAAAGGAGCTTTAAAAGTTGGGATTTTGAGCAGAGGTACCGCATGGCTGGATACCGGAACTTTCAATAGTTTAATGCAGGCTGGCCAATTTGTTCAGGTTTTAGAAGAACGTCAAGGGTTAAAAGTAGGCTGTATTGAGGAAATAGCATGGAGACAGGGATTTATAACCGAGCAGCAATTAAGAGATTTGGCAATTCCTTTAAAAAAATCTGGTTATGGTGAATATTTACTCGGACTTTTGAAGCACAAATTATAATTAATTTGTCAGCTTTTAATTTTTTGAATTCCTGAAAATTAAAAGCTGACATATAAAAGTTAACTATCATAATAGTATACATGATTTACATTGCGTTATTTTTTTTGTTTGTTGGTATTGAGTTGATTTATTTTAAGGCAGCTGATTATTTCAACATAATAGATAAACCAAATAGCCGTTCCTCACACACTTCAATTACATTAAGAGGCGGTGGAATTATTTTTCCTTTTGCCATTTTGGTTTCTTGTGTACTAGGATATGTTTCTTTGGCAATAACATTAGCAGTGGTTTTGGTTGCTATTGTAAGTTTTATAGATGATATAAGTCCATTATCTCAATTACCCCGATTTGTTTGTCATGCAATGGCCATTTGTTTGGTTTTTTATGATTTGGAGTTGTTTACTCAAGTGATTTGGGTTGTGCCTATCATTTTTGTTTTGTTGATAGGCTGGGTGAATGTTTTTAATTTTATGGATGGTATTAATGGAATTACAGTTTTGTATGCCCTTGTTACTATTCTTAGCCTTTCTTTTTTAGAAATAAATAAGGATAGCCTGCCATTATTAATCACTGTGGGATTGTCCTGTTTTGTATTTGGTTTTTTTAATGTTAGAAAAAAAGCTAAAACATTTGCTGGTGACGTTGGGAGTATTAGTATGGCTTTGTTTTTGGGTTATTTTATGCTGAAAACAATTTTAGACTCTGGTCAGATTGGATATATTTTGTTCTTGTCTGTGTATGGGATTGATGCGTTGATTACCATTTTGATCCGCATCAAAAAGAAAGAAAATATTTTTCAGCCCCATAGATCTCATTTGTATCAATATTTAGCGAATGAATTAGGGTATTCTCATATTAAAGTATCCTTATTGTACTCTGGAGTACAATTGTTAATCAATATGCTTATATTTTATTTGCAGCAAATAGACGAATTATCACTTCCAATTATTGTTTCTTTTTTACTATTCCAAATCTTGTTTTATGTATGGATTAGAAACAGAGTTATTCAAAAAATTACTTTAGGAATAGTTTAATGATTACCATAAACTACAAAAGGATTTTCTTTTTGCTAAATTACTTCCCATTTGCAACTAACGATAAAGCGATTTTTTGATATTCTATTTGCATTAATTGCTCTTATTTTCTTTTTTTGGTTATTACTTCTAGCTTGGTTTATAGCAATTATTGATACTAGAACTAATGGGATTTTTACTCAAGTTCGTATTGGTCAATATGGAAAACGATTTAGGATTTATAAACTAAGAACGATGCAAGCAGGTCAAAATTCTGAAACATTTCGGATCTCTAAACTTGGCCAATTACTTCGAAATTTTAAATTAGATGAGTTGCCTCAGTTCATTAATGTTTTGAAGGGTGATATGAGTATTGTGGGGCCTAGACCTGATGTTGCGGGCTATTATGATTTACTGGAGGGAGAGAACCGAAAAATTCTTGAATTAAAACCAGGATTGACCAGTCTGGCTTCTTTGAAATATTATGATGAGCATGCATTGTTAAATAAAGAAGTTAATTCTTTAGTTTATAATGATACTGTTATTTTTCCGGATAAAATAAAAATGAATCTGGAGTATTATGAGCATCAAAGCTTTTATGGTGATTTAAAAATTATTGCTGCTACTTGTGAAATTATATTTAAAAGGATGTTTTTTTAAATTAACTTCATTATTGGAAAGTTTTGGCAGTAAAAAAATGGTATTAGTTCGTTTTTCAATGCAGTATTGTTGCTTCTTGTGTTAATTGTTTATTGAGGTTCATGTAGTTCATTTTAATAAGAATAATAATTTGTATTTTTGTTTTTATCTATTGTTATCTTAAAAATTTAAAAGCCCCATATATGTCAAAAAATTCCATGGATACTGGATTTTTTTCTAGAGATAATTTGAAATTAAGTATTCGTAATTTGAGTTATTTACCTAGATGGATTATTGTGATGATTGATATTTCAGTTTTGACAATAACCTTTTTCTTTACATTACTTATTTTTAGAGGAACTGGCTTAAAGTATATCAATACGTCTCACGATGTGTTTTTTACTGCCTGTTTTTTTGGCTGTAACATTTTCTTTTTTTGGCTGTTTAGAACTTATTCAGGCATTATCAGGCATTCCTCTTATAATGATGCAGTGAAGCTGCTGTTTTCACAGATGTCAGTTTTGGTAGTGTTTTTGTTTTTTAATTTTACTTATGAGTTATTATATAACGAAAGAGTTTTTTTGACAACTGCTCTTTTTATAAATGTTTTGCTTTCATTTTGCGGTTTGTTTTTATATCGTGTAGTTGTTAAACAAACTTTTGAATTGTATTTGTCTGATAAAAATGCAACTAAATTAATAAGAACAGTTATTTATGGTACAGATGCTAATGCAATCTCTGTAGCTAATGCTTTGAAATTTGAGACTCCCAGTCGTTTTAAAATTGTAGGTTTTGTTGATAGAAATAATCAAAATGCATCCAAAAGGATGATGGATCTACCAATATTAATCCAAAGAAAAAAATTGCCTTCTTTAATGCGGTCTGTAGGAGCAGAGGCTGTTATTATGGCAGATAAAAGTATTAGTAAAGATGAGCAATTGATAATTGTAGATCAATGTCTGGAATTTAATTACAGAGTTTATACAGTGCCTCTGATTTCGGATTGGGAAAATCAGAAAGAGATTTCTCAAAAAGTAAAGAACATTCAAATTGAAGACTTACTAGAGAGAAAAGCAATAGTTTTGGATAAAAAATCTATTTCAAGACAATTAAAAGAAAAGACGGTTTTGATTACTGGAGCTGCTGGTTCAATTGGAAGTGAAATTGTTAGACAGGTATTACTTTTTAATCCTCACAGAGTAATTGTTTTAGATCAGGCCGAAACTCCTTTGCATCATTTGAGCCTTGAATTGGAACAAAAATTTTCGAAATCAAAAGTTGAATATATTATTGCCGATGTTAGGAATAAAGAAGCTATGGATAAGGTTTTTAAAAGCTATAAACCTCAAGTAGTATACCATGCAGCAGCTTATAAACATGTGCCTTTGATGGAAGAAAATCCATCACAAGCAATTTTAACTAATATATTAGGGACTAAGAATTTAGCCGATTTGTCCTGTGATTATCATGTTAAAAAATTTGTAATGGTTTCTACTGACAAAGCGGTAAATCCCAGCAATGTAATGGGAGCCAGTAAAAGGATTGCGGAAAAATATGTACAGTCTCTGCAAATAAAGCACCAAAAAGAGGAGAAAGGAAGTGCTACCAAATTCATAACTACTCGTTTTGGAAATGTTTTAGGATCAAATGGATCAGTAGTTCCATTGTTTACGAAGCAAATTGCCAGCGGAGGTCCTGTTACAATTACTCATCCTGATATTATTCGTTATTTTATGACTATTCCTGAAGCCTGTCAGTTGGTTCTGGAAGCAGGAGCGATGGGTAATGGCGGCGAAATTTATATTTTTGACATGGGTAAACCTGTGCGTATTTTAGATTTGGCAAAAAAAATGATCAAATTAGCCGGATTTATCCCGGATAGAGAAATTAAGATAGAGATAGTAGGATTACGTCCTGGTGAAAAACTGTACGAGGAGTTATTGAATGATACAGCAAAGACAGTGCCTACCTATCATGAGAAAATAATGATTGCTCAAGAAATTCAAGATGAATTTGAAAACCTGCATGTTGATATTAATGAACTGATAGGGATAGCAAATTTCTTTGACAATGATGATATAGTGGCAAAAATGAAAGCCATCGTTCCAGAGTTTAAGAGTATGAATTCAACTTTCGAGATTTTGGATAAATAAGGTTTTAATAAATACTAATAGAAAAGGTTTACAAGATTGTTCTTGTGAACCTTTTTTGATTGCAATAGAATTTTAGTCATTGATAAAAAAAGTAATTCTCTTTTTAAAATTGTAATTTTGCATTTTGAATTTAAGTAAAAATGCCAAGCTGTGTGTTTAAAAGATTGATAAAAAAAATTATAGTATCTCCAAGAATGAATTCAGCGAATAATAATGAACAGTACAAATAAGCCTAATGAGTGGTTGTTTGAAATAACACCAAAGAATAAATTTTTTACATTAAATCTTAAGGAAGTTTGGCAATATAGAGATTTGCTATTTCTTTTTGTAAAACGTGATGTAATTACCGTTTATAAACAAACAGTTTTAGGGCCGTTATGGTATCTTATTCAGCCCTTATTTACATCTGTTACATTTACTATAATTTTTAATAATGTAGCCGGAATTGATACAGGAACTGTGCCTCCATTTCTATTTAATTTGGCTGGAATTACCGTTTGGAATTATTTTACTGCCTGCTTGAATGGCACTTCAAATACATTTGCAACCAATGCTGGTATTTTTGGGAAAGTTTACTTCCCCAGAATTATAACACCGTTATCCATTGTAATTTCTAATTTGATAAAATTTGGAATCCAGTTTTTTATTTTTGTTGCTTTTTATATTTATTATTATTCACAGGGTGCAAATTTAAGCTTTAATGGTTTGGTTATATTTTTCCCAATTTTGATTGTAATGATTGGAATTTTGGGATTGGGATTAGGAATGTTAATCTCTTCTTTGGTAACCAAATACCGTGATTTTAGTAATTTAATTAGTTTTGGAGTACAATTGTTAATGTATTTGTCGGCAGTAATGTATCCAATGGAACTGATAAAGCAAAAACTGCCAGAATATGGCTGGCTTGTAGACTATAACCCGCTTGCTTATCTCATAGAAACGTCCCGGTACATGTTATTAGGTGTTGGAAAAATTTCAGTTTTTGGATTAGTTTATACTTTTTTAGTAACTGTAGGTATTTTTTTTGTGGGACTATTGATTTTCAACAAGACAGAGAAAAGTTTTATAGATACAGTGTGAAAATTCAATGGCAATGGCAATTTCAATGGCAAATTTCAATTTTAAAAATCGTTAACTTCTAATCTCTAACTTTGAAAGACATTATATTAAAAGCAGAAGATATCTCGAAGCAATATCGTTTGGGGCTAGTAGGTACTGGAACATTGAGTCATGATTTGAATCGATTGTGGCATACCATTCGGGGAAAAGAAGATCCTTATCTCAAAATTGGGGAGGCTAATGATCGTTCCACTAAAGGTACGTCAGAATATGTTTGGGCTTTACAAGATATTAATTTTGAAGTCGAACGTGGTGAGGTGTTGGGTATTATTGGTAAGAATGGTGCAGGTAAATCGACTTTACTCAAGATTTTATCGCGAGTGACAGCACCAACAACTGGAAAAATAAAATTTGGCGGGCGTGTAGCTTCATTGCTCGAAGTAGGAACAGGATTTCATGGCGAAATGACGGGTCGGGAAAACATTTTCCTGAATGGAGCTATTTTGGGCATGACTAAAAAAGAAATTGCCTCAAAACTCGATGAAATTATAGATTTCTCAGGCTGTGAACGTTATATCGATACTCCTGTAAAACGCTACAGCAGTGGTATGTATGTGCGATTGGCTTTCGCAGTAGCTGCTTTTCTCGAACCCGAAATCCTGATTGTCGATGAAGTTCTGGCTGTGGGAGATGCCGAGTTTCAGAAAAAAGCCATTGGTAAGATGAAGGATATTTCTAAAGGCGGAGGAAGAACTGTGCTGTTTGTGAGTCATAATATGGCGGCGGTTGAAACACTTTGTACACGTGTAATAAGTATGCAAAACGGCAGTATTATCGGAGATGGAAATCCTACTAAAATTATATCTGATTATTTGCAAAGTACTTCTTTTTCTGAAAGAAAAATTATTTTTGATAGCATCGATGATGCGAAAGGAAATGAAAACATAAAAATTTTTTATGCCGCTATTGAAAATGCTTCAGCTTTAGATAAAGATGAAGTTATTGATGTGACTTCGGCTATTGACTTTAGGATGAAAATTGTCAATCAAACTAATCAGGAGAGGATTTCTATTGGCTATGATTTGCGAACGATAAAAGGTGATGTGGTTTTTGGCAGTGGTGGAAAATTTGATTGTAGTATTGGAAAAGTTATAGAAATAAGCTGTCAAATTCCAGCTAATTTTTTGAATGATGATGTTTATCAAATACATGCTTATTTTCATACAGATGAAATGAATAGCTTGTTTAGTGATGAAGAATTATTGACTTTTGAGGTTAAAGATGTCAAAAGAGAATCGGGTTATTTAGGAAAGGTAAACGGGATGATAAGACCTTCTTTGCCTTGGACTGTTAATGCTAATGTCTCCTGATGAAAAAAATAGTAATAACCCAATCTAATTATATTCCTTGGAAAGGATATTTTGATGCTATTGCTTTAGCAGATGAATTTGTAATTTATGATGATATGCAATTTACCCGCAGGGATTGGCGAAACAGAAATATAATTAAAACACCTAATGGAAATAAATGGTTGACAATTCCTGTTGAAGTTAAAGGAAAATATTTTCAAAAGATTAATGAAACCAAAATTTCGGATAAAAATTGGAATAAAGATCATTGGAATACTCTTAAGCAGAATTATATTAAATCTAAAAATTTTATAGATTATAAGGATTTTTTCGAAGAATTATACTTAAATTCAACATCACTATATTTAACAGAAATTAATTTTCGTTTTATTAATGCTATTTGTGAAATACTTAAAATAAGAACAAATATTCGTTTCTCTTCTGAATTTGAACTAAAAGAAGAACGTTCTGAGCGGTTATTGGATATTTGTTTAAAATTGAAAGGAACAGACTATTACTCAGGACCAGCAGCTAAAGCATATATGAATGAACAAATTTTTGATGAAGCAGGAATAAATATTAATTATTTTGATTATTCAGGATATACCGAATATCAACAATTATATCCACCATTTGATCATGGAGTGTCTATTTTGGATTTAATTTTTTGCGAGGGAAAGAATGCTGCTAATTTTTTAAAATCTTCTTATAATGAATAAAATAGAAGACCAAATAAAAGGGTATTATTCATCAAAAATTAAACAGTTTGGAGCTACCCCTCAAGGAGTTGATTGGAATTCTGCTGCATCTCAGGAATTAAGGTTTGAAGTACTTTCAAATTTAATAAACGAAGAGGAACATTTTTCAATTCTTGATTTTGGTTGTGGTTTTGGATCAATGTTGGCTTATTTTTATACCAAATATAACTCATTTGAATATATTGGATTTGATGTAGCCGAAGAAATGATAAATGCTGCATTAAATAAATTTTCTACCCAAGAAAATGCTAAATGGGCAACCAGTCTTCCAGTAGAAAAAACAGACTATGTTATTGCAAGCGGTATATTTAATGTAAAACTTGAAAATACCGATGAAAATTGGCTGACATATATTTTAGAAACATTAAAAAAAATTGATGAAAGCTGCGTCAAAGGATTTTCTTTTAATGTTTTGACAAAATATTCGGACAAAGAATACATGAAAGATTATTTATATTATGCAGACCCTTTGTTCATGTTTGATTACTGTAAAAAACATTTTTCAAAGAATGTAGCTTTATTACACGATTATAATCTTTATGAATTTTCAATAATTGTTAGAAAATGAAAACAAAAAAAGTAGTCATATTTGGAACAGGAGATATTGCTCAATTGGCAAAATATTATTTTGACATTGATTCTTCCTATGAAGTGGTTGGCTTTACAGTTGATAAAGACTATTGTTTAGCCCCAACTTTTGAGGATTTACCGTTGGTATCTTTTGAAGATGTTGAAAAACATTTTTCTCCTAATCACGTTGAAATGTTCATTGCTTTAAGTTATGCAAAAATGAATAAGCTTAGAGAGACAAAGTATTTGAAAGCTAAGGAAATGAATTATAAAATAGCTTCTTATATAAGTTCCCATTGCAGTTATTTGTCTCAATTTCCTCCTGGTGATAATGCTTTTATTTTGGAAGATAACACTATTCAGCCTTATGTAAAGATAGGCGATAACGTTACTTTATGGAGTGGAAATCATATTGGGCATCATTCTGTTATAGAGAATCATAATTTTATCAGTTCTCATGTGGTAATATCAGGACATTGTGTGGTTGAGCCAAACTGTTTTATAGGTGTTAATGCAACGATTGGGCATCAAGTGACAATAGCTAAAGAAACTCTTGTAGGTGCTGGAGCAGTTATCACAAAGAATACAGAAGAAGCTTCTATATATGTTCCTGCTAAATCAACAAAGCTTGATAAAAAAAGCAATTTGATTAAGCTTTAAAAGATATGAATTGGATTAAATTGGGGCAAATATTTACGGTTTCGAGTACCTGCGAAGAAATGGTTTCTCATGCAGCTAATCCGCTAGCAATTCATTTAAATGGGGATGTTTATAGAATATTTTATAGCACAAGAAATGGGTTGAATAAATCATCAGTGTCTTTTGTGGATATAAATATTATGACTTTAGAGAACATTAATAATCCAGATGAAGTTGTTTTTTCTTATGGCCATGCTGAAAGTTTTTATTCACATGGTGTCAGTATAGGAAATTGTTATTTGCAAGATAATAAACAATACATTCTTTTTATGGGTTGGCAGCATAAGGATGGTGAACATTGGAGAGGAGATGTTGGAAGATTGGAATTGATTGATAAGAAAGAATTGAAATTAGATCCCATTCATGCTTTTATGGAAAACGATGGAGAAGATAGAATAAGTTTGTCTTATCCTTGTGTCATCTTTCATGAAGGTATGTACAAAATGTGGTATGGTTCAACAATAGATTGGACTTCTGATAATGGAGAAATGATTCATGTTATTAAATATGCCACGTCTCTTGATGGTGAAAATTGGGAAAAGCATGGAATTGCCATACCTTATGAAATTGGAGTTGCTCAGGCTTTTTCTAAGCCTTCTGTATTAATTGATGATGTAGCCTATCATATGTGGTATTCATATCGAAGTGGTGATGGAACTAAATATAGAATAGGATATTCTCATAGTGTTGATGGAATTCATTGGGAACGCAAGCATAATGAAGTTGGGATTGATGTATCGAAAACAGGATGGGACTCGGAAATGATTTGTTACCCTTTTGTATTTGAGCACAATAACGGCAAGTATATGCTTTATAATGGAAATGAGTATGGTAAGTCGGGATTTGGAATTGCAATTTTAGAGAAATGAAGGAAAAAATTTATTTTCCAGGATTAAACGGCTTAAGATTTTTGGCTGCTTTTGCCGTAATTATACATCATATTGAACAATTTAAAATAATTGCTAAAAAAGATAATTATTTTCATTTACCAGTAATTGAAAATATTGGAGGATTAGGGGTTACATTTTTTTTTACTCTTAGTGGTTTTTTGTTAACTTATTTAATGATGTTAGAGAAAAAGAAAACCACTAAGGTTGACGTTAAGAAATTTTATTTTAGAAGAATACTCAGAATATGGCCACTTTATTTTTTGATCGTTTTTATATCATTTTTAATTACACCTAATTTCCCATTTACTCTTGTTGGATTAAATTTTGATGGGGTTAATTTGAGTAATTTTTTTTATTTTATAGCAATGTTGGCAAATGCTGCCCTTATAGTAAATCCAGCTGTTTTTGGTGCAGCACCATTATGGTCAGTGAGTTCCGAAGAGCATTTTTATTTGATCTACCCCCATGTTTTAAATAAGTTCTCTGTATTATCATCGAAAATATTAACAATTGGGATTATTCTGTTTAATACAATCAAACTGATTGTTTTCTTTTTAGGGACAAAATGTGAATTGTCTTTTTTAATTTTACTTTATAATTATTTTAATCTATTTCGAATCGATTGTATGTTAGTGGGAGGAATTGGTGCTTGTTTGTATTATCATAAGTCAGTTTATTTAAAAAATATTCATGCAAGTATAACATATCGAATTACTCTTTTATCTGTTTTTTTGTTTTGTTTTTTTGATATCAAATTTGGAGAATTCACTCAGTTGGTTTATTCTGTTTTTTTTATTATTATAATAATGAATGTTTCAACAAGTAAAAGGAAATCATATATATTGGAAAACAAGGTAATGAATTTTTTAGGGAGAATATCTTATGGACTTTACGTCTATCATGGTTTAATCATAGGGTCTGTGTTATTATATTTTAAAGTTAATAATTTATATTTCAATAATGTTATTTTATATTTTATTGTCATTTTTATAACAATATTGTGTAGTGCTCTTTCATATTTTATTTTAGAGAAACCTTTTCTTAAATTGAAAAACAAGAAATATACAATTATAGCAACATGATTTACAAACACATTGGATTCAATAAGCCTTATCTCACAGGAAAAGAAACTCAATATATTACCGATGCTGTAGCGTCTGGTAAAATATCGGGTAATGGTAAATATACGCAATTGTGCCAACAGTTTTTCGAACAAAAATATGGTTTTGGCAAATGTCTTCTCACGACCTCTTGTACTGATGCTTTAGAGATGGCTGCTATCTTAATTAATATTCAGCCTGGTGATGAGGTAATTGTACCTTCTTATACCTTTGTTTCAACTGCTAATGCTTTTGTATTAAGAGGAGCTAAAATTATTTTCGCTGATTCGAATGCCGAAAATCCAAATATAGATACTAATATATTAGAATCATTAATTACTCCAAAAACAAAAGCCATTGTTCCTGTGCATTATGCTGGAGTAGCTTGCGATATGGATAAGATTATGGATCTGGCAAATAAATATAATTTATATGTTATAGAAGATGCCGCTCAAGCTATAGATAGTTTTTATATTGGGAGAGATGGAGTGCGAAAACCTTTGGGCTCTATAGGACATTTAGCAGCTTTTTCTTTCCATGAAACTAAGAATATTATTTCGGGTGAAGGGGGAATGTTAGTTATAAACGATGCTCAATTTGCTCAACGTGGCGAAATTATATGGGAGAAAGGAACTAATCGAGCTGCATTTTTTAGAGGTGAAATTGATAAATACGGCTGGGTGGATATTGGTTCCTCCTTTTTACCCTCAGAGGTTATTGCAGCTTTTCTTTGGGCTCAAATTGAACAGTTAAACAAGATCCAAGAAAAGCGTAAAACTATATGGGATCAGTATTATGAGGGCTTAAAAAAGGCAGCAGTTAAGGGTAATTTTAAGTTGCCTCAAATACCGAATTATGCGACAAATAATGCTCATATGTTTTATTTGGTTTTTGAATCTTTAGAAAAAAGGAACGAATGTATTAGTCGTTTAAAAAATAAAGGTATTAATGCGGTTTTTCATTATTTGAGTTTACATAAAAGTCCGTTTTACATTGAGAAATATTTAGGGGATGATTTGGTTTGGAGCAATGAATATTCAGATAAGTTATTGCGTTTGCCGTTCTATTATGAGTTGTCTCAAGAGGATTTGGAATTGATCATAAATGTAATAAAAAATGAGTAAGATTAAATTATTATGGGTAGTTTATGACTTTGTGCAAGCTGGAGGACAGCGTTATGTTTATGAAATTTGTAAAGCATTAGACAAAGAAAAATATGAAATCGATATTTTAAAAGTAAGCCCGCTGAATGCGGATAAAAACTGGGCTGATGAACATTATTATCAGCCAACTTTGGACTTAGGTTGTAAAGTTTATTTTCTTCAAGAAATTTTAAAAGAAACAACTAAAAAAAAGACATTATTTCAAAGAGGAACTAATAAAATCAAAAGAAAAATAGGCTTGAATATTTCCAAATCAAAGGCAGAATCGGAAGTTATAGATCATTTTTTTTCGAACTATAAATATGTAAATTTTTCGGGAATTTCTGTTTATCATACATTATGTATTTCTAGAGGATTACAACCTAAAAATGGACTAATTAATATATTAACAGCTAGATTTCAAGGTGTTGATATTTATAAAGGGTATGATAGAAATTTGAGTTATAATTTTATTTCAGGCTTTGATCCTGACATACTAAGAAATGAGTTAAGTGAATTTACAAATTTTAATCATACTTATTTTCCTTTAAGTTTAGATACTAAAACATTTGAAGTTCCATCAAAAAACAAAAAAAAACTTATTATAGGGGTATTTACAAGGCTTTCGACAATGAAACCTTTAGATCCTTATTTTTATGCTTTAAAATTATTGATAGAAGAAGGTATTGATGTTCAATTGCATATTTATGGAGCAGGTGATCCAAAAGAAATTGGATTGACTAGACAATTAGAGTATTTGTATTTGACAGAGCATATTGTTTTTTGTGGACATACCGACTCTATTAAAAACACTTTAATCGAAGAAAATTTAGATTTAGTATGGTTTCAGTCTGCAAATAGTCAATTGGCAGGTTATGCAGCATTTGAAATCGCTTTGGGTGCGGTTCCACAAGTGTTGTGGGATTTTAATTATTTAAATACGTTGAGTAAGGTGACGGACTATTTTAAAAGCTTTACTAATTTGACACAATTTGTTGCTTATTCTAAAGAATTGTTGTTGTCTAAAGAAAAATTAATTGCTTTGGGTTTGAAACAACAGGCTTTTGTAATAGATAATCATTCTGTTGAAAAAAACATTTCAATTTTAGAAAGAAGATATGATAATTGATAATTTTACTAATATTCCATTTACAAAAGACAATTTAGATAGCTATTTCATTAGAACATCTATTTTTAAGGCGCTTATTTCCAGTCTTCCACAGTTTAACGGAATGCTTTTGGATATTGGATGTGGTAAAATGCCTTATAAAAACTATATTTTAAAACATAGCAATATTAAACAATATATTGGTTTAGATATTGAGAGTGCTTTAGTATATGATGCTCAAGTAAAACCAGATTATACTTGGAATGGAGAAAAAATGCCTTTTGAAAATAATAGTTTTGAATGTGCTTTTGGAACAGAGGTTCTAGAACATTGTCCTGAACCAGAAATTGTTTTAAAAGAAGTTTTAAGAGTGTTGAAACCAGATGGTGTTTTCTTTTTTACCGTTCCCTTTTTATGGAATTTGCATGAAGTGCCTTATGACGAATATCGATATACCCCTTTTTCATTAGAACGTCATTTAAGAAATTCAGGGTTTAAAGAAATCGAAATAAAAGCAACAGGAGGCTGGCACGCATCAATGGCGCAGATGCTAGGGTTGTGGGTGAGAAGAAGTCCAATGAGTGCTAGAAAAAGAAATGCATTGTCATTGGTTTTGAAACCAATAATTAAGTTTTTAATTAAGATGGATAAACCAGAGCAAGTTGTTTTTAAAGAAGGGCAGATGATAACTGGGTTATATGGAACTGCAAAAAAATAAAACATTGATGTCACAAAAAAATATTGCAATTGCTACTATAAATAAAAGTGCC
Organism: uncultured Flavobacterium sp.; assembly: GCA_963511795.1. Taxonomy (GTDB): domain Bacteria; phylum Bacteroidota; class Bacteroidia; order Flavobacteriales; family Flavobacteriaceae; genus Flavobacterium. The sequence goes on along the minus strand of CAUPKP010000019.1, from coordinate 41,557 downwards.
TATTCAGAAACTTTTATTAAAGCTCAGATTGAACTTTTGCCTGCGAAATTAGTTTTATATGGTGGTTGGTTGCCTGTTTTTTATGGGAATAATATAATTATAAATAATAAGTACAAAGCAAAATTGAATCAATTGTGTAAATTGATTTTCAAAAAAACTTTTTTTAATACTGATAAAGATTTTGTTTCTGTTTTAAAGAAACATAAAATCGAGGTAGTTTTAGCACAGTATGGTCCAGCAGGAGTTGCTTTAATGGAGATATGTAAGAAAGCAAATATTTCTTTAGTTGTACATTTTCATGGTTTTGATGCAAGTGAAAAAGATACCTTGAATCGATATGAGAAAGCATACCAAGAAATGTTTTTTGAGGCAAAGAAAATTATAGCTGTATCACAAGCAATGAAAACAAAATTAATTTTATTAGGTTGTCCTGAGAATAAGATTGCACTAGTTACGTATGGTCCTAATACTATATTTTTTGAAAAGAAGCCTAATTTTTCTACCAGCACTTTTTTTGCAATAGGCCGTTTTGTTGATAAAAAGGCACCATATTTAACTTTAATGGCTTTTTACGAAGTCTTAAAAGAATTTCCTTATGCTCAGTTGAGAATGGCTGGTTCAGGCGAACTTTTGAATACCTGTAAAAATATGGTAAAAGCTTGGAAGATTGAAAAAAGTGTGGTGTTCTTAGGAATTATAAAGCCCGAAGAAACCCAACGAGAAATGGAAAATGCTTTGGCATTTGTTCAACATTCTGTAATAGCAGATAATGGTGATAGCGAAGGAACCCCAGTTGCTGTTTTAGAAGCCCAAGCTGCCGCATTAGCGGTTATTTCGACTTTTCATGCTGGTATTCCAGATGTGGTAATTGATGGAGAAACAGGTTTCTTAGTACAGGAAACCGATATCCAAGGTATGAAAGAGGCAATGATAAAAGTGATTAAGGATAAAGTATTGGCAAAAGAAATGGGAGCAAAAGGAAGAGAGCGTATGCAAAATGAATTTGCTATGGATATTTATATTAATAAATTAAGAGCTGTTTTGAATGAATGTTAATCCGCTTGTTTCTATAATAATCCCAACTTATAATCGGGCACATTTAATAATTCAAACACTTGATAGTGTTTTGGAGCAAACCTATGAAAATTGGGAGTGTTTAGTTGTTGATGATGGCAGTACTGATGAAACAGAAGAAGTCATTTATAAATATTCAAGTCAAGATAGTAGATTTAAGTATTTGATAAATGACAGAACAAAGGGAGCACAAGGCGCTAGAAATACGGGTTTGTTAAACGCAAAGGGAGGTTTCATACAGTTTTTTGATTCAGATAATATTATGTATGCACATCATTTAAAGGTGAAAATGAATGCTTTTCAACAAAATACAGACTTTGACATTATAACCTCTTTTTCGCATGTAAAAAATGCAAATGATGAAATAATTGATATATTTACATGGAAGACAATAGGTGTTATTTTTGAAAAATTGATTCGTCAGCATACTTATGTAGATACTAATTCAGCACTTATCAAAAGAGAAATTTTTAATGATTACTTATTAGATGAAAATGTTCCTTCCTTTCAAGAACTTGATTTACATTTATCACTTTCAAGAAAAGCAAATTATGGTATGGTATGGGAATTTCTAACCGCCTATTATAGAAGGGATATCGATACTATATCATCAGATAAAATTAAGGAGAAAAAAGGGGAAATTTATAACTTGTTAAAATTTAAAACGGATTACATAGAAATTATAGGAAATAGTCGATTTGATGATCGTGTTTATACCTGTGTGTCTTTTAATGTAGAAGTATTTAATTATGCGGTCAAAGTTTTTCCAAACGAGGAGAAAATGATTATCGCTATCCTAAGATCCAAAAGAAGATTAAAATTAATCAACAAAATTAAAAACAAAATATATCGTGCTTTTTGAAAAAATTATAACAGAAAATCTTTTACTAGCTATTATCATCCGATCGGATTATAAAAAAGAAGGTATTGAGTTCTTTACCAATGATAACGATTCACAGCAGTTGGGCTATATGAACAGACCCGAAGGCTATGTTATTGAGCCTCACCGTCATAATTTGGTCGCTCGTGAAGTGCATTTGACTCAAGAAGTTCTTTTTATAAAAAGCGGTAAAGTTCGAGTAGATTTTTATGATAATGAACAAAATTACTTTAAGAGCGCTATTTTAGAAAAAGGAGATGTAATCTTGCTTTCTGATGGTGGACATGGATTCAAAATGTTAGAGAAATCGGAGATGATTGAAGTCAAACAAGGTCCTTATTGCGGAGATGTTGATAAAGTTCGATTTACAGCAGTAGAGGAAAAAGATTTAATTTTATAAATAAAATGGTTAATTTTCAACAGTATAGCAAATATTATGATCTTCTATATAAAGATAAAAATTATAAAGAGGAATGTGATTATGTTATAAGTAAGATAAAACAATTTGATCCCAAAGCGATTCAAATTCTGGAATTAGGTGCAGGAAGTGGTTCGCATGCTAACTATTTTTGTAAAGCTGGTTTTGAAGTGACAGGTGTTGAAAGAAGTCCAGAAATGGTGGCTTTGGCAAAATCAAAAAATATTAAAGGATTCAATCCGACAATTGGAGATATTTCCTCTTTTGAGATTTCTCAGCAATTTGATATTGCTTTGTCCTTATTTCATGTTATATCTTATTTAACTGAAAATGAATCCTTGATTAATTGTTTTAAAAGGGTACATCAACAACTGAAATCTGATGGTATTTTTATGTTTGATATTTGGTATTCTCCTGCAGTTTACCATCAGAAACCAGAAACCAGAATTAAGCGTTTAGAGAATGATAATATAGAAATTATTAGATTAGCAGAATCAAAAACGCAATCTGCTAAAAACCTAGTAGCCGTTAATTTTGATGTAATTATCAAAGATAAAAAAACTCAAATCTCAGAAACTATTACAGAGGAACATTTAATGCGTCATTTTTCGATTCCTGAAATCAAAATGTTGGCTGCATTCACAGGATTTGAAGTAGTTTTAACCGAAGAATTTTTAACAGAAAATACAGCTTCCAAAGAAACTTGGGGTGTATTTTTTATCTTAAAAAAAATATAGAAAATGATTCCCGTAAACACGCCACTCTTATCCGGAAATGAATTAAAATATGTTACTGAATGTATTGAAACAGGCTGGATTTCGTCTGAGGGTTCTTTTGTAACTCGATTTGAAACAGAGTTTGCTCAATATGTAAATAGAAGTCATGGAATAGCTGTTGCTAATGGTTCAGCCGCTTTAGATATTGCAGTGAAAGCTTTGGGTTTGGGTAAAGACGATGAAGTTATTATGCCTGCTTTTACTATAATTTCTCCGGCACAATCTGTTGTGACTGCAGGAGCAATACCCGTTTTAGTTGATAGTGATCCTATTACTTGGAATATGGATGTAACTCAAATTGAGGAGAAAATTACTCCTAAAACCAAAGCCATACTTGTTGTTCATATTTATGGATTGCCAGTGGATATGGATCCAGTTTTGGCACTATGCCAAAAATATAATTTAAAACTTATTGAAGACGCAGCCGAAATGCATGGACAAACCTATAAAGGGAAAATGTGCGGTAGTTTTGGAGATATTAGTATTTTCAGTTTTTATCCCAACAAACACATTACAACTGGAGAAGGAGGAATGCTAGTTTGTAATGATCAAAATACCGCAGAAAAGTGCAAAAAACTTCGAAATCTAGCTTTTGAAACAAAGGGAAGACGATTTATACATAATGAACTCGGTTGGAACTACAGAATGACGAACCTTCAGGCGGCTTTGGGTGTTGCTCAGTTGGAAAAAATGGATTATCATATTCAAAGAAAAAGAGAAATAGGTAAGCTGTATCACCAATATTTACAAAATATAAAAGGGTTTCAATTACCATTAGAACATACTGATTATGCCGAAAATATTTATTGGGTTTTTGGTTTACTAGCTGAATCAGAAAAGCAGCAAGAAGAAATGGTAAAAAAACTTGGTGAAGCAAAAATTGGCACACGTCCTTTTTTTTGGTGTATGCATGAGCAACCAGTTTTTAGAAAAATGGGATTGTTTAAAAATGAAAATTACCCCATTGCTGAAAAGTTAGCTCGAAACGGATTTTATATACCAAGTGGTTTAGGATTGTCTAATGAAGAAATAAGAACTGTTTGTGAAGTACTTTTGAGATGAGAAAATTAAGAGTTGGAATTTGGATTAATGAGGATTATAAACCAGAAATGGGTGGTGGATTTGGTTATTATTCTCAATTAATTAACGAAATGTACAATTACAATTTTGAAGATGCTGAAATTATTTTTATCGCTAAAAAATTTTCAAGTGATTGGAACAAAAGGGATAAAAGTTACGAAATACAAACACGAGATTTTAAACTTCCTGTTTTGCCATTGCGATACAGAATATTTAAAAAAATTGCCAGTAAATTAAGATTGCAAACAAAAGCAGTTGATTATTCTAAAGAAAAAGAGATACATAATGAGGCAATTAAGGATGAGTTGTATAGGGTTGTTGATTTGATTTATTACCCAATTCCAGGTTGTTTAATTGAGAATTTCCCATATATATATACGTTATGGGATATTGGTCACTTGTCGATGTATGCTTTCCCTGAGGTCAGTATGAATGACGTTTATGAAGCAAGGAGATTGCATCATAATGCAGTCCCGCATAAAGCATTAATGGTATTTTCAGAATCTGAACAAGGAAAAAAAGAAGCTGTAAAATATTTAAATTTAAATGAAAATAGGATTAAAGTTGTTCCAATTTTTCCATCAGAAATTATTAGTGACAGAATTATTGCTTCGAAACCAACTGTATTAAGTGAAGATTCCTTTTTTATTCATTATCCTGCCCAGTTTTGGAGTCATAAAAATCATTACAATTTGTTATTAGCATTTAAGGTTGTTTTATTAAACTTTCCAAGTTTGAAACTGGTTTTTAGTGGTTCCGATAAAGGAAATAAGGAATATGTTTTAAAATTAATTGAAGAGTTAAATTTGACGGATGCAGTTTTAGATTTAGGATTTATTAAAACGGAAGAATTGAAGTGGATTTATCAACATTCTCAAGGCTTGGTTATGCCTACTTTTTTAGGGCCAACAAATATGCCACTGTTGGAGGCAGCTGAGTTAGGTTGTTCTGTGGCTTGTTCGAATTTGGAGGGACACAAAGAGCAATTGGGTGAATATGCATATTATTTTTCTCCAATGAATCCGAAAGAAATAGCACAAATGATAGATGTAATGATTGTGGATAAACAAAATGGAGAAAACCGTGTATATAATTCTAATTTCAATATAGCGAATGCATTACATAAAATTGATAGTGCATTTTCAGAAATCAAAAGTGTACGATTTTGTTGGGGAGTTAACGATAAAATTTTTTAAAGAATTAAGAAAGAATTCAACGAGTATATAATTAAAATAATGTCTAAATTATCAATCATCACCATCAACTGTAACAATTTAGAAGGTCTAAAGCGAACTGTGGAGAGTGTAGTCAATCAAACTTGGCAGGAGTTTGAGTATATCGTTATTGATGGAGGTTCCACTGATGGGAGTGCTGCCTATATAGAAAGTCAAAGCGAGTATATAGATTATTGGGTAAGTGAATCCGACAAAGGGATTTATAATGCCATGAACAAAGGAATTTTGAAAGCCACTGGTGAATATTTGTTGTTTTTGAATAGTGGGGATCATTTTTTTAATGATGAAGTTTTAGAAAAAAACAGGTGTTATATTGAGAAATACGATTTGATTTATTTTGATATACAAACGATTGGAGAGGGAATTTCTGAAAAATCGTCTCATCCGGATAAATTAGATTTTCACTATTTTTATGAAGCTTCTATATCCCATCCGGGTACATTTATAAGAGCAAAATTATTCAGTAAAATCGGTTTATATGATGAAAATTATAAAATTGTTTCTGATTGGAAGTTTTTTATTACGGCAATTTTTAGTTTTCATTGTAATTATTTGAAAATAAATGAGGTGCTTTCTGTTTTTTACTTAGACGGCATAAGTTCAAAATTGTCAAACAATACAATATTACTTTCCGAAAGACAACAAGTTTTGGATTCTGATTTTAAAAACCTTATTGAAGATTTTAGAGAACTTTACAAATTAAGAGAGATAGTGTCAAGTTTAAGGAAATCAAGAAAAATTGGATTGTTAGTTGAATTTGGTTTAGTACAAAAGTTTTAAAATGGATAATCTTCTTGTTTCAATAACAATTTTAATTTTTTTTAAGAGACCGATTAAATGATCCCAAAAATTATACATTATTGCTGGTTTGGAAAAAAAAATAAACCAAAATTGGTTAGAGATTGTATTACTTCTTGGAAAAAGCATTTGCCTGATTATCAAATTATAGAATGGAATGAAAAAAACACGGATTTCTCTCATCCATTTGTTAAAGAAGCCTATAGTCAAAAAAAATGGGCCTTTGTTGCAGATTATACACGGCTAAAAAAGTTAGAGGAATTTGGAGGCATTTATTTAGATACAGACATGATGGTTGTGAAATCATTTAATAGTTTGTTAGCGAATACTTGTTTTTTTGGAGCTGAGGATTTAGAATTTATCAGTTGCGGGATTATAGGGTGTCTGCCAAATAATAGTTTTATAAAAGCCTGTAGCACAGAGTATGATTTTTTAGAATTTGAGAAAGCTGCTCATATTTGGGAGATTACAATTCCAAGAATAATAACTCAAAAATTTCGAGATCTTTATAATTTTAGAAATGATTTTAATGCTGTAGTTATTGAAAATGGTGTAAAAATATATCCTTCTTTGTATTTCTATCCTTTTCCTTATGAGAATAGAAAGGAATTAAATAATTATAAAAAATATATAAGAGACACTTCTTTTGCTGTTCATTTATGGAGTTCTTCTTGGGTTGAATATTCGGAATTTCAATATTTTCAAAACAAGGAGTATTTCAAAGGTTTTTTTAGAATGATCCAGCATCTTTATAATAGTAGAGATTTTAAATATGCTTATTTTAGAAAAATAGCAGCGACAATAAAAAAATCTTTAATAAATTAGAATTTTAGTATGGATAAAAAAGATCCAGCGATAACGGTTCTTATGCCCGTGTACAATGTGGAGTCTTTTATAAAAGAATCTATAGTAAGTATTTTGAATCAAACTTATGCTGATTTTGAATTGCTGATTATTGATGATGCCTCTACTGATGATACCGTTAATCGGATTATTGAGTTTTCAGATTCAAGAATAAAGTTAATAAGGAAGCCTAAAAATTTGGGACTTATAGATAGTTTAAATTTAGGTGTTAAGCTTGCAAAAGGAAAATATATAGCCCGTATGGACGGGGATGATATTAGTACTCCAGACCGTTTTCAAAAACAATTAGATGTTCTATTAAATAATCCTGAAATAAAAGTCTGCGGGTGTTGGCTTCAGAGATTTGGGAATCATGGAAAAATTATTAAGCATAAAGAATTTCATGAAGAAATTGTTGCCGAGCTGTTAATGCAGTGTTCAATGAGTTTAGGATCTGTAATGTTTGAAAAGAAGGCTTTGGAGAGTTACCCTTTTGATGAAAATAAAAAGCATGTAGAAGACTATGATTTTTGGTCCCGGGTTTCCTGGACATGTAAGTTATATAACATACAAGAAGTTTTGTATCACTATAGATCCCATGATGATCAGGTAACAAAGCTGTATTATGATATACAAAGAAAGGGTGACATAGATATTAAATTGTTTCTATTTAAAAAGCTGCATTATGATAATGAAACTTTTACAGATGATTTAATCGCAAAGATGCTTTGGATGACCCAAAAGATTTCGATCAATGATTTAGTTTTGTTTTTTAAGTGGGTAAAACAGCTGGACCTTAAAAATAAAAAACTAAAAATTTATTCGCAAAAAGAGTTAAGTGATGTTCTTCAAACCATAAAACGAAGATTAGTTTTTGAATTATATTTTGAGCAAACGACTATTGGTTTAGATAAAAAATGGCGTTTACAAGCTCTTGCTTATTTGCCCATTGAAGAGTTTTTGTTTGTGGTTACAAGTAAGACAAGAGAAATGCTGAAAACCAAAGTAATCAGTAAGTTTAATAAAAATGCGGTTTTAAAAAATTAATGATTTTATGGTTGCATTAGTATCTGTAATAGTTCCTTGTTATAACCAAGGTGTTTTTTTGAATGAAGCTTTAGAATCTGTTTATAATCAAACTTATACGGACTGGGAGTGTATCATTGTGAATGACGGAAGTACTGATGATACAGAAGTTATTGCTCAACAGTGGGCAGCCAGGGACAACCGATTTAAGTATTACTATAAAAGTAACAGTGGCGTAAGCAGTACAAGAAATTTTGGAATCTCAAAAGCTTCAGGGCAGTATCTCCAATTTTTAGATTCTGACGATGTTTTGGATAAATTAAAAATACAGTTGTCTATTGATAAATTAAAAGAAGATAAAAGTAATGAGACAGGAATAGTTATATCCAATTTTAAAATGCTTTCATCAGATTCAAAAGAAATTTCGCCACCCTTTTGTAAGCTTGAAGCGGAACTATTTACATTGGAAAATTTTTTATTTAAGTGGAATGTTGCATTTTCTGTACAGATGCAATGCGGATTTTTTGATGCCAAATTATTTAAAAACATTAGATTTCCTGAAAATTTATCTGCTCAGGAAGATTGGGTTGTTTGGATTCAGCTTTTAAAGATTACAAATTGTATTTTTGTAGATTTACCGCTGGCATATTACAGAGTCCATCCATCCAGCCGAATGGAGACAATAGGTATTGGCGATAATTATCTAAAAGTTTTAGATAATTTTAGAGGAATACTTACTTATGATGAATATCATCGCTTGTCAGTACATATGCTGACCCGATATTCAGAGTCTAACAAATTATTTAGAAATAATTTAAATGCAGTAAAAAAATCAAATGCATATCAAACGGGTTTAATGATCCGAAAAATGATAAATGCAACTGGTTTGATAAAACTAGCTAGGGAAATTTTTAAATTCATTTTAAGATTTAAGTCCTCTTAACAATAATTTTAAGCAAGATAATGCCCAAAGTTTCTATAATAATACCAAGTTATAATCATGCTGTATTTTTGAAAGATAGGCTTGATACTATTTTGAATCAAACTTTTAAAAATTGGGAAGCGATTATAATTGATGATCAGTCTTCAGATAATAGTGTGGAGATTATTACTGACTTTTTAAAAAGGAATCCGGATTTTAGAGTTAAGCATTTTATTATAAATGATAAAAATTCAGAGAGCGGTTATAATTCTTGGAAAAAAGGAATTGAATTAGCTGAAACAGAATACATTTGGATTGCCGAAACAGATGATTATTCTGAACCAACTTTTTTACAAGAGTTAGTCGAGATTTTAGATCATAATGAAGATGTAGCACTTGCTTTTTGTGGAAGTAATTATATTGAAGATTCTAAAATTATTTATGATTCTACAAATCGAACAAAAGATCTAGAGGTTGACTTGGGGAAATATAAAATAGTAGGCGATAATGTTTTTTTGAACAAAATGCCTTTTAATACCTATATTACAAACGGAAGTAGTGTTGTCTTTAGGAAACCAAAAGAAAAAATGAATGATGAACTATTTAATAATAGACAATTGTCCGATCTTTTTTTGTGGAGTTTCTTGGTTCAAAACAGGAAATTTGTGTTTTTGAATAAAAATCTAAATTTTTTTAGAAGGCATGAAAATTCAACAACAACTAAGATGAGTATATCCTCAAAGAAGATTGTTTATGAAGAAGCACTTAAATATTTAAATTTTTTTGAACAAAATAATAAATTTCATTTTTTTTTAGATCATTATGTAAAGCATTTTGTCTGGTCTAATAAAAAAGAAGTCTTCAGTTATAAATTTTTGAGAAAGATAAAAGGAATTGATAAAATTGAAATAAAATATTTTGTATCGATTATGAAATTTGTTCAGCTAAAAATAAAATCGAAATGGAATTAAATTATCAGCCGATTGTTTCTGTTATTATTCCAACATATAAAAGAACCGATTATTTAAAACTGACACTTCGGAGTATCTTAAATCAAACTTTTAAGGATTTTGAAATTATTGTTGTCGATGACGGAACTCCAAATGATGACAACTTTTTTTTGTGTCAAACATTTGAAAAAGTAAAATATATTAAAATTGAAAATTCTGGAGGTCCGGCCAAACCAAGAAATGTTGGAATTCATGAGGCAAAAGGAAAGTATATTGCTTTTGTAGATGATGATGATTTGTGGCTGCCCAGTAAATTAGAGAAGCAGGTAGCAGTGTTGGAAAATAATCCAGATTTTGGTTTGGTTCATTGCTGTTGTCAGGTTATAGATGAGATAGGCATAGAAAAAAATGAGATAATAGGGAGACCAGGCTCTTTGGATGTAAAACATGGGGATGTTTCTATGCGGATGATAGGTAATTGGACTTTAATGATGCCAACACCATTGTTAAGAAAAGAAGTTGTTGACAAAGTTGGTTTTTTTAACGAAATTATTCCACCTGCATTGGAGGATATTGAGTATTGGACACGTTGTTCTTTTAGTACAAAATTTTATTATGTTGATGAGCCATTAGTGCAATACAGGGTTCATACTAATAATATTTCGAAAGACAATCCGAATTATTTTTATTTACCGTTGTTTCTTAAATACATTTTAAAAAATCAATTATCTATTAAAAAAATTAATAAGAAAGAATATAAGTCACTTTTAGACAATGTAAGTAAAATGCAGATTAAAATGATCGATAAAGGTTTTTTTAAAACGTTTAAAAATTTATTTATTTTAGATTTTTTTTGGTTTTTCAAAGTAAGTAACTGCAAGTTATTGGTTTATGTTCTTTTATTTAAAAAATAAAAATGAGAATAGGTTTTAATCCTAATAAAGATAAACTCCAAGGGTCAAATGATTTTTATCATCAGGTAATAATTCCTGTTCATATTCCTAATCAAGAAGGTTATTTTAAAGATAGTTTTAAGATATTTAAATTTTGTTTGGAATCGCTTTTTAAAACATGTCACTCAAAAACCTATATAGCTGTTGTAAACAATGGAAGCTGTATGGAGGTTATAAATTACTTAGATAATTTATATCGACACGGGAAAATCCATGAACTGATTCATACGTCAGCCATAGGGAAATTAAATGCGATTTTAAAAGGTCTTGCTGGACATAACTTTGATTTGGTAACTATTAGCGATGCCGATGTGTTATTTTTGAATAATTGGCAAAAAGAAACTTATACTGTTTTTGAAAATTTCAAAAAGGCAGGTGTAGTTAGTCCGGTTCCTTCTTCCAAAATGTTAAAACAATTTACAGCAAATATTTATTTAGATAATTTATTTTCTAAACGGTTAAAATTTACTAAAACAAGAGATAAAAATAGTCTCCAGATGTTTGCGTCAAGTATTGGGAATATAGGTTTTTATAAAGATATTCATTTGAATAAAAATTTGACTATTTCAAATTCTAATAATAACGTAAGTGCTGTAATTGGTGCAGGACATTTTATAGCGACTTATAAAGGAAATTGTTTTGATGGTATAAAGAATCGGTTTTCATATTACAGCCTTGGAGGTGACAGTGAGAAAATTTTATTAGATAAACCAGCCGAAGATAAAGGATATTGGAGATTATCAACTGCCGGGAATTACGCATACCATATGGGAAATGTATTTGAAGATTGGATGTTAGAAACATTTTCTTCAATTAAAGAAAGTAAAACGGAGATTACTATTCCAAATAATTTAACGAATAAGCCCAATACTTATTTAAGACCTTTTGCTGAGTTTCTTTTTAAAGTAATAACTCAAAAAGCAATTTGGATATTATTTTTAAGGTATAAAGGATTGACAAAAGCGGAGGCCAAACAGTATTAATATGAGACAATTTATAAAGAAATTTTTGTTTTATTTTTTAAATACAGCTACGGTATATGAAAAAGTAATTGTGTCTGGCTTTTCAAGAGGATTGCAAAATGTAGTCTTTGAGGGAAAAAATGCAGTACCGGACAGATGTAATTTTTCTGGGGATATTAGAATTGGCTATGCAACAACGCTGGGATATAATAATATCTTAAGCGGAAATATAGTTATTGGAAAATATTGCCAGTTGGGAGCTGATGTAGCTTTGCATGCTACTAATCATCCTATTTCTTCAATGACAACTTATGTCAATAATAATTTATTCCAAGGTGAGCTTCAAGGATTAAAAGAGGAGAATGAGATTGTTATCGGGAATGATGTTTGGATTGGTCATGGCGTAATTATAGTAGGGAATATTAATATAGGAAATGGAGCGATTTTAGCAGCCGGATCTGTTGTTACTAAGGATGTTGCTCCATATACAATAGTAGCCGGTGTTCCTGCAAAGCCAATTGGAAAACGTTTTTCGGACTCCATCATTCAAGAAATTGAAGCATTGGCATGGTGGGATTTATCCAGATCGGAGCTGGAAAATATAAAACCGCTTTTTTTTAAAAATTTTACAAACAAGAACAGCATCTATGAGTGATAATCCATATATCATTGCCGAAATTGGCCAGGCGCACGAAGGAAGTTTAGGGATTTTATATTCTTATATAGATGCCCTTGCTCACACTGGAGTGAATGCAGTGAAGTTTCAAATGCACATCGCTGAAGCTGAAAGCAGTGAGCAAGAACCTTTTCGTATAAAGTTCTCATTAGAAGATAAAACAAGATTTGATTATTGGAAACGAATGGGTTTTTCTCTGGAACAATGGAAAGGAATCAAAAAGCATTGTGATGAGGTTGGATTAGATTTCATTTGTTCGCCTTTTAGTAATTTGGCGGTAGATTGGCTGGAAGAAATTGGGATAGAACAATATAAAATTGGTTCTGGTGAAGTGAATAATTTTTTGATTTTAGAAAAAATTGCTCAAACGGGGAAGCCTGTGATTTTATCTTCAGGAATGAGTTCTTATGATGAATTAGATCAGACTGTAGCTTTTTTGAGAGAAAGAAATGTTGATTTTTCTATTTTACAATGTACGACGGCCTATCCTACAGAACCTGAACAATACGGTTTGAATGTGATTCAGGAATTGAGAAATCGTTATAATGTACCAATTGGTTTTTCAGACCATTCGGCAAAAATTGAGACTTGTATTGCTGCTACTGCTTTAGGAGCCAGCATTCTTGAATTTCATGCTGTTTTTGACAGACAGGTTTTTGGTCCTGATTCTAAATCTTCTTTGACGATTGATGAGATTAAAAATCTAGTTATAAGTGTCAGAAATATTAAACGTACTCTTGATAATCCAATAGATAAAAATTCCAATGAAAGTTTTACAGCCTTAAAGCAAATATTTGAAAAATCATTAGCTGTAAATAAAAAACTGTCTCAAGGACATATACTAACTATTGATGATTTAGAAGCAAAAAAGCCAAAAGGTTGCGGAATTGATGCCGCAAAATTTATGGATGTTGTTGGCAAAAGACTTACTTTTGGTAAAAATAAATGGGATTTTTTAAATGAAGAAGATATACAATGAGTAGAAGAAAAATAGTGGTAGTCATTACGGCTCGGCCATCCTACAGCCGTGTAAAAACAGTTTTATCTGCCATTCAAAAACATGCTGATTTAGAACTGCAGCTTGTTGTTGCAGCTTCGGCTTTGTTGGACCGCTATGGTTCTGCTGTAAATTATATAGAAAAAGATGGTTTTGCTATTGCAGCAAAAGTATTTAATGTTTTAGAAGGAGAAAATTTGACTGCAGCGGCCAAAACCACCGGCATCGGAATTTTGGAATTGTCTACAGTCTTTGATAATTTGAAACCTGATATTGTTGTTACTGTAGCGGATCGTTTTGAAACTATGGCAACAGCAATTGCGGCTTCTTATATGAATATTCCACTGGCTCATATTCAAGGAGGAGAAGTTACTGGTAATATAGATGAGAAAGTGCGTCATGCGATTACCAAATTGGCAGATTATCATTTTGTCGCTTCAGAAAGTGCAAAAGAAAGAGTAATAAAATTAGGGGAAAACCCTGATTTTGTTTTCAATACAGGCTGTCCTTCTATTGATATTGCTTCGGAAATTAATACTATAAAAGGATTGAATTTTAATCCGTATCAAAAATATGGCGGGGTTGGATCCGATCCCGATTTGGCTGACGGCTATCTCGTAGTCATGCAGCATCCCGTTACGACAGAATATCAAAATTCCAGAAAACATATTGAAGAAACCCTTGAAGCTGTAAACGAATTGGATATGCCTACCCTTTGGTTTTGGCCAAATGTTGATGCAGGTGCCGATGGGACTTCTACAGGAATTAGAGCTTTTCGCGAACACCATAAGCTGAAGAATGTTCATTTTTTCAAGAATATGGAAGGCGATGATTTTTTGGTTTTATTGAATAATGCCAAAGCCCTGCTGGGTAATTCCAGTGTGGGAATCAGAGAGTGTGCTTATCTTGGAGTTCCAGTTATTAATATCGGTTCCCGACAAAATAAACGCGACCGCGGTCATAATGTTATTGATGTAGATTACAATAAAAACGAAATAATAGATGCTGTCCATACAGTGTTGAAAAAGGGAAAATCAGAAACTTCAGCTGTCTACGGAGGTGGAAATGCAGGTTCATCAATAGCTGATCTGTTAGTAAAAGTGCCGTTGCAGTTTCATAAAACCATCATGTATTAAACAACAAGGAATATGATTTCTATATTAATAAGAAATAAAAATGAAGCAAATTCTTTAGTAAACGCTTTGCTGAGCATAAAAAAACAAAAATTTGATTTGCCTTATGAAATAGTTATTATTGATGATGCTTCTATTGATAATTCTATAGAAGTAGCAAATGAATTTGGTTGTAAAGTCGTGAAATTAGATAAAAAATTCACTTATGGATATGCATTAAATTTTGGACTTCAGCATTGCCAATATGAAATTGTTTTATTGCTGAGTTCTCATAATATACTTTTGTCAAGTGATTTTTTTGAAAATTTCGTTCATTATTTTAAGGATCCATCAGTTGCGGCAGTTAGATGTACGCCAGTCTTTAATACAAAGCAAATTTTACAGTCTATTAAAAGTGATCTGACAATTAATAAAAGTAATTATATTCATGAAAAGGATTGGCAGAATCTTATAGTGGCTAATTGCTCGGCAATCCGTAAAAGTATCGGAATTGAAATTCCTTTCAATGAAACTATTAGATCCAATGAAGAAAAACTTTGGTCACTTGAAGTTATGGAAAAGGGATACAGTTTAAAATCAAATGTATCGTGTTATTTTATGTATAATAGAAAAAATAATTATAGGGTTGATATAAGGGATCATATTTCTAAATATCAGGTAGATGGAATAATACCACTTAAAACTTCACGATTTATATGGATTTTTTTTAAATCTATTCCTTGGGCTCTAAAGATCGCTTGGGACAGATGGTATCAGACTAATCATCTTAATTGGGAATTTTCAAGGATTTCTCGAAAATTTGAAAAAGGAAAATATAATTAAATGAAAGTTTTAGCTATCATTCCAGCCAGGGGTGGCTCAAAAGGAGTTCCTAGAAAAAATGTCAAATTATTAGGAGGAATCCCTTTAATTGCTCACGCTATAAATTGCGCAAAAGAGTCATCAAGAGTTACAAAAATTATTGTTTCAACAGATTGCGAAGAAATTGCAGCAATTGCAAAAGAGAACAGCTGTGAAGTGCTGATAAGGCCAAACAATTTGGCAAGCGATACAAGTAATGTTGTACTAACAGTTGAACATGCTTATAAAACGTTGAATGAAGATTTTGATATAATTGTTTTGCTTCAGCCTACCTCTCCATTAAGAACGGGAAAAGATTTGGATAGCATTATTGAAATGTTTGAAAGAGATACTAAACTGGATGGAGTCATTAGTGTTGTTCCTTTTGATGATTTACATCCTGCAAGAATGTATAATTTAGGAATGAATAATGAATTAATTCCGTATATAAAAGATTCTGAATCAATGAGAAGGCAAGATTTAGAGCCAGTTTACTATAGAAATGGATGTTTTTATGCTGTAAAGAGTCAATCATTTTTTACTGAAAAGTCATTTATGGTAAAAAACAAAAAAGCCTATATTATGGATGCTGAATGGCTTGTTAATATAGATACTCCAAGAGATTTCAAAATTGCATCAATAATTTATGAAGAATGGAGAACGGAAAAATGAAAATTTTAATTACAGAATCGGAAGACTTTAGTCAAGATGCTGTTAATGAACTTGAAAAGTATTTTGACGTAACAAAGCGCAACTTCAATTTTGAAGAAGAATTGACAGAAATCATAGCCGATTTTGATGTTTTGTTTATTAGACTCCGATTTAAATTAACCAAGGAAATTCTCGAAAAAGCACCTCAATTAAAATATATTTTAACGGCAACTACAGGTTTAGATCATATAGATGCTGACTATTTTGAAAGTATTGGAGGAACAATAATTTCACTCAAAGGCGAAACCGAGTTTTTAGGATCAATACCATCAACAGCTGAGCATACATGGGCATTATTAATGGCTTTGCTAAAAAAAATCCCTTCTGCATTTGATGATGTAAAAAAAGGAAATTGGAATCGAGATGAATTTAAGGGAAATAATTTAAAAGGTAAAAATTTTGGAATATTAGGATTGGGAAGAGTAGGGAAACAAGCGGCAAATTTCGCCGAAGTTTTTCAAATGAATGTTGGTTATTACGATACCTATTTTGTTGAATCTAGATTTCAAAGATTTAAATCTCCAAACGAACTTTTTGCTTGGGCAGATATTATAAGCATTCACATTCCATACAATTCTGAAAATCATAATTTTGTCGATGAGCAACTTTTGGAAAGCTGCAATCCAAATGCGATTCTAATCAACACCTCCAGAGGAAATGTGTGGGATGAAAATGTCATCGCAGAGTTATTAGAAAAAAAGAAAATAAAAGGAATAGCAACAGATGTTTTACAAAATGAATTTGATAAAGCGACAATAGTTATTAATCCATTAATAAAATTAGCAAAAGAAAACAGTAATATAATTATTACGCCACATATTGCCGGAGCAAGTTATGAATCGATGGAGATGACAGAGAATTATATTGTAGAGAAATTTATAAAACTTATTAGATGTGCGGAATAGCAGGAATTTTAGGTGTAAATCCTAAAAATGTTTCAACAATTAAACTTATGGCCGAAGCACAAAAACATCGAGGTCCAGACGCTTTGCATTTTTGGAATGATGAAAAACTGGCTTTAGGTCATAATCGTTTAAGTATAATTGATTTGTCTGAAAGTGCTAGCCAGCCCATGATAAGCAATTGTGGAAATTATGTTATAGTTTTTAATGGCGAAATTTATAATTATCTCGAACTCAAAAAAGAGTTAGAAAAAGAATATACTTTTACAACTGATTCAGATACTGAGGTTTTACTTGCTGCTTACATTAAATGGAATACCAAAACGTTAGATAAACTCAATGGGATGTTTAGTTTTGCAATTTGGAATAAAAAAACGAATACTCTTTTTGCAGCTCGCGATAGATTTGGCGTTAAACCATTTTATTTTACTTTTTTTGAAAATCAGCTCTATTTTTCAAGTGAAATAAAAGCACTTTTTGCAGCTGGAATCCCAAAGAATAAAAATCAAAGAGTTTGGGCAAACTATTATACTTTCGGAACCTATGGATTACCCAATGAAACTTTTTTCGAAGGGATACAGCAGTTAAAAGCGGGGCATTTTTTTGAAATTGTTTTTGAAAAAAATCTAGATTTTAGTGTTGTAAAACCACAGCAATGGTATAATTTTCCTGAGAGAATTTCGAAAATTAAACAGCTTTCCAAAGAAAAATTAAAAGAATGCTATGAGGCCTTGTTAAAAGACTCTATACAACTTCGTTTTAGAGCAGATGTTCCTTTAGGAATGAATGTTAGCGGCGGTTTGGACTCATCCACATTAATCAATCTGGTATCCCGTAATCTGCCTTCTCAAAAAAACATCCAAGCTTTTACTTTTTATTCCAATGATGAAAAATATGATGAACTGCCTTGGGTTAATGAGTTAATGAAAAAAACATCTTATCCGCTTCATAAAGTACTTTTAGATTATAAAGAAATTCCAGAACTGATTGAAAAAGTAAGTTTCTATCAAGATGAGCCTTTTGGCGGATTTCCAACATTAGCATACAGTTTATTGTTTGAATCAGCGAGACAAAAAGGAGTTAAGGTAATTCTGGACGGGCAGGGAATGGATGAAGCTTGGGCGGGATATGATTATTATCATGACAAAAGCAATAATGTAATACAAGGCATTACTTCGAGTCCCGTTCGGCCAGAAGCGTTGGTGTCGGAATTTAGAAATTTGGCACAAAAGGAAGTTTATGAACGTCCTTTCAATAATGATTTACAGAATCTGCAATACCGCGATTTATTTTATACTAAAATTCCAAGAGCCTTACGTTTTAATGACAGAATCAGTATGATGCACAGTACGGAGTTACGAGAGCCATTTTTAGATTATCGATTGATAGAATTAGCATTTGCTCAAAGCGACACTATGAAAATCCAAAATGGGCAAACCAAATGGCTGCTACGGGATTTAGTAAAAGATTATTTAGGAAATACTATTGCATTGGCTCCAAAACGAGCTCTGCAGACCCCACAAAGAGAATGGATTTCACAAGAATTAAAACCTTATTTTTCTGAAAAAATAGAACAATTTTCCAAAATGGATTTTGTGGATAGCAAACAAGTAAAAGCCATTTGGACAGATTATTGTAATGGGAAACAGGATAATAGTTTTTATATTTGGCAGTGGGTAAATGGTTTAGCTCTTTCTTAAGTATAGTTGTTAGAATGCATTTTTAGAAAAGTCAAAGAGGCAGCTCATTTATAACTTAAAAAGAATAATTTTGGCACTGCTGATAATTTGAATGCAAATAAACCAAAAACAAAATACTGAGAAGCTTTTCAATATTTCAAATTATTATCGATAATCTTAAATTCTATATCCAAATTTCTTTATGTTTTTTAATTCTATAGCATTTGCTATTTTTTTGCCAATCGTTTTTTTCTTGTATTGGTTTGTTTTTAATAAAACCAAAAGCTCACAGAATGCTTTATTAATTGTCGCCAGTTATTATTTTTATTCTTGTTGGGATTGGCGTTTTTTATTTTTATTAGTTTTCTCTACTTTTCTAGATTATTACACGGGTATTCGAATTGAAAAGAGCCAGACAGAAAAAAGCCGAAAATTTTGGTTTTGGCTTAGTATCGTAGTGAATTTAGGTTTCTTAGGAGTTTTTAAATACTATAACTTTTTCGCTTCCTCTTTTTCTGATTTACTAAATTCAGCAGGAATAAATGCGAGCCCAATATTGTTAAATGTAATTCTTCCAGTTGGAATTTCATTTTATACTTTCCATGGATTATCGTATGTAATTGATATTTATTATAAACGCATTAAAGCAGAGTATAATTTTATTGATTATTCTTTATTTGTTAGTTATTTTCCGCTTTTGGTTGCTGGACCAATAGAAAGAGCGACACATTTATTACCCGAAATAAAAGTTAAACGTGAATTTGATTTAGACAAAGCCAAAGAAGGTGTTTATCAAATAATCTGGGGATTGGTCAAAAAAGTGGTTATTGCCGATACCTGTGCCACGTATGCCAATGCTATTTTCGACAATTACAGTTCAATGAATTCCTTGTCGCTTATTTTGGGAGGAATATATTTTGCATTTCAAATTTATGGAGACTTCTCAGGATATTCGGATATGGCATTAGGAGTTTCAAAATTGTTTGGTTTAGATTTATTGCGAAACTTTAATTATCCCTATTTTTCACGTGATATCGCTGAGTTTTGGCGTCGTTGGCATATTTCGCTATCGTCTTGGTTTCGCGATTATTTGTATATTCCTTTAGGAGGAAGCAAAGGTGGTCTTTTGATGAAAATCAGAAATACTTTTATCATTTTTGTTGTCAGCGGTTTTTGGCATGGATCCAATTGGACGTATATCGTTTGGGGATTTATAAATGCAGTATATTTTCTGCCATTACTTTTATCAAACAGCAATCGAAATAATATGGATTCTATCCATTTGAAATTTAACTTCGATTCTGTAAAAGTAATCATGAGTATTCTGTGTACTTTTTTGCTGACGTGTATGGCTTGGGTATTTTTTAGATCCAAAACTATAATTGATGCGGTATTGTATTTAAAACGTATTATTGTTAACAGAGATTTTAATTCTCAATATTTGGTTAATGAGCGCTACAGTTATGAATTGTTAGTAATGATTTTCATATTTGTTTTAGTAGAATGGAATAATAGAACTAAGGTTGAACCTATTTCTGGGAAATACAATATGGTAAAGCTGGCTTTGGCAATAATTGCCATTCTCGCTTTTGGAACCTATTCCGATTACAAAGAATTTATATATTTTCAATTTTAAGATAAAGCTTCTCGACAGTGCTTGACGTGACATACAGATCATGGTTGTCAAATCGAGCGCAGTCGAGATTAACATTAAAATATAGATTATGAAATTCTATTATGTTTATATTTTGTTCTGCAAGGATGATTCATTATCTGCAGGAGTAACTTCTGATATTGAAAGGAGACTTATGGAACACAATGCGGGTAAGTATCCAGAAGTTTATACACACTCTCGAAGACCAGTAAAATTGGTTTTTTATCAGGATTTTATGGATCCAAATCAAGCAATTGAATTTGAGAAAAAAATTAAAAAATGGAGTAGAACCAAGAAGCAAGCTTTGATAGATGGAGATTTTGATAAATTGCAAAATTTATCGGAATGCAGAAATGCTACTCATTATAAATACAATCCAAACTATGATGGCGCTATAGAGTAAAGCGTATCGACTGCGCTCGACGTGACAAGAACTTCGACATAAAAGAGCAGTCCATAATTAATGAAAAAACAATACAATTCTAATGCAAAAGTTTATACTATTCGCTTTAAAAACACTTGTCTTAACCATAGCGATTGCTGGTGCTTTAGACTTTATATACACTTATGTTTATTTGCAATCGAGTAATCGAGGCAAAATAGATCACATTTATAATTTAAAAAATGAAAATTATGATGTAGTGATTTTGGGTTCTTCTCGAGCTAATAATCATTTTGTTGCTCAAATGTTTAAAGACAAAGGACTTAAAACTTTCAATTATGGAATGAGTGGCGGCCATTTATTTGAGGCTTCATTAATACTGAAATTGATGATTGAAAGAAAATATATGATCAAAAATATTATTTTAGAGGCAGACTTAAATCTTTCTAATGATAAAGAATCTGAAGGGGTCTCTGCTAAATTTCTGCCGTATATTCATAATTCGGATGTTATAAAAAAGCATTTTCAAATCAAGAAAGATTTTAGTGAGCTGTTTTACATTCCATTTTACAGATATATAAAATATGATAACAGAATAGGTTTTAGAGAGGTTTATAAAATTGTGAAAGGTGAAAAAACTAGTTCTTTAGACAATTTAGGATATTATCCGTTAATTAAACACAAAAAAGGGAACATGAAAAACAATATTGCTGCTCTCAACCCTTTGCTTCATAATAAATATTATGAAGAAATTAAAAACATTTGTAAAGCCAATAAGATTAACTTTATTGCCATAATGACGCCAATGTGTGAAAACACTAATGGGATGAATTATTTTGACAAAGTTAAAAAGACATATCCTGAAATTCATAATTATGAAAACACAGTAATAGAAGATAAATATTTTTCGTCCTGCGGGCACATGAATGATCAGGGAGCCAGATTATTTACTGCAAAAATAATTAGTGATTTTTTTTAAATCAATCTCTTTTTTTAAATAAAAGGGTTAAAATAGAACAATATAATGGAGGGCAGTCAAAGTAAGATTTTATTATTATTTCCAGATGGAGTAGGTGTTAGGAATTATCTTTATTCAGAGGTGTTTAAAGAGATAAAAGACGATTTGGTTTTGTTTCATAATTTTGATCCAGAAACTATAGCAGTAATTAAGCAAAATACTTCAATAAGCGATTCAATTACTATCCCAACCTATAATGAGTCTGTCAAAGAAAAATTTTTAAGAGAATTAATTTGTCTTTCAAGGCTGTATCATAATGCTGAAAAAGTTGATAATAAAGCTGTACTAGCATATTGGAATTGGAATCAAAAGACATTTTCAAAAAAGATTTTTTATAAATTAATTGAAAATATAGCTCCTTTCTTCAAGGATTATTCTAAGATTTTGAAGTTAGAGATAAAATATCAAAATGCCATTCGTCAAAATGTTTTTTATGATGAGGTGAAAGAAATTTTAAAAAAAGCAAAGCCAAGAGTTGTTTTTTGCTCACATCAAAGATCTTTAAAAGCAGCAACTATTTTTGCTGCGGCAATAGATTTGGGAATTAAGACAACAACTGTAATTTATTCTTGGGATAATTTGCCTAAGGCTCGTATGGCTCTTAGGGCAGATAATTATTTGGTATGGTCAGCCTATATGAAAAAGGAAATGGAACTATATTATCCAGAAATTTTACCAAAAAGTGTTCATATAACTGGCAGTCCTCAATTTGAGTTCTATGAAGATAAAAACCATATAATTGATAAAGAAATTTTCTATCAAAAATATGATTTAGATTCAAATAAAAAAATCATTTGTTTTTCGGGCGACGATACTTTAACATCTCCTGATGATCCAAGCTATTTAAAGGATATTGCTGAAGAAATTATGAAAGCGGGGCTACAGGATGAATATCAAATTTTATTGAGAAGATGCCCAGTAGATTTTTCGGCAAGATTTGAAACGGTAGTAAATGAACATAAAGATTTAATAAAAGAAGCTGTTCCTTTATGGCACTTTAATTCTTCAAATGAATGGAGTGCCGTTTATCCGTCAGTTGATGATGTGAAATTGTTGGTCAGCACTGCTTTTTATTCTGATATAGTAGTGAATGTCGGTTCAACAATGGCTTTTGATTTTGGAATGTTTAATAAACCATGTGTATTTATTAACTATGATCAGGAAAATAAAAAGGTTAAGGATTGGTCAGTAAAAACGATTTATCAGTTCCAGCATTTTAGAAGTATGCCAAACCAAAATGCTGTTATTTGGTTAAATAGTAAAGAGGAAATTATTGAGAAGTTAACTCTTCAAAAGAAATGCAGTTTGGATATGATTCAATGGAAAGAAATCGTGCTGGAAGATTATAATAAAGCTTCAGGGAATATACGTGAAACAATTAAAACTAATTAAATAATGCATATCTGTTTTTTAACAAATGAATATCCTAAAGAAGGTTTTCCACACGGTGGAATAGGCAGTTTTGTAAAAACATTAGCTTCGGAATTAGTTAAAAAAGGGATTAAAGTATCGGTTATTGGTATAAATTATAATTTAAATGATGAAACTGAAATACTAGATAATGTTACTGTTTACCGTTTAAAGAGAAGTAATATAAAAGGTCTTTCTTGGTATTTTAATTTTAAAGCAATCAATAGAAAAATTAGGGAAATTCATAGAGATAGACCCATAAGTATTGTTGAGGCTTCTGAGCTTGGGCTTGCCTTTATTTCAAAAATAAAAAATATTAAATACGTTATTAGGCTTCATGGAGGACATCATTTTTTTGCTGAAAGCGAAAACAGAAAAATTGATAAATGGAAAGGATTTCAAGAAAAAAGGTCTTTTAAAAAGGCAGATGCTTTTGTAGCTGTTTCTCAGTATGTAAAAAAGCATACTGAAAAATATTTGAGCTACAGTAATAAGCCATTATTTTATATTAATTATCCAATAAACACTGATTTTTTTAAACCTGCTGAAAGAACATCTGATGATGTGAAAATTGTTTTTGCTGGTACGGTTTGTGAAAAAAAAGGAATTCGCCAGCTAATCCAGGCTTTTCCAATTCTAAAAGAACAATATCCTAATGCAACTTTGGAAATTTATGGAAGAGATTGGCTTTTCTCTGACAAGAGTTCTTATATACAAATGCTAAAAGAGAAAGAATTACCTCAATTAGGAGATACTGCTAAGGATATTAATTTTCATGGAGCTATAGCCTATACTGATATACCTCTGGCATATGCAGAAGCCACAGTCTGCGTGTTTCCATCTCATATGGAAACTCAGGGTCTGGTGGCTCCAGAAGCTATGGCTATGGAAAAAACAGTTATTTTTACAAAATTAGGACCAGGACCAGAAACTGTAGATGAGTATGAAACGGGATTATTATGTGATCCTCATAGTCCAAATGATATTGCTGAAAAAATCATCTGGGTTTTTTCTAATAAAGAGAAAGCAAAAGAAATGGGTAAAGCAGCTAGGAAGTTTGTACTTAAAAAATATGGTTTGCAGCATATCGTTTGTCAGAATGTAGATTTTTATCAAGATATCATGCAGTAAATATCTTATTGAAAATCAATATGAGAATTTATAAAGGGGAAAAAAATATTATTGCCTTTTTGAAGAAAATAGACAAGTTATAAATATTTCTTGGTATTAATCTTTGATAGATTAAATGCAAATAATTATTTTAAAAAACGGAATGTTGCTCTAGTTTACTATTTAATAAGCTAAAAATTAAAAATGAAATCCAAAGAGATAATTTTAGAAACGAACCTGAAGCAGAAAGAATTTTACAACACAAAAAAGAAAAATTTGGCAACTCGTATTTGGTCCAAATTTAGAAATGGAATCTTAAACACAGTCAAAAAAAATAGTGGTGTTCAGGACCAAACCTATTTATTGCATAAACAATGGTTTGGAGATTTGTCTTCTAAAAAAGTACTTGATTTAGGATGTTTTTCTGGAAATTATTGGTCAATTTATTTGGCTGAAAATTCAAAAGAATATTTAGGAATTGATTTAAGTGATATTGCAATTAAAAAATTAAACGAAAGGATTGAGCATTTACCTAATGCAAGAGCGGAGGCGGTTGATTTTCTTTCAGATGAGTTTACTGCAGATAATTTTGATTTAATTTATGCTTATGGAGTTTTGCATCATTTTGAAAACATACAAGTATTGATAGATAGGCTCAATGAGAAATTAGCTCCTGATGGGAAAATTATTAGTTATGATCCGTTAGAAACTAGTTTGCCTATAAAAGTAATTAGAATACTATATCGTCCTTTTCAGTCAGACGCTGCATGGGAATGGCCATTTACAAAAAAGACGTTTTATCAATTTCAGTCTGCTTTTGCTATTATTGAAAGGAGAGGACTTCTTGGTAAATCCAAATGGATGGCTTTGATTTCTCTGCTTCCGATAGCGAGCGACAAAAAAAACAAAATTGGTCAAAAATGGCATAAAGAGGATTGGGACAAGTCAAAAAATTCCGACTCTGTGTTATTTAGCTGTATGCATTTGACTATGTTTATGAAAAAAAAGCAGTCTAAATGAATTTATTTCAATTGATAGTAAAGATTATGGAAACACAAAAAGACGTGTTCCTTTTTATTCGATCCTCCATTTCTGGAGTAAGATTATGGTATTTTAGGTCTTTTTAGTATGACAGTTTTTGTAATTAATTATCGAAATTATTAGAATGAAATTAGCAATAATTACTCATGTAATTCATAAGCAAAGTCTAAATCAATATTTAGGTTATGCTCCTTATATTCATGAAATGAATATCTGGTTAAAGACTGTTGATGAAGTGATTATTGCAGCCCCAATAATGGATGAGGTTATTACAGCGATTGATTTCCCTTATCAGCATTCTAAAATTAAGTTTCTGAAAATTCCAGTTTTTTCATTAATTTCTGCTGGTCAAATTTTTAAAACAATAGTAGTGCTGCCTAAATCGTTTTGGGTCATTTTTCAGGCCATGCGCCAAGCAGATCATATTCATCTGCGTTGTCCTGGAAATATTGGTCTTTTGGGATGTATCATACAAGTTTTGTTTCCAAATAAAAAGAAAACGGCAAAGTACGCTGGAAATTGGGATCCAAAATCTAGACAGCCTTGGACTTATCGTTTGCAGAAGTGGATTCTAAGCAATACTTTTTTAACCCGAAACATGCAGGTTTTGGTTTATGGTGAATGGGAAAATCAGTCAAAAAATATAAAATCTTTTTTTACAGCCACTTATTCACAATCAGAAAAAAAAATGATTCAAGAAAAATCGTTGACTCAAACGATTCATTTTATTTTTATCGGTACATTGGTAAAAGGGAAGGATCCGTTTTATGCAATCCAATTAATTGAAAATTTATTTAAAAAAGGATATTCAGTTCAGTTAGATTTGTATGGCGAAGGGGGTGAACGAGATTTTTTAGAACGTTATATTGTGAAATCTAATTTAGATAAAATTGTGAAGCTGAAAGGGAATCAATCGAGAGATTTTGTGAAAGAAGCATATCAAAAAAGTCATTTTGTGATTTTACCCTCCAAAAGCGAAGGCTGGCCAAAAGCTATAGCTGAAGGCATGTTTTGGGGCTGTGTTCCAATTGCTACACCAGTTTCCTGCGTACCCTTTATGCTGGATTTTGGAAATAGAGGGCTGTTACTTGAAATGAACTTGGATATAGATATCCAGCAATTAGAAAATTTATTAAACAGTAAATCTGAATATGAAGCTAAAAGTCAAAAGGCTTTTGATTGGTCAGCTAAGTATACTCTTGATGTTTTTGAAACTGAAATACGAAAACTGCTGTCACCATGAGAATAGTTCAATTAATAGATTCTTTAGAAGCAGGAGGAGCTGAACGTATGGCAGTCAATTATGCTAATGCCTTAGCTGATAAAATTGAATTTTCCGGTTTGGCTGCTACCCGAAAGGAAGGAGCATTACTGCATCAAATTAATTCGAATGTTTCGTATTTGTTTTTGAATAAAAAAAGGCAGCTTGATTTCTCCGCTCTTTTTAGATTGCGGCGTTTTATTTTAAAAAACAAGGTAACTCATATTCATGCTCATAGTACTTCTTTTTTTATTGCATTTTTATTAAAATTGACTTTGCCATCTATAAAATTGATTTGGCATTATCACTATGGAAATAATATACAGCTGCCTAGAAAAAGAATTATAATCTTTAGAATTATAGTGCCTTTTTTTGCTGGTATTATTGCTGTTAATCAAAATCTTAAGTCCTGGATTGAAAATAATCTAAAATCTCGTAGAGTAATTTATTTGGCTAATTTTTCCATTAGGATTAAAGAGTTGGAACTTAAAAGCCAAATGTTCGGAAGTGACGGAAAACGCATTGTATCTTTGGCAAATCTTAGAGAAGATAAAAATCATTTTTTACTGTTGGAAGTTGCTCGAAAACTAAAAGAGTCTCATCCAGATTGGACTTTTCATTTAGTTGGAAAAGATTTTGAAGATGATTATGCAAAACAAATTAAGAAAATGATTATAGCAAATGATTTAGAGAAAAATGTCTTTCTTTATGGTTCCAAACTTGATATAGAAAATATACTCAATCAGGCTGCAATTGCTATTTTGACTTCAAAATCTGAAGGATTGCCAGTGGCGCTTTTAGAATATGGTTTGTACAAAAAAGCAGTTGTTGTTACTAATGTTGGGGAAATACCAACAATAGTTTACCATGGTAAAAACGGTTTCATTGTAGCTTCAAATAAGCCTCATTTATTTTTTCAATCATTATTAGATTTAGTAGAGAATGAGACTTTGAGAGCTGATTTTGGAGAGGCTCTTTTTAATACTATTGAAGCTGATTATACTGCTGAAAGTGTTACAGACAAATATTTAAATTGGCTGCAAATTAGTTAAGATGAAGAAAGCAGAATTATCATATATATACCTAATATTATTTCAAGCTTTTCTTGGTGTGTTGGTATTTGTATTACCATTCATTTCAAAAATGCTTACTTTATCAATATTAGCTTTTGGAATTTATTATATAGTTAAGAGTAAAAACAGAAATAATGAAGTTCTTATAATGTCTGCCTATATAATAAGTGTTGAAATACTTTTACGAATGACAGACGGGATACTTTTGAATGAATTTGGTAAATACTCGATTCTTATTTTTATGTTTTTAGGAATGATTTATTCAGGTTTTTCCAAAAATGCCTTGTTGTATTGGCTTTTTTTGCTGTTACTGATTCCTGGAGTTATTTTAGCTACATTTACTTTAGATTTTGAATCGGATATTAGAAAGGCAATTGCATTTAATATATCAGGACCAGTTTGTTTGGGAATTAGTGCTATCTATTGTTATCAAAGAAAAATATCTTTTGATCGGTTATTAGGAGTGATTACAGCATTTTCGCTGCCTCTAATTAGTGTTGCTGTTTATTTGTTTTTATATACACCAAGTGTAAAAGCTGTGGTAACAGGGACCCAGTCTAATTTTGAGACCTCAGGAGGATTTGGTCCCAATCAAGTGTCAACCATGCTAGGGCTGGGTGTTTTTATATTTTTTGTTCAGTTGGTTTTGAATTCCAAAAGCAGATTATTGCAGATTGTAAATGGCGGTTTTGTTATAGTTTTTGCTTTTAGGGGAATTGTGACATTTTCCAGAGGAGGAATATTGACTGCAATGATGATGATTTTTATTTTTTTGGCTGTATTGTATTATCAGGCTAATTATAATACTAAATTTAAAATAGGAATGATTATCATGTTGTCATTTGTTGCAGGATTGGGGGTATGGGGTTATAGTTCGTTGCAAACTAAAGGATTGATTAATAAGCGGTATGCTAATCAAGATGCAAGAGGGCGTGTAAAGAAAAGTCAATTATCCGGTAGAGAAACTCTTATAGCATCAGAAATGCAGATGTTTTGGGATAATCCTGTTTTAGGTGTGGGCGTGGGCAGGAATAAAGAACTTAGAGAAAAAGAAACAGGAATAGTATCTGCTTCTCACAATGAAATTACTAGGATGCTGGCCGAACACGGTTCGCTTGGACTAATTAATTTAATGATTTTATTATTCACCCCTATGGTTTTATTTTTGATAAATAGGCAAAATATTTTGGCTTTGTCTTTTTTAGTTTTTTGGCTGTTAACTATCAATCATGCAGCCATGAGATTAGCGGCTCCCGCTTTTGTTTATGCACTTTCATTGTTAAAAGTTTATACTGTTGAAGAACCTGCTATACATAGGAAATAAATTATCAAAGCATGGAGTTACTCCTACCACTATTGAAACTCTTGGACCACTATTGGAGCAGGAGGACTTTAATGTACAGTATAGTTCATCGCAAAAAAATCAAAGATTAAGGCTGATTGCTATGTTATGGAGCGTATTTCGATATAGAAAATCGGACTATGTTCTTATTGATACCTACAGTACTGCTAATTTTTGGTATGCATTCGCAATTTCGCAATTATGCCGATTATTGAAAATAAAATACATTTCTATATTACATGGTGGTAATTTGTCTTTTCGATTGAAGATGAGTCCGAAAATATGCGGAATGATTTTCAAATATTCTTTTCAAAATGTTTCACCCTCACTTTTTTTGATTGATGAATTTAATGCCGAAGGATATGATAATGTAATTCATATTCCCAATGCAATTGAACTGGAAAAGTACCCTTTTTTAGAACGGGAAAAAGCTGTTCCTAATTTATTATGGGTTCGTTCTTTTGCAAAAATATACAATCCAATAATGGCTGTTGAAGTATTTGCCCGCTTAAAAGAGAAATACCCTGAAGCTGTTCTGTGTATGGTTGGCCCCGAAAAAGACGGCAGTTTATCAGAAGCGAAACAAAAAGCTAAAGATCTTAACGTTGAGGTGTTTTTTACGGGAAAATTGCCCAAGCAGGATTGGATGGATTTGTCTAAAAACTATTCTGTTTTTATAAATACAACCCATTTTGATAATATGCCAGTGAGTGTGATTGAAGCAATGGCATTAGGTCTGGCCGTTGTTTCTACGAATGTAGGCGGTATTCCATTTTTATTGGAAAATGAAATAGAGTCTTTATTAGTTCCAGATAAAGATGTCAATAAAATGGTGGAGGCGATTGTTAGATTGATAGAAAAACCTGAACTGTTTAGTGAAATCACCACTAATTCCAGAGAAAAAACAAAACAGTTTGAATGGCAAAAAGTTAAACTCAAATGGCTGACTATTTTAGAATAAAAGATGTTTGTTTTTTATATAATAGTTAACTTGCACCGAAATATAACTCTGTAAGTGATGAGTAATTCAAAAAAAATGCATTTCGAAATATCTGAGCGTAAAATGCTTTTACGGATTTTTGATGTGGTTTTTGTATTATTAGGGTTATATTGTTTAAGCTTTATCTTTAATTTTAATTATTTTCAGTTTTCAGCAACCAATTACTATTGGATTATTGTTTTAGGCATATATATCAATCTGTTTGGAGGTATTTTTGAAATGTACAATCTTCAAGTAGCAAGCGATAATTTTCAAGTATTGCGCAGTACAATTTTAACGACTACTTCTACAGTGCTGTCTTATTTGTTAACCCCCATTTTGTCACCTGAGCTGCCCAAAAACCGTTTGCAGTTAGTATTTTTTTACATTACCTTTTTTATAGCTTTGTACGCTTGGAGAATGATTTATCTTCATTTTTTAGCTTCCAATAGGTTTGTTCAAAATGCAGTTTTAGTATGTGATAAAGATCAAGTGGAAGAACTTGTTTTGGGATTGGAAAGTGTAGATCCTCATTATAGAATAATAGGATACATAAATGCAGACAGCGATTCAGTTTCTGATTGTGAATTTCAGTATGTGAAGCATATTGAAATAAAAGACTTAACTTCATTTGTTGCTAAAAATGGTATTTCTGAAATAGTTGTTGCCTCTCAAAAAACAGATGGAATTACAACTGATTTATATCACCAATTGCTTAAGCTGTTGGAATCAGGTAAGAGTATTAGAGAATATACACAGGTATATGAAAACAAAACACAGCGTATTCCTGTTCAGTACATATCTAGAGATTTTTATCGTTTTTTTCCTTTTAGCCGCAGTAATCAAAACAAATTATACTTAATTATCAATCGCTTTTTTGAAATTCTTTTGTCGTTAATTGGATTAAGTTTTGGACTTGTTTTAATTCCTATTATCCTTATTGGAAATGCTTTTTGGAACAGAGGAAAATTATTCTATACACAAAAAAGAGTTGGAAAAGACGGGGTTGTTTTTAAAATAATCAAATTCAGGACGATGGTCAAAAATGCAGAAACATCTGGAGCTGTTTTTGCAAAAGCTAATGATTCTAGGGTAACTAAATTTGGAAAATTTTTAAGGAAAAGCCGTATAGATGAGTTTCCACAGTTTATTAATATTTTAAAAGGTGATATGGCTGTCATTGGTCCAAGACCTGAGCGACCTGTATTTGTGAAGGAAATTGCTCAAATTATGCCATTCTACGAAACACGTCATATCATAAAACCAGGACTTACGGGCTGGGCTCAAATCAATTATCCCTATGGAGTAAATTTAGAAGACAGTTTAATAAAACTGCAGTACGACTTGTATTACATCAAACATAGGAGTATTTATTTAGATTTGAGTATTGCTTTCAAAACTATCTCAACAGTCTTGTTTTATAAAGGTCAGTAATATTTATTAAATAATTATTGGAATCCGCTTTTTATTTCTAATAGCTATTCGCGTTAAAACAAAAAAATTGGTTGTAAGTATCGGCAAAACGATGAGTAAATGTGCTTTTGTGATAATCACGAAGAAATAGGCTATCATTATCAGAATATTGAAAACGGCCAATTTGTATGTCCATCTTGAATTTTTGGTTTTAGCAAAATACAATAGAACCAAAAGAAGAGGGCTAAATAATAGTATATTGTAGTTGTATTCCAATTCTTGATGGAAAGAATAAAATCCTAAAAAAACAAATAACAAACCCAATAAAGATAGTACTGACAGATAAATATAATCAATACTTTTCTTGTTTATCAGCGTTACAAAACCTAAAATAAAGAGAAAAGTATAACTGTTATTCCACCATGAAGCTGGAGTTTCTTCTTCAAAATTTAATATCGTTTTGTTTTCTTTGGATAAAGGCTGGTTTTGATATTGAATGTGTTTCAAGCTTTTTTGAAGTTCAAAAGGCAGGAATATTTTAGTACCCATTTGATCTACTTTTGTTCCAAAAACAATGCTTGTTCCCAGTTTTTCATAAAAATGATTGTTGAAATAGGGGAATAAAATGGATCTGTACGTTTGGTCAGTATCTCCTTTTTTGGTGATTACTTTGGCTTTTAATGTTTTGTTAATAACATCTACAACTTTCGAAGTGCAATTATTATCAATGAATTTATATTGATATAAGCGTTCATCAGATAACATAGACTGGGCTAAATTTTCAAGTAATTCTTGTTTCAGTTCTAATGGAATATTTAATTCCTGTTCGTAAACATCTCTTTTTTCATAATTGTACTGATTAAGAAAATCATCGTACCTATTATTGGTAATGGAATAATCCAAATCCCCTTTGGTAAATTTCATTACAAAATTAGGAGTGTTAAAATCAAAATGCCCGTAGTTATACACCACATCAAGATTGTTGTCTGGATCACTGATTCTTATGGCAGTATGACCAAATAAAGAATAAGATTCGTTTCCAGTACCGCAGGTTAATATACTCACATGTGCGTTCTTTGACAATAAAACATTTTGAGCAAATGAATTATAAATTGGACTCAATAAAAGAATGCAAACGAATATTTTTTTTAATAAGGCAGTTTTCATACGAAGATAATATTTGTTTTTTATTTGAATATGCTATCACCATTCTTCATTCCAATTTATGTTTTGGAATCATGGCGATTTCATTTTGCTATTTTTTAGATATAAAATAAGATGTTTTTTTTTAAATAATCAAAGTTAGTTCCTAAAAAGGGATAAATCAATTTTTAAGGAAAATACATTAGAATACAGCGCTGTACTCTGATTGCCTAATGAAGTTAATGCATAATCAATCGCAATTCCTTTGTATTTAAATCCTAAACCAATATTGGGCTGAAACCCTATTTTTTCTCCATTGTCCAATTGTGTTACCTGTTGGAAATTCCCAACGCCTGCTCTTAAAAAGGCAATATCTGTATAGCCAAATTCCAAACCGATGGCTGGATCGATACTCACAAAAGAACTTGAAATTATATCATTTGTCTGTGTAAACTGCATATTCATATTGGCAGCTGCCAAGAGACTGTAGTCCTCATGAAAAATAAATTTTTTGGATGTACCTAATTGTGCTTTAGGAAGCGTAATCTCGGTACTCTCCGGGACTTCCTGATTCTGACCAGGAATAGCATCAGCTATTTTTTGATAAGCTTCTTCATTGATGTTCCAAATATTGTAAGTAGTGGTAATGTCGCGAAGCATCAATCCGAACTGCCAGTCATTTTTTTCAAACTGTAAACCAAAGTCAAATCCAAACCCCCAAGAAGTAGCAAAGTCTCCAATTATTCGTCGGATAATTTTAGCATTTACGCCATATTGAAATCCTGGCACAGGTAATTTTACAGCATACGAAAAAGTAAAACCATAGTCCGCCGTTGAGAAAAGTTTGATTCTGTTGTAATCAATATTGCCTTCATTATCAATCAATTCGGTTGTGTTCATAATGTCATCAACCCCAAAACGGATTAATGAAATCCCCCAAGCGCTTCGGTCGTCAATGGGACTGGCATAAGCTGCATAGTCGTATTTGGCAATATTGGCGAAGTAATTGGAATGCATCAGCGAAATTTGATCGTCTTCCAAATGCAATAACCCCGCTGGATTCCAATAACAGGAATTAACATCAGAAGTTGAAGCAACAACTGCATTTGACATTCCTAATGCCGCCGCATCTACACCAATATTCATAAACTCATTTGAGTATTTTCGAACGGTTTGGCAGTAGAGACTGTTCACTATGAAAAGAAATAAAAAAAGCTGTGTTTTTTTCAAAGGATATTATTTGTTGGCTAAAAGTGTTTTTTAATTATTTACCAAAAATAAAGTTTTTTGATGATGTAACTGCTTCAATTCGATTAAATACTAATTTTTGTCCAAAAGAATCTGAAATCTATTACTGAAAAGAGGTACCGATTTCACTTATTGTATTAAATTTGCCGAGCTTATTATTCAATTCAAACACTATGAACATCAAAAAACACATTCCAAATACAATTACTTTACTAAACCTTTTTTGCGGCTGTATAGCTTTGGTATTTGTAAGTAAAAACCAATTTGAAATGGCATTCTTTTTTGTCTGCCTCGGAATATTTTTAGATTTTTTTGATGGTTTTTTTGCCCGTTTGTTTAAAGTTTCCGGGCCATTGGGACTTCAGTTGGATTCTCTTGCCGATATGGTGACCAGCGGGGTTGTTCCCGGATTTGTGATGTTCAGAATGATGCAGGAAAGTTCGATCTTTATGTATGAAGGGCACATGCAATTTTTCCCTTATCTGGGCTTTATTATTACTTTGGGATCGTGCATGCGTTTGGCTAAATTCAATATTGACACTCGTCAAACCGATTCTTTTATAGGACTGCCAACTCCCGCCAATGCTCTTTTTATATTGAGTCTTCCTTTGGTTTTGGAGAATTATTCAAGAGAGTCATTGATTGTAATTGAAATTTTGACCGAAAAATGGGTTTTATTGCTCATATCATTATTCAGTGCCTATATCCTGAATGCCGAAATTCCTTTATTTTCTCTAAAAATCAAAAAGTTTAATTTCAAGGACAATGTACTTCAGATTATTTTCCTTGCAGTATCTGTTTTATTATTGTTTTTTCTTCAGTATTTAGGAGTTACATTGGTTATTATTTTCTACGTTTTGCTTTCTGTAATTAATAATAAGTTTCAAAAGAAGTAATTTTCTGGATGAGAAAAAGCAACAGTACTATGCCAAGGCGTAAACCAAAAAAGAAAAAAAACATTTTTTCAGGAAAGTGGATTAATTTCTTTTTTATAGGGATTGCGGTTCTTTTTATCCTGTCTACAGCTTATCATTACCGCTCTGGTATTGCTCGTTATTTAGGTTTTAGATCAGAAGTCACCAGACATGCCGATGTTTTTTCTGAAGCTAGAAATTTGAAGGTTTTGGAAAAGCATGAAGGAAAAGTGATTGGTATAGATGTTTCCGAGTATCAGGGAAAAATCCGCTGGTCTTACGTGGATACTATTGAAGAAAAATATCCTTTGCGTTATGTTTTTATTCGGGCAACTGTTGGGAATGACAGGGTAGACCGTCAGTTTAAGAAAAATTGGCTTGGCGCCAAAGAAAATAAAATGATCCGCGGAGCCTATCATTATTATCGTCCAAACGAAAATTCTCTTGAGCAAGCCGAACTTTTTATTAAAACAGTAAAACTGAAAAAAGGTGATCTGCCCCCTGTTTTGGATATCGAAAAACTTCCAAAAGAACAATCGATAGAACGTTTAAAAATTGGTTTAAGACGCTGGCTGAAAGCTGTAGAATCGCATTATGGAGTACGTCCAATAATTTATTCCGGCGAAAAATATTATGATGATTTCCTGAAAGAGGAGTTTAGCGATTATCTTTTTTGGATAGCCAATTATAACTTTTATCGGGAAGAAATTCAGGACGAATGGCTCTTTTGGCAATTTACGGAGAAAGCTAGAGTGCCCGGAATCGATTATAATGTAGATGTTAATGTCTATAATGGCGACTTACAGCAGCTGCAGTATATTACTGTGGAGTAGTTTTTTGATTTACCTTTTATTTGAAATAAAAATGGAAATCATCGCAAAAAATGCCAAAATTGCGAGTAAGACTAAAACCGATTTTGGGTTTGCAAAATTTGTGGTAAATCCCATTGCTTCTATTTTCTTTGGGGGAAAAATGCGAGGGTCTTCTTTATTATAATAGAAAATTCCCCAAATCCAATTGTTGGGGTCATTTTTCCATCTATCTGAAGTTTCTTTGGAAGGCTCTTCGTTTAAGGACATTTTATTATATTTATTGTTTGTGAATGAAGACCAAAATCTACATCAAAAACTAAATTAAAATTCCAGTTTCTTCTTTCTCAATTCAAAATTCTGACCTAGATAAACTCTACGAACCATTTCATCTTCAACCAATTCTTCTGGAATACCTGCTTTTAGAATTCCTCCTTCAAACATCAGGTACGTTTTATCGGTGATGGCAAGTGTTTCCTGCACGTTATGGTCGGTAATTAAGATTCCGATATTTTTATTTTTTAACTGAGCCACAATTCTCTGAATGTCCTCTACAGCAACAGGGTCAACTCCCGCAAAAGGCTCGTCCAGTAAGATGAATTTAGGATCGGTTGCAAGACAGCGGGCAATTTCGGTACGGCGGCGTTCCCCTCCCGAAAGCAAATCTCCACGATTGGTACGAATGTGTTCCAAACTAAATTCAGCAATAAGGCTTTCCATTTTGGCTACTTGCTCTTCTTTAGAAAGTTTGGTCAATTGCAGTACACTCAAGATATTGTCTTCGATGCTTAATTTTCTAAAAACAGAAGCTTCTTGTGCCAAATATCCAATTCCCTGCTGTGCTCTTTTGTACATTGGATAATCGGTAATATTCAAATCGTCAAGAAAAATATTTCCTGAATTTGGTTTTACCAATCCTACAATCATATAAAAGGAAGTCGTTTTTCCGGCACCATTAGGTCCCAAAAGACCAACGATTTCACCTTGGTTTACTTCTACCGAAATCCCTTTTACAACACTTCGGCCTTTATAGGTTTTTATTAAATTTTCTGCTCTTAATTTCATGTTTTTATAGTTGCTAAGTAGCATAGTTACTAAGTAACTAAGTTTTTTATTATTGCAAAGAAACGAATTTCGTCTATTTGATTTTAAGTTTTAACTTCAATTTTGGTTTTAACTTTCTTTGAACAGAATTCAAAAACTGCCAACTAATTCCTGCCAACTGCCAACTATTTTTGTTGTTCCAATGCTTCCCAAAATTCGTATGCTCTGCGCAAATGAGGAACTACAATAGTTCCGCCTACAAGGGTTGCAATTCCCATCGCTTCCATCATTTCTTCTTTGGTAACTCCTTCTTTATAGCTGGTTTCCAAGTGGTATTTTACGCAGTCATCACAACGCAAAACTGCAGAGGCAACTAAACCAAGCAGTTCTTTTGTCTTTACATCTAAAGCTCCAGGAGCATATGCATTGGTGTCAAGATTGAAAATACGTTTTACAATTTTATTATTGTCAGCCAATAATTTTTCGTTCATTTTAGAACGGTAGTCATTAAATTCTTGTACGATATCAGACATTTTCTTTCTTTTTATTTAATACTACAATTTTTGAAATCAAGATACTTACTTCATATATAATAAGCATTGGAATGGCAACTATAGTCTGGCTCACAACATCTGGAGGTGTTACAATTGCAGCTACAATCAAGATTATTACAACCGCATATTTCCAATATTTTCTTAAAAATTCAGGGGTAACTAGTCCGAGTTTCGTCAGGAAGTATATAATTATAGGTAATTCAAAAAACAATCCACTGGCAAGAATACTCGTTTTGACCATTCCTATGTAGGATTCCAAAGTAAATTGGTTCAGTACAACATCACTTACTGTAAAAGTAGCCACAAAATTAACTGACATTGGGATTACTACATAATAGCCAAATAACACACCCAAAAAGAAAAGTAATGAAGAGCTAAAAATGAAAACTCGGGCATTTTTCTTTTCTTTTTCGTATAAAGCAGGGCTGATAAATTTCCAGATCTCCCATAAAATATAAGGAAAACTTAAAATGAAACCCGCCAAAATACACATCCATACAAAAACATTAACCTGACCTTCCATTTCTGTATTCTGAATAATAAATGGCATCTCGGTTATGCAGATGCTTTCAGCAAAACCCAATTGATGGGACAAATCACAAAAAAAATGATACGTAAAAAAGGAAGCTCTTGTTGGTCCAAAAATAATAACGTCAAACAAATAATCACTTATTGTATAAGTAACACACGCCATGATTATTATTGCTATAGTACTTCGAACTAATAACCATCTTAATTCTTCCAGATGGTCTAAAAAGGACATTTCTCCTAAGTTTTTCTTCGCCATTATACAATTCCTTCTTTTAAAATATCGTGTAAATGCAATACGCCTTTGTATTCACCGTTGTCAACAACAATTAACTGCGTGATGGAAAAATCCTCCATTATATTAAAGGCATCCACAACCATATTTGTTGATTGTACTGTTTTTGGATTTTTGGTCATAATGTCTTTGGCGGTCAATTCGGCAAAAGTATCTCTGTCATTTAGCATTCTTCGGATATCTCCGTCAGTAATTATTCCAACCACTTTATTGTTTTCTACAACGGCAGTTACACCTAAACGTTTTTCCGAAATTTCGAAAATTGCTTTTTTAACAGGAGTATCTGGGCCTACTTCAGGTTTCAAAGTATGTTCGAGCATGTCTTTTACGCGAAGTAGTAATTTTTTGCCTAAAGCACCACCAGGATGATATATAGCAAAATCTTCTGCCTTGAAATTTCTCATTTCCATTAAGCAGACAACAATTGCATCTCCCATAACTAATTGTGCTGTTGTGCTGTTAGTAGGAGCTAGATTCAATGGGCAGGCTTCTTTATCAACAGTAGTGTTTAAAACGTAATGAGAACCTTTGGCCAAAAAGGAAGTCATATTTCCTGTCATACCAATTAATTTATTGCCAAAGCGAGTCAAAAGTGGAACCAATGCTTTGATTTCTGGACTATTACCGCTTTTGGATATGCAGATAACAACATCGTCTTTTTGCAGCATTCCCAAATCCCCGTGTATGGCTTCTGAAGCATGTAAAAATAAGGAAGGAGTGCCTGTTGAGTTGAATGATGCTACCATTTTTTGAGCGATAATAGCACTTTTACCAATTCCAGTGACTACTAATCTCCCTTTGGAATTGTAGATGCATTCTACCGCTTCCGCAAATGTGTCGTCAATGAAATCAATTAATTTAGCTATAGATTGGCTTTCAGACTCAATAGTTTTTTTGGCATTGGCCAATATGTTTTCTTTTGTAATCAAAACAGATAATTTAAAATTTGTGAGTGTAAAAGAAAGTTGTATCTTTATGTGCCGCAAATTTATATAAAATACCACATATTAAAGAATGAATTCAAACGAAATTGACATAGACAAAGAATTAAAGAAGTATTTTGGCTTTAGCAAGTTCAAAGGCCTGCAGGAAAACGTAATCAAAAGTTTGCTTAATAAGCAGAATACATTTGTCATTATGCCTACAGGCGGAGGAAAATCACTCTGTTACCAATTACCCGCTTTAGTTCAAGAAGGAACTGCAATTGTTGTATCTCCTTTAATAGCATTGATGAAGAATCAGGTAGATGCTATTCGAAGCCTTTCTTCCGAAAATGGGATTGCCCATGTTTTAAATTCCTCACTTACCAAGACCGAAATTACACAGGTTAAATCCGATATTACAGCGGGTATAACTAAGCTGCTGTATGTAGCTCCAGAATCCTTAACTAAAGAGGAGTATGTTACTTTTCTGCAGACAGTGCCAATTTCATTTGTTGCGATTGATGAAGCGCATTGCATTTCAGAATGGGGACACGATTTTAGACCAGAATACCGCAATCTAAAAAATATCATTAAGCAATTAGGAGAAGTTCCTATTATAGGCCTTACTGCTACTGCTACTCCAAAAGTACAGGAAGATATCCTGAAGAACTTAGAGATGTCTAATGCGACAACTTTTAAAGCTTCATTTAACAGAGCGAATTTGTTTTATGAAGTTCGTACCAAAACTAAAAATATTGAAGCGGATATCATTCGGTTTATAAAACAGCATAAAGGAAAATCAGGTATTATTTACTGTTTGAGCCGGAAAAAAGTTGAAGCAATAGCCGAAGTGTTACAAGTAAACGGAATAAGCGCCGTTCCGTATCATGCTGGTCTGGATGCCAAAACAAGAGCAAAACATCAAGATATGTTTCTGATGGAAGATGTTGAGGTTGTTGTTGCTACAATTGCATTTGGAATGGGAATCGATAAACCCGATGTTCGTTTTGTAATTCACCATGATATTCCAAAATCATTAGAAAGTTATTATCAGGAAACTGGCAGAGCCGGTAGGGATGGAGGCGAGGGACATTGTCTTGCTTATTACTCCTATAAAGATGTAGAGAAATTAGAAAAATTCCTTTCCGGAAAACCTGTTGCTGAGCAGGAAATAGGTTTTGCCTTATTGCAGGAAGTTGTGGCTTATGCCGAAACGTCAATGTCGAGAAGAAAGTTTTTACTTCATTATTTTGGTGAAGAATTCGACGGTGAAACGGGTGAAGGGGCAGATATGGACGACAATGTCCGCAATCCAAAAACAAAAGTGGAGGCCAAAGACGAAGTGCTGAAACTATTGGAAGTTGTTAAAAAAACCAAGCATATTTATAAATCAAAAGAGATTGTATTTACATTGATTGGCCGTGTAAATGCAGTTATCAATGCCCATAAAACAGATTCGCAGTCCTTTTTTGGATCAGGATCTAATCATGACGAAAAATATTGGATGGCATTATTGCGGCAAGTTCTTGTGGCAGGTTTGTTGTCTAAAGATATTGAAACGTATGGTATTATAGAAATCACAAAAGAAGGTCTGGCTTTTATGAAAAACCCGGAATCTTTTTTGATGTCCGAAGATCACGAATACAATGAATCTGAAGATGAAGCTATCGTAACTGCGGCAAAATCTTCAGGAACAGCCGATGAATTATTAATGTCAATGTTGCGCGAATTGCGTAAAAAAGTAGCCAAAAAACTTGGAGTTCCTCCGTTTGTGGTTTTTCAAGATCCTTCTTTGGAGGATATGGCTTTGAAATACCCAATTTCGCAGGCAGAGTTGATTAATATTCATGGAGTTGGTGAAGGGAAAGCCAAGAAATACGGTAAAGAATTCATTGAATTAATAAACCGTTATGTAGAAGAAAATGATGTTATACGCCCTGATGATCTGGTTGTTAAATCAACCGGAGTTAACTCGGTCAATAAATTATATATCATTCAAAATATTGACAGGAAATTAGCCCTTACTGATATCGCTTCTGCAAAAGGGTTAAAGATGGACGATTTAATAAAAGAGATGGAACAGATTGTGTATTCTGGAACCAAATTAAACATTAAATATTGGATTGATGAAATGCTGGATGACGATCAGCAAGAAGAAATCCATGATTATTTTATGGATTCAGAATCGGATAATATCGAAAAAGCCCTTAAAGAATTTGATGGAGATTATGATATAGATGAATTGCGTTTAATGCGAATAAAATTCATTAGTGAAGTAGCAAATTAGTTTGCAGAATGCAGAATGCAGATTTCAGAAAAATAGAGTTAATGTAAAAAAAGAGCATATATTAAAAAAGCCGATTTTCGTACGAAAATCGGCTTTTTTAATGTTTGGATTTATAAAATTCCAGTTTAAAACGATCTGTATGAACTTCCCTGATTAGTGTTGACCGATTTCTAATTGTTTTCATTATCAAAAATAGTTAAAATAGGTTTAGAAAAAGAAGAATCATTAAACCACTTATTTTCAAATTCCATCGGACTTAATTTGCCGATATTGT
>CAUPKP010000018.1:0-103781 GCA_963511795.1 uncultured Flavobacterium sp. | reverse complement strand
TAATCCTCCAAAATAACCACCTACTCCACCGAGTCCTAAAATCCCAATTCTTGTTTTCATACCTGCTATTTAAAAATTAAACCATTAAGAAATTTAGAAAATTAAGCCTTGCGACTTAATAATACTTAATTTCTTAATGGTTCTTTTTTAGATTTCACAATCTTTAGTTTTATTAAATCTTTTAATAAAAAATGCAGACCTATAAGCCGGATTCTGTCTCCGATAAATCAGAGCCTTATCATTTATCTAGATCCCGAATTACTTCGAGACTCAAGCTATCTACCCTTCAGCAACGAACGAGACGCCCTTAAATGCTGATATACTTGATATTTAACCGCATAGAGTTTAACTGGTTTCACTACAGCATTACCTGTACATACTTTCTGTTGCACTTGTCCTAATCTCGTCCGTAAAGACGAGACCGACGGGTGTTACCCGCTATGCTTCCCTATGGTGTCCGGACTTTCCTCCCTCCCGATTAAACGAGACGACGATAAGGCGGTCTGCGGTGCAAATCTACAACATAAATCAAGTTTTATCAAGAATCACTCTTTTACTTTAACAAGTACTTTGTAACCTATTATAAATAAATTAGTTACCTTTAAAAATATCTTTTAATTGTATTCCATTATGAAACCAACTTATCATTATACCACTGTTTTGGAAGCCTTAGCTGATTTGAAAGAAAAAGGATTTCACCATGATTTTAATCTTTATACAGAAGACATTAAGACAAATCCACATGAATTTTCTGTTGAGCATGTTTATCGCTATGAAGGAGATTCGGATCCCGATGAAGAATCTGTTGTTTATGGAATAATCTCTGTTTCAGGTAAAAAAGGAGTTTTTGTATCTGGTTTTTCTGCAAATTCAGATGATGAAGCTTCAAAGATTTTAGAAAAATTACACATAGAAAGTAACAGACAATAATCAACTGTATTTTAATTTGGGCGTGCCCCATCGTGAAAAACTTCGGGTCGTGCTGTACGTTCCCGCTTCCCGATAAAAAATCGGGAGAGCTCCACTGCCATCACTCACGCAGTGTAGCTTTATAAATCATATAATTGCATAAAAGCAGTTTACATTATTAATCACTTTTCAGCCAACCTGTAATGCTCATTCTAGTATTTTGAGTTACCAAAACTTCGTGAACCAATTCATCGCTTTTAAAGAAAACCGTTTTGCCTTGAGTAGGGCTTATTTTTTGATTGTTATCCAATTGATGAATCAGCAATTCTCCACCATCGCTTTCTTGCCAATCACTGTTTAAATAACTAATCATCGAGTATTTTCGGCTTGGGTTATTTTTGAATTGATCAAGATGCTTTAGATAGAAATCACCTTTTTCATAAAGTGAATAATGGAATTCATAGCCCGTTATTCCAGCATAACAGCTCTGATTTAGATATAAAATGAAAGCTTCAATTTGGGTAAAAAACTCGTTTTCGAAAGCATTATTGTTCTTTTTATCCAGCCAATAAATAGAATCACTTCGAATAGCACCGTCATAAGAAAGTTTCTCAGAATTACCAATTCCTGCCGATTTAAGCAAACTATTTTCGTTTAAAGTCAGTAAGTTTTGTTTTAAATTATTGGCTAATCTGGAACTCAAAAAATGTTCCGAGATGCCTACTTTGTTTTCAATATAAGTGGCAATCAAATCCTCAAAGGAATTTTCCATTATTTTTTTAGGAAAGACTGAAAATACAGTCAACGTGGCAAGGTAGACTAATTAAAATCAGCAATCCTATATTAATCTTTTATTTACCGCAAGGACGCAATGATTTTCATTTCTTTATCTAAATTCCGCAAGGTTCGCAAAGCTTATTTTCTGCACGATTTGTAAAAAAAGAGAGCCGAAACGACTTGTTTCGGCTCTTTTCTGTTTAATATGATTTTCTTATAATTTACTGATGTAACTTCCAAACATATCTTTGAACTGATACCCTTCGGAAAGGCGGTCTTTACTCAGTTTTTTGTACTCTACTAATCCCCAAAGAATGAATTCCTTCATGAAATAGCTGTCTTCTTTTTCTAATTGTGGCTGGTATTTTTTGACTAATATTTCCAATGGAGCGATACTGTCCAGAATCGTTTTGTATTCTTCATCCGAACAATCGTCTAATAATTCGAAACCGCTTTCGGTAAAAAACCATTCCAAAATATCTGTATAAGGCGTTTTTTCACCTTGTTTTTCTAATTTTTCAATTTTTGGAAAATAGCCAGGGAAGAAAGTACGAATTGCATCTCCAATTAAATGTTGCGCTACAATCCCTGCTCCCTCTTGCTCTCCCTCGTAAACCAATTCTACTTTTCCTGTAATCGCTGGAATAATCCCCATAAAGTCGGATAATCGCAAAGTAGTTTTATCCGCTCCAGATTTTAAAGCACGGCGTTCGGCAGTACTTAATAAATTTTCGAAAGCCGTTATGCTCAATCGGGCACTCACACCACTTTTGTTATCGATAAATTCGCTTTCTCTGGCTTCAAAACTAATTTGTTCTAATAAATCTTTTGCTAAAGAAGGAACGTAAACCAACTCACTTTGTGCT
This sequence comes from uncultured Flavobacterium sp., assembly GCA_963511795.1. Taxonomy (GTDB): domain Bacteria; phylum Bacteroidota; class Bacteroidia; order Flavobacteriales; family Flavobacteriaceae; genus Flavobacterium. The sequence continues at coordinate 101,229 of CAUPKP010000018.1, read as the reverse complement.
GCGTCCAATTTAGCTTCTTGCTCTGTAATTGTTCGGGCAATTTTGATGGTTTCAGGATAATGCGTCAGGATTTGAGAACCAATTCTGTCTTTTAAAGGCGTTACAATACTTCCTCTATTGGTATAATCTTCTGGATTTGCGGTAAAAACAAATTGCATATCCAAAGGCATTCTTAATTTGAATCCGCGGATTTGTATATCGCCTTCCTGTAGTATATTAAACAACGCTACTTGAATCCTTGCTTGCAAATCAGGTAATTCGTTAATCACAAATATACAGCGGTTGGCACGCGGAATCATTCCGAAATGAATTACTCTATCGTCTGCATAAGATAGTTTTAGATTCGCTGCTTTTATCGGATCGACATCACCTATTAAATCAGCAACGGTCACATCTGGAGTAGCAAGTTTTTCGAAGAAACGTTCGCTTCGGTGAAGCCAAGAGATTGGAGTATCATCACCTTTTTCGGCAATTAAATCTTTGGCAAAACGGGACAATGGCTGAAAAGGATCATCATTGATTTCAGAACCTGTCACAAACGGAATGTATTCGTCTAATAATTCAATCATTTTTCTGGCCAATCTTGTTTTTGCCTGACCACGAAGTCCCAGTAAATTGATGTTATGACGTGATAAAATAGCACGTTCTAACTCGGGGATTACAGTATTTTCAAAACCGTGAACTCCTTCGAATGTAGTTTGTCCCGATTTTATTTTTTCTCTTAAATTGTGACGCAGTTCATCTTTGATGTTCTTGCTTACGTGTCCTGATTGCTTTAATTCGCCTAGTGTATTTATGTTTTCTATTATCATATTTTTATTTAAGTTGCTAAGATTCTGAGTCTCTAAGAATCTAAGTTTAGTTATTCTTTTTGTTTATAATGACCAAAAAGCCAAATTCTCCTCTTTAGCCCCGATTGCAGTGAAAATCCTTTTGTGCCGGGGTTCGGCTTATAAGATTATAGTGGAAAGCGGGACAATGTTTCCAAAAATGCCTAATCTTTCTGCTCCAAAATAATAATTGAACTCTATTTTATTCGTTTTTTTCTATTGGTTTCATAATCCTCAAAAATCATTTCGCCCAAACCTTTCAATCCGGTGTAGAACGCTTTTCCCTGATTTGCTTCGGTGAACTTATTTACAAATTTTTGCAGATAAGGATCATTGGCAATCATAAAAGTAGTGATCGGGATATGCAGTTTTCGCGCTTGCTGTGCCTGTGTATAACATTTTTCTACGATGTAATGATCGAGACCGTTGCTGTTCATATAATAAGAGCCGTCTTTTTCTCTCACACAGCTTGGTTTTCCATCGGTAATCATGAAGATTTGTTTGTTGGTATTGCGTTTTCTGCGTAATAAATCCATCGCCAATTGTAGCCCCGCAACAGTATTGGTGTGAAAAGGACCAACTTTTAAATAAGGCAAATCCCGAATGGAAATCTGCCAGGTATCATCTCCAAAAACAAGAATATCCAGCGTGTCTTTTGGATAGCGGGTGGTGATTAATTCGGCTAGCGCCATAGCGACTTTCTTGGCGGGAGTTATGCGGTCTTCTCCATACAGAATCATACTGTGGCTGATGTCAATCATCAAAACGGTGCTCATTTGGGATTTGTACTGAGTTTCTTCGACAACCAAATCATTTTCGGTCAGCATAAAATCGGCCACTCCGTTGTTGATTTGTGCATTTTTCAAACTTTCAGTCAGCGAAATACGTTCTAATCCGTCTCCAAAATGAAACTCCCTAAATTCTCCCGTATGTTCATCTCCATTACCAACATGCTTGGTTTTGTGGTTACCGCTCCCCGATTTTTTAATGTTTCCAAAAATGTTATCCAAAGCCTGCTGGCGGATGGCCCGCTCGGTTTTGGCAGTAATTCCTGTACCAGATGTTCCATCATCCTTGATTTCTTCTCGGATGTATCCTTTTTTCTTCAAATCCTCAATAAAATCATCGATAGTATAGGTTGGCTCTGTCAGTTTATATTCTTTGTCCAATTCGCGCAACCAACTGATAGCTTCATCAAAATCTCCTGAAGTGTGCGTGATAAGCTCCTTGAAAATGGCAAAAAGTTTATCAAATGGAGATTGAAACGGCGCTTCGTAACTCTTAAAATAAAATCCTTTTTTTATCGTATTGTTCATAATCATAAATTTAGATTATTTTTAATTGAACTCGCTACTAACAATTTATAATTTTAAGTTAAATGACCTTTGTATTGTGATTAGTGATGAGTAATTGGTGATTAGTTAAAGTTTGTTGCATTTATGAAGAGATTAAAATCTAACTGCTAATAACTTTTTAATAATCACTATATGATAAATTAGTAGTTTAAAATAACTAATCTACTTTCTTGAAAACCAATTCTTAACCAGATGAATTGCTAAGTTTCAATCGCATGTTTTCCACCTTATAATTGGTTGTGCTTTGTAATGCTTTTAGGAATTCGTTTTCCTTATTATTGTCACTACAAGCCATTCGAGTAGTGACTGTATTGGTAAATCGAAGTAATCCTCTTTCGAAGAAAATAGTTCCGTTCATTCTGTTGCAGCCTGCAAATCCCATGAATGTATTGGTTGAACTGTTTATTTCAAGGTTTGGCAATTCTTTTGAAAAATCAGCAGGACTCACTTTTTGTCCATTCAACTGTTCCAAAACCCAAATATCATGCAAACGGGAATCGGTTATATAGTTTCCGCAACCGCTCAGAAAAGTTGAGTTATTGTTTTTCACGATTTCTATTCGAACAGAATATACCGATTTATCTTCAGACATCGTATTGATGCATTCCTGCTGCATAATCTGGATAATCATTGTGATCGATTTGTCCGTAACTCGATACATTTTCACATTGGCATCTATTGCACGAACAGGCTCAACGTGATTGCCAGTAAATGATTCGAAACCGGGTATTAATGAAGTGAATTCAATTGTTTTCTCGGATATTTTTAAGTTCCAATCGGGTTCGTTTCCATTTCCTCTAAAATAAATTCCTTTCTCTAAATTCTCCATTTGCTGTTTGTAGGCAAATGTCGGTTCGAAAGTCACAGGCTCATTAGGAGTTTTTATAGCGCTTTTGCAACCAATTATTAGAAAAATAATCAGTGAGAATTGAATCCATTTCTTCATAATTTGAAGTATAATTTTTTTGACTATCAATCTGAACTATTTATAAGGACTTATGGCTACGATTGTATCTATTATTGAAGAATTACAAGGTGTTTGATTGTAGCTGAAATATTCGATGTTTTTGTAATTTTCATTATTATAATCTAATACTCCTTTTTTTCTAATAACTATATTTACCTCAGGAGAATCTACATCAGGTATTTTGGTACAATAATAATCTAAACTGTCTGCATAAACTTTATAATCAACATTAACCTTTTTAAAGTAAACAATATTAGTTCCTTTGTTTTTATCATGCAAAGCAATTTGATAGTACGGGTTTATATGATTATATACTCTTAAACTATCAATTACATAACCGGGTGATAAAACTTTAACATAACCTTCTTTGTAATTAATTTCTATTTTTTCACCTTTAAATTCTCTACAGCTACAAAGTATTATTGCTAAAAGGACAAATACGATTATATTTTTACAGACCATATTTTTTTGTTTGCTTACTTAGTTTTGATTTATTTGACTTTGCAATTGATATTAAAATCCTCAAATCACTTAAACCTCCCATCCACATAAAACCAGCTTCCGTTTTCATGTTTAAAAGTAGAAAACTCATAATGCACTTGATTGACATTATTTTCATCAATAAAATAAGCTTTAAACTCCACTGTATTTTCTGTAGAAGAGATAATTTCCAGTTTTTGCCATTTATTTGTTGTCGCCCAATGTAAAATTTCTTCTCTAGAATAATTTCTTCGTTCAGAACTATGTGTTGTAGCCAACAAATAATCAGCCTGATGCGTGGCATAAGCAGAGTATCTTGATTTCATCAATGCCAAAGCCGTTGGTGCTTTTTGTACGCCGTTTATATAAAGATTACAGCACGATTCAAAAGATTTATTAGAACCGCAATAGCAATTTTCAGACATCATGAATTAATTAAGCTGTGCTTTTAGCAAGACAATTTTTTGTTGTAATTGGTTCAGCAACACTTGATATTTACTGATTTCTCTAAGATCTTCATCCTCTTCGGCAAAATCCAGCATTTCATCCAATTCCTCACTAACTTCCACTAATTTATTAGCAGCGTCTTTTGCATTTTTATTGGCAATGAAGTCAATTATTTCTTGAACTCCGTTTTTTAATTCTTCGAATTTGCTTGCATCCATATCAAAAAATATTTAGATATTCTCAGAAGACTTCCCCTCATTGAATTTTTTAGTGATTTGTTTTAGTTTTTCTTTACGATCCATTGCTGCTTTCTTGGCTTTGTCTTGGGCTTTGTGCAGTTTATCGTTGTGTTTTTTTATATTTCTATCGTTGTTTCGGCTCATTTTATTTCACTTTTTATTTCTTCCGTTATTTTTAAATTCAGATTTTTTTGTCCAATTTTATCAAATCAAGGAACGCATACAAAGTTCTGATTTATTATTGATAATGTGTATATTTTTTTATTTTTAATGACCATTACTGTGAATACTTGGTTTTAAAAAAACACGTGTTTCTTACTTTTATAAATTTAGAAATGGTATCTTTATATGTTTATGATCTATGTTTTTTTATTCAAAAAGCATCTTTTTACAACCTTACTATATAATATCCAATGCAGTACACGGAGAAATGGCCTAATTATATTCGATGGTTTTTGACAAAACCTAAAACTACAGGATTTTTAATTTTTTTAATCCTGAGCATTGGTGTTGCATTCTCAATTTTTCAGCGTTTTCAAATTATTAAGGCAAATGAGCATCGTGAGATGGAGTCAACACTTGAAAATCTGCACCAAAATATAGAACAGTGTCTAAAGAGCTGTTACACAAGTACACTCACTCTGGCATTAACTATCAATGACAATGGCACTCCCGATAATTTTGATTCCATAGGTTCACAGCTTTTAGCTTCTAATAACTGTATTAGTTCAGTTCAGCTGGTGCCGAATGGTATTATTAAGTATGTTTATCCTTTAGAGGAAAATAAATCTGCTTTAAATCTTAATCTTTTTAAAACCCCAAACGTTAAAAAAGAAGCATTAAAATCTTTAGTAAATAAAAAAATGTATTTTGCAGGTCCCTTGATGTTAAAGCAGGGCGGTATTGGTATTGTTGGAAGACTGCCCATTTTTAAAAAAAATAAATTTTGGGGATTTTCAGCAGTAATAATTAAATTTGAAGATTTATTAAAAGTTTCTGGAATCAATACGATTGATAAAGACAAATACTATTTCCAGTTTTCAAAAATAAACCCTAATACCCAAAAAGAAGAGTTTTTTCTTCCAATAAATAAAGAAATTCATAATGGAGAACAAGTTTCAACAAAAATTCCGGACGGAAACTGGAAATTATATCTATTTATAAAAAAGCAGAATAATTATTACTCTATTCTTTATCTTCCATCAATTTTAGGTTTTCTTTTGGCAGTACTGTTTGGCTCTTTTATAACAGTTTTATTAGACAAACCAAGGAAATTAGAAAAATTAGTCAATATCCAAGCACTAAAGCTTTTAAACAGTGAGTCAAAATTTAAAACTATTTTTGATCAGGCACCATTAGGAATAGCTCTTGTTGATGATGAAACAGGAAATTTTCTGGAAATCAACAAAAAGTTTTGTGATTTAATTGGCTACTCCGAACAAGAGATGAAGAGTAAAAATTACCTGTCAATTACACATCCGAAAGATTTAATAAAGACCCAGTTAAGTGTAAATGATCTCACAGAGGAAAAAATCAAAAATTATACAGCCAAAAAAAGATATATAACTAAATCCAATGTAATTATCTGGGTTAATTTAATTGTTTCGTCTCTTTCCAGAACAACTAAAAACCGAAAAACAAACATTGTAATTGTAGAAGATATCACCACCCAAAAACAAATTTTGGAGGATCTCAAAAAAAGTGAAAATCAATTTAAAAACCTCTTCAAAAACTCTCCTATCCCTTTGTGGGAAGTGGATATGTCTATGGTTAAAAATCACCTAAAAGATCTAAATCTAATTGGCAAAAAAACAGACCTTGTTGAGAATTATTTTAATCAGAATCCTGATGTGGTATTAAAATGTTTTTCCCTAGTCCGAATCATAGCTGTAAATTATAAATGTCTGGAACTTCTTCAGCTAAAAACAAAAGATCAATTAGCTGAAAATTTAGAGCAGGTAGTTGATACAGAAACCATAAAAGATTTTATTAAACAGCTGATTGCTGTGACGCAGAATAACACCCAATTAACCTATGACGGCAAAATCAAAAACAGTCTCGGAGAATCGATTGACATTCATTTTCAATGGAATTCAATAAAGGGTTATGAAAAAACACTGGAGCGCATGATTGTTTCTACAGAGGATATTACTTTTAGAAAGAAAAATGAAAAAACAATTCTTAAGTCCCAACGGAAAGTCGAGGCTCTTATTAATACTATAGACGGAATTGTCTGGGAATGCGATATAAAAACCCTTAAATTTACTTTTGTCAGTAAAAAAGTTGAACAAATCTTAGGATTTACCTCAGAGGAATGGCTGAGTGATCCAAATTTCTGGAAAGATCATATCTATCCTGATGACAGAGATTGGGCTCTTGAATATTGTACTAAAAAAACAAATGAGCTTTTAAATCACGATTTTGAATACCGAATGGTCTGCAAGAACGGAACAGTTATTTGGCTACGGGATTTGGTCAATATTGTTTACGAAAACGCTCAGCCAGTCAGCCTGCATGGAATAATGATTGACATAACAAAATCGAAAAACATTGAAGTTGATTTAAATAATTCATTCAATCTGGTAACTAAGCAAAACGAAAGACTATTAAATTTCTCTTATATAATTTCACATAATTTAAGGTCTCACACCAGTAATATAGCCTCAATTGTTACCTTACTTGAGGTTGCTGAAACTCAACAGGAAAAAGAGCAAATGATGCAACTGTTAGTTTCTGTTTCTGGTCTGCTCGACGAAACAATGCTGCACTTAAATGAAGTAATCAATATACGCACCAATGTAAGCTTAGTAATCCAGCAATTGAACTTAAATGAATGTATAGAGAATGTAATGAAAGTATTTTCACAGCAAATTATTTCAAAAGAAATAACAATCTTCAATCAAATCCCTGATGAGATAATAATCAATTACAATCCAGCATATCTGGAAAGCATACTTTACAATATGATTTCGAATGCAATTCGATACAGACATCCAGAACGAAAAATAGTTATATATTTAAAATGGAAAACTGAAAGCGATAAAAATTATCTGGAAATATCTGATAACGGTATGGGTATTGATTTAGTGAAAAACGGCAATAAAATTTTTGGAATGTATAAAACTTTCAGTAATAACCCATCATCAAAAGGAGTTGGATTATTCATAACAAAAAACCAAATAGAAGCAATGGGCGGATCTATTACAGTAGAAAGCAAACCCAATGCAGGAACAACATTTAAAATTGAAATCTTATGAGCCTAAAAACAATATGGGTAATAGATGATGACCCGATTTACCAAATTATCGTTAATAAAATTATTCAAAAATCCGAGTTATTTTCGAGTGTTTCCAGTTTTACAAATGGGAAAGATGCTATAGATGCATTAAAAAAAACATTAGAAAATAATGAAATGCCTCCCAATATAATCCTGTTGGATATAAACATGCCTATTATGGACGGTTGGGAATTTATGGAAGAAATGGTACTTCTAAAATCACAAATCAATGAACTGATACACATATATATTGTAAGTTCGTCTATTGCATTTGAAGACAAAAGCAAGGCAAAAAACTATTCCGAAATCATTGCATATTTATCAAAACCCATCAATTCCAATGACTTGATATTAATAGCTGCAAATTATTAAACTATCTGTCTTTTAATTTCTTCCAATGTTTTATTGGTGAAAATTAATTCTTCAATAATTTCCCTGCGCAGTTCGTCAATATCATCATAATCAAAATACTTAGCCCACGAAGTCAATTCAAATAAATTCCGAATCTGCTTGATTCTTTTTGCCGTAGCAAAACTGGTTCTCAATATAGCTTTCGAATCATAATTTGGATTGTTTCGGTGCTGGTAGTTCACCGTTTTTTTTTCGTAATTGGCTTCCAAGTAATACAATTCCTCCTCCGCATTATCCGGATAAAATTCATTCCATACAGCAAAACCTATTTTAAATTTAGACTCCGTTTCGGGTTCCATCGGCTCCAGCCTCCATTTACTGTTAGCCAGCCGTCCCCAATGGTTAGACAAACGGTACATCCCCTCTTTGGTATAAAAATACTTACTGCCGGACTGGCTGTCATACTGCACAGGCATTCCTTCAATTCGGCTAGGTAAAACTTCATGAAAAACACAAAATGTATTTTTAAAAGATTTTGGGCTAGGGCGAAATATTTTTTCCATAAAACAAAAGTAATCACAAACCATACTATCTGCCAAATCTATTCCGTAAAGAATTATGGGTCGGGCTATCCGCGCTACTTCGGTAGCAAGCTTCTATCCCAATGTCATTAAGTTAAGGAATTACTGTTTTTATTTTCACGCAGATTTGGCAGATTTTCGCAGAAAAATGAGTGAAAAATCTGCCTAATCTGCGTGCTGTTTTTTTTAAATTTCCTTAACTTAAAGACATTGGCTTCTATACCTCACCTGTCCGAACACCTTTTTTCGGTTAATGCCAATTATTCCTTACCCGAATAGACATTTCAACACCAAATCTCACAGCAATTACTAATTAATTAGCTAATTTTGCCACAGAATTATTTTAAATTAAACAGATTATGACCAAAACAGAAGAACAAAAAATGCTGCAGAAAGGCGTTTTTACAGGAATAATGGAGCAAGACGAAAACAAAAATTTTTTTTGCGGTGAATATCTTTTAGATTATAAAATGGCTCAAAAATACAATCTTGGCGATTGGATTACTATAAAAAGTGTAATCGAAAATCCAAGCGATATCAGTTATAATAAATACCCTAAGAAGTCCAAAAACTTTGACAAGGCCAATATGAAGCCTGAGCAATAAGATATTAATCTGTAATAATCATTTTAAAAAAATCAAGAAACACTTTTTTTGATTTTTTTTTTGGTCTAAAAGGAAAAGTTAAAAAAAAGTGTACCTTTGCAAAAAATTGTCAATTTTCAGCCGGATTAATCCGGTTCAATAATAAAAGACAAGTAGTTACCTTATTTATGAAAAAAATAGTTGAATACCGCAAACTACTAAATGTAGAAAAAACAGTAGACCTTAAAACATTAAAAACCATCTATCGTAATGCGATGAAAGATGCGCATCCTGATAAATTTCAAGGAGATGATGCAGGATTAAAAGAAGCTGAAGAAAATAGTAAAAAAATAATTGAAGCTTACCACTTCTTGGTAAGTATCAATGCAGAAACAATTAAACAGCTTTTACCTGAATATACTGAAACTACATCAACAGCTACAATAACAGACTATAAATTTGTTGAAGGAAGATTAATCGTGAACTTCTCAAATGGCAGTGTGTATGAGTACATCAGTGTTCCTAAAGCCACTTACGTTAAAATGGTAAATGCTGATTCTCCAGGAAGATTTGCAAAAAGACATATTTTTAATGCTTTCCCTTGGAGAAAAACAACTAACCAAGAATAGTTTTAAAATAAATTTAAAAAAAGCACTCCTAATCAGAGTGCTTTTTTTATGCACTAAAGCCTAAAAAATTGATACTAAGCATGTGAAATTCAATTTTAGCTTCATTTACTGTTTATTTAACAAGTTTATTAATATATTTGCTTTCCCCCTATATTAATCTAAACTTGCTGAAAATGAATAACCAACTCACCCTGTACCAAAGGCAATACAATAATGCCTTAAAAACAATTGAAAGGCTTAGAAAAGCTGAAGCTGAAATTAATCTTAAATTAAAATCAAATCCTATCTGCACCCATCTGCATAAAGATTTGAGAGTTTTAAATTTAGATATTACGATTACTCTCAATGAAATTGAGCATCTCGAATCACATCTCTGTGAATATGATTCATAAAAATCCGTAATCCTTAAAACAAAAACGCCTATTAAGAAATAATACCTAACTAAATTCACGAAAGATATCTTCTAGCTGCGATTATCGCTAAAAGATATAGCTAGAGAAAACAATCAGAGTCTTTTCGGGTTTTTAGACGACTCAAAAGGCAAAAAAATTATAACATAAATTTAGGGACTAAAGTTATTGTTAATTTATAAATTTAAATACTTTTGTAACCTTAAAAACAATTAACTAATAAAAATGAAAAAAATTATTTTATTTCTTACCGCTACAGCTATACTTACTTCTTGTAGCAAAGACAAATACACTATCTCAGGAACTGCTGCCGGATTTGAAAATGGAAAAACAGTTATCCTAGAAACTCAAGATGAGAAAGGAATGGGATTAATTGCTGTAGATACAGTAAAAATAGAGAACGGAAAATTTGAAATTAAAGGAAAAACAACTGAACCATCTTTCCATACATTACAAATTGAAGGAGCGCAAGGTAAAATTCCATTTATCTTAGAGAACGGTGATATTACAATTGTAGTAAATAAAGATACTATTCAAAAATCTAAAATTTCTGGAACTTACAATAATGATGAGTACGTGAAGTTTAACGAAGATATTACAAAAATTCAAAAACCATTAATGGACTTTCAAACAGCTAATATGCAAAAAATGCAAATGGCTCAACAAACTAAAGATACAGCAACTATCAATGGTTTAATGAAAGAATACACAAAAATCCAAACTGAAATTGGTAATGCTTCTAAAACTAAATATGAGGATTATGCAAAATCACATCCAAAAGCTTTTATCAGTGTATTAATTATTGAAGGGATGAGTAATGATCCAGCTGTTGATTCTAAAAAAATTGAAACTATGTTCAATAGTTTAGATGAATCTTTGAAAAACTCTAAACACGGTAAAGCTGTAAAAACAAAAATCGCAGCATTAAAACTTCCTTCTGTTGGTTCTACTGCTACTCCTAGTGCTCCAGCTGCAGCTCCTGCACAATGAAGAACAGATTTTTCTGCTCCTAATCCGCAAGGCAAAACTATCAGCCTTAAAGAAAGTTTAGGAAAAGTAACAATTGTTGATTTTTGGGCATCATGGTGCGGTCCATGCCGAAGAGAGAATCCAAATGTAGTCGCTATTTATAATGAACTGCATTCAAAAGGTCTTAACATAATTGGTGTTTCATTAGATGAAGATCCTGTAAAATGGAAAGAAGCTATTGCAAAAGACAAATTAACTTGGACTCAGGTTTCGAATCTTAAAGGCTGGGAAGATCCAATTGCAAAGCAATATAAAGTGGAATCAATTCCGGCAACTTTCATTCTTGATCAATCAGGAAAAGTAGTAGCACAAGATTTAAGAGGCGATGAACTTAAAGCAAAAATCATAGAATTACTTGGGAAATAATCCTTTTTAGTATTCAAAAACAAAAAATCTCCCTAGCGGAGATTTTTTATTTTATTCAATTCCAATACGTTAAAAATAATACTAAAATAAAGTGCAAAAAAAGTTTGTAAAACTAAAAACTGTCTCTATATTTGCACCCGGATAACGCAATAAGCGCTACCAAATAAGGCCTGGGGAGATACTCAAGCGGCCAACGAGGGCAGACTGTAAATCTGCTGTGTGAACTTCGCAGGTTCGAATCCTGCTCTCCCCACTTCTCAGGGAATTGATTGAAAAAGGAAACTTAGTCAATCTTTTCAAAACAGCCTGAAAGTCGTGTAAAACCTGCAAATCTAATGATTTGCAGGTTTTTTTTTGTTGCTGCACTTCACCAATATTTATAATAACGCTCAAAGTTCAAGGTGCAAATTCGGGGCACATTTGCTATGGCAGACAATGCGCCCCAGAAAACCACCTGAACCCTTGTAAATACAGATGTTAACCACGTTAACGACTTGTTTTGAAGACGATATAATTCTACATTTATTAATCTAAAAAATGAATTATGTTAGAGAGCAGTTTTGGGCTGGTTTTCTATTTGAAAACACCCCGCAATGAAAGTAAAATTAAAAACGTATATCTTAGGATAACAGTTGATGGTGTGCGGAAAGAAACATCCACAAAGCGCAAATGGGACAGTCTTCGCTGGGATCCTCGCAGCGAAAGAGCAATTGGTAATAAGGAAGACGCTAGGGCATTAAACTTCTTCTTAGATTCACTTTTGTTAAAAGTCAATGAATACAAAACACAGATTATGCACAGCGGAAAACCAATAACTTCCCAAAAGGTTATGGACTACGTACTGGGAAAGATTACACCAAGGGTAAAGGTCCTAGAAGAATTTCAAAAGCACAATGATGAAATGACTGCATTATTAGGAAGAGGATATGCCAAAGGTACTCTTGACCGATTCAGTATTACCTTAAATCATTTAAGAGCATTTATCGGGTTTAAATTTAATGTTGAAGATCTCGAATTTACAGATCTAAATCTCGAATTTGTTAAGGATTTTGAATTTTATTTAAGAACAGTTCGAAATTGCAGTAACAATACAACCTTAAAGTATATTGCTAATTTTAAGAAAATTGTCATACGCGCCCTTGATAATGAAATTATCATAAGGGATCCTTTTAAGAACTTTAAGAGTAGAAAGACCAAAATGGTTAAGAAACCTTTATCTACTCAGGAATTGTATGAATTAGAAAGACATTACTTTTCCACAGAAAGACTTAATGTTGTTAGAGATGTGTTTGTTTTCCAATGTTATACTGGATTAGCCTATATTGATGCCTACCAACTTAAAAAAACCGATATAAAAGACGGAGTTGATGGCGCATTTTGGATCATGTCTGAAAGGCAAAAGACAGGGTCTGCAACCAATGTTCCACTGCTTCCACAAGCACTTCAAATTATACATAAATATAAAGAACATCCTTTGTGTATTACTCGTGGGACAGTTTTACCTGTAAGCTCTAACCAAAAAATGAATGAGTACCTAAAAGAGATTGCGACGCTTTGTGGTTTTCCTTTTACGTTAAATACTCATATGGCAAGAAGAACTTTTGGAAGTACAGTAACATTAAAGAATAATGTTCCCATAAATGTGGTTAAAGAAATGCTTGGACATTCGTCAGTTAAACAAACAGAGGCTTATGCAATTACAGAACAAGTTACCATTGGACGTGAAATGGCACTCTTAAATAAAAGGATGAATAAGGACAAACCTAAAATGACTGAGTCTGATGTTGTCATTCTTCAAAGATTAGAGAAAGAAATAAAAGCTATAAAGAAAAAATATAACGTTCCATCATCTTAATTCAATTTTGATAATATGGGGCGTTTGTAATAATATTTAAAATACTAACCAATTAAAAGCATAAAAAAGGGGTTATTTCATGTTTTAGAAATAACCTCTTTTGCTTTAATTCAGCATCGCTTATATAAGTTGAATGATATATTTATTTTGGCTTGTATTATTTTTTTTTCTCAAATTCAAATGAAGATTCACATTTCTGATTGAGTACAATGTAGGCATTAAATTTTTTACCTGATTTACTCTTCATTCCTGTAATAAGAGGTGTTTTTCCAATATTGATCAGACTCGCCAAATCAGCTATACTCAACTGAACGCCGCAAATATTGCGAAACTGAAGCCATTTACAACTTTCATTAGGGCATTTGACAATTATATCTTTGATGAGTAATTGTTGGATTTTACATTTGGGACAAATAAGAACAGGCAATTTTTTAGATACTATTGATACGTCAAGAAGTTCCTTAGTTATCGAAATTGTATACTCCTCAATTTTGTTTTGGAATGTACTTACATCTACAAAGTTGTTTTCTATCTTTTCCAACGCTAGCTCCCACTCTGCTGTCATAGCTATATCTGCAATCTTTTTGTCTTTAACCACTTCATAAACCTGTAATCCTTTTTCAGTTGGGATTAGTGATTTATGCTCTCTACGGATATAATTCCTTGAGAAAAGTGTCTCTATAATAGTAGCCCGTGTTGCAGGTGTGCCAATTCCTATATTCCGTAGGACATTGCGCTCTTCTTCAGTTTCAATTTCATTTCCTGCAGATTCCATGGCCGATAACAGTCCCGCTTCTGTGTATAAAACAGGTGGATTGGTTTTCTTTTCCAATACCAACGTATTTTTTATTTTCAGTTCATCTCCTGTTTTTATTTCTGGTAAATCTTGAAGGAGTAAAACATCTAGGTCAGAAAAACTTCCTTTGATTACGCGCCAACCAGGTTCAATAATTTGGGAACTTTTAATTTCGAAATCATAATGCAGAATTTGTAAATTAACATCCATTATTTCTTTTGAACAAGGATTTGAAATTGATTCAAGTAAGCGAAATGCAATCATGTTGTAAATAGTTTTTTCTTGGGCAGGTAAATTCGAAGGGATTTTATCCGTGATAAGCAATCCATGATGGTCTGTTACTTTGAGGTCATTAACAATACGTTTGTTTAATCGTCCCCATTTAATGCATGATATGGCCTCTTTGAAAAAATTATTGGTTTCCAGTGCCCTTATAAGAGTAGGAATTTTAAGCCAAATATCTTCTGGAATATGTTTGCTTCCAGTACGAGGATAGGTGATAAATTTCTGTTCATACAGGCTTTGTGCAATTCGAAGAGTTTCTTCTGCCGAAAGGTTCAACTTGATATTTGCTTCCTTTTGCAAACCTGTCAAATCAAACAATAAGGGCGATTGCTCAGTGATGATTTTGCGTTCTATTGAAGTAATGGTAGCTGTTCCACTTCTTTGAATAGATTTGAAAGCATCTTCTGCTGTTTTTTTATTTTCCCATTTGGTATTAGAAAGACTCTTAAAAGTGATAAAATCTTTTTGATGTTCTAGTTGTATTTGCCAATACGTTTGAATGGGGAAATTTTTATTCGCTAGATACCTTTTGCAAATCAGTGCCAATGTAGGAGTCTGCACACGTCCTAGCGAATAAACTCCAGAACCAACCGTAAGACTAAGTGCCTGAGAGGCATTTATACCTACTAGCCAGTCAGCATGGCTTCTTGCTTTTGCAGCTAAAAAAAGCCCGTCAAATTCCTTTCCGGGCTTTAGATTTTCAAATCCAAGTTTTATCGCTTTTTCTGTTAAAGAACTTATCCATAAACGTTCAAAAGGTTTGGTGCATTTAAGGTATTGATAAATATAACGAAAAATCAATTCTCCTTCACGCCCTGCATCGGTTGCAACAATAATACTTTGGCAACAATCAAAGACTTTTTTAATAATCTTCAGTTGCTTTAAAGCTCCTGTGTCAGTAATATAGGTTTTGTCCTTTTTTATCTTTCGTGCCGTTAATAAAAATGGATTAGGCACAATGGGTAAAGATTCACTTTGAAATCCTGATATTCCATAATCTTCTGGCATACCTAAACTTACCAAATGTCCGAATGCCCATGTTACGATATAACCATTTCCTGTAATGCAACCGTCTTCTTTGTGTGTAGCACCTAGTAATAAGGCTATCTCACGTGCTACACTAGGCTTTTCTGCAATGACTGCTTTCATAACTCATCCTGTTTTCAGATTACATTTTTCTACCTTTAGATTTGGCAGGCAGGTTAGCATTTTCCTGCTGTTCCTGTTGTTCTTTACTGTCTGGGTTCTTTTGTCCTGATTTCAATGGTTCCTTGCTATTTTTAGTAGCTTCATTGGTTTTACCCTCAGAATTAACAGCCGTCTGTGTTTTGTGCTCTTCACTTGGTTGCACTTTTTCCTTAACCGCATTTGGATTATTGAATGAAAAACCAGTCTTACCGCTATCCTGATTGAAAGTGAGATACCCTTTGTATTCTTTTCCTTGCTTATCGACAAGACCCGTTACGTAAATAGTTTGTCCCTCTTTAAATTTTTGATATTCATCCTTGGTAAGTTCTTTACCTCTGATTGTTTTTGGAACTTCATGACCTTGCTCCTGCCCCTTGGTATTATTTTGAGTTTGTTTACCTGAATTACTTCTGTCAAAAAGAAATTCTACAAAACGCTTGTCTGCATTGAACTGTACAGAGGCACTAAATGGTTCACCTTTGTTGGAAATCATATTCTCAATATAAAGTGCTTTGCCCTCTGAAAGGGTTTGCTTTTGCTGTTCATTGAGCTTGACTCCTTTTATCTCTTCTGGAATTTTGATTTTATCCACACGTAGTGCAATAATTTCATTGGTAAGTCGGTCAATACTAATTATGGACGGAATTTGCTCATTCGTTTTAAGATTAGTGAGATTTACAATACGCCCCATATTGCCTGTCTTTAGTAGATTTTCTTTATCCTCTTTACTAAACTCATGCCCAAAAAAAGGATAATTCATCTGCGGCTCTTTTCGGATTCCATGGATCGCCATTACCACCACTCCTTGATCATTAGCCTGTAATGAAAGCCTAGCATCCATACGGGTAATAGCAGTTCCTAAATTAAGGCTGATGGGCACCAATTCATTGGTCTTGTAGCCTTTTAGCAATGGATCGAGTAGATTCATCTTCTCTAGCTTTTCCTTACTTAATCCAAAACCGGATAGTGTATCCCAATCGATTTGTTCTGGCTTAAAGCGATTTTCGCCTTTCTGCGCTGTTGCTTGTGTTGTTTCCATAGTGTTTTGATTTTCTTGTTTATAATCTTTAGGTTCTGCAATTTTCACTTCATGTTGTGATAGCAATTTTGCACTTTCTTCATTTGGAGATTCTATATGTTTTTGTAGTTCCTTTGCTTTATTCACTACATTATTCTCAGGAACTGTGAAAAAGGAAAATTGGGTAGGATTTTTTAATTGGCTTATGAAATTGGAAAAGAAGTTGGACAAGAAATCCCCTTGTTTATCAACCTTCATAAATTGATTTTGATTTTTTTTATCTACAGGAACCGTTTTGAGTTCACCATTTTCATCTATTCCTGTTACGGCTTGGATTTTCATTTTAATCTTATCAAATACTAACAGTATATCTGAGATTTGCTCCGGTAATTCTTGATTTATTTTATCTTGTTCACTCATCTTTTTATTTTTTTTTAATGAAATTTTAAAGTGTCTAATGTAAATCAAGGTTAGGTGCATTTGTGCTTAAAGTCGTTATCTGACTTTATTTGCCTGCCATTGGCTTAATTTGATTTTCTTACATTAGTTGAAAAACTCTCCCTGATAAATTGGTTTACATCTGATAGCTTATAATAAAGTTTACCGCTAATCGTATAATATGGAAGTTTACCTGAGGATCTGTAGCGCTGTAAAGAGCGAGCACTAACTTTTAGCATCATAAAGAGATCTTGATTGTCTAGCAATTCTTCCCCATCAATTGAACTCTTCTGTTTTTGAGCATTTTCAAAGCGTTCCCCAAGTATATCGAAGCGTTCCATTATACGTTCCATCCATGCTATAAATTCCATTCTGTCAATATTCATAGTCTATACCTTAATCAATTAATACTCCTTGATTTACTATTGGTCTATTATTATATCTTCTATCAATTTTCAATTAATTTGTTTATTGAAACTAGAATTCAAATTGCAGATTTACTAATAGTGACCATTACAAAGTTGATATACATTTGATTAATTTTCTGCCAAGCTTTACCAATTGAAAAAGATGATTTTTGCAAATTCGGGAATGAATATTGATTGGATGGATATCTATAGATTTTACCATTTGCTCGAAAAAAAAAAATGAATATGGGAGTATTTTGCCAATTGGCAGGTATGGGCATAAATAAAAAAAACAGTATTAACGAATACTGTTTTGGAAAATTTCAAATGGTATTTCATTATAAATCTTTATCCATATATTCTACCACGGAAGATTTTAGTTGATCTAAAAATAGGGTGCGATTACCTGAGCGGTCTTTCATACGATGGAAAGCATGATGGATATCACCAAGTTGTATGCGGAAAAGAACCTGTAAGACGGAACTGATTCTACGAATTCCAATTTTACCATGTGAAATGGCTCCTGAAATATGCAGTGCATATATTAGTTCTATTAATGCATTTTTAGATTCTGTCCAAGAAATTTTTTCAGAGGATTCACCATTTTCAAAAACAGCATCAGGTTTGTCGACAGGATTTATTTTAATGATTAAGTAATTATAAAGCAATTCATTGGCTATGATTCGAGAAACTTTATAATCATAATAGGTAGAAAATTGAGTGTCAACTTCAAAAATAAAACTGTTAAGTCCAGTGTGGATATTTATTTTTCCTAATTTAAAAAAATCATGATTTCTGTCTGTTCTCCCCGACCTGTAATAGCGGTAAAAATCAGAATTACAAATGTGTTCTTTATACTCATTTTTTAAGTGTTGTAATTCACTCGAAAAATATTTATAGTACATTTTGCCTGCATTTACCGGGCAAGAGGTTTCTATTCTATATACCTTATTGTAATAAATTAGCTTTCCAAGAATTTGTGGTTTGATGATCCTAAAGAATTCAATTTCTTCGTTTTCATTTGCAAAATGATGATCTACAACGTACCTTTTCATATTTGCCAATAAATCCTGAAGGAAAATGGTCATCCTATAAGATTCGTCGATTACATGTGTTGATTCTAAACTAATTTCTTGTTCTTTTTTCAGGATACTGTAGAGAGCATCCTTGTAATTGGATTGCATCATACTATAAATAATATTAAAGAGAATTATTATCGGTTTTTAAACTTGTCGATAGTTTGTAAACGATATTCAGATGGTGAAATAGAAGTATGTCTTTTGAAAAATGCGCTAAAACTAAATATACTATCAAATTCCATTTCATCAGCAATAAAAGAAATGGTCAATTGTGTATCTTCAAGCAGACTTTTAGCCTCGGTTATAATTGCTTGCACAATAATTATTTTTACAGTACTTCCAGTAACCTGCTTAACGACCTTATTCAAATAACCTGAAGTAACAAACAGAGCACTTGCATAAAAACTAATATTGTGGTGCTTCTTACAATGAATAGTTACTATTGTTAAAAATTGTATTGTAATGCGGTCCCTTCTATTGAAAGGAATTACTGTTTCAGATTGATATTTAGTATAAATCAAACGCAATTCAAATAAAAACAAATTAAAACTGATTCGTTGCAATTCATTTTCCTTACCATCTTGTTTAAAATCTTTATTGACAAAATGCATTAGTTTAAAGATAAGAGATAGCACTAAAAAGTCCTTTTCTTCTAACTTTATAACAACTGAGGATTTTGAAATTAAAAAATTAAATGAGTCAATTAATTCTTTTTTGAGACAGTTTTCAAGTGCAAATTCAGCTGTAAATGAGATCAAGAATAATTGCATTTTATCCTTGACTTCCAATAAGGTACAAAAGGAGTTTTTTGGAATAATCAAGAGATCATATTTGTTTAAATTTTTAGTAATTTCTTTTAAACGAATTTTAAACTTACCTGATTTAATCAATAAAATAGACAAATTTATTGTCTCAAAACAATCATTTGGATTTGTAGTTACAACGTATTTCTTTATCACGTGGATATCCATTCCATTTAATGCTAAATCTTTGAAATTAATATTAATCAAGTCTTTTATCATGACTCTTTAAAATTTTAAAAATTAATGGATAATTCAAAAAATGAATAAATCATTCCTTCTCTCTAAAAGAATTTTCTATTATTATAAAGCAGAGAAAGTAAAGATTGAGCAAACTGGTGACAAAAAGTAGATACGCTAAACTTCTGGTATCGTTTATTTTTTTAACTCCGTGCAAAACATAGCCCACTATTTCATCATAGCTAAATAATTCTATGATGAAATAAAGGCTAACAAGATTAAAAAAGATAAGGGTTGTATAAAAGATGATTCGTAAACTCATGTAATACTTTATCAGTGTTAATCGAAAAATCATTTCTAAATAATTCCGTGTAGTAAAGCTATGATCATGATAATCGCCGTTTCATTTTTAGCAAAGAATGGTTTGGCGTGCTTACTAGCAACTGAAGTTTCCCAATCTCGGTCTCTTCTTGCAGATTCTGAATATAAAGAATACCTTGAAATAGAAGCAACCGTTAAAAGAGTATCCTTTTCCTCCGTACTTATTGCAGTATCGGCAATGATTGTATTTTCATAAGAAACTATAAAAGCATAGCTCACAGTAAACTCTTGCGTTCTTTGTATAATTAAGCTTTGCAGAAAAGTGATTAAACTCGTTTTAACTGCAGTACACAAAGAGCTGTTATCAACAATTTCAATCATATTATTATCAGGATCATTCATGATAGCTTCAACAATTTCATCGGTAAAGACAATGGCACTTTTACCAGTTTGTTTTAAAACACCATCCTTCTTTGTGATAAATCTAATTTGATCTCTCATTTCCTGAATTGAATTAGGAAAGTCTTTTTGTTGACTGTATTGAGTTAATACAACATCATAATTTTTACCAACATAATCCATATGATTTGCAAGATTTTCTGGAATTACAGAACCATTGTTCAATTTACCGTCAATTACAGCGGAATCAGAAGCTGTCGGTACATCAGAATCAGTTGAACATGAATTTAATAAAAATAAAAAAACGATACATGATAAGAAATTTTTCATGGTTAATTGTGTTTAAATATGAATGAGAATTACTTCTCAGTTCAATTTATCCGGATCAGCAGAACTTTTATTTAGCACGATGCCAAACATTTTTGCTTTTGAATTCGAAGCAAATCTATGTCCTCACAAAATCCCCTGCAACACAATATGTATGGATTTCCACGAATTAACCTATGGATTTCCACGAAATCCATAGGTTAATTTTATAAACAATTACCTATAATTCAATAGTTTGTATTAAATTTGAGTTAAGCTTTGGTAAATTATCATATCCATAGGTATATTGGAATTACGGTAGTTTTAAAGCAAAGTATTCTGCCCCTAAATACGAAATATCATGAATAAATCATCAATTCTGTTACTGCTTATATTGGCAAGCCCATCCATTTTCTCACAAAGAACAAATTTTAAAGAGCCCGATTCACTTTCCTCGAAGGATTATGTTTACCTGGACGATAGAATTTTTGAATTTAAAAAAGACAGTTCCAAAGCTGCAGTTTATTTATTTGCTTATTTACATAAAGCCAAAAACGAACAAAACTGGAAAGAAATCGTTAATGCATATCAAAATATCATATATCAATCTCCCAGTAAATTGAAGATTATATATGCGGACAGCATGATATTTGCAGGAAAAAAAACAAATGATAATGCGATAGTAGGATCTGCTTATCTATCAAAAGGGATTGTTTATTATGGAGAGAAGCAACAAATTTTAGCTTTAGACAACTACTTGCTCGCTAATAACTATATTTCAAAGACAAATGATAAATACCTGATTTATAAGGTAAAATACCATATGGCTTTGGTTAAATATTATTTAGGATTTTATGATGAAGCAATTTCCTTGCTAAATGAGAGTATTACCTATTTCAAAGAAAAGAATCCCAGAGCATATCTTAATTCCCTACACTTTTTAGGGTTATGTTATAATAAAATCGGTAACTACGGATTGTGTTCAGAAACCAATTCATTAGGCATTTCAGAAAGTAAAAGATTAGACCTTTCAGAAATGAAAGGGTATTTCATTCAGTCTGAAGGAATCAATGAGTATTTTAAAAACAACTTTGAATTAGCAATCAAAAACATTGAATCAAGTCTTAATGAAATAACAGAAAGTAAGGATTTTGCAAATGAATCTATTAGTAATTTTTATATCGGAAAGAGCTACTGGTCTCTAAATAAAAAAGAAAAAGCACTACCCTATTTCCTAAAAGTAGACAAAAATTTCAATGATAAAAAATACATACGCCCAGATCTTAGGGAAGTATATGAAATACTCATTACCTATTTTAAAGGCAAAAAGGATTTAAAAATGCAGTTGTATTATATCGATCAATTACTAAAGGCCGATACCCAACTTCATGAAACCTATAGATACTTAATTGGCAAAATTCATAAAGAATACGATACAAAAGAGTTACTTAACGAAAAAGAAAAAATACAATCACAACTGAATCAGCGAAAGTATTATGACTATATTTTGGTAATCGTGATTTTATTTTTATTCCCATCGCTTCTTATACTGACATACCGTCATTTTAAACTTCGAAAAGTTTACAAACAAAGGTTTGATGAGCTAATGTCGAAACGGAACAATGAGAATCCAACTATTTCAAAAGAAAAAATTACTAAACCGGAAATATTAGACATTAATCCTGATGCTATCTCCACTATTTTAAACCAATTAGAAAAATTTGAAAGGGATCAAAAATTCTTAGAAAAGAATATAAACCTAATAAATCTATCCGCTACCTTCAAAACAAATACTAAATACTTATCAAAAGTAATTTCGCACTATCGTGATAAAGGCTTTGTTGAATATATAAACGATTTAAAAATTGATTATGTAATTGATTTACTAAAAAACGATAGAAAGGCAAGAAAATATACTAATACAGCCCTAGCAGAGGAAGCAGGCTTCAGTAGCACACAACGTTTTGCTACTGCCTTTTTTGCTAATACTAAAATGCCTACTTCCTTTTTTATCGACCAAATTAAAAAGGATTAGATTTTACTTTACTGAAATTAAATATGTTACAATAATCTGCATATCTAGTAAAGGAAGTTTAACATTCTTTTTAATATAACTTTATTAGATTTTGATTTGTGAACTACTATTTTTACATCCTTAATTTTAAAAAAACACATTATGACTGATTTAGTTGCAAAAATCAACGCTGAATTCGAAACATTCAAAACGGAATCTGAATCACTTATTGAAAAAGGTGTAAAAGCTGCAGGTCCAAGAGCTCGTAAATCAACTTTGGAATTGGAAAAACTTTTAAAAGAGTTTAGAAAAGTTTCTGTAGAAGCAGCTAAAAAATAATTTATTCCACTAATAGCCCTTAAAAAATGTTAAGGGCTGTTTTTATTTCTACAGGATACCAAAAGCAATTTTAAATTGTATAATAGGTTCTATTTTTTTTAAAATTACTGTTTAACAATTCAATTAATATTATTTTATGGATATAGAATTTATAGACTTAGGACTTATTGTATATGCAGATAACTTTGATGTCCCTGAAGACCTAAGCGATGAAACATTATTTTTGACTCTTAAACCCTGTTTGTTGGAGTTACTCTCTAATGAAAATTGTAGAATCCATTATTTTGGCTATGCTCCAGATAATACTGCGGATGGACAAGATGAATTGTTATATAATGGCATTCTAATAAGAATCATAGTTAATGAAAAATATGTAGGTGTGGATTTGGAATCTAACCATCAAGAAATCATAAAAGCTTTTTATCAATTGGTTTTAAATTACCAACCTCGTTGGAGTACTATTATAGCAGAAAATGGTGAAACTAAAACAGAGACAACTGTTGAACTCCTGTATCAGGAAGTATTTTAATGGCAACCAAATCTACAGTATAAGGTAATGCAAATTGGTTAATAGGTGCCAATTCTAACCATTTGTGTTCATCTTCAGGATGCAAAATTATAGGCATTCTTTTTTTATGATTGTGGATTTCTGCCATTAATGGATTGGCCTGTGTGGTAACCATTGTATAGGTTTTTTTTATTTCTCCAGTGTGTGTGTCTGTCCAATGGGAATACAAACCTGCAAAAGCAAAAAGATCCTCATTTCCAATTCCTATTTTATATTTCATTTTATTTTTTCCTTTCGAATCCAACCATTGCCATTCGTAAAATCCATTAGCTATAATCAAACATCTTTGGGTAACTACATCTCTAAAAGAAGGCTTCTCCGTTAACGTTTCGATTCTCGCATTTAAATTAAGTGGTCTTTTGTCTTCAAGATTAGCCCAATCAGGAATTAATCCCCAATTGTAATGCTGTATTAAATCTGGATTCTTGTTTGTTATAATCGGAGTTTTGGGAAAATCAAAGCCATTAATTTGCTGGTGTGGCGCAAATTGATGTTTGTCCGTTACTTTTGCTTTGAAACGTTTTTCTATCTGCAAAACAAGTTTGGTTTGAATGGTATGGTAACACATCTGCAATGGATTTAAAAGTATTCTAATTTACAAATTAATCCTGTAATTATATTAAAACAATTAGACTACCTTATGAAGTAGTTCCATAGTTTTAATGTCTTTATCTCCTTGATAATATTTATCCAATATTTCCTCAAATACCCTATTCGTATCAGGTAGTAAACTAAACAACGTCATGCACGATTTTAATTTTCTTTCATCTGGTTTACCAAGGATTTCTAGGGCAGTTTTATTTTCAATATTTAAAAGTGCCTGCGTAATTTCCATAAGGTGTTTTCCTAATATGGGATGATCATAATAGGCTTGCGCCTCCTCTAAGTTTTCAATTCCGTAAAAAATATTGTAATCCGTGAACCCCAGTCCCTTGATTTGTGGAAATACAAACCACATCCAATGGGTTTGTTTTTTTCCTAGTTTAATTTCATTTAAAGCGTCCAGGTATTTAGAATTTTGTGCTTCTAAAAAACGGCTGAGATTATACGTTTTCATTTGTATGAGTTATAGTAATTAGTACATCACGACTTGCCAAAAAAGTACCTATGTGGGGCTAAATCCCTATATGGCTTTTTACTTCTTTCATATCGTTTTTAAGTTCAACAAACATATTTTTGATAGCAACACTTTCTAATGATTCTGTTTTGTTGTCACTTCGGCCTATATTACATTGGTATTCCCAAATCTCGAGAATATCAGATGCTTTGACTTCATAGGCTGGATAAAAGAAATTGTCTGAGGATAGAACTAATGCATTTTTTATGTTTTTGTTAAGTCGCTTGTAGACCATTCCCTCATTTCGGGTTATAAAAATATAAGTCTTGCCATCTGTCACCTCACCCAAATTTTCTATATATCGCCCTACGATGATATCACCGTCTTGATGGGGTGGCATCGAATCCCCTTCAACAGGGAAACCACGATGTTTACCATTTCCTAAAAATGGCAGAGATATTTGTTGTAATTGTTCAATGTATTCGGGATCGCTATAGCCACTAAGATAACCAGCTTTTACTTTTTGAGTAACAACTTCAATCTGGTTTTCTCCAAATTGATCTACTTGTATCGGTAAAATCAGACGATTATTTTCGAGTTTTAACAGCGCTTGAATCTCAATTTTACGGACATCCACTGATAATAATAGATCAATGCTAATTTGGTAGTATTGAGCTATTTTCTTAAGAATTTCATAGGGAGCTTCAGCAGCACCTTCTTCATACTTTGCATACCTACCCCTAGTAATCACAAGGCTTTCAGCTACTTTTTCTTGAGAAATCTTATGCTTAGCTCGTAGTGCTTTGATATTATCGGAAAATAATGACATAGTACGATTGCTATAATTTATAGCAACAAAAATATAAAAAATTGCTAATATCTATAGTAATTTTGCTTTTAAAAATAAATAAAAAATGGCACGTGCAATTGTACATATGGATTTGGATACTTTTTTTGTATCCTGTGAACGATTGAACAACTCTCAACTCGAAGGAATTCCTCTAATTATTGGCGGTGGAGACCGTGGTGTAGTGGCTTCCTGTTCCTATGAAGCCAGAAAATTTGGAGTACGTTCAGCCATGCCTACATCCATGGCACTTAAACTCTGCCCACAGGCAAAGGTTATAAAAGGCGATATGGAACGCTATTCGCAATTATCCCATTTAGTCACGGAAGTAATTCAGGAAAAAGCACCTATTGTTGAAAAAGCGAGTATCGATGAATTTTATCTCGATATCACTGGCATGGACCGCTTTTATGGTTGTTACCAATGGACAGATGAACTGGCTAATCGCATCCTGAAAGAAACAGGCCTGCCCATTAGCTATGCCCTATCAGTCAATAAAACCGTTTCTAAAATTGGTACGGGAGAAGGAAAACCCAAAGGTCATTTAGAAATACCCGAAGACAAGGTTCGCTCTTTTTTGAATCCACTATCCATTCAGAAAATTCCAATGGTGGGTGATGTCACTTTTCAGTTGTTGTCCCGCATCGGTATTAGGACCATACAAACGCTCTCGGAAATGCCTGCAGAAGTTTTGCAACGAATGATTGGTAAAAATGGTGTGGAAATTTGGAAAAAAGCCAATGGTATCGATAATAATCCTGTGGAGCCATATACAGAAAGAAAGTCCATTGGGACTGAACACACATTTGTACAAGATACCATTGATATCGTTCATTTGAAATCTATTCTTTGTGGGATGGTTGAAAAATTGGCTTTCCAATTGCGATCTGAACAATGGTTAACCTCTGTGGTAGTAGTGAAAATTCGATATGCCAATTTTGATACAGAAACCAAACAATTTAAAATAGCCTATACCTCTGCCGATCATTTACTTACTCAAAAAGTATTGGATTTATTTGATTCTCTTTATCAAAGACGTATGCGCCTGAGACTAGTGGGTGTGCGATTTAGTGGCCTTGTTCGGGGGACCTATCAAATAAACCTTTTCGAGGATACACAGGAAATGCTGTCGTTATATGCAGCTATGGATAAAATGAAAAGCCGATATGGGTTTGATGCCGTTATGAGATGTGCTGGTGCTGCATTGAAACCCAATTCCAAGGATATTATATTAAAACGTAAATCCTAAATCATGTACCTTAATTGTCATTCCTTTCATTCCTTACGATATGGGACGATTCCCTTAGAACATCTCATTGAAAAAGCAGTTCGCTCTGGAGTTACTGCTATGGCACTCACCGATATAAATACAGTAACAGGTATTTATGATTTCATAACTGAATGTAAAGCAGTAAACATTAAACCTTTGATTGGTATTGAATTTCGCTGTGGTGATGAATTTCGATATATTGGTTTGGCTAAAAATGCCAGCGGATTAGCTGAAATGAATCGCTTTTTGACCCATCATAATTTCAAAGATATTTCTTTACCCATAATAGCTCCTCAATTTGAATCGGTTATTGTTATTTATAGTTTAGCCCATGTGCCAACAGAGTTGAGAGATTTTGAATTCATTGGGATACGCCCTGAAGAAGTGGGTAAACTCTTTAGTTATAAAGGCGATTTTGAAAAATTGGTAATATTGCAGCCTGTTACATTTAGAACCAAAAAAGAGTATGAGCTTCATAAAATCCTCAGAGCCATTGATAATAATATTTTATTATCTAAGCTTAGTGATGCAGATATTGCAACACCTTTTGAAATTATGGTTTCAGAAGAGCGTTTGTTAGCTGTTTACAAAGAGTATCCTCAATTAATTGCTACTACAAAAGCCATAATTGACAGTTGTGATTTTCAGTTTGATTTTGACACTCCTAAAAACAAAAAACACTATACCAATTCCCGAGAAAGTGATATTGCTTTACTGACAACTTTAGCGCTTCAGGGGATGCAATGGAGATATGGTGACAATAATCCAGCTGCTTTGGCAAGAGTTCAAAAAGAACTTAAAGTCATAGATGAATTGCAATTTAGTGGGTACTTCTTAATTACCTGGGATATTATTCGCTATAGCAATAGCCGTGGTTTTTTGCACATAGGAAGAGGCAGCGGAGCGAACTCGATTATTGCGTACTGTTTAGGAATTACGGATATCTGCCCCATAGAATTGGATTTATACTTCGAACGTTTCTTAAATGAAAATCGCAAGAGCCCGCCTGATTTTGATATTGACTGGAGCTGGCAGGAACGCGATGTTATTCTAGAATATATCTTCAATCGCTATGGCTATGAAAATGTAGCATTTTGTGGTACCAACGTTGAATTTAAATACAAATCTATTTTTAGAGAAGTGGGTAAAGTATTTGGATTGCCTAAAGAAGAATTGGATCATTTGGCTCAAAATCCAATGCGGTTGCAACAAAGCAACAGTGTGGTAAAACAAGTTCAGGAATATGGAATGTTGATGGAAAAATACCCCAACCAGCGCAGTATGCATTCTTGTGGCATAATTATTTCTGAAGAACCTATTACCAATTATACCCCGTTGGAAATGCCTCCCAAAGGATTTCCGATTGTACTTTTTGATATGCATGTAGCTGAGGCAATAGGTTTTGAAAAGTTTGATATTCTAAGCCAGCGGGGTATTGGCCATATCGATGATACGGTAAAACTCGTTGCAAAAAACAGAGGTATCAGCATTAATATCCGGGATACCAGTATTTCTAAAAATGAGGTAAAATCCAATACTTTTTTAGCTCAAGGTAAAACCATTGGATGCTTTTATATTGAAAGTCCCGCAATGCGTGGATTGTTGCGCCGTCTGAAATGTGATAACTATAAAACTTTGGTAGCTGCTTCTTCCATTATTCGCCCTGGAGTTGCAAAATCTGGAATGATGAAAGAGTATATTTTTCGGCACAATCACCCCACTCAATTTGAATATTTTCATAAAGTATTTGAAGAGCAATTAGGGGAAACCTATGGTATTATGGTGTATCAGGAGGATGTTATTAAAATTGCTTTGCATTATGGAGGATTACCCGCAGCCGACGGCGATATCCTTCGCAGAGCCATGAGTGGTAAAGGCCGTTCGTTAGCTGCATTACAAAAAGTAAAAGACCATTTTTTTGCCAGTTGTGGCAAACAAGGACATCCTGATGCCCTCAGCCAGGAAATATACAGACAGATTGAATCTTTTGCAGGCTACTCTTTTTGCAAAGCGCATTCAGCTTCCTATGCGGTGGAAAGTTATCAGAGTTTATACTTGAAAGTGTACTATCCGATTGAATTTATGGTAGCGGTGATTAACAATCAAGGTGGTTTTTATAGGACTGAAGTCTATGTGCATGAAGCTAAAATGGCTGGGGCGATTATCCATAATCCCTGTGTGAATAAAAGCGAATATACCACTACTTTGTATGGGGATTCCATTTATTTGGGTTTTATGCATTTACAGGGTTTGGCTGTGAAATTGGCGGATGCTATAGTAAAAGAACGGGGACTAAACGGCGATTATGTTTCTTTGGAGGATTTTTGCAATCGGATACGAATTGGTTTGGAAAGTCTAAAGCTATTGATTTTTATAGATGCTTTTCGAGAAACAGGAAAAACCAAAAATCAATTGCTGATACTAGCGAGCTTGCTTTTCAATGCATCGCCAATGGAGAACCAAATGGTATTGCTACAGGAATCGATTAAAGAATACCCATTACCCACTTTAGAACGTTCACTATTTGAAGATGCTTTTGATGAAATAGAGCTCCTGGGGTTTCCCACTTCCAATACGACATTTGATTTACTGCAAACTGCCCATCGAGGTGATGTTATGGCGAATGATTTAAATAAGCATCATAAAAAACAAGTTCGAATGTTAGGGTATCTCATTGCCAGAAAGCAAGTACCAACAACAAGAGGCACTATGTATTTTGGCACTTGGATTGATCACCAAGGTACCTATTTTGATACTACACATTTTGCAGATAACTTACTACAGTATCCTTTCCAAGGTGGGGGCTGCTATCTTTTATTGGGAACCGTCGAGGTTGATTATCACTTCCCTACTCTAACTATTCTGAAGATGGTTAAGATGCCTTTTGTTGCAGACCCAAGATATACAGATGCAAAAGATCATCAGTTTAGAACGCAACAAAATATCAAAGAAGATATTAGTGGAACTGATAGAGAACCGTATCCGAGAACACATGAGATTGGGTTGCCAAGGACTAGAATGAATATATAATTATAGTTTATAAATCTACTTTGAAAAAATTATCGTTATCCACTAATTTTTCTTTGATTTGACTCCAATTAGTTTTGTTCGTTATTAGATTTCTCATAACAACCTTTTGCTTAATACAATAGAGTTCTTTGACACCTAAACTTTTTAACTCTAAAATATCTTCCCCATTAAAATAGGATTTATGGGAATTGTTTTGCTCAAATTCTTTTTTTAAAAATTTATATGTATTAAGATCATATGCTGTTTCCATTATTAAAAATTCTCCATAGAATATAATAGCAGATTCTCCATGCTCCAACACGTATTCTGGATTTTCATTTGTTCCTTGTTCATGTAAAGTTCGTAATTGATTTTTACCTTCAATTTCTCCATTTTTATATTTAATACTGCAGTCTAATTTTTCTGCTAAATGCATAGCAAAAGTTTCAATTGTAATAAAATCTAATTTGTAGGGACTTATTAAAATGGGTTCTTTTTTCATCAGGTACAGATTTTTAAAATATAAAGTTATAAAATATTTGTTTATTCATACTTATGGCGATTTCAAAAGTTATTCTTATAAAATAATAATAAAGTTTATGGTGCCAATGAAGTTTCAGTTGTCATAATCCCTATATCTTTTACTGTTGTGTAGTTTGGTACATAAACAGATGCCCAGGATCTTTTTGACACCGCTAATTTTGCAGTTTGCCTTCGCTCCTATCCTTTTCAAGGTGATATCTGTTATCTTTTATTGGGTATGGTTGAAGTTGATTATCATTTTCCAACTATTACAATATCCAAAATGGCAAAGATGCCTTTTATTCCCGATCCCCGTTATGCTGCTACAGGTGAAAAAAGATTCCAACGCATCAGCAGATCCGTGAAGATGTTAGTATGACCCATCGCACTCCTTATGCGTAGGAACATGAATAGAGTATGCCACGGCATAAAATGTCTCAATGAAAAAAATAAATATAATAATTTGATTTATAAGTATTAACGATAATCATCTCTAGGGTCTACTTCGATGAATTTCAAAATCGTACAATATCATGATGATATGGTGATGAGTACAAATAAACCAACCCTTTTTACTAAGCTTTTAATGTGCCTATTAAGTCAATAATATCTAGTTTGACAATCTCCCAATGTCTTTCTCTTAAACATAGGGGCTCAAAATCATCATCTGCTTCACTAAAATCAGTAAACCTTTCAATCAATTTTTCCCTGTCATGGGTATAAGGGTACCTTTTTTGATGCATATCGAACATTTCATTGATAGTAAAATCATCCCTTAGTCGATCAATATCCCAAAAGTCCTTTTTACGCCCTGTTCGTTGCACTACATCAAGTTTCATAGCTACAATTTCAGCTTTACTAGCTAATCTTAAATTTCCATTCTGTTCTATTGGGTCAATAAAAGTATCAGTATAATATAAGTCTAATTTGACGCTTTCTTCAGCACTTCGCCCAATGTAATAAGACTTTCCCATTCCTATTGGAGTTATATCCAAGCTATCTACATAGAAATAATTGGCTCTTAAATAGTCATCAATGGCACTAAAATTTATACTACCATAATCTGCATCACTAAACAAATCAATATCAACTGACATTCTGTGACCATAGTAAAGACTTAATGCCGTACCTCCTACTAATCGAAAGGAATTAAACTCTTCAGCCTGCATCAAGTCTTCTAAAATAGTTTTTAAAAGTGGCGTAACGGTGTTAAAATATAAAGCCATAGAGTTACTTATTTACAATAGCATTTACGTTTTGAGAACCATAAAAACGTGTAATCTCATTTTTTTCAGTTTCATTTCCACGCTCAAAAATCCGTTTGATAACTGCCTTTTTTTGTTTTTGCCAGTCTATTTTATTTATATCAGTATCCCAAAATAGGATACTACGAAGCAATTTAAGATTAGGTGTTTTTTCTTTTAACGATTGGAGATCCTTTTTTTTCTCTTGTTCAATATCATAATAAACTTGTAAGATCATAAAATAGCCTTCCTCTAACGAGAGTGATTTCTCAATCTTTAAAGCTAATGCTGTATTCATTGACCGCTTACCTTTTGTTATAGCTGTCAATGTCTGAGGAAATTCATTTACCGAAATAGCAAACTTACCCTTGCCTAAATTACGCTTCTTAAGTTCCCGTTCTAAAACAAAGCCAGGATGAATACCCTTAATAATATCTATCGTCATTTTCATATTACAAAAATAAACAAATTTGTTTACACAATTTAGATAATTGTAAACTATTAAACAATTCAATACTTAAATTTCTTCGCCTTAACTACTGATTAATAAATAATTCATGAACTATCTATGCCTTTGAGTGGGCTTTGCCTCGGAGTAAAGGAAGACACTTCTAAAATCTCTTTTTAAGACTTGAAAAGACCTGTTTTGAAGCTGCTAATTTTTACAGATAATAATCCTGAAGCAATAACAAACCTCGCTATAAATGATTAAAACGAGGTAATCTGTATATCAATTTTAGAAATTTTATTCTTTTTAGAAGTTGTGCATCAGCTACGGCTGTTGGTGGCTGGCTATTATTTACAATCTATTATATCCATTTTACTTGGCGTCTTTATAATTATTTTCGCATTGAATTTTTTAATAAACAGTTCTGTTTGTTCAGTTGGATATGGTTCGACTAATATTATAGGATATTTTTTAAAATCAAAATTTGTTTCAATCATATTGTTGATTTCGCTATCTCCACAACCGTAACCGATAATAATTAATTTATTGGAGTTGGATAAATTGATTTTAAAATTACCAAATACCTTGTCATAGTAAAGAGGTTCTCCATATCTCAAAATTTTAGATGTTGTTCCTGATAAAAAGTCTGAATGGTAGTTTATCCAATCATTTACATATTTGTAGCCACCTTTACCATCATCAACTTCTTTATAAAATTTGGTTGTACCAACTCCCATTTTGATTTTTACATAAGTATCTATTGAGGAATCTTCTAAATGAAATGGAAACTGGTCAAAACTTCCGTGTAGTTTATAAAGTCTAAACCGATTAGCATAATTATTCGTAAAATATGATAGTCTGACTTTTTGATTGTCTTTTAATCCTCCGTAATATTTAGAACCCATTTCTTCAAAACCATCAGAAAAATCTCCTTGAATCCAATCAGAATGAGATAAAGTCTCAAAAAAAACATCGTGATTGAGTGTGTGAATATGTGTTATTCCTTCATTTCCCCAACTTTCCAAACAGTCCAAAAAACCTGTATATCCTGAATAATATGGTTTACTGTAGTGAATTGAATCATAGAATTTTTTACCTTCTCCATCTACTATAAAGCGTGAAATTAATTGATTGAAAATATTTTTTGTACGACTAATTAGATTTCGATTGTCAGTATTAATTTGATATTCTTCTCTAAAAGCGTTGCAAAAATTATCGAAATTTGTATTTTTTTCGTTTGGATCAATACTATTGAAGAAATCGTAAAACTCTTCATAATTAAATGATTTTATAGTATCTTGATAAAATTTGATTAAATCAATAACAAAATACTTTTGTCTTGAATCAGTTCCAAAATCATTTAGATCTCGTTGTGTTTTTTCTTTTAGTAATACAGTTCCTTCTGATGCCACCCAAAAGTCTTCCGCTTCTAATTCGGTAAGTTTTTGATTCAATTTTTTCGCAGTTGGATAACCTTTATTAACTGAGAATCCTGCTCCAAGTAGTATAGATGTTTCTGTCATTTATTTTTAGCTTGTTGCCAACCGTCTTTGCGCTTGCCGAGGTTGGGGACTTTCGAAGCCGAGTATTTTCGGCTTAACGTAAATGTAGTAAAAAAACGCTAATTCCACTAAATCCCCAATCTTGGCAAGCTGTTATGCGTCGCTTTTCTTTTCAGTTTCTTCTAAAATATTATTCCTAATGAATGCAAATATTCCAAAAGATATTACGCTTATCATAAAAATAATTTCTGTTGAGATTTCTAACTTGTTAAAAATCAAAATATTCAATCCTATATTTGTTAGTCCAATTATCCAAAAATACGTTTCACAAATGTTTTTCAATTGAATGACTCTTTTCTCTAATCGTGTTTTTATTTCTGTAAAATATGTTTTTTCTTCTGGGAAGACTGTGAAAAATTTATTTGAAATTAGTTTTTTATAATCTCTTTCAGAAACTGTTTTTATGTATGCTAAATCGTTGAAATTTATTTTTAATAGAAGAATTAAGTAAATATTAGTTATTAGTATTGTTATGATAATCATTGCTAAAAATTGTACAGAAATTTGAATTTTTTCTATGGCAAATAATGTTGTTGCAATAACAATCGGCAAACCAATTATTTTTTGAGTTATATTTGAAAGTATTTCTGAAATTTCTTTGAAGTATTTAGTTTTATATTCATCATATTCCTTTTTAATTGAATCAATGGATAAATTATTCAAATAAATTTCAAAATTTATTTTTGCATTTTTTATTATTTTATTTAAATTTTCGAAGAACTCATTAACTCTTATTTCTTTTTTACTTTTTGAAGAAAATTCAATAATTGAATTTTTTAAAAATTTAGGTAAATGCAAATTTTCTTTAATAAAACAAGATTTAAATTCTTCTAATGGAATACTATAATTAATTTTACTATCGAAATTATGTATTTCATTAAAGTAATTTATGATTAATCGTCCTTTTTCACTCAAACTTGTAAATACAATTTTTCTATTAGTTTTGTTTACGTAATCTACAAAGTGGAATGGTTCATCAGAATCCATTTCTTGTGATTTTATAAATTCAATGAACTCGTTGAATGATATTGAATTTGAAAAGAAAAAATTATTTTCATCTTCAATAAAATTAGTAAAAGTTTTGCCATCAATTAAAGAGAGCGGAACGCTTTCTTTATTGATTATTAAAACGTTTCCCTTTTTTACTACTTCATTTAATTTTAGGTAATTATCTGATTTTTCATAAACACTTAAATCTAAATCACTTTTTTCAATAGTTAGAGATTCTTCTCTGATTTTTAGAAATTTTATATTTAAATCTGATAATTGTTTTTCAATATTCGTTGAATAATCAAAAACAATATCGTCTGGATTTATAGAAAACACAGACTGTTTAAAAATTTCAAATATATTTTTATGATAATTTATCATTAGTTGTTATCAATTTCAGCTCTTAACGCATTTGCAAAACTTGCTGATTCAATTATTACAATATTTGGGTCTTCTTCTGAAATTCTAATTTTTTCATTTAAAGTTCCTCGCGAAAATTTTAAATTTATACCATCTCGATTTACTTCAAGTTTAATAAACTTTTTCAGTTGTCTTTTATTATATCTAAATTCCGTATCTAAAGATATATTATTTGCGTTTGCATAATCAGAAACGGTATTTGGGTCTCCGTAAAAATGTTGGCTTAAATCTCTAATGTTAACGGTGTCATTTGGACTTGAAGATGTGTAACTATAAACTAAATTTCTAAATGTTTCAATTGGATATTGTGTATTAGTTGCTGGGTCAACAGGAGGAACAATTTGAGTGATTATCGTGTATAATGCTTTTGTATAATCACTACTGCTTTCAATTTGTTTGATAGAAATCCAAGCTTTAAAATATTCAGAAACTTCTTGCTGTCTTAATTGAGTAAATGAAAGATAATTTATTTCCTCTTCATCAATTCGATTTTCATTTATTCGACAAGCCATTGCAAGATTTTTTGTATCTACGTATTCAACAGTCTGAATTGAAAATGAATTAGGAGTTTTTCTTAAAATCCTACCTTCCACATCACGAATTAAAAAGATTGAAATAAATTTATAACCATTTTCAATATATTCTGCAAAAACAAAATATCCACCTGTTGCAAAAATTACGGGTCTTATAAATTCAACTAAATTACCCATTACAATTTTTGTAAAAGTAATGAAATCAATATCATCTCTATTAGTTTCTCTATATTCTGAAAATTTTTCTGGAAAATATTTGCCTTCTGAATTGTCAAATATTGCATATAAAATTCTATCGCTTTTATAACTATCTGAAAGTGCTGATACCAAAGCTGTGGATTCATCATTATTTGGAATTAATTCATCTGAAAGCACTATTTCAACTTCTTTGCTTTCTTTTTCTTTTATTAATTCGTGAATTATTATTTTCTTTAATTCCATATATTATTTTTTGGTTTTTTTTACAGGTTTTTTGGGTCAAAGTGTCGCATAACGTCAGGCTATGAATAAACTCAAAATAAGCCTCTGAGAATCGTATGTATGAAATTTTTCTCCGACGGGTATCCTAATAGTTTCTCTTTTTGACTTAGTTTTTTCACAGCCTGACGTTCTGGCTCTAGAAGCAGTTTGCAGCTTTTGAAACTGAGTATTTTCGGCTTAACGAAAATATGATTAAAAAACGGTAACTCCACTAAATCCGCAAATCTCTTGTAACGGCTTCCTATGTTAGCAGTAGGCTTTTTTTAAGTTAATGTTTTTAATTTTAACTTAAATTTTTTTCTTAATTCTGTGTTTTCAGGAATTTTCAATTGCTCGATAAGTTTATGAAATTCATCTTTTACAGATTGATGAAATTTATCGCGATTTAATTCAAAACCTTTACTTTTATCTTTATCATCTATCCAACCAAGTAAAGGCGTAGATTTTTTTTTATTTATTATTGACTCTTTTTTCGTTTTAGATTGATGAAGTAAACCGCTTCTAATTAATCCTGCAAATTTTCCTGCATCAGTTTTTGTGAAATTCAGACTTTTAAAGTGTGTGGATCGATTGAAAAAAAGTAAAAATGGATCGTGATTTTGGCCTTCACTTTCATCTTGTCCATTGTAAAATTGTTCAAGCGTTTCAATTAATATGCAGTCGATAGTTGCAATTAGAAAACCACAATTATTTCTAATATCTTTAATTTTACTATTTTGGAGATATTCAATTTGATTAAAATATCTTTTGTTATATCTGTTCCAAAAAAAAATAATTAAAGGTTCCCATTGACCTTCAATAAAACTTTCTATTTCCGCATTTTCTAATTCCGTTTCTGTCATTTTTGCTATTTCAATGATGCTTACTGCTAAAGTCTTGGCGCTACAAGAGGTTTGGGATTAAAGATGCGTATTTTTTCCATTTTGCACAAATTTTCCAAATACAAAACCAGCTTTAAATTCAGCCAAATGCCCAAATCTCTTGTAACGGCGATCGTTTTATTCATCCAAAATTGTAAAATCCATTGTATTTAATAAAGTTCGAATAGAAAGATTACCATCTTTCATCCAATAAAATAAATTATTAAGCATTTCTCCATTGATTTTTAGAAAATGAACTTCTCTATTTCCAATTTCATCTTCATCTAAATAAACTAAATCTGCATTTTCTAAAATATTTATTTCGACTATCATTTCTTTAGTAGAAATATTTAAAAATTTTTCTAAAGCTTCTGGTATAATCTTTATTCTTCCGTCGTTATAATAATCCCCGCCCATTTTTCCTCTGTCAGTGATTATTGATAGTATTTCCCTAGTTACTCTAGGAACTGATGCTAATTTTTCATAAAGCTCAATTAGTTCTTTTTTACTAGTTTCATATCCACTTTCAGAACTACTACCTATTAACTTACAACCATTTTTAGGCAAAGCAGAAGGTTTTATTTCAATTATGTTATAATAAGAGCTTTCAAAATTACCTTTGTCATCAATAGGTTCAAGTTCTATTTTTACTTGCCTAAATTCTCTTTGAAATAAAGTAAAAATTATTTCTAATTTTTGAATATCAAGTAAAACAATATCTCTTAATAATGAATCTATATCTTTTATGTTTGATAATTCTTCAAAAGAATATTTATCGCATAATTCTTGGTTTAATGTGTAAGAACCTTGTTTTTCGCCAATTATAAAAACGTTAATGATGGAATACTCATTTTGTTGTTCTTCTGTGATTTTCTCTAACGTTTCATTTATTTTACTAGACGTTTTTTGTGAAGTTATTTGATAAGCGATTTTATTTTTAATGTCTCCTAAATCTATGCCCGGAACATTACTTCTTGTTTTATTTAAGTTTTGTAAATTTAACGTGTATGTGATATTTAATAATTCTCTAAAAAAATCTTCACAATATTTAGTCAGATCAAATTGACCAAGTTTATTTCTAGTTTCTATTTGATATTTTAAACTTGCTAAATCGTCAATTACCTTTCCAATTATAAGACCTCTTGTTATCATTAAATATGTTGTATTAAGTTGTTGAATTCCCCACTCTGCGGAAAAATGTCGCCTAAGGTCAGTCTGTGAAAAAACCTCCGTTTGTGTTTCTTCAAATATAGGAAAAGAATTGTATCTCAATATGAAGAGTTGTATTTTTAAGAATGCCACAATTCACAATAAATCCTTGTAATGAAATTTATTTATAGAATTTAGAACGAAACTATTTTAGCAGATAATCCTCTTAATTGTCAATTCTACGCTCGAAAAATAAACAACATGAGCCTCTCAAAAGTTGTAAATAACTTTACGATGCGTTACAGAGGAACGACGGTTAGCGGTACGTTGTTATTTTCTTTTGTCCACCTTTAATAATTAACCATTTACCAAATGTTAACTCCCAAAAGCCGGCAAGTATCAGATGATACATGCTCCATTGTTTGCAAAAAAACTCCATCAAAAAAGCAAAAGAAAAAACAGCGTATCCTATTACTCCCCAGATAACTAACCAAGTTGGAGTAATATTGTGTTTGCATAAAATCAAACACATCGGAATACTACTAAGTCCTAAAATCAGCATCGCAAGAAAGTAAACATGTTCTTCCCAAATATTGATAGCTGGCATAAAGCTCAATACAATACTTGCAAGAGCTATTGCCTCAAACACTCTGGCAAATAGATAAATGGTGGGTTCTGTAGATTTTCAGCTTAACGAAAATAGTAATAAATCATTAATCTTACTAAATTCTACAATCCCAACAAGTGTTACCACCAGTTTTTCTTTTCTATTGATATTATTTCCTCAAATAATCTACATCTGTTACTTAATTGAAGCAATGTGATTATATAATCTTTTTTGGTTTTAACTTATTCATCACTCGAATTCTCTTCTGGTGCAGATTGGTCGTTGCGGTAGGATGAGAAGGAAATAAATTGATAACCAATTAATATATTTTTATAAATTGAAATCAATTAAATTTAGTAGAATTTATTTATAATTTTTTATTTTTTTTATATTATTATCAATATCATTTTCTAAATATAATATTAGATTATCACCTTTTGTACTCCAATCCTTGCTTATTGAATCCCAAGTAATTTTTGAGATTTCTTTTATTTGTGGTGTAATTTGATAATATTTTATGTCTTTTTCCTCCAAAACATCATCATACGAAATTTGAATAAAACTTTTTATTTGAGTAAAACCATAATCTTCAATTTTTTGATGAATTAAATGCTCATTATTTACAGAATACATGTTGTCAAATTCATATATTAAGCCTTCATTCTGACCAGACAATTTATTGCCAATATTGAGATAATTCATAACAGGAATATTTAATTCCTTATAATTTTTCCTTTTGACAACATTCATATAAGAAATCTGTTTCTCAATTTCAAAATTAGAGATCTTACTATTATGATTAAACACATCCCATTTTGTTATAATAGAATCACTGTATAATTGAGTATTACGAATTTCTATTTTTGGAGTATTTTCCAATTCCATAATTTTAGTCTGAATTTTGGATATACTATTTGCTTGAAGTGAAATATAAATACTTGTAAAAGTTATGACTGTCGCAGTTAAAATCTCGAAAAAAATCTTATTTCGTTCTAATAAACCACGCACTTGGATAATTTTATTTTTCATTCTCATAGATTATAATTTTGTATTTAACTAAGTAAAATTGCGTACGAATTTAAGTTAATAATTAATATACTGTTAATATGTATTTAGTAAAAGATACTAAATTGGATACTTACGAATTCAAGACGAAAGGATTCGTGTGGAAGCGAGAAAAGTCTGGAGACTTTATTAGGTTTATGTTTTTTAAGAACAAATAAAAAAACGCAAAGTCATAAGACATTTGCCCAGCATCGGTGCGTTTAAGAAACTCTTTAGAGAGCGGGGTTATAGGTTGTACTTTTTCATTAGTTTTTTACAAAATTCAACTTCTTCTTTTGAAAAAAGCGTTTCATATTCTTGTCTCGAAACAAGATATTCAAGAGAAAGGTCAACTCTATGAGGAATGTGTTTTTCAAGCTTTCTAAATCCTGATTTCATATCTCCTGTGGATATTTCATCGTGCAATAATCTTTTGATGAAAAATACACCACCGCCATCTTGCTCCATTCTTTTTAATAGTGATGGACTAACCGCAATTTTTAATCTCAAAGATTCTTTAAATGATTTTTCAACATCATTTTCTAATTTTTGTCGTAACAAAATTTCTGCTTCGTCAAGATCTGTAAGAACTGTTGCTTCTTTACCATTTTCTTTGAAATTTTCAAGTGTTTTTGTTTCTGTTACTTTAATAGAAACCTTTTCACAAAAAAAATTAAATTTTGCATTGAATTTTGTAAGTACGTTTTTGTCTTCTTCAATTGAATCGTTAACTGATAAAACCAATATGTTTTCTTCGTTTTTCTGCGCGTTATAAGTCCAATTATATGATCCGTTTATGATAGTTGAATTGTCAATTATGCAAAATTTATGATGTAAAAAATTAGGTGAAACGATAAAGATTTGACTTTTGTTTCTCACTAAACTTTCTAATTTTGAAATATTTTTAAAGTTGTCTTTTGAATTACTTATTACGATTTTAACATCAATATCATTTGCACTCAATTGTCCAAGTGTCCGAATAATGTCTTCATCTGTAAGCCATGCAACAGCAACTTTAATTTCACTTTTGGCTTTTTTTAAATTAGAAATAATTTCGTCTTTTATCCTTTGAAAATGTACGCTTACTTGCATTTTTAAATTGTAGTTTATATTTTATAGTGTGTGCACGAGTTGCGGTTACGTTCAGTCGCTTGCGACAGTTGTTGGCTTACTAAACTTCATATTTTAGCCTTAAAGTGAATTTGAAAAACAACTCTAATTCCATTAAATCCTACAATCGACACAAGTTGTTAGTAACAGTATTTTATTTTAATAATGATTCGAAAAGTTTACTCCAAATGTCAATATATTTTGCTTCAATTTTGTCAAAATTTTTGTCAAATTTATTTTGTAATTCTCTTGCTAGTTCAACTTTCCAACCTTTTTCCATAGTTACATTTTCTTTCTTTGCCCAAGCTTCAATTTGATCAACTATCGGTTTATCAGTTTGATGAAAATCTTCGAATTCATTTTCAGATCTATATTTCTTATCTATAATTTTTATTAATGTTTCAGGTTCTATTAAATCTTCTATTTCATATATATTTTCTCCAATAAAATCTTTTACTCCTAAAACTTTGTCTTTTTGGTCAACATATTTACCTGATTTTAATTGTTTTTGAAAATCCTCACCAGCTTTATCAGAAT
Organism: uncultured Flavobacterium sp.; assembly: GCA_963511795.1. Taxonomy (GTDB): domain Bacteria; phylum Bacteroidota; class Bacteroidia; order Flavobacteriales; family Flavobacteriaceae; genus Flavobacterium. The sequence continues at coordinate 60,002 of CAUPKP010000018.1, read as the reverse complement.
CTAATAAAACTACAGGTAATTCGTTATCACGAGAAGCAACTAATTTGGAAACTGGAGACATTCCTTTTACACCGCCAGTCGGTATGAAAACTATTTCTTTTGAATATTGTAATTTGCCATTCCCAATTAAAAATCTCTTTATTAATGTCAAATATATTTGATCACTTGGACCCTCGACTAAAATTGGCTTGCAACCTAAAAGTAAAGTGTCAGAAACTGTCAAACCTAATGCTGCGTGAATTGGATAAATTGATTTTTCCGCATCTGAATCATTATATCTCAAATTTGATGAAACTTTTGTTCTTCCAGTTTCAGAATCTACATAAACAGCTTTTACATTTGCTAGATTGTCCATATCAACTAAAAATGGAGAATGAGAAGTATAAATTAGTTGATTATCTTCTGATAATTTTTTGAAAAATTTAGCCAAATCATATTGTGCAATAGGGTGTAAAGACAAACCAGGTTCATCTAATAAAAGTATTGTATTGCTATGTTCTTCTTTTGTTTCTACGAGGAAAACTAAAAAGAAACTAAAAAACCATTGTAAACCTCTGCTTCTTCCTTCTAATTCTATTTGCTCGGGTCTTAATTTATCAGAAACATTAATTCTAAAATGATTTCCATCAGCTTGAAAATCAAAAATGTAATCCCCCTGTAACCACCACTTTTTAAAGCTTGTACTTAATTCTGTAGCTGCTGAACGGAGTAAAACTCCTCGTTCTTTCTTTTTTTCAGACCATTCTTTAACTTCCTCTTCACTTAAATCTTCTTCTTCCGTACTTACAACTCTATTGTTGTAATCCATCGTCTTAATTACTACTTTTCGATCATTCCCTAATTCATAAATTTCTTGAGGAGATAACCCAACATATTTAAATAAAACCTCTAAAGTTCTGACTTTTGCTCTTGCGGATTCTGACAAATCATCTCTTTCTAAATCCTCTATTACTCTTGGAAGAAAGATTTCACTATCCAAATTACCATAATCTGAATAAAAAACCAACTTCGGTATTTTCTTTAAAATTTTTTGTCTTATTTCTTTGCTTGTTTCTATTGGTTTTGCATCAAATGCATTTATAAAAAAATCAATTTTAGTAATTAATTTATCTTGAATAAATTCGGGTATATTTTTTTTACGCTTGAAGTTGTTTTCAATTAATAAATTTACTTTTGAAGCAGTTTCTAAAACTTGAGTTTTATTAAAGTAATCTTCTACATAATTATTCTTTTCATTTTTGAGAAAATCAGTTAATATTTTTTTGTTTTCGTCAGATTCTTTAATGTAAAAATCTTCCTTTTCAATTTCACTTTTAAAACCATCAAGGATTGTAATAATTCTTTCACAAGAAAAACTTCTTATTTCTGAATAAGGAAAGCTTATATAATAGCTTCCTTCATAATTTCTTTCGACTAAAACTCTTTTAATTTGTTCATAATCACAGTTGAGTTCTGTGGAAATTTCGTTTGCTAATTTATCATCTAATATAAAATCCGCTTTTATAAAAACATCTTTACTATGATTGTCAATTTTATACTTGCTATAAATATTTCTAGGAAAGTCATTTAGAGGAACAATGGGTTCATTATTTGCAGGATTTAACTTCCATAGTGCCAATAATAAGTTGGTTTTACCAGCTTCATTTGTTCCAACCAAACAAGAATTATCAGAAATTTCTATCCAATCGCTTTCCTCAATAGATCTAAAATTTATTACTTTGAATCGGTCTAAAATTGTCTTCATTTATCTTGTTTTTTTTACGGTTTCTGTTAATTTTAATGCTAACCTGCCTATGAGTAAATTCAAAATATGCTTCTTAGAATCGGCTGTATGAAATTTTTCTCCGGCGGGTATCTGAATAGTTTCTCTTTTTAACTTAGTTTTTCGGAGCCTGATGTTTTGGTGCTTGAAGGTTGGGGAATTATGAAATTAGGAATTTTCGACTACACGTAATATAATTAAAAATATCAATTCCATTAAAGCCCCAATCTAGGCGAACGTTAGCTTGGTGTAATACTTTTAAAACCAAATTTGACGAAATAATATATAGAAATATGGAAAAATGTCATGAAGAGTCAATATTTTGGTATAAAAATTTGTTTAAAATCATAATTTATTTATCTCAAACTAAAACAAAAAAAGATGCCTTACTACAGCATCTCTCTAATTTTTCTTCCTTGTTTTCCCACTCCCATTAAAACCCCTATCCCTCAAAAACTCATAAAATTTCCCTCTCAAGTAAAATCCCACACCCCAAATCACAACAAGTCCTATTATCTCATATCACTCCATACCTCAAATATATAAGGTAGCGAGTATTTGATTTTTAGCTTAAAACGAAATACTCCTTTTTGAACAAGCTTTAATCCCGAATTGACAAGTATCTTATTAATTGGCATAAAAAAAGATGCCTAAGCATCTTTTTTCGAATTATATTCAGAATCGAGTTGATTATAGTATTTTTCAAAATCAAAATCTATATCTAGTAGTTCCTTTGGATGAATTCGTAAGCCTTTCGCTAATTCTATGAAACTTGTTATTTGACAATCAATTTTATTATTAGCAATATCACTTATTTTACCACTGTGAATATTACACTTTGATGCAATTTCCGCATATGAGGTTTTACCTTTGAATGATTTCACTTTCTCTGCGATTAATTCTTTAATCTCTTTCGTCCTATTTTCTCCCTTCATCCCTTTTTTTATGCAATTTGATTTAAATCATAAAAAAAATCATTACCGAATTCGGTAATGATTATAAAATAACTATATTTGCTTTAACATTACAATCAAAATTGTAATTTTGCGATTCTTCATATAAAAATATTTGAAGCATTCGCTTAGAATCTCGCCTTATAAAACTGGTAATTTTGCAACGAGATAATAAGTAAGATGCTCACGTCATTGGCGTGGGCTCACTTATTGTTGCAAGGTATACCAGTACCCATAAGGCAGTAAGATGAGTTCCGCGCCTTTTTTATTGGACAAAACTCAGCTGATTCCTAGCTAATCTTCTTCATTATTTTAATAGTCTCGCAGTCAATTAGTAAATACTAACACCAGCTTGCCTATGACATAAAAACAAAATAGAACTTGCTTAATGCCTGTGCTATTTCTTTATTTTGAATTAGTATTTCAGCACAGGCTATTAAAACAAACAAAAAATGGCCCTCTACCCTGTCTGGACAACTAGTATAGAGGACCGTAGCTAATAAAACTAATGTTATACTTAACCAACCCAATACTATGAAAAATTTTTCATTTTACAAGGGTGGAAAGACTTTTTATTACCTAATTTTAACGGGTACTCTACTGTTCTTTTCATCCATTAAAGCCGATACTTTTAATCGGAACATTCAATTGCTTTCTCAACAGTTTCAAATTCAAGGAACTGTATCAGATGGCACTGCTCCACTGCCCGGAGTAAGCATTGCCATAAAAAATAAATCTAAAGTTACTACCGTATCTGATTATGATGGTCAGTACACTCTTTTTGCCTCCCAACAGGACACTTTGGTATTTTCGTATATTGGATACAAAACTGCTATCGTTCCAATTCAGGGACGATCAACTATAGATATCTCCTTACAACTTGATGCTACAACCCTGCAGGAAGTAAAAGTCAATGCCGGATATTACTCCGTCAAAGAAAAAGAGCGTACAGGAAGTATTTCGAGAATCACATCTTCGGATATTGAAAAACAGCCAGTGTCTAATGTACTGGCAACCATGCAGGGTCGAATGGCGGGTGTCAATATAACGCAGGATAGCGGTTTGCCAGGAGGTGGTTTTAGCATTGAAATTCGGGGACGTAACAGCCTTCGTTCCGATGGAAATAATCCCTTGTATATTATTAATGGTGTTCCCTATTCCTCTCAGGATATTGGCAGCGCAGTCACCTCAGGAAGTACACCCTCCAGAGCCAATCCACTTAACAGCATCAATCCTGGAGATATTGCCAACATCGAAGTACTTAAAGATGCGGATGCAACCGCTATTTATGGCTCTCGTGGTGCCAATGGCGTAGTGCTGATAACTACCAAAAAAGGAAAGGAAGGCAAAACCACTTTTACGACCAACTATCAATATGGGTTGGGTCAGGCCGCCCATTTTATGGACTTGATGAATACCTCCCAATACCTGTCGATGCGCAGGGAAGCCTATGCCAATGATGGTATAACCAATTATCCTGCCACTGCTTACGATGTAAATGGAACCTGGGATCAGACACGTGATGCCAATTGGCAGAAAGAACTTTTGGGTGGTAATGCAAGCTATATGAACCTACAATCGTCGCTCTCAGGCGGATCAGCACAAACTCAATTTTTGCTTAGTGGAAGCTATAACAAAGAAACTACTATTCTCCCAGGAGATTTTAATTATGTTAAAGCCAATGGGCATGCAAATGTAAATCATGAATCAGAAAACAAAAAGTTCAGAATCAATTTTACAGCTGGTTATACAGCGCAGTTCAACGATCTACCGATTCTAGACATTACCCGTAATGCGATCACCCTTCCTCCTAATGCACCGCCCTTATATGATGCAGATGGAAACATCAATTGGGCCGATGGTACTTTTGACAATCCAATAGCCTATTTGCAAGGGAATATTAAAAGCGAAACCTATGACTTTATTTCCAATGCATTGTTTTCTTATGATTTAGGTTTGGGGTTCACTGCAAAAAGCAGTTTCGGCTATACCGATCTCAGACAGGAGCAAAAGAATCTTTTGCCATCCACGATCTATAATCCTGCTTATGGTCTGGGGAGTGAAAGCACCTATGTGTATACCAATAATCTGAACCGCAGCTCCTGGATTATAGAGCCACAATTGAGCTGGAGCTACAATGAAGGTAAAAGTAAAATTGAAGCGCTTATAGGAAGCACGTTCCAGGAGCAAAATAGCAGTCAATTGGTCAGCTCAGCAGTAGGTTTCTCCAGTAACAGCCTAATGGAAAACCCAGCTTCAGCAGCTGAGTACCTTGTAGAAAGCAGTGACGAGACCCTATATAAATATCAGGCCTTTTTTGCGAGGGTTAATTTTAACTGGCAGGGAAAATACATTCTAAACTTAACAGGAAGACGTGATGGATCGAGCCGTTTTGGCCCCGGTAAGCAGTATGCAACTTTTGGTGCTGTAGGTGCAGCATGGGTTTTTGGTGAAGAATCCTTTATTAAAACAAACCTACCGTTTTTAAGTTTTGGTAAACTGCGTGCCAGTTATGGAACGAGTGGCAATGACCAAATTGGGGATTATCAATATTTAGATACTTACAGCACTTCGGGATCTACTTATCAAGGCATTGCAGGAATGCAGCCTACAAGACTTTTTAATCCAGATTTTGGATGGGAAACCAATAAAAAACTAGAATTCGCTCTGGAAACAGGATTCTTGAATGACCGCATTTTTTTAACTGCTGGTTGGTTCCGTAACCGTTCTTCCAATCAATTGGTTGGAATTCCACTTCCGGGGACTACTGGATTTAGCTCTTTGCAGGCAAATCTCAATGCAGAAGTAGAAAACAGCGGATTGGAATTGAGCCTGAGAGGAGTATTAGTCAAACAGAAAGATTTCAGCTGGACGGCCAACTTTAACCTCACAAATCTCAAAAATAAGTTACTGTCATTTCCCGGTCTTGAAGCCTCGACTTATAAAGAACAATATGTGATTGGACAGCCACTTAATATTATCAAGGTGTATGAGTACACTGGTCTCAATACCAACACTGGAGCGTATCAATTTAAGGATGTCGATGGGGATGGTGTCCTCTCTGCTGTTGATGACAAAAAAACAATTAAATATTTGAGTCCTGAGTACTATGGAGGATTGGAAAACCAATTCCGTTACGGTAATCTACAATTGGATTTCCTATTTCAGTTTGTCAAGCAGACAAGCTATAATGAAAACTACCAGACCTTCATGCCCGGCACACAAATAAATCAGGTAGCTGGAGTCACTCAGCACTGGCAGCAACCAGGCGATACTGGGCCGTCCCAAGTGTATAGTGCCACTAATGGCGCTTTAAGAGCAGCCAGTACTCGGTTTTCTCAAAGTGACGCAGCCATTGGTGATGCCTCTTATATCCGTCTGAAGAACGTTGCACTTTCTTTTGACCTTCCCAAAAACTGGACCAAAAAATTCAATTGCAAACTCAGTTTAGAGGGTCAAAACCTATTTACTATCACTGCTTATAAGGGTATGGATCCAGAATTTAAATACCCAGGGTATATGCCTCCTCTTCGCATAATTACTACTGGCATCCAGCTTACTTTTTAATTTTAAAGAATCCTATCATGAAAAAACAACATAAATCTTCGGTCAGACATTATAATCTGCCGAAAAAACTTGCCCATCTGCTGGTACGCTCCATTCTTTTTATCAGTATTATATCAGTAGTGTTAACGGCCTGCGACAGTTTTACAGAAGTGCCTTTGCCCTCTTCACAATTAACAGCTCCTGATATCTTTGAAAATAAAGCCACTGCCAGTGCCGCAATGGTTGATATCTATTCGAAAATCAGAGAACATGGGCTTCTGACAGGCTACAATTCAGGTCTCTCCAGCCAATTAGGCTTATACGCTGATGAACTGGATTATTATGGGCTTCCAGGTACTGCTCAGGATAATTTTTATAGAAATTCGCTATTGTCATCAGACCCAGATATTGCAGAATTATGGAATTCCAGCTACAGCCAGATCTATACAGTAAACGCAGTTACGGAAGGAGTTGCCAAATCTGCAGGTTTGTCGCCTATTGATAAAGATCAATTAACGGGAGAAGCCCTTTTTGTGCGGGCACTGATCCATTTTTATCTGGTCAATTGTTTTGGTCCAGTTCCTTATATCACTATTACGGATTATCGGGAAAATAGTACTGTACACCGCTTAGCTGTAACGGAAGTGTATGAGCGTATTAAAATTGACCTGCAACAGGCAGTTACCTTACTACCCGAGCAATATATCGGCGAAGGGCGAGTGCGTCCTAACAAATGGGCTGCGCAGGCATTGCTAGCAAGAGTATGTCTCTATTTACAGCAATGGGATGAAGCTTCAAATGCGGCTTCTGTTGTTTTAAATCAAACGGAGCTGTATCAGTGGCCAACAGACATTAATAGTGTATTTGGAAAAGAAAGCTTTTCTACCATCTGGCAATTGATGCCTGCAACTGATGGCGCTAATACCTATGAGGCAGGAACATTCATATTTACTTTAGGTCCGCCCCCATCCGTTGCCATTACCGACAATCTCTTTAATGCTTTTACTAATGAAGACCTTAGAAAAAGTCAATGGATACAAGCCGTTTCAGATGGTACTTCGACCTGGTATCATGCCTGCAAGTACAAAGAGAAATCAAATACTGGTACTTCTGTTGAATATTCGATAGTGCTCAGGATGGCAGAACAATATCTTATTCGATCGGAAGCCCGTGCTCATGCTGGTGATCTGATTGGTGCTAAAGAAGACCTGAATAAGACAAGAAATTTAGCAGGACTTGGAAATACCACAGCAAGTACTGCGGATGAAATTATTACTGCTGTTTTGGAGGAACGCCGTCTTGAATTTTTTACTGAATTCGGAAATCGCTTTTTTGATTTGAAAAGAACTGAAAAGCTCGATCAGACTTTATCAGCAGTAAAACCACAATGGAACACAACAGATCGTCTGCTGCCGATTCCTGAATCAGAATTACTTCTTAATCCAAATCTATTGCCACAAAATGAAGGATATTAAACCAACCTGTAAAAGCTTTTTTTTCTTGGTTGCCGTTTTCATTTTTTGGTTAGTTACCTGTCCCCTAACTTGGGGACAGAATAACCCAAAAAGATTCCTGACCAAGGAAGACTATCTACTGTGGAGTACTCTTTACACAAAAGAAATATCAAACAATGGCAATTGGTTGAGCTATGTACTGCACTATGAAACTGAAAAAGACACTCTTTTTGTAAAGAGTATTAATGGCAGACAAACCTATTATTTTCCACAAGTAACTGCTGGCAAATTTAATGGTGAAAATCAATTTGCCTGCGTGTCCCGTGATACTTTACTGCTGCAAGATTTGAATTCCGGAACACTTATCAAAACTCCCGGAGTTGATACTTTTTTCTTCTCTCGAAATCAAAAGTATTTAATGCTATTCAAAAATCAGTCTGCTGGTATTTCCACACTCCAAATTCAGGACATGAATAGCAAAACTCTCCAACAGATTTCCGATATAGAACGGTGGTATTTTGATTCTGATTTTAAAGTTTTGGTTTACAGCATAAGCAAAGGAAAGAACCACACCATTGGATATATAAAATTAGATGAAGGTACTGTAGAAAGAACAATCCTACGTGACAGTGCATTTCCATTTCAGAACTTTGTTTATAAGGGCAATAAAATTGCTTTTATTCAAAATGATGCAGATAATCCGGTTCTTTTCAGTTATACCATTGACAAAGGAAGGTTGCAGCAATTTGAGCCGAAAAAACAGAAAGGATTTCCATCAGAGATGAAAATTTCTGAAGACCTAGTCAATCAACTCACCTTATCCGATGATGGCGATCGAGTGTTTTTTTGGCTCAAGGAAAATGAGGAGATAACTAAACCAATTGACCCAAAAGCAGTTGAAATATGGAACACTCAAGATCGATTGCTATTTGATTATAAAAAAGATGTAGAAGATTTTTCAAAAAAGGATAAAATGGCTGTATGGTCGCAGAAAGAAAATACTTTTCTGCAGATTACTGACAGGAAGTTGCCTCTTGGATTTCTAAGTGCAGATTATAAAAATGCTTTTATTTATGACCCTGCTGCCTATGAGCCTCAACATAAATCTGATGGCCCAATTGACCTTTATATAGTGGATCTGGAGACAGGAAAAAGAAAATGCATTTTAGAAAAATATGCCCTCTTAATGATGCCTGCTGGGTCTCCCAATGGTTCAAATCTTTGTTATGCTAAAGACGGTCACTTGTGGATATATGATATCAAAAAAGATAGGCATGTTACTATCACCTCAGGACTTCCCTACTCTTTTTTTTATGACGATTTGGACCAGGCTGAAGACCCCTATCCCTACGGGATTGGAAGCTGGAATTCTAACGGTAAATCGATCATTGTTTACGATGCCTATGACTTGTGGCAGATCAATTTGGATGGCAGCGGAAGAACCAGATTAACCAAAGGTCGGGAAAATCAAAAAACATATCGTATCAAAAATGTAGCATCAGCATCGTATGATATTATAGGGGCATCACATAAAAAAACAGCTGGTGACAGCAGTGGATATTTGTTGGAAATAAAGAATAAAAAATCAGGCGCGACAGGGTTTTGCCATTGGAAACCTGGACTTGGCATTTCCGACGAAGTTTGGAATAACACTAAAATAGATCAATTATACAAAGCAGCAGATATCAATAGTTATACCTATGTCGAGGAGAATTACGATACACCTCCGAAACTGATACTCTATCGTAACGCACCAAAAGAAATTTTCCAGTCTAATAAGCAACATAGCAACTTCTTTTGGGGAAAAGCGGAACTGATTCAATATACAGTTAGTGGTAAAAAAATGCAGGGTATTTTATATTACCCTGCCAGCTACAGTCCAGCGGCTAAATATCCAATGATTGTTTATATCTATGAGCGTCTAAGCCAATTAATTTATAATTACGAGAACCCAACTTTGTATTCTCCAGAAGGATTTAGCATCAATAATTATACAGCGCAAGGCTATTTTGTTCTCTTGCCTGATATGGCATATGAACTTGGGAAGGTTGCAGAATCAGCAACAAAAAGTGTATTGGCTGCGGTGGATACCGTTATTACAAAAGTAGCTGTTGATCCTGAAAAAATCGGATTGATCGGACATTCCTTCGGAGGTTATGAAACGGATCTAATCATCACGCAGACGGATCGTTTTGCTGCTGCAGTTTCTGGTTCTGGATGGACGGACATGGTAAGCGCTTACCTCACCATTAGCCGCGGGTTCAAAAAATCAGAATATTTCCGTTCTGAAGATGATCAGGTCCGGATTGGTAAATCACTTTTTGAAGATACCCAAGGCTACCTGAAGAACTCTCCTGTTTTATTGGCCACAAATATAAAGACCCCTTTATTGGGATGGACTGGCAAGGAAGACCCCACTGTTCATCCACTGCAAAGTATGGAAATGTATATGGCGCTGAGGCGTCTTAACAAAACGCATACACTGCTGGTATATCCAAATGAAGGACATGTTTTCTACACCAAAGAAAATCAGAAAGACCTCTGTGAACGTATACAGCAATGGTTCGATTATTATCTCAAAAGTGGCAGACAGCAAGACTGGATGACTAGTAATTAATAGATACTAAATATCTGATTCTAATTTAAAAAATACCTCCACTTAAATAATAAGTGGAGGTATTCTAATTGTTCCCTAATGTCAATTATTGGTAATTTCTAGATAGTGGAACAAGACAGGATCCTTGCTGAAACAGTGCATTGCCATCAGGTGCCGTACACGCAAGTCCTCCTGCGTTACCACATTCTGCAACAGCATTACAGCTTTGCGTATCGTTAATTCTGTTGTACCCAATTTTAGGAGCAAATTTTTTATCCATTGAGCTTGTGCTTGCAGCACTTACCAATCCTAGTGAAGCCACTACCATTGGTAAAACGATTTTAATTAAATTGGTTCTCATAATAATAAAAATTTATAGTTATTGATCTACTCTTTTTTACAGGTTTTCGATCTTACCCCTGCTACTTGGCCAATAGATTGTTTTCATTTGTTTTTATAATAATTGGAAGTAATTCTTTTATCCAGATGAAATAAAGTAATATGACTACCGATCAGTGCATACAATTTATCATCCTGCACTTTAAAACTTTTCATTTTTTTTCCGTCAATATCATAAATGCAAAAGCTGAATAAATAGCTTTTTTTTGAATAATCATACACATCAATTATACTGGCAAATTTCCAAAGGTTATCTTCCTCAAATCGTCCAGGAATAGCTGAATTTACAAACAGTAGATTGTTAGACACGGCACTGCCTTTATTGACAAATAATGGTGGCTTGGAGAATTTTCTTTGATTATGGTTTTTTATTGTGACTATACTTAATTTGGCTCGGGAAATAGTGTCAATGGTGTTGCCTCTGAAATCAATTTTCAGATTTCGTTCTGCCACCGTAAACTGATTGCGGTAGGCATACAGAAACACAATTTTTTTTAAGACAGGATTGTAATGCAATTGACCATCAGTATCAAATGCGCCGTCAGTTTGTTTTTGCAAAATAGTAGCATTTAATAACGTGTTAGCATTTTTCCCAAGATGGATCACTCCTAGTCTGCTTTCGCCTGTTATGGAACTATAAGTAACCGCTGCAACAGATGTAGAATCAATTGCTGTAGCTGTACCGAAATACTCTCCTCCCTTATGCATCAATTTAGCTTTCCAGTCTTTGACAAGTCCTCTGAAGACGCAGGGTACTGTCCCATCTGTAATAAAAAAATAAGGGGATTGAACATTGATTCTGACTCCTTGAAAAGGTAAATCCTTATGATCCAGATCGATTTGTTTTTTTTCAGTTTGAATCAGCTGCTGGTTAAGCACAGTAACGAGCAACGGTGCTGTAGAATTTCCCAGATAGATATTCTTATGATCTGCTCCCGCTATATAAAAAGAATTCAATTTTAGATCGGAAGCGGCAATTTCGTGGATTGGTTTATACAGAAATCGTCTATTGAGTTTATTATGATAATGTACAATATTCTCGGACATGAGGAATAGTCCGACGACTATTAAAACTGAACATAAAGTTATACTGAAGAAAATGGCAAATATTACTTTTATTCTTAATTTGACACCATCAATCGCTAAACTGAATAGATGAATAAGTATGGCTATTACTGCAAGAAAAACAAAAAAGATATTAAAAACCAAATGTTGATTCCAATTCAATTTCTCCAAAACACCTCCACAGGAACATGGTATAAAGGATGAGTAGTTAAGAATAATAAAAATATAGAATATAAATAAAGTCATTAATCCATAAGCCATAAATAATCCAATCAGACGACTTCTCGGAATAATAATCAGGATGCAAATCAGAAACTCAAGAGCTGGAACTACCACAGAAATCCAGTCTGCAAATGCACTCAATAAAGGCGATTGTCCCAACTGAACTTGAAAGTTTTGAATATCCAATATTTTGCTAGTTGCCGCATAAACGAATAAAAGTACATACAACAGGCAAATTGTTTCTAAAACTATTCTCTTATTCCTTGTATTAAATCTCATGTTTTCTACAGTTTTAGTTTAAATAGATCCATTATGAATGACATAATTCAATCATCTAGAATTAGAACTAAAACAAAATTACAATAGGCTATGTAATAGGCTGTTATCGAAAACGTGCCAAGATTTTTCAAAAACAGGCATTTTTAGTTAAAGTTTGACGAATATCAATCAAAACCTATCAATGAATATTGCAACCACATTAACAATCCATTATTTCATTCTTTTTACCTAGCTTTTTTGATCCGATCATTATAGCAATAAAGCCAATTGATGCCAATAGATGTCAAATGACACACTAAAAACTACTCTCAAGAGCACTCCTGTTATATTTAATGATGGTTTTCAAAAGAAAGCAGTAAACATTTTAAATAATAACTATCATGATAACAAAACATAAAGAACTGTCCTATTTCTCATTAAGACTACACGAATTACTCAATACAAGTTTTCCAGAATTATCAGGAGATACAATATATATTTCAAACCGCGCCCAACTCGCTGTAGATGCCTACGAAGAAGCGTTCACATCTGGAAATTCGATAGAAATCTGTACAGAAATTGCTGAATATATTCTTTTTGAAGGTTTACATTTTTCTGTATTTGATACGGTTTTCAGTGTCGTATGCAACGAATTCGATACTATAATGGCAGACGAAGCACTCCGTCCTTTTGCAATCAAGATGATGTCTGCCTGTGAAACGATCTTTTTTGGATACAACCTATCTGATGATTTTGGTGACAGCCCAGAATTTGATTTACTCTATACGGAACTCGTAGGAATCATTCAAATCTGGATTGAGGAAAATGGCCTTCAATAAAAAAGAGCATCTGAAGCATAATATTGAGGCGTTACGAATTGCATTCCGCTTAGAGCAAGAGAAACGTCAGGCTACCGAAACCGAAAGAAAGCAATTGCTATTATTCAGTGGTTTCGGTGGTCTTAAATTTGTTTTAAATCCTGTAGAAGCACCCAATGCTATCAGCCAATGGGTAAAATCAGAACAGGATCTATTTCCTCTCACATTGGAACTTCATCAACTTTTACGGCAAAATGCTTCAGACGAAAAACAATACCGGCTTTATGTGGATAGCATCAGAAGTTCAGTGTTAACAGCATTTTATACGCCATCACCTGTTATAGAAGCCATTTCCAATTCCTTCCAAGAAAGTGGAATACGAATTGAACGTTTTTTAGAACCATCAGCAGGAACAGGATCCTTTCTTGATGCCTTTAAAAGTCATAGTATATTACAAATTGACGCTTACGAAAAAGAAGTACTTACTGGCAAGATATTAAAGCAACTTCATCCAAGTAACAGTATTCATGTAACTGGATTTGAAGAAATCCCAAATACTGAAAAAGAAAGCTACGATGTAATTGCCAGCAATATTCCATTTGGCGAAACTTCCGTATTTGACCTTTCTTTTATCCGTGGTCAAGATGATGTGCGTAAACAAGCTGCCCGAAGCATTCACAACTATTTCTTGTTGAAAGGAACAGATATGCTACGAGATGGTGGCATTTTAGCATTTATTACCTCGCAAGGGGTTCTTAATAGCCCTAAAAACGAGCCAATCCGCAAGTCATTGATGCAAAACAACAACTTAATTGCTGCTGTTCGTTTGCCTAATAACCTATTCACCGATTTTGCAGGAACAGAAGTTGGTAGTGATTTGATTGTATTACAAAAGAATACTGGAAAGCAAGAGATGTCCAGACTAGAAGAGGACTTTTGCCAAACCTATACCACTTTAGAAAATACTGCCAACAATCTTTTATTTGAAAATCTACAGCGTATTGTTCATACCTCTTTACATAAAGGAACCGATATGTATGGTAAACCTACGACGATCTATGAACATCGCGATGGTGTTGAAGGTATTGCAAAGAATCTCAAACAAATGTTGATTGCCGATCTTTCAAATCGACTAGATATTAATTTATACAATAGACAAAACAACCCGAAAACTGAGTTACCTATTCCTGAAAAAAAAAGTGTTAGAGCTCACATAGTAGAACACCAAACAATAAAACCTGAGGCTCAAAATTTATCTACTACAACAATTGGTTATAGTAATGAGGTTCAGTTGAGTTTGCTTGATCTTTTTGAAAATGAAGTGCAAACCATAGCTGTAGTTAGTCCTACAAAGTCAAAAACACAGATTCCTCAAAGGAAAAGAACTGTAAAAAGTCGTCAAGGAAATTTATTCAATTGGCAATATCAAGCCAATTCTCCACCAACTCCTACTACTCTATTCAATAGTGCTAAATCAGTCGTTGCTAGTGATTTATTTTCGGAGATAAAAGGTAGTACTCAAAATCAAGCGGTTTTAGTAATTAATGATAATATCTCGCCTACAATTTACACAGGAAAAATTGAATCATTCCATCGCTCAGAATGTCTAGTTGTTGAAAAAGGATTAGTTGGTTATCTCAAAGAATTGAATTCGAACAAAGTGGAGGCAATTTTCCATCCGTTGCAATTACCTCCAACCCAAAGAGCAAGAGCTGAAGCATATGTACAAGTAAGAGATACCTATCTCGATTTATATCAAAAGGAAGTTGAAAAACAAAGGGAACATAAGCAAGAAAGGGAAACTTTAAACCAGCTATATGACACATTTGTAAAACGGTATGGTACTTTAAATAATGCTGAGAATATCAAACTCATTAAAACCGATAGTGCTGGAAAAGAAATTCCTTATCTCGAACGAGTAGTTGGCGGTGTGGTACATAAAGCAGACATATTTCATCAACCAGTTAGTTTTTCCATAAGCACATTGGCAACCGATAACCCTGATGAAGCATTAGCTGCATCACTAAATAAGTATGCAAAAGTCAATTTAGATTACATGTCTGAAATAAGTGGACTTTCTATAGATAACCTAAAAGAATCCCTAGATGGGCGAATCTTTTATAATCCTATAGAAGAGCAATACGAAATTTTGGAAAAGTGGGTATCAGGTAATGTCGTAGAGAAAGCGGATGCATTAAAACTATACTTAGAAAAGAATACTCAAGACAAAGAATCTGCCCAAAGCTTAGCTGTTTTAGAAGATGCCAGACCAATACGCATCGAGTTTGAGGAATTGGATTTTAATCTTGGAGAACGCTGGATACCTACTGACATCTACAATCGATTTGCAACCAATTTGTTTGACACGAATGTCAATATTTACTACACTGAAAACACAGATGATTTTTCCGTGAGTTGTGGACAGAAAAACGTGCATATATGGGATAAATATGGCATAAAATCCCAAAGCCGCACTTTTGACGGGATAGCTCTTCTTAAACATGCCTTGGTAAACACTACTCCTAATATTACCAAGAATATTATGGTTGGAGATCAAGAAGTGAAAGTCAGGGATATGGAAGCCATTCAGATGGCCAATACTAAAATTGATGAGATACGAAAGGCTTTTACAGACTGGTTGTTTGACCAAAGTGATGCCTTTAAAAAACAACTGACTGATAAATACAATAATACTTTCAACTGTTTTGTACGCCCACAATACAACGGTAGTCATCAGGATTTCCCTGGTTTAGATAGAAAAGCATTAGGAATTGATGATCTCTATTCCAGCCAGAAGGATGCTGTTTGGATGATAAAACTAAATAATGGAGCCATTTGCGATCATGAGGTCGGAGCTGGAAAAACACTTATTATGTGCTGCGCCGCACAAGAAATGAAACGTTTGGGACTTTCACACAAACCAATGATTATTGGTCTGAAAGCCAATGTCCATGAGATAGCTGAAACCTACCGAAAAGCCTACCCACATGCTAAAATTCTATATCCTGGCAAAGAAGATTTTACTCCACAGAAACGCCTGCGAATCTTCGGAGACATCAAAAATAATGACTGGGATTGTATTATTCTGACACACGACCAGTTTGTTATGATACCACAATCACCAGAGCTACAAAAGGAAATTCTGCAAACAGAACTACACAGTGTAGAAGAAAACCTCGATGCATTGCAGGCACAAGGAAAAGAAATATCACGAGCTATGCTCAAAGGTGTTATTATCCGAAAACAAAACTTAGAAGTGAAACTCAAAACACTAGAACATGATATTGAGAGCCGCAAGGATGATGTAGTAGATTTCAAAATGATGGGTATTGACCACTTGCTGGTGGATGAAAGCCACCGCTTTAAAAACCTTATGTTCAACACCCGGCACGACCGTGTTGCGGGATTGGGCAACATGCAGGGTAGCCAGAAGGCGTTGAATCTTCTTTTTGCCATTCGTACCATACAAGAGCGAAGCGGAAAAGATTTGGGAGCTACTTTTCTATCAGGAACTACTATTAGCAATTCACTTACTGAATTATACCTATTGTTCAAATACCTTCGCCCACAGGCTTTGGAGAAACAAGGTATTTCCTGTTTTGATGCTTGGTCAGCCATCTATGCCCGCAAGACAACTGACTATGAATTTTCAGTAGCTAATAATATCGTTCAGAAAGAACGTTTCCGATATTTCATCAAGGTGCCGGAATTGGCCCAGTTCTATTCAGAAATTACAGATTACAGGACTGCCAAAGATATTGGCATTGATAGACCTGAAAAGACAGAAATACTTCATAACATTCCACCTACCCCACAGCAAGAAGTGTTTATCCAAAAACTAATGGAGTTTGCCAAAAATGGTGATGCAACACTACTGGGAAGGGAGAAGCTGTCTGACTCTGAAGAAAAAGCCAAGATGCTCATCGCAACAGACTATGCCCGTAAGATGTCCTTGGATATGCGAATGATTAGCCCAATGTATGATGACCATCCCGACAATAAAGCCTCGCACTGCGCGGCTAAGGTCGCGGAATATTACAATCGTTTCAATGCACAAAAAGGAACTCAGTTTGTTTTCTCAGATTTAGGAACCTATAAACCTGGGGTTTGGAACCCCTATTCTGATATTAAAAGAAA
Source organism: uncultured Flavobacterium sp. (assembly GCA_963511795.1). Lineage (GTDB taxonomy): Bacteria > Bacteroidota > Bacteroidia > Flavobacteriales > Flavobacteriaceae > Flavobacterium. The sequence goes on along the minus strand of CAUPKP010000018.1, from coordinate 42,792 downwards.
ATTGGTAGAAGACTACAATATTCCAGCTCACGAAATCCGGTTTATACAAGAAGCTAAAAATGACAAGATGCGCAGGGAATTCATTAGCGCGATGAACGAAGGAAAAATAAGAGTACTGTTTGGTTCTACCGACATGTTAGGAACAGGTGTAAATGCTCAGAAACGTGCCGTAGCTGTACATCATTTAGATACGCCGTGGAGACCGAGCGATCTGGCTCAAAGGGACGGAAGAGCTGTTCGCAAAGGCAATGAAATTGCTAAGCATTTCGCAGACAACAAAGTGGACATCGTTATCTATGCAGTAGAAAAATCTTTGGATAGTTATAAATTCAACCTCCTGTATAACAAGCAATTGTTTATTGATCAGTTAAAGAATAATACTATTGGCAAACGTACTATTGATGAAGGAGGTATGGATGAGAAATCGGGAATGAACTTCTCAGAATATGTAGCCATTCTTTCTGGAAATACCGAACTACTGGAGAAAGCCAAACTCGAAAAAAAAATTACTTCTCTTGAAAGCGAACGTCAGGCATTTACCCGCTCTAAATTCAGTTCCAAATATAAATTAGAAGATAACATGGCTATTCTGGATTCGGCTACATCTCGTCTCACCCGTATGAATCTTGATTGGGAAAACCTTCAAAAACGAATTCAAAAATCACAGGACGGAATACTATTGAACCCTGTTCAGCTTATTGGCTTGCCACCTAATGCTGATGTAAAGCAGATTGGTGCCAAACTAAATCAACTTTCAGAAAGAGCTCGCACCGAAGGCCAATATGAGGAAGTTGGAACACTATATGGATTTACTATTTTGGTTAAAACAGAGGTTTCCCAAAAAGAAGGTATCGATATCAAAGACAATCGTTTTTTTATTCAGGGAGAAAGTACCATAAAATACACCTATAACAACGGACAGTTGGCATCTGATCCTAAATTGTCTTCGATGAATTTTCTCAATGCCATGGAAAAAATACCAAGATTAATAGAGCAAGAACAAAAGAAAATTAATCTGCTGCAAAAAGACCTTCCTGTACTTCAAGAAATAGTTAACAGTTCATGGACTAAAGAAAATGTTCTCAGCGCTTTAAAGAATGAATTAGCAACATTAGATCGGAAAATTCAATTATCCATTACGCCAGAACAAAATGCACAAGAGCAAGAAATACAACCAAAAAAAGATCATATCCCACAGGCAGTTCCAAAGATAAAAACGTTTTAATTTTATAGTTGAAAGCATAACTCGTTACTAACTAATCCTTTTTTTTATCATCTCCCTTTGGTATTAAATGTTTCAAATCGGGGTCATTTTTAATACGTTCCAGTTCATCTGATACAATCTGAATAACGTCCCGTTTTATCTGCATATAATTGGCTTCTACATCGTCTTTCATTCTATCTTCTCCTCGCTCATTTACAAAAGAAAGTATTTCGGGGATTTTTTGATAGTTTTTAGTTTCAGCGGCCACTTTCTCATTGTCTACTACAATTTCAGCATGGAAAATCTTTTGTTCAATTCGCTCATCAAAGTTATCGGAAACGGCCCCCACAAACATTCCTTGCGTCAGTGTCGAGATTTTAGAAGCTGGTATCAGGCTTTCTAATTGTGTTGAAATAGAAGTCGATTTATCATTTCGGTTGATAGTCATGCTCTGACGTCTCTGCAATATTTTTCCAAAGCGTTCCGAAAGACTTTTAGCGGTTTCTCCCACTACCTGACCGCTGAAAATATTACCAACAGTATTTTGTATAACCTTACTTTCTTTATCTCCGTAGTCACGAGTCAATTGAGAATAATCCTGAAACCCTAGGCATACAGCTACTTTGTTGCTTCTGGCAGTTGCAATAAGATTATCTAATCCCCTAAAATAGATCGTAGGTAATTCATCTATGATTACAGAACTTTTAAGTTGCCCTTTTTTATTGATAAGTTTTACAATTCGAGAATTGTACAATCCCAGTGCAGCGGAATAAATATTCTGACGATCGGGATTATTGCCTACGCAAAGGATTTTAGGTTCATTAGGATTATTGATATCCAACGAAAAATCATCGCCAGTCATTACCCAATAAAGCTGTGGTGAAATCATTCTAGACAATGGAATTTTGGCAGATGCTATTTGTCCCTGTAACTGATCTTGCGCCCCACCCTGCCAGGCATCCATAAATGGAGATAGATAATTCTCTAATTCTGAATAGGTCGTGAGAATGGTAAATACATCTGCATATTTTTTATTTAAAAGTTCAATAGCATGGGGAAATGTACAGTACTTTCCGTTTTCGTAAATCTTCAAAAACCAGATGATGGCAGCCAATAGGATGATCGGACTTTCTACGAAAAAATCTCCCTGTTTCTGAATCCACGAGCGGTTTAGGTTAAGCATAATGGTGTACGCCGACTCATAGGCATCGGATATATCGGTCATAAAATCGGGATTGATAGGGTTGCAACGATGACTTTTTCTTGGATCATCAAAGTTGATTACATAAAATTTTGGCTTTACTTTATACTTATCGGTATGTTTCAATAAATGATTATACGCAACAGTTGAAAGATCATCAAACTTAAAATCATAGATATACATCGAAAAACCTTTTTCGATTTGTTGCTTTATATAATTGTTCACAATCGCGTAACTTTTACCGGATCCAGGTGTACCCAAAACAATGGTTGCCCTAAAAGGATTTACAATATTAATCCAACCATCATGTTGCTTTTTGTTATACCAGAATTTAGTTGGTAAGTTGACAGAATATTCATTTTGCATTAACTGCGTTTCCTGCATAAAACTTTCGTTTTCAATATTAAAAACATCATCCATGAGATTATTTTTGAGTAACCTGCTCATCCAAACACCAGCCATCAGAAGGGCAATATATCCTAAAGTCAATGTAAGTATATAAAAGAAAGCTGCCATTTCAGCGGGCAGTTTTAGTAAAGGGATATTTAAAAAGAATAATACAAAACCTAAGGCTAATGCTATGTAAATATTGTTCCAAGTAATCTTTTCATTTTTTACGCCCTTGGTTCCCAAACAGCTCAAAGCTAGCAATAGCAAAGCGAACACTTTCGTGTAAAGTGTATGTGAAAACAGTCCTGCTGTCCGCTGAAAATTCCCAAGCACTTTATCAATTATTGAGAGTGTCCATCCTTCTTCTCTAAAAAAGCCATAACAGAACCAGTAACAGTGCATCAACGTGAGCAGTATGCTGACTGCTCTCATAAATTCCATAATCTTGGCTAAGCCTCTCATGTCATCTTCTCCCTGCATAATTGTAGTGTTTTAAAATTATTATGACTTCTTTCTGCTTTTTCTTTTTTTCTTCAGGCGGTCGGTAAAAGCCTGTTCCTCGTAATCTTCTCCCTGTGCTTGGGGAAGCAGCCCTCCAAAACTTTCTATACTAATGTGTTCAACACTCCCATAAACAGAATCATCCCTATTTATAAAATCAAATACATCGTGAAGTTTGTTGTTTTGTAAGTCTTTGAAAATTGGCTCAGTTGAAACCGTATTTCCATCTTCTGTATTTTTAATTTCCGGTTTGTGATTGTTGTTCCACCAATCGTTGAAGACATTGGCCGAATATGCTGTACCTAAACGGGAGCCATTCCAAACGGTTTTGGAATTATGGTCGATGAATGTAATTCCATAAATACGTCCCGTTTCATTTCGACGGACAACAACATTTATACCTCTTTCTGCTAATTGGTTTTTAAAACCTTGTTCCTCTTTTTCCAATTTAATAACAGCTTCAATATCCTTTACGATCAATGGTTTTATATTACTTTGTTTAAGTGTTACTTTAGAGCTTTCAAAATGATTTTGAAGATGGATATGTCCAGCATTTTTTCCAAAAAGGGATGCTTTGAACGGGCTACTTGCTTTTACTCTATCTGCATTAAGTACAAAATAAACCAAGCCTTGTTTGTGTTTTCCGTGCAGTTCACCCTTTACTTCTTCTACTTTAATATTAAACAGGGATAACAAAGAGTTGTACTCTCCCAAACTTTGGAACTGATACTGTTTTGGCAGATAGCGTACAACCGAAGCAACCTGACTCTTGAGATCATTAGTTTTATAATCAATTGGAGTTATTTCTTTCTTATTTCCATTTTTCTGTTTTTCTATTGCAGAGATTAATCCATATTTTTTTTCTAGTTCGCGGCAGACATTCATCGACTTTTTGCGCTCATAACTATCCGAAATTTTTCTCCCTTCTTCATTCACACAAACCGATACAATATGGATATGAGTACGCTCAATATCCGTATGTTTAAATACAACGAAAGGCTGCTCCTCATACCCCATCTGTTTCATATACTCCTGTGCAATAGTTTTAAATTTTTCATCGCTGACATTATCCTTCGGATCGGGATTGAGAGAGATATGTACTACCGTTTTCTCTGTTTTGCGATTGGCTAACAGATATGGTTCAAAAGATCGAGACAACTGAGTTGTAGAATAATGACCATCGGGAGTTTCCAATATCTTATGAGTATACAGAATTTCTGCACTTTCTTTTTCAGCTTTGAGCTGATTATAAGAAAGCACACCCACCAAGTTTTGTCCTCTACCAATTTTAGCTACCATTTCAGTCGTCTTTTTTAAGATGTTTTTCTTCAAATTCTCCAGTAAGTTGTATGATACGCTGACATAATTTTGCCATTTCAGTGGTGTGCTTCTCGAGTTTATAGAGATAAGCAGCCGCTTTTTTCTCCGAAAAATTGCGATATAGAAGCTTTACAATCTGGTTGTAATTCACCCCGACAGCCCGGAATTGTCCGTAGAAAGTGGTCAATCGCATATAATAATCCATGGTTGCCTTGTCAATTTTTACCGTTTTAATAGTCTTTTGAAAAATACATGCAGTAATAAAATGTGCCTTTACATTCATTCTTGACTGCTCAAAAAGAGAAAGAAAACGACTATTCTCTTCTGCATTGAGCGATATGGAATATCGAAATACTGCAGGATCCGTTTTAGGAATACGCCCCCATTTTCTTTGTTGTCTATTATTTTTTTCTTCCATAAAAAATCCAATTATAATTTTATAAAACATCGACTTTGGAGAATGTTTTTCAGCTCCCTGCGGGGCAAGTTGTTTTGAGATGCGGAATACATTCCGAGCAGCTCAAAACACAACTTGCTCCTTTCTGGTGAAAGGAAAATCCGCCCTTTCGGGACGGATTAAAGTTAACAGGGAAAAACGGCTTGAGGCCGTTATAGTAAATATCCAAATATTGATTTGATCTCTCCATTGTAATGCCTGCATTAAGCTATTACAAAGTAAATCCCTCAAATTGGAATCATTGTAGTGTGACATACTGCCAAATAACTCCTACAAAAGCCAATCAAAGACAATTTAATAATAACCCGTATGTATCTACATTTCTTTGTAGTAGCAAACGATTCTATTTAGGTATGTATGTAGCTACGTACTTACGTATGTACGAGCAAACTTGTTTATAGATTATTGTAACAAATTACGTATGCAAAAAAATAATGGCATAGATGAGTACGCTTATTTATGAGTATTGAACTCTTGTAGTACATAAGTAAAGAATTAATGCAGTACTCGAATATCTATGTAGAAACATAAAGAAATCTATAAAAACATATTGCAATATAGTTGCACAACCCTATATAAGTTGATACTTAAAACTTTGCAAATTGATAAACATAATTGAAGAATTAAAAACAGTCATACATATGAAAACAGAACACAAAACAGTATTTATTGCCTTTTCATCCCAAAAGGGAGGTGTTGGCAAAAGCACATTTACAGCGCTTGCCGCTAGTACACTACACTATCGCCATGGTTATAATGTAGCTGTATTTGACTGTGACTTTCCACAGCACAGCCTGATAAAAATGCGGACACGTGATACGACTATGATTATGGAAAACGATGTTTTCAAACGAATGGCCTATAAACAATTTACGACTATCAACAAAAAGGCATATCCCATAATGCAACATAAAGCCGAAGGCGTACTGGAAGCAGCACACAATTTTGTAGAATCATCTACAATAGCCATTGATGTCATCTTTTTTGATCTCCCAGGAACGGTAAACACTCCTGGCATTTTGAATGCATTGGCGGGAATGCATCATATTTTCACACCTATTACAGCAGATCGTGTGGTAATGGAAAGTACGCTTATTTTTACACAGTTGATGGTAGACGTAATTATGAAAAAAAGTGAAACATCGATAGAAAGCATTAGTCTATTTTGGAATCAAGTAGACGGACGCGAACGTTCTCCTTTGTATAAAATTTATAACGAGCTCATTAGTGATTTGGGACTAAGTCTTATGCAATCACAAATCATGAACAGTATGCGTTTTCGTAAGGAATGCGAAACCGATATCAAGACGGTTTTCCGATCCACTTTGCTCCCACCCGATGAGCGACTCATGAAAGCTTGCAGATTAAACTTGTTTATGACCGAATTTATGAGAACAATTCAATTGTAGTGCTATGCAGAAAGATGACCAAAAGAAAGTAAAGCCTGAAATTGACGAAGAGCTAATGATGTCAATAATGGCTGATGGTATAAAAAAGGAAGGTCTGAATCTTCCTTCTGAAAATTCTACAGAGGTGGAAAAAGAAAAACTGGTAACAAAAGAGCGAAGCAGATCAAAAAAGACAAGTGAGACCGACTACGAAAAAATATTTTTAAAAAGAGCTGAAACTAATGCCCGAAATGGCAAATCAGTGTATATACGCCAAGATTTTCATGAGAGATTGTCTCGTATCGTACAGGTTATTGGTGAAGACAAGATAACCATTTACGCCTACCTTGATAACTTGTTGGAATACCATTTTCAGGAATTTGAAGAACAGATTACCAAGAGTTATAACGATAAGTATAAACCAATTTTTTAGGCATGGAAACATTGATTGTAATCTGTCTGCTGATCGTCATTGTACTATTAGCAAAAGACAAAATTATCGTTACAAAGGAAGTATCTAAGAAAAAAAAGGGCTCACGGAAAAATAGCCATGTCCCTGATATTATGGGGAAGTCTAAATCCACCAAAAGTCTTTTGTTGCTAAATACTACCAATGAATGCCAAAATAACGATTTGATTATTGAAACAAATAATTTTGATATAGAAATCGAGCAAGAAGATTTCGATATAGAAATTCCTGAGGAAGAACTAGATGAAAATTTTGGAAATGTACCTGATTTTGAAGAAGAGGAAGAAGAATGGAACGGGTATAGAGATACTGGTGGAGATGATAATTTTGGTTTTGCTACAGGGGTTACCTTCGAAGAACTAAGTGCCGTGGGGATGTTGCTTCAGCAAGAAACGCTAGAGCCTTCTCAACAAAATAAAGTGGTGAAAATTGTTCTAAAAACACAAGGAACCGAACTTTTTACTCTACTTGAAAACTCAATGGAAAATGCATCTCAAAAAATAGCTGAGCTATTGCATAAGAGTTTTTCTACCGAAAAATATTCTAGTTCTACTATTATGCTGATAAATGATTTTGAAACATTTGATATTGGGGAGTTTTTGTAACTGACCTGTTATTAAAATGTTTTAAATTTTTGTAATAAATATTCAAGAAAATGATAAAAGCGACAATCTAAAAGATTGCCACTTTTCGTTTAAATAACCAAAATTAAATGAATGTTAGTTTATTTAACGAAATAAAAATCGTTAAAAGTTTTGACAATTAAAAAATCGTCATTATCTTTGACGAAAAATTTATCGTTAAAACATGGAAGATCAAAATATATATCTAAGAAACAACACAGGAAGTAAATCAAAATCTGCTATTGTAGATGGATTTGTGGTACGAACAAATGAATTTGAACACATTAACAATTTGTTGCTTAATACAAACACCATTAATAATTCATTAAATAACATAATCATCGGACAAAGAGGCGCAGGGAAAACAACATTGATGCATCGATTAAATTATGGCATATTAGATGAAAAACTTCTATCTCAGAAGTACTTACCTATAATGTTCTCTGAAGAACAATACAACCTTTCCGATTTAACAAATTTATGGGAAGCTGTAGCTATTGGAATTGAAGACAATTTTTATAAAGAAAAATTAAGTACCTCTATAGATAAAATAATCGATACAGAAAAAAATTACGAAGAAGAATCATTTAAGTTTTTACAAGGCTTTTTAGAATCAAAAGGCAAAATCGCGATTCTATTTATTGAAAATATAAACTTTTTTTTAAAGAAGCTTAACGATAATGAGATAAAAAGATTAAAATCAATTTTAACTTCCGAATCTTCTTTCAGAATAATTGGCTCGTCAACTTCATACAATGATGGCACTATTGACTTTGCAGATCCATTTTACCATTTTTTAAACCCAATACAATTAGATGGATTGACACAAGAAGATTGTGTAAAGTTGTTAATTAAAATTGGACAACAATACGGTGAAGAAGACCAAATTAAGAAAATTATTCAAAATTTCCCTGGAAGAGTTGAAGCTTTGAGAAGATTAACTGGTGGTGTTCCTAGAACAATATCTTATCTTTTTCAAATTTTTATGGATAATAAAAATGGCAAAGCAATTAAAGATTTGTATCTACTAATTGATACATTAACATTGCTTTACAAATCTGAACTAGATCAATTATCTACTCAGCAACAAAAAGTAATTGATGCTATAGCCAGAAAGTGGGATGCTATTTCTGTAAAAGAAATAGCAAAACGAACAAGATTAGAAAGTAAAAATATCTCATCTATATTATCATATTTAGAAAAAAATCAATTAATTGAGAAGGTACCCACATCTACAAAGAATCACTTATATCGTATAAAAGAACGATTTATGAATATTTGGTATCTAATGAGATTTGGGAGAAAACATGATAAAGAAAATGTTATATGGTTAGTTCGTTTTTTTGATGCATGGTGCGATGAAAATGAATTGACAAAAATACTTAAGGATCATATTGACAATCTTAAAGATGGTAAATACGATACAGCTGCAGCTATAGATATGGGAAATACTTTTTTGTCTTGTGATAATATTCCAGAAACTTTAAAGGAAGAGCTTATAAAAACAACGAATTCTATGCTACCTAGTAGATTATTGAAAAACACAAAGACTTCTGAAAAAAATATTTTAGGTGATATTAAAAAATTAATTAAGGATAAACACTTTGAAGAAGCAATTATGCGCTTAGAAGAGGTTGAAAATAAAGATGTTGATTTTTATACCTTAGCAACTTCTGTTTACTTAATGAAGGGAGATTCCCAAAAAGCATTAGAAGCTGGAAACGCTGCTTGGGCCTTAGATGACCAAAACTCTTTTATATCTATAAGCTTAGCTATAATTTATGATTTTCATTTAAATGATCTTGAAACCGCCATAATATATTACAAAAAATGTTTAAGTCTTTCTCAGCCACATCCATATGCAGCAAACAGATTGGGTGATATATATAGAGATAGAAATGATTTTCAAGAGGCAATTAAATATCACAAGCAAGCATTATCGAAAAATTTCAAACAGTCTTTACTTTCATTAGGGAATATTTATCTAAAAATGGAAGATTTAGAAAAGGCTGAAAAGTATTATAGAGATGCTATTGGTAATAAAATAGATGGTGCAACCATGGAATTAGTTGAAGTATTATTAAAGCAAAACAAAACAAAAGAAGCAGAATTCGCTCTTTTGAAAGCAGTCGAATTAGAAGAAGTAGAAAGCAATATTAATTTGGGAAGATTTTACCAAAATCTGAAGAGACCTAGCTTAAAGAAGGCAGAAGAGCAATTTATGTTAGCTATCAAGAAGGGAGAAATTGATGGATACAATCAACTTGCTAGACTATATATGAAGCAAAAGCAAACAGACAAAGCTATAGCTATTTTTGAAAAAGGAATAGCACATAAGGACCCAGAGTCTGCTCATCAGCTTGGGCACATTTTTAAGACACAAGGAAGATTTGACGATTCTGACAAAATGTTTGCAAAAGCGATCGAATTAGGAGATGATTCCGTTATAGGATGTTGGGTGGAAAGTATTTATAATTCAAAAAGAAATGATAAAATGCATTTTGCACAAGAATTACTTGAAAAACACAAACCTGAAAGTAATAGCATTCGCTTTGACTTACTTTATGCTAAAATACTGTTGTGGAATAAAGAATTATATAATGCGATAGATATCATAAAAAAACAAGCTAATAGTATTGGTAAATTATATGACAGTGAGGATAATGAAGAAAGATATTCATATTCGCAAAAGGTATTTTCGGAATTAGTTGAATTCTTCCTATTGCTTATTGCAAGAAAGGAATATAATAGTGCATTAGATCTGTTCAGTGATTCAAATGATTTCGATTTTAAAACTATGCTTAAACCAATTTATTACTTATTAATGGAAGAGCAAAAAGCAGCTTTTCCAACGGAATACCTAAAAGCAGGAAAAGAGTTAACTGAAACTATTAATGATTTAAAAAAGGAGGTAGAATATTTGAGAAAAAAGTAAAGTAAAATCACCTAAAATATTAGAGTGATACATAAAGCATAGCCTAAGAAATCCAACATCCTAAACTATGCCTAGTCTATCACTTCATTTCCATGGTTGGAGATTGAATGAAATTATCATTGTAACAGCACAAATATAAACAAACTGACTATTTGTGCAAATATAATTGCCATTTTTCTTCCACTATACAAAAACAATCTCCAGTTTACTAATATTTCTACTGGAACTAGTTCTTTCATATATTGAACTAGCTTGTTATTGAATTTTATAATTAGTATAAATTAAAAGAAAAAGTATATGGCAAACAATGCTACTATTAAGTATTACCCAGTGGGTAATGGGGACACGTCTCTAATAACACTGGAAGACAAAACAACAATAATCGTTGATTGTAACATCAGAAAATGCGATAATGATGAAATTTATGATGTAAAAAAAGATCTGTTAAAAAGTATTCAATACACAAGCGGAATTCCTTATGTAGATGTTTTTATCTTAACACATGGTGATCAAGATCACTGTAGAGGTTTTAAACAGTATTTCTATCAAGGAGCTCCAGAAAAATATTCGGAGTCTGATAAAAAGAACGAACTTATTCGAGTTGACACTATGTGGTTCTCTCCTATGATTGCCGAGCAACATTCAAACGATGACGAAGATGCCTATCAGAAAGAGGCAGAACGTCGTCTTACCCTTCATCGAAATAAAGATTCTAAGAAAGATAATCCTGGAAATAGAATAAAAATTATTGGGTATGACGGAAGTGCGGATTATAAAGATTTAGATCATTTAAGAGCTAAACCAGGTGAAATTTTGGTCCGCTTTAATGACAGGATTCAAACATTGTTTTCTATTTTCATACATGCGCCTTTTAAAGAGCATATAGAAGCAGAAGGAGATGATAAAAAAAATTCTACAAGTATTGTATTTCAAGCTAGATTTAAAAACACTTCTAATCAGCTCAATTTTTCTGCTCTCGCTATGTTTGGAGGAGATTCTGACCATACTACATGGCGTATAATATTAGAAAAAACTAAGAAATACAAAAATGAACATGCTTTGAATTGGGATTTATTTCTTTCTCCACATCACTGTTCATGGTCATTCTTTAACGATAGACCTCAAGACGAAAATCCCAATCCTAAAAAGACATCTTTAGAAATTTTGGATTATAAAAGACAAAATGCTAAAGTTATTGCTTCAAGTAAAAAAATTTTAGATGATGAAGACAATCCTCCGCATTATCAAGCTAAAAGTGAATATGTTAAAAAAGTAACACAAGGTAATTTTCTTAATACAACTATTTACAATATATTAAATAAAATACCTCAACCTATTGAGTTTGAAGTTACATCACAAGGAATTGTAAAACCAAAACAAGCCGAAGGCACTTCTAAAGCTGCTGGAAGTGCAGGTTTAGGCATTGTAAACACTCCTTCAAAATATGGAAATGGGAAAGTTTAGCTATAGCTTATTGGCATTCATTGGTGATATAGAGAATCCTGTTCTTCAGGATTCTCTAAAATCATTGGAAAAATTTGCAGATAAGAATTTTGAGATTTTAGACTGGGGAAATGGCAAAATTGCGGTTCCACTTGAGATCAAGATAGATTTACCTAGTTTAGGAAATTTTCAAGATTTAGATATAAGAGACATTGAACCTATTATTTTAGTATTTGATCTGATTAACTATCCAGTTTCTGCACCGAAAGTTTTTACAAATAGATTAGATTTCCCAAAGAATAACCTTGCTCACTTATATATAGCTGTTAACAATCGCCCCCCTGCCTTTTGTTATGTTAGAGGCAATTCTGATGAATGGTATGCAAACAAAAGAATTGAGGATCTTGTAATACGAATATGTAATTGGTTACGAGACGCTGCAACAGGTGAATTAACCGAAAATGGAAGGCAATTTGAACCTTTAAGATTAGAGGGGTACTCAGGGACTATTATTTATGACTACAATACTATTTTAAATGTAATTATTAATAAAACAGCAGTTCAATTTGGTGAAAAATTTGCTATTGCTTTGTTTGAACGTACTGATACTGCAGGTCAATACACATATAAATTTGTTAAATTAATTACGGAGAAAAATGCACTTCAAACAATTAATGAAGTTGACGAAGAACGTAAAAAAGGAACAGAGGATTTCACAAGGAAAAAATATTACTACTCTTATATCTTATGGAATGAAGAAAATAATATAAATAAGGATTACCAAGTTAATATTCCTTCATCACTGGAGGAGTTTAAATTATTTTGCGATTTTTACAATATCAAGTATGAAGAACTCTTAAAGTTTATTGCAAGTTATAGCAATATAAACGAATTTGTTTATTTTCCGGTAATCGTTGCAATTCGTAGACCAACTCAATTGATAGGATATTCTTCCAATATTGAGTTTATAAACCTAAGATTTAAAATTAATTCCGATGATGTGATAGACGAAAAAATAGTTAATAATATCTCTATTGATATGCTATCCCATAATCAACCCTTAACTCTTGAACTAGCAAATAGAATATCAGGTGGTAATATAGATTTTAATGATCGAATTGCTGTTTTTGGTTGTGGAGCTATAGGTTCTAAGATAGTCATGCATCTTGCTAGATGTGGACAAACCAATCTAACACTTATCGATCCAGACCGTATTTCTCCTCATAATCTAGTTCGACATGCGCTGTTTGGAGATAGCGAAGGTGAAAACAAGGCGGATGCTTTAGCCGAAAAAATAAAAAAAATATATCCTTTTGAACAACAAAAAGTCATAAGTGGTCCTTCATTTAAAGAAGGATTAATTGATAAGAAGGAAACTTTTGAGAAATATGGTTGGGTACTAGATTTTACTGCTTCTGAGGCTTTTTTTAACAAGTTGGCAATGGTGGAAAGTTTATATGAATGTAACGTTGTTAGTGCGTCAATTTCCGATTTTGGAAATTTAGGAATAATGTATAAGGAGGGTGAGTTTAGGAACCCAAGAATTGATGATTTACAGGTGTACTTATACAGTTTATCAGAAGATGATGAAGATACTCAAAACTGGCTCAGTAATGAAAAATCGGCATCAAGTTCTAATAATTTGCATATTCAGGTTGGTGTTGGATGTAATTCAGAAACAACAGTTTTATCGGATGACAAAATATCATCTCATGCATCCTATTTTTCTGGAGCTCTGAAAAAAGAAATGACTACTCCTTCTAAAAAAGGCAAAGTATACCTAAATCGTATTGTAGAAAATGAAGATTACAAAATTGAAACACAAGTATTAAATGTCAATCCTTTCATAACGTTTCAAGCTATTAATGATCAAAGATGGTCAATACGGTTTAAAGATGGAATAATGGAACAATTAAGACATGAATTTTCCAATGCTGGAAGAAATGAAACAGGCGGTGTATTTGTAGGAGTATGTAATTATAAGACTAAAACAATTCATGTTACTGCTTCAATTACAGCACCTACTGACAGTAAGGCTAATTCTACTATATTCATTAGAGGACATAGCGGTTTGGCAAAAAATATTTCTGAAATAGAACACAAATCTAGTGGACAAATTGGATATATTGGTGAGTGGCATACTCATCCAGATGGTCCAAATATTCTGAGCCAACAAGATATGATAAGTGTAAAACATCATAAAGAGGAATGCGATAATCTAAATCCTCCCCTACCCGTGTTCTTATCGATTATTACACCAGATGGATTCTTTCCTCATATATTTTAATAAAAGTAATTTTTATGGAAAAAGAAGTGAATTTAAAATCACTAAACACGCCCCAATTATGGGTGTTATTATCAGCTAATATTTTAATTATATCGGGCATAATTTTTCCCGTATACTTTAGTGAAATTGATATTATATTTATTCTAAAAGGTCTTGGAGCTTCTATTGCTCCATTATTGTTATTTCTACTTAATGGACTTGTATCGAGTAACCTAAAAGCTACTTTGGTTTTTTGGAAATTAAAAAATCCTTTACCAGGTTCAGAGGCTTTTTCAAAACTGAGTAAAGAAGACAGCAGAATTGATAGAAAAAAGCTGAAAGAGCTTTATGGACCATTACCTAAAAATCCTTCTGATCAAAATAAGTTATGGTATAAAATATACAAAAAGAATTCTTTAGACACAATTGTTTCTGAGAGTCATCGTACTTTCCTACTCGCAAGAGATTTAACATCTTTATGTTTTCTTTTTATGATTTTTATCGGAATACCCATTCTGGCAGTTGGCAAATGGCCAATCAATATATATTACTTTGCATTCTTGGTTGTTCAATATCTTGTTGTAGTTATTGGTGCGCAAAATAGAGGTCGCAGATTTGTCACAAATGTACTAGCAATTGAAACTAGAGCATAAATTAATATCACTTTTTTTAGGGGGCTGTTCATATTTTGGACAGCCCTTTTTTATTTTTTAAACCTAAAAAAACAAAAAAAGTAACGATTATTTAATCACTTAAACTACCAATTAATGCCAAATAATTCCACTTAAAGACAAGTCATTATAACGTCTGTAATTCTCCAATAGATTTGCTTAAAAATCTGCAAATAGCAGAAAATAAGTAACAATCTAATTCATTAAAATCATGGAGAAACTAACAAAAAAAAGAGAAATGACAGGCGCTCTGTTACTCTTAGCATTTGGAGCTATTGCTCAAGGCAATGGAACAGCAGGTATCACTGAAGCAACCCAGATGGTCACCTCCTATTTCGATCCCGCAACCCAGCTTATTTATGCTATAGGAGCCGTAGTCGGGCTAATCGGAGGTGTAAAAGTGTACCAAAAATTCAGTAGCGGTGATCCGGATACCAGTAAGACGGCATCAAGCTGGTTTGGGGCTTGTATTTTCCTCATTGTAGCCGCTACCATTCTTCGTTCCTTCTTCCTTTAACAATTGATATATGAACAATTACAATATCAATAAAGGAATTGGAAACACTGTAGAATTTAAAGGACTCAAAGCGCAGTACCTATTCATCTTTGCGGGAGGTTTGCTGAGCATTCTAGTTGTGGTAATGATTATGTATATCGTTGGAGTGAATTCGATTGTTTGTTTGGGGTTTGGCGTTGGCGGTGCATCACTCCTTATCTGGCAAACCTTTTCACTGAATAAAAAGTACGGCGAACACGGATTGATGAAAATAGGCGCAAGAAAAAGACATCCACGCTATATTATTTGTCGCAAGTCCATCTACCGCTATGTTAAATCATTAAAAAATAGACCGTCATGAGAAATGCATCCAAAGCCGCTACATTGGAAAGTAAGTTTCCTTTACTGGCTGTAGAAAATCATTGTATTCTTTCTAAAGATGCGGATATAACAGCTTGCTTTCAGGTGTATTTACCAGAACTGTTTACGGTTGCTTCTGCCGAATATGAAGCTATTCATTCGGCATGGCATAAAGCTATAAAAACACTACCCGATTTTACAGTGGTACACAAACAAGACTGGTTTATCAAGGAAGACTATGCTCCAAAAATGGATCAGGAAGATTTGAGTTTTTTAGGCAAATCGTATCAGCAACATTTTAACGAGCGTCCGTTTCTAAATCATTATTGCTATCTTTTTTTGACAAAAACCACTAAGGAACGAATTCGTACACAAAGTAATTTCTCATCCTTATGCAAAGGATCTTTAATCCCTAAAGAAATTCGGGATAAAGAAACTATTCACCATTTTATGGAAGCCGTAGCGCAATTTGAAAGAATCCTTAATGATTCAGGTTTTATAAAACTCACTCGGCTAAGTGAAATAGAAATTATTGGTACAGATGAAAAACAAGGTTTACTAGATCAGTATTTCACGCTATCGAGAGAAGTAGGTACACCGATGCAGGACATTGCCTTAGGATCAGAAGAAGTTCGTATCGGAAACAAAAGAATATGCCTGCATACACTTTCCGATACTGACGACCTGCCCAGCAGCGTATCGGCTGATACCCGCTATGAAAAGCTTTCTACTGACCGCAGTGATTGCCGTCTGTCCTTTGCAGCTCCTATGGGTTTGCTATTAAGCTGCAACCATATTTACAACCAATACCTATTTTTAGACAACAGTGATGAGAACCTAAGAAAATTTGAAAAGTCTGCAAGGAATATGCACTCCCTGGCTCGCTATAGCCGAAGCAACCAGATAAATAAAGAATGGATTGAGCGTTACCTGAACGAGGCACATTCCTTCGGACTTTCTTCTATACGTGCTCATTTCAATGTAATGGCGTGGTCTGATGATCCCACTGAATTAAAACAAATCAAAAATGATACTGGTAGTGCTATGGCACTTATGGAATGCAAACCAAGACATAATACTACAGATGTGGCAACATTATATTGGGCAGGTATTCCAGGCAATTCCGCCGATTTTCCCAGTGAAGAGAGCTTCTACACATTTATTGAACCTGCTTTGTGCTTTTTTACTCAAGAGACCAATTATCAGAATTCGCCCTCGCCTTTCGGAATCAAAATGTCTGACAGGCTTACTGGAAATCCCATTCATTTGGATATTTCCGATCTGCCGATGAAAAAAGGCATTATTACCAACCGTAATAAATTCATACTGGGCCCATCAGGTAGTGGAAAATCTTTCTTTACCAACCATATGGTACGACAGTACTATGAACAAGGTGCCCATCTGCTATTGGTAGATACAGGAAACAGCTACCAGGGATTGTGTGAACTCATTAGAAGTAAAACCAAAGGAGAAGACGGAGTATATTTTACCTATACAGAAGACAATCCGATAGCCTTTAATCCCTTCTACACCGATGATGGGGTATTTGATATTGAAAAAAGAGAAAGTGTCAAGACACTGATCTTAACACTCTGGAAAAGGGATGACGAGCCACCTACTCGCTCGGAAGAAGTGGCACTTTCCAATGCCGTAAGCGGTTATATCGACAAGATCAAACAGGAAAATGCCCACCCTTCGTTTAATGGTTTCTATGATTATGCCAGCATTGATTACTACAAAGTATTGGAAGAAAAAAAAGTCAGGGAAAAAGATTTTGATTTGGCCAATTTTCTTAATGTCCTAGAACCTTATTACAAAGGCGGGGAATACGACTACCTGCTCAATTCGGAAAAACAGCTTGACTTATTATCCAAGCGCTTTATCGTCTTTGAGATCGATGCCATTAAAGATCATAAAATCCTTTTCCCGATCGTGACCATAATTATTATGGAGGTGTTCATTAACAAAATGCGAAGGCTCAAAGGAATACGAAAACTCATTTTGATAGAAGAAGCCTGGAAAGCTATTGCAAAAGAAGGCATGGCGGAATACATTAAATACCTCTTCAAAACTGTCCGTAAGTTTTTTGGTGAAGCAATTGTAGTTACTCAGGAAGTCGATGATATCATCCAATCCCCTATTGTCAAGGAAAGTATAATCAATAATTCAGACTGCAAGATACTACTGGATCAGCGCAAGTATATGAACAAGTTTGATGATATACAGGCAATGCTAGGTCTAACTGAAAAAGAAAAGGCACAGGTATTATCTATTAATATGAACAATGACTCTTCGCGATTGTACAAAGAAGTCTGGATTGGACTTGGTGGAACTCATTCGGCAGTGTATGCTACAGAAGTAAGTCTTGAAGAATATCTGGCTTACACTACTGAAGAATCTGAAAAACTCGAAGTAATGCAACTTGCTCAAGAATTGGGTGGTAATGTAGAGCTGGCCATCAAGCGCATTGCCACTCAAAGAAGAGAAAAAGAGAATACATTTTAATCCTTAAATTTTAAAACAATGAAACATTTAATTCAATTGGTGTGTATGATTATGTTCTTAGTCGTTGCACCTGTAAAAGCCCAATTTGTGGTTACAGATCCTGTTAACCTAGCTCAAAGTATTCTGGGTACAGCTCAGGAAATAGTACAAACTTCTTCAACAGTGTCAAATGTGATCAAAAACTTCAAAGAAGTAGAAAAAGTCTACAATCAGGGAAAAGATTATTACGACAAACTAAAAGCGGTAAACAATCTAATTAAAGATGCCCGTAAAGTACAGCAGACCGTGCTGATGGTAGGTGATATTTCGGAAATGTATGTCACTAGTTTCAATAAGATGTTGAACGATCCCAATTTTTCCCCTCAGGAACTCAATGCCATTGCCTTTGGTTATTCCAAACTACTGAATGAGAGTTCTGAACTATTAAAAGATCTGAAGCAGATTGTAAACAGTTCGACTCTTTCCCTCAATGATAAAGAACGTATGGAAGTAATAGACAGAGTGTACAAAGAGGTAAAAGATTATCACAATCTGGTTCGCTACTATACCAACAAAAACATCTCTGTGAGTTTTCTTCGAGCAAAAAAACAAAATGACAGCCAGCGTGTACTAGAACTCTATGGAAATGATAATCAAAAATACTGGTAAACCGAACATTTATGTTAGTAGTTGAAAATAATAATCTCCATGAAGTCTTACGCTCATTGTATGACGAAATGTTACCGCTATCGTCTGATATGGCTGGTGTGGCTAAAGGTGTTGCTGGACTTGGTGCTCTATTTTATGTGGCTTTGAAAGTCTGGCAAGCCCTTAGCCGAGCTGAACCCATTGATATGTATCCACTATTACGACCGTTTGCGGTAGGTCTCTGCATTATGTTCTTTCCCTCCATTGTACTAGGAACCATCAATGGTGTGTTAAGCCCTGTAGTAATTGGCACACACAGTATGTTAGAGGGACAAGTAATGGATCTGAATGTTTTACAGCAACAAAAGGATCTACTGGAACGCGAAGCCATGCTTCGAAACCCTGAAACTGCTTATTTGGCATCAAACGAAGCTTTTGATGAAAAATTAGAAGAGTTGGGCTGGTCCCCATCGGATCTGGCAACGATGTCTGGAATGTATATTGAACGGGGAATGGCCCAATTAGAAAAGAGTATGAAAGATTCTTTTAGGGAATTATTAGAAATCCTCTTTCAAGCTGCTGCATTAGTTGTTGATACCATAAGAACCTTTTTTCTGATTGTACTTTCCATACTGGGTCCTATTGCTTTTGCAATTTCAGTCTGGGATGGTTTTCAATCCACAATGACCCAATGGATCACCCGCTATGTAAGTGTTTATTTATGGCTGCCTGTAGCAGATCTGTTTAGCTCGATGCTCGCTAAGATACAGTCTCTTATTCTGGAAAAGGATATTGAAAGTCTTTCAGATCCCAATTTCATACCAGATAGCTCTAACACTGTATATATCATTTTTATGATAATTGGTATTATCGGCTATTTCACTATTCCAACGGTTACGGGATGGGTAATCCAAGCTGGAGGTATGGGTAATTTTAATCGTAATGTAAATCAGACAGCACAAAAGGCAGGAAATATTGCAAGTGCAGGAGCAGGTTCAGCAGCGGGTAATATTGGAGGACAGCTTCTATCGAAATAATTAATTTAAAAATTCAAAAAAAATGGAATTTAAAACCCTCCGAAATATCGAAAATAGCTTTCAGCAGATTAGACTTTTTACACTCGTATTTATCTTATTATGTAGTGGAATCACAGGATATTCTGTTTGGAGATCCTATTCATTTGCAGAAAAACAAAGAGAAAAAGTGTATGTGTTGGACAATGGCAAATCTCTTATGCTGGCACTCTCTCAGGATGCTTCCATAAACCGACCCGTAGAAGCTCGTGAACATGTTCGTCGTTTTCACGAACTCTTTTTTACGCTGGCACCAGATAAGAATGCTATCGAGAGTAATATGAAAAGAGCATTTAATCTGGCAGATAAAAGTGCTTTCGATTACTATAAGGACTTGTCTGAAAAGGGATATTATAATCGAATCATTTCAGGCAATGTACAGCAACGAATTGAAGTGGATAGTGTGGTCTGCAATTTTGATACCTATCCGTATGCAGTACGCACCTATGCTAAGCAGTTTATCATCCGCTCCAGCAATGTGACCAGACGTAATCTGATTACTTCTTGCTATCTCTTGAACTCCGTACGCTCGGACAACAACCCACAGGGCTTTAATATTGAAAAGTTTGCAGTTTTAGAAAACAAGGATGTAGAAGTCATTGAACGTTAAAACCAAAGATTATGAAACAGTTACTCGATTTAGACACATTCGCAAAAAACCTAACGGATAAAGGATATAATGGTTACTTCCAAACGGAAGCAGCTTATCCAGGCAAGTTAAAAGAAAGCATCAGAGAATACTTGGAAGCCTGTCAGAGCGGTATGGAAAAACCCAATAGATACGAACTCTTTTTACTTTCTACTTACCTCCAGTGGAATGGTGATGACAAGCCAAGGATTGCATGTAGTCTGTGGATAAGCCATAAAAACGGGACTTTCGATGTACAAAAAATGAACATTGAAAGATCAGACCGCTACGGACAACTATTGAAAAAATCAGAACTGACAAACCTTTCAACAGATTCGGTTCCGACATTAAAGGAAGCCATAACCCAAGTTTCCGAAGATCCTGTACAGCAGCTTTCTTCCCGAAACAGAGGGTTTAGAATGTGATAGTCAATAATAATTTTAGATATGAAAAAAATTAGAATAACTATGGACAAGTGGTTTGATAAACAGGAGAAAGTATGGCTGGCATTACCGCTTAGGAAACAACATCAATATACACTTTTTTTCTTTACAGCTTATCTGCTGCTTACTGCAGGAGTAATTTTCAAAGTATGGTACGACACCACAAAGTCCAATAACGAAATGGTTATTGAACATATCGAAAATCCTGTTCTCAAAAAAAATGAACGTCCTGCAAGATTACAGGACACATTATCAACAATTTTTAAAAACAAAGTATATGAAAGAAATTGCAAAAAAGAAGACTAGCGTATTGGTTACGGATAGCAGTCATAAAGAAGCGCCGAACACACCAAGTGATGCTTCTATAAATGGGATGGAGCGATATAAAAAACCGCTTGTCTTCTCATTACTTGGTATTGTATTTTTAGGATGTATGTACCTAATTTTCGCTCCCTCCTCTTCCGAAAAGTCTAAAAAAATAGAAGATATCGGACTTAATGAGGATGTTCCCGAGGCTAGTGATAAAGGTTTACAATCTGATAAACAGAAAGCCTATGAAGAAGAAATTCTTAAAGAAAAAGCGCAAAAGACCCATGAAGCACTTGAGTCACTCTCTGATTATTGGAATTCTGATGGCGATGGTAATGAACCAAAACCTTCTGATACTCTAAAAGAAGAAGAAAAAGCGGTTAACTATACTACTGGTTCAATTAAAGCTAAAGGAAATCCAGCTTTAAATAGTTACCACAATATCCAAAGTACATTAGGTGGATTTTATGAACAGAACGATAGTGAAAAACGTACGCTTCGTAAGGAGCTGGCAGAGTTAAAAATGCAAGCAAAACAGAGAGAACCTACTTTAAACCCAATGGAAACACAGTTGGCTTTAATGGAAAAATCATATCAAATGGCAGCGAAATATTTACCAAAACCATCACAAAATGATTCGGCAGAAAAAGAAACGACTCTAAAGAATAATACTGCAAGTTCAAAGAAAGAATCTTTTGTTGCTTTTCTTCCTTTAAAGAAAAATACTGTGTCGGCATTGTACAGAGTGCCAAAGGATACTGAATTTATAAAGAATTGGGAACAAGAGAGAAACATTGAATTCATAGGTTCTGACTCAATAAATCAAGTAGTGAAGCCAAAAAATAGTATCCGAGCCTGCATACACAAAACACAGACAATTACTTTGGAAAGTAATGTTCGCCTTCGATTACTCGAAGAAGCTCGTACAGTCTCTAGAACAATTCCAAAAGGAACGCTTTTGACAGCGATGGCTAAATTTCAAGAAGGGCGTTTGCAACTTCAAGTCCTTACTTTAGAACTCGATGGAAATATTATTCCAGTAGATATTACAGTTTATGATTTAGATGGACAACAAGGGCTTTATGTACCCAACACCTCAGAGATGAATACTGTAAAAGAAATTGCCGCAAATATGGGAACAACAGCAGGTACAAACATAATGCTCTCTTCTTCTCCAGGACAACAGATAGTCTCGGATATGAGTAAGGGAGTAATTCAAGGAGTATCTAGTTATTTTTCCAAGAAAGTAATAACTACAAAAATTACACTGAAAGCAGGACATCAATTATTTCTAGTATCCAAAAAATAAATTTATTAATCAACAAAATAAATAAAAATGAAACAGTTTTTAAAATCAATTATTGCTTTAACCTTAACTTTAGGTTATTACAGTCAAACTATTGCTCAAGAAAATAGTATACCACTAATTTTAGGAAAAATTGAACCTTATCAAATGGAGGTCACATATGATAAAACCTCACACTTGATTTTCCCTTCGACTATTCGCTATGTGGATTTAGGAAGCGACAATCTAATTGCTGGCAAAGCAGAAAATTCCGAAAATGTATTGCGTGTAAAAGCAGCTGTTCACAATTTTGAGCAGGAAACAAATTTTTCGGTAATCACGGATGATGGTCGTTTTTATAATTTCAACGTCTTGTACAATCCTTGTCCCAATGTTTTAAATTATGATCTTTTAAAGATGCAGAAGTCTTTAAGCAAGTATAATACCAACGATGCACTTTTTGAAGAATTGGGTGGCAGTACTCCTACCCTGACTGGATTGCTATTTGAAGTCATTTACAAAAACGATAAAAGGATTGTAAAGCACATTGTCTCCATGAGCGATGGAATTGAATTTTCACTCAAAGGAATTTATATCCATAACGGAAAATATTATTTTCATATAGAACTCTGTAATCGTAGTAATGTACCTTTTCAGGTTGACTTTGTAAATTTTAAAGTAATCGATAAAAAAGTAGCTAAACGAACGGTATCGCAGGAAAGATTACTAGTTCCTATAAGAATCTATAAGCCTCTGAATCCTGTAATCGAAAATTCCGAGGGAAAGAATGTCTTTCTACTTGATCAGTTTACCCTAGCTGATAACAAAATACTTCAGATAGAAATATTTGAACAAAACGGTGGTAGGCATCAGACATTAAAGGTAAAAAATACCGATTTGATAAAGGCAAAGCTAGTAAATGAGATGCTCTTTAAAAAATAGTCCTCCTAATACGAATCAGTGAAGCAACAATTCATATTATTTAACTAACCTACTGTATATCAGTAGGTTTTTTTATATAATATTTGTAGAGTTTATATATATTGATTAATTTAACTCTTTGTTATTCAACCATTAATTAATTTTTAAGCAGATAAATTATGGATTATACCCTATTGATTTTAGGAATTCTGGCACTCTCAACAGGGCTGTTTTTGTGGTTTTTGATTAATAAAAGGAAGTTTAACAGGCGTAATTTCGCAGGTGGAGAAGGTTTTTCAAGCTATGAAAAATCGTTACTAATTCGTTTTTTAGAACAAATCGGTCGCTGGCTGTCTTTTATCTTAATTATTGCTGGATTACTGTTTTTATGGGGTTATTCAAAAAACAAAAAGAATTTAGAACAAGTTGCAATCGAAAATATAACACTCACTAAAAGTGAAACAGTATAAAACTAAGTTTATACTATTTTGGATATAGAATTTAAAACCTGAATTAATTATTATTTGTAAATAAAATGTTCAAATGAGGTTTCTTTGCTACTTTCTTTTTCGTTAGCCTCATGAAAGAAAGTAGTAGATACTAATAAGTCAAAGGTGACCTTCTTTTGCTTCTTTTCTTTGGTCACTTTTTGGTTGAAAGAAAAGAAGTCCAAACATTTATTTTATTAGGAATAGGTGTTCCTAACCAAAAACATTATAACCTCTTTGATAAAATATAAGAGAGGAGTTTATGGATTGACATATATTTTATCAATGTGGTTGCACCGATTAATGCAAAAAGACTGTTCCGACCATCGAAAGGGTCTGTCTTTTTGCCACCCGAGGTCGCTTTCAGGCGACTTTGATGGGTTGTGAACGAAAATCCTTCAGATTGAGAAAAAAGCCTTTATATTCAGTCAATCCATTGCGAAATAAGCTCCACAATAGCGAACATCCCATTTGTGCCAATGTAGAATTAATAAATAAATCTTGTTTTTCTAATGCTTCAGCCAAAGAACAGCTTGGTGTATCGTCTGCAACTTCGGACTGCCCGAGCAGTTCGGCAAATTCTTCAGTAACAAATGGCAGATTTTCTACTGGTTCAAATTTCTCTGAGTTGGGTTGTTTAATATTGCCGATAGTAGAAAGTACAACCTGCCCTATATGCTGACTGTTTCCAAAATCAATCCAATATTTAGAATCGTTTCTGTATGAACTGCTATAGTTTATTTCTTTGAGTATCTCTGCAATTTCAAACCTCGCTCCTACACTATCCACACATGAAATGTACATACTGGCCTGTACATTTTTAGGTAATTTCTTCAATTCATCTTTTTCAAACTTGATGCTTTCCGCTTTCCACTCCGTGCCAAAAAAACGGTTTACACGATTAATTAAGGCAACGGATTTGTACATCCCCAATTCACAATCTGCAAACAATTGTCTGCCTAAATTGGCTTGCGTTACGGTATCATCGTCCCAAAGCCTTACAGATAATCCTGCGTGATTGAGTTCATTAAGTGCGTGGTTCATCCGCGCCAAAGCTGTTAAAACCTGCGAGCCTGTTCCGCCTGCACCAATGAGATTGACTTCAATAGGATTGGTTGGATTTATTAGGTAATTATCTGTAAAATGTACTTTTGTTTTTTCAGTATTCATGGCAGTAGATTTTTAAGTATTAAGTTATTCTTTAATAATACATCAGTGGGAAAAGCTTCTCCAGTTTCAATGAGTTTTTTCCAAAGGTTTACACAGTTGCCCTTTATCGGATTATGCCCCTCCATTAAATGACTGAAATAGGAATTGAAAAAATAGTTTTCCCAAGCTGTTGTGAACTCTTCCAATGATGCCGATTTTTTAATATTCACATCTACAGTTCCCATGCATACATTACCATTTTCATACACATTACAAAATGGTGCATTGTAAAGGGGTGTATTCTCTTTAGGTCTTCTTTTTGTTGAAAGCGCATATATACACAATCCCTGTTTATTAGCTTGCCATAACAAAGCGGGCACTTTTGCTTTTCCTTCGGGAATTCCCAATTCTTTAACAAAAAATAGTTCTTTTTTCTGCGCTGTACTGTACCACAAAACCCTCCCATTTTCAGAGGGGTTAAAGTGCAGTATATTTGTCGGAACAATTCCTTTTGGGCTTAAAAATGCCTTGTCTGCTTCCTTTTCGGTATTTAAAACTTTTGCTAATTGTTGCGCTTCTCTTACTGTTAATGGATGGGCATTTATTGGACATCCGTTTTTATCCATATTAAAATGCTCCACATAAGTATCTGTGTTTGTCCCGTGTGTTTGGTAAAATACCAAAACTGATTTGGGATGGTAAAGTGTACCAAAACTATCTGTTATATCCTTAGATTTTTTCATTGTTGTACGATTTAATAGTTGTTTAGTATATAGCATAGTTCATTAAGTAATGGAAACAATCTGCTTTCAAAATCAAGGCTGTCCTCTGTAATTAAGCCTCCTTTAAACTTTTTACTAATGCTTGGTTCTTCAATTTGTCCATATTCATTAAATTCATTGTTGATACTGTCTGTAAGATTTTGGGATAACCAACCTCTATCATCTGCCCAAAAAGAGATATACTTATCCATAGTAATGATTTCCTGCTCATTGTCGGGGTCTTCTTCATATTGTCTTGCATTTCTGAAAATACTTTCATTAGGATATTGGGTAAAGATTTCAAAGGCTTGCTGTGCCATTTTATAACATTCAAAGTCAAATTCATCCTTGCTTTTAAATCTCTTTAAACGTTCTTTAAATACCGTTAAATTGGCAGGATTAAAAATCTTTTGTTCCATACAATCCCCAATCCACTCTGCATGATAAAATTCCCTTGCATAGTCTTGGTTTTCATCATCCTCTTCCATCCAATCCTTTATCATTTCATATAGGTCATACATATAGCTGTTTTCCTGTCTGTAATACGGTATGTTAGCACTGTGGTAGAGATAACAGCAAACAGACAATAGCAGATGGGCAGTTTTTTCTTTCTTAGGGTCTTTTAGCATTCTATAAAGTGGAGTGATTGGAATATAGTACAGTGATGTTCCTGTACTGTATCTTTCTTCGCTCACAAAATAGACCTTATTTTTACCCTGTATCAATTGGCTATTGTCCCAATTGGGAACCTTTTCTTTTAGCTTGTTTTCTATATCCCAAAGAGCAAGAGCCAAATTATAAGGATAACCAAAATTTTTAGTTTCCATCGGTTTTACTTTGTAATGCGTGGCAAGGCTACAAAGCGAAACATAAAAATCACTTTCCGTTTTGTTAACTCCTGTACGAGCCTGTGAGGATTGTTCCGTTTTCAGTTTCGGCAGGAATACAGTTTTTAGAAAACCATTGGTAATTGCGTTGTTGGAACTGACTTTCGTTTGTCTTTTCGAATTTCGCTTGCATCTTTGGTTCGCTTCGTCCAAGTCGCAAACTCGCCTAGCTGTCGGTGCAACTGCTGTTGCCTTTGTTTTTCGGGTAGGGAAATTGTTCCCGATATTATATGATGTTGCATAGTTCATTATTTTACTTTTTAAATTAACCTTTTGTTCCCATTACGCTTTCAAAGTGATATTGTACAGTATCTTCTTTGATGCGTGGCTCTGATATTTTTGCAGTAGTCAATATTGGATAAGTATTGGCATAAAAGTTCATTACGGCTTCTACAGACCAAAGGGGTTCGGGGTCGCTCAATCGGATTTCCTGTCCTTTTTCTTTGAGTATAAATACTCTTTCTAATTGCGTGGCTAATAACATAATTTCTGATTTTTAGATTACACTATAAATTAATCGCCTCCGAAAAGGGTTGGAGAAAAATGATTGGAGAGTTCCGTTCTGCGTTTGCGGATAATTTCTGCATACTGAGGATATTCGACTTCGTTTGGCACTTTTAGCCATGCCTGTCTATGGTCGCCTTCTTTTTCAAGTTCATCCACTTTCTGCATGGCTTCCTTGTATTTCTTGTCTTTGGCTTCTTTTTCTTTTGTCTCTCTGTCACTTTTTTCCTTTTCCATTGCGGATTGTTTTTTGGCTTCTTCCAATTGCTTCATAAATCCATCCATATCCACCATTAAACCCGAAGCGGTTTGTATAGGTGTGGTTATCTTTTCAAAAAAACCATTGTCAAGTTCCTCTGCTGTTCCTCGAAGAGTGAGAGGTGGTATGAAATTCTTTGCCTTATCTCCACAACCATCGTTTTGGAGCATAACCAATACAATAAGGTTGTTTTCTGTTCCCTTTGCTATTGTCAGTTGGAAATCTCCCTGTATGTCCATCTGTGCAATCTGATTAAAAAAATTTGTATCCATCTTTTTTACAATTTAAAGTTTTGATTAATTGTTTTATTTTAGATTATCTGCGGTCAACGAACGACTCAATTTTCATACTTGCCTTTCTGTTTTGCCAATAGACATAGTCTAGGGCTCTTTTCTTTACTCTGAACTTTACACCGTTTACATTCCAACGAACCTTTATCCTACGAAAAGTAGATGGTGTTCTGAATGCGTCATACGTAATTCTTGTTATCTCTTTATCTTTTTCAATCTTAACGACCTTGATATATATTACATTTTGTTCTATATCGGGATAGTGAGTTGAGAGTAAGAGATTATTATTTCTGTCCACGATTTGAAAGCGGACAAAATCTTTGTCATTCAACATAATGCTGAGCAGTTCTAATAAGTGGAAGTTCCAATTTAAGAGTAATTGCTTTTCGTCATTTTTGTATGTTATAATTCCGATATTCATAGCTGTAGTTTTTAAAGACTACCGCCGATTAAAGCAGTAGCCTGTGGATAATCTAATTAAGGTCAAATACATCTGCCCCTACTTTAGAAAAGGACGTACATAAATCAAATGCTTTTTGCCCTTTCATTTGCGCAGTACCACCCATTACAATAGATTGCAGTTTGGCTTCATCATTCTTATAACTTCTTACATTTTGATAGTAGCCTGTCACGGCATTATATGCACCGAACAATGTTCCTTTGGTGGTTGTCATTTGTTGGCTTTCACTAGCCATTGCGAAAGCAAAAGCATCCTCTACAGTGTTTTTAAAAACAGTAGATATTTCCTCTACATTACCCTTTTGGATATGCTGTAAGGTTTCCTTGTTGGGAC
This sequence comes from uncultured Flavobacterium sp., assembly GCA_963511795.1. Lineage (GTDB taxonomy): Bacteria > Bacteroidota > Bacteroidia > Flavobacteriales > Flavobacteriaceae > Flavobacterium. The sequence goes on along the minus strand of CAUPKP010000018.1, from coordinate 14,146 downwards.
ATAGTGCCAATTCAATAAGTTTTTTAACCTCCCTGTCTGTTACCTTTACATTTGCCCATTGGTTGAAAATATTTTCGAATTCTGTGGTTAGGTGGCTCGCCAATCCCATTACTTTATGAGCATTTTCTAAACGTTGCTTTGCTCCCGAAGTATGGCGGATGCGTACCACATTTGACATATTGCGTAGGGAAGCATTGAGCGTATTTTGACAAACAATGCGTATAGGAGTAAATGCTGCAGTTATACTTCCGCTACCATCGTGCGAAGTTGTTAAGAAAATATACTTTTCAGTTATATCGTCGCCGTTCCCCACACGGATATAATCAGGCAATTTAGCTGTTATAAAAATGCGCTCCCCATCTCCCAATGCTCCTGCTGTCTCGTACAGAATCCCATCGTCACCACCCACTATAGCATCAAAGAATTCAAATGCTTCGTTGTTTTGAACTATTTGATAATCATTACCAACAACACCGAGTACTGTATTGTTATCACTGCGAATATTAGCAAAGTAGTTTGGAACGTGCAGTTCGTTATCACTCATCACAATGCCCTCCGCAACTTCAATAATACCAGAGCCTTTTGTGTAAAGAGGGGTTTTGACTACTTCATAGTCCAATTGCGCATGTTTTATAGCTTCCGCACTTGTCGGATATTCTGAAACGATTTGCCCCAAACCGTGCCAAGCCTTTTGTTGAACGCTAAAAAATGAATACTTTCCTGTTCTTTCGTTGAAATTTAAATTATGTCCCATGATGTTGAATTTTTAAAAATGATTGAATAAATACAGTTAGAATGGTAGGTCTTCTGCAATTTCTTCCTTTACGACCTTGTTACTTTTGGGTTTCTTAGCATCTTGTACGCTTTCTGTTTTCTTGCTACCTCCGTGGAGTTTAATTTGTGAAGTATTGAAATTCAAACCTGCATGTAGTTGTCCGTCATTACCTGTCCATGCTCTTGCATTTACTCTGCCTGTTAGTTCTACTAAAGAACCTTTAGTGAGTAACAATGCTACTTTGATACCAATCCAATAGGAACAATCAAAATAGGTAGTCTCTACTATGCGTTCGCCTTGCTTATTGCGATAACTCTCGTTGGTAGCAATTGAGAAATTCACTACTTGTTTTTCATTTAACAATGTGCGTACTTCCGCATCTTTTGTCACTCTTCCGATAATGTTCATAATTGTTTTTTTTAGAAGTTATAGAATCCTGCCTTAGTTTGTTTTTCTTTCCATTTGCTTTTTTTTTAAATAATTTTTCCAAAAGAAAAAGGAAAAAAAGAAAGCAAGCTAAAAGAGGGCGATGAGAACAGCACGCTATAAGTCCCGGAGGGTGGGACTGTGAGGAACGATCAGTCACATTATGCGCGTGCAGTTCACAGCGCACTCTAACTTAGCTGTCTTTTTATCCTTTCGTATTGGAAAATATTCTGGTATTTTGATTTTATTTTTTGTTTTCTGAATAAAATATGGAATAGTAAAACACTAATTCAGCTGACTTAATTAGCCAAATAATTCCATTAACAGACAATTCTAATTGAGATTAAAAGAAGTAGATACTTTTATATAAAAACTAGCTAAAGTTTTTAAATTCTAGTAGTCATAAAAAAAAGAAGTTGATTATGAGTGATAATATAACAAAGGATGATTTGAGACAATTTGGTTTGCTTTTGATAAATGACATCCGTGACATAGTAGAAAAAATAGAGGTACTTGAAAAAGATGAGATTCATCCTGAATGGCTTAAAAGCAGAGCGGTAAGAAAACTGATGGATATGTCCCCAGGATCTTTGCAAAATCTAAGGCTAACTGGGAAAGTAAAGTTTAAAAAAATATTAGGCTCTTACTACTATAATAAATCAGATTTAATGAATCTGTTTAACGAAGAATATCGTTATGAACTTAGATGAATTATTAAATCATATAGACTCATTTGAAAAAGATAACAATTTGAATGTTTGGCATTTTGCATTATTGAGTTCAATCTTGTATTTAGGATATCGTCAAGGCCAAAATAAAGTTATCAAGGTGAGCAGAAGTAAAATAATGTCTTTATCACATATTCATACATTGCCAACTTATCATAAATATTTTAAACAGTTACAGGAGATGGGATATATAAGATACAGACCATCATACCACCCTGGTTACAGGAGTGAAGTTGAAATATTAAAAGCTTAGGGATTAGAATTCTTAGATTTTTTTTTATAAAATCTTACAATTGTATTCTTCCTCAATTTTCTCCAAAGAGTTCATATTGTCAATTTTTATCCTAGTGAAAAATTGTTAGAATAAATTAATTTTTAAACAAAGAAGATGTTATGATGTGAGCTTGCTAAATGGCAAAATCCTTGTAATTCAATTTATAAAAATTTAGAATTGCTGATTACAGTGAGACCTAAATTTAAAGTTCAAATCATAGCTAGACAATATCATAAAAAAAATAATAGTAATATCAAAACCAGATTCAGAAATCATCCAATTTATAAATGTGACGGAGCAATCTTATTATTAAGCGATTACTCTTTAATGCAACAGAACTAAAAAAAAACTGATTTTAATTTTTCAGTTTGTAAAGTATAGAAAATTAAATTCAGAACTCAAAATTGAATCCATTTTGTGTTAATTTATGATAAACTTGCCCATCAAACTGGTATAATTGAGCGGCTCTATGAGAGACATCTTGTTGCCTTTCATCTAATTTAAGTAATAAGTGCATCTGCAAAATCTTTCTTCTAAAATTAGATTTGTCTAGTGCCACTCCCAAAATTTCTTCATAAAGATGTAGCAGATCTAGTAATGAAAATTTTTTTGGCAAAAGATTGAAGCCTATGGGTGCTTGTCTCAATTGTTTTCTTAGATATACTAAAGCATAATTCAAAATTTCCATATGATCAAATATTAAATTTGGAATATCATTTATATTAAACCATTTAGCATCAAGTAATTTTAAATTAGCCTTAATATTATAATCTTCTCTATTTATTAAGGCATAATATCCAATTGTAATTACTCTTTTCTCGGGAGTACGATCTGGATTTCCAAAAGCTTTTAATTGTTCTAAATAAATATTACGTAAACCTGTAAGCTCGTTCAAGATACGAAGTGCGGCATTATCTAAACTTTCATTTATATCTATCCACCCTCCGGGAAGCCCCCACTTTCCTACACTATTACCTTCAGCATGTTGCACCAGTAATACTTCCAATGTTTTTTTATGATAACCAAAAATTACCGAGTCAATTGTGATTGTTTTAATTACATCTCTTGATGTTGCATTTTCCTGTATGTGACTTTTAAATTTCAATATATCTTTTTTATATTTTTAAACACCAGTATTAACATTACTACAAAATATTATCCTCACATTCAATGAAATTAGTAGAGCTAATATGAAATAGAAATAAATTCGAGAATGAAAAGCTTAATTTTTTTTAAATAATTATGAAATATTACAAAATTCGTAATCAAACAGAATTAAAATTAAACACTTATAATTAAGCTCATTCATCGAATTTTAAACATTAAATATATTGATTTATAATATTCTCAAACAATTCTTGTTTGCCGCTGGTTAATGGAAGTTCTCCATTTTCCTGAGCGATTTTGTATAATGCCTGTAAATCTAATTTTCCTTCTTCAAAAGCTTTTCCGTTTCCAGAATCAAAAGAGCTGTATCTTTCTTTTCTTAATTTGTCATAAGGAGAAGAGGTGATAATTTTATCAGCTGTCAATAATGCTCTTGCAAAAGTATCTGCTCCGCCAATGTGTGCATGGAAAACATCTTCCATATCGGTTGAATTTCTTCTGATTTTTGCATCAAAATTAATTCCACCACCCTGCAGACCACCAGCTTTAAGGAAGACTAACATTGCTTCAGTAGTTTCCTGAATATTGTTTGGAAATTGATCTGTGTCCCAGCCATTTTGGTAATCTCCTCTGTTAGCATCTAAACTTCCTAACATTCCAGCTTTAGCCGCAGTTTCAATTTCGTGTTGAAAAGTATGTTGAGCCAAAGTTGCGTGGTTTACCTCAATATTCATTTTGAAATCTTTCTCTAAACCATATTGACGCAAAAATCCAATTGCAGTAGCACAATCAAAATCGTATTGGTGTTTGGATGGTTCCATAGGTTTTGGTTCAATCAGGAAATTTCCTTTGAATCCCTGTGCTCTTGCATAATCTCTAGCTTGCGCCAAAAACTGTCCCATATGGTCTAATTCTCTTCCCATATCCGTATTTAGCAAGGTCATATATCCTTCACGACCTCCCCAGAATACGTAGTTTTCTCCACCTAATGCAATAGTAGCATCCAAAGCTAATTTTATTTGTCCACCAGCTCTAGCTAATACATTAAAATCCGGATTAGTTGCAGCACCATTCATATAACGTGGATTAGAAAAACAGTTTGCAGTTCCCCAAAGTAATTTCACTCCAGAAGCTGCTTGCTTTTCTTTTAAATACTCCGTTATTGTAGCTAACCTACTTTCTGATTCTGCAAAAGTTGCTCCTTCTCTAACTAAGTCATAATCGTGAAAACAGTAATAATCAAAACCCATTTTAGTAACGAATTCGAATGCTGCATCTGCTTTTTGTTTTGCAGCTTCTATTGCATCTGCAGGTTCATCCCATGCAAAATGTTGTGTTCCTGGTCCGAATGGATCTGAACCCTGCCCGCAGAATGTATGCCAGTAAGCAATCGCAAATCTAAAATGCTCACGCATGGTTTTTCCAGCAACCACTTGCTCTGGGTTGTAATATTTAAAAGCCAATGGATTGTCTGACTCTTTTCCTTCAAATTTAATTTGACCAATTCCTTTGTAATACTCTTTTTCTCCTAAACTAATCATCTTCTTATTTTTTTTGTGTTAATATAAATTCTAATTCTTTTTTCCATTTTTGATATGCCACTTGATATGGCTCACTATTTTGCAAAGGTAAAAACGTCATTACATGGTCATTTTTAGAAATATTCGAACCAAATTTTTCAAAATCACCATCGGTTAATCCTACTGCTCTTGCTGCACCCACTGCTCCTGTTGTATTGTAAATTTCAATTTCATGACCAATAAGAGAAGCGACAGTATTTGAGAATAATTCCGAGCGAAATAAATTATCATTTCCTGCGCGGATAACTCCAATAGTAGCATTATCCTCTTTCAAGCATTCCATTCCGTATACAAACGAAAAGGCGATTCCTTCTAAAGCAGCTCTGAATAAATGTGAATTACTGTGAATATTTAAATTCAGATTTAAAAAATGTGTTCCGATGTTTTTGTTATTGAACATACGTTCTGCCCCATTTCCAAAAGGGATGACAACCAAACCGTCTGAACCAATAGCAACTTTTGCCGCTTTATGATTCATAGATTCATAGGTTTCATCACCCATATTATTACGTAACCATCGGTATTGAATTCCAGCTCCATTGATATTTAATAATTTACCAATACGTGGATTATTTTCTTCAAAATTTACATGCACAAAATTATTTACTCGAGTACTTTTTCCAAGAGTAGCATCGGTTACAGCATAAAAAACACCTGAAGTCCCACCAGTTGCAGCTACTTCACCAGGATTCAAAACATTTAACGAAAGTGCATTATTGGGCTGATCTCCTGCTCTGTACACAATCGGGACTCCAACAGGAAGTCCTGATTCCTGAGCCCCTTTTTCGTTAATAACACCTTGGTTAGTGAAATTTTCAACAATAGTTGGAGTCATCGAAGTTTCGATTCCGTAATATTCTAACAACCAATCGGCAACTTTGTTTTCTTTATAATCCCAAAGCATACCTTCAGACAAACCGTTTTTGGTAGTGGTAATATCACCTGTTAACTTTAATGCGATAAAATCTCCAGGAAGCATGTATTTATAGACTTTATTGTAAACCTCTGGTTCATTTTCTTTGACCCATTTTAGTTTTGAAGCAGTAAAATTACCTGGAGAATTTAATAAATGTGTCATGCATTTTTCTTCGCCTAAATCGGCAAAAGCTTTATTACCAATTTCAACAGCTCTGCTGTCGCACCAAATAATAGAATTACGCAAAGCACTTCCACTTTCATCAACCACAACTAAACCGTGCATTTGATACGAAATACCTACTCCTGCAATTTTAGAAGCATCAATATTTGCTTCTCGAATCGCTCTTTTAGTGGCTACGCAAATGTGCTGCCACCACATTTCTGGATCTTGCTCCGCCCAATCGGAGTATAGAGAAACAATCTCCATTTCTTTTTGGGGTTCATGCAAAACAATTATTTTCTTTCCTGTCAGCGCTTCAACCAATGCAACTTTTACAGAAGAACTTCCAATATCATATCCTATATAATACATAATTTATATTTAGTCTCTAATTATTAAATGAGTAGGAGCATAATGTTGTAACAGAATTTATTTGGAGACAAATTCTACAGCTTATTACCTGATTAATGAAAACCTTTTAGTTTTCTTTTGCAAACAAAGAAGCATAGGATGTCATGCTGACAATATCGCCATTGCGTTCAACCGAAGTCAGATATAAAGCTTCGGATAAAGCGGTTTCTATAGTGCGTGGCCTTTCTGGTAAATGTGCAGCGTATTCGCTAAGATAACCTTTGTTAACTAAAGCCGTTTGAGCTTGTTTTATTGAAAGTTTTGCGCAATGTTTATTGTTGCAATGGATTGGGTTTATTGAATCAATAACATATTTTGCTGTTTCACCCTTTAGGCTCCAGGCTTTGTTGCTGTTCCAAGTTTTGTCGTTGCCTTTAGTGTCAGCAATGTTATATTCAAAGTCCCTGTTTTGAATTTGTTCTGCATATAAACTACAATCTGCGGCATAGTTAATATCCTCAAAAAATACACCTATTAAAGAATTGCCAATTTTTTTACTTGAAGTGATATCAACGGTAAATTTTGCTTCTACTGTTTTTAAGGATGCAAATCGCTCATTGTCAGTTTGTGAAGTTTCTGCCCAAAGTTGATTTCTATATGATGATAATTGCTGGATATTAATAAGTCCTTCAACTAGGTTCCATGATACTTTATTGATTGATCCGATTTCAGATTTATTATCTATCTTGATAGTTACGTGTGAGTTTTTATGTTCGGATACAGGAATGTTTTTGGTTTCTGAGAATTTTTTAAAATCTTTGGTTGTGTTAAACCAAGCTTTTGTTTCCGTTTGATCTTTACTTAACCAAGAGATGCTATATTCTCTTTTTTCGTTATTGTAGCATAATTCAGGAGTTAGACAGTTTTTATTGATCATGACAACAGAGTATGATTGACGTCCCCAATGCAATAAATCTTTGGACGAAGCATGAGCAAAAGTACCGTCTTTGTCGTTCAAGCCCCATAGACAATGCCACAATCCATCGGCATCAGGAAAGAGTAGCGGTGAAACCATTCTTTTTTCTGATCCCCAGCTTCCGTAATCGGAATAAATGTAACTGTATTCTGGACCTATTGTATGCCAGTTAATTTTGTCAGTGCTCCAGGCAAAATGGAGCCCATCGTAACTTTTGCCTGAACTGTAGGAGAATATATAGGCTGAATCTGGATTATTAGCGAAGGCTGTTAATGATGATAGACAAAAAATCAGAAATCCCAGAAAGTAATTTTTTTGTTTTTTAAATTTGAAAATTGATATCATAATGTTGTTTTGACAATATAAAGAAATGTAAAAAAATTAGTGTAAAAAAAATTGCATATATAATATAAGTAAGTAGAAAGTTTAAAAGTCGTAATGATTTAAAATAGTAATGCCCGGCTTTAGCATCTGATTTTTTCTTAACATTTGCAGGACATTAATTCTACTCAGAGTTCTTTTTGTAGATTCAAAACTTTTGGAACCCTCGCATTTTGTATCTCCATCTAATAAATTGATGTTCCTGCTCAGCAATATTATTGAGATATTTACACCCTCGAATCTTTATATTTGAAAATGAGTATTTGTTGTAAACTCTCAGTGTGCAGCTGTTCGAGTCGCTTTTTGTGTGTATTTATTACCGTTGGTCTGTAGTTATTATTTATTGGCATAATTAAAATTACTGCATACTAATTCTCTGTCTTCGAATGGTTAAAAGAAAATCGACTGTATTACCCAATTTATCAACCAATCAATATAAATTACACCAATTACCTTTACTTTCTTATATAAGTTTCATCCATTGGCCAGCAAGCTCCCGCTCTACACTTTCTCTTTTTCATCTGTAATTTAATTAATGTAGTAAATTTAAATACTGAACGCTCAATTGTAACGTGATCAACTTGGAATCTAAGCATTTGCATTATTTCCTCGACATCTCTATAACTCAATGTAAATCTTAACTTGAAATAGACGGCTTGCAGAATAATTGCTTTTTAATAAGAATCACCTTTAGTATTCATGAACAATGTAATTTTAAAATTACAAAGATAAATTTTCACAGTAGATGCGGCAGAGCCCTATTTCTTATTTGAAAGTGGATTGCCTTGAACTCCCTCATTTGTGATTTTTACTGGTTTAATTGTGCCATCATCGTTAAAATACATATGATCAATACAAACTTCTCGATGATTTCCATTTTCTGAAGTAAGTGGTCGCCTATGGTATACAATATACCAATCATCCGTTCTTGAATTATTAATAACCGAATTATGGCCAGCCCCTGTAGCTACCTTCGCATCTTGCTGCAAAATTTTCCCAATTCTCTTAAAAGGACCAGTTGGAGAAGCTGCCATTCCATATGAAACACTATAATTTGGACCGGTCCAATCTCCTTCTGACCACATCATATAATATTTCCCATTTCGCTTGAAGACATATGGCCCCTCGGCATAATTTTCAGGAGTAATTTCTTTAAAAGTAGTTCCGTCATCAAAATTTTCAATGGAAAGAAAATTTTTAGCAAGTTTCACAATATTACAATGGCCCCAACCACCATAATATAAATAATTTTGACTGTCATCATCCTTGAAAATAAATTGGTCAATAGGTTGTGCTCCATTGCGAAAACTATTTATTAAAGGCTTGCCAATTGCATCTTTAAATGGCCCTTGTGGTTTGTCAGAAACTGCAATTCCAATTCCCCCAATTTGTTTGTCTGACTGGATATCATTAGCACTAAAAAATAAATAATATTTATCATTTGAGCGGATAATTGATGGTGCCCAAAGGGAATATGCTGCCCAGGAAACATCTTTAATATCTAAAACATGTGAATATTTTTTCCAATGCACTAAATCTGTAGATGAAAAAGCATTTAAAAAAGTTTGTTTCAAATATTGCGGTGTAATAGTATTTTTTTGCAAATCTTTTTGATTTTCAGAAATTACTGAAGAAACATCAGGCTTACCATAATCATCTGAGTAGGTAGGATAAATCCAGTATTTGTTACTAAAAATAATTGCTTCTGGATCTGCAAACCAACCTTGAAAAATGGGATTGTTATTTTTTAATGTATCTGTGACTTTTGGTTCATATTGCCTCGTACTGCAGGACGTTAGAATTATGGCATTAATAATTATTGAAATGATCAATTTAGTTTTTTTTTTCATTTTTTTTCTACTATTTATTTTTTCATATTTTAAGAAATAGAATGTAATCCACAGATTTTTGAAACAGAAGACTCTCGTATAATTAAATTAGTATTAAATACTACTGTTTCATTTTTAAATTTTACATTCTTTTGATTCAATTGACCTAACATAAGCTCCATTAATTTACTTCCAATTGCTTCTAATGGTTGAGAAATAGCAGTAATACTTGGATTGAATAGTTCAAATATTTCATTGTCATCAAAGTTTACAATCCCTAGATCCTGTATTAAATTGGAGTTAATTTCTTTAAAGACTTCAAGCCCGAGTCTTGTCAGATAGCTTGCTGCAAAAAAAACTGCGTCCAAATCAGCAGTTTTCCCAATAAATTCCTTTATCATTTCTTTTGATTTACATGTTGCTTTTTCTTCAAATGGTATTTTCAGTACATGAGCATTTAAATTCATACCATTAATCGCATCTAAATATCCAATAAGACGATTTTCTAATTGGTTCTGTTCTGAATCAGTTGCTATAAAAGCTATATTTTTATACCCATTTGCAATTAAATGACTAATAGCTGTAAAGGCTGATTGCCTATTATCTATAACAACACTGTTACATTCGAAGTCTGGAAAATCACCATCAAAAAGTACAAATGGCTGATCTTCAGAAATAAATTTTGCAATTTGCTCTTTAATTCCTGGTGAAGGAACTAGGAAAAAACCGTCAACATTTAGATTCCTGAATGATTCAATAATTTCTATCGATTTTGCATCATTATTCTCTGTACTGCAGAAAACAACTTTATAGCCGTAAAAGTAGGCAGTTTCCTCAATAATTCTTGCCAGCTTGGCAGAAAAATAATTCGAAATATCCTCAACCATAAATACTAAAATATTTGATTTTCCAGTTCTTAGACTTTGGGCGATCCGATTCGGTTTATAACCAACCTTCTGCGTGTAATCTAATACCTCTTTTGTAAGCTTTTTTGAAATATGTTTCTCTTCAGACTTCCCATTTAGTATAAAAGAAACTGTAGTTACTGATATATTTAATTTCTCAGCAATGTTTCTAATGGAAATATTTTTCTTTTTCATTTTTTATTGAAAATTTTAACCGCCAGTATTAAATAAATAGAATTGTATTATCTTATAAGTTATATCCATTTTTAAATATCGCTATACAGTAAAGTGGCTTCCTAACTAGAATCAGTTTTATAAATTTTAAGAGTCTTCTTTAAAAAAGTAGACTCTTAAAATTAAATAAATCATTTATATATTTTAATTGCGAATGACCAACTTATATGTAGTAATTGAATTTCCACTTGTAATGATAACGATATAAATGCCATTACTCAATGTTGAAGTATTTATAATATTTTCGCCTTTTACAATATTTTTTTTAGAAATTTGCATTTTCCCTAGTATATCAAACACTTCAATATTTGTAACTTCATTTATAAAACTTGGAATATAAATTTTTACATAATCACTTGCTGGATTAGGATAGAGACTTATATTTTTTTGTGTTTCCTCATTTTTTTTAACGTCCAGTGAATTAGCCAGTTTCGAATTAGAATTAACAGATTCTAATTTCCATTGTTGACACGTAGCTGTATTCCAAGTCCATTGCCTCACCTCTGCTCCGTTAGTAGTAAGTGCATCTCGAACTTCTAAAACTAATCCACTTGAACGAGAAACAATTCGGTAAAATCCACTATCAGTTGGTTCAATACTCCATTGTTCGCAAATACCACTAACCCAAGGCCATTGCTGAATAAGAGCACCACTTGTATTTGAGCATCCAACAATATCTAATGTTTTATTACTATGCTGAGCGGTTAATTTATAATATCCATTATCTGTAGATTCTACTTTCCACTTCTGACAAGGACTTGCTAACCAAGGCCATTGTTGCGCTAATGCTCCATCAGTAGTATTACAGCCACCAATTTCTAAAACCTGACCACTATTACGGTTTACTAAACGATAAGTTTCTCCTGATGTAATTCCATTACCACCAGACAAATGGGTAAATATAAATCCATTAGTATTAAACCCTCCTTGGTCTATTGCGAAACGCATTATATAGGTGCCACTACTTAAATAAACTTCTTTATGTACCCATTGCCAAGTTTGCCAGCCTCCAGTACCAGGAGCTGTCATCGCACCAGTAATATTTTGTCCGTTAAATTCCAAATGAAATGTTCCGCCACTCAATGACGCAACTCTGGTGTCAATTGCATAGGTACCACTTTGCGTAACATTAACGGTATATTCAGTCCATTCGCCAGTTTCAGAATAACATAAATCATAATATCCTTCAGAACTATTTTCAACATCAACACCTTCATTTCGATACGCAGCTGTAATATTTTGAGGAGTGGTATCATGATATGCAACTCCTTCCCCTCCATTATCAAAATTCTCAGCTTCCACAATTCCAGGTAAATTTATAATTCCTGCAAAAGGAGACTGAACACCTCCACCTCCAAAATTTCTCCAATCTGGTAATTCATCAAGCGTAATTACATCATTGTCTAAAAACATCTTTTGTACAACTGGTTGGGGTTGATCTGTTAAATAAGTACCTGGCCAATTTGCGAACCACGACCACCATGTCCCAAAGGCTCTAACTTTATCAGGATCGGGTAAATTACCCGTTTCAGATAACGAAACCATTTTATTTATCCCTGAACTTTGCATAAAAGATTGAGTTCCGTCCCAATCAACACTCATACTTGCTCCAGCATTACCATAAATATCAAGACTAAATACATCCACATAACTGTTACCTGGATACCAAGCTGCGTCAGCAGTACCTGTGTAAACCCAAATTAGGTTATGTAATCCGTGATAATTAACTAATCGGTCATACATGATATGCCATAGTTCTTTAAAGGGCCCCGGGCCTTTCGCTCCCCACCAAAACCAACCCCCGCTTCCTTCGTGCAATGGTCTGAAAAGTACTGGCACATTAGCATTAGAATACTTTTGCAATTGAACTGCAATCGCATCAATATCACGAAGTAATAAATTATATTTTGCACCATTCTTATCGGCGAGAACTGCTTGCAGATCAAAATTACTTGCGTCAGTATAAAAACCCCTCCACCATTCTTTACCTATCTGATCTATTAGATCCGTCGGAGGGTTCCAATGCCACACCAAACTAATCATTCCTCGATTCGCTCCTTTTGTTGCCCAGGCAATATTACTTTCTGTGCTTGTTGGCGTATAACCACTTTTTTCAATTCTCGATGGCGAATAATCCATTAAGTCAAAACCAGCAACTGCGGGTTCTTTTCCAGTATTATTAATAATATACTGAATATCATCCTGTTGACCTGATAAAACTTTATTTCCATAAAGACTCTTCATATAATTATAAAGGCCTTTGGTAGCTGAACTTGCATTACCATCACTTAGGCTAGCTGCCGGAACAATAGGTGGATTAACGCTAGTGGGAATTAGTGTTAAATTGTCAACATCAAAATAACCCCAACCTGTAGATACTCTAATGATATTTTGACCTGCAGTAAGAAAATATTTTCCTGCCGACGCATTACTCCAGCCTGAACTCTGTAAAAATGTAGGTTGGGCATTCTCTGAATTTACTTGTAGATCGTAGTTTTTCGCAGAATATGGAGAGTTGTATCGGAAAACAATCTCGTACAATCCTGCAGATGGAACGTTAAAAGTCCAGGAAACATTGTCAGGCTGATTATCAAATCCACTTACATATCCACTTCCTGTAAAACCTACATTTGAATTTCCTGTCTGAGTACCGGAAAGTGCCCCCGACTCTGCTTCAATAAATATATTTGCCTTGGAGTTAAATCCAAAAAACATAAATAAAATAAATAAATAATAGTAATTTGTTTTCATAAAAATGCTGTTTAATTTTTTTTTAAATTGGTTTAATTTGATAACTATTTATAGATTACTTCCTTATAATTAGCTTACTTATAATAGTTTTACTTCCATTGTTAAAAACAACGAAGTATATTCCATCACTTAATTCACTAGTACTAACGGTAGTTTTGCCGCCATTAATATCTTTTTTTTTAATTCGGACTTCTCCTAAAATATCAATTATCTCAAGTGTTCCTGATTTAGCTTCTTGTTGCGGAAATAATACCTCTACTTGGTCTTTAGCTGGATTTGGAAACAATACTAAATCTGTTATCAATTCCTGTTCGTTGCCATCAATTGATAACTTTTTATCTGTATTATTCGATTTCGATGTTCCATTGATAACTTCTAATTTCCATTGCTGACATCCTGCAGTGTTCCATGGCCATTGTCGTACGGCGGCTCCGTTTGTGGTCAAAGCATCGCCGACTTCAAGAACTAATCCACTTGCACGCGAAACAATTCTGTAAAAACCATTATCTGTAGGCTCTATGCTCCATTGCTCACATACTCCTCCAACCCATGGCCATTGTTGAATATTGGCTCCAATATCATTTGAACAGCCAACAATATCAAGCGTTTTATTGCTGTGTTGAGCAGTCAATTTATAAAATCCGCTATCAGTAGATTCCACTTTCCATTTCTGACAGGCACTTCCAAGCCATGGCCATTGTTGGGCTCTTGCTCCATCATCAGTATTGCATCCCCCTATTTCTAAAACCTG
>CAUPKP010000017.1:0-103863 GCA_963511795.1 uncultured Flavobacterium sp. | reverse complement strand
GGTGTCAGCATAGTTTCTGTTGGTGTATCATTTGTAATTGCTGTTCCAGAAGTATCTGTTACCGTTCCGCCTGCTGGAATTGTTGCAGTTACAACAGCACTATTAGTTACCATTCCTGCATCAATATCTGATTGTTTTATTGTGTAACTAACCGTCGCTGTACCTATAGCATTTGGCAAAAGTGTACTTGGAGTAACCCCTAAATTCACGCTAGCCGTTAAGGCATCATTTATGACAATACCGCTCAATGTTGTAGTTCCAATATTTGTAATTGTAAAAGTATAAGTGATAACATCTCCAACCGCTCCTGTTCCGCCAACTACAGCCGTTTTGACTAAAGCAACACTTGGATTTGGATTTAGAGTCGTTACTGTTGGCGTATCATTTGTTATCGTAGTTCCAGAAGTATCTGTTACTGTTCCACCGCCTGGAATTGTTGCAGTCACCGAAGCACTGTTAGTTACCATTCCAGCATCCATGTCAGATTGTTTTATAACATAAGTTCCAGTAGCAGTACCTGTGCCATTTGGAAGAAGAGTACTTGGAGTGACTGCGATATTCACACTTGCCGTTAAAGCATCATTTACAACAGCATTACTTAATGTGGTATTTCCTGTATTGGTTACTGTAAAAGTATAAGTGATTATATCGCCTACTGCTCCTGTTCCGCCAATTACTCCTGTTTTTACCAAAGCAATACTTGAATTTGGGCTCAAAGCTATTACTGTAGGAGTATCATTTGTTATCGTAGTTCCAGAAGTATCAGTCACTGTTCCGCTTATTGGTGATGCTGGTGTTGTTGCTGTAACTGCAGCACTATTGGTTACCATTCCCGCATCCATATCTACCTGCTGGATTGTATAGGTTGCTGTCGCTGTTCCAGTAGTATTTGGTGCCAATGTACTTGGAGTTACTGCTAGGTTTACGCTGCCTGTCAAAACATCATTGACAACAACATTACTCAATGTAGTATTTCCAGTATTGGTTACCGTGAATGTATAAGTGATTATATCGCCTACTGCTCCTGTTCCGCCAATTACTCCTGTTTTTACCAAAGCAACACTTGAAATTGGTGTCAGCATAGTTTCTGTTGGTGTATCATTTGTAATTGCTGTTCCAGAAGTATCTGTTACCGTTCCTGCTAAAGGTGTAGTCCCTGTTACCGTGGCGCTGTTGGTTACTTTTCCAGCATCCATATCTGATTGCTGAATAATATAAGTGGCCGTAACAGTTCCGACAGCATTTGGTAAGAGAGTACTTGGAGTAACTGCAAGGTTTACGCTAGCTGTTAAAGCGTCATTGATAACTATATTACTTAATGTGGTATTTCCAGTATTGGTTACCGTAAAAGTATATGTAATTGCATACCCCACTTGCCCTGTTCCCCCAACTACTCCTGATTTTACCAAAGCAATACTTGAATTTGGAGTCAATGTCGTTTCTGTTGGCGTATCATTAGTAATTGTTGTCCCTGAAGTATCATTTACTGTTCCTGCTGAAGGTGTAGTTCCTGTTACTGTAGCACTATTGGTTACTTTTCCAGCATCTACATCAACTTGTTGGATAGCATAAGTCGCAGTCGCTGTTCCTACAGCATTTGGTGCCAATGTACTTGGAGTTACTGCTAGGTTTACACTCCCTGTCAAAACATCATTAACAACTATACTGCTCAATGTGGTATTTCCAGTATTGGTAACCGTAAAAGTATAAGTAATAATATCACCTAATGTTCCTGTTCCTCCTACTGCTCCAACTTTTACCAAAGCAATACTTGGATTTGGAGTCAGGTTAGTTTCTGTTGGAGTATCGTTAGTTATTGTTGTTCCAGAAATATCAGTTATAGTTCCGCTATCTGGTTTGGTTCCCGTTACTGTAGCGGTGTTGGTTACTTTCCCAGCATCTACGTCTGTTTGTTGAATAGCATAGGCAGCTGTGGCAGTTCCTGTTGCATTTGGTGCTAATGTACTAGGCGCAACTGCTAGGTTTACGCTTCCTGTTAATGGATCATTGATAACTACATTGGTCAATGGAGTATTTCCAGTATTGGTTACTGTGAAAGTATAAGTAATTAAATCTCCCAGTCCGCCACTTCCTCCTACTGCTCCTGTTTTTACTAGTGCAATGCTTGGAGCTGATACAAAAACAGTAACTGTAGCTGTGTCACAATTTGCCGGATTTAATTTTTCACATATAGTATAATCTACTGTGTAAGTTCCTCCTGGAGTATTTGGCGCTACTGTTACGCTACCGTCTGCAAACACTGTTAATGGTCCATTTGGAGTAGAAGTCAAAACAACATCCGAAACATTTACTGGATTTAAGTTTAAAATATCATTAGCATAAACATTTATACCCGTATTACCTCCTGCTGCTCCATATACCATCGCTGTATTAGCATCGGCCACCGCATCGATAACTGCAGCCGTTACAGCCACCGTGACCGTTGCTGAATCACAAGTCAGTGAATTTAATTTGTAGCAAATCTGATACGTAATTGTATAATTGCCCGCTGGAGTTCCTGCAGGAATGCTCACAATACCCGTCAAAGGATCTATAGATGGCACAGGTGCGCCTACTGCTGCTGGTGTCGCAGGAACAGTTACCGTTAGATCAATATCATTGATTGTAATTGGAGTTGCATTTATAGTATCATTTGTCAATACATTACCTGCGTTAGCATTGCCAGAAGCCCCAATAACTGGAGACAAAGGATCATTTACTGCATCAATAACAGCACAAAACAATGTACCTCCGCTAGTGCTTGCCGTATTCACAAATGCACCATATACATTTATATCATTAATTACACTGGCAAGAGAGCCAACGGTAATTCTGATTTCGTCAAAAGATTGGGTAGTCTGGAAACCTACATTATACATTCCGACACCAGAACCAAAAGGAGACAATAAAGATAGATTTAACAATAGTGATGCACTTTTTGATTCTCTTAGTACACCATCTAAATAAGTAGAAATAGTTAATGAATTAAATAAATCCAGCTGAAGTAAACTATTCAAATCTCTTATTGTAAATCCTGCATAAGTACCTCCAGGATAAGTAGACAGCTGATCCAAAACAGCTATTGATGCCGGAGCTATAACTCCCGCTGTAACTAAAATTGTCGCAAAATCAGTAGTGCTTGCAGTCAATACGTTATTGGTATTATTAACTGCACAAGCCACACAAGCCACGCCATCAACACCTGTTTTTCCGCTGTCAATTATTACAGGAAAATCGGGATTGGTTAATGTATAGGTCTTATTACATTCTAAAGTTACTGGGCATAATTTTTGAAAAACTGCATGATACACATTCACAACACCTAAACTTACCGTTGCAGTATTCGTGATTGTAATTCGAGCCTCATCGAAAGCTTGAGTCGTAACAAAACCAATAGTATGCAGACTGCTTCCTACCAAAAGCCCTGTACCTACCGTAGCCAGCCCAGTTTCTCCAAATTTAGTTTCCTGCAGCACCCCATTAAGATATGTTCTTATTGTGATGGCATCCAGTGCATTTACATTCAATAAGGAAGGATTCTCAATTGTAAAACCTGCAAAAGTACCAATAGGATAATC
This sequence comes from uncultured Flavobacterium sp., assembly GCA_963511795.1. Lineage (GTDB taxonomy): Bacteria > Bacteroidota > Bacteroidia > Flavobacteriales > Flavobacteriaceae > Flavobacterium. The sequence goes on along the minus strand of CAUPKP010000017.1, from coordinate 100,285 downwards.
TGTTACCTGGTTTTTTACCGAAATACTGCCACTGTTTCCAACACTAACAGTCAGATTAATTTGAGCAAAATTAGATGGATTTTGGTCGATAAGATTTTCGACGTCGTTTATAGAACAAAGTACACAAACCAAACCATCGATACCTGTATTTTCACCGTTAATATAGACTGGATAATCAGGAGCAAGCATTGCTGTCTGTGTGTTGCAGACTAAATCCGGTCCTGCGCAGAAATTTTCGAAAACAGCACTGTACACTCGAGTTGACCCTAAACTCAATGCCAAAGTTTGATTAATCGAAATCTGAACTTCATCAAATGCTTTAGTTGAAACAAAACCTACTTTATATCTCCCAGGATTGTTTAACAAAGATCCGTTGACAACTAAATTATTTCCAGAAAACTGATCCTGCTGCACTCCGTTAAGATAAGTCGTAATTGATATATTCCCTAAAGCCGAAACGCTTACTAAATTGGAATTTTCAATTTCAAAACCTGCATAGGTTCCTATTGGATAATCGGTAAGCTGATCCTTAACTGCTATACTTCCCGAAGCTGCAATTCCTGCTGTCAATGCTATTGTAGCATAATCCGTTGTGCTTGTGCTAATAACATTTGAAGCATCATAAATATTGCCCAAACTTATACCCGAAATACCTGTATGCGAAGGTTCTAAACTTACTGGATAAGCTGGTAGATTCATTGCTGTAGCAGTATTGCAGACCAAAGCCGGACCAGCACAATAATTCCTGATTACAGGATAATAAACATCAATGGTATTCAACAGTCCAACCAAACCGCCTACTGAAATCTCAATAGCGTCAAAACTTTGGGTTGTATTAAATCCTACCACATAATTATTGCCTGAAAGATTAAGCAATCCCACACCCAAAAGCGATGAATTACCAGCTGTTTCTCTCAAAACCCCATTCAAATAGGTTCGGATTGTAATGGAGTTGAGTAAGTTTACGCTCAATAATCCGCCTGTATCAATTCTGTACCCAGCATAAGTACCCGCTGCATAATCGGTGTCTGAATCGGTCACTCTGTAATTGGCAGAACCCGCGGCATTAGCAGCTACAACTAAAGTTGCAAAATTGTTCAAATTATTATCTATTAATCGGGACGCATTAAAAGCAGTACACACACATACACCGCTAAGACTGCCTGATGCAGACAAGCTGCCATTAGTGTCTTCGATAAAGGGAATTGGAGTATCTGAATTACATTGAGCCGAAATAGTACCGACAGCACACAGATAAAAAACCAAAAAAAGCAATATTTTTTTTAATATTCCTTGATTCAATGTTTTTGATACAATAGATGGATCTAACAGATCAATCGAAAGTTTTGGGTAATTTTTTCTCATAAAATAAAAGATTAAGCTTTTTAAACAAGACAAGATTTTTAACACCTTTTTAATTTTATAACTAATCTATAATCAGGGCACAAAAGAAGATTTTAATAAAATATTTACTATTTTTAACTTAGACACAGTCTTAAAGAGTAACTCAAAGAACTTATTGCTTGAGTAAAGTTATTGCATTACAAAAGATCACAGGAAAAATTCCCACAAACAAAAACCGATAATCATATAGAATTAATTCTACGACCAAATTTGACTAATACTAGCCTTACATAGAAAATCCTTATAATACTTGCTAAAAAAAATGAAATCTTAAAAAAAAATCTTAAATTAGTTTTAAATTAATAACAGCATGAAAGAGATAAGTCATAGTGCAAAAACAAAAAACTACAATATAATCCTACTTTATGTAGTGTTGTTTTTTTCATGCACTTCGTTAATAGTTATAAATTACATAACGATTAGAATTTTATCAGCCTCAAGAGCTTATATAAATGGGGAATCGCATTACTCCAAAGGACAGAATAAGGCATCCCGTCATTTAATAACTTACTTATATACAGAAGACGATAAAAGCTGGGAATCTTTTAAAGAAGAAATCAGTGTTCCGATAGGAGACCAAACAGCGAGAGAAGCCTTAACTCAAAATCTTGATGACAGTATCGCTAAAAAAGGATTTAGAGCGGGAAGAAATAAAGAAGCGGATTTAGATGATTTAATTTGGGTTTTTAAAAATTTTAATTCCGTTCCTTTTCTTAAAAAAGCAATTAACGAATGGAAAAATGCCGATGATTTAGTTAATCAGCTTCATGAAATGGGCATTAAAGTTGACAAAAAAATTAAATCTAATGAATTAAATGAAAAAACGAGAAATGAACTTTCATCTGAAATAAGCAGTACATGTGATAAACTAGGTGTCGCTGCTGATAAATTTTCGAATATTGTTGGTGACGGTACCCGTGAAATTAAAAACAATTTAATAGTCATAAATATTTTCTTCATATTAATGATAATCAGCAGTGTGAGTATTTATTATGTAATCACATTAAAAAAAATAATAGCATCCAAAAAGGAACTTAAAGACAAAAAGGAGCAGCTTCACGATATTATACAGGACTTAGAAAAAACTAAAATAGAATTATCTACAGAAATTGTTCAAAATAAAAAATTGATAGGAACCATCAGCCATGATATAAAAAGCCCTTTGAAGTATTTAACAATGACCAATAGATACATCTATGAAGAAGCTAAAAAAATTGGTGATGAACAATTAAAAAAGAATACAAAATCTGCTTATTCTTCTACACTGCAGCTTTACAATTTCATTGACAGCTTATTGACCTATTCCAAAATATTCTTTGGAGGCAAATCTTCTGAAAATTCATCATATCTTCTGAAAGAACTGGTACAGACTAAATGCAATTTATTTCATGAAATTGCTGAAGCTACCAATACTATTCTAATAAATGAAGTTGATAAAAACATTACAACAAAAATAAACAAGGAAATATTATCAGTTATCCTTCACAACATTCTTGACAACGCCATAAAAAATACAGAAGAGGGAGAAATCATTGTATATAACCAAATTAAAAACAAAAAGCTTCATCTGATTATAGAAGATACCGGAAAAGGATTTAAAGAAGAGGATTTAGTCTATTACAACGAGCTAAGCAATCAGCCGTCTACAGAGAAATTAATGTTCAAAAACACCGGGATAGGACTGCATATGATTGTCGAATTAATTCATATACTCCATGGTGACTTAAAATTTTATAATAATGACGGTAACGGTACAAGAGTTGAGATAATTACCGACCTGCATTAATTAAACCGAAAATTTTTTAAACAATTCTGACAGCTCTATAATATTGGTTATGTTCGTCTTTTTTAAAATATTCAGTTTATGAGTGCTTACCGTTGTCATTTTTATATCCAATTCATTTGCAATTTCTAGGTTTCCATATCCTTTTACCAGCAGTTCTGCAATTTCAAATTCCCTATGGGTAAGATATTCCAAAGGATTATCGCTTTCGCCTTTTTTGTGTTGAGAAAAGGCGATAAACTTGTCAAGAATATCATTTGAAATATATTTTCCCGATTCCAAAACCGTTTTTATAGCTTTAACAATCATATCGCTGTCACTCAGCTTATTTAAATACCCATTGGCTCCAGCCTGAATATAACGAAAAGCATAAATGTCCTCTTCATGAGCAGAAAAAATTAATATTTTCACATCCTTTTGCAGCTCACGCAAATCATCTATCATATAACATTTTTTACCGCCAGGTAAATTAATATCCAAAATCACTAAATCAAAAATATCCTTACTGCATTCTTCAAGCGCTTCCTGAAAATCCTTAGCCCCAAAAACCTGAACGTCATCTATTTCATTTTCCAATAAAAGTGACATCCCCGACCTTACAATAAAATGATCATCTACAATAAGTATTTTTCTCTTCATAATGAAAAAATTAATTTTATAACCTTTAAATTTTATTGAAAACCAATACTGATAATCACCAATAATTTTCGGAAAAGGCAATTTCAATATAAGAAAGCATTACTTTAGATAAAAAACTCTAAAAATAACATGGGGAGCTGTTATTGACTAAAATTTTCAAACCTAAATTCATTGAATTTTACTACACAGTAAATCATTGCATGAATATAATAAATTTAAAAAAATTAACAATACAAAAACTATTTTTTTGAAAATAAAGTATTGGGAAAGTTATTTTGGCTATTTATAACCATCCGTCTTTAATAAAATCAGTACCAAATCTGTTTTTATCTCTGTCCAAAGACTAAACCGCCGAAGCCTGTTCTACATCATAAGAGGCTTCAATAAGATATTCTGCAAAAACTCTTTCCATTGTCCTTCATTTTAAGATTTTTAGGAATATGACGTTAATGAAATTACTGTTTATTATAATGAGTTGAAAATAAATCCTGATTACCAATATTCAATAATTTATATAGCAATTCTAAAACCAACTCCCGCATAAGGTATGGAAATGGCATCCTTTTCTTTTCCTTTAGGAAAAGAAAAGATATAATGGACAGCCTCCCGATGCGATCGGGACAAGCTTATGCCCAAATAACAAACGAGATTCCATAAAAAAACTCCATTATCGCTAATGGAGTTTTGAATACAATTATTTTTCTGAAGTGCTTATTCTACTTTTACAATTATGGTGGATGACATTCCATTTACGGTATAAGCTTTTAACTGAATATTTTCCTTCTTCCCATTCGATTGAATAATCGCGATGCATTTACCATTATATACTTTGTAGGATGAGGCTTTAAAAGAATCCAGATTGGCCTGATAACCATTGTCGAGTCCAACAAGTTTACCGCCTCCGGTTACTTCAAAATTGATTAAATCATTAGCGTTTGGTATTAAATTTCCATCTTTATCTGTGATGGAAACGGTTACATAAACCAAGTCGTACCTATCATTTTTTAGGGTTGTTTTATCCGCTTTCAAATCTATTTTGGAAGCTTGACCAGCGGTGTGGATTTCTTTTTCCAAAACTACTTTTCCTTGTTTTCTGGAAATGGCTTTTATCGTTCCGGGTTCGAATTTTACGCGCCATGAAATATGTAAATCATCATTTTGCTTTGATTTTTTTCCGAGAGATTTTCCGTTTAAGAACAATTCGACTTCATCGGCATTGTTGTAATACGCCCAAACATCGACTTCCTGATCTTTTTGCCAGTTCCAGTGAGGGAAAAGATGTAAAACGGGTTTGGTCGTCCATTCGCTTTGGTACATATAATAGACATCCTTGGGAAAGCCCGCCAAATCTACGATTCCGAAATACGAACTTCTTGCGGGATACGGATACGGATCGGGTTCGCCCAGATAATCGAAGCCTGTCCAGATGAAAGTTCCCGCCATAAAATCCTGTTTTTTGATGGTTTTCCAATTGGTTTCGTGGGTTGTTCCCCAATAGGATTGCACCTGATCGAAAGCCGAAACGGTCCAGTCTGCATTTCCGTCAAAAGGTGCGCCGTGTTTTGGAGGCCAGGCTTTAATGCCGTCCGAAGGAAAATCGTAATGTCCACGGGTTTCAAGTGCCGAAACACTTTCGGAAGCTAATATTTTTTGTCCTTTAAAACGAACCGGAAAATCTTTGTAATCTTCATGTTTGTAATTGAATCCCAACAAATCCAAAGCTCCCGACTGGTAAATGAAATTTTTCTCGATAACATTTTCGGTCAAAGCACTCGTAACGGGACGAGTGGTATCGAGCGATTTTACGATTTGAGCCAGTTCTCTGGTAATCGCGATTCCAGTGCTGTCAAATTGTTCACGGATTTCGTTTCCGATACTCCACATAATTACCGACGGATGATTACGGTCTCTTTTGATGAAATCTTCCAGATCCTGTTTGTGCCACGCATCCCAGTCTTTATGGTAATCATTGGTTACTTTTTTCTTTTTCCAAACATCGGTAAACTCATCCTGAACAATAAATCCCATTTCGTCACACAACTGCATCATCTCCAACGAATGCGGATTATGTGCCATACGAATAGCATTTGCTCCCATCTCTTTCATTATTTTCAATTTTCTTTTGACAGCGTGAATGTTCTCCACAGCTCCCAAAGCACCGTTGTCGTGATGCAGGCAAACACCTAATATTTTGGTTAGTTTTCCATTTAATGAAAATCCTTTTTCGGCATCGAAACTGAAGAATCTAAATCCTAAAGGTGTTTCGTAATTATCAACTGCTTTTGAATTTTCGTAAATCGTAGTAACAATTTTGTACAGATTCGGATTTTCCGTATCCCACAATTTTGGCTGATTTACGTTTAGATTGTGAACCTTTTTTACGTTGGTATTGGCACCGATTTTTTCTGTTGTTTTGGCATTCGCGACTTCTTTATTATTCGCATCCAAAATTGAAGTTACCAATTGAAATTCTTTTTCGGAATTGGTTTTATTTTCAATCGTTACTTCCAAGTGAACCAATGCTTTTTCTGCCGAAACTTCCGGAGTCGTTACATACGTTCCCCATTTTGCTACGTGCAGTTTTTCGCTCGTCACCAATCGTACATTTCTGTAAATTCCGGAACCGGTGTACCATCTGGAGTTCGGCTGTGCATCATTATCCACTTTTACGGCAATGATGTTTTCCTTTCCAAAATTTAAATATTGCGACAATTCATAAGTAAATGAAATGTATCCATTCGGACGCATTCCCAACGAATGTCCGTTGATGAATACTTCGCTGTTTTTGAAAACGCCGTCAAATTCGATTGAAATAGTTTTGTTTTTCCAATCTTCCGGAAGTGTAAATGTTTTGCGGTACCAGCCTTTTCCTGCCGGCAAAAATGCCTGTGCCTGTTTGGTTGGATTGTCTTTATTAAACTCACCTTCGATACTCCAGTCGTGTGGCAATTGAAGCGTTCTCCAATCGGTGGTATTGAAATTGGATTCAATCGCCGTTGGATAATCTCCTAATTTGAAGTTCCATTTTTTATTGAAATCCTCAACGATTCGGACTTGTTTTTTTGTTGATGTACAGCCAACAAGAAGCGTTAACGCCAATACGATTGTTATTTTTTGTAAAATATTTTTATTCATAAACTTATTATTATAATCCAATTACGTCCAGTTTGTCATTCCGACGAAGGAGGAATCTCCGCAAGTAACTCCACAATCAAAGTCAATCTTTGTCGATCTTGCAACGAAGATTCCTCCTTCGTCGGAATGACAAAACAACGCAAAATCAAACTTAAAATGAACTTATATGACTTATATGGTTTAAATTATTTATTGAAACTCAAAAGAATCCAAAAGCAATCCTTTCATATCTTCTGATTCTATTGTGATTTTATAGGTTCCGGCATTAATGTAACCGCCGGAAGTCGTATTTAATATCTTCCATTTTTCTGTTGCCGAAGGAAATTCAATTGTGTCATTTCGCATCAGGATTCCGTAGGCGTCTTCCATTTTGAATTTGACTTTCAAAAGCGATTCATTTCTGTTCATAAATCGGAAACGCATCAGGTAAATTCCGGCAACTCCGGGTTTTACTTCAAACTGAATACTGTTTTTTGTTATTTGCGTAAATTCGATGTAATCGGCTTTTTTGAAATTACCTTTTTCGATTCCTCTTCCTGTGGTTTTGGCAGTTTCTGCTTCCAAAAGTACAACAGGTCTTGAATCGTCTTTTTCGCCCATATCATATGTTGGAACGACTGCGATTGTACTATTTTCAAAACCAACTTTTTCTCCTTTTTTGACTTTTTTATGGAAAACCGAAAATTCTACTTTATCTGAATTTTTAGCTGTTTCTGAAATTCTTTTATAACCCGAAATTGAATCTTTTGATGTGCTAAACAAGTAAATTTCCGAATCTTCCTTTGTTACAAATGAACCCGAAGATTTTGATGAAATCTGTAAATAATCAGCACCAAAAACTTCAGCAGGTAATTGTGTAAAAACAACTTTTGAATCTGAATATTGTTTTGAATTAATATCCAGCCAGGAACCGATTTTAGTCTGCGAATTACTCTCAATATTCTGAATATTTCGTAGCGAAGCCGAAGCTCCTTTTACCGTTTTATCTTTGGTCGCTATGGCAATTGCCGAAATAATCGCCTGACTTGCTTTTACATTCGGAAACGAGATAACTATTTTTCCATCTTTGCTTTTTACGACGAAAGTTTTCTTCAATGCTGAATCGTATCCAACTTCACTCCAGATATCCAAATCTTTTAAAACGACATTATCATTGATCGCTACGTCAAACAAACGCCAGCCTTTACAATCCAATCCGCCACCGGTTCCGTACCAGGGTTCTGTGAAATACAATTCTACCAGATATTCTCCGTCGGGAGCTGGGAATTCGTAACGTAATTTATCTATTCCGTATCTGAAACTCTGAAATAATTTCCAGTCTTTTGTTCCTGCAATTGGGTCGAAAGTACTTCTTTGGCTGGCATAAAAGTCCGGCAATTGCTTGAAATTATCTGTCCACGACAAAGAACCCCAGGTGTTTTCTCCGCTTTTGTGAACATCTGCCTGCCACAAATTTCCGAGAGAATCGGTGATTTCGCTACCGCCACTATTGACCCTGTAAATGTAATTGTAGTTTTTTTGAGGCTGTAAAAGTGTTTCTTTTTTGGTTTCTAATGCTTTGTAATTTGGCGCTTTTGGCAAATTGTTCAAAACGATATAATCTTTGGCAACTGCTTTTCCGTTTACATAACCTACAGCGTACAAAACATTATATCGAATATTGACATTATTCCATTGAAAATGCTGTCCTAATCCCGGATTTTTTAGTTTTCCGAGTGATGTTTTATTAACATCATTGAACAATTCGACCTCATCGCAATTCGAATAAACATCAATTCCGTTTTTGATTCCCGGAGCATCCCAGCGATTCGGCCAGGTGTGCGAAACGATATACACCATTGGATTGGTTTTGTTCGAAACATAATTGGCACGGTACATATAATACGCATCCAGAGGTTCGCCCCAAATGCTGAAAAGTCCTTTGTAATTCACGGGTCCAACCTTGTCGATATCTCTGAATCCTTCGCCGTTTTGCACGCGTCCCGGATTTTCGTGTGAAGCAAAAAGCCAGTTGAATTGTCCTGCTATTTTATCTTTTACCGATTCGGCTTCACGGACTTTGATTTCCATTAATTGCGAGAAACGGTTTTCGCTCAAAATTCCTTTTTGGTCGAATTCGCCTTCGGTGTGGAGATCGTGTGAACGCCAGGCACCGTATTCTCCGTTTAATAATTGCGTACTCATTTCGACATCATAGTTGAACGGATCGCCACCATAAGTTCCCGACCAGTTTTGCACGACATTCCAATCGGTTCCTTCGCCTCCGTTGCAGGTCGTAACGATTCGTTGTGAAGCCGACATTGGATCCATTTCACGGATGATTTGGGTACATTCTTCGGCAAATTCTTTTGGAATCGTGCTTTCGTTTTGCAACCCCCACATTACCACCGAAGCATTGTTTCGGCGTTCTTTAATCCATTCGCGTAATAAGTTTTTGAAATTCTCTTTGAATTCAGGTGTGTCGTACCAAATATGTGCCGAAAACTGACTCCAGAACAGGATTCCGTTTTGGTCCAGTTCTTCCTGATATTTTAGATTGTGAGGCTGATGTGCTTCACGAAAAGCATTGAAACCGCCTGCTTTTATTTGTTCAATTCTCGAATGGATTTGCTCATCTGAAAACGAATGGCTGTTTCCGATTAAATGTTCGTATTCACAGGTTCCGTTGATGAATAAAGGTTCATCATTGATGTAAAAACGATTATCTTTTCCATCTCTACTCACCGGCCAGCTTACCCAACGGATTCCGTAAGGTGTTTTTAATTCGTCAATTTTTTTTCCGTTTTCCCAAATTGTGGTGACCAATTCATATAAATAAGGATTGGCTGGCGACCATAATTTTGGATTTGCAATTTCGGGAAGTGTTTGTGCTATTTGTTTTGTTTCTCCTGAAGTGTTTTTGATATCAGTTTTTACGCTAACTACTTTCTTTCCGTTTTTATCCAAAAGGGTGTTTTCGATGGTTAGGTTTCGGTTTGAAGTTCCGTAATTTTTGATTTCGGTAGTAATGTTCAGGATTGCTTTTTCTTTGGAAGTGGTTTTCTCATTCCAAATATGGACACCAAAAGGTTCTATGCGAACTTCATCGGTAACGACTAAAGTTACGGGTCTGAAAATCCCCATTGGCTGTGAGCCTTCGGAGAATCCCCATTCGCCGGAACAACCGCCACAAACCCAAGGCAAATCGGCAATGAAGGATGGATGCGATGCTTTGACGATGATATTATTTGTCTTTTCGAAAGAAACGGCTTTTGTAATATCGACAGTAAAAGTGGTTCTTCCGCCTTTGTGTTCGCCTACTTTTTTACCGTTTACCCAAACTGTAGCATAGGAACTTACGCCTTCGAAAAAGAGGAAAAGTCTTTTTGAAGTATCTTTTTTGTCTAATTGTAAGGTCTTGTGATACCAGGCAGTTCCGTGTAAATTACCGTGTTTGGTTCTTCGGAATCCGTAATACTGATCCCAATTGTGGGGAACATTTACTTTTTGCCATTGTCCATCTACTTTTGGATTTTGTACAAAGGTTTCTTCCTGTTCCGGAAGCTTGTCCAGAACAATGGTTTCCCAAGAGGAGTTCAGCGAAACTTCTTTACGAAACTTCGCCGGTTCCTTGTTACTCTGACTCCATACAAAGCAAGCGCCTACAAAAAAATAAAAAATAAAAAAAACTATTTTCTTCATATTATTTTTAAACCATATAAGTTATATAAGGTAGTTTAAGTTCGGATCTTTATGCTCATTATTTGTCATTTCGACGAAGCAGAAATCTCCATTAGTAACTCCGCAAAGAAATGTTGCCAATCTTTGTAGAGCATCTTGCGGAGATCCCTCGTTCCTCGGGATGACAAGATTGTGTTTATTCTAATTAGATCTGACCCGTTTTGAAAACCTGTCAGGTCTGACTTATCCTTATGTTGTTCGCGTGAGGGATGGCAGTGGAGCTCTTTTTTTGAGGCGATTTTTCTTCGCCTCAAAAAAAAGCGGGAACGTACAGCCCGACCCGTAGTTTTTACGGAGGGTCACGCCCAAATTATTTTAATAGAACAACCAGTCTACCGCACCTTTTTCGCCTTCGTCGATGTAGCCGACATCACGGGTTGTAATGATTTGATTGGCGTCGATGAAGCCCAAAATCAGGACTCTTCCTTTGCCCAAATCGAGTTTGTTTTCACCCGGTTGGAAGGTGTAGGTGTGAATGTTGATTCTTGGCAATTCCTTTAAATTCATTGCGCTTGCCAGGATTACTTCGGCCTGACCGTGGGTATTTCCGGCTGCATCTGTCTCCAGACTTGGCGGGAATAAAAATCGTTTTTGATCGGAATTGAAATAACCTACCACCAGTTTTACGGCTTTGGTATTTTTGAATTTCAGATGTGTTCCGCTTTCGTTTTGAGCGGTTTCATCAAATGTAATTCCTTTTAGGTTTTGCAATTCAGGAGCTACTTTTATCAGTTCTGAAATTGGCGTTCCGTATACTTTTGTTCCGTTTTTTACTACGTATGTTCCTTTGCTTTCGCTCAACAAACTTACCTCAGCGGTTTTCCAAGGCTTGGCTTCTTTAGTTACTATTTTACCATCTTTGGACGATTTCAGCAATTCTAAATTTCGTTTGAAATTCGCCAACTCACGTTCGTAATGTGGCAATAATTCGGCCCAGGTTTTGTTGTTTCCATCGTCTCCACCAATCGGGATTCGGCGTTGTGCAGTCTGCATACTGTTGGCATACAAATAATGGTCTTTGGTCAGATTTACCAATAATTCGTAATGTTTGATGCTCTCTTCAAGATGCGGAAGGGCTTTATCCAAATCGGAAATTTCGTTGGAATAGCTGTAACGCAAGACCAAAATCGCCGCTTTCACTTTCTCCGAAAAGAAATCGGCAAAGGCTTTGTAAGCGTGCATATCGTTTTTAAGGCGCAGGAATTCTTCCTTGTCTTTGGTGACTTTTGACTCTGCTTTGTCGATGGCTTCAACGGCTAATTTTCCGTGTTGCGTGATTTCGGCGATGATTTGTGTTGGCAATTCCCCAACGTGCGGTTCTTTGTTCCACTCTTTTTTGGCGTATTCCAAAAGCAACTCGCCCACTGGTCCGCAGGATTCGTGGAATCCAGGATATACACGCCATTTGGCTGGATTTACCAATTGACTTTCGAACATTCCCAATAATAAAGTCTGACGGTTTCCTTCGGTGATTCCGAAACGTCTTAATGTTTTTGGAGCGATTTCTCCCGACTCGTCATAGGCTTTTTGGATATTATTTGCTGCTTCTAAATCCGTTCCATATTTAGCTGCTAAATCTTCACTCCAATATTTAATTTCTTCGTTTCTGTCTCTTTTACTATTCCATGCATACCTTGCCCAGGCTTTATACCAAATCCAGTCGCGATCCATTTCGAGCAATCGTTCGCCAGTTTTTGTTTTATCAGCGGTGTAAGGCCAGTCCCAGTAGGAAGCCTGCGGATACAAATGAAGTGCATTGGCTCCGTGAGCGGTGTGCATCGCCTGAACCGTTTTCTGGATAAATTCAGGAGATCCGTAACGGAAAGGCTCCAGATTCGCCAAAATATGTACGTTTGAAATGTGAACCGAATTCAGCGAACTTAATTTTTTATGGATTTCTCCCCAAGGTCCGCGTGGCGTGTAAGTAGTTAACGACTCGCCGTTGTATTTGTGCATCGTGTATAAATTTTTATACAACGGAAGCGATTTTTCCATTACCAACGGCGCATCGGTATCGTGTGCACGAAGTATAATCGGCGGTTCATCTGTTTTCCCTAAAGCTTTCAGTCCGTCCTGAACGCCCGGAATAATCGTTTTGGTAAACCATTCTACGTCGTCATCGATGGTATTGATGGCTTCTCCCAAACAAACCAATAGTCCTACGTTTGGATATTTTTCGATAAAAGCAGTGATTGATTTTTTGGTATAATCAGCGATTTCAGGCGTTATTGGGCGTGAACGATCCTGTGTTTTGATGTTGTAATGCTCCGCAAAAGGTTTGGAAACAATGATATTGTAGAACATCTGAATCACCCAGATTCCTCTTTTGTTGGCTTCTACGGTTAGGTAGTTATAGATTTCTTCGTTTTTTTTGAAATCTTCTTCGCTTACTTCCAAAGCAAACGGATAGTCTTTTAGTTTTACCAACGAAGCAAACGGATGTCCGTTCCACAAATACAGCGAATTTAGTCTGTTATCAACCATCATATCCAGGTATTTTATCCACAGTTTTTTATCGTAAAACCAAGGGAAAGATTCGGGCGTGTATGGATATTCGTAAACGTCCCTGCCCGGAAGATAAACCGGTTTTTGCACTCCGATACACGAGCCTCTCAAGACCATTTCGGGACTGTCCTCGATATTAATTTCGGATGGAATTTCGCCTGATGTTTTGATTTGGTCTGCTAATTCCAAAGCTCCGTATAAAGCTCCGGTTGCATCAGTTCCTTCAATGAAAATGATGTTTTTTTGCGTACGGATTTGAAAGCCTTCTTTTTTGGTTAATTGGCTTTCATCTATTTTAGCCGTTTTGGAATTTTGCTTCCAGAAATCAGTTCCTTTTTCGCCAATAACGATTACTTTATCTTTTGATTTTTTAGGAGTTTTGTCTGCGAAAGTTATTTTGAGTCCTTTGGCAATTGCGGTTTCTGATAGTTTTTCGGCTCCATATTGTGCTCTTGGTGCATTGACATCACGAACGATAGTGATGTTTTGCGCTGATGCAAAAGTGACATATAATCCTAAAAAAAGTAAGCTTAAGTATTTCATTGTGTTTTTATTTTTTGACCACAAATTGCACAAATTAGCACAAATTATAATCTTGGTTTTTGCCACAGATTAAAAAGATTTTCACAGATTTTAAAATCTTTTAATCTTTTTAATCTGTGGCTAAGTAATTTTAATTCTGAAAAATGCGTTTTAAATAGGCAACGTTTGCTCCATAATTTGCTTTTACGTTATGCACTTGCGTTACGTCACGAGAGCGTTCAACGATCAGCCATCCACTCCATTTCATTTCGTCCAGCGCTTTTTTGATTTTTGGCATATCGACATTTTTATCGTTTTCCAGCCAAACGCTATCTGTTGTGGAAGCGTGAATTTGCGTCAGATGTTTTTTGCCTAAAATCTTCAATTCGGTTGCGATGTCTCTTCCGTTATCTACGGCATTCGCAAAATTGAAAGAGCTTTTGATGTGCTTACAGCCAATTTCATCCAGCAGTTTTTTCTCTTCGGTAGCATTTAATGAAGTTTCGATGGCGATTACTCCTCCAATTTTACCGACTTGTTTGCCAGCCCATTTTAATCTTTCGATAATTATTGGACGCAGTTCGGGATTTTTAGTCAAATCGCTTTCTGTACCCAGAGGCAGATAAGCAACTTTCACTTTCATATTTTTCATTGTCGCCACACAATCGTTAATCATCAAGTTAATGGAATCTCTTTTCGCAAAGGATTGTGCATAAAATCCAGACATCGCGATCGAACTGATTCCGACACCAGTTTCTTTAGATTTATCCAGAAACTTTTGTCTTTCAATCGGGTCGCCTAATTTACTGTCGAAAGTGGGTCTTTTTCCCAAACCGCCCATATCGAGTTCGATTCCGTCTGCTTTTATTTCGCTGGCCAAACCAAAGGCACCAAGTTTTTGTCTTTTTAAAATCATCCAGTCGCAAACAGCTACTTTATATTTTTGCTTTTTAGATGATTGAGCTGAAACTTCACTGTTGAATATTCCTGCCCAAACAACAAGCATTGCAATAATTAAATTTTTTTGAAAATTTGACTTCATATTTTTATTTTTTACCATTAAGATATTAAGAAAGTTAAGCGTATTACTTAATGAAATTTATAGCTTAATGGTTAATTCTAATTGCACTCTTCTTCAATCCTATTTCCTCATAAGTATTAAGAAAATTAAGCTAACACTTAATAAAACTTAATATCTTAATGGTTGAATAAATTTTATTCCTCTTCCGCTTTAACCGCTTTCACTTCAACGCCTTCTTGTCCAGGCCAAATTCCGTTTTTGATTGGAATTGCTTTTAATTTGCTTGGATCAATTTTTACGTATTTCAGTTTTTCTCTTCTCCAGGTGTACACGATATGCACCATTCCGTCTGAGCTTTGAATGATGGATGGATAAGAATATTGGCTGATTTTGGAATCTTCCAAAACTAATGTTGCTTTCCAATTGATTCCGTCATCTGAGATAGAAAGATTCAAAGGTGTTCTTGGTCCTTTGGCTTCTTTTCCGGGAGGCAAAACGTGGTTGTAAACCAATAAATGTTTTCCGTTTTTCAATGTTACCGCATCGGTTCCGGAGTTGTTGTTTGGTAATCCGATTAGTTCTAAATCCGACCATGTTTTTCCGTTGTCTTTAGAAAATGTGCTGAAAATTGCTCTGTTTCTCGTCCTCCCAATCGCCTGAATACTTCCGTCTTTATGAAACAGAATACTTGGCTGAATAGCATTTATCTTTTCTTTTCCTCTTGAAATGGTATCGCCCATTACCCAGGTTTTTCCGAAGTCCGGAGTCGATTCCATTCGCAAATGCCAGCCATTTCCTTCGGTACTTGAAGGAAGCAATAAGGTTCCGTTGCTCAATAAAACCGGTTTGTTTTTAATTGGTCCCAGAAAATCTTTACTCGGCATATCAATCTTATCAGACCAGGTTTTTCCTCCGTCAGAAGAAGTTCTGTAAACGCCCCACCACTCGGATGGTTTTGGTCCGATTTTATAAAACAGCATCAAATCGCCTCCCGGAATTTGATATAAAACAGGATTCCACGTTGGAAATCTTGTTCCATCCTTCATCACACCATCGGCTACTTTAATGGGTTCACCCCATTTATCGCTTCCTTTTGGTTTTATGGCCGAATAAATACAAACATCCGGATGTCTTTCGTGTGATCCTCCAAACCAGGCCGAAACCAAATCTCCATTGGTTGCTTCCACAATCGTTACGGAGTGGCAGGACGGATAAGGCGCTTTGTCGTAAATGAATTCATCTACTAAAATTCCTTCTTTCCATGTCTTTTTTTCCAAAGCCGATTTACAGCTTCCCAAAAGTAGCAGTCCAAAAAAAGCGATGGTTATGTGTTTCAATTTCATTATTTATATTTTAAAATATTATAGTGTTCATTATCAATGTTTTATATAAACATCAAGATATAAAATTTATTAAGTGTAAAAATGACACTAAATAATCAGACAAGCATCCTGTACTGTCCCGAATTATGCTATTGAAGCTTTAGATTTACTGTATAATAACCCGATTCTAAAGTCAGGACGATGTTGTTATTTTCGGTTTTAAAAGAGGATGAAAATTGAGTCAGTTTTTGCTTGTTTACCGTTACAGAAGAAGCATTCGTTGTTGGCAAATACACCACAGCCGATGAATTGGCCGGAATGGTAATTTTCCATTCTAAATTGTTTTTGTTTTTCTTCCAGTCACTTTTGATTAAACCGTAAATCGATTCGTAAGAAGCATTTACATAAGTCAGTCCCGCATTGAAATCCGGTTTCATAATGATTTGTTTGAAACCCGGAGTTTCAGGATTACTCTTGATTCCCGCCATATTTTCGTAGTACCAAATCAGTAAATCGCCCAGAAGCATTACGTGATTTTGAGAATTCATTGTGGGGTCGGCGGTGTTTCCATTCCATAATTCCCAAATGCTGGTGGCTCCATTTTCGACCATATAGCCCCAACTCGGATAGGTTTTGTTGGAAGCCAGTTTATAAGCCAAATCCCCTCTTCCAAAATTCGTAAGCGTTCGCATCAAGAATTGTGTTCCGATTACGCCTGTGCTGATATGACCGTTTTTAGTCACTTCAACTTCGTGAACCATATTTTGGAAAACTTTGTCTATCAAATTTTCAGGAACCAGACCGAAAGCCAAAGGCAATACGTTTGCCGTTACCGTATTATTGGCGTAGTAGTTTTTTTCGGTATTTAAAAATTTAGCGTTGAAAGCTTTTTTGATTCTCGTTGTCAAATCATCATAATGTGCAATATCTGCATCAGCATTTGCGATTTTGGCAAACTTTTTCATTATGCCCAAAAGCTGATAATAAAACGCACTCGACAACAATTGTCCATCCGTTAAACGGGCAGGATCTTTGGAACGAATCAATTCTAATGATTCCGGCGGAACACACCAATCACCGTATTTGTCCTTGTCCATTAAATCATTTTGCAGATAATTTTCTTCCATATACACCATCCATTTTTTCATAGACGGATATTGTTTTTTGATCACTTCTTTGTCGCCAAATTGTTGGTAGAGCATATCGCCCACCGTGATATAGGTTCCCGGCCAGGTCACATTATCGCCGTAATAACGCCAAAATGCCGGTGCTACATCAGGCAATCCTCCATCCTGAGTTTGCGAATACTTAATATCGTCGAGCCATTTGGCATACAAAGTCTGGTTGTCAAATAAAAAACTTTCGCCATAAGCACCCGTCGTTCTATCTCCCAACCAAGGCTGACGCTCGTTTCGCTGTGGACAGTCGATTGGCATTCCTTTGTAATTTCCACTGATTCCCCACCAGGCATTTTTGAAAATCTGATTCATCGTCGCATCTGAAGATTCAAAAGTTCCAGTGGTTTTGATATCGTCATAAACCGCCTTTCCAACGAAATTATCCAAAGTTGGTTTGGTCGGAAAACCAGAAATTTCTACAAATCGGAATCCGTGAAATATAAATCGGGGTTCCCAGATTTCTTCGCCTTCGCCTTTCAGCGTATAAACATCCGTCGTTTTCGCATCACGCAAATTGGCAATGTACAGCGAACCATCAGCCTGTAAAGACTCGGCAAATTTCATTGTAATTTTGTCACCACTTTTCCCTTTAACTTTCAGTTGCAACCAGCCAACCATATTCTGACCCATATCCAAAATATAGGTTCCTTTTGCAGTCGCTTTGATCGAAATTGGTTTTACCTCGCCCATTATTTTCATATTCGGCATCATCTGCGCTTCATAAAAACCACCCGGTTCCTGAACATATCTGGCATTTAGCCAGTTTTTATCATCAAAATTGGTAGTAGCCCAGCCTTTCATTTCCTTACGGGCATCGTATTCTTCACCGTCATATTCGTTGTTGGACAAAATCGGTCCGTCGGTGGTTAATTTCCAGGTATCGTCAGTTCGGATGATGTCTTTCGTTCCATCAGCATATTCGACAAATAACTGCAAAGCCATTTTTGGGAATCCAAATGATTTGATTTTATACGGTTTGTAATCCTGACGCATCGCAAAAAAACGTCCGTTTCCTAAAATCGTTCCCAGCATATTTTTGCCTTCTTTCAGTTGCGAAGTCACATCAAAAACATTGTATTTTACATTTTTGGTGTAATCCGTGGGAACGGGTGCCAAAACCTGATCGCCAATTTTATTTCCGTTAATGTACAGCTCGTACAAGCCCATTCCCATAATATAAACTTTGGCGCTTTTGACTTGTTTTTTCAAGTTGATTTCTTTTCGTAAATAACGCGCAGACAATCTTGAATATTGAGAAACACTATCATCCTTCGACAATTTTTCATAGCCAATCCAGCGAGTCGATTTCCAGTCAGCATAGGTTAAAATTCCAATGCTGAAATGAGCCGTTGTAGCCGATTTGATTTCTCCTTTATTTGTAAAAACGGTTACTTTCCAAAACGCATTTTGTCGGTCACTCAGCTTTTTTCCGTTGTAGATAATATTAACCGATTCGTTGCTTGTTACTTTTCCGCTATCCCATAAATCGGCTTTGTTCGCATTTAGATTTTCCAAAGTTGAAGCAACCATAATTTGATACGCCGTTTGTTTTACACCATTCACATCCGACTTTATCTGCCAGCTCAAACGAGGTTTGAGTACATCGATTCCTTCCGGATTCGTCAGCATTTCGCATTGCAGATTGGTAACGCTGATGTTGTTTTGGGCTTGCACCAAAGAAAAACAGAGCGATGCAATGACGATGAAGGTATATAGAAATGATTTTTTCATAAGTTTATTTTTAAGCTAATTGCTATAATTTTTCTCTCGCAGATTTGGCAGATCCTGCAGATTTTTTTTTCTCATTTTTGTCATTCTGACGAAGGAAGAATCTTCGCAAGAAACTCCACAATCAAAATCGTCAATCTTTGTAGAGCCACTAATGGAGATTCCTCGTTCCTCGGAATGACAAACTAGACGTAATCTCTAAATATTCTATTCCGTCACTAATTTCTCCAATTTTTCTGAAACCCCAATCTCTTTTCCATTTTTAAAAATCCTAAACCCTTTTCCTTTACCATATTTCTCGCCAGTTTTATCCCAAAGAATCGTGATAATATTCCCGTGATACAACACATTATCCAGACAAAACCAATCCCATTTTTCCTGTGGAATCAACGGATTTACCTCAATTTTTTCATCCGCTCTCGGGCGTAAACCCACCAATCCTGTAATCATCAAATCGTTAAAAGTCGAATGGTTGTAATAACGGCTTCTTTCTTTGTCGCCCATCAGCCAATAACCGGTTGTTTCGTCGAGATATTCTCCAATGTATGGTTTTCCTCGGTAATATTGTGACTGCACATACAAATCCATTTGCTTGAAATAATCGGTTTTCGCAACGAAACTCTGATTGTAATTATTCAGAACATTTGCCAAAGCCGTCAAAGTCTGCGAACTCGCAAAAGGCCAAATCGCTCCATCCCATTCGCAGGTTCCGGTTCCGTGAGTTCTAAAACGCGGACTTCTTCGCTCGGCAGTTGTCAAACCAAAAGGAGCCGAAAACCCTTTTTCATCCTTAATTTGCTCCCAGGCTTTTTCAAAACCTTTGTCTTTTTGTGGCAGATTAAAATACCAAGGAATAAATCCAATCGCCTCACGAACCTGCGCCAGCGTATCTTTTTCGGTAAACGTTTCAAAGAATTCACTTTTAGAATTCCATAATTTGGTTTCTACTAATTGTTGCAATACATCGGCTTTGGCTTTAAATTTCGCCTCTACTTCTTTGTCGCCTTTCATCGATGCCATTTTCGAAATCGCCACGGCATTTCCATACATATAACTGTTAATCGTCGGTCTTGCATTTTGTACTTTTCGGCCACCACTCAAGGATTCTTCCATTCCGTCTTTTACATCGTGTTGCCAAAACAAACCATCTTTGCGCTGACGGTCTTTTTCCCAAACCGCATAATCCGTAACCATATCCGGGTACATATCCAATAAGAATTTTTCATCCTTATTCACCAAATAACGATTGTACAACGCATCAGCAGTCCAACTACTGAATTTATACAATTTGTTCATCGGTTTACCTTCATTGCCACGGTACCAAATTTTGACATCCTGCTCAATGTACTGCGGATCGTGCACCCAACGAAATTCATTGATATGATGTCCCACCGCACACGCAATCAAATTGTATTTATCGGCATACGAACGATCTAATAAAAACTCCGTAATTCCGAAACCTAGTGGCGTTTTCTTGATGTGTTTTCGAGCCGTCCACCAACGATAATAATAAATCTCCTCGAAATTCTGCTGTGGACATTCAAACAACGGAACATTCTTTTCCATCCACGCCCACGCACTATCATTCGGAATCGCAAATTTCAAATTCTCGTCTTCCATCGTGTTGAAATAATCCACATAATGCTTAAAATTATCCGCTTTCAAAACCACAGAAGTTCCTTTTTTAGAATGCCCCGCAACCGATTTACAACCGCTGTTCAAAGCCGAAATCAGGATGACAAAAGCAATTATTTTATATTTTAATTGGTGTAACATATTCAAATTATTTTATTTTTTTGGGCGTGACCCTTCGTGAAAAACTTCGGGTCGTGCTGTACGTTCCCGCTTCCCGATGAAAAATCGGGAGAGCTCCACTGCCATCACTCACGCGGACTAACAATCTCGCTTATTTAATTCCTACTCCTTCAAGGTTTTAATTCTATTTTTTCTCACAGTTTTGTCATTTCGACGTAAGGAGAAATCACATCCAATATTCCACAACAGTGAGTGCTCCACTTGTGTGATTTCTCCTTACGTCGAAATGACAAACAAGACTTATTATGAGCAATAATTAATTCGCAGAAAAACTGTAAGTCTGCCCCGCTTTCATTTCCACATCATATTCATTATACTTTGGCAATTGCACTTTAGGCAATTTTGCTTCTTTAGAAATAATCGGTTTCTTTACTTCCACATCATAAAACAACGGATTCGGATTTTTGCCTTTTGCTTTTTTAAGTACAATTCCTTTGTCTGCTTTTAAGGTGTTTTCCAATTTCAATCGGCAGTTTCCTCCTAATTTTGAATATACTTTCAAAGCCGAAACTTTATTGTTTTTCCAAATCATATCAATTACAAATCCGCCTCGGGTTACCAAACCTTTGATGCTTCCTTCTTTCCAAACCGTTGGCAAAGCAGGCAATAAATGAATCGCATCTTCCTGACTTTGCATCAACATTTCGGCGATTCCTGCGGTGCATCCAAAGTTACCGTCAATCTGAAACGGCTGATGTGCATCGAGCATATTTGGGTAGGTTCCGCCCCCTTTTCTTTGGTCAGCAGTTACCAAATGCAATTGATCCTGAATCAATTTATAAGCGTGATTTCCGTCTAATAATCTTGCCCATAAATTTACTTTCCAGCCCATTGACCAGCCAGTCGATTCGTCTGTTCTGTAAATCAGGGATTGTTTGGCTCCTTCAAACAATTCCGGTGTTTTGACTGGCGAAATCTGATTGCTCGGAAACAAGCCGTACAAATGCGAAACGTGACGGTGGTTGTCTTTCGGATTGTCCCAATCCTCCTGCCATTCCTGCAACTGATTGTGTTTACCAATTTTCATCGGAGGCATTTTAGCCAAAGCATCACTTAATTTTTTAGTATAATTTTCATCCGAAGCAACCAATTTCGAAGCCTTGATTACATTCGATAACAAATCAAAAACCAACTGATTGTCCATCGTAGTTCCCGAAGCAATAGTCGATTTTCCGGTTCCGCCAGCGTGTGTATTTTCAGGAGAACTTGATGGTACTACGACCAAATAACCTGTATTTGGATCGGTAATCATAAAATCCAAAAAGAAATCGGCAGACCCTTTAATTATTGGATAAATTTCTTTTAAATAATTGATATCGCCGGTGTACAAAAAACGTTCCCACAAATCCTGCGAAACCCACGCACCACCAGTCATCCACATTCCAGACGCAGCCGAATCTACCGGAGCTGTTACGCGCCAGATATCGGTGTTGTGATGCAAAACCCAGCCATTGGCGTTGTACATTGTTTTTGCTGTTACTGCTCCTGTAACACTTAATTCTTTTGCCATTTGGATAAAAGGCTCGTGCATTTCGGTAAGATTGGTGACTTCTGCCGGCCAGTAATTCATTTCGGCATTGATGTTCGTTGTGTATTTAGAATCCCAAGGCGGAGTTACCATATCATTCCAAATTCCTTGTAAATTAGCAGGCTGACCTCCCGGCTGTGAACTCGAAATCAGTAAATAACGCCCAAATTGAAAATACAAACTCGCCAATTGCGGATCGAATTGATTTTTGAAATCTCGGATTCTTTCGTTTGTTGGTTTTTTGATAGCATCATTTGAACCTAAATCCAAAGCCACTCTGTTGAAGAACTTCTGGTAATAGGCAACGTGTGCTTTTTTGATTTCATCAAAGCTTTTCGGTAAAGCTTTCTCTAAAAATGATTTGCTTTTCGCTATTTCGTCTTCGGTAATGTCCTGATAGTTTTTGAAATTAGTCGCTATCGAAATATACAACGTAACCTCGTCGGCTTTGTTGATGATTAGGATTCCGTTGCTTGCCGAAACTTCTCCGCCTTTATTTTTGGCTTCGATTCGTCCCTGAAATTTTACTTTCCCTTTTACGTTTTCAAAATTAGTTCCAACTCCCGAAAGTATAATTTGATTCCCTTCAGTTGACGGAACGGTTTTATCAATCGGGCTGTTCATAAAAACATTCGCCGTAATCTGTCCCGGCTGACTCGCCGATAATTTTACGACAATCACCTGATCTGAAAAGGATGTCAGTATTTCTCTGGTAAATTCTACTCCGTTTACAGTGTATTTTACTTTTGCGGTAGCGTTTTCGATATCCAAATCACGGTAATAATTGGTGTATTTTTGATGTCCCGGAAACGAAATATAAGCACTTCCAAAAGTCTGGTACGGCATTCCATCATTGGTTTGCGACATAATATCCTGAGTTGCTAAAGCCTGTGCCTCATCAAATTTTCCTTCGAAAACCAGGTGTCTTACTTTTGGCAATGCCTCGATTGATTTGGCATGTGCATTGCTGTTTGGAGAACCTGCCCAAATGGTTTCTTCGTTCAATTGCAAACGCTCCATAGCGGGATCTCCAAAAACCATTGCACCCAAACGGCCGTTACCCAAAGGCAAAGCTTCGTTCCAGATAGTTGCGGGTTTGTCGTACCACAATTTTAGCTCGCTTTTATTTTGCGCTGTTGAGGCCATGGAAACAATTCCGAAACAGATTGCTGTTATTTTATTTCTTAAACTCATATTTTATATTTTTTGAGCAAATGCCCGAATTATTTTTTTTAACCACAAATTTCACAAATTAGCGCAAATTCATTTGTTTGAAAATTTCACAAATTTCTTCAAGTTACGAGAGCGCGTGAGGGATAGAAGCAAGCTACCGAAGTAGCGCGGATAGCCCGACCCGATTTGGAAAAGGGGGCGACTAAGCAGTTTTGAGAGTTGCCCCCTTTTTCAAATTGGGTCACGCCCAAATATTACTTCTTGACCTCATATATTTTCAGATTTTTTTCTCCGAACATTTCATATAATTTGTTGATGTCTTTCAGGGCATTTTTAGGCAAATTTTCTGCTTTGTTGCCAAAAACATATAATTTGTCATACGATTCAATCACACAGGTTGACTCGTCGATTTCGCCTTTTTCGTTTTTTACTTTGCTCAGATCCAGACCTAAATATTTCGCCATAAACGGGTACAACGCCATACGTTTTGAAACGCCAAAATCGTGACCTTCCTTGGCAAAATGAGCGTTTTCTACGAGATTTTTTTTGCCGTACAAGTCGTAAGTTCTTTGGATAAAAGGGAATTCCAATTCGGGAACCGCCAGTGTCCAGTCTTTTCCATCTGAAACAATCAACTGTGGTTTTGGTGCCATCATTGCAGAGATTTCTGCATTATTGGTTCCGTTTCCGCAAAGGTGGATTCCGCGGCCGCTCTCGCACGGACAACCGCCCGAAAAATGCGAAGAAACCATCACCACGGGAGCCGAAACCGTGATTCGATCATCCAAAGCGGCCAAAAACATCGTGTGCGAACCTCCGCCGGAACCGCCGGTAACGCCCACTCGCGAAACATCGGCATTTTTTATGGTGGCCAGATAATCCAATAATCGGATTCCGCTCAAGACCTGAACGGTTGAGGCGATGCTGTTTCGGTGGGTTTCTTCGGGGAATTGCAATAGGGATTCTCCCCAGGCAAATAAATCGTAACTCACTACGATGGCGCCCATTTTGGCCATTATAGCGCAACGATACTGCTCGTCTTTTCTATATCTTCCATCGCCGAAATGCCCGTCGGGTGTTAAGATGATTGCCGATTTTTTGTTTAACGGATAGGGTTTGTAAATCGATCCTGTTGTGTAAACGCCTGGCAAAATTTCCAACGCAATATTCTCAACGCTGTAATCTTTATAGATTCTTTTTTGAGTTAAGATTGGTTTTGATTTGGGCATTGGCGGTGCTTTGTCCAAACCAAATGACGTGATCATACAGGCTTTTATTTCTTTTTTTCGGGCTTCCCAATCGGAAACATTGGAATATAAAGTGGTTAAATAATCCAAACGTTCCTTGCCTTTATCTACTGAAACTTTATGGTTTTCATATTTTCGGATTTGGTATTTTCCGTCCGGCTGTTTGAAATACGTCAACTCAAAAGGGACTAAAACATTTGCCAGAGAAACTTCTAAATTTCCTTGTTCAATTCTCCAATCGGCGTAATCGAGTTCTTTTCCTTTCAGTAAACCTCTGTCGTCAATTACGGTGATTTTGAAAATGGCTTCGATGTTTTTGATGGTTTCTGAAACCGGTTTTCTAAAATTCGTGTCCGATGTGCATTGCGCGTTGGAAGCCGTCAATGTCAACATTGAAATTAAAAAAGCAAACAGTATGTTTTTAATTGTAGTCATTTTTAAGTCTTATAATTTACATTCAATTGTATATTTTCCTGAACCTAATTTCAAATCTTTAGTCGGTTTTCCGTTGACTTTTATTTCTGAATTATTGGCGATTGGCAATTTTATGGTCGCTGAAGTATTCGCTGGAATCTCCACTTTCAGGATTAATTTTCCGTCTTTTTTCTCCCAGGCCGAAGCAATATTTCCGTAAATGGATTGGTAAGTGGCTTTGACAAAAGTCATATCGCCCACGATTTCCGGCTGAATAAAGAAATGTTTGAATCCCGGATTTTGATCATCGGGAACGATTCCGGCCAGACTTTGGTAAAACCACTCTTCGATTTGCCCCATCATAAAGTGATTCCACGAATTTCCTTTGCGCGGATCCCATTGCTCGGTTAAAGTCGTCAATCCAAATTTAATTTGAAAACCATAACCCGGCGCATCGTAATGATTGTTCATTTTGTACATCGTTTCGTTTTCGCCGTTTCGTGCCAATGCCTGAAATAAATAACGGTTTCCAACATCACCAGTCGTTAATCGGTCGCCTTTGGCTTTGATATCGTCTAATAAATTCTGCATTACTGCCTGTTTGTATTGCGGTTCTACGATCTCCATAAAAACGGGAACGGCATTGCTGAACTGACTGCTGGTTCCATATTGTTTGGTTTCGGGATTGAAAAATTCCTTGTTGAAAGCATTTTTAATATCCGAAGTCAACTTTTCATACTTCGCAATATCTTCTTTTTTGTTCAATAATTTGGAGGCTTTTGCCAATAAACTTGCACCATAAAAATAATGAGAAGTTGCCGAAAGTGCAATCGGACTGTTTTTGGAATATCCCGCCGGATGGGTTCCGTAATCGTACCAATCGCCCAATCCGTGGGAAACGATATGATTGGTGGTTTTGGTTCCTAAATAATCCACATATTTTTTCATTACTGGATAATATTTTTCGATTAACGAAGCATCGCCGTAATATTCGTAATACATCCACGGCAGAATCACGCCTGTCACACCCCATTCCGGAGAATCGGTGAAGTCGCCTCCGAAAACTACATATTCGGGAACGATTGTCGGAATCAAACCGTTTTCTCTTTGCGAATCCGAGATATTTTGCATTGTCGCGGGAATAAAACTTTCCAGATTATAATTGAACATTAAACCTGGTCCGTTTAAGTGAATTTCTTCTAACCATCCCAATTTTTCACGTTGTGGGCAATCGGTAAAAACACTCTGAAAATTACTTTTTATAGCGTTGTTAATCAGCAGATGTGTTTTGTTGAAAATATCATTGGAGGATTCAAAAGTTCCTGCTTCTCCTGCCGAATTGTAAATGAAATTCGATTTCAAATCTACCAATGTTGTAAGATTTTCATCTTTAGTTTCTTTGTAATTGATGTTCTCGATCTGCACATATTGAAAACCGTAATAACTGAATTTCGGTTGCCATTCTTCAACGCCTTCACCTTTCAGCGTATAGTCGTAATAATAAGGTTTTCCTGTTTTTCCCTGTCCGACAGTTCCGTCTTCATTTAAACTTTCGCCAACCCAAACACGAACAGTTTGTCCTTTTTTTCCTTTGACTTTTATGGTCGTGAATCCCGAAAGATTTTGTCCCATATTGAAAACAAAAAAGTTAGGTTTCAGTTCTTTGGCTGTTGCAACTTCGTATTGTTTTTGGATTGTAATGGGCGTTGTAGCCTGTGGTCTCAAAATTCCTTTTGGTACTTCCTGAACGACTACTTTTTTCCAATTGGTATCGTTAAATCCTTTTTCGTTCCAGCCTTTTTGTTCCAGATTTGCGTTGTAATCTTCTCCTCCAAAAATACTGTTGTACGTAATTGGGCTTTTGCTGTATTTCCAGCTTTCATCTGATTTTATAAGATCTTCGGAACCGTCTTTGTAAATCACTTTCATTTTGAAAAATAAAGTCGGAGGGCCAAAACTTAAATAAAATTTCGAGTAACGTTCGGCAAGCGTATTGTACATTCCGTTTCCTAACAAAACACCAATTACGTTTTCACCGTTTTGCAGTTCCTTCGCATTCAATTCATAAGTATTGAAATTGACGGTTTTGTCGTAATCTGTCCATAAAGGCGCAAACTCGCTGTTGCCGATTTTCTTTCCGTTGATGGTTAATTCATAATGTCCCAAACCGGAAATATACACTACGGCTTCTTTGATTTCTTTATTAACCGAAAAAGGTTTGCGAAGCATAATACTTCTGCGGGACAACGAATCGGAAGCGTTGATTAATGATGCTTTTTTCTCTTTGTTGAAAGTGGCGGTATGGTAATTTCTGCCTTCCGGTAAATGACTGTCGGCTTTGGTAATTGCACCAATCCAAATTGGATTTAATGCTGAAGGGGCAATTCTGAAAGATGCTGTTTTACTCCAATTGGAAGCTTTGTCTTTTTGATTCCATACTTTTACTTTCCAGAAATATTTGGTTTCTTTTTTTAATGGAGTTCCGCTGTAGGTGATTTGAAGATTTTTGTTGGAAATTACTTTTCCGCTGTCCCAGATATCACCTTCGTTTTTCTTTAATTTTTCTTCTGATGAAGCTACCAAAATCTGATACGCAGTTTGCGATACATTTGATTTTTGGGAAACCAATTGCCAGCTTAATCTTGGTTGATTTGTGTTTATTGCCAATGGATTTTCTGTCATTTCGCATCTTAAATGCACAGCAGAAATTTGTCCGTTCGAGATGAAAGTTACTAATAGTAAAAAGAGGGATAATATGTTTTTAAAAAACTTCACGCTTTATTTTTTTTACCACAAATTGCACAAATTTTCACAAATTATTCTTTTTCTTCCAGTTAAAGATTTGCGGTAATTTGTGGAATTTGCGGTTATGTTTTTTTTTACAATTTATTCGTAACCAATGATTTAATATTAAATACCGCTTCCGGGATTAATTTTCCTGTATCCGGTAAATCGGTGAAATCTGGTGTATCTGGTTCTGTGTCTGCATTTGGTGTGTAACGCTGATCGCCTGTACGGAACATTATTCTTGAAATTCCGTCAACCGGAGCATAGAATATTTTGTTGGTTTCTTTGCTGTCGTTCACTTTTACAGTGTACGAACGAGAAGTTACATCCAGTTTGACAGTAATTGTATACTCTTTTCCGGCTTCGTATTTGCCAATTCCGCCGTGACGGGCTCCGTGTTTTACTTTTATTTCTCCATCCGAATCGAAAACAATGCGAATCGCAGGCAATCCTTGTTTGTTTTGGAATTCTACCTGTAATAAACCGTGATTATTTTGTTCCGGTTTTACGGTGAAAGTGGCTTCCATTTTTTGTGCAAACGGAATCACACGCTCGGCACGGGAATAGTCAAAAAAGTCCTGATCTCTTAAGGTAAGCCATTTTTTCCCATCGGTTTTCTTTTCGATTTTGGTGGATGCCCAGGACAAATCGTAGGTATTCCATAATTTTAATTCTTCTCCGTTTGGTAAATCATTAAAAACATCATTGGCGTTTTCTTTTACTTCGCTGGTTACAGGAACCGGTACCGAAGCTACCCAAATATCTTCTTTATTGACGCTGTAACTTACCCAAAGTTTTCCGTCTGGCGGAGTTCCATTTCCTTCGAGGATTCCGCGGACGTATTGTGGTCCGGCAGATTTGTAGTTTCCTCCGTAACGCATCGGGCTTACTTCACCGTGAACCAATAATAAATCTTTATAATTCAGTCCGTCGTCACTTATTGAAATTGCCAATGGCCAACGGTATTCTGATGGATTGTAAACGGTTGCATAACGATTATCCGAGGTTTTTTGTCCCCAGATTTTGGCGTTGCTGTTTACAAATCCGGGAGCTCTTAATGGAGTGTATTCCCAGGTTTTGCCATTGTCTTTACTTAAAGATGTCAAAGCGAATTTCCATAAACCAACTACGTTTCCGTTTGGTAAATGGTAATAGTTGAAGGCTTTGTATTGTTTTTTTAACGGAATTAATTCGTCATCACGATCGGCTTCTTCGACCCATTGTTGCATTAGTAAAGGTTTTGACATTAGCTCATCGCAGGCTTTGATGAATTTTTTGTCTTTGCTTTTAGTGTAAAACGGAAATGTGGTTGGCAACGGGTTTCCGGTTTTGTTGTATCGAATAA
Source organism: uncultured Flavobacterium sp. (assembly GCA_963511795.1). GTDB lineage: Bacteria > Bacteroidota > Bacteroidia > Flavobacteriales > Flavobacteriaceae > Flavobacterium. The sequence goes on along the minus strand of CAUPKP010000017.1, from coordinate 71,019 downwards.
AATAAATGGGTCCATACGTTCCGTCTTTATAAATTTCTCTAATTACACGACCAATTCCTTTTCGGTCATTGGGGTCGTCTTTTTTGTCTAAGGCAACTCCGTAATAACCGGTTGCCAGCAATCTGTTGTCGGAGGAAACATAGAATCCCATTCGCTGGTGCATTATCGCATCAATATTTTTGGCAACACTTTCGACTCCTTCTTTTTTAAAGCCGTCGGGAACGTGATAAATTGGAAAAAGCACGGCTGGTTTTGTCCAAGTTACGCCATCTTTTGAAGTCATCATAAAAGTCTGGCTTGGTGGAATGTGTTCTCCGGATGGGTCGCTTAAATAATGCAGATAAAATGTATTGTTCCAATACGCCATCATTGATTGGTGGTTGTACGTCCAGCCAAAACCGTCTGCTTTTTCCGGATGTTCACGGCTGGCACGCATAATTTGTGTGGCGTGAACTCCAACCGCCGGACTCAATTGTCCGTGGTGGTAATCGACATTGGAAAGTGTTTTGCCTGTATATCGAATCGTGTCTTGTTGGGCTTGCGCCGAATTGACTGCGACACAGCTCAACAAAATGGTTGTTGCTGTTACGATATTGGTTTTTATGTTTTGAAATGCAATCATTGCTTTTATTTTAATACTTCTAATTACACCTGACAGCTTTTTGAAACCTGTCAGGTGTTCGTTGAAGATAAATTATTTCTTTTCAATTAATCCTTTTAGAACTTCAGCGGAAATTGTTGTAATTGTTCCGTGTTTGTGTCCTTCTGGCAATTTTATTTTTGAGGAAACATCTTCAAAATTTACAAAATCGGAAGTGCTTAAGGCTTTGTAATTTTTGGAGCCGTAATTGTCATAATACAGCAACCAGTTTTTACCGACTTTTACAACCGTTGGGCCTTCTGATAGATATTCGGTTAAGGGTTTCGATCTTTTTTCGAATGGTCCCAAAGGTGATTTTCCGAAAGCGACTTCTATGTTTCGCATTGGTCGGGTGTTGTCTTTTAAAACCAGTACGTAATCCTTTTTGCCTTTTTTTACAATCACACAATCGATGACGCTGAAACCGGGATCGTAATACAATTTCGTATACGAAAAGGTTTTGAAATCTTTGGTGGTTACGTAATACATTCGGTGGTTGTTTTTCTCGTCTTCTACTCCTTTTTCGAATCGGAATGGGATTGTGGATGCCCAGATAATAATGTATTCTTTTTTGACATCGTCGTAGAAAATTTCGGGTGCCCACACGTTTACGACTTCGGGTTCGTGTTTCATAACGGGAATGTATTCCTGTTTTGACCAATGAATTAGGTCTTTTGAACTGGCGTATCCAAATCCGTTTCCGCCTTTCCAGTCGGTTGTCCAGACCATGTGGTAGGTTCCGTCAGCACCTTTTGTAATGGAGGGATCACGCATTATTTTGCTGGCTCCAATTTCGGGTTTTAGGAATGAGCCTTCCAAACCTTTCCAGTTGTAGCCGTCTTCGCTGTAGGCTAAATACAAACCTTCTGTAGCGGGTTCCCTGAAAGAGGTGAAAAGGAAAATTTCCTTTTTTTTCTGGGAATAGCTTACTGAGAAAAGTGAAAGCGTTAGTATGATGAATATTTTTTTCATTGTTATTGGTTTAATCTTTGTCAAAATTTTGAACTTTGACAAAGATGTTTAAACACGAATCTTTATTATATTTTCCTTTTTGGATGATTTCTAAAAAGCAAAATGTTTCTCTTTAGCCCCGATTGCAGTGAAAATCCTTTTGTGCCGGTGTTCGGCACAAAAGATTGTAACGGAAAGCGGGACGATGTTTCCTAAAATGCCCAATGTTTCTGCTCCTGAAAATAATTACGTTATTCTGTAATTGCTTTTTTATCCAGGTCTTTTCCTTTTTTCACAACCGTAGTCACATTGTTGAACACGTTATTTTTAAGGAAAATATTTTTCGTGTCTTTTCCGTTCGCTTCGATGAAAATATCGGTGGCATTGAATGGAAAATTGTTGTTGATCATAATATTCGAGGCGTTGTCGATTTTGATAACCGGAACTCCTTTTATCGGTGTCGATGAACCTACGTTGTCCAGAATCAGGTTTTTAGCATCGGTAATTTTGAAAGAAGAACCCACGGTTGCGTTGACTTTTACATCGTGAAATTCTACATCGGTCGCCGTGTTTATGGTGAAACCTTCCTTGCCGTCCATATTGATGTTGGAGAACGTGATGTTTTGAATTGGCATTTCAACGATTCCGCGAACGAATCCGGCTTTGTTGACGTTTCCGCCTGTAACGTTGCTGATGTGGATGTTTCTGAAAATCGGCGTACGCTCTGTAACAGGCTCTACGGGATTGTCTTTGTCGTAGAAAAGATCGAGAATAATGGCTTCTTCCTTGATGTTTTTCATTACGATGTTGTCGACGCGAATATCTTCTACAACTCCACCTCTTCCACGAGCGGCTTTGATACGTATTCCACGATCGGTTCCGTCGAAAACGCAGTTGGAAATCGTGATTTTTTTGATTCCGCCTGACATTTCGCTTCCGATAACAACACCTCCGTGACCGCTTAACATGGTGCAGTTGGTGATGGTTACGTTTTCGGTTGCTTTTCCGTATTTACGACCGTCTGCATCGCGACCCGATTTGATGGTGATACAGTCGTCGCCCACGCTGATGTGGCAGTTTGAAATGTGAACGTTGGTACAGGACGAAGGGTTGATTCCGTCTGTGTTTGGGGAATGCGGATTATTAATTGTAATTCCGGTTACGGTTACATTGTCGCAAAATTCAGGATTTATGGTCCAGAAAGGCGAGTTTTTGAAGGTTACGCCTTCGATCAAAATATTCTTGCAATTGTAAGCCTGGAAGAAAGAAGGTCTGAAAAAGTGTTTGTCAATCGTTCTTTTATAGTAAGGCTCGTAAACGATTCCTTTGTTTTGCTCGGTCCACATTTTTTGGTATTTGGTTTCCGGGATCGGGCCTTTGGCGGTTTCGATTCGGTACACTTCATTCCACCACGCTTTTCCTTGTCCGTCAATTACGCCTCTTCCTTTGATGGTTATGTTTTCGACATCTTTGGCATAAAATAATGGGGAGAATGACTGCATAACGATTCCTTCGTAACGCATTTCTACATACGGAAGGTAGTCATCGAAGTTCTCTGAAAATTTTAAAAGTGCCCCGGAATCCAGATGGATTGTGATGTTGCTTTTTAATTTTAAGGCTCCTGTTAAATATTCTCCAGCTGGGAAAAATATAGTTCCGCCTCCGTTTTTAGATGCTTTTTCGATAGCGCCTTGGATGGCTTCGGTGCATTTTATTCCTTTGTTGTTTCCGCCTTCGTTGAGGATGTTTAGCCAGCCGTCATTTGCGAAAGCGGTGTTGAGTCCTGTGATGAAGAAGAGTGTTATTATGATGTTTTTGATTTTCATAGTGTTGTTATTTGTTCTCGCAGATTTAGCAGATTATTTGTTTGATGTCAGAATTAAAACCCAGTCGTTTCCGTCTTCTTTTTTGCCGGAAGGCTGGAATTCTTTTGTTCCTTTGTTATCAAATGTTCCAATCTTTGTTTTTTCACCATTTCTTGGATTGTACCAGGTTGCGGTTACTTTATCTCCGTAGATTTTGCCCATATTCACGGTAATCTTTCTTCCGGTATAGGTATAAATCAAAGCATAATCATTTCCTCTTGTTGCCACCTGGTAATCGTATTTTTTTCCTTGATTGGCCACTAATGACTGATCCGGAACTCTTTCTAAATACGGAAACTCCAACATCAGATTTTTGATGTGTATCATTTGTCCTGCTCCGGGTGCATTGATAGCGTCATTCCATAATTTTTTATTTCCGTAGGCTGGATTGTCGCCTTTTCTGAACATTTGCATAACCGCATTGTGTCCGTAGGTGTAACCTGCTCCGCCTGCAAAAACCGACCAATATCCATAGCGTCTAACATCACTGGCGGTCCATTTTGGCTGTAAGGTATCGTGCAGACCGTGTGGAATTCCTTCGTATGATGGTTCTCCGTCCAAAGTTGGTTTGGTTGGTTTTAAATCCCAATCTCTTTGAACAAATTTGAAATTGTCTTCTTTGAATGAATTTTTTAAAGTGTCCTGATCGTATCTTCTATGACCAGATTGGAACATATTGAAATCCAGCCAGCTTGCATTATGAAAATTTTCTGAAGAATCGGTTCTTCCGAATGGGTGAAATGTTACTAACTGATCCGGATTACTGGTTTTTAAAATACTTCCGAGTGCGTTCCAAATGTCCTGAAATTTATCTCCGTAGGTATCGCCACCGTTCAGCCAGATTACATTAGTTTTGTTTTTATATCTGTCGGCTAAAAACTTGGCATATTTTTCAACATCCGCTTTCGTTACTTTGCTTTTAGCACTACTAATATTAGTTCCCCAAACCGGAACCATTGCTAAATAGATTCCATTTTTTTGTGCTACTTCCAAAGTGTAATCTACGTGGTCCCAATAATCGTATTCGGGAGCATTGTTTGGATCGTTGCCTGGTGACGTAATCTGATGCGCCACATTATCATTCATTAATGCCTGGTCGCCATAAGCATTTACAGCATTCACATTATGCAAAACCATTACCTGAACGACATTGAATCCTTTTGCTTTTCGGTCTTCTAAATATTTAACAACACCATCTCTGTCTAATTTTCCGAATGTCAGCCAGCCTGTATCGCCTAACCAGAAAAATGGTTTTCCGTCTTCGGTAACAAAATAGTGCTGGTTTGGGGAAACTTTAAGTTTTGGTAGGCTTTTGGATTGAGAAAATCCGCTTTGTTCTGTAAACATAAAGGGTATACAAAGGGCGAATAGGTATTTAATTTTCAGGTTCATTATATTTATTTTTACACGCATATCCAGCAGATTTGCGCAGATTTATTTTGTTTATTCTTTATTATCAGTCGTTAACTTTTCTTCACCACAAATAATACTTTTTCTTTGATTTCAGCATGTGGAATTACAACTTGTTTTCCTGCGCTTATATTTGCTTTTTTGGTGATAGTTCCATTGGAAGCATTAATTGTGTATACTTCGAAAGTCCCTTTATGATTTGATAAATCTATTGAAACATCCTGATTGTTTTTCAGATAGAAAAGATAGGCATTGCCTTTATTTTCCAGTGTCCAGAGCTTGTCTGAAAAAGTAGTTCCTGCTGCAAACTTCATACCAGCAAGAGCAGAATGAAAGGCAGAAAGTTCAATTTTTGGAACATTTGCCAATGAAGCTCCTCCCATTAATGCAGGCCAGCCAAATCGTGGTGCTCCCATAGTTGAATATAATACTGCTTTTTCAGGATATTTTTCACGGTATTCACGAACTGCTCTATACACCTGATCGTCTGTTTCTTTTCCGGTTTTGATTTTACGAGCGTGCTGGCGAGGGGCTAGATTTTTTCCGCCTTCGGGAGCATATAATGTTCCGTCTTCTTTATAATACCAATATCTAATGTCAATTACATCAACGGTTTTGGCTCTTGCTTCATCATTTAAAATGGCATCCTGAACATCTTTTGTAGCGCTCAGAGCGATTTTAGATTCATTTTGATTTGTCTTTTCGTAATTGGCAATTACATCAATCCAAAATTGCATAAAGCTTAACGGGCCTGTATATTCGGCACTTGTGAGTTGCAATACATTGGTGTTGTCTTTAAAATTTTCCAGATTCTTTTCGATAAAGGCTACGTGTAATTTTCTTATATCTGCATTTTTGACATCATAAAATTGCTCGGCAAGGAAAATCCTTTTGTCACCTGCATAAGGCGGGGGTTCCGGCAATCCTGTTGTGTTGATATTATTCGCTGGACGCCAAGGAGAACTGGACCAATGTGCTCCGGCTTCTAAAATATTATGTTGGAAATACGCTTCGTTTAATAAAATTTTATTTTTTTGACCAGCTAATTCTGCAAACGTTTTTAATCGGTTCCAGTACCAGGCGTTGTATCGGGTCAAATCGTATTTGCTCAAATGATCCCAGGCAATTCCCTGTCCGCTTCTGTCGAAAGGCTGTTCGTAGAAAGGTGCCCAAACATCGGCATCGATTCTGCGGATGCGTTCGTGATCAGCCATTCTTTGTTCGTACCACAATCCGTAATTATGGTCAATCGCCGATTTATTATTTTCGACTAAATAATTAACGGTTTCCTTCAGATTATCGGTATAACCAACACCGTAATGTCCTGGAACAAATCTCGTAATATGCGGTCTTGATTTTGCAATTTCAGACTCACGCAGACTTCCTCTCCACCACGGTACATCAACAACTTCTCCGGTTATTACGCCTTTTGAAGTGGTTAATAATCCATTGGTGATAGTAATTTTATCGGTATTGGTATTTGCAACTGCATCGCCTTTTACTTCATCAATACGTTTTGCTTTAGCATTATCAATCGATATTGGATTCCTTGTTGATGCTTTGCTAATAAACTCTTTTAAAGTTTCATTTAATTTATAAGCTTCGGCTGTTAAAGCTGTTGCCTGCTCTACAGTTGGACTTGAAGAAGGCTCCGAACCCAAGTCCATTATTTGAGCATCCATCGGTAATTTGCCCAGACGCTGTTCTAATAAACCATAAAATAAACTTCTTGGACTGATGTGGTTGTTGACGTCTTTCCAATGTCCGTTTCCTGCCCATTGTGCCCAAACTCCAAATGCCCAGTTATTGGCTGTTGGCGGATTATAATTTTCTATTTTGGATGCCGAAGTTTCCCAGATTACACTATTGGCAACGTTCCAGCCCAAACCTCTTCCGTCCTGTTCTTTGTTTTTGAAACTGATGGCATTTCCATCAATTAAGGAAACGTCGAAAAGTATCCCGGTTGCCCAGCTTCCAACTGAACCGCTGAAACTATAAGGTTGATGTGATTCGCATTGCAAAAAAACATTCGGTCCTGCCGTAGCATAACCTCCCACTACAAAATCATTGTATCCGAATTCCGAATAACATCTTTGGAAAAGAGTTTGCTGTCCTTCGGTATAAAAAGTATTTCTTCTATGTGCTGCAATTTCCGAAATCGGGTTTAAAGCCAGACAATCTTCGACAGTGATTCTTTTTGCCGTTTTTAGAATTGAAACCGCACCGCCTGCAAACTGTTCAAAATTGACTTGTCTTACCCAGATATCTTCTGCATTTTCGATAGAAATTCCTGTCCATCTGTGCTGCTCGTCTTTTGGATTTGTGGTATCATAATCTGATTTCAAAGTCAGATTTTCAACACCTGAATTATTAATTCGTCCTGTCCAGATGTAACTTACTACAGTTGATTTAGATAATTCTTCATCCAAAGCATTCGTTAAAGGCGCATCGATGGTAATTTTATTTCCCTGAACATTTGTAATTTCCCTGTCTTCTCGAATGACAAAATCATCTGCTTTCCAGCCAATCCAACCGCTTTCTCCTCCAAAATCATTCATTGACAAAAGATCAATCCATTTTTTAGTGATTGGTGTATTGATTGTGATATGATCTCCTTTTTTAAAGGCACTAGCATTTTTTACCTCTAAAACCGTTGCTCCTAATCCTGTATAATTAATGGCTATTTCTGTTGTTTCCTTAAAAACCTGATTATTGATTCCGCTGATATTGACAATTGCTTTTCTGTTGGTTGAAGTTCCTAAAAGTATCGTTCCGCTATTTCCTGAACCGCTTCCTCTTAGTACAATTCCATTTTCCTTAATATTAATTTCACCTGAAATTTTGAAGATTCCTTTGTCTAAAAGTACCGTTCCTTTAAAACCATTTGCATCGGCTTTTAATTTGGCAACAAAATCTATAGCAGATTGAATTGTTTTGGTTGCATCACCATCAATATGGGGTACAAAAACTTTGATAGCTACGTTTGGAATGGCAATCGAAGACCCTTTATAACCAGCAAAAGAAAAATCTGGAATCTGGTTTCCTTTTGCATCAGCAGTACGTTCCAGTTTTCCATCTTTAGATTTAGTAATATCCGGAAATGTGTTTTGGGCATTAATGCTCACACTAAAGAAAATAACAAAACAGGATAAAACGAGTAAATCCTGTTTTGTTATTCTATTTTTGAGTTGAAAAAAATTCACTTTTAAAATTATTTGATTATGATTATACCTGACAATTTTTAGAAATCTATCAGGTATAAATTTAAACTTTATTGTAATAATACTTTCGATAATGTATCGGTATTATTCTCTGATTTTGTCCAATCAATTTTGCTTTTTGGATCAATACCATTAAAATATTTTTCAATATTCGTATAGCCGTCTCCATTTGAATCTTTATTTGCATCAGATACATCATTTGGATTCAACCCAAATTTCTTTTCCCAAGCATCCGGAATTCCGTCAGAATCAGAATCTTTATAGGCTTTGCCTTTGTATTCCGGATAACCTCCCACTTGATCTGGATGTGTTATAATTCCTTTTTTATATGAATCGGCAGGTAATCTTCTTTTGATGTATTCTTTACCAATTGTATTTTCTAATCCGTCTTTAACTTCTATTTTCCCAGTACGAACCTGTTTAACGATTCTTTCATCGACTGCGTCACGTTTAGGCAACGTTGCTCCAGCATTATTTAAAACAAATTCATACGCTTCTTCTGCTTTCATTATGTTAAACTTAGGCATTGAAAAAGGTTTTGGCTGTTTGATTAATTCCAAATATTCTTTGGATTGTTCCAATGAAAGATCTTCTAGTTGAATTCCGCCATTCCAGTTATCAGCTGTCACTTCTGGAGCTCCAACAATGAAATTTCCATCAGCATAAGCTCTACCAAAAGTTTTTGGTTTCATGTAACCTGATTCCGGTTTCAGAATTCTGTAACGAATCGGCTGGTCTGTTGGCGTTATGGGGCCCGGTTTGAAATAATTATTGATGATATTAAACATCGAACGATAATCTCCTCCATCCAACGAACGATTCCACCAATTGAAAATCACATTATTTACAAAATTAAAATCACCATACATTCCGATAGAAGCATTTCTGGAAATATTATCGGCCCATAGATTACGCATAAAAGTGCTATTTAATCCGCCAATGGTGCTTCCAAAAGCGTGATTATAGGTATCTAATCCTTCTGAAGAAATGGTATTTTGAATCGTAATATTACATGCTGGCAATTTTTCTAATTTTGATTTATCGTTAGCCTGAAACTGATGCCTGTAAAGTGAAATATTTTCGTCTAATCCCCAGCTTACTGAGCAGTGATCAACGATGATATTTCCTATTGGATTTCCTCCTAAAGCATCGTCTCTTCTTGTCACATCGGTTGCGCCTCTACGGAAACGCATGTGTCTGATGATGACGTCGTGAGTATCGATTTCCAAAGTTTCTCCTGCAATGCAGATTCCATCACCCGGAGCAGTTTGACCTGCAATGGTTACGTAAGGCGCACGCATGCTGATTCTTTTTTTCAACTGAATAATTCCTGAAACATTGAACACAATAGTTCTTGCACCAACCGCTTCACAAGCTTCGCGGAAAGTTCCTTTTCCGCTGTCTTCCAAACTGGTCACTACAAATATTTTTCCGCCACGACCGCCTTGTGTAAAAGCACCTCCACCTTCAGCACCTGGAAAAGCTGGAATATCTGCCCAAACAAAATCTTTTGGATAAGAAGCCCAAGGCAAATAAGGTTTTCCTTGTTTTGCTTCTTCTTTTAGGATGTTGGCATTATTCTTCCAAATTTCACCCAAACGCTTCTCTTCTCTTGCTAAAATAGTATCTGTTTTAGCCTGAACATCTTTTGGGATTTCTGGGTATTGTGCAAAAGCAGAAGAAAAAGACAAGCAGAAAGTAACTGCCATAAATGTATTTTTCGTGATGCCATTTTGGAAAATATGAAACATTGGAATTCTTGTTAAAAGTTAAAATTGATTATTTAGCCTTTTTAGCTTTTTCACGTTCTTCCAAACGCTTATGCCAGTCTGCACTTTCTTTGTTTAAGTCGTAACCTTGTTTTGACAAATAATTATTGATTCTTCCTTTGTATTTACCAAACCAAGCGTGTTTTTCTTTGGATGAACCTGCATCCATAGCGTGTTCTCTGGCTTCGACCAAAGCATTATAAATATACTCTTTTTGCTCTTTGGTTAAATTCGGCAGCATATCATTATAACCATCAACAGTAATTGGCAAAACGCCATAAGTCATTCCGTCTTTAACCTCAATAATTTTAGTTTCGTTTAACTGCGTTCCTAATTTTTTCAAATAGGCTTTGTGCAATTTATCAATTGATTTATCGGCACTCGATTTCAATTTTTCAATAGATGCGTTTTGTTGTTCTTTAGATAAAACAGTATTGTCTTTTACTTTTTTGATTTCAGCATCTCTTCCATCATGGATTTTACTCAAATCGCGGAATTGTTGTGCAATAATATTGGTTACCGCAGTTTCTTTTTCTTTGTTTCCCAAAGCCAGCTTCTCAACAATTTTAGCTGCTCTTTCATTGGTTACTTTCATATATTCCGGGTCCTGATATTGTTGTGCGTTTATTTTGCAAAAAGCAAATAACAGAAACAATAGACTTAGACTGATTTTTTTTATTGACATAATTTTTAATTTTAATAAAATCTCAAGTCAAAAGCGATACCTGTTTTGACTTGAGACTTGTGAATTAATCTAATAAAGGTCTAACTAAAGTCTCTTTATTATTAGCTAAATCTTTCCAATCTACTTTGATTGCAGGGTTAACACCGTTGATGTAATCTTCGATATTAGAATACCCATCACCGTTTAAATCTGCTTTAGCATCAGACGGATCATTTGGATTCAGACCGTGTTTTTTCTCCCAGATATCTGGAATACCATCTTTATCCGTATCTACATAAGGTTTCCCTTTGTATTCTGGATATCCGCCAACTTGAGAAATATCAGTGATAATTCCTTGTTTATAAGAATCCTTCGGCAAGCGTCTGTGTTCAAATTGATAGAAGTCTTTTTTCTCCAATCCTTTTGCATATTCAGGAACTCCTGTTTTTACGGTTCTTACGATTCTTTCGTCTACTTTATCTCTTAATGGTAAAGTAGCTCCAACATTTTTCAAAACATATTCATAAGCTTCATCAGCTTTTAAGATTTTAGAAAACCATGGCATTGGAAATGGTCTGTCGCTTTTCATTTTATCGAAATAAGTTTTAGCCTCATCATAACCCATTAACTCCCCTTTTTTGTTTTCGATTTGAATACCGCCATCCCAGTTGTCTTTGGTTACTTTATCATTACCATTCACAATATTTCCCGTTACATACGCTCTACCAAAAACCATATACGGCAGTTTGCTTCTTCCTGATTCCGGTTTTAAGATTCTGTAGCTGATTGGCTGAGTCAAATCAGTTACTGGTCCCGGCTTGTAAAAGTTGTTGATGATATTGTAATTCGCAGTGTAATCTCCGCCGTCTGTTGATCTGTTGTACCAATTGTAAACCACATTATTTACAAAATTGAAAATACCATTCCAGCCAATCGATGGATTTCTGCCCGCATTACTCGCCCACATATTTCTCATAAAAGAACAATTTTCTCCACCTAAAGTACTTCCGAAAGCATGGTTGTAAGTATCCAAGGCCTCTCCAAACAAACTATTTTGGATGGTAATATTTACAGTAGGTTTCTTTTCGTCTGGATATCCAGCGCCTGGACTATACATGTGTCGGTACATAGACATATTCTCGTCTAATCCCCAAGTTGCAGAAACGTGGTCGATCATGATGTTCCCGACTGGATTTCCTCCAATAGAATCATCCCTACGACCTACGAAAGTTTCTCCACGACGAAAACGCATGTGTCTAATAATTACATCATGTGTATCAATCCAGATAGATTCTCCAGCCACACAAATTCCATCCCCTGGAGCTGTTTGTCCAGCGATGGTGATATATGGCGCACGAATGATTAATGGGCTTTTAATTCTGATAATTCCTGAAACATTGAAAACAACGATTCTGGCTCCGCCTTTTTCACAAGCTTCACGTAAAGTTCCGGGGCCTCGGTCTTCCAAACTGGTAACCGTGTAAACATTTCCGCCCCGACCTCCGTAAGTATACATTCCTCCTCCTTCAGCTCCTGGAAAAGCAGGAATAGATGCCTGTGGTAAATCATTTGGCCGGGATGCCCATGGAATATATGGTTTTCCTTGCTTAGCTTCCTGCTCAATAATTACAAGGGCTTTTTCCCAAGCTTCGTCAGAAAGTTTGTTTGCTTCTTCCTTAATTGCTTTTTCCTGCGCCTGTACTTCAGGACTTATTTTTGGGTATTGAGCAAAACACTCAACATTTCCCAAAAAAAGCAGAAATAAAATAGATAAAATGAAATTTTTCATGTTAATTTTTGATTATGGTAATCTTTTTTAAACAAATCACCTGTATCTTATGAATACAGGTGATAGGTTTTATAGTTTTAAAATACTTAAAAGAATTATTCTTGATAATTAAAAGTTCCAGCACCACCAATATTACTATTCCATCCTAAAGTCTGCAATAACCAAGGGTTTGAAGTTAAAGCAGTCGTATTAAGACCACTAATGTAATAATTAGGATTAAATTTAATTTTAGCTGGAGTACCACTAACATTGTCCATAGGTGTTATTAAATTTGTACGAACGAAATTAGTATTATAGAATGTTGCTAAAGTTGCGAGTTGCGTCTGGAAATTAGCGGAGTCTGGATCAGCTGCTTGGCTTGCACGAAGTGTTAGCAAAGGATCAGGACTTGCCGGAGCTGTATTTTTGTACTGAAGATAATTACCTGTTCGCTGCGTACCATTGATAGGAGCTAAACGTAATTTACTAACAGTACCGCCTGTAATTCCTGGCAATGATGCATCATCATAAAGCATCCAGCGCTGAACATCCCAATAACGTTTACCTTCGTATGCCAATTCAACTCTGCGTTCATACAAACAAGCCTCAATAGCAGCATATTTATCTGCTAAAGTTCCGATTCCGTAATTATTTGCAGAAGGAATACCAACACGGGCTCTAATTTTTCCTAAATAGGCCAAAGTATTACTCGTTTGTCCTAATGCCGCATAACATTCCGCAATGTTTAACAACAATTCAGCATAACGGTATTCCATAATATCCGTTCCAGATTGCCCATAATTTAAACTTCCTCCATTAGTAACTGTTGTATTTGTCATTTTACGAACAATAGCAGGGCTTGACGACCCCGTATTACCATCGGAGAAATATGGTTTATTTGCACTATCTACCCAACGATAAGTCCAAACAACAGAAGTAGTATTTTCTTTATAAGGCCATCTAACCCCAGAGAAAGCAAATGTTCTGTAAAATCTTGGATCACGGTTAACAAAAAAAGTAAAATCATTATACGTAGAAGGAGTAGGTCTTGAACCATTAGCCATTGGAAACAAATCTATCATTTCTTTAGGCGCTGCAACACCTCCGCTACCTGCTGATCCTCCTTGACCTGCCACACGAATCGCTTTTTCCCAGCTATTAAATATGTTTAAGTCTATAACTGCATTAGCATTTCCACAAAGCTGAATTACAATTGCTTCAGAAATAACAGCATTATCTTTTATATAAAACATAGATTCCCAGTCCTTTGCACTACTTCCGTATAAGCCATATCCATCTTGAGATAATTGGGTTTCAGCAGCCAATCCAGCCTGTAAAGCAGCATTCCAACGCTCAGCAGAACCATCCCAATTCTTATTAAACAAAGGACTTGCAAACGTTAAAAGTACACGAGATTTTTGCGCCAAAGCCGCTCCTCTTGTAAAACGTCCATATGCCGCAGGCCAGTTTCCAGGCAACAAACTCGCTGCCATGTCTAAATCTTTTACTATTTGTGCCACTACCTCTGAAACTTTTGCTCTTGGGACTTGAATAGCTGGATTGTCTATAGCCGCATCTTCAACAGTTGTGACAATAGGAACCCCTCCATAAATACGCATTAAATCAAAATATTGCATGGCACGCATGTAATATATCTGTCCTTTTGCCTGATCGCGGAATACTTTATCTAAACTGGCTCCCTTTACATCAATATCCTGCAACAACCAGCTGCATTCTCTAATTCTTCCATAAGGATTAAGACCTTGATTCAATCCAGCTCCTAATTTTTGACCATAATAACCAGAGGCATCAGCTGAATTCATGTAAGTATTGTTCGGACTAATTAAAGGCTGAATTCCTCCTAATTCTTCAGTCATCTTGCTATATGTATCTGTATAAGAACCCATTACACTTGCTGTAGGTGATTTATAAGCTGCATAAAATTCATTATACTGATTATTTACCCACTGCTCCACACGTTCTTGACTTTGCCAGAATGTATCGTCGTACTGTCCGTAAAGTTTCTTTTCTTCTAGGAAGTTATCACTACAGGAAGCTCCTAAAACAAGCAGAAGTCCTAAAGTTATATATATATTGAGTTTTGTTTTCATAATTGCTATCAAGTTTAAATTAGAATGATATGTTTAAATTAAACGTCCATGTTCTAAGTGTAGGATACCCTCCAGAAGAGCCATCATACATGTTACGGTAACGATTTGGATAAGGATTGTAAAAATCCCAAAGATTATTACCAGTTATTCCTAATGATATGCTTTGCAATTTAGTATTTGCAAAAGCTTGTATAGGAATTTCATACGCCATTGTTAAATTTTGAATATAACAACGGAAAGTATCCAATTGCCAAAAATCAGATTTATTCAATACCTCAGTTCCTGCAATATTAGGATATTTCCCACCTAAGTTATCAGCTCCATACATATCATTCCAAAATGGCTCACGTGCCCAGATACTAGCAGCACTATTTCCCATTCCTACTAAATCTACAAAAGTAGCTCCTCCCCAAGAAGTAGCAATTTGTGTTTTAAAAGAAAATCCTTCATATTTCATACCTAAATTAGTATTAATACCATAGGTTCTGCTGCTTTTAGCCAATTTTACATAATCATTTTCTTTAGCTATTTGACCATCAGCCGGAGCCACAGTACCATCAGCATTAAGCTGTCCTGCAACATCTTCATAAGCTAACGAACCTTTCAGAATTTTAGCTGGATCAACTATATTAAAATAATTTGGAGTCCCGCCAACTGCATCAGCATTTTGCTTCAAATAATTCCAATAGTTAGTAACATCTGCATCTGTACGCAAAATACCGTCACCAGTAGATGTTCCTTTCCAAGTACGGAATCCCCATATTGGATTATATCCTTCTGAAAATCCTTCTCTTCTGGTATTATTGGATGGAAGAAGGTTTCCTTGATCAGGGTATTTTGTTACTTTATTGTCTCCATAACCAAAATTCATACCTATATTATAGCTAAAACTGCTTTTCACACGATCACTCCAATTAATGCTAAGCTCAGTTCCCCAAGCATCAACTCCAGCGTAATTTTGTTCTGCAAATGCTCCACCAATAGAAATTGGCGCACCAACTGCACTAGCCATATCTGTCAACATATTTTTTGTAATGTCATAATAGAAATCCGCATTAAACTGCAATCTATTTTCTAAAAAAGCCATATCAAGACCAACGTTATGCTTTAACGTAGTATCCCATGCTGCATCTCTGTTTGGATTCACTCTAGGAGTCAATCCTGGACCTAATTGTCCTCCGCCAGGACCAAATGTGTTTCCTTTATTTACAATAATTTCATAAAGTTGAAGCCATTTCCAATACTGAAGATTATCTTTTCCTGTTTTACCAATTGAATAACGTAATTTAAACAAATTCACCGCTGGTATATTCTTTTCAAACCAATCTTCCTTTGACATTACCCAACCCAATTGAAGAGAGGGAAAAGTTCCCCAATAATTCTCAGGAGCAAACTTCGTTGAAGCATCACTGCGTATAAGAAATTGTGCCAAATATTTTGATTGATAGTTATAGTTAACAGTTCCGAAATATGAAAGCGTTCCTCCCTCTACTCTACCTGTCTGAGAATTACCAGTATCCACTGTTCCTGCAGTACGATAATCACCTAGATAATCTTTAGGTGTGTTTACATAAAGTAAAGTAACCTTTTTATTTTCGGATTCAGAACTCTCAACACCAAACATTCCGCTAATGTGATGACTTCCAAAAGTTCTGTCATAATTGGTAAAAAAGTTTAATTGAGTGCTATTAGCAAAATTAGAGTTATAAGCTACTCTTGTTGACTGTACATTGGTTTCAATCAAATAATCACCCGCAGGATTAGTAGCAGAGTTAAAGATACTAGGATTCGCTTCGCTAGCAAGCTTATTACCCTGTGTTTCATAATTTCTAATTCTTGCTAAGTCATACGGTAATTGAATTTGTTCCGAATAACTAGAATTTTGTGATCTAGCAAAATTTACCTTAAATGACAAACCTTTAACAGCAGCCAGTTTATAATTCAACGAAGCATTAACATTCATAGAATTATCATCGTTCATTTGATGTGAACCATTATTCAAATTGGCAAAATAATTCCAACCTGCAAGTGAAGATCTGTTATTTGCTGTTCCCATATTTCTGTCTGGACGATTAAATGGAGACATATAATAATCTACACCTCCAACCGTAGTTTGAATTGGAATATATTTAGGTATGTGTGCCAAATATCCATAATCAGCCTGTTCGCCAGAAGCAGCACTTCCATAACTACCATCGGTAATACTTGATGATGCTTTAGTAAATGCTTTATCAACAAACCCTGTACTTCCAGAAATAGAAGCTGAGAAATCTAAATTATTTGCGATTTTTGCATTAATCCCTGTACGATAATTCCATTTGTCATATTTTTGATAACCCATATTCGAATCTTGCGTAAAATAGGTTGCCCCTGCAAAATAGGTAATATCATCATTACCTCCACTTACATTAAATGAATGTTTTTGCTGAAGGGCAGTATTCCATGCCTCTTTCAACCAATCGTAATTCAAACCTTTCATTTCTTCCAATTCACTTGTAGTAAACATCTTAGCTGGGTCAACTACGGCTGTTGGAAGTAATCCTCCAGTATAGTATCTGTTAGCAAATACTCCATAATCATAAGAGTCCATAATTTTTGTATGACTTACGGCATCATTAATGGCAAACTGACTATTGTAACTGAATTTAGGTTTACCTGCTTTTCCTCTCTTAGTTTTTACAATAACTGCACCCTGTGATGCACGGGAACCATAAATAGCAGCAGATGCATCTTTCAAAATAGTGATACTCTCAATTTCTGAAGGATCCAATCTGTTAAAAGCTTCCAATGTCGCCTTTCCGTTAAGTGGATCAATTTGAACCATATCATCAATTACGATTAATGGTATAGTTGAATTTCCATCTTTTGAGAAACCAAAAGTTTGACGAATTGAGATAGAACCTGCGTCTCCAGGGCGTCCAGATGCACTTACTACATTAAGTCCGGGAACCAAACCTCTCAATGCATCAGACAAGTTAGTTGCTGGCAAATCCATAAGGGATTCTGGCTTTATTGTAGCAATAGCTCCAGTAAGATCTTTCTTTTTCTGGCTGCCATAACCAACAACAACAACACTCTCCAACTGATTAGTGTCATCCTGTAATTTTGTATTTAAAACTGTACGTCCTGCTAAAGGTATTTCGATTTTTCTCATTCCTATGAAAGAGAAAACCAATGTTGCATCACTCTTTACATTAATCTGATAATTACCAGTGAAATCTGTAGTAACAGAATTTTTTGATGATTTTTCGGTTACGTTAACTCCCGATAAAGGAATTCCTGAATTATCAGTAACAGTACCCGTGACTTTAATTTGACTGACTGCAGTTTGAGCATAAGTAATCATACTCATCAGTACAAATAAAATAACACTGCATCTTCTCACTACTAGTGTTTGTTTCATAAAATTTGTTTTAGTTAATTATTAAATTTGTTAGGTTAGGTTAATAAAATAAATGCAACATAATTACCGATATCGTTTTCGATATTTAAATGTAAAAACAACATTTATTGAATGTCCCAAATTTATAATGATACATATATTCACGCATCCTGTACTATGCTGTATTATTCAATTATTTAAAAAAATAAAATGAAATAAAAACTATTATAATAAAAATGATGGATTTTTCTTTATATATTAATAATATATAAAGAAAAAACACTGACTATTCATAAATGATCAGTATTTTAAATGTCTATTATTATCAAGTATGCATTATAATGTCTCAAAAAAACATAAGCCCTTAATAATCAAAACTAAAAAACATAAGAGAAAGAATTAATGCGACAGCCAAACAGACATTTCGCCTTTGCCATGATTTCCCCAAGCAAAATAAGGGATTAATTTTATTGTATATTCCTTATTGTCTTTTGCAGAAATAGGCTTGTATAATTTTTTATCCCATAAATTATCCGGAGTAATTGATGAACTGGCAGTTATACTCAATAATTGTCTGTTGTCTATTTTAATAAAATTTGTAGTGAATTTAGAATTTAAATCTAAAATCACATCGTTCACTTTTGCATTCGCAGGAAGATCATTTGATTCTAAACAATAAACAATAGGTCCTCTTTTTACAGCTACCTGATTTTTTACTTCTTCTACTAATGGATTAGCCTGCATCAGCTCAACTGGCATTGGAATATTCAATTCGATGACATCGCCTTTTTTCCATTTTTGTGCTATTTTTTGGTACGAGCCTGAAGCAATAGTTTCGTTGATATTTTTACCATTAACTGAAATTGTAGTGCCCTGACTCCATCCTGGTATTCTCAATAAAAAAGCATAAATCTCTTTTGGAGCTTTCACGATTTTCAAGGTTATTTTTTCATCCCAAGGATAATTCGTCTGCTGTTCTATTTCAATTTTCTCTCCAGCAAGTGTTGTTGAATTCAGATTATTACTTCCGTATAAATTCACATACAATCCCTCATTCGAAAAATTATAAGCGTAATTACTCACTTCCGCAATTGTTCTGGTTACGTTGGGCGCACAGCAATTGGACAAAGCAATATAACCCTCACGCTCTTTGCTCCATCTTTGCTTGAAAGGCAAGTCTTTGGAAACATTCAGCGGATTGTTATAAAAGAATTCAGTTCCTTCCAAACTGATTCCTGACAACACACTATTATACAAAGCCAATTCTACAACATCTGCATATTTGGCATCGGCAGTGATTTGAAGCATTCTCCAATTCCATAACACATTTCCAATATTGGCACAAGTTTCAGTGTGCGCCGTAGCATTTGGTAATTGAAAAGGTCTTCCGTACGCCTGATGAATTTTCTGTACATCGGTTGGATTATAAGAAGTTCCGTCTGGAGAAACACCATCGTACAAAGAACCACAAGCTCCCGTAATGTACATTTTTCTATACGTCACATCATCCCAAATTGATTCCAGATTGTCCAGTAATTTCTTTTCTCCCGTCTCCGCATACAAATCAGCAACTCCGGCATATAAATAATTCGCTCTTACAGCATGACCCATTGCCGTAGTTTGCTGTCTAAACGGAATTCTATCCTGATTATCATCGGTTCCGTCATTCGTAGTTCCTCTGATGTCAATTAAGTTATTCGCCAATTCCAGGTATTTTGGATTTTTTGTCGTGCGGTACATTTCGACAATTCCCATATAATGGGAAGGACAAATAGCATTTCTTGCTAATTCAGGTGAAGCTTTTTTGTAGAAATCATACAGGAAATCAGCAACACCTTTTCCAATTACAAGGAAATTGGTTTTACCGGTCGCACGATAATGAATACAGGCTGCAGTCATCAAATGCCCCATGTTGTATTTCTCAAAGCCCAATTGTTTTTTCACTTCTTCAGGCCCCAAAGTTCCCCAGCGTTCATCAATCAAAACTGGCGTATGCAAGTACCCATCTTTACGCTGAGCTTTGGCAAAAAGCGCAATAGCTTTATCCATTTCGGCATCCAATTTCTTATCTTTAGTCACCGCATAGGCCGCAGCCATTCCTTCAAAAATCTTGTAAAAATCACCATCGTGAAACGAAGGACCTTTGAAAGTTCCTTTACTTTCACCTGCAGCAATTTCGAAGTTTTTATAAGCGTGCGAAATCGAATCATTATGATACAAATCCCACATATAAGGAAGTGTATTTTTGGTTTCTACATCAAATTGCTCTTTCCAAAAACCATTCGTCCATTTTACATCCTGCAAATTGACACTCTGTAATTTCGAATAAGGACTTTCGGAATTGGCTACTAACCCTTTATTCTGTGCCACAAAAGCTGTAGAAAAAAGGAACGTCGATAATAGAATGATGCTCTTTTTCATATTGAATATTTTTAAAAAATTTCAACCGCAAATTCGCAAATTATAAACATTGAGATTGTTTTAATAATTTGCGAATTTGCGGTAAATTATTATTTTACAAAGAGATTAATCGTACGGCTCATTGAATCTCCATCAGCATCTTTAACCGTAATGATAAAAGAGCCAAATCCTTTTTCGCTTGCAGTAAACTGAATTTCTTTCCCTTTTAAAACCACTTTTCCATTTTTAACTTCCGAAAAAGTATAAACTGGCTTTTTCTCATATCCTTTGAAAAAATCTGATACCGTCAAATTTGTTTTTCCGCCAGAATTCACAAAATAATGAGGCTGTGCCAGCCAGTCTAAATAATTATCCAATTGCGTAAATCCGTCTTTATCTGTATCTGAATTTGCATCCGAAAAATCTCCAGCTTTCGAATTTTCATTTAAGCCTTTTGCTTTTTCCCACCAGTTTGGCAATCCATCGTGATCGGTATCCCAGTCAGCAGGACGCGTTTCAGCCGCGAAATTTGGCCATCCTCCAGCATCTGCTTCGTTGTCAATCATACCGCCTAAACCGCTTTTGCTTCCTTTATAAGTAAAAGTCCCTTTTAGGGTTTCATCAACAATTCTGTTATCATGTATATCAAAAAATGGCTGATTTGCTCCCACATCCGAAAGTACATTTTTATAAGCTGCTTCTGCCGATTGTGTGTTTACAAAAGATTCGAAAAACGGTTTTGGCAAAAACACATCATAATCCGCAGTTGCCTTATTGGATAATGTGAATTTCCTTCCTTTATTCTGATTTTTTTCATCAAAATAACCCGGCATCACATTTCCATCAAAATAATATTGCTGTTTTCCTTTTCCAACACCTTCAATCTGTGCATTTAGCGCCACGAATATTTTCGTAGAAACACCTGGTTTGTAATAATTATTTACAAAATTCACTTCACTCGCTCCTCCATCTGTGGCACGATGTCCCCAATTATATACCACATTATTACGAATATCCAATCGTCCTCCATAATAACCATCACCATTTAAACCACCGCCAATACTCCAGTTTCTGCCTTCATTATGAGCCAGTAAATTATGGTGAAAACTTCCAATATCGCCGCCAATCGTTGCTGCATATCCGTGCATTTTTCCAGCTGGATATTTATCGTGACCTGCCACATTTAAGGCTTCCGAAATCAAAGTTCGCTGTAAAGTAATATTATGCGCACCACGTGAACTAAAAGATTCGTCGATTGTCCAGCTGATGGAACAATGGTCGATAATACTAACGTTAGCGCCAGTCAGTCCCATTCCATCAAAAGTCGTTCCACCACCGATTCTAACTTTCAAAAAACGAACAACTCCGTCATTTCCAGTCAATCCAAGAGGTGCTCTGCTGATTGTAATTCCTTCGCCAGGTGCGGTTTGACCCGCAATTGTGATATAAGGCTGGTTCGCCACTAATCGTGAAGCCAGTTTGATATTTCCCGACACATTAAAAACAATGGTTCTCGGTCCGATTTCCTGATTGATGGCATCACGCAAACTTCCTGGTCCGTCATCATTAAGATTGGTTACTTCAACCACTTTTCCGCCACGGCCACCAAGTGCAAAACGTCCATATCCTTCCGCTCCCGGAAAAGCCAATTGCGCTGGTTTGAATGACCAGACATCACCTAAAGTCACATCGCCTTTGCTGTCTACTTCGTCTACACGCCAATAATAGGTTGATCCACTGTACAAATCCGTAAGCGGAAATTGAGTTATGGTTAGTTTTCCTTTAAACTCTTTCGAAGATTCAGTTGCATTTGAAACCGCATTGGCATCTTCTCCAAAATATAGATTATGTGCAACCGCTTTTTTGGAAGCATCCCATTCTAGAACTACTTTTTTATCTAAAGCAACGATATGTTCATTTCGGTTTTCCGGTTTTGGCGTACGTGCCTGATTCATCAAGTTCGGTGTATCAATTTCAAAACCATTGATGACAATTTGTTTGATAACATCCGGATTTGTAGTCGGATCAATTTCAAATCGAATCACTACATCTTTACCTTTCTCTGCAGTAAAAGCAATATATGCCATCGCAGCATCAATTTTCGCATTGGCTCTCTGACTTGCATTTACCGTTTCCTCCAATTTTCCGTTCACATAGATTTTGATTGGGGTAAAAGTCTTTCCCGTAATCACATCAAAGGCATTATGAAAAGTCAAAAGCGTATGTTTTCCTTCTTTCAATCCGCTGATTTTTAATTCTAAATTTTCAGCCGTAACCAAGCCATCGCTTCCTAATCTGTTGTAATGAGGGGCGTTCATTCCGACTTTGTACCATTTCGAAATAAAGTTTCCTTTCAGTTTAAATGTTACATTATTAAATGATTTCTCGGCTTCTTTTTGATCATTAATTACCCACGATTCATAAATAGGGTCATGAACTTCGTCAAGTCTTCTCTGATGAAAATCAAAATCGACTTTTACAATTTGTTTGTCGGTATTCTGTGCCTGAACGTTTGATGTCAAAAGCATTGCCAAAGCAAAAGCACCCGCTAATTTATTTATCATTTTCTTTTAATTTAATTTGATTTTTTCTTCTGCCGATGTATTCAACAGATTGATGATATCCTTTTTCCTTTCTTCAGGAATAACTTTTAAAACTTTCAATTCGCCGTTTATGAGTTCAGCCTCAACGATGATATTTTGGGTACCGTGTAATTTGAAATGCACATTCCAGTCTTTTGGCCAGGCCGGAAAAAGATAGATTTTTCCATTCGCTTCCTGCAGCAACATTTCCTGCATGCCGATCATTCCCGAACCTCCCCAGTTATGATCAGGAACCCAATCGTAACCCGGGCCCCAAAAGGCTGGAAAACGCCTTTCTGAATTAGCCATTTTCAACAAATTGTATTTTTTTGCTTCTTCAGTTAATCCCAAACGGGCAGAGAAAATATTGTCCTGTTTCCAGCCAATATGACTTCTGAATTTTATCGCATCTGTATCGTATTTCCAAGTATTTAAAGCGGTTTCCAAATCCGGTTTCCCGATTCCGTAAATTCCCCACGGATAAACGGAATACAATTGTGGAACTTCAGAATTATTGATTCGTTCCCAAGATTTGGCTGGAGCCAATGTTTTATGTCCGTCAAAAGTTCTGAAACTCAAAGGTGGAATTCGAGTTTGAAATCCTTTCAAATAATCTGCCTCTTCTTTGGACAACTGTTCCTCCGAAAGGTTTAACAGCTTTGCAGTAATTACCATCAAAGCCGAAATCGTACTATTCGCATTATTTGCCATTTTGTAGGTTTCCGCTCCTGAACCTGGATAAAGAATCAAATGTCCGTTTCCATCCAACCCTTTTCTGCCTCTTTGCTTTGCCAAATATTGGTAATGTTCATCAAAAAACCGAAGACAGCTGATGATAAACGAATTATATTTCTGAATGTCTTCGCTGGCAAATTCTTTCTGCTGTAACATCATTTGGCAAAACTCAAAAACCGTATCCCATTCATATTCCAGCCAGGCGTTGTATTCCATTCCCGGATCGTAATCGGCAGGGCGTTTCCATTCGTATTCGGCTGGATTGGGTAAGCCAAAATTTTCGAGTTGTTCTGTAAAAGAAGCTCCGCCATGTTTCCAATAGACCTGCGAACGCAATTCGGCATTTTTCTGAAGGCTCAGATAATAATCTAATTGCGATTTCATCATATCAAAATCACCGCTTTTCACCATCGGAAAATAAACCAATCGCTGGTTTTGAGCCGTCATTGTTCCGCCTCCCCAGTTTCTGAAATCGGGTGTAAAATTTAAATCGGAATTAGTAAAAACAGGATCAACTGTAAACAATCCGCCATTGAATTTGGTCGGGTATTTTCCATAAGCATTACAACCCAGCATGTAACGGAACAATTGATAATTCTGCCCGATCTGATACACCGAATCTTTTGCAGTATAATTACTTTTTTGAGTATAAATAAAACTGCGGTACCAGAAATTATTCCACCATTTTATTGTGTTCTTTTCTGCTTGTTTTACTGTGCTTTTATTCGAAGAGACCAAACTTTTCAATCCGTTATTCCAAGTAGAAAAATCAGATTGATTGGTATTCAAATAAATTTCTAATGAATGCTTTTTAGAAGATTTTACACTCGACAAACTGAATCCTTTGAAATCTGTATTTTGATATGTCCCTGAATACGTTCCACCATGTTTTAAATTGTCACCTTTCATAAACCCGCCAAAAGTGAGATTCGCTAACGGATTCAGCATTTGATCTTTTACCGATTCCATTTTCTGTTGTTTGACCGCAACATCAAAAACAGTTTGCGCTCTATTTCTGTGATAAAACTGAACACCATTGTTTTCAAAAGAAATCGAATCTTTGAACGTTACAATTTCGCCTTGAGGTGCCCATTTATAAGAATTAGCATTATTCGCTTTTCCTTTGGAATCACGATTTTTATGACGCCAGCTTTCATAGGAAGCTGTCATTTTTAGAGGCGTTTTACTTTCTAAATCCACATGAATTACAGGTTGGAAAACATCTACCCAAAGTTTGATTTTGGTGTCATTTTGATTAATCGAAATATAACCATCTTTCAAAACCAATTCCTGACGAAAGCCTTTATTATCCTTAAACGGATTGGGAGTCAAAATCACTTTTACACGGCCTAATTTCAACAAAGTATTATGCTCATCAAAAGTACCGTTTCGTGAAAAATAAAAATACAAATCGCCTTTTTCTACCCATACATTTGCTCCAATATCGCCACCACCCAAAGGCATCGATTCAGAAGAATTGTTGCTTTGTGTTGTCCAGATTTGGTTGTAATTATTGAGCAAAGGGGTTTGCGCCTTTACTAAAAGCGTACTAATTAGAAAAAATAGAATTACTGTATTTTTCACTTGATAATTAATATATTGTTACTTTTTCAAATCAAACAACTTACTTACTATAAACTATTTGCAGAATAGTTAATTGTCTTTTTTTAATTTTAATCTCTCTTAAAATAATTTTTTGTAATTCCAAATCAGCAATGTTGTAATACTGATTAAGCCATTTGAGGAATTTTAGTTCTTTTTTCAATTCCAAAATCTCATTTCTTAACCTTTTAATTTTTTTCATAATCGAACATTTAATATTTATTCAATTATACAGTCAAAAGTTAATTTTGTTTAGTAAATGTGAAAAAAAAAGAATTCAATCTACCATTCATCAGTCCTAAATGATGAAATTGGCAATCCGCCTCCACTAAACAATTCTGCTTTTACAAAATCTTTAAACAAATAACGAATCGCTACTGGTTTAGTAACTTTGTCCGAAGTCAAAGCCACCGATTTTCTGCGGACAACCGTTTTTGCCGGATAGAAAATTTTATCTTCTCCCGCCAATTCAAAACCTGTAACTTCTTTGTCATAAAACGTAATTCCGTTTTCAACATTATCAAAAGAAACGGTAACTGAACCATCTTTTATTTCCATCGATTTATATTTCGGACTTTCAAATTCAAAGCCTTCGATTCCGTAGGTTTTTGCCAAAGCCTGGAACGCCAGTCGATTTCCGCCTTTTTCCTTGTCCATTGGGTGGATGTTATTTTCTTCACCAACATCCATCAAAACCGCCATTCCGGAATTCGGAATTGCTGCCGAAGCTTTCAATTGCGCTTCTCTTAAATAAGCCGAATTGTATTTCTCTAAATTATCTTTTGGGTGAAATTGTGCGTAATTAAACGGAGCGATTTGGGCGTAATAAAAAGGAAAATCGCCTTGTTTCCACAAGCCTCTCCAACTGCTCACCATTTTTTTCATCAAAGCGGTATACTCCGAAGCTCTTTCGTAATTCGATTCGCCTTGGTACCAGATACAGCCTTTGATTCCGTAACCGATCACAGGCGAAAGCATTCCGTTGAACAAAGTCGTCGGTACACGATTTGGATCTTTTGCTAATTCTTCTTTTGTGGTTGGAATTTTGGCACTTGCAAAATCTTTCAGCATTTCCTGATTCATCCAGGCTTCCATACTCGAACCTCCGTAGGAAACATGAATTAATCCTACAGGAACATCTAAAACTTCCTGTAAAAGCGATCCGAAATACCAGGCTGTAGCGCTAAAATTAGCCGTAGATTTTGGAGAAGCCACTTCCCATTTTCCGTCGAAATCATCTTTTGGTTCTAAAACTGTCGCCTTTGGAATCGTAATTAAACGAATGTTTTTATTAGTTGATCTGACAATTATTTCATTTCCGTTTTTTACCGGCTGACCCTGAAATCCTTTCAAAGGCATTTCCATATTCGACTGACCTGAACACAGCCAAACTTCGCCAATCAAAATGTTTTTTATCGCAATGGTTTCTTTTCCCTGATTGACTTCAATCGTAAAAGGACCGCCTGCAATTGGTGTCTGTAATTCCACTCTCCATTTCCCTTGACTGTCGGCTTTCGCTTTATATATTTTAGAATTCCATGATGTTTTTACACTTATGTTTTCATTCTTATCCGCCCAGCCCCACATAGGCGCATTGGACTTTTGCTGTAATATCATATTATCTGAAAACAATGCCGGCAATTTTATTTTCGCATTGATTTGAAGACTTCCTAAAATCAAAAAAATCGCAACAATATGGTTTCTAAAATGTATCATTTCTTTTCTGTTTTTTCTTTTATAATTGTAATTGGCCCTAACAATCCAGCTTTTAATACTATTCCTTCCTGTAATCTAAACGGCGCTGTTGTCCAGGTTAATCTTTCTTCTTTTGGTAATTTTTCGTCTCCAATTAATCGGTTTGCCCAGGTATTGGTTACTTTAATTTCTATTGTGTTTTTTCCTTTTTTCAAGGCTTCTGAAATATCTGTTTTATATGGAAAAGTCCAGATTGTTCCGCAGTTGATTCCGTTTACTGTTACCTCAGCAATGTTAGCAATTGTGCCTAAATCGAGCCAAAATTTCTCTTTGTCTTTTCCTTTCCAGATAAACTCTTTTTTATAAATAGCTGTTCCGGAATAATATTTTATCTGATCATTTGTTGAAGTGCTCCAGTCAAAAAGCTTGTTGATTTTTAAAACTTCTTTCCGACCTTTAAATTCGGAATCAAATTGCAATTCCCAGTTTTCATCTAAAGTCTGAACGCTCTCAAATTCTATAGCTTTTTGATTTCCTTTCGCCAAAACTTCTTTAGTTTTATCTTTGAAAATCACAAAACCGGATTCATTCGATTCTAAATTTATCGAAACAATTGTTCTTCCGTTTTCAATTTTCCAATTCGATAAAGTTGTAGTTTTATCAGTAACAGGATTGTACCAAACCGGAATTTTTCCATCAATTCTAAATGAAACTTCAAAAGATCTTTTTTCTTCTTTTTGATTGGAAAGAAAATAAATATCTTCCGTTTCAGATTTACGATGCGTCCAGGCTATAGTTTCTGAATTGGCTCTGTCTAAATTTGGAAAATAAACATCCTGCGTAATTCCGATTGATGCAAAATCATTTCCTAAATACGGTAATTTAATAATTGTTCCTTTTCCTATTTTCCATGTTGATGCATTTGAATTAGTCCAAATTTCATCAATTACTTTCTGCCATTTTTTTTGATCGGCTTCGGATTGCATTCCCGGCTGTAAATCTGGTTTTTCATCAACAAAAATTGTTAATCCTTCTTTTAGTAACTGTAATATTTTTTCGGCGGAAGCCAAAGAAATCATTTTATTCGGAGCCATTTTATGACTTCCCGGAAACAATAAGGTACCATATTCGATTCCGCCACCAAAATTAATTTTACCGTTTTCTACTTTTGCACGATTGATCAAAACATCAGAATTAAACGAATCGTATTGGTAGCCGTTTAACGGATTTATCCATTGCGATAAATCGGTGATATTTTTAGAATAGGTAACTTCTTTCGGCATTTTTGCAGTGGGCTGACCTTCATTTTCCAAACGTATTTTTTCGCTTTCTAATCTTTCTTTGCCAAAAACATTCGGAATAAAAGGCACTAAACGATCCGGTACAAAAGAACGTGAAGGAAAATCTTCGCCAATAAAAACCGCTAAATCAATCACCGGTTTTCCTTTTTGTAATTGCAATTGTACTCTTTGGCAATAGTCAAACCAAGCTTTCCCAGGTTTCCACCAGGTTTGGTCTCTTTGGAAAAAAGTTCCGATATCGTCTAAGGTCATTCCCGGTTTTCTATCTGTCCAAGGATTATGTACAAAAACGTGGTAAAATAATCGGTTAATTCCCAAAGCATAATTTCTGTCTGCCAGCGTTTTTAAATTCCCTGGATGTTCGTCCCAATCCATTCGCAAAGCCGTGAAAGATTCGGCCTGAATAATATCTTTTCCATAAATATGTCCGCCTGAAATGGCGTCAATCATATCAAAAGGTTTATCGTGTGTTGGGCTTTTTAGCCAAAATTCACCTCCCGGATAATCAACATATTTATAATGCAACAAAGCATCACTCATCATTGTTGGCGCTACGTTTTCTGAACTTAATTTGACGTTATTCTCTTTGGCAATCTGGGAAACCGTTCCGTAGAAATTATCGGCTACCAAATCGGCAATCGTTTTTCGGATATCGTATAAAACTTTCTCTGAAACGGCAACACTTTCGATTGGAATTCCGGCCATCACAGGCAAATAATCCACCAAATCATAACCCCGTCTCTTTCTAAATTCTGCCTGAAAAACCGAAGACCAGTTTTGGCTTCCACATTCCCAACTATCAAAATGCAGAATTTCTAAAGTTTTTGAAGCAAGGTCAGGCCCGATTGTGCGAACCATTTCGCCAAACCAATGATCGAGTTGAAAACGAATTAATTCAGGATTAAATTTATCTACTTCCAAACCTTTCCCTGCTCCGCCCGTTGCGTTTTCATGTCCGGTCGAAGTATGTCCCATTCGGATAATTTTCCATTTTCCTTTGGGTGCTTTCCAGTTTAAATTTCCTTTTGTATCAACTAAATTGGAAATATTAATGATTTCTGATTTTTTGAAAGACTCTGTATTCGGAATTTGTTTTGCAGAAGTTTCCGGACTCAAACGCCAAACAGCTCCTGATTTTCCTTCGTAATTATCAATCAACGCCTGATTCGAAAGCGTAATTTTACTAACTTTCAGATTCTGTTTCCATTTCGCAAAATCCAAATCTTCGGCACCCGGTTCTGTTCCAACGGGATCATACACAAATCTGAAATATTTTGCCGTTACTGGTGTAATGGTATGTGTGTGAGAAAAATCCATATCCTGCCAGCCGTGACGTGGCGCGATCAATCTTTCGTGGAATTTAAAATTAACTCCGTCATTGCTTACCTCAACAATAAGTCGCTGTGCCTGAAAATCTCTTCCTTTGGTTTCGATTACAATGGATTTGCAGGTAAACGGTTTTTCAAATTCATATTGAATCCAGCCTTTTTCGGCAAACTTAAAGTTCTCCTCTTTTTTCGCATCAGCCAAAAAGGAGGCGTCTGTATTATTTGAAGTCGTAACTTTTAGTAGTTGTATTTGCGAATTGGTTTGATATTCTTTTATCGGAATAGCAAAAGTCGCAATGTCTTTATAATAATCTTTATAATGTTTCGGAACTGGAAGTTTTGTAGTAATTGATTTCCCTCCTGCAATTTCAGTAGTTGACCAAACAATTTTTTGCATGGACATTTCCGGTGTAATCCACGGTCCTCCTGCTACGGCAAAACCATCGGCTCCGTGAAAAGCCATTTTCAATCCTAATCTATTGGCTTCTTGAAAAGCCCAATGAATCATATCCCAAAATTCAGGTGTCAACTGCAAAACCGGCGGATCTATCAATAGCGGATTGGCCGGACCTTTGATGGTCATTAAGTATGCGCCTGCAATTCCGGCTTGTTTCATCGCTTCCAAATCGGCTGTGATTCCGGGTTTGGAATAGGCCGATTTCATCCAATACCAATACACCCACGATTTGGAGGATTCTAGTGTTGGCTGAAAAGATTCTTTTTTATGGACTTCCTGTGCGGAAAGGAATCCCACAAGAAGTAACAAAAAGGCAGTCGAAAGTCGTAAAGTCGAAAGTCGAAAGTCTGTTTTAAAAAGAAAATGTTGTTTTTTGCTAGGCATTATTGTTACTATAACTTAATATTTAAATTTCTTCAAACTACTTTCCAATTCATTTTTTGAACCCGTAAAAGGCGTTAAATAAAAACTATACTGATAATCTCCTGACTTGATTTGGTATTGTTCAATTGGCTGTGCCACTAATGTCCAGCTATCATTTCCTCCAACGCCCATTTGAACTAAATCAATATTTACTGTCAAAAATCCCGGATCTTTTAATTCATAAGTACGGGTTGCTGAACTCAGATTTTCCTGTGTGTATGGCCACGCGCTCATACTTAAAACTTTTGAATCATTTACAACCAAAAAGCCTTGATTTTTCTGTGGTGTTGTCAACGCCATCCATCTCACTTCTGTTCTGTTTCCGTTTTCTTGTGGTTTTGGGTAATGCTCGATAAAATCATTTATGGGCAATGAATATTTACCAACAAACGAGCCAAAACTTCTGTCATTGTAATTTTCGAGTTCTCCTTTTCCGTACCAAGAAATCTGATCAAACTTTCTCTGAACGCCCATCTGCATTCCGATTTTTGGAATGTTTGGCAATTTATTCGATGCTTTTAAACTGTAATCGACTTTGATTGTTCCGTCTGGTTTGATGTTATATACCACATTTACAGTTGCGCTGTCTTTTATGATTTCGTAATCACTTGTGATTTTAATTTCCGCAGTTGACTGATCCATTTTAATATTCGTCAACTTTGGTTTGGCTTTGTACCATTGTTTCAAAAGCTTTTGCGATTTCCATCCACGTTTGTCATTATCCGTAAGCGGTCTCACGAAATTCGGAAGCAAGGGTGCAAAAACCTGTTCTTCTCCATTAAAAACATACGAACTCAACGCTCCGTTTACTTTATTAATTTTGATGTCGAAAGCTTTTCCTTTAATATTAAAATCAGAATCGGATTCGGAAACATTTAAATTTCCTTTTTTAGGTTCTAAAATAACTTCTTTCTTTTTCAAAAGAAACTGATCTTCCGCTACAGCGTAACCTTTAGAAGCCCAAAGTTCATCTTTCGAAAGCTGGAATTCTATGTTCAAAATGTATTCTGCATCTGCTTTCATCTTTGGAAGATACTGACTTACATTTAAAGTTGTTGATTGTCCTGCCTCCAAATTGAAAGGTTTTAAAATTTGCGTTTTGATTACATTTCCGTTTTCCAATATTTTCAAAACCGGAGTATAATCTGCTAAGGATTTTACAGCACTGCGATTTTTTATTTCTAATTGATTTCCGTTTAAAGTTGAAACCGCTGGCTGATACACCCACTTATTTTCATAAAGAGAACCTTTTGGCTTTCCGTTAGAATCAACAATTCCTTTGGTATTGAAATTTCCATCGTGGTATCTTTCGCCAAAATCTCCACCGTGAGCAAAATAATTCTGACCTGATCTGGAATCGAATTTCACCAATCCCTGATCTTTAAATTCCCAGATACAGCCTCCAATAACTCTTGGAAGCGAACGGAATTCATCCCATAATTCTTTTAGATTCCCAACGGAATTCCCCATCGCGTGTGAGTATTCCACAAAAATAATTGGTCGTGTATCTTTCTTTTGATCTACCAAAAATTTCGGAGTAAAAACGCCCGGATAAAAACGGCTGACCATATCTACATACGAGTCATCTTGTGGATTTTCAAATCGGTAAGCGTGATCGATTGTTTTAGGATATCCCGGATCAAGCGGATCGATATAACCGTCTAACTTTGCATTTCCCTGTGCCGGTTCATAATGCACCGGACGCGTGATATCGAAATCGTGAACCCAGCCCGACATTGCGGAATGATTTGGTCCTTTTCCACCTTCGTTCCCCAAACTCCACATCACCACTGATGGGTGATTTTTATCTCTTTCGACCATTCGGGTCATACGCTCTAGATAAGCGTTTGTCCATTTTGGGTCATTGGCTAATTTTCCGCCAATTCCGTGCGTTTCCTGATTGGCTTCGTCCATCACCATAATGCCGTATTGATCGCATAATTCATAAAAATAGGGATCGTTTGGATAATGACTGGTTCTGATAAAATTGAAATTGAATTTTTTAATCGTCGTAATGTCCTGTTTGATATTTTCTCTAGTAACGGCTTTTCCACGGATTGGATTATGATCATGACGATTCACACCATACACATAAGTCTCTTTTCCATTGATGAGCATTTTGCCGTTTTCTTTCGAAAATTCAATCGAACGGAAACCTACTTTACAACTTTTGGCTTCTGTAATATTGCCGTTTTTATCTTTTATCGAAATGACCATTGTGTATAGATTCGGTTCTTCCGAACTCCATTTCTTTGGATTTTTGATTGTTTCCTGAAAGAATCCAAAACGGACATTATCCAGACGCGGATAACTTTCGTTTATCAAATCAATCACAGGTCTTTGAAGCAGTTCTTTGAACATCGCCGTATTATTGGCATCGTACAACTGAACATTCATCGTGTAATCTTTGACTTTTTCTCCAGTCAGATTTTCGACTTTTGGACGCAGTTTAAAGATAGCATCTGTGTATTTTTTGTCTAATTTAGTTTGCACAAAGAAATCCTGAATGCGCAGTTTTGGCTCTGCCATAATAAAAACTTCGCGCTGGATTCCGCTCATACGCCAGTGATCCTGATCTTCGAGATATGAACCGTCTGCCCAACGAATTACCTGTACCGAAACCACATTTTCTCCCTCTTTCAAATAAGGGGTAATATCAAATTCTGACGGCAAACAGCTGTCTTCTCCATATCCTAAAAATTCTCCGTTTAACCACACTTCAAAACCGGAACTTACTCCTCCGAAATGTAAAGTCACGGTCATATCTTTCCAATTTTCGGGAACGGTAAAACTACGTTGGTACGAACCAACTCCGTTATAATCTTTAGGAATATAAGGCGGATTTATTGGTCTAAAAGGATAAACGGCACTTTTGTAAATTGGATTGTCGTAGCCTTTCATTTCCCAGTTGGATGGTACTTCGATTTTATCCCATCCTGAAACGGTAGTTTTATAAAAATCCTTGGAAGCTTGTTTGAGATTCACTGCATATTTGAAATCCCAATCGCCATTCAGCATTTTGATTCGGCTTTTGGTTCTGTCTCCTTTTAAAGCGTCTTCAATACTTGTGTACGAATATGCAGTTGCTCTCGACGGTTGTCTGTTAATACTGGTAACTGTTGGGTCTTCCCAAGGAGCGAACTCGTATTTTTTATGCAGTTCCGGAATTCCTGCTGGTTCGCCTGTTACAGATTGTGCTTGGCCGGCGCAAATGCTGAACAAACAGAACACTATCGAAAATCGAAACTTAGAAAGGTGATTAATATTAGCTGACTTAAACATTTGTATTTTATTTATTTCGTTCTTTTGTCATTCCGTAGGAATTTCACGTTGGTTACTCACGTTGCTGAGATTCCTACGGAATGACAAACTGTGTCTTTAAATTTTTGTCCTTAATTCTTCTTCTTTTTCTCTGGCGGAGCCACAAAATTCATTTTACTTTTCCCTAAATCCTTCGAAGTTGCTACTGCAATTCCTCTTTGTTCTGCTTTATTCACTGCGCAGTAAAAATGATAGACAACGCCGTCGTGTTTTACCACAAATGATTTGTGCGCAAACATATTGTCATAAGGCTCCGAAGATTTAATTAAATCATCGTCTTTCCAGTCGATCCAGTTTACTAAATCATTTGAAACTGCAAAACGGTTAAATGCACCTTGATTCCAGCCCGTCCAAAAAGCTCCAAAATAGAACATCACCCAAGTGTCATTAATACGCTGAATATAGGCATCTCCCGAGATTCCTTTATGATGATTGATTAACGGTTTATCACCATAACGCTTCCATTGTTTCATATCGTTCGATACTGCCATCGCAATACGCTCTGCCCCTTTAGCAGGATTTAAACTATCACCACGGGCATTATAATACATGATGAAATTGTGTCCTGTTACTTTATCCTTATCACGAATCACACTGTTTTTGTACATCGTACTATTATCCCACCACTTAGCGTCTTTATCTTTTGGTGTCAAAACCGGATTTTCCAGTCTTTGAAATTCGTGCGGTTTAGTCGGTGCTTCTTTGGTATACGCCATCCCGATTGATAAAACACCAGCTTCATATCCTTTAGTATTCCCACCAAAATAACTCATCCAGTATTTATCATCGTATTTTTCCCATTCGTAACTTCCGCCCCAAGTCATGTCTTGCAATGAAATATAACCCGCTTTTTGGTTGACATCCCAGTGTTTTTCATTCTCTGAAAAAGACATCACTTTTCCTAAATATTTCCAGTCCAGTAAATTATCACTTTCTGCTAACCACGTTTCATAACCTCTTCCGTCATAAATTAAATACGTCATATACCATTTTCCGTCTTTTCTAAAAACACTCGGACAATCCATTTTATAAGAGTTATCCGTTGGCACCATCACCAAACCGTATTTGTAAGGCGTTTTTACTTCATTGTAAATTTCCTGCATTACAGTTTCGGTAATTTCCCTTTTCTTATATTTAGTGGCACAGCTACTTATAAAAAGTGCTGAAACAACAATAAATAAGTGTTTAATTTTCATTTTATTCATGTTATTGGGCATGCAGATTTTTTCTTTTATTTGGAGCAGAACATTTGTTTTTCTTTCAAGTTTTCTCCCGCTTTTCGTTGCAATTCCCGATTAACAAAAACTACGGCTAAAAAGCCTTGTTTTTCTAAATCTGGAGATTTCCACTGCAATCGGGGCTAATGAGAAACATTCTGCTTTTTTAGAGATTCCAAAAAGTAAAAAAATCAATAATCGAATTCAGATTTCTATACTCTTTTCTCTATGTTCTTTACTCTTTTAATTCTTTTAACTTCGATTCCATTATATCTTTGTTCAACTTCACTTTTACCATTCCTGTTGGGTGAAATCTTCTCTTCAGGTCGATGGCATTATATACAATCGTATAAACATCATTTCCTTCGGGAATCAAGCAAAGCGGAGTTCTCATGATATCCCACCATTTATCCACTTTAGTTTCTATGGGTAAATAATGTGCTTCTCCCCAATTAATTCCATCTTTTGAAACTGTGTATCCAATCATATTTGGTAAATGATGTCCCCAACCTTCTGGTCCTCCATCAAAAACGGCGATATACAAACCATTTGGCAACTGACTCACAATCGGATTTTCGACAAATTGCGGATGTATCGTTTTTATAGGCTCCAAACCTTTGTTTAATCTTGTCCAAGGTCCTTCTAAACTTTTGGATTCGGCTAAAGCCACAAACCAGCCTTTCCCTGATTTCTTTGGATAATCTGACCAAGATACAAACGGATAAGCACCACTGTAAAATCCGAAATATTTATCCCCAACTTTATACGGAAAAAAAGAAGCCACTCCCTGACGGCCTTCCCAAGGCTGAGAATCCAATCCCGGCTCCATAATGATGCCCATGTCTTTGTATGGACCGCCAATTCCGTTAATTCCTTCTACAGTCGATTCGCAACGCCAAATTCTTCCAAAAGAATGATTCGGCTGAATTTCTTTGTGAACGGTGTATGCTAAATAATAACCGTACCATTTGTTTGCTTTTTCGTTGAAAACCGGCATATACGACCAAATAGCACCACGACGATCATTCATTGGATTATCATCTTCGGTTACGGCATAAGTTCCACTTGCCTGATAGATGGTTGATTCTCTTTTCCAATGAATAGCATCTTTACTCGTCCAGTGACCAATTTTGGTTTTTACACGATCATAATACATTTCCACTCCTTTTTCTCCTGCTCTTTCGGTTGGAAACATATGATAGGTATCACCCACTTTTACCACGCGTCCGCCTTCAAAACCTCCCTGAATTCCTTCTGTCCCAGACATTCCTTCGTCAATAACGGCTTTGTTTTCTCCGCCAATGATTTCAAACAGTGGTTTTTCATCGGAGAATCCTTCGATGATATAGGTTGGATTCCAAAGTTTTCCGTCTAATAATTCGGCGTTTCGGGAAACCAATTGCTGACTGTTTTTTATTACTCCCAAAACGGCAAACAACCCTTTTGCATTTGGCAGAATAGTATGCGTCCCTTTTGCGAAAGCAATGGCATACACATTTACAGGAGCTAAACCTGTGATTGTAACTCCATTTTCAAGAATCAATTTGCCGTTCTCTATCGCATTCTGCTGAAGGTATTCCTTGTTATTTGTTTCCTGAAAAACACCAACCAAAACCTGAACCGGTTCCTTAAATTTTAACTGCAAAGGCGTGTTTGTGCCTTTTTTATATTTATCCAAAGGAAGTTCAATACCTGTTAATCCTTGTAATTCCGGAGCCAAACCAACTATATTGTGTTTGCTTCCTGAAAAAACATGAGCGTACTGACTCGTTTTAAATGTTTTGTAATTGGATTTTACAATTTCAAAAGAATCGGGTTTCCAAGCTGGGTTTTGAGCCGAAACTTGAAAACTCAAAAAAAACAAGAATAACCAATAAATATGTCTACTTTTTTGAATCATTATTTAACTGCTTTATAACTTACTTTATATTCCACATTCGGTTTTACAATCAATTGGTATTTATTTTTTGCCAATTCCGTAATCGTTCCCGAACTCACTTTTGGTTTGCTTGAACTTTCAAAAACCAATTTCCCTTCGCCTTCAGATGCTTTTACTTTGATCTCAGATTTACTCACATACAAAGCCACTTCTCCGTTTGGCGTTGGCACTTTTCCTTCCATCCACTGTAAACCACCCAAATTTGGTTTGATTTCATATTCAGCATATCCTGGTGCGGTTGGTTTTACACCCAAATAATATTTTCCCAGCAAATAAATTGGGCTGGAACCCCAAGCATGGCAAAGGCTTTTTCCATAAGGGCGTCCATACATTGCTAAATGTTCTGTTCCTTTTTTCGTTGGATTGTATTCTTCCCAAAAAGAAGTTGCTCCCTCTTTTAGCATTCCCCCCCAATAGTCTTTCATTTCTTTCAGCACATAATTTTGTTCGCCCATAGCGCACAAGGCTTCCAATTCGTAAAAACGCATGTATGGTGTTGTAATTTTCAGCACTTTATCATTAAGCAACACCTTATTTTTTATACTTTGTTTTTGTTCTTCATTAAAATAATTGAAAAAAATACCAAACATATTAGCGTATCTGGTTACAATATCCTGCATTTTACCATCGATACGCTGATGCTTCATCACGTTTTCTTTCTTGTCCCAAAACACATCGAATAATTTTGTTTTTAAATCATCTGATAATTTTTGATACTGTTTTTGGTCCTCATCTTTACCAGCAATTTTGGCACTAACTGCCATGGCTTCCAGACTTCTTGCTAAAAGCATTTGCTCAAAACTAACCTCGCCGGTTTTTGGTAATCCATTCGCCCAATCAATAAAAACCCAGTCTCCTTCCAATGGTTCCAAAAATCCGTTTTTGTTTCTTCTTTCTAAACAAAATTCCATTAGGGATTTCATTCGGGGATAAAAAGTTTTAATAAATTTCGTGTCGCCTGTGTGCAAGTAATAATCGTAAACACCAACAAACCAATACAGCGAATAATCCATTATGATATTTACATGAGCCGTCACGGGTTCTTTACCACGAAGTGCCAAAAGCGTTCGTTCTACCGAAGCCGAATCAAAGAATAAATAATAATTCATTAAGTAACTTTGATAAGCATCGCCGGACCAAACCCAACGGTCTCGTTTAATTCCGTCTATAAAAAATTCGCGGGAGGTTAAATGCATCGTATAAGCCGACACATCCCAAATTTGATTCAATAATTTATCTGAAGATTTGAATGCACCACGATAGTCTAATGGCAAATATTCATAAAGCATCGAAATAGAATCATATTTTACCGATGCATCTGCTTGTACTTGAACATAGCGAAATGCTTTGGATCCATCGTGTGTGTAGGTTTCCGACTGATTTCCATCAAAAGATAAATGGTCTAATGTTTCACATCTGGCCGTATCCAGCGCTTCCTCACGAGATTCACCATAATAAAGTGCTAGTTTACCTTTTCCTTTTAAACCGTGAATTTTAATATAACCAAAAGTTTCTTTACCAAAATCTACCAACTCACCAGCTCCTGTTTTTTCTGTTTTTTTTGCGTTCCAAGGTTTGGTTGTTAGTTTAAACCCGGACGGTTTATTCTCTGGTGAATCAAAATTCCAAGAACCAACAGGCACCCATGGTGTGCCTGATTGTTGTGCTTTTCCAGTTTCATCAATCCAAAGTTTATCTTCATTGGTCACCTTCCAAGATGCATCAGATTTAACATACTTACCTTTAATATAAATAGCTGGCAACACTTCTTGATTATATACTTTAAAGGAAATTTTGTGTTTCCCTGCAGGAATTGTTATTGATTTTGGTTGCCCGTAAACTTGAACACCATCTAAAAGCAATTGAAAAGAACCCTCCGAGTAGATTTTTACCTCGTCTGGTTCTGGAATATCTACTTCTGTTTGAAAAGTTACCAACGCATAAGGACTGTAATATTGCCAAAGCGGTGAAAATACGGCTTCGCGTTCC
Source organism: uncultured Flavobacterium sp. (assembly GCA_963511795.1). GTDB lineage: Bacteria > Bacteroidota > Bacteroidia > Flavobacteriales > Flavobacteriaceae > Flavobacterium. The sequence continues at coordinate 32,249 of CAUPKP010000017.1, read as the reverse complement.
GTACGTCTTACCTGCATTTTATTGCTTAACCAAACTTCGAAATCTCCTGGATACCAAATCCATGTTGCACGCTTATTTTCCTGAGCAAACAAAGCACATGAAGAAAATAAAACAATAAAAACAAATAGTTTTTTAAAATTCAGAAATCGATTTCGCATAAAAAGATATTTTAGCAATAAAAATAAGTGTTGTTTCTACATTTCACATCCTGTACTGTCCTGCACTGTGCTGAAATTGACAAAATCTTTAACTTTTAAGGGAATCTAAAAAGGGTAAACACCTATAAAAATTAGCAAAATACTACTTGAACAAATCTTGCAATATGATAAACCAAATGTAATTGCAGTGGATTTGCTTAAATTCACAATTGAACTAAACTCTCAGCTAATCATTATTCATTTTTTTTTTTTGGAAAATTCAAATCAATAAATTATCAGCCAATGAAAAAATGAATCTACTTTTTATATTCGTTTTTCATGTAATTATTTCTCAAAAAGTTGTAATAAAAAGTTATATGTCAACAAACTACAATTTCCTGCCGGCAATAAAAGCACTGTTATAACAAAAAAATAAGCTTCTATGACAAATTAAAACTTTTGAACTATTTTCTAAAATACCTTCACTGTATTAATTTAAACCAAAAGACCATGGAAGAAAATAAATTTATCAAAGCTAAACAAATATTAGGAGGCTGGTTGCCTCAAAACCCACAAATTATTGAGAATTGGATCCTAAAAATCAAGGAATTTACCAAAAAAAATCCAATGCCACTCATTCCTGAAATTGCCGAATTTCAAAATCTAGTGTATTCAGACCCTGTTTTGTATGCCAATGTGCAGGGGATGTTTGCCGAGGCTCATTTTTTAAAAATAAACACACCCTTGCAGTGGGAACCAGAACCCATGAATTTTGAAGATTTCCTTGTTTTACTCAACGGAATCATGCAAACCGCTCCCGAAGCCTACCAAACAGGTGCTCCCGGAAATCAAACACCTGCAGGCATGATAGGTTTTCCTATTAATGCCCTTTTGGCCTGGCCAATGGCAACCAGTTTTGGGTATGATGTTTTTTCAAACACATTGGTCAATCAGCAGCTAAAAAAAATATTGAAGTACTGGTCTAAATTTTTGGCTACAGAGGATTCTCGTTATGTTTTGATAGAAAATGATCCTTCAGAGAACGTAATTGCATGGCTGAGCGATTTGGCACAATCGGAAATGATGGAAGTTGCCAAGGGGGCTTTAGGTTTAGAACCGAATCCTATTCCTGCCAATGCCACATTTTCTGATGTTTTTCAGTCGGATCCTTCAGATGTTTATTATGGATACAAAAGCTGGGACGATTTCTTCACGAGATTGTTTTGCCCAAATGTACGCCCCGTTACCCAGCCCAATGATGATTCGATCATTGTAAATGCCTGCGAATCGGCACCTTTGCAAGTCGCTGTTAATGTGGCTTTGTCAGATCAATTTTGGTTAAAAGGACAACCTTATTCGCTGGAAAACATGATGAATTTTGATGAATTAGCACCTCAGTTTGATGGAGGAACTGTTTATCAAGCCTTTTTGAGTGCCTTGAGCTACCACCGTTGGCACAGTCCTGTAAATGGTACAATCGTAAAAACAGCTATTGTAAATGGTTCTTATTATTTAGAAAATTTATACCAGGGTTTCTACAATCCAGATGGAGCCGATTCAAGTGCACCCAACAATTCGCAGCCTTTTTTAACTGCAGTTGCCACTCGAGCTGTTATATTTATTGAGGCAGATAATCCAGCCATTGGACTTATGTGTGTAATGCCTGTGGGTATGGCAGAGGTTTCCAGCTGCGAAATAAAAGTAAAAGCTGGAGACATTGTGAAAAAAGGTGAAGAACTGGGTATGTTTCATTTTGGAGGTTCAACACATTGCTTAATTTTTAGACCGGGTGTTAATTTAGAGTTCAGCACTTATGAAACACCAGGCTTGAGCGCTCCTAATAATATTCGTGTAAACACACAAATAGCAAAAGTCGTTTAGACGGTAGACTTCGAGTATTTCTATTAAACACAACGTAATCACAAATTATATAAAAACCAACTAGAGTTACTTACTATAAAGTCGCAAGTCGTAAGTCCTTAAAATCGAAAAAATTAGGATCTACTACTTGCGCTATTGTAGTTGGTTTCGGGGGAATCCAAATCAGAATTATTGCCTTGCAGCCCTCTAATAGAAAAACACAAAAAACGCTTCCTTACAAAGAAAGCGTTCTAGAAATTATTCTTATTTAGAAACTATTTAATTTCCATTAAAAATAAGATATAAACTCAAAATCACCAGACCCAATACAGCGAATAAAATCTTCACTTTCTTACTCGTTTTAGGAATATCCGTTTCATCTGAAAAATTAGTTTCCGGACTTTTATCCAATAAGGAAATGATAATCGCCGTTACCATTAAAACCGCAAAAATGTAAAAGGATATCAATAAAAAGTGTGGCCAAGCAGTATAAACATCCGCAGGGAAAATCCATAAATACAATACTCCAACAAATAAACTAAAGGCTGAACCCCAGGATAAAGTCGCGTTTACAGCTTTCTTGGTAGTGCGTTTCCAAAAGATACTCAACAAAAACACCACAGATAATGAGGGTGCCAAAAAACCCAAAACCGCCTGAAAGATGTTGAATAAATTTTGTCCTTTTATATTATCAATCGCTACGGCAATCAAAATGGCAAATACACATCCGCCTGCAATCGTGATACGTCCAATTTTAATTTGCTGTTGGATAGACGCTGTCGGGTTCATTTTTTTTACATAAATATCATTGGTAAAAACGGTACTCAAAGCGTTTAACGAAGAACCAATTGTCCCAACCAAAACGGCAATCATGACACAAATCACCAAACCGTTCATTCCGCTTGGGAATAAATTCGTAACCATAGTCATATAAGCCAAATCGGAGTTTTCACCCAATTCCGGAAACAAAACAGAACACAAGATTCCCGGTAAAATAAACAACGGCAAAGCCATTACTTTTAGCCAGCCGATAAAGTTGACTCCTAATTGTCCCTGCTCCAGATTCTTGGCTCCCAAAACACTCTGCACCATCGACTGGTCAGTACAAAAGAAAGCTACTGCGGCCACGGGATATCCTAATAAAATTGCAGGCCACGGATAATGTGCATCATCAGCGGGCTGAACTAAATTCCAGAAATTAGAAGGTGTTTTGGCAATCAAAGCTTCTATTCCGCCTACTTTCTGAAGACCTAAATACGACAAGGTAAGCGAAACGACAATCAATAAAATCATCTGAAACACATTCACTTTGGCAATGGCTTTTAAACCTCCGGCAAAAGTAAAAATCCCTGAAAAAATCACTAAAACCGTTACACTCTGCCACATTGGAATGCCTAAAATCTGGCGCACCAAAATACCTCCGCTAAACAATCCCAATGACAGCCAGCTTACTAAAATTTTAACCATGGCATACCACGCCAAAATAGTCTGTGTACTGTCGCCATAGCGTTTTCCCATATATTCGGGCATCGTACTGACTTTACTGGCAATATATTTAGGAGCAAAAACAATCGCCAACAGCAATAAAAACACAAAGGCATACCATTCAAAATTTCCTGCTACGATTCCTGTTGCATAACCAATACTGGCAAAAGCCAATAAGGACGAGGGCCCCACATTGGTTCCCCACATATTGAACCCGATGTTATACCAATTGAGGGAATTTCCCGCCATAAAAAGCGTTTCATTCTTCTTGCTTTGCTTCACGCTTACCACATAACCAATGATCAACAAGATCACCAAATAAACAGCAACAATTATAAAATCTAAGGCCGTTAACTTATCGTAGATGCTGTTCATAGTCCGTATTCGTTAAGAACATCAGCAATTTTTACTGGCATTCCTGTTTGTAAAGATTTATCCATTGCCTGTAATAATGCCACGGTTCCGATGCCTTCTTTCATGTCCGGATAGGCTGTAAAATTTTGTTCGATACTGTCTGCGAAATAGTCCAGATAGTTTTGATATTCTCCAGCATGATGGCTTTGTCCTTCAAAACGGAAATAATGTTTCAAAGTGCTGTCGCCCCAGGTGATTACTTTTTCTTCGCCGGTTTTTTCCGTAATCGCATAACGCAATTCATGATAATCGGACTGGCTCGCTCCTTCTGTTGCTCTTAAAATCGTACTCATTCCGCTATCGCGTTGTGTTGGCTGAGTTGGCGAAGTATAGACTCCGCTTACTCTCGCAATTCTTCCATCGGTTGCTTTGAAGATAAAGTGCATCGTGTCTTCGTTTTTCAAACCCGCCACACTTCCGTTACTGCTAATCATTCCGTAACCCATCACTTCCTGAATGTTCGGTAAATACCATCTGATGAAATCGACAGGATGACTCAATCCGCCATACAGCCATTTAAAAGACTGCAACAACGACCATTCTTTCTTTAAAAACCATCTGTGATCGGCGTGATAATGGGCTTCAATCGTGATTAAATCTCCGATTAATCCAGCTTCAAAATCGGCTCTTTGTCTTTTAGCCGGTTCAAAAAATCGGGAACTCTGACCTATAAATACTTTCTTTCCTGTCTTTTCGCTCAGTTCCAATAATTCTTTGGCATCTGAGAGATCGTCAATAAAAGGTTTGGTACAAACCACATGTTTTCCGTGCAGTAATGCTTGTTTGACGTGTTCCGCGTGTAAATGATCTGGCGTATAAATGGCAATTATATCGATTGCGCTATCATTCAATAAATCATCATAATTGGTCGTAAAAGAATAGAAATCAAATTCCTTCGCTCTTAGCTTACACAATTCCTCATTTCTGTCGCATACTTTTACCAGCTCTAATTTTGAGCTCGACAAAGCGGCGGACATGGTACTGCGACCTTCTCCAAGTCCAAGAATAGCTATTTTTAACATACGTTATATATTTTATTTTGATTGATGATTTTCGATTAACGATTTTTGATTTTCAACTACATCTGAAATCAAAAATCGTTAATCTGCATTCTTAAATCTACAGTTTCTTCAAAAATATCCAGGTTTCATCAGGTTTTGCTCCTTCGATTCCGGTTTGGTATTTTTTCATTAAGGTGTTCCAATCGTCTACACGTGGATTATTTTCAGTTGTTTTAGGATTCAATTTATCCAAATTTTCTCCTTTTGGAATACTGATGACCAGCATCAATTGTCTTCCGTTTTTGAAAACCTGTAACTGCTGAAAATCGGCATTACAGAATCCTTTGGCGATTTCCGGCCACTTTTCGAATTGAGTCGTGTGATAATCCACGTATTCTTTTTGCAGTTTTTCGTCTTCTACTAAATTAGCAGTCAGAACAATATTCTCCCATTCGGAAGCTACTTTTGCCTCTTTACATCTTTGAAAATTCTGGAAATCATACACTGGATTTTCGTAGATTTTAATTTCTAATTTTGGAAAAGCCAAAGCTAGTTTTCGTTTCGTTCTTTCCGGCTGATTCATCAATCCGTAAATTACCAGATGGTTTTCCCATTGGTACAATTCTTCGCCTACAATTCGGAATCCTTTTATAGTTGATTTGATTTTTTCGATATCCAAATCCTTTCCAACTAATTCAATCGCTACCGATTTAGGCATTTCCTGTAATCCCCAGGCTTCGTCAACAACAACTTCTTTCGCTAATACATTGCTGTATGACGCACGGATTCCTGCATTATCCTTTATTTTAGAATCAACAAAAGCATAATTGTCCTGCCAGCTATTTCCTTTCGGACCATTGTTATTTTTCAATATTTTCTGAATCGGAATCCAGTTGTTTTTAATCGTAAAACCCTGACTTCCTTCATCGGTGTACAGATATAACCATAAAAACGGATCGTGTGCGTACGGACTGTTATAGACTTTATCAATATAATTCTCTTCTATCCTGCTGTCCGGCTGAGAGGAAAGCGTATAAATTCCGGCAACATCGTGTAAATGTTTGGCGTAATGATGAATTTTGTTTCGCTGAATTTTATTGTTTCGCATCACGTTGTCAGTGTGCGTCCAGCCCCAGCCCATTGAAATTCCGCTGTAAGCTACATCCGAAATTTCGTTGTGTTCAATAGTGAGATTTTTTATAAAACCGGCTGCAATTCCCAAACATCCCCAATCTTCGTTGGCAACATTAGTAATCAGATTATCCGAAATCAATTCATCGGAACAAACTATTCTTTCATCTTTTACGGTATAAGGCAAATGCGCTTCGAATGATTCTTCGGAGAAAACGCCCAGATTGATTCCGTTACCGCCAATATCTTTGAATAAGTTTCCTTTAACTATATTATGATTCGTTCCCTTATGCAGATCCAATCCTGTGGATGATAAATGCTCAAAAGTACAGCCTTCAAAAAGTGTATTATTCGCATAATTTACCTCAACAGCTGCTCTCGGTCTTCCCACCCAGCCCTGATTTTCCAAACTCGCCTGATTTGGTGTTCCGGGAGTTTTTAATTTATAGGCATCCAATAAATACATTCCCGCCTGCAACGGAACGTGACCTTGCTGCGAAGGACGAAGCCAGTTGCTGTACTGAAACGAAATTCCTTTGAAGTTAAAATGATGCACGGGAGTATCCAGTGTTCCTTCCACTTTTACTAAATTTTCCAAAACCGGAACCGTTACTTTTGCGGAAGTTAAATCCTCATCCGCTCTTGGAATATAATAAATTTTGGCTTTTTTTCTGTCCAAAAACCATTCTCCGGGTTCGTTCAGCATGGAGATTCCATTATTTAAATAGAAAGCTGAATTTCCGTTATTTTTAGAAATCCAAGGTGCTGGCCATGGATGTTCACTTTGAATTTTGCTTTCCGGCTGTTCGAAAGAAAGTCGGGCGCTGTCTTTCTTGATTTCGATATTTTTAATTCGAAGATTGGCAATTGCCCACCATTGCACGATGAACATTTCCATTCCGGGTTCAAATTTCACGGACTTATCTTTGAAAGGAATCCAGCAAGTTTCGGTTGCAGCATCCCAAGACAAAATTCTGTCCATTTTATTTCCAGCAGTACTCTTGACTCTCACGGCTTTTTTTCCTTTCACCCACAATTGGCGGTAATTGATGATTTCGCCTGCTTTTTCAGGAGCATCGGCTTCCCAGACGATTCCTTTTTTTCCGTTGATGGCAATTGCCGATTTTTTCCAGTTTTTAATTTCGATTCCGCCGCTTAAGATTGGTTTAGCATTAGCTTCAGCTTCAATAGTAGTTGGACTATCAGCCGTTCCGGAATCTTCGGGTCGTATAAATAATGGTTCGTTTAAATAATACGTTCCGTTCATTACTATGATGCGGATTCCATCTTTAATGGAAGCATCTTTCAAACGGCGTAATTCCCTGGCTTTTCTCACCGCCATTTGTACCGTTGCCAGAGGACTAGATTTTGTTCCAGGGTTAATGTCTTTTCCCTGAGGTGATACCCAAATTTCGGTGGCGCTTGCTGAAAACGCTGTGGAGAAAATCAAAAAAACGATCAGTATTATTTTAAAAGTCTTTAAACGCATTTTTATTTTTTTTGTGTGATTTAGAAACAAGAAAACATGATTATAAAACAAAATAACATTCTGTTTTATAATGTTTTCAATATATATGGCTATAGAAGTTTAATTCTATTGGAATATTTTAGATTTCTTTATATTTCCAATTTATAAAATGCTTTAGCGTTTTCATACCAGATTTTATTTTGATCCTGAATTGAAAATTGAGCGATATAATTTTCTAAAGTATCTACCACTTTTGAATATTCTGCAGCTACATTGCAAACAGGCCAATCTGAGCCGAACATCAATTTATCTGTGGAAAAATTTTCAAAAATCACATCAAGATAAGGTCTTAAATCCTGAAATTTCCAATTATTCCAATCGGCTTCTGTCACCATTCCGGAAACTTTACAGCTCACATTGTCAAATTTTGCAATTTCTTGAATATTGTTTTTCCAAGATTCAATTTCACCCGATTTGATATTCGGTTTAGCGATATGATCGATAATAAATTTTTGCTCTGGAAAACGATTAACTAAATCTATTGCAGCTGGCAATTGCCGATGAAAAATGAGAATATCATAAGTGAAATCAAATTGTTTCAATGCTGCGATTCCATTTCTGAAATCATTTCGCAGCATAAAATCATCAGCTTCGGCTTGAACAACGTGTCGAATCCCTTTGATAATTTTATCATTCGAAAAATGATTCAGTCTTTCACTTATATTTTTATTGCGTAAATCAACCCAGCCAACAACACCTTTTATAAAATCATTTTTGGAAGCTAAATCAGCTAAAAAAATAGTCTGCGCTTCCGATTGATGCGCTTCAACAGCTACACAGCCCTGAAATTTATTTTCGGTGAGTAAAGGCAGTAAATCATCAGGTAAAAAATCCCTTTGAATCTTTTGCATAGAATCATCAATCCAACTGTCTCTAACTGGGTCAAACTTCCAAAAATGCTGGTGGGAATCAATTCGCTTGTTCATTCTGATTAATTTACATCACTAATTAAGGCGCGATCAAGATGTACATAACCGCCTTCAACAAAAACAAATTGTCCTGTGGTGTGAGAAGAACGGTCGGAAATAATAAACAGCACTGTATCTGCAATTTCTTCTGTTTTGGTCATTCTTCCCTCAAACGGAATACTTTTATTGATTTTCTTCAAAACTGCTTCTCCATCTGGTACTGTTTTAATCCAGTCTTCGTATGCTGGTGTGTAACATTCTGCAATAATTATCGCATTGGAACGAATGCCAAACTGAATCAAATCTACAGCCCATTCTCTGGTCAATCCAAGTACTCCGCCTTTTGCGGCAGCATAACCTGAAGTTCCGCCCTGCCCTGTCAGAGCGACTTTGGAACCAATATTGAGAATGTTTCCTTTTGATTCTTTCAAGTATGGAAGCGCAAATTTCACCAATAAGAAGTAACTCACTACATTTAGTTTTAGTGAATCCATAAATTCCTCGTAAGAAGCGTCTAATCCTGCACCGTCGTTTACACCCACGTTATTGATAACAGCATCAATTCTTCCATATTTTTCAGCAATTTTATTAACTGCGTTTTGCATTTCATCAGGATTGGTAACATCCGTCTGTACGAATAAAGAATTGATTCCTTTTTTTTGCAATGCTTCGGCATAACCAAAACCTCTGCTGTTTCTATCCACAAGAACTGGAATAGCACCTTCATCAGCCAATCGATTGATGATGGTTTCACCAATACTTCCTTCTTTTCCAGCAGAACCTGATACTACTATTATTTTCCCTTTTAAATTTAAATCCATAATGGTTGTTTTTTTGGCATTAATTCAATTCTATAATTGCTTTAATAGTATTATTTTTTGGATCAATCCATTTTTCAAATTCGGTAATCATATCCGAAAAATCAGCTCTGTGCGTAATGAATTTTTTAGGATCGATTTTACCTGCTTTCAGACATTCCATAACATATTCAAAATCTTCGATGGTCGCATTACGGCTGCTCATTAAAGTGGATTCTCTTTTATGAAAATCAGGATGGCTGAAACTCAATTCTCCTTTTTGAAGACCAACCAAAACAAATCGGCCGCCATGAGAAATATAATTGAAAGCACTGTTCATCACTTTTTGATTTCCGGTAGCATCAATCACTACATTGGCCATATCTCCATTGGTAAGCTCAGCTAAACGCACCGCTACATCATCATGCAATGGATTTATAGTTTCGTCTGCCTGTAATGCTTCTTTGCAGAAATTAAGACGGTATTCATTGATATCCAAAACAATAACTTTGGCTCCGGCTATTTTTGCAAATTGAATCAATCCTAATCCGATTGGTCCGGCACCCATTACCAAAACGGTATCGGTTGCTTTTACACCAGCTCTGCGAACACCATGTGCTGCAATAGCAAGCGGTTCTACCAAAGCCAGTTCATCATAATCCAAACCTTGTCCGTGCAGTAAATATTGCTCAGGAACAGTCACATATTCTGCCATTCCACCATCAATATGCACACCGAAAACTTTGATATTGGCACAGCAATTGGTCAGTCCGTTTCGACATGCAACACATTTTCCGCAGCTGAAATAAGGAATAAAAGTTACTTTATCACCAGGCTCAAAACCTTTTGCGTTGCCTTTTATATATTCAGCAGCCAATTCGTGGCCTAAAATTCGAGGATATTCAAAATAGGGCTGTGTTCCTCCAAAAGCATGAATGTCGGTACCGCAAACTCCTATCCTTTTAATTTTTAAAAGTACTTCTCCTTCTTTTGGTTCAGGCATTGGTTTCTCTTTCAGCAGAAATTCTTTCGGTTTTTCGCAAACAATATATTTCATTTTAATAGAATTTATTTTTTGGAAGCCATCTAAAAAATGACCTCCAAATTTGTATTATTTACTGTAAGCTTTTGCTACTTGTCTGCTAGATCCTAAACCTTCCATACCTAGCTCAATAATGTCACCCGGCTTGATATAAATTGGATCTGGCTTAATTCCCAAACCAACTCCCGGAGGCGTACCTGTACTGATAATATCACCAGGCATCAAAGTCATGAACTGGCTTAAATAATGCACTAAAAATGGAATTTTGAAAACTAAGTTCAATGTGTTGCTGTCTTGAAATTTCTTTCCATTCACTGTAAGCCACATTGGAATATTATTTACATCCGCAATTTCATCTTGTGTAGCCAAGAATGGTCCAAGAGGCGCAAATGTATCGCAGCCTTTTCCTTTTGCCCATTGACCGCCCATTTCGATTTGAAAAGCTCTTTCGCTGTAATCGTTCAATAATGCATAACCAGCCACATAATCTAAAGCCTCAGCTTCTTCTACATAACTTGCTTTTTTCCCTACAACAAAAGCTAATTCGATTTCCCAGTCTGTTTTTTCGCTGTTTTTTGGAATAATTAAATCATCGTTTGGACCGCATAACGAAGTAGTTGATTTGAAAAAGATAATTGGTTCCGCAGGAATTGGAGCACCAGTTTCTTTACAGTGATCCACATAGTTTAAGCCAATGCAGATTATTTTTGAAGGTCTCGCCACTGGAGATCCTAAACGTACATCTACTCCAACTTCAGGTAATACAGGATTACTTTCTAAAGCTTTTTTTAATTTTTCTAATCCATTTTCATCAAAAAAAGCTTCGTTAAAATCCGAAACAATTGAAGATACATCATATTTTTTTTCTCCAATAATAACTCCTGGCTTTTCTTTTCCAACAGCTCCAAAACGTATTAACTTCATTACTTTATTTTTTTAATTGTTATTTTTTTTAGTTGCTGAGATTCTGAGCTGCTAAGATTCTAAGTTTTTTTCTTAGTGACTCAGCTGCTTAAAATCTTAGAAACTCTTCTTAATTATTTAATTTTATAAAACCTCCATCAATAGGATAATCTGAACCCGTTATAAAACCTGCTTCATCACTGCATAAATACAGGGCTAATGCAGCAACTTCATCTGGTTTTCCCATTCTTCCAATTGGCTGTGATTTTGATAATTTTTCGAAAATTTCAGCTTCTTTTCCCGGGTAATTTTTATTGATAAAACCATCAACAAATGGTGTATGAACTCTCGCAGGCGAAATTGAATTACAGCGAATTCCCTCATTGATATAATCTTTGGCAACAGACAAAGTCATTGCCATTACTGCTCCTTTCGCAGTTGAATAAGCAAAACGATCAGGTATTCCAACCCATGAAGCGATAGAAGCCATGTTCAAAATTACACCGCCGTTTGATAATCGAAATTGCGGAATTGCTGCATACAGACAATTATAAACCCCTTTTACATTTACATTCATCACGCGATCAAAATCGGCTTCTGGTGTAGTGTCTACTTTTCCAACGTGAGCAATTCCAGCATTATTTATCAAAATATTGATGTTGCCTATCTTTTCAAATGTTTCGACAACTTCTTTTTGATCGGCAACATTACAGGCATACGAATGGACTTTTCCACCCAACTGCTTAATATCGTGTACAGCCTCTTGAGCACTTTCGATTGTTAAATCAATAATATGTACTTCGGCTCCTTGTTTAGCAAACAATGTGGCTATCGCTCTTCCAATTCCGCTTCCTCCTCCTGTGACTACTGCTTTTTTATTTTGTAATGAAAACATATATATTCAAATTTAATTTTATCTATTTAATTCTAAAGCTGCCAAAATAAAAGGTCCAGTTGCTTTAGGATCATTATTTTTCTTTCTTTCGTTAATATAATATTCATAAGAACCATCACGGTAAGGATTCCCGCCCAAACCTGCTACAGCACAAGCATTCGTCAATTCAATTTCGCCATTGGAATCAATTTTCATTGATTGTTTTGTCAATCCGTCAAATGCTTTATTTGCAATTTTTTTGAACTTTTTAGGCAAATATCCTTTGTTTACTCCCTTTGCAAAAGCATAAGCAAACATAGATGTTCCAGAAGATTCTAAATAATTTCCATCTCTGCTTCCCATATCGGTTACTTGATACCACATACCGGATTTGTCCTGAAATTTAATTAATCCATTTGAGATATTATTCAAATAACCAATTAATTCATTTCTTTTCGGATGCTCTTTGGGAAAATAGTCCAAAGCATCAACCAAAGCCATCACGTACCAGCCAATAGATCTTGACCAAAAATTGGGAGAATTCCCCGTTGTTTTATTCGACCAAGGCATTGCTTTACTCTCGTCCCAAGCGTGATACAACAATCCAGTTTTCTTATCTGTTGCATGCAATTGGATCAACTCAAATTGTTTGGCAACATCATCTAGATTTTTACCATTTTCAAAAACCGAAGTATATTGTGCATAAAATGGTTCTCCCATGTATAAACCATCCAGCCACATTTGGTTTGGATATATTTTTTTATGCCAAAATCCGCCGCTTGGAGTTCGAGGCTGTTCTTGTATTTGTCTGCGTAAAGTCTGCATCGCAGTTAAGTAACGTTTATCGTTTGTTTTCTTGTATAAATCAAACAATGATCTCCCTGCTACTATATTATCAATATTAAAAGAATCAAATTCATAGGTTTTAATATTTCCTTCGGCATCAATCAAATCATCAGCATATCCTTTAATATAAGCAGCATATTTTGAATCCTTTTTTTGCTTATTCAATTCTTCAAAAGCGAACAAAACTAACCCATGCACATAATCCCAATGCGGATTTTTTGCATCATCAATCATATAAGACTGCGGATGACGCTGCATCAGAGTCAAAGCCATTCGCTCTGACCATTTTAATTTATCCGAAATTTCGTTTTTTGGTTTTCCAGAAACAGTTTGGTTCTCTGCAGTCTGCGCCATAATGTGACAGCTAAACATTAACATGACAAGCATCAAACTTGTCCTTGCAAAAAAAATGATTTTTAATGTATTATTCATCTTAGATAAAAATGGTCTTTAACTTATTTACTTTTCGCTGGAATTTTCGATACAAAAACCTTATAAAAATGTAATCGATTACACAAATGTAATTTTTAATATTAATATTCCAAACATAATTTATACATTTGAATTGTATTTTTTACATTTATTATTTTTTAAGCCAAAAAATAAAATATTATTCATAAAAAAATGACAAAATTAAAAGGAATAACTTGGAATCATACTAGAGGACTTTTACCTATGGTTGCCACTGCTCAGCGTTTTACGGAACTTAATCCAGTAATCGAAATTAGCTGGGAGAAAAGGAGTTTACAGGAGTTTGCCGATGCTTCCATCGAAGATTTAGCCAAAAGATTTGACTTATTAGTTATCGACCATCCTTGGACGGGTTTTGGCGCACACAGCAATGTTATCCTTCCGCTATCGGATTATCTTTCTCCAGATTATATAAAAGACCAAGAAATAAATACCGTTGGACGTTCTTACGGAAGCTATGTATTTAGTAACAAGCTATGGGCTTTACCAATAGACGCAGCGACTCCAGTAGCTTCTGCCAGATTGGATATTTTGGAAAAACAAGGACTGAGAGTTCCTCAAACGTATGATGATTTATTGGCATTAGCCAAAAAAGGACTGGTTGCTTTTGCAGGAATTCCGGTTGATGTATTGATGAGTTTTTATATGTACTGCTGCAGTTTGGGCGAAGCTCCGTTTCAATCGGAAGATAAAGTGATTTCGACAGAAACAGGAAAAAAAGCGCTGCAAATGTTTAGAGAATTGGCACAGTTAATTGATCCAGCAAATTTTAATAGAAACCCGATTCAGGTTTATGAAGCGATGGTCAACTCTGATGAAATCGCCTACTGCCCTTTCGCTTACGGATATTCGAATTATTCCCGAATTGGCTACAGCCAAAAATTACTTCATTTTTATGATTTAGCACAATTGAATAATCAGCCAATGATTAGCTCATTAGGCGGAACTGGACTTGCTGTTTCCTCATTTAGCCAGCACATTCCTGAAGCCATTAAATATGCTGAATTCACAGGTTCATCCCAAGTGCAGCAAAACATTTTTGCTGATAATGGCGGACAGCCCGGTCACTTACAAGCTTGGAAAAGCAATCGAATCAACGGAGTAACACATGATTATTTCAAAAACACTTTGCCAGCATTAGAAAGAGCTTTCCTGCGCCCGAGATATTCTGGACATATGTATTTTCAGGATCATGCCGGCGATGTGGTGCGGGATTACCTTATGAATGGCGGTAACGAAGAATCGGTTTTATCAGCAATAAACGCACTTTATGCGGAGTCTTTAAACTTACAATCTAAATGAAACCACTAGAAGGATTAGTAGTATTGGAGTTTTGCCAGTTTTTGGCAGGCCCATCAGCAGGATTAAAACTGGCTGATTTAGGAGCCAGAGTCATTAAAATAGAGCGTCCCGTAAAAGGCGAAGCTTGTCGTCAGCTCAGCATCAAAGACCTTTTTGTCGATGACAGCAGTCTGCTTTTTCATACCATAAATAGAAATAAAGAATCTTTTGCGGCCGATCTTAAAAATCCAGAAGATTTAGTTTTGGTCAAAAAACTGATTGCCAAGGCTGATATTATGACCCATAATTTCAGACCCGGAGTAATGGAGAAAATAGGATTAACTTTTGCCGATGCTTTAAACATTAATCCAAAAATCATTTACGGAACTATAACTGGTTACGGAGATAAAGGTCCTTGGGCAAATAAACCCGGACAGGATTTACTGTTGCAGTCATTATCAGGATTAAGCTGGTTAAGCGGCAGAAAAAGTCAAGGTCCCGTTCCTTTTGGTTTGGCTGTAGCCGATTTAATGTGTGGTAATCATTTTGTGCAGGGAATTTTGGCAGCATTGCTCAAAAGAGCCAAAACCGGAAAAGGAGTTTTGGTCGAAGTGAGTTTGCTGGAATCGGTTTTGGACGTTCAGTTTGAAGCTATCACTTCTTACTTAAATGATGGAGGGCAACAACCAGAACGCGGGAATGTAAAAGGAAGTGCACATGCTTTTTTAAGCGCTCCTTATGGTGTTTATCAAACTAAAGAAGGCTATATTTCATTGGCTATGGGCGATTTGCTTTTCATCGGAAATGTTCTAGGAATTGATTTAAAAAAATATACTGACAAACACTTTTGGTTTTCTCAAAGAAATGAAATCAGAGAAATCTTAGCAGAAAAATTAGTCACACAAACTGCCGATTTTTGGCTGGATTTACTTCAAAAAGAAGGAATCTGGTGTGGAAAAGTGCTCAATTACGAAGAGCTGAACAATCAATCTTTTGTTAATGAATTAGAGTTGAAGCAGACGGTAAAAAATTCGGCTGGAGAAACATTAGTTACCACTAGAAGTCCTATTCAATTAGATGGACAAATTCTTATCAGCTCGAAAGCGGCACCAAAAGTCGGGGAAGACAATTTAGCAATTCATGAACAATTTTTAAGCGAATAAATGAAACCATTAGAAGATTATTTAATAGTAGATTTTAGCCAGTTTCTTTCGGGTCCTTCAGCGAGTTTACGATTGGCCGATTTAGGCGCTCGCGTTATAAAAATTGAGAAACCGGGAACGGGCGATATCTGCCGAACGCTTTATACTTCTGATTTGATTATGAACGGGGAATCTTCCGTTTTTCATACCATCAATAGAAATAAAGAATCATTTGCCATTGATTTCAAACAGCCCGATGAACTCGAAAAATTAAAAAAAATACTGGCTAAAGCCGATGTCGTAATGCACAATTTCAGACCTGGAGTGATGGAACGCGTGGGTTTGAGTTATGATGCTGTAAAAGAAATCAATCCAAATATTGTCTATGCCGAAATCTCGGGCTATGGCACCAAATCCGAGTTAAAAGATTTACCCGGACAGGATTTGTTATTACAATCCTTAACAGCTTTAACTTGGCTGAGCGGTAATCAGGAAGATGGTCCTGTACCCATGGGATTGTCGATTGTAGATATGCTGGCTGGAGCGCATTTAGCACAAGGAATTTTAGCGGCTTTATATAGAAAAGCGGCGCATAACATTGGAGCGATGGTTCAGGTAAGTATGCTCGAATCGGCTTTTGATTTTCAGTTTGAAACCATTACTACGTATTTTAATGACGGCGGTGAATTGCCCGTTCGAACAAAATCCAACAATGCCCACGCCTATTTGGGTGCGCCTTATGGAATTTACAAGACCAATAATGGATATTTGGCTTTGGCGATGGGATCGATTCCTGTTTTGTCCTCGCTTTTAAAATGTGATGAATTATTGCAGTTTCCTGAAAATAAATTTGAATTGAGAGATGAAATTAAAAACATTCTGTCCACTCATTTGCAGACTCAGGAAACCCAATACTGGCTGGACATTTTAGAACCTGCTGATATTTGGTGTGCCAAAGTATTGAACTACAAACAGCTTTTTGCCGAAGAAGGATTTCGCGTTTTAAATTTTACGCAGAAAGTTGAAATGACAGACAGCTACACATATAAAACAACTCGATGCCCGATTAAAATAGATGGAGAATATTTTACATCAACTAAAGGTTCTCCTAAATTAGGTCAGGATAATGAGCGAATTATTAAAGAATTTATTGATTAATAATGGGAAAATTGAGAATCGCTGTCAGAAAATTTGATCCTTTTGAAAGTACGCTGCAAAAGCTGTGGGATTTGTTCTGCCTAAAAAATAATATTACACTTGAAGCAGAAATGATTCCGCTGGAATTACACGATTTATATGCCGAAACAATTAGTAAAAAAGGATTAAAAAATGGTTCTTGGGATATTGCACATCTCAATACGGATTGGATTTTTGATGCTGCCAATGAAAAAGCAGTTCTTGATTTAACCCAATTAATTAATGAAAATGCTCCTCAAAATTACCCTGATGGCTGGCATCAATCATTATTGCATTTACAGCAAATCAATAATGGAACCTATGGACTGCCTTTTCATGACGGCCCGGAATGTTTGATCTACAGAAAAGATTTATTTGATGATTTAACCGAAAAAGAAAATTTCAAAAATCAATACGGTTACGAATTGAATCCTCCAAAAACTTGGGAGGAATTTAATCAAATAGCCGAATTTTTTAATCGTCCGGAACAAAATTTATACGGGAGTGTATTTGCTAATTTTCCTGATGGCCACAATATGGTATTCGATTTTTGCCTGCAGTTATGGACACGCGGAGGTTCTTTATTGAATGCACAAAATCAAATAGACATTCATCATCCAGAAGCTGTCGAGGCTTTAGATTATTATAGAAAAATAATAAATAATCCGAAAGCTGTTCATCCGAAAATTAAAAAATTTGGTTCGGTAGAAGCTGGCATGGCTTTCGCCAAAGGAGAAGCCGCAATGGCAATCAACTGGTTTGGATTTGCTTCTATGTGCGAAGTGATTGAAGAATCGAAAGTGAAAGGAAAAGTTGATATTACGGAACTTCCGCACGACCAAAATCACAAAACCGCTTCTTTGAATGTTTATTGGCTGTACACGATTGGCACTGGAAGTAAGCACCCAAAATTAGCATATGATTTTCTGCGGTTTGCCATAACACCCGAAAGCGATAAATTACTGACCAATGAAGGCGGAATCGGCTGTCGTAAATCAACTTGGGCTGATACCGAAATAAATAAAACCATTCCCTTTTATCACAAGCTGGAAATGCTTCACGAAAATGCTTTAACGTTACCGCAAACACCGATTTGGCCAAAAGTAGCCGAATTGATTGACCAAATGGTATTAAAATCAATTGAAAGTTCTGTTTCATCAGAACAACTATTATTGGAAACGCAAAAATCAATCCAAAAATTATACTGATCATGGATATACAATATAAACCATTATTGCCCGAAACCAATCTGCCCATTATTATCATTGGCGCAAGCGGCATTGTAAAAGATGCGCATCTTCCCGCGTATGAAATGGCTGGCTTCAATGTTTTTGGGATTACCAACAGAACGCTTTCAAAGGCTCAGGATATGGCCAAGCAATTTGGTATTCCGAATGTTTTTGAAAACGTAGCCGACGCAGTAAAAAATGCTCCGTCGAATGCTGTTTATGACATTACTGTGCTTCCCGATCAATACATCGAAATATTGGAACAACTGCCAGACGGTGCTGCCGTACTGATTCAAAAACCTATGGGAAATGATTTGGCGCAGGCCAAAGAAATCGTAGCAGTCTGCGAAAGAAAAAAATTAGTAGCAGGCATAAATTTTCAATTGCGGTTTGCTTCTTACATAAGTGCTGCACGATACCTGATTAATAAGGGAATTATTGGTGAATTGTATGATTTAGAAGTAAAAGTAACCGTGAATACGCCTTGGGAATTGTTTCCGCTGATTAAGGAACATCCTAGATTGGAAATTCTTTTTCACAGTGTGCACTATATCGATTGCATCCGCTCCTTTTTGGGAAATCCAAAAGGAGTTTATGCTAAAACTACCAATCATCCTTTGAAGAAATTATCGTCCTGCCGTTCTTCGATTATTTTAGATTATGGAGATTCGATGCGAGTGGTTATCAATACTAATCACGATCATCATTTTGGTCCAAAACATGAAGAAAGCTACATCAAATGGGAAGGAACTAAAGGCGCAATCAAAGCTAAAATGGGCTTGCTGATGAATTATCCTGATGGTATGCCTGATGAGTTTGAAGCGGTAATAGAAAAAAATGGGAAATATGAATGGGAAAAAATAGAATTGGAAGGTTCTTGGTTTCCAGAAGCTTTTATTGGTACCATGTCAAATTTGATGCGTTTTAAAGAAGGTTCCGATTCAAAACTATTAGCCAGTGTTCAAGATGTTCTAGACACCATGAAAGTTGTCGAAGCCTGTTACATCAGTAATGAAAAAGGAGCAATCCCACTAAAAGAATTATAAACATAGTAATTAATGAAAAGTCATTAGTAGTTAGCATCTGAGCTAGTAACTAAGGACTAAAAAACTAAAAAAATGTATTTCAAATCAACCTTTTTCGAAGATTACCAGCTTAATGATAAAAGAGTTACTTTAGGCAGAACCATTACCGAAACCGACTTTGTGGTTCACGCTGGGCATACTGGCGATTTTTTTCCCCATCACATGGATGAGGAATGGTGCAAAACACAGCCTTTTGGACAGCGTATTGCTCACGGAACAATGATTTTCAGCATCGGTATCGGCCTGACCGCATCTGAAATAAATCCGGAAGCTTTTTCTAAAGGATATGACAGAATGCGATTTGTAAAACCCGTTCACATTGGCGACACCATCCATTCGGAAATTACGATTTCTGAAAAAGGAGAAGCCAAAAAACCCGAAATGGGAACCGTTATAGAGCATGTAGAAATCATTAACCAAAGAGGTGAAGTGGTATTGGTATGCGACCATTTATTATTAGTAAAAAAGAAATAACCCTAAAAAACCAAAAAACAATTATGCAAGTAACAAACCAAACTGGCGACCAACACGAAGTGCCCTCAGAAAAGGGAACAAAAACAAATTATCTATTACCTTTTATACTAATTACCAGCTTATTTTTCCTTTGGGGAATGGCACACAATCTGGATTCCATCTTAATTCCACATTTAAAAAAAGCCTGTGAATTAAACAACCGCCAATCGACATTGATTGATACGGCAGTATTTTTTGCTTATTTTATTATGGCTATTCCTGCTGGAATGCTCATTAAACGATTTGGTTACAAAAACAGTATTATCACTGGCTTATTGGTTTTTGCAGCTGGCGCATTTTTATTTGTGCCTGCTGCCAATTCAAGAACTTATGAATTATTTTTATTTGCCTTATTTGTAATAGGATGTGGTTTGACTATTTTGGAAACTAGTGCTAATCCGTATGCGGCAATTTTAGGACCAGCAGAATCATCATCAAAAAGATTGAATTTAGCAGCTTCGTTTAATGGATTGGCTGCAATGGTCGCGCCAATTGTCGGTTCGATGTTCATCCTTTCCGGGAAAAATCATACTGCAGAACAAATGGAAGCAATGCCAGACGCAACAAGAGCTGCTTATTTATTAGAAGAAGCTTCAGCAGTAAAATTGCCTTATATTATTTTAGGAAGTGTATTGGTTTTGGTAGCCATACTCTTTTATTTTATGCATTTGCCTTCAATGAAACCAAAGCATACCGAAGCTGAAATCAAACCTGGCTTTTTCTCTGTTTTGAAATTCTCACATTTAAGCTGGGCTGTTGTGGCACAATTCTTTTATGTTGGCGCACAGGTTTGTATCACTAGCTTTTTCATCAGAATTGCACAGCAAGGTGCAGGATTAGACGAAAAAACGGCAGGATATTACCTCGGAATCTATGGTTTTCTGTTTATGGCGGGGCGCTTTATCGGCACTTTCTTTTTAAGATTTGTTAAAGATTACGTATTGCTTTCCATCTATTGTATAATCAGCGTTTTCCTTTGTTTAATAGCTATTTATGGATCTGGAATTTATGTAATTTACGCTTTGGGCGGATTAGGATTTTTTATGTCCATTATGTTTCCAACAATTTTCTCTCTGGGATTAGTAGGTTTAAAATCGAATACAGAAACAGGCTCTTCTTGGTTAGTAATGTCTATTGTGGGCGGAGCGATACTTCCTTATGGTATGGGAACTTTAATTGATATGAAGCATGACGATATCCAGGCGGGGTATATTATTCCGTTGGTTTGTTTCGTGGTTATTCTTTATTTTGGGGTGTTTGGACATAAAGTAAAAAATAGTATTTCTTATAATATTTAGTTTATTTATAAAAATTAAAAATAGTATCGAATATTCCTTCGGTACTATTTTTTTTACTTTCGAAACAATCGGTTGTTTTTTTTATATCATCCATAACTTCTTTTTTATATCTTCGTAAAATCATCAATTTGATTAAGGAAAAATTACTCCATTTTATGGTCTTGCAATATTAAATTACCCTATATCCTTTTAGCTAAAAAACTTTACAATGAAAATAAGCAAATTTTTTATAATACTAATAGTTAGTATTACCTACGGTACTTTCAATTGTGCTGCGCAAAATCAATATCGTTTTCAAGATTATAATTTAACCTTTGAAGAACGGGTAAACGACCTAGTCTCCCGTCTTACTCTTGAAGAAAAAGTATCACAAATGCTTAACTCCTCCCCTGCTATAGAACGCTTGGGCATACCGGCTTATGACTGGTGGAATGAAACACTTCACGGAGTGGCTCGTACCCCTTTTAAAGTGACCGTTTACCCACAGGCTATTGCTATGGCAGCAACATTTGATAAAAATTCGCTGTTTACTATGGCCGATTATTCCGCAACCGAGGGGCGGGCAATTTATAACAAAGCTGTAGCTTCTGGCCGTACAAATGAGCGCTACTTGGGACTAACGTACTGGACACCAAATATTAATATTTTTAGAGACCCACGCTGGGGACGCGGACAGGAGACTTATGGCGAAGATCCTTACCTGACATCTATGCTGGGTGATGCTTTTGTAAAAGGGCTGCAGGGCGATGACCCAAAATATATTAAAGCTGCTGCCTGCGCCAAACATTATGCAGTACATAGCGGTCCAGAGCCTTTAAGGCACGTTTTTGATGTAGATGTAAGTGCGTACGACCTTTGGGACACCTACCTTCCTGCTTTTCAAAAATTGATAACCGAATCTCATGTTGTCGGCGTTATGTGTGCCTATAATGCTTTCAGGACACAGCCATGCTGCGCCAGCGATATATTGATGACTGACATACTTAGAAACCAATGGAAATTTGATGGCTACGTAACCTCCGACTGTTGGGCAATTGATGACTTTTTCAAAAATCATAAAACACACCCAGACGCTGCATCCGCTTCAGCAGATGCAGTATTTCATGGTACCGATATAGACTGTGGAACAGATGCTTACAAAGCCTTAGTACAGGCAGTAAAACAAGGCAAAATTACAGAGGCACAGATAGACGTTTCAGTTAAACGTTTATTCATGGTTCGCTTTCGACTAGGTATGTTTGATCCAGTGGCTATGGTTAAATATGCGCAGACACCCGATAACGTTCTGGAAAGCAAAGAGCACGCAGCACATGCCCTAAAAATGGCACAGCAGTCAATGGTATTGCTAAAGAATGAAAAACAAACGCTGCCTCTAAGCAAAAAACTAAAAAAAATTGTAGTGCTAGGGCCTAATGCTGATAATTCAATAGCCATTTTAGGAAATTACAACGGAACACCTACAAACCTGAAAACCGTACTGCAGGGCATCAAAGATAAAGTCGGTCCAGATACCGAAGTTATTTTTGAAAAAGCAGTAAACTTTACCAATAACAACCTTTTACAATATAAGGATTTATCACAACAGTATTCTTACGAAGGAAAACAGGGATTCAAAGCCGAGTATTACAATAACAAAGACCTCGAAGGCACTCCTGCTGTAACCCGTGAGACCAAAGTGGACAATATCTGGCAGGAAGGCCAGGCAGTAACCGGCACGATAAGAGCCAATAATTTCTCAGTCAGATATACAACTGATTTTAAAGCTGAAAAAGATGACGCAATAACTTTTGAACTTCAAGGCGATGACGGCTACCGATTTTTAGTAAACAGCACGATTGTTATTGACTCATGGAAAAAAAACCGCTGGGGATCAAAAACCTATGAACTTGCAGTAAAAAAAGGCTCAAGCTATACTTTGACTGTAGAATACTGGCAGGGTGACGGAAGCGCCAATATAAAAATGAGCGCAGGAAGCTATATCAAAACCGATTATAGTCAAATTGCCGACCGATACAAAGATGCTGATGCTTTTATTTTTACTGGAGGGATTTCTCCACAGCTTGAAGGCGAAGAAATGAAAGTAAGCGATCCGGGTTTTGAGGGAGGAGACCGTACTTCAATACTGTTGCCTGCTGTACAGACAGAACTGATGAAAGCCCTGAAAACTACAGGCAAACCAGTAATATTTGTCATGATGACAGGAAGTGCCATCGCAACCCCATGGGAATCCGAAAACATTCCTGCTATTTTAAATGCATGGTATGGAGGGCAGTCAGCGGGAACTGCAGTGGCAGATATTTTATTTGGCGACTATAATCCCTCAGGACGCTTGCCTGTTACATTTTACAAAGGAGACAGCGACCTGGCTTCATTCAATGATTATAATATGGAAAACCGAACTTACAGATATTTCAAAGGTGTTCCTCAATATGGTTTTGGATTCGGACTCAGCTATACTACTTTTAAATACAGCAAATTAGAAATGCCTGTGCAGATTGAAAAAAGTAAAAATGTCAAAGTATCGGTAACTATTACCAATACAGGGCAATTTTCAGGCGAAGAAGTGGCGCAGCTATATGTTCTTGACCAAGGCAAAAAAATAAAAGTTCCTATAAAAACACTAAAAGGTTTTGAAAGAGTTTCACTTAATCCAGGACAAAGCAAAACAATAACCTTTACTTTGACTCCACAGGATCTGTCTTATGTTACCCAAGAAGGCAAGCTACAGCAACTGGACGGAAAAGTAGAAATTGCAGTGGGCGGACACCAGCCTGAGGAACATAATGCATCCAGCAGCGGACTGATCAAAAAAATTATAACTGTAAAATAATCATTAGACTGCCAATTCCGGCTATTCACTGCAAGTCCGCAGTCATTGCCCAAAAAAACATAAACCCAAAACGAGCTTCCGTTGGTCGCTGTTTTGGGTTTTGTTTTTTAAGGGCTCTTCCCTTACGGGCTTTCCGCTGCTATCCAGGGCAGAAAAATCAAAAGGGTATTCAAATAATAACTTAACTCATTTAGTTAATTCTGCTTTAATAAAAATTGTACACATAGATTTTATAACAAAGTTTCAAAATATGCATCCCCACTTGCATAAAAACAAAAAAAACTCCCTTCTTTTAATAATGAAGAGAGTTAATATTTATAAAGGATATATTTAGCAGCTTTAAAAATTTAGGCAAAATCTTAATCCATAATTTCACTTTCGGGAGCTCCTAAATAAGAAGGGAGTAACCCTCCTGTATCGATAAGAATCTTTTGCAGAACAATACCCGGTTCTAATACACGGAAACGCAGTGTATGTTTTCCTGATTTAGAAACAGAAAGTTTAACCGAAGACTTGATAATTTGCTCCGCCTGCCATTTCCCTAATTCTCCTCGGTAATGACCGTTGAAATTTACGGTTTGAGGTTTTTCCCCATCAAAAGAAATTTCATAGCGTAACCCTTTATTGCTGTTAAAATTTAATGTAGGAGCCAAAAGCAGCTGAACAGTAAACTCCCCGCTGGAAGTAAAATCAATTTCATATTCAACAAAAATATTCTCATTATCTTTTGGGTAAGCATTTTGCGGAAAAGTGGTAATGCCTGCCTCTGTTTTTCCAAAATCAGGAATCACTTCCCAATGAATTTTATCCGAATTATTTAATTTAGAAAAATTCTCAGCTTCTATAGAAACGTAACCATTCTTTTCTTTAAAGACTTTTTTGGCTGGTTTTGAATTTTCCAAAATATAGGTCACTTCCGGAAGGATATTTTTTGCTTCATCATGCCAGTTATTATACCCAATACGCATTTGATCCATCATGTGAGTCCATTTTCCTCCAGCAATCTCGTTATTATATTTATTTTGAAGAATAGAATCACGAGCAAAATACACTTTAACTTTATCAGCATAATAATTCGCAGAAACATTTTTTTCTTCGGCCAGCTTTTGATTTTTTGCTTGTGCAAAATACATTTCATATAAGTTACTGCAAGCATCAATAGGATATAGTACTAACTGAAAATAGGCATCTTTGTATTGCTTCGGAATTTCATCGTAAAGACGGTAAGCTTCCAGTGCTAAATTTCTATAATCATTTACTACAGTTTCAAATTCATTATAATTTTCAAGACTGTATGTTTTACTTTTCAGCATTTCGGGAGTAACACGGCGGTTATACCTCGGATAAGTGTTTAACAGTTCGGCAATTTTCCCTGCATGTTTTTTTCCAAACTGCTGCGCAGTCCAATTCTCTGTATATTTAAAAAGATTCTTAGAGTTGAACTGCTTTGGATTCCAAGCCATTTCCAAAAAGAAACTAATTGGAAATTCCATAGGCTTAAGGTCTCCAACGTTTACGATCCAAACTTTATCAACGCCGTGTTCATAACTAAGATTCATTTGTTCCCAAACCCTTTGTATTGGACTAATATTGATCCATTTGGAGTTTCTTGGACCTCCTACATAGTCAAAATGATAATATATTCCGTAACCGCCTTTATGCAAAGGTTTTAATGGATCTGGAAGTTTACGGACATTTCCCCAATTATCATCACAAAACAGCAGAATCACATCATCCGGAACCCGCATTCCCTGATCATAATAATCCTGAACCTCTTTGTACAAAGCCCAAACCTGCGGTGTTTTTTCAGCTTTTTGTTTAGTATTTTTTTCAATAATCTGACGCTGATTTTTAACGATATTCTCCAGTAAACTGATATTGGTGCCTTCACTCATTGCTTCATCTCCATCACCGCGCATTCCTATGGTGACTAATTTTTCCCAATTCATACTGCGTTCAATTCCAGTTTTCCAAAATTCATCTAAAACCGTTTTATTCTTGGAATAATCCCAAACATTCTGTAGCTTATTTTTTTGAATGTACCGTTTCCAATCCTGTTGTGCCAAAGCCATTGGTTCGTGGTGGGATGTTCCCATTATAATTCCCATTTCATTTGCCAGCGGACCATTGCTGCCGTCATCATCATAGAAAGCATTTCCCCACATGGCAGGCCACATATAATTTGCTTTGAGACGAAGAAGCAATTCAAAAACTTTCTCGTAAAACTTGCTGTTAAATCCTCCAAATGTCGCTTTGCTCCATCCGCTCAGAGCTGGTGCTTCATCATTCAGGAAAATCCCTCTGTATTTCACAGCTGGTTCACCATCAGTATAAATTCCTTTTTCAAAATATAGATTTTCCTTATGTTCTACTGGCACATCTGCCCAGTAATACCACGGTGAAACACCAATCTGGCGGGATAATTCGTAGATACCATAAATAGTTCCCCGCTTATCGCTTCCTGCAATTATAACAGCCTCCTCTACTCCTTTGAAAGGATTTTTGACACTTTGAATAATGAATTTTTCATTTTTACCTTTCAGTTCTTTACCGTCAATTTTCTTTTGTTTTATTAAATCATCAATTGCAGAATTGTTGCCAATTGTTCCAATGATAATAAGAGTCGATGAAGAGTTTCCTATCTGATTTAAAATAACTGGTTTATCTCCGGTTACTTTTTCAAAATCAGACTGCAGATTATTTACTGCACGCAAAACACCATTATCAGCTCCATTCTTTATAAAAAAAGAAAGCCGTGAAGATTTTTCTTTAAGGACAACTGCACCTGACTTTTTTTCGGTCGTGATAAAAGGTTCAGCCGCTTTTAACGGACTTAAAAAACAGATTGTGATAAGTGTTAAAATAAATTTTGTCAAATCTTTCATTATACTTCTTTTAAATTTTATTGAGATAACTAATTAGAAAAATTAGTCTTATTATGCCATTTTATATTTGAATGTTATCCATTCAAATATATAAAACAATCTACATAACACAATCGGTTGTTTTGATTATTTTCAAAATAAATTTCAATTTAAGATATAAAAAAACTCCCTTCATTACCTTTTGAAGAGAGTTTATAAGGGTTAAAAATGAAGCCTGAATTTTTACAGTTTCATTTTTTTAGCATCTTCCACAAATTGTGCTAAACCAATATCTGTCAAAGGATGCTTTAACAAACCTTTGATGGCAGAAAGCGGTCCAGTCATCACATCAGATCCAACTTTTGCACAATCTACAATATGCATCGTATGTCTGATTGAAGCTGAAAGAATCTGTGTTTGATAATCGTAATTATCATAAATCTCTCTGATTTCAGAAATTAAATGTATTCCGTCTGTTGAAATATCATCTAATCTTCCTAAGAAAGGAGAAACATACGTAGCCCCGGCTTTAGCTGCCAAAAGTGCCTGACCAGCTGAGAATACCAAAGTAACATTAGTTCTGATCCCTTTTGATGAGAAATATTTACAGGCTTTTATACCATCTGCAATCATAGGCAGTTTTACCACAATCTGTGGATGTAAAGCTGCAAGCTCCTCACCTTCTCTTACCATTCCGTCATAATCTGTTGAAATAACTTCGGCAGAAACATCTCCTTCAACAATATTGCAGATATCAAGGTAATGCTGCAGGATATTTTCTTTTCCGGCAATTCCTTCTTTGGCCATCAAAGACGGATTTGTTGTAACTCCATCTAAAACGCCCAATGACTGCGCCTCTTTAATATCTCCCAAGTTGGCTGTATCTATAAAAAATTTCATTCTCTTTTTAGTTTTTTGGTTATTAAGCTGATTGTTAATAATAATTAGTTATTCTAAAAAAAGCAGGGCTGAAAACTCGTTATTCAACCCTACTTTCACTATATAAACTAACTAATAAAATTTTAAATATATTGATTAATAATATTTTCGAACAATTCTTGTTTACCGCTCTGAAGATTTAATTCTCCGTTCTCTTGAGCAATTTTATACAAAGCCTGTAAATCTAATTTTCCTTCTTCGAAAGCTTTTCCGTTTCCAGAATCAAAAGAACTGTATCTTTCTGTTCTTAATTTTTCATAAGGAGAAGAAGTGATAATTTTATCAGCAGTCAATAAAGCTCTTGCAAAAGTGTCTGCTCCGCCAATGTGTGCTAAGAAAACATCTTCCATATCTGTAGAGTTTCTTCTGATTTTTGCATCAAAATTAATTCCGCCGCCTTGTAAACCTCCTGCTTTCAAGAATACAAGCATCGCTTCGGTAGTTTCCTGAATGTTGTTTGGGAACTGATCTGTATACCAGCCATTTTGGTAATCTCCTCTGTTAGCATCCAAACTTCCTAACATTCCAGCTTTGGCAGCCACTTCAATTTCGTGCTGAAAAGTGTGCTGTGCCAATGTAGCGTGGTTTACTTCGATATTCATTTTGAAATCTTTCTCCAAACCGTATTGACGTAAAAATCCAATTGCGGTAGCGCAATCAAAATCGTATTGGTGTTTTGATGGCTCCATAGGTTTTGGCTCAATAAAGAAATTCCCTTTGAATCCCTGAGCTCTTGCGTAATCTCTAGCTTGTGCTAAAAATTGTCCCATGTGATCCAATTCTCTTCCCATATCAGTGTTTAGCAAAGTCATATATCCTTCACGACCTCCCCAAAACACATAGTTTTCTCCACCTAATGCAATAGTAGCATCCAAAGCCAATTTCACTTGTCCTCCGGCTCTTGCCAATACATTAAAATCTGGATTAGTTGCAGCACCGTTCATATAACGCGGGTTAGAAAAACAGTTTGCAGTTCCCCAAAGCAGTTTTACTCCAGAAGCCGCTTGCTTTTCTTTCAAATAATCTGTGATTGTTGCCAATCTGCTTTCTGATTCTGCGAAAGTTGCACCTTCTCTAACTAAGTCATAATCGTGAAAACAGTAATGACCAAAACCCATTTTAGTAATAAATTCGAAGGCTGCATCTGCTTTCTCTTTTGCCGCTTCAATAGCATCTGCAGGCTGATCCCATGCAAAATGCTGTGTCCCTGGTCCAAAAGGATCACTCCCTTGTCCACAGAAAGTATGCCAGTATGCAATGGCAAATCTAAAATGCTCACGCATTGTTTTTCCAGCTACAACTTGGTCTGGATTGTAATATTTAAAAGCCAAAGGATTATCAGACTCTTTTCCTTCAAATTTAATTTGTCCGATACCTTTATAGTACTCTTTGTTTCCTAAAACTATCATTTCTCTACTATTTATTTGTTAATATTAATTCTAATTCTTTTTTCCATTTTTGATAAGCTTCTTGATATGGTTCGCTATTCTGCAAAGGCAAAAATGTCATAACGTGATCGTTTTTTGAAATATTCGAACCAAATTTTTCAAAATCACCATCGGTTAATCCAACTGCTCTTGCTGCCCCCACTGCTCCTGTTGTATTATAAATTTCAATTTCATGTCCAATTAAAGAGGCAACTGTATTCGAAAATATTTCCGAACGAAATAAATTATCATTCCCTGCGCGTATAACTCCAATGGTTGCATTGTCATCTTTCAAACATTCCATTCCGTACACAAATGAAAAGGCAATTCCTTCTAAGGCTGCTCTGAATAAATGAGAATTACTGTGAATGTTTAAATTCAGATTTAGGAAATGTGTTCCAATGTTTTTATTGTTAAACATACGTTCAGCACCATTTCCAAAAGGGATTACTACCAACCCATCTGAACCAATTGCAATTTTAGCAGCTTTGTGGTTCATAGATTCATAGGTTTCGTCTCCCATATTGTTACGCAACCATCGGTACTGAATTCCAGCTCCATTGATATTTAATAACTTCCCGATTCGAGGATTTTTTTCTTCAAAATTAACATGTACAAAATTATTTACACGTGTACTATTTCCAATTGTGGCATCGGTTACGGCATAAAAAACTCCTGAAGTCCCACCTGTAGCCGCTACTTCACCAGGATTTAAAACATTTAAAGACAATGCATTATTAGGCTGGTCTCCTGCTCTGTAAACAATCGGAATTCCTATTGGAAGTCCTGATTCTTGAGAACCTTTTTCGTTTGTAACCCCTTGATTGCTAAAATTCTCAACAATGGCTGGTGTCATCGAGGTTTCAATTCCGTAATACTCTAATAACCAATCGGCAACTTTATTCTCTTTATAATCCCAAAGCATGCCTTCGGATAAACCATTTTTGGTTGTAGTAATATCGCCAGTTAATTTATAAGCGATATAATCTCCTGGAAGCATGTATTTATAAATATTCTTGTAAATTTCAGGCTCGTTTTCTTTTACCCATTTTAGTTTTGAAGCAGTAAAATTTCCTGGTGAATTCAATAAATGGCTCATGCATTTTTCTTGTCCCAATTCGGCAAAAGCCTTGTTTCCAATTTCTACCGCCCTGCTGTCACACCAAATAATGGAATTGCGCAAAGAACTTCCATCTTTACCTACAACGACTAAGCCGTGCATTTGATAAGAAATACCTACTCCGCTAATTTTTGAGGCATCAATATTTGCCTCACGAATAGCTCTTTTGGTTGCTGTACAAATGTGCTGCCACCAAATTTCTGGATCTTGCTCTGCCCAATCCGAGTGCAGAGAAACGATCTCCATTTCGTTTTGAGGTTCATTCAAAACAATTACTTTTTTTCCTGTTGCTGCTTCAACCAAGGCTGCCTTAACCGAAGAACTTCCAATGTCATATCCTATATAATACATAACTTTATAATGATTCTCTTAATATTAAATTTGTTGGCACATAACATTGAACTATTTCGTCATGTGTGATAAATGCTGCTGCTTTTGTTCCTAACACTGCAAAGTCAGTTGATACAACTGAAATTCCTTTGTATATAAATTTCTTCATTGGCGTTTCATTGTACGACAAAAAACCAACATCAGTTCCAGGCTCTAAATTCTTCTCTTTGCATTGTTCTAAAAAATGTCCCAAAATCCTGTCACTTACACTTATATATGCAATTCCCTTTTCGATAGCAAACTCTTTTGAATCTGTGATTATCTTATAGCTAAAATCATAATCAGCACAGAATTTCTTAAAATATACAGCAGTTTCTTTTGGATGATTTGTATAGCTAGGATATACAAACTGTATATTCTTATACTTTCCAAACAAATCAGCCGCCTGTGTCAAAGAGTCATAAAACGCTTTTCCAAAATCCTGAAAAATATAATTATTTTCTTTTTTTGAATGCACATTCCAATCAATCAGCAGTAACTTATCATTTGAAATTACTGAAAGCGTTGGAATTATTTCTTTATGGTCAAAATTCATGACCACATATTTATAATATTTTCCGACGCTGTTATTTATTATCGTTTTAAAAACATCTATATTATAATGATGAAACTGAACATCCGTAATCACATTGTCTGCCAGATTATTTACAAAAGAATGATATAAAACTTCTTTATAGGCTTTGAAAGTATCCAATACTAAAAGCACTTTTCTCGTTTCACCTGAAACATAATACCCCTTATTAGGAACTGACTCAATTGCTTTTTGCTCTTTTAATATCGAATACGCTTTAAAAACGGTATCTCTTGACAGCTGATTTTTTTTGCAGATACTATTGACAGACGGCAGTAAATCTCCTATCTGTAATATGTTCTCTGCTATAGCATTAGTGATCCCGTTTACCAATTGCTGGTATTTTGGAATATCACTTTCATGATTAATAACAAATATAAATTTCTCCTGATTCTCGTTTATCATACTGTTCTGTTCTGGTATGCTAAACTAGTTACTTTTATCCAATAAAAAAAATAATTTTTCAAAAATATTTAACCTTTTTTTTAAGGCCATATTTATTACTGTTCATTATTTTTTTATCATTCGGATGAAGGGTTAATCTCTATTTGGGGCTAATTATAAAGATTATATCCTTCTCCGAAAAGTAAAATGTTTCAAAAACGCATTATCTATTTTTCTCTATCGTAAGGGTTTATGGTAACAATTGAACCATCTGCTAAATAGTCTATTTTGGCAGCCTTCATGCTTCGCAAATGGGTTATGCCTTTGGATAAACTCGAATCATGATAAAACAGATACCAGTCATTTTCAACTCTGCATATCGAATGATGCGTTGTCCAGCCCACAACCGGATTCAGGATTCTTCCCTGATAAACAAACGGCCCGTAAGGATTGTCTCCAATAGCGTAACAGATATAATGGGTATCACCTGTTGAATAAGAAAAATAATATTTACCATTGTATTTATGAACCCATGGGGCTTCAAAAAAACGGCGGTCATTATCTCCTGCCAGCAGTAATTCTCCGTTTTCGTCAAGAATCTGG
>CAUPKP010000016.1:0-109767 GCA_963511795.1 uncultured Flavobacterium sp. | reverse complement strand
TCATAACAATATCGGCAAATTAAGTCCGATGGAATTTGAAAATAAGTGGTTTAATGATTCTTCTTTTTCTAAACCTATTTTAACTATTTTTGATAATGAAAACAATTAGAAATCGGTCAACACTAATCAGGGAAGTTCATGCAGATTGCAGAGGAAAGAAGCAAGAGTGAAGAGAAGGCAGATTGTAGATTGCAGAAGGCAGAGACAAGAAATGTCATATTTTACATTATGAATTGCTTAGTTAGTTTGCTATAGCTCGGGTATAAATTTTTAATTGAGAGTTTAGGCGGTATTATTACCTTCTGCGTCGTGGCGTTTTAAATCGCTGGGGGAGTAGTTGTATCTTTTTTTGAATGCTTTGTAGAAGTTGGTGTAGTCATTGTATCCGCTGATGAATGCGATTTCTTTTAATGGGATGGCTGTCTGCAGGATTAGGAGGTGGGCTTTTTTTAGTCTTTCTTCGATGTAAAATTGGTAGATGCTGGTGCTGCAAAAATGCCTGAAAGTGTCTTTTAGTTTGAACTCATTTACATTAAATATTTTTGATAATTCGCTGGTACTGGGTAATGGGGTATCTAAGTTTTTTAAAATATAGGCGCGGACGTTTTGAATAAAAACTGCATCTGATTGGTAATTTTGTGTGCCAGTCGTTTCCGGCAGTATATCCTGCAGTTTTGTTGTAATGAAACTGATGATAATCGCATTACTATACAAGAGCCTTGAAACTGTACAGTAGCAGGGAACTAGCTGCTGCTTTGAAGTAATGAATAGTAATTGGATGGCTGCGTGTGTCTGTACATCGGCTGCGGTCTCGGCTATAATAGTGTCCCATAATGGTATGGACTGTTTGGCGAGGATTTTGTCAAATTCGAGTTTGAAAAGGTTCTCGGGGCTGTATTCCAACAGTATTGAGATCTGGGTACAGAAGCCTGTTATTGTAAAGTTTTTGTCCAGGGTAATTGTGGCCTGTACTAGTCCCTGATAGGTGTAATACGGATTGATAAAGGCCCGATTGGTGGCTAATAACTCCATTTTATCGGCAACGGCATTGAGCATGGTTTTGAGTTCGTCCAGTTCATGATCTTCTGTTTCCTGATTGAATCTGAACGTAAGGTTTCCTGCTGCCATTTCGAACAGCAGCTGGTATATGTTTTTTATTTTTTGGCGGGCTTGATTGTTCATCGAAAAGTAATTAGAATGTAACCTCACCCCAGCCCTCTCCAGTGGAGAGGGAGTTAAGATTGGATTATTTTATATTTCTAAATGGGATACTCGAGTGTGTGGAGATGAACAAAATTATATTATATCGTCTGCAGAAACTAAAGGTGTGGTGCTGGATTCGGGAATTGAATAGGGGAGTTATAGGTGAATTTTGCTTTCGTTTGATTATTGAATTTCTATTTCATTAGCTGAAAGATTAATGGTTTTCGGGTTTTACATGAGGGGGAAGTTTTATGAGCGGTTGAGGGATAGAGGTTATAATGATAGTAAGAAAACTAGATAAAAAAAGGCTGCGACAATTTGTTAGAAACTATGACCTTCCTTTTTTAACATTTCTTAAAAAACTGCAAGTCAATAAAAGTCTTCCGACTGTGTAAACATCTTTAACAATTGTATGTGCCTCAAGAATTATAAAAACTACAAATAACTCCACTTCCCTGTCGACAATATTATTCAAGATAAATTTATTAAAACTTGACATTCCTAAGTTTAATATTGCTTGGAGCCGTATAGATAATTATGCCGACTATTTAAATTACCGAGAATTAATTAGAGTAAAATTCATTGGACAAATCCCATTAGATATTGAATTTAGATTGTTTAATGAATAAAGGCTTTTAAATAATATTATTACAAGCCAAAGTTTTTTAGGTGTACTTTCGACTATCAAAGCACTTGTCAATTCTGGATTAAAACTTGTCAATTCGGGAGCATTAGAATTTAGCATATCTTATTACTGGAATTGCCATTTTATCTTAGGGATGGATATGGTATGAAATAATAGGGTTAGTAGGTTGTGGTTTGTGGCGGCTTTACCTGAGATGGCAGTTTAATTAGCGATTGAGGGATAGAGGTTATAATGGGAACTGGAGGGAAAGGAAATAGGGGAGATGCTGTGATAGCGTCTTTTTTATTTTATTGTGAACGCTTGTTAATTTTGGTATTAGAAGTTATCAATATTAGGGTTTCGGACTTCAATTTTAAAGAAAAAGTTTTTCATTTTTATATTTTTTTAATAATGTAAGTTGTTATATATCAATATTTTATTTTTTTTTTAATCAAGTAAGATTTAAAAAAAATGACCGAAAATATGTTTTGTTCTTAATCTAATACCTCCCAAAAGATGCTTTGTAGCATCTTTTTTTCGTTTTATGACAATTACTTCTTAAATCGTCAGTGTAAGTGGTTAACTTCGAGGGTGTTATGATTCATAGTGCTTTGTAGCTGGAATTGCATTTTATCTTTGAGGGATGGAATGGTATGAAATAATAGGGATTGCTCAAACTTATATAATCGCCAACTTCTTTCAGCAGCAAAACGTGAGCATCCAAAGTGACAAGATAAAAAACAAAAAAGCGGAGCAGAACCCACATAAAAAAAATCAACTTAATTACAAAAGTAAAATGCAAAGGCGTAATCTGAAAAGCCTATTAAAAAAGAGTAAGAGCAAATTAAAAACCGAAAAAATGAAAACAATTCAAATTACAAGTAGTGAAGTGGGGTTTAGCGATCCATTTGAACCAGTTATTGCTGAGCCACTAAAAGGTGAATCAAAAGAATCCTATTCAATTGAAGTATCAGGTCAGGGTCAGCTTACAGGGCTATCATACACTATTCCAGCCCATACTGAAGGCAAAATCAAAGCTAAGCTACAGATATCTGCTTTGACAAGTGAGGATGTAAAATCTCTTAACGCCTTAGCTATAGGAATGCTGGATGCATCTTACAAAGAGCAGGTTAAAGAGTTTGAAAAGACTTCAGCCAGTGCTAGCTTATCAGTTTGGTCTTGGTTCTTTGGTGGTGGAGGAGCTTCAGCTTCATACGAAAAAACGAAGGAAACGATGAAGTCAAAAGGATTAACTGAGACCCAAATCACTATGTTAATGGATGCTTTTCTGGAAAGAGCAAAAAATATGTCTGTTGTGGAAATTGACTTTTATGTCAATAATTCGGCAAATGATTATTCCGTTTCTGGGGATTTATATCTATATACTGTTTCGGGAAGCATTCAAACTGAAAAAGGAACATCACAATATCGCATGTTAGCTGATTCAGCTTCAGCTGGCGGGCCACCACCTGCAGGCGGCGGAGCACCTTCGTCAGGAAATATTATTAAGCTGAATTAAAGGCTGATTTTTTAACGAATATTTTTAGAATTCGGAACAGTTTTGTTGATGTCGTTCCGAATTTCTCCTTTCTGATACTATAATTATATTGATAATTTAATTGGTATTAAGTGCTCTATTTATAAATCAAATAAAAATAAAAATATGAACTTAAGTAAAGAAGAATTGGCCTTACATGATAAAATGGCCGAAAAACTACCCGAACTTATTGAAGAATACCTTAAAAGACCTGATATAACTTCTATAAGTGTATCAATTAAAATGGTAAATAATAAGTTAGCAGATAAGTTAAGCTACATGTTTGGGGTAAGAAAAAAACTGCCTATAGAACAAGTAGAAACTCCAATACCTACATCAATTTATGGTTTTCCAACTGATGTAATTGAATTTGAGATTCCAAGAAATAAAGAAGAAGCTTTTTCTGTAGAAGTAGGAGACTCACGAACCGAAAAAACCGACCCGCTTATTGGAGGCATTAGTATTTCGGCTGATGGAGAAATAGAAACAGGCGGTGTAAAAATGAAGACAAGAGGAACCTTAGGAGTTATGGTCAATAAAACGGGTGATGACCGTCCTTATATGGTTACGTGTGCTCATGTGCTAGTAGGAACAAATACAGTTTTAAATTCCGAGGTATGTCAGCAAGCAAAATGGGAAACCGCTTTAGACTACTGCCATAATTGTGCTGAATTAAAAGCATATTTTTATCAGAATGTCACTTTTGTACGCGATTCTAAACCGATAGAGGCATGGCTGGACTGTGCAATTGCACGAAAAGAATGGTTTAGGAGTGTAACTATTGGGAAAGTTTATGGAGTTCTTAAATTAATTTTGGGATTTGTTCCTGAAATAAACCCCAGTTTAATTGGTAAAGAAGTATGCAAAAGCGGCATTAAAACGGATATCACAAAAGGTACTATTCAAAGTATTACCCTAAATGCTAAGCTAGAAAATTTTGATGGCACAGAAGTTATCGCAAGAAATTTAATTCAGGTTATTGGTTCATCTGGAGACTTTTCACAACCTGGAGATTCAGGATCCGCAGTATTTCTAACTGAAAATTCTTTAATGATAGGATTATTAGCAGCAGGAAGTAATACAATGAGTGCCGTTACAGCCTCTGATGCAATATTAAGCAAATGGCCTGATTTGAAATTCTAAAGTTCAACATAGTCAATTGTACAAAAATCTGTCCCAAAGAGCATGGATAATGTATTAAAAGTAGCAGTGTGATAACACCAAACATCAGGGTATGTATTTACTCCAAAGATGTACAGCGTATTACTGGTAAAACATACAGACAGGCAAGGTTGTATTTAATTAAAATTAAAGACAGCTTGAACAAAGAACAGCATCAGTTAATTTCGATAGAGGAATTTTGTTCGTATTCAGACCTTCAGTTAGAGCATGTTTTACGCTGTATAATCGGGTAGGAATCCCAGAATTAAAAAGTCTTCCACCCATCTGTAACAAAACAATAGCTGTTCAGCAAGCAGTTCTAATAAAAAAACAAATTACATTCTCGCTTTTCCTCAGGTTTTAGATTTATTCATATTGATACTTGTAAGCAGTAAAAACAAAAAAGCCTGTAAATCCTAAGATATACAGGCTTTTGATTTCATTTTAAAATGAATTTGTGGACTTGAAGGGATTACAATCGAACAGCTTATACCTATGTTAATGTTCATGGATAAGCTTAGGAAAAAACTCTGAAATCCTTTGTGTATAAGGGTTTGTTGTTATATTTGTGTTTTATAGAATTATTTTTTAAGATTGAGAAACTATTTTCTTTTTTAATTTTTCTGCTCAAATCAAACTTTTTAAAGTGAAAAAAATCTCCACTAAAATGACTCAAGGTGTTCGACTGTCGAACACCTTCTCTTTTGTCCTAATTTTACAAATCAGCAAAAAGGATTTTATTAATTTAGTTTAATATTTTCTATTGATTCATGTCATAATTAAGATGTGGTAGAATTTAATAATTAATCTATTCAGAGAAGTTGTTTTTTTAAATCCAAAGTTTTATTATGACTATAAATCAAGAGAGCCAATAAATATCCAATACTTACGAAATAAAAACTATATTCCATTAGTAAAGGATATACAAATAGAACCTAACTGTTCACTAAGAAAGAATATAAAGAGACTATAGAAAATAAATGTTTTCTTATCTGCTGGACAATATTGGTCTTCTATTACTCTAATAGATTAGGCCAGTCACTATTGGTTTTTTAATTATTTAAGTGTTTTATTATTAGTTAATTACGATTTAATTATGATTGTTTGTGCTTATCTTTATGTGATAAATTATCATGTATTCTAAAGAATTAAACTATACTATTCAAGTATTAAAAATACTGCAAAAAAAGACCGCCACCCTAACTCTGCTCCTAAAAGGAGTGCTTTATTACACTGAAAATGGAACAACTTATTTTGTTTCGTTTACTTCTTAACGATTTATATTATTACGCTTAATTACAAATCTAATGGAAATCAACTGGTATATATTATCGATTGTCATTATTGGGGCTATTGTATTGATTATCTTTCTGATAAAGAAAAACAACAAAGATGAAAAGAAAATGGAAGAGGAATTTAATTACTTTAAAAAGCCAGATGAAGAAGAACTAAATGATGAGAAGGATTTATGACTGGCCAAATAATTATAAGCCAAAAAGCTCATTAATATTTTATAGCAGGCACTAGTTAAAGGGAATGACAACCCAAAAAAATATTTTGTTTCCAATGTTAAGCTTTTGGCTAAACTAAAAACTTAACATTGCTGAATTGTTCTATTTGTTTACATTTACTTAACGTTTAGTTAATATTGTAAAAATAATTGAAATAAAATCTTAAAATGGGAGAAAATAATCAATCTGAAAATAGCAGTCAGGACGAAAAAAAAGCAGAAACAATCACTCTGGCCGCACCAGAAAAAGCTGTGGTGAAACGAAAGCCACCGGTAAGAAAACCTGCTGTTAAAACGGAAGTTAAAGCAGTAAGTCTTCCAGCAGAAGCTACTAATGCGATAGAAACATCAAAAACAGAGTTGCCAAGTACTGAAGAAATAGCTAAAAAAGAGAATACAACGACTGAAGTCACAAATAAATTAGATAAAAAGAACCTGAAAAAATTAAAGAAAATGAGCGACAAAATCAAGGAAAAAGAAAAAAAAGCTAAAGAGAAAGCCAAAGAAAAAAAAGCCAAGAAAAAGAAAAAAGAGAAAGATAAAAAAGAAAAAGCCAAAAAGAAATTGAAGGAAAAAAAGGCAAAGAAAAAAGCTGCTGATAAAAAGAAAAAAGCAAAGCAGAAGAAAAAATAATTTTCCAAAAAAAAAGCCGTCAAGTTAGACGGCTTTTTTGCTTTAGGACACTTTCTAGGATAGTGTTCAATTAGAAAAACTTATTTTATTTTTTGACTATTTTATCAATAAATAGTATCTCATTTCCACTACTTAAAGTGTAAATGTAAACGCCTCTATAAAGTTTGCTTATATTTATTTGTGCTGTGTTTTCAGTTGTGTTTCCAATTATTTCTACAGGTTTCTCAACTAAAATTCCAAAGATGTTATATAATCTAAAAGTCAAATTAGTCTGGGTTTTCATTTTTACGGTAATGCTGATAAAATCAACTGCTGGATTGGGATACGTTTTTACTGAAAGTCCGATGGCTTCGCACCAGTCTTTTGGAGACAAAGCGTTTACGACATTTACGGTAAACGAACAGCTTGCTGTATTTCCTGCTGCATCAGCCACTTTATAAGTATTGGTTGTAATCCCTATCGGAAAAATGCTCCCTGAAGCAAGTCCCGCCGTTTGCGTGACTGTCGTCCCTGGACAATTATCAGTTCCTACAGGTGCTGCATACGTCACTATTGCTCCATGTAACTTTCCTTCTTTTTTCTGAATGATGTTAGCCGGACAGGTTAGAATTGGTAATTCATTATCAGTTATCGTTACGGTAAATGAACAGTTTGCTGTCTTGCCAGATGCATCTGTTACTTGGAATGTATTGGTTGTTGTTCCTATCGGGAATACAGCACCTGAAGCCAATCCTGCAGTTTGAACAGTGGCAGCTCCTGGGAAATTATCAGTCCCGATTGGGGTTACATAGGTAATTACTGCTCCGCATATTCCTGTGTCATTGCTTTTTGTGATCGAAGCCGGCGGTATGATAACAGGCAATTCATTGTCAGTTATTGTTAGAGGCAGGCTTACATCATCAGCTGCCAAATAATAGTCATTTCCTGATTGAGAAGCCGTGACTGTAACAGTTCCAGCACTAATTATTTGGAGTTTTCCGTCATTAATTTTTGCAATGGCTTCATTAGAACTTGTATAAGTAACACCTAAACCTGATGAAGCAGCAGCAGTAAGGTCATAAGAAGTGATGCCATCAATAATATTTATTGCAGGGAAATTAATGCTTTGTTCCTCTTTTTTAAGGTCAAAACGAGCGATAACAGGTCCGTGATCCGATGTTGTACTGACATAATTAGAAATATCTAAACGCGGGTCATAAACGGCAACTGAATTTGGCACATAATCGTTCGTTAATTCATTGGAAACAATAATGTGATCCAAAAAACCTCCAGATGATAAATAGCTATAAGCTCCTGCTTTACTGATGTCTAAAGTTAAAGCGTTATAACGAGCTGTATCTTCCACTATTTTTTGATAAGATGAAGGATTGGGAGTAATAACCGATACATCCACATCATCATTATAATCCCCTAAAATCATGAAATTGGCATTTGGATATTCAGCATCTAAACTGTCTTTTAAAACTTCGGCGTCGTATTTACGCATATTGTATCTTGAAATATCAGTTCCGCTGTTGGCACGAGCGTGAATATCAATAATGTTTATTTCTTTTTTAACCCCTTTAATATTAGTTTCAATGTTAACCAAATAGGGTAAACGCCCTGAAGCATAGAAACTGGAACTGCTGCCGCCTGGATAATTAGGCAAACTTGCGTTCCCGGCACGAATGTCATCGTACAATTTATCAAAAAGGACACGTGTTTTATTTACTTTGGCTGTTTGGGTATTGTATAGAACGACCAATTTTTGAGGAGGGAAAAGCGGATCCGGCGGCGTAAATGAATAGGACCAAACTGGTGAAATACTTTTATCAAATGTCTTGCCGTTAATGCTTATTTTTTGAATCAAACTATCCAAAGCAGATTCATCAGATACTTCTTGGACCACATAAACATCAGCATTTAATTTATTCATTACTTTTGCAACATTATCAATTTGCAAAGCATCATCTATTGGACCAAATTCACTTCCAGACGAATCGACCACATTGGTTCCAAAAAATTCCAAATTGTAACTTACTATATCAAAGGTTTCAGATTTTGGGAAAGAAGAACCAGTAAAGGAACCTATCTGCTGATTTAGTCCAGTGGCAGTAACGGTCAATGAACCTTCTAAATTTAAAGCTTTTACAGCAGGGGCAAAACGAGCATAAATAGTTTTACCCGCTAATGCATCTGCTGCAGCAATAACCACACTTGATTGAAAATTTATATTATCAAGAGCTAATTGATAGTTTGCAGGTGCCGAGATTGTGAAATCACCATAACCTCCCGCAGTGAAAATAAATGATTGACTTTCGGAAGTCGAATTTGGGTTTACCTCGCCAAAATTTAAATTAGGATTTGATGCTAAAAATGCTGTTTCATTAGTAATACTCACATCATCAATTGTCCATTCAGCGGCATTGTCTCCCCCTGAAGCGGCAGTTTCATATACCCAAGCTAAATAAGTGCTATTGGACTTAAAAGTGCTTAAATTGATGAATTTAGACTGTTTGAAAACGCCAGTGGTTGAAGGAAAATCTCCTTCAATCTCTGTCCAAGTGGCAGTTTCTGGACTGCTTATTCCATCATAATCAACAGAAACCATCAATTTTAAGTTTGGACCTGCATAGAATTTACGGGAATAAAATGATAACAGCGGGAATTTATCGAAACTATCCAAATGCAGTTTAGGTGAAATTAACCAATCCTCACTTGCTCCATTTTCCGCATAACCATTGATTAATACTGCTGCAGGAGAACTATTAAAACGAGTGATTGTACTAGCCCATTTAATTTTATCGCCTGCAGCACTATAAGATGTCCAGCCACTGTTTGTCAATACATTTACATCGTTAAAATTTTGAGAATAAGGATTGATCCCTACACCGGATAACCCTATTGTTTTAGTACTTGCACCCAAAGTCTGATGGGTTATTTGTCCTGAAAAATTCCCAGTAGCATTAGGTGTGAATCGTACATAAACCGCAGGAGTGCTGCCTGCATCAAAATCTTGTATGTCAAAAACCAAAGAAGATTGGAAATTATCGTTTGGATTTTTTGAAATTGTAAAATTATTTGAAGCAGTTACCGTGACCACATCGGTAAGATGTGCTGCCTGAATTTGATAGCTGCTTGTTTTTGATTCAAAATTTTGTTCTGAAAAACCAAAATCTAAATTGGTTTTTGTTGTTGACAATGATGGAACCACAAAACTGGATGTCTTTACATTCGTTTGATTACTGTCCGTTTGAAGATTATCATAAAAATCCTCTGAGATGGCGTAAAGAACATAATTTGTATCAATGGTCAACCCGGAAATATTTTTAGTATAAGTCAGGGTTTTATCTATAACGTCAAATATACCAGATTGCAAAGCAGTATTACCATTGGCATCTAACCCTGCTTTTATTTGGGCAGCAGTAGGTTTTGAACTTCCAGAGGCCAGTAATACAAAATATGTTTTTCCAATTTCGTTTAATTGAATTGAAAAATCAAAACCATTAGACAGAATGTTTTCTATTTTTGGATATCCCTCAGCATATGCAGGCGGAGTAAGATCATTTTGAATGCTTATATTATCAATGGCAAAGGATGGGCGTGAACCAGCTCCTGAATTTTGTTTAGAAATCCATCGTATCTGCACAACCTCCTGATTGTCACATTCAGTTGGTAAAGTTATTTTGACAGTCACTGGGTTTAAAGGAGCAGTCACCCCCGAAGTAGTTTGTTTATCGGTGGTGCTTAAATAGGAAGACGCCGGCAATGTATTAAAAACAGCTGTATTGCCTACCCGATATTGTAAAACCATTTCGTTGATGCGGGTATTAGCCGTCCCATCATAAGGGTTACGAATTACCATAGCATCATATTGAACTTCAATTCCTGATTTTCCCAGAGTACTGATGGTTAATCCAATCGTTAAGTCCAACGAGCCGGAATTCAAAAATCCAATTTTTCCATTGTAATTGTGAAAATTTCCACTCGTGGTAGAAGCCGAACTGCTTGCAGTCAACAGTCTGTCTCCCACTAAAACTGCGTTTGTGTTATATGAACTTCCAGGTGCTGTGCTTGCTGTCCAGCCTTGGAATCCTGCTGGATATGTGGTTGAGGTAGATACTAACGAAGAAAAATCCTGCGTGTAAGGCAAATTTTGTGGTGCTGGAGATGTTCCTTGAGCAAATGAGCATAAGCAACAAAAAAGACTTAAAAAAGCCAAAAGATAGCGAGTTTGGTAGATGTGTTTCATTTGTTAGAAAATAAAAGTTTTTACAATTCAAATGTAAC
Organism: uncultured Flavobacterium sp.; assembly: GCA_963511795.1. GTDB lineage: Bacteria > Bacteroidota > Bacteroidia > Flavobacteriales > Flavobacteriaceae > Flavobacterium. The sequence goes on along the minus strand of CAUPKP010000016.1, from coordinate 98,829 downwards.
TTATTTAAAATTAAGCTATTATTATAAAATTATTAGCTTATTGTGCAAATCCAGTGCGATTTAAGTTTATACAAAAGCTTCTTTTCTACAATAGGAATCCAACAAAGTAAATACGTTAATAACATAGTCGAGCAAAATCATCATGATTATTTTTCGATAACATTAATTTGATGATACAATAAAGGCTTGTTAAAGATTTCTTAAAATCAAAAAGTTTACATATAGTAAATATTTTTACACATTTGTACTGTAAAAATTCACTAATAGTAACTATTTGATCAGCCAATGAAAAATTTTAAAACTTTAATGATTCTAATGATGCTGTTTGTATCATCCTTAATCGTTGCCCAGACTTCTACTTTTAAAGGAAAAGTATTAGATGAACTAAACGAACCATTGCCAGGGGCATCAATCCTTGTTAAAGGGACATCGACTGTTGTTACGACAGACATGAATGGAGCATTTGAAATTGATTTACCAAATGGTAATGAGCAACTGATTGTTACTTATTTAGGATATGTAGCAGTTAATTATTTTCCTGAAAACAGAAAAACAGGAACTATTTCTTTAAAACCAGATTCTCAAAATTTGGATGAAGTAGTTGTAACCGCTCTTGGGATTAAAAAGGAAAAGAAAAAATTAAGTTACTCAGTTCAAGAGGTTCAAGGGGATATAACTAAAGGAAGAGATGCGAATGTAATGAATTCTCTATCAGGTAAAGTAGCAGGATTGGTAGTGGCTGCATCACCAGAGTTTTTTTCCAGCCCTAACATGTACCTTAGGGGGAAAAAACCTTTAATTGTAGTTGATGGGGTGCCTCTAGGAACTGATACCTGGAATATAAGTCCTGATGATATTCAGAGTATAAATGTATTGAAAGGTGCAAATGCTGCGGCACTTTACGGATCTGTTGGAGGTAACGGTGCTGTTCAGATTACTACAAAAAGAGGGACTCAAAGCAAAAAAGATTACGTCGTAGAATTTAATCATAATTCGATGTTTCAAGGCGGTTATAATGCGCTTCCAAAAACTCAAAATGCTTACGGTCCTGGTTCATATGGGAATTACGCTTTTGTTGATGGTAAAGGAGGCGGTATAAATGATGCCGATTATGATCAATGGGGACCAAGATTTGATGGTCAGCTGATAACACAGTATGACAGTCCTTTAGACGCTAATGGAAAATTAATCCCAACTCCTTGGCTGGCAAGAGGAAAAGACAATTTTGAAAATTTTATGGAAACTGGTCTTTTGTCTACTAATAATTTAGCACTTGCTTCAAACTTTGACAAAGGCAATATCAGATTTTCACTTTCCAATACACATCAGAAAGGAATCAATCCTAATACGAAATTAGATATTTATAATTTTAATCTTAGCGGAAAGTATAATCTTAGTGATAATACTTGGGTCGATGCAAGCTCAAATTTTAGTTTCCAAACTTCTCCAAATAATCCAAATGTGCAGTATGGACCAAACAGCTACATTTATAATATGCTGATTTGGGGAGGTGCTGATTATGATATTAGAGATTTAAGAAACTACTGGCAAGAAGGAAAGGAAGGCTTGCAGCAAAAAAACTTTGAATACACACGTTATAATAATCCTAATTTCATGGCATATGAATGGTTAAGAGGATATTATAAAAATGATTATTCAGGGCAGATTAGTCTTAATCACAAGTTTAACAGTGATTTTGATATGCTTGTCAGAACGAATATGGCAGTTACGAATTTGTTTAAAAATGAAAAATTTCCATATTCGATGACAACTTACGATAGAGAAAAAGCAGAGGGAGATTATAAAGAAGAATACAATTACGGCTTTAAAAATTACTCTGATTTCATGTTGAATTATAATAAAACGATTAAGGATTTTGGAATAAAGGGAACTTTAGGGGCCAATGTCAATATTAATAAAGCACGTTTTTCTTCCGCTTCTACTAATTATTTGATCATTCCTGGATTGTATACTTTAAGTAATACTCAGACTCCTATGCAGCCTATAAGTTACAATAGTGAATTTCAGACTTACAGCTGGTATGGTTCTTTGGATTTATCGTATAAATCATTTTTGTTCTTAGGAGCCACAGGAAGATTTGATACTGATTCTAGACTTCCTCAGCAAAATAACACATTCTTTTACCCCTCAGTTGGTTTAAGCGCTGTTTTAAGTGAAGTAATAAAAATTCCGTTGGTTGACTTTTTAAAAGTAAGAACCTCTTATGCAAAAGTGGGAGGCTCACTGGATATTTATAGTAATTTGGATACCTACAGACTTAGAGATCCTTTTACAATTGACGGGAAAACATATAATGCGGCTTATGTTTCTGAAATTTTGTCGAATCAGGATTTAGAGCCGGCATTCAATTCCTCTGTTGAATTTGGTCTTGAGACCAGGATGTTTAAAAACAGATTTGGTTTTGATGTTACTTATTATGAAAATACAAACGGACCGCAAATTTTTGATTTAAAATATTCAGAAACTTCCGGATATTCAGGAAGTAAACAAAATGGTATTACAACAAGAACAAAAGGTGTTGAAGTTTCATTATCTGTGACTCCTGTAAAAAGCAAAGATTTTAATTGGGATTTCAATGTTAACTGGGCGACCTATAAGGAGTATTTAAAAGAAGTGTATGATGGGATTGAAAATAACGGCCGGATTAAAATAGGGGAGCGTGTTGATGCTTTTTATATCAACGATTTTATGAGGACTAATGACGGTAAACTTATTGTAGGTAATGATGGTAAACCGTTAGTTAATCCGTACCAGACAAAAGTAGGGTACAAAGCTCCTGATTGGTCTATGGGTATTACCAATAATTTCAGTTATAAAAATCTGGCTTTGAATTTTACTTTTGATGGAAGATATGGCGGGAAAATCGAAAATTATGTAAATCAAAAAATGTGGCAGAGTGGCAGGCATGAAGACAGCGACGCGCCCGAGAGAGCAAATGATGTTATTGGTGTAAAATCATATGTAACTGATGGAGTAGTAATAACAGGAGGAGAATTAATTACAGATGGACAAGGAAACACCATTACAGATACCAGAACTTTTGCTCCCAATACGACTAAAATGTATTATCAGGATTATGCAAAATCATATCATGGTAATTATGCGGCGAATATTATAGACAAAACTTTTTTCAAGCTAAGAGAAATTAGCCTGACCTTTAATTTTCCGGATTCTTTCATAAAACAGTCTTTTATAGAGAATGCTTCTATTTCATTAGTTGGTAGAGATTTACTTTATTTCTCTAAAAATAAAAATATTGACTTAGATCAATTTTTAGATGAAAGTTCTTCGCCGCTGCAAACTCCAACTGTAAAAAGTTATGGTTTGAACTTAAACTTTAAATTTTAAAACAAAAAAAATGAAAACAATACAACTATATAAGAGCATGCTGATTATTGCAATGGTTTTCATTGCCGGAGCGTGTACCAATTTTGAAGATTTAGCAGATGATCCAAATAGAGCAACAATCGTTCCTCCTTCAATGCTTTTGACAGAGGTTCTGAGAGTAATGAATAATGTCGATGATGAAGGCCCATGGTCGAGTGCACAAAGAGACAATCAGTTTTGGGCAATTTCATTTGATTATTATGGAGAACAGGATTATAACTGGGGAGCAGCTCCCTTGCGGTATACTACTTTATCGAATGTTAAAGCGATGGAGATGGAATCTGCAAAATTTGACACAAAAAATAAATACGGTGCATTGGCAAAGTTCTTTAATGCTTATTTCTTAGACTATATGTCAAAAAGAATGGGTGATATTCCAATGTCAGAATCATTAAAAGCTAAAAGCAGCGAAGCAATTACGAAACCAAAATATGATAGTCAAAAAGAAGTTTATATCGAAATTCTAAAACTTCTAAATGACGCTAACGATCAAATTACCGTTGCAAGGGCCGAAGTTGGAACTGGTAATATTCAAGGGGATTTTTTATTCAATGGAGATTTGGACAAATGGCAAAGAACAATCAATGCTTTTCATTTAAGAGTGCTAATTGGACTGAGTAAAAAAACAGCTGAAATAAATGTTGCCAAGCAGTTTAATGATATAGTAAGCAATCCAACAAAGTACCCATTAATGAAAGGTATTGAGGATAATATGACCCGTTATTTTTCTGATGAAAACGGGAATAATTACGAATTGAATCCAGGAAATTACGGCTTTAACAGAAACAGGAATATTATGGCTGGAACGTATTTAAACATCTTAAAACAGAATGATGACCCCAGAATATATAAAGTTGCTGACCCCGCCGCTTTTTATTTTAAAGCAAATGATCCTTTAAATAAAAGTGCTTATATCGCAGCCAATACCGGTGATGAACAAGGTCCTATGCAGGTCGCTTCCGATCAGGGGAAATTATCATATCCAAACGAGAAAAGATATTACAGTTCGTATGTAGGTGAAGGATATATTTTATTTGGTTATTCAGAACAGCAGTTCATAATTGCCGAAGCCATAAATAGAGGATGGATTACCGGTGATGCAGCAGCTTATTACAATCAGGGGATTAAGGCTTCTATGGACTTTTATGCTGTAACAAGTGCTGATATTACTACTTTTTTAAACAATGCCAATGTAGTTTACAAAGGCAATAATACAGCTGGTTTAGAACAAATTCTGACTCAAAAATATGTGGCCTTTTTTCAAAATTCTGAAAGAGAATCTTATTTTAATTTTAGAAGAACAGGAATTCCTGCTTTTAATGTAGGACCAGCCAATAAAAACAGCGGAAAAATTCCGAAGAGATGGAAATATCCTCAAAGTGAATTTGAAAACAACTTTGAGAATGTGAACGCTGCATTAGCCAGCCAATATGGAGGAACTGATGATATTAATGCGGTTATGTGGCTAATCAAATAATAACATCAGTTGATGAAACAAGTTAAAAATATTATCATGATCACAGCGGTGTTTTCGCTGTGGTCTTGTTTTAGTCAAAATAAAAAGGAACTGCCTAAAATAAAACATGTAGTGGTCATCGGTTTTGACGGATTGAGTCCTGACGGCATTGAAAAAGCCAATACTCCAAATTTTGATAAACTAATAAAAGAAGGTGCATCTACAATGCATGCTAGGTCAGTACTGCCATCCAGTTCAAGTTCAAATTGGGCATCGATGATTATGGGAGCCAGTCCGGAACAACACGGAATCACTTCAAATGATTGGGAGAAAAGTAATTTTGCATTGCCAGCTGTGGTGCAAAGCGATGATTTTTTATTTCCGACTATTTTTAAGCTGATCATTTCTCAAATAAAAAATGCTGAGGTGGGCGCTATTTATCACTGGTCCGGTTTTGGACGTCTTTTTGAAAAAAGTGCAGTTACTTATGATGTTAATCCTGAAACAGAAGATAAAACGGCAATCGCAGCTGTTGACTACATAAAATCGAAGCAGCCTGTTTTTACTTTTATACATTTTGATCACGTAGATCATGCCGGGCATGAATACGGTCACGGCAGTGAAGAATATTATAAAGCTGTAGAAAAAGCAGATGTTTTATTAGGACAGGTAATACAGGCCATAACCAGTTCTGGAATGGCAGAGGAAACTGTCGTTATTGTTAGTGCAGATCATGGCGGAATAGGCAAAGGACATGGCGGAGAGTCGCTGCAGGAAGTAGAAATTCCTTTTATTGTTTGGGGAAAATCGGTTAAGAAGAATTATACCATTGAATATCCTGTTTATCAATATGACAATGCGGCAACTGTTGCTTTTGCTTTGGGAATAAAAACTCCTTTGGCCTGTATTGGAAGACCAGTTAAAAATGCTTTTGAAGGATACAATGAGAAAGATGATTATCCGTTGACTAAGAGATTTAAAGAGCCCGTTATTCTACCCAAAGCAGCATTAAATACTAGAGCTGGAGGTTTGTTTACTAATCAAACCGAAGTTGTAATCGAGAATCCGAGCGGCGAAGGCGAAATTCATTATACAATTGACGGGTCAATGCCATCTGTAAAAACTTCCGCTTACAAAGAGCCATTTATGGTTTATAAAAATACTGTAGTAAAAAGTGCGTTGTTTAAAAATGGGACTATATGCAGTTTGGTAAGCGAGGCTTTTTTCAGAGTAATTCCTTCCGGTTTTCAGCCACCGGTTTCGTATGAAATATTCTATTTGTCAAATTTAAACAGTGTTCCTTTTTTAGATAATCTGATTCCGAGTGAAAAAGGTAATTGTTTCGAAATAACTTCTGAAGAAATAAAACAGAAGATTAAAGATAATACTGCAGTCCGGTTTAAAACCAAAATCACTATTGACAAAGAACAAGTTTATAAATTTTATACGAGATCTGATGATGGAAGCATTTTGAAGATTAATAATGAAATTATTGTAAATAATGACGGCGATCATGGCGTAAAAGAAAAAGCAGGTGAAGTTTCTTTAAAACCTGGAACTTATCCACTAGAAGTTATTTGGTTTAATGGCGGCGGGAGCGGATGGTTAGATGTTTATTATGAAGCAGCTACAATTCCAAAACAAATTATTCCATCTGTGATTTTTAAACAATAGTCAATAATTTAAAGGGTATCAATTACATGAATAAACTCCATATAAATAAAAAAACAGAAGGAGATATTAACTTAACTTCAGCAAGAACTATTTGGTCTGCATCAGAGAATGATGAACAGACAAAATCACTGTTGGAGAAGGATGCACGTTATTTTCTGCATCAGTCGATGTCAACTCCCTGTTTAGATGTTTTGGAATCTTGTGAAGGTGCACATATAAAAAATAGTGCCGGAAAATCATATTTAGACTTTCATGGGAACAACGTACACCAGATAGGGTATGCGAATCCGAAGCTGATAGAAAACCTTATTGAACAATTACAAATACTTCCTTTTTCTCCGAGGCGTTTTACCAATAAACCAGCCATTGATTTTGCCGAAAAATTAGCTTCATTATGTCCGTCAGATTTAAATCGGGTGCTGTTGACTCCCAACGGAAGTTCTGCTGTTGGGATTGCGCTTAAACTGGCCAGAGCCGTAACTAAAAAGTTTAAGGCAGTTTCTTTTTGGGATTCTTTTCATGGCGCTTCTTTGGATGCGGTCAGTGTGGGCGGGGAATCTGTTTTTAGAGAATATATGGGGCCGTTAATGCCGGGTGCAGAACGTATTCCTCCGCCGGTAACCTATAGAGGCATTTTTGAAAACAACGAACAAAAGTGTTTGGAATATTTAGAATATGTTTTTTCTAAAGAAAATGATATTGGCGCTTTTATAGCTGAAACCATTAGAAATACAGATGTTCAAATTCCATCAAAAAACTTTTGGAAAGAAGCCCGCCAGCTTTGTACTAAATATGGCGTATTGCTGATATTAGACGAGATTCCTATTGCATTGGGCAGAACAGGCAAAATGTTTGCTTTTGAGCATTATGATATTGAACCCGATATTCTCTGCATTGGCAAAGGATTAGGCGGTGGCATTATACCGCAGGCTGCAATTATAACAAGAGATGATTATAATGTTTTTGGAGATATTTCTTTAGGACATTATACCCATGAAAAAAGTCCGCTGGGATCTGTGGCTGGTTTAACAACAATAGCTTTTATTGAAGATGAAAATCTTTTAGAGAAAGTCAATCAGGACTGACTTTTTATGGAGGAATCACTACTGAAATTCAAAGACAAATATGAAGTTATCGGCGATATAAGAGGAAAAGGACTTTTGTGGGCAGTAGAATTGGTAAAAAACAGAATAACCAAAGAAAAAGCAGTAGAGGAAGCAGAAGAAGTAATGTACAGCTGTCTCAAAAAAGGATTAAGTTTTAAAGTATCCGCAGGCAATGTTTTACAGCTATCACCAGCTTTGACCATTACCAGAGAAGAACTGCAGAGCGCAATAAACATATTAGAAGAAAGCATAGACGAACTGTCATTTGAAAATTAAAAAGAAAATATTTAATACTTAAAAATAAATAAGATGAAAAAATTAATTGTAGCCGCTTTATGTGTTTTCAGTTTTTTTGGAGCTGAGGCACAACAACAAAAAACGATAAAAAATCCAAAAATCGTAATTATTACTTTAGATGGTTTTCGCTGGCAGGAATTGTTTACCGGTGCTGACAGCAAACTTGTAGGAAATAAAAAATATGTAGAAGATACTACGGCATTAAAAGAAAAATTTTGGAGAAATACACCCGCAGAAAGAAGAACAGCCTTAATGCCTTTTTTCTGGAATGAAGTCACTAAAATGGGACAATTACACGGGAATAGAAATCAGGAAAGCAATGTGAATCTGACTAACACTATGTGGTTTTCGTATCCAGGCTATAATGAGATCTTAACCGGTGCAGCAGATGATGCCCGCATTAACAGTAATGATAAATTCAACAATCCTAATACTACGGTTTTAGAGAAAGTTAATGCTCTTTCTAAACATAAAAATAAAGTAGCCGCTTTTGGAAGCTGGGATGTTTTTCCTTTTATCATCAACGAAGAACGCTCAGGAATCCCTGTAAATGCTGGTTTTGAACTTGCCAAAGGAAATAAGCTTTCTTCTAGAGAAGAGTTCTTAAATGAGTTACAGCCCAAAGTGCCATCGCCATGGGATTCTGTTCGATTTGATGCTTTTACTTCGAATTATGCATTAGAGTATATGAAAAGAGAACATCCCGAATTGGTTTATATTTCTTATGGAGAAACAGATGATTTTGCTCATGATGGAAATTATCAGGCCTATTTAAAATCAGCCAACGCTACCGACGGTTTGATTCAGGACTTATGGAATTTTACCCAAAAGGATTCTTTTTATAAAGACAATACAATTTTTATTATTTCAACAGATCACGGACGCGGGACAGAGCCATTGGATGAGTGGAGAAGTCATGGTTCTAAAATAAAAGGTGCCGATCAGGTTTGGTTAGTGGTATTTGGAAATGGTGTTCAGGCACTTGGAGAAGTAACTGCAAAAGAACAATTATACAGTAATCAGATTGCTCCAACGGTATTGCAATTTTTTGATGCAGCGAAAGATGCTCAAATGAAAGGACAGCCATTTGAAATACTTGAAAAATAATTTAAATGATGCGTAAAAAGTCGGATATACCTTTTGTACTGAATGCTTCACTGGCTTCTTTCGGAGTGTATTTTTGTATGTATGCTTTTAGAAAGCCTTTTACAGTAGCCACGTTTGATGGTTTGGAAGTTTTTCATATTGATTATAAAATTCTTTTAATCATTGCTCAGGTAATAGGTTATGTGATTTCTAAATTTATCGGAATCAAAATCATTTCGGAACTAAAAGCAAACCAAAGAATATTTTATTTATTAGGGTTAATTGGTATTGCCGAGGCAGCTTTGGTGCTGTTTGCAATTGTCCCAAAACCATACAATATTTTTTTTATGTTCATTAATGGCATTTCGCTGGGAATGATTTGGGGAATTGTTTTCTCCTATTTAGAGGGAAGAAAATTTACCGAAATATTAGGAGTATCGTTAAGCACCAGTTTTATTGTTTCCAGCGGAGTTGTAAAGTCAGCAGGTTTTTTTGTAATGGAGTCTTTACACTTTTCAGAGTTCTGGATGCCGGCCATTACAGGTTTGTTATTTGTTGGTCCGTTATTGTTTTTTGCTTGGCTTTTAGAACGAATTCCTACGCCTTCTCAAGAAGATATAGCATTACGTTCTGAGCGTATTCCAATGACTCAAAAAGATCGAAAAAAAGTATTGCTGCAGTTTTTATTTCCTATGACGATTTGGGTATTGTTTTATACTTATCTAACAGCTTTCAGAGATTTCAGGGATAATTTTGCCCGGGAATTATGGGATAGCTTAGGTTATAAAGGCGATATATCCGTTTATTCAAGTTCAGAAATAATAGTAGCTGGTATTGTGTTATTGGTTTTGGGAGCTGCCTTTTATTTCAAAGACAATATGAAAGCTTTGATCTTTTATCAGATCTTACTCTTATTGGGCTCAATATCTATTGGGGTTTCAACTTTTTTATTTCATTCGAATATCATTACGCCATTCAGTTGGATGGTGGTTTCAGGTTTTGGATTATATATATGCTATGTTCCTTTTAACTGCCTATTTTTTGACCGCTTTATAGCCGCTTTTAAAATTAAAGGTAACGCAGGATTTTTTATTTACGTAGCCGATGCTTTTGGATATTTGGGAAGTGTTATAGTCATATTGTACAAAAATTTTGGACAGCCCAATTTGTCCTGGCTGGATTTTTTCATGAATGGAGCCTATGTAATTGCAGTTATGGGGACAGTTGTCACGATAAGTTCGATGATATATCTAAGTAATAAACATAAGAAAATTAAAAAACTAAATATAAATTATCAATTGGTTTAGATGAAAACACAGTATGATTTAATTGTTGTTGGTGGCGGTGTCTTGGGAACTTTTCACGCGTACCATGCATTGAAAATGGGACTAAAAGTTGCCGTTATTGAAAAGGATAAAATGCCAAAAAGCGCTACAATTCAAAATTTCGGACAGGTAGTGCCTTCGGGAATGGACTCAAAATGGCAGACTTACGGGAGAGAAAGTTTAGCTATTTACAAAGAAATACAAAACCAATTTGATATTTCTGTCAGACAAAACGGGTCTGTTTATTTAGCTTCAAATGATGAGGAAGTGCAGCTTATTGAGGAATTGTCCCTGATTAATAAAGCTAATAATTATTCTTCAATTTTATTGAGTAAACAGGAATGTTTAGATAAATATCCGGGTTTAAGCACTGCCTACGTAAAAGCAGGATTATTTTTTCTAGAAGAAGTGACTGTCGAGCCGAGAACCATGATCTACAGACTTCAGGAATATATGGTACAGCATTTGGGATTGAGATTAATTACGAATACTGCTATTATAAATTGCGAAAATTTAGCAGACACCGTTGTCTTAGAAAGTGCTTCAAAAGAAAGCTATTTTGCTAAAAAAGTAATTATCTGCAATGGCAGTGAATTTAAAAATTTATATCCTGAATTATTTTTCAAAAGTGATTTAGAGGTTTCTAAATTGCAGATGCTGCAGACTAAACCTCAGAAAAACTACAAATTAGACGGATCAATTTTGACGGGTCTGTCAATCAGGCGCTATGAATCTTTTTATGAATGTCCTTCTTTTAAAGAAATTAAGGCAAAAGAAGATCCAGACTCTTTAGAAAAAAAATGGGGTGTGCATATTTTATTCAAACAAGCAGCCGATGGGTCAGTTATTTTGGGAGATTCCCATCAATATGCATCGGCTGAAAATATAGATGACTTAGGATTTAACCTGGATATGGATATTGATAATTTTATGATCGAAGAGGCCAAAAAGATTATCAATCTGCCTACTTATGAAATTCAAAACAGATGGTTTGGTATGTACTCTCAATGCAGAACCAAAGATATTTTTGAACACACAATAGGGGAAAACATTCATATCATAACAGGAATAGGAGGAAAGGGGATGACAGGAAGTGCGGGATTTTCAAAAGAAAATATAAATAAAATTTTTAATAAATAATAATGAAGCAAGAAATACAACTGGTAGTATTTGATATGGCCGGAACAACTGTTGACGAAGGAAATGCAGTTTATAAAACAGTGCAAAAAGTAATTAATGATGAAGGTTATGATGTATCACTGAATAATGTTTTGAAATATGGAGCAGGTAAAGAAAAATACCAGGCCATTTTTGATGTTTTAAAAGAATGCACCCATTCGGATACTGTTGAATTAACAGCTCAAAGAGCATTTTCTAAGTTTAAGCCAGCCTTAGAAAAAGCATATGCTGATTTAGAAATAAAAACCTTTGAAGGTACTGAGATACTATTTAAGGATTTAAGAGATAAAAATATCAAAGTAGTTTTAAACACGGGTTATGATTTTATCACAGCCAATAATTTACTCATTAAACTAGGGTGGTCTGTAGGAGTAACTATTGATGCACTGGTTACTTCTGATGATGTTGAAAACGGAAGGCCAGGCGGAGATATGATTTTGAAAGCTATGGAGCTTACAGGGATAAAAGATCCTCAGAAAGTTTTAAAAGTAGGAGATTCGGCCATTGATATCGAGGAAGGAAAAAGTGCCGATTGCGGTATGACGGCAGGAGTTTTAACTGGTGCCCAGACCAGAGAACAAATTCAAAATGCAAATCCAACTCTTATATTAAATAATTTGTTAGAATTAAGAGCGATACTTTTATAAAAAATTGTTTTTTTATTTTTTCTCCTCCTTGTTATTTTAATGGGGGGGAGTTTTTTTAAGTCAATTATTGTTTGAGAGATAAAATAGAAATAAACTGGTTGTATCTGTATATTTTAAAATTTATTCTCTTTCTGTATTGAACAAGAAATAAAGCACCAGCATCTTGGCGGAAGTGTTGCTCCGGTTTATAGGAACATGAGGAATTCGGCCGTCAAAAAATATGGAGTCGCCTTCTTTAAGCAGCACTTCGTCATCTCCAATAACATAAGTGCATTCACCATACAGCATGTATTTAAATTCAAACGCATCAGTTTCTACTTTTTCTCTTTGAGAATTTGGTTTTACTTCTAGCAATACGACCTCAAAACCAATCGATGAAAACTGTTTTCCAAAAATATATTGGTACGTAAATCCTTTAGCATCATCTTCTTTTTCTATAATAGAATTGTCCTCAGAACGCGAAACAATATAATTTGCAGCAGTAGGTTTTGGCATTCCTTCAAAGAAATCAGAAACCTCAATTTCTAATGCATTAATGATATTCAATAAAACAGGAAGAGATGGTATTGTCCTTCCGTTTTCAATTCTGGATATCAAACCATTACTCACCTCTGCAGCATTCGCAACTGTACTGATTGTTTTTTTATTTTTTTTCCGAATATCTTTTATTCTTTTTCCTATTCCAATTAAGTAGTCATTCATTAGATATTGTATTTGGTACGAATATGCAAATTTTACTTGGTATAAAAAAGTTGTTTTTTATCAAAGTTGTAATACTTAGTATGAAATCAAAATCTGAAAAATTCAAAAAAGATAGAGGAGAAAATAATGAAGAAAGAGAACCAATAAACTGCTATAGTTGATTGATAGAAATATTATAGCTCTCACCTAGAAACAATTCTATGGAAAAAAGGCAATAACTCAAAGGATGAATTAGAATTTTAAATGTTTATTTAGTGAACTTACATCATTACTTTAAATTGAAGTGCCATTTAATTCTATTTTGTAATTGCCAAGCTTGGATTTAAAAATTTAAGCCACGCTGTAATGCGAAACATCAAGCAAAACTTATTCTTTGCCTTCTTCTACAATGTTCTTGGAGTCCCAATTGCAGCAGGTGTTTTATATCCATTTTTTGGAATTTTACTATAGCCGATGATTGCAGCTTTAGCAATGAGTTTTAGCTCGGTTTCTGTAATTGTAAATGCGTTACGATTAAGAAGTTTGAAATTGTAATAAGAAATAAGTTATAATTATAATAAAAATGGCAATTCCGGTAATAATATATGCTAAATTCTAATAGTCCCGAATTGACATGTTAAAATGTGGAATTCACATGTGAACAAAAATCATATATTGTTAGTATTACATGTCTTTCTCATCATTTAGCTCTTCTTCATCTGGTTTTTTAAAATAGTTTAATTCCTTTTCAATTTTCTTTTCATCTTTCCAGTTTTGCTTTATTAGTATAACAAGTAATACAATAGCACCAATAAAGATTACCGATATTATAAACCAGTTTATTTCCATGATATTTGTATTTAAGTATTATTTTGTTAAGAATTAAACGAAACTATTAAACTGTTGCATACTTTTTGACAGTAAATAAATTCATTTGTAATTAATTTATCGATGGTATAAAGTTCATCGTTTAGGAGCGTGGATTTTTATGATAATTTTTACAACATAAAGATAAACATAAATAAGCATTTTAAAAATAGTGTATTGAAATTAAGGTATTTAAATTTGGTTATAATATATTGTAATCAAAATAAATCAATTAGAGTAACAGAAGATTGACTATGTGCTATACGTAGAAAACAGCCATCTTGAATGGCCTGATTTATGATTTTACTTAGTAACTATATACTTCAATGTACAAATAAGATCCTAAAACTTTTTTGAAGCGCACTTTTTCCGTTATCCGGAGATTCTGCAGGGAGGCAGCAGACATATCCATCAGTTTCCTGACAACACGGCTTTTAAGCCATTCTGGATTTAAGCCTTCGCCTTCTTTATTTTGGTTTGTCTCTATAATTTTTTTGAACATTTTCTCCTTTTTTTTTTCGATATGCTTTTCTTAAGCCTGGACACAAAGGCATTAGACAAAAAGGTGAGTGAAGATATAAAGAATTTCGAGAAATAAATTTTATATAGAGAAATCACTATCAAAAGTTAATTGAAAACTAATAATAGATAAAAGTTTTGTCACTTCATAGGTTTTGACATTGAGACAAAGCGGGATCTATTTAATCAAGCTAGGTACTTTGTGAAGTATTAAGAAAAAGAAGCAAAGTCATTGTCTCTAAGTGGCTTGCTTGTGTTCTTACTTAAAATAGTGAAAAATTTGAATAGAGTCCATTAATTTTAGTATTTTATTAGAGTATAGATTTATTACTGCCGAGAACTTAAAGGTTTCAACAATATGTAACAGTAAAATTTAGACAGAGATCATGTTTCTCAATTTGGAGAGGAAGTTTTTGATGGAGAATGGATGAGATTGATGACTGAATTTCAACATTCATCACATTTATAAGCACTTCTGTCACATCTTTTAAATCGCTGTGTAAAACTATTTTATATTTGCTCAAAACATTACAAAATGAAAATAAGGTGGCGGGAGCATGAAATAATATTTGTTGCGCTTTGGGCGGTAATGGAAATCATAAGTCTGCTGATGAGAGCAAGCTCATTTACTGATATGCCAGTGTTTTCCGAACTTCATAAGCTTTTTGTGGATTCAGGGCGTTCCTTTGTTTTTTGGAGAAACGAATTGTTTCCAAAAATCGCAGTCATTGTTTTATTTTTGATTTGTTATGTATTGGTCAATTTGCTTTTGATTCCTTCGCTAAGAAAGATTTCGTTTTCAGATTTTGATAAGACAGCGGTGCGAACAATGGCTAAGCCAGTTTTGTGGTTTTCACTAATCAGCGCTGGTTTGGCAATTTGTACAAATGCGATTTCTTATGTCGCCCTGCCGCATTTAAGCAACTACAGTGGTTATCGTGGTCTGGCTCTGATGGGTTACAATGACCACCCGTTAGCGGATCCATTTTTTGGTTTGTCACGGGCTGTCGTTTTGATCGGACTGCTTACAATCTTAGCCGGCTTCAGGGAAGTTGCGATAGCTTTTATAGAAAAGCCAGGCCGCAATAGCGAATTTCGTGTGCTTGTCAGCAATTCGGCTACACCACTTGTTTTTTTATATTTGCTCGCACTCCTGTTTATAAATGCTGACAGTCAATATTTCAGCAGTTATGTAGTGATCGTAACGCCAACATTATTGTTCTGGCTCTATCTGACTTTTTGGTTTTTTCCTTCGGTTTCTAATCAGGCATTTTTCCGTGGCAAAATGTTGTTAAAGCTGCTGACATCTGGTTTCACTTCATCATTACCCTGCCTGCTGTTATCTTTTGGTTCGCTGAATACAGTTATTTACTCTTTGTTGTTTTTTATGTTTCTTCTTTTGATTGTTACGCCTGTTAGTTGGCTGTTGTATCAGCAGCGGGGAGACAGAATCCGGCAGTTGAAACGTTTGGAAAGCCAGGTTGCACAATCGGGAGCAGATCTCAAATTTTTGCGGTCGCAAATTAACCCGCATTTCTTATTCAATGCACTGAATACGTTATATGGAACGGCATTGCTCGAAAAGGCTGAAAGCACCTCAGAAGGCATACAGCGTCTTGGCGACATGATGCGGTTTGTATTGCACGAGAATAATCAGGAATTTATAGCAATGGAAAAAGAAATAGAATATCTTAACAACTATATTGAATTCCAAAAACTGCGGATTCAGACATCGCTAAATTTAGGAATTGAACACAATCTGGATTGTGTACAATGCGATGGAATTATAGCTCCGATGCTGTTGGTGCCTTTTGTTGAGAACGCCTTTAAACATGGCATAAGCCTTTTGCATAAATCGTGGATTAATATTGAACTCCAATGCAATGAATATGAAATTGTTTTTGAAGTCAGAAATAGCCTTCACACAGAGTTCTTATCAGATACCGAAAAATACAATTCAGGAATTGGCCTCGAAAACGTTCGGCAGCGTCTGGAATTCATTTATCCTGAAAACCATTCGCTCGTTATAACATCTGGTGCGGAAGAGTTTACTGCCAGACTTATCATTAACATTAAATTCCAAAATCATGCTTAAAGCAATTGCAATAGATGACGAACCGATGGCGCTGGAAGTGATACGAAGCTTGAGCGAAAAGATAACGTTTGTAGAAATTGCAGGTTATTATTCCGATGCGTTTGAAGCCAACCGTTTTATACAAGCCGAAACCGTTGACCTTATTTTTTTGGATATTAAAATGCCCGATATCTCAGGTATCGATTTTATCAGGTCACTGCCAAATCCGCCGATGGTTATTTTTACCACTGCCTATGGGGAGCACGCTGTGGAAAGCTTTGAACTGGATGCAATCGATTATTTACTAAAACCGTTTTCGTTGATTCGTTTTCTAAAGGCCTGTAACAAGGCGTATGATCAAATGGAATTGCGGAAGGAAAAATTGGGACTGCCTTCTAAACTATCTTCAATTTTCATCAAAAGCGGGTACGAAAAAATCCAGGTGGATATTGAAGACATATTGTATGCAGAAGGCGGAGGCAATTATGTGGTTTTTGTAACCAGAAATAAAAAAATAGCTTCTAGACTTACTATGGCAGAAGCCGAAGCTCTTCTGCCACAGAGAAGTTTTATAAGAATCCACCGGTCGTATATTGTGGCAAGGAAGCATATTAAAAAAATCGACAGGAAGAATGTTTGGATCGATACATTCGAACTTCCTATAGGTCCCGCTTACACAGCTTCCCTTGAAAAACTAACGTAACCAAAATTTAAAAACATGAAAAAAGCATTGCTGTTTTCGCTGGCTATTGGGCTGGCGGTGGCTTCTTATGGACAAAAATCAACACCTGAAAAACTAGATGAACTGGTTTCTAGCTATGCCAATGTTGGCCAGTTTAACGGAGCGATCCTGGTAGCCAAAGAGGGGAAAATCCTCCTTCAAAAAGGCTATGGAATAAAAAACTACAAAAAAGGAGAACTCCTTTCTGATAATGATATTTTTGAGTTGTATTCCATCACCAAAACTTTTACATCAACGCTGATTTTGAAACTTGCCGAGGAAGATAAAATTAATGTTTCGGATAAACTTGAAAAATATTTTCCAGGATTTCCTGAAGGAAAGGTGATTACTATCGAAAATCTCCTTACACATACCTCTGGAATTTACGACTACACGCGGGGAAATGATATGCCAGATATGCGTGAAAAAACTTTTGTAGATTTCCTTAAGACCAAACCGCTCGATTTTCCACCGGGAACTCAATGGAATTATAGCAATTCAGGCTATTGGTTATTAGGTTTCATTATCGAAAAAGTAACCGGGAAATCCTATGAAATGGCTTTAAAGCATTATATTTTTAAACCGTTGAAAATGAAAACAGCCGGCTTGGATTATATAAATCTTATGAGCAAATACCGAACTACAGGTTATGAGATTTTAACGGACAGTATAAAAAAGGAAGCTGAAGTCTACAGTTCTCCAGGACCATTTGCGGCGGGTGCTATTTATGCAACAGTAGTCGACATGTACAACTATTACATAGGCATAAAAGAAAATAAAATACTTCATTCCGGTTCATATGCAAAAGCATTTATACCTTATAAAAACGGGTATGGATATGGTTGGGTGATTTCCGAGTTTGATGAAAAAAAAACAGTAGGGCATAGCGGTGGCGGCGCAGGTTTCCGCACCAATTTTGTAATGATTCCAGAGAATGATATTTGCATTGTTATCCTTAGTAATACAGAGTCTGATGATGCAAGGTTTATAACAGACAAATTACTCGAAGTACTCTATAATAAGCCATATGTAATCCCTGCCGAAATTAGGGTAGATAATGAAATATTATCACTTTATAAAGGGTACTATAAATTTAAGGAGAGTAGTATTCACGTAAGTGTTTCAGGCAGACGGCTTGCTGCACAAAAATCTGGAGGACCAAAGTTCGAACTGCTGGCTTTGACCAATGATTATTTTTACTCACCTAAAGCCAACATCTACCTTGGTTTTCAAAGAGACGAAAATAAACAATATAAATTGTTGATCCATCAAGGAAATGATATCACCAAAGCGGAGCGATTTATTCCGTCTTGGGGTGTCATCGGTTCGGCAACAACAAACGGATGGGATGGAAAAGATATCAAAATGACTAGCGATACTGTAAACAAGATGATCTGGAAAATATTAGGAATTAAACTCGTAGCAGGTGAAATGAAATTTCGATTTAATAATGACTGGAACGAAAGTTATGGGGACAATAGTCAGGATAGAATATTGGAAAATGATGGAGAAAATATTCAAGTGGAGGCAGGTCTCTATGACATAGTACTTGACCTTACTGATCCGAAAGCTCCAAAATACAGTATTTCAAACCATTAAAGACAAATTAATTTTATTTTTTATAATGCAATAGGCTGTCAACTATAACTAACAGCCTATTTTCGTTTATACAGTTTAATTTCAGGAAATAATAAGTTTTTGGTTGGATTATCATAGAGAAGCTGATTAAACATTTTGGATTCTCCTTTCGTTAGAAATTCCTTTCAACTTCTTTCATTTTGCCATGATACGTTTCCTTGGACATGCTAACTTAGCCTTCACAGAAAGTTAAGAATTAAATCTTAATTTTAACCTATGAAACAAGTGCGCAAAATTTATGACAAAGCTTTGTAGTATATTTATTTTTATTTTAAACTTTGCTTAAAAGAACACTTTAAATTTTGTAGTATGCTATCAATGACAATTGAAACACTAAAAGACATGTTATCGGAATATCGTTTTTATTTCAGCATTATTATATTTTTATTGGCATTCTTGGTTTATAATAGATACGAGATTTTAGTTGTAGAAAAAAAACGTCTTGAGATAGAAAAAGAACTCTATCAGCTTAAAGTTAAGTCCGAAAGAAGACAAAAGCATATGATGAAAAAATGAAACAACAGCAGGCAAAACTCGAACTTATGATAAGAGAAATCAATTCAAGGAAATAGGGCTTTTAGTTTCGTTCAACACGAGTTTCATTGTTCATGCTGCGCACGCAATGAAACTCTAGCTGTTTACAGTAGTTATTATTTCACAAATATACTATTTATGACAATTTGCCTAATCTTTTTTTCAAAATGATAAACAATGTTAATATCTCTATTATAAATATTTTCCAATATAATTACATCCAATTTTTTTTCTGGTAAATAAAATTTTAGACTTACATATCCTAATCCTCTTCCTGCATGACCAATATATTTATACGGTTTTTCCTCGTTTATATTAACTCCATATCCGTAATTTGATTTTGTTTCACTAAATGTAAAATCAGAATCTATTATTGTTGAATTTATCATGGCAATGTATGATTTAGTTCGCAATATTTTACCATTGTGAAGTTTTCTATCCCAAATATTTAAATCTATTGCATTAGAAATAATTCCTCCCGCAGGAATAAAGTTTTTCCATGATTCATCTGTAAAGCCCAGATTATTGAAATTAACCACTTCAATTGAATCTTTTGTTTGCCAATATCCATTAATAAGATTGGAATTAGTTTTGTTTCTTTCATGACAATAAGTATTTTTCATTCCTAAATCTTTAAATAGATTGTTGGCTGCTTCAATAAATTTTTTGCCTGTAATTTTTTCAATCAGCTGTCCTAATAATCCATATGAAGGATTACTGTAAAGGAAGTCTGTTCCTGGTTTAAATCGTAATGGTTTATCTATGTCAACAATTCCCGAAGACATATTTAGTATTTGATGAACTGTTACTGAATCCGCCCAAGTTTGTTTTAAATCTGGTAAATATTTTCCAATTGGTTGGTTTAAATCTATTTTTCCTTTTTCAACCTCTTTTAAGATTAGAACTGCTGTAATTTGTTTGCTATTTGACTGAATCCTGAAATTGTCTTTTAATGTCAATGGCGTTTTTTTATCAAAATCTGAATATCCGAAAGCCTTTGCGTATTTTGTTTTGCTGTTTTGTGATATCAAAATTACACCATTAAAATTTCTTGGATCTGTAAGTTGAATTAAACTGTCAATTTTGGCAGAATAATTGTCTGTTTGTTGTCCATATAATTTATAACTAGCAAAAAGTACTGAGAAAATAAATGGTAAAAATTTAAAAAATCGTTTCATAAAAATTATCGTTATTGTTATTTTTTTTATTGTAGATAATTCTGCGTGGCAATTTCCGCCAACGGTTTGCCTGTAACCGCAGTCGCGGATTAAGTAAGCCGAAACTTTCAGTTAAGCAATGATCTCAAAGATACAAAGCAAACTTTAAATTGAACCCAGAAACAGCAATAGCCTAAAAAACCGGTGTTAACTGCTGACAAATCTATCCTAATTATTTTTCTCAATCAATTCAATAATTTTTAAGGCAACACCATTTGATGATTGAAAATTTTGTCCTGTAACAATTCGGCCGTCTTGTTCAACATAAGCTTCATTTCTCTTAGAGAATTTAAAAGTCCCCCCTCTTTCTTCTATTGTCTTCTGAATTAAGAATGGAAAGTGTTTAAAATATTCACCATCTTGTTTTTCAAATGAATCAGGATAACCACTTACTTTTTTTCCTTCAACTAAGAATTTACCATTTTTAGTTTTCAAGTTAACAATACCCGCCGTTCCATGACATACCGAAGAAATAATGCCGTTATTATCTTCATATACTTGCATAGCAATGCGCTGAATATCTGAATTTTCAGGAACTTCATAAATTGCACTTCCCCCTCCAATATAATGAACTGCTTTGTAAATTTTATAATCAATCTCTTTAGGACTCAAAGTATGTTCTATGGCGTACATAAAGTCTTGATTATATAAATATTGTTTTTGCAAGCTGTCAGAGGTATTGATATAGGCTAAAGGAATAGCACCACCTTTTGGACTTAGAAAGTCAACGGTATAACCTGAATTAATAAAAGTATCATAAGCGTTTACGATTTCGGCAAAGCTATTACCTGTTGAAATGGTAGAATTTCCGTAATAATGTGCATTTGAAACAATGAATAATATTTTTTTTCCGGATTTATTGCTTGCTTTACTGCTTGCTGATTTGCTAATTATTTTCCATTCACCCTGAATTTTTTTCAGTAAGAACATATCCATAAATTCTTGTTTTTTTTCAGGAATGAGAATTTCGGCTTTTGCAATAGCGATATCATTATAAAATTCTATAGAGATGATTTTCCCTATACGACCGTTAAATTCTCCTTTGCTGCCTTTTTGAAACCAGGTGGCATATTCTGAAATTGGGACTATCCATAAAGGTTTTTCTTTGTGGCTTAGAAAAAGATTGGCTTCAGAATAAAAAGCCTTACTAATACTGTCGGGCTTATTATAAGATGTACCCTCAATATAGTTTTGAATACAACTCTCAATCAGAGACTGTTCCGATTGTGAAAAAGATAAATTTGATAGTAGTGTAAATAGGATTGCCAAAAAGATTTTTTTCATAAACTTTGGATTTTAATGTTTTAAAAAATGTTCCGCAAAATTATATGGATCAGGTTTTAAATCATTCCAAGTTTATCATAATGGAGTCCAAATGTATATTTTAGGAGTAGAAATTATTCTTTTTGGTAATTTGAAGGCGTAGTACCTGTGATTTTTTTAAATGAACTGTAAAATGTACTGCTGGAATTAAACCCAGATTCAAAACCTATAGCATCTATTTTGAACTGAGTACTTTCTTTTAATAGGCGTTTTGCTTCATCAATTCGATATTCATTGATGAATTGTGTAAAACTTTTATTCAAATTGTCATTAATAAATTGGGATAGTAATTGAGGGCGAATATTTAATTCTTTTGCTAAAATGGATAAAGTGAGGTCAGGATTAGTATAAATTTTTCTTGTTTCAAAAAGTGTATTGATTTTTCCCTGAATTTCTTTTACCAACTTTTCATCTATTTTGTTTATGTATTTTTCTTTATTAATAACTGAAATTAAAGTTTTGTTTTTTACATAATAAATCAGAAGGAAGGAAATGTAAAAACTGAAGGAAAAGGTCAAAGCTCCCGAAATATAGGACGTATATTTAGCTAATGAGTAGGAAAACCAAATTGCAAAAACACCGCAAATAATTGATAATATCCAAGTTTCATGATAACTAATCTGGCTGCGGTTAGTCACTAACTTCTTAAAAATTTGTCTAGCCTCATAAATGGATAATACAATAAAAACAACCCATTGAATATTTATAAGGTAGTAAATTATTCCTCTCCATATAGCAGGGTTTTCTTTGTATGGAAAAAGAAAACCAAAAACACTTATAGTTATAATTAGTAAAGTGAGACTATATTTTGCAAAAGAATAATTAAGATTTTGGAGTATTGATCTAACATAAAAATATAATAGAGGACCAATTAAAAAACAAGCTGACAAACCTATTTGTAAATACGTTTTTGACAACTGATGATTAAAATTATAAAATACGGATTTCCCTATTCTTATACTTAAAGATAATAATAAAAGCCCTAGAAATAAATCGGATTTATTTTTGTTGTTCTTGAAAAATAAAAAGTAAAAGCTCAAAACAACACTATTAAAAACACCCAGGGCACTTAAAAAAAATAATATTTGATTGTTAATATTCATCAATTGGGAAATAGTTTTTTTTTGAAATTGTTTGCAGTTAATGTTCTGGTACTAATCAGCGGGTTGGGGACTAAATTAAGACCATTCTTCGGATATGCCACCCGAGTGACAGCGAACAGGCGAAGTAACCCGAGCGATAGCGAACTGGCGGAGCAATATCCCAAATAAAAAAGCAACTTCCCATTAAGTCAATTGACCCACCCGAGGCTGTAAGCCGAACGGACGAAGTACCCGAGCGATAGCGAACAGGCGAAGCAAATCCGTTGTAGCTGTTGGGCGACGTCTTTTTCATTAATTGTTTTTGATAAATCTAACATACATTCCATTCTCTGCTGTATGTGCAGAAACTTCACCCGTGACAGAATTATCTTCTGTCATTAAACCAATGAAATCATTACTGTTTTTACTTACCTGTACTTTTGTACTCCAAAAGAAAACACAATAGTTTAATGGA
The DNA here is from genome assembly GCA_963511795.1 of uncultured Flavobacterium sp. Classification (GTDB taxonomy): domain Bacteria; phylum Bacteroidota; class Bacteroidia; order Flavobacteriales; family Flavobacteriaceae; genus Flavobacterium. The sequence continues at coordinate 75,520 of CAUPKP010000016.1, read as the reverse complement.
TAAAAATCCATTTCATTCACAGTACTTCTATATCCACCTGGAATTGCGTTAAATTCAGAACTATTATCTCCATCCCATTTTTTAGATTTTAAATGCAAGCCGGCATTGTCGTAACCTCCTAAAGAAATAATTATTTCCTTCCATTCCTTAGATGTGGGAATATGGAATCCTTTAGGACATATTCCTCTTGGATCATTTACAGCAAATCCATTATAAATTTTTCCAATTTTTTTCTTATTCTTTTCATTATTTTCGTGATAACACCAAGCTGGTTTTTTTAATTTGCCATACTTTCTCCATTCTTGCATTGTTTTTACTTCGGGTATGATATCACCATTTTTGAAATGACTTACATTTAAATTTTGACTTGATATTAAATATTTTTCAATTTTAATTATTGTGTATTTATTCCCATCAAAATCAGTAGTAATGTTTTCAGTTTTGTTAGGTAGTAAGATTAATAAGATGAATGATAAAAAGAATTTGCTCATATAGTTGTTATTTGTTTTTTTGTTATTGAATTCTCTTTGGTTCGGCAAAATGTCGCACAATGTTCTGCAACTACAGCGGGTTTGGGACTAAATTAAGCCCTATTTTCGGATTTGCCACCCGAGTGATAACGAACAGGCGAAGCAAATCATCACAAATACAAAACCAACTTTCCATTAAGCCAAATGCCAAAATCCGTTGTACCGGTTATAGCCAGTGCTTTGTCGTTTGTATATTTTATGATTGCTCAATTTTATCTAAAGGACGAATTCCATAAATTAGAAGATAGCCTATCATCCAAAATTCTCCGATTGTAGCAGGAATTGTCAAAAAGCCCAACAGAGAGTGAGAGAAACCGATACAATTAAAAATGGTACTTATAATGTACCCAATTCCGCCAATAATTAATGTCCGACCCAACCATATTGGCATTCTCTTGGATGTGATTACAACATGACCCATTGGGATAAGCCAAAGTCCGAAGAACAGGCCACCAACAACCCAAGCGTTTGAAATGATATTGCTTAAAAGTTGTATTAAAATTACTTTCTCTTGAAAAGTTGGCGTAGCAAAGTTAGCAACTTCAATCGCAGTACCCATTGAAATCGCACTAACCATAATTGCAGCTGAGTTCATCAGTCCCCAACAACCAATTGCAAAAGCTGCCCATGCCTTTATTTCTACGAACAATTTGTAGAACCAAACTGCAGCAAGAGCTTGTGAAGCAATAATTAATAACTCGAGTATAAGCCTTATTCTTGAAGTGGACTGAAGCTCCGTTAAATTTGTCAACGTTTTTTGAGGGTCGCTGGAAACGAAAATCTGTGAGTGAAAAATTAGAAATCCTAAAACTCCAGAAATTGCTAATAGTAAATACCAGATTCCTGTAAGTCTTGCTGTCGCCATTAGTTTTTTATGTTCCATTTTGTTGTGTTTTTATTTGGTTAGCATTTTCGTAGCATTGGCTATAACGTCAGTCAGTAAAAAAACTAAAATCAGCTTCTTGAGAATCTCATATTTGAGTTTTTTCTTTGGTAGCCCTCCGAATACTTTCTAAATTGGAAGAGGTTTTTTCACAGCCTGACGTTTTGCTGGTAGACGACGTTGCGGAAATAAAACCGGGGATCTCTCGGCTAGCGTAAACAAAGCTATGGAAAAAACTGCTTTCTTTTTATACAAAAAAAACAGCAATGGCGTTTATCAGCTGTTAGCGGTTCGTTGCTATTTTCCGTTTATGTTCTATTTTTTCCTTTTCGAAAAATCAAAAATTGCTCCGAGTGCAACGCCAATCGCAAGTCCTAATGCAATGCTTTGTGACACGCTTCCGGATTGATAACCATAAGCTGCCCCAAATGCAACTCCTAATGCTGCACCAATACCAATACCGTTTCCGAAATTTCCTTTTTTATTTTCTTTCATAATTATTATGCTTTTATTATTAGTTTTCATCTTCAAGTAATTGTTTAATAGATTTAAATTGTTTATCTCTGTTTTTGAAAGCCCAAATGTTGAATAAGATGACACCTAAAAATGCAACTCCTATTAGAAAAATAACAGGTAATTGAATATTTAAAGTGAAGAGGCTCTTGTCTGTAAACAGTTTTGTAAGAATTACGATAGATGCTAGGAAAAGAAACGGGCTTGCTATGAAACTTATTTTTTCCGCTTTCTTCAAATTGTTTTTTGCTGCATAAATGTGTTCAAGTACATCCTTGCAATTTGATTGAACTAAATCAATATGTTTCATTTTCCAAGTTGCAAATAAAGTGTAAATAGGCATTATTAAAAGATAAATAACCAAAACACAACCACATAAACGTAAATACCAATCATCCAAAGTATTGAATTTGAATAAAACAAAACCTGCGAAAGTGTACGCCGCCATTAATCCAATAATTTCTCCTATCTTAAAAATGGTTGTTCTTTTATAGTATTCAAGTTGTGAAACTTCGCTAATTTGATATGGAGTGATTTTCTTTCTTTCTTCCATACTATTCCACACATCTTTCATTTCTTCTAATTCCATAAAAAATTATTTAGCAATTTGATTTTTTAGTTTTAGTTTAATTCTGTTCAGTCTAGTTCCTATGTTTGTGATTGTAAAACCAGTAATAGCAGCGATTTCTTCATAGTTTTTTCCTTCAAGAAACAAGAAAATGATAGCTCTGTCAATTTTGTTCAACTGTTTAATATGTTGATACATTTCAGTAATTTTATCTTCATGTTGAGTATCATTTTCTTCTTCAATTGGAAGTCTGATGTCTTGTATTGAAATGGTTTTTGAATGTTTCTTTTTTAAATTTATGTGTGCTAATGATGTGTTTAATGCTACTTTATAAATCCAAGTGCTGATTTTTGATTTTCCCTGAAATGAATTAAAGGATTTCCAAAGTTGATAAACAATTTCTTGATATAAATCCTTTTGGTCGTCATACTGGTCTGCATAAATTCTGACAAGCTTAAAAATAACTCCTTCGTTTTTCTTAATAGTGTCTAAAAAATCATAGCTCATCAGTAGTTTTGTTTCGTTTATTCTATTAGTAAGGAGAGTGCAATAAAAATCACAAAGGATTGTGTTTTTTTTCAAGATGAAGAGTTGAGAAGATTTGTTTTCTTATGAATCTTGTTTTTATGAGGTTGTTCAATTTCAATGACCGCCAACGTCAGTCTGTGAAAAAACTTCGGTGTGGTTAGAAACAAATATAGTAAAATAGTAGTATAAAAACAGGATTTTTCGTATTTTTAAGAATACAGCATTATACTGGAATTTCCCGCCGCCAGATGCGTATTTCTAGTTTAAAAGACCTCGAAGTGCTGGGAAAGTAGGGAGACTTTTATCGTATTTACGATTTTATGAACATTTAAAAAAAAACACAAAGTCGTTAGGCATTTGCCTAGTATAGAATAGACATTTCCTAGAGCTGGTAATCCGTTAAAATAACACTAGAAAAACTATACAACTTTGGCAAATATTACTTTTTTTGCCAAAGTTATATTATTGAATAAACAAGATGCTAGGAGGTGTTTTTTATCTATTTTTACGCTCATTTTTTTCAGTTCCCATTATAACCTCTATCCCTCAATCGCTCATAAAACTTCCCTCTCAGGTAAAGCCCCACAAACCACAACACAGCAAACCCTATTATTTCATACCATACCATCCCTCAAAGATAAAATGGCAATTCCAGTAATAAATTACCCTAAATTCTAATACAAATGAATTGACAAGAGTTTGAAAAGTCAAGATTTGTATTATAATTTACAAAGTAAAAGCAGTGAAAAAAAGTATAAAATAGAGTGTATTACATTTTAAAATTTTCATAAAAAAAGCCCACCAAAAGTGAGCTTATTTAAAACTGTATATGATATTATCTTTTAGCAAGCTTGATTGCAATTTTTAAATCGTTTTGAAATATCTCAGCGTCTTTCTCATTTCTTATTGATTTGGAAAGATTATCATTTACAATGCGAACTGAAGAACTGCTAACAACAAAACCAGTACTCGATTTTTTTGTTCCAGACAATGCCTTTACGCTATTAATTTTATTTTGAACTGTTAGTTTCATATAACAAAAGTATAAAATATTTTTAAATTATTGACTTAAAGACATTAAATAATACCTATACAAGTCATTTGTCTTTCTTGTAGTATCAAATGGTTCGGGTCTCGGTTTAAAAAATGCAAATCCATTCTCATCAGCTTCAACTGCACCAGTCCTTAATAGTTTAACATACCAATCAACCCCCACCGTTACTAAGAATTCAGATAGTTCTTCGTGATTAGATTTAAACATCCTATGATATAGATAAGCACGTACTTCATTTGAGCCATCTATTCCAATGGACATTTCACTGTTTTCCTGTAAAAAGACTACTGCAAATAAAATAATTGTTGAAAAGACTTTATTTAGGTTGGAGTGATTTAATTTGATAGTATCATTCATTGTGCCATTTTCTCCCAAAGGACCAAATCCTAAATTATATACATTGGGCAATAAAGGATCAGAGTGTTTATTTATGTGAACATGTAATTCTACTACATCATCATTTTTTAAGATTGAATTAAACGTAAATCTTGTTAAATCATCATTTACAAATTGTGGTTCAATAGTATCTTCTAAATCTATTTGTATCATTTTTTTTAATTTTTCATTACGGAGAAATTGAGACAGTATTGAATATCTTCATTATGATTTGTAAACTTAAAATAAAAGCTTGGTAATACAAAAATAATTATATTTTAATTCCCACAAACCGCAACACAATAAACCCTATTATTTCATCCCATTCCATCCCTCAAAGATAAAATGGCAGTCCCAGTAATAAGGTATCCTAAATACTAATACTCCCGAATTGACAAGTGTTTTACAAATAGCAAAAAAAAAAGAGGACTACAAGCCCTCTTGAAATCTACAAATTTGTTTTTCGATAACTCCATAGTATGACGGTAATGTAATCGATCCCATTAAGCATGAGTTTTATTGTTCGTGCTTCATAAGCAACTCAACCTACACATTATTGAGGGCAGTTTTTATTTATTACTTTCTGTTTTTAATCTCTCCAAAATCTCTCTAGGCAATTTCCATGAATAATTAGTCAAAATTTTAGAATATACTTCCTTCCATTTTACTGAATTGGGATCGGATAAGCTAGTTTTTTCTGATTTTAGGAAATTACTAATGTCAAATATGCTATGGAATTTAGGATATATTTTTTCGCATTCGTCAAATTTTGCTATAGCATCATCAATTCGCTTACTAAAAAGTAAGTCAAAAGCTTCTACTTCTATACTTTGAGCAAGACTAGATTTATTTAATGAGTTAAACTTATTGCCACCTATTTGTAACTTAAGCTCATTAATCGTTTTTTCATCTTTCTGGGTACTAATTTCAACTATATCTTTTGACTTTGTGTTATTTCTTTTATAAGCTGTGCTATCTGGCTTAATTGCCATTACTTGTGGATAAAGTTTTGTTTCGCTATCATAAATTTTAGATTTTATAGTCGCTAATGCTTGCATTGCATTTTGAATTGTTGTTTGATTTATCTCCGAAGGTAAGGGTAGTATGGTTGTTACTTCTTTGGACTTAATTCCAACAACTTCAATCATAAGAGTTCCTTTAACTTTTCCCGCTTTAGCAGCAAATCCAATTGATGATAAATCTCCGATGTTGATTCCTGCTTCGCTTGTTGTAATAAGAGTTATTAATCTTAGACCAACACCAACTCTATTAAAACCTATGAAACTTCCTTGATCATCACCTTGAGCAATTGTAGCAAATTTCATGTAGTCCATTGTAACTTTGTAACTCGAATGTTTTGCAGAAATTGTTATTGGCAAGTAGGAGATGCCACCATCTGCATTTACTTGTCCAATGCTAACTAAGACAGTTTCATTGTTTAACAATTGTAAAATTTCATCGTTATTTAAAAGCTTAATTTCTTTATTAATTATTATAGTTCTTGCATTATCCGTAATTTGTACTTTATCGTCATACTCAATTGGGTCTACAGGAATAAAACCCCTAAAGTTTTCGTAGGTCTGTCCTTTTTCAAATATTTCATGATGAGCTTTGCAACCAAAAAGAAACGGAAGAAATAAAATAGTGTAAGTAATTTTTTTCATAATGTTTGTATTTAAAGTTTATTGTTTCCAATGTTTATTAATTTCTCCTTTATCATTTCCTTCAACTCCCAAAAACCATACTATAAAAATCCCTACTATTTCATACCATTCCACCTCTCAAAGATAAAAATGACAATTCCAGTAATAAAGTATCCTGAATTTTAATACTCCCGAATTAACAACTTATACACCCAATTTGAAAAGTATTTGTCACAAAACAAAAAAAAGATGCTACAAAGCATCTTTTGAAAGGTATTAGTTTAAGATTAAACCTTATTTTTTCAACTTCTATCCCGAAATAACAAGCATTCACAATAAAATAAAAAAAGACACCATCTCAGCATCTCCTCATTTCCTTTTCCTCCAGCTCCCATTATAACCCCTATTCATAATATATATTCGGATAGCTCCCCTCTCTTTTGGAGAGGGGTTGGGGGTGAGGTTTCATTCCATCCCTCAAAGATAAAATTGCAATTCCAGTAATAATACTTCTAGAATTCTAATACTTCTGAATTGACAAGTTTTAATACGGAACCGATAATGCTTTACAAATAACAAAAAAAAGAGGATCCAAAATCCTCTTTAATCTTAAAAATATTTGATCGAAAAATCCATAGTTACGGAATCTCAGCAGTTACGTTCAACACGGGTTTCATTGTTCGTGTTGCGCACGCAACTAAACCCTTGCTGTTATGGGCAGGTTTTCATTTACTTTTTCTCCTTCTCTCCAAAAAAAGTCTCAACGTCTGCATGTAAATGATGAGGAACTTGTTTTTTCACCCAATCGATATCGTTTAGGTTTAACTTTTTAATTACTCTTTGAGCGTTGATGTCTCCAACTAAAATTCCGTTGGCACAAAAAGTGCCTATTTCCTGATTCAATGTTTGTGAATCCTGAAATTTTACTGTAGCCAAATTACACATTAAGCCATCATAGTTGGATTGTTCTATAGAGGTGATTTTTTCAGTAGCAGCAATGGTTTTAATACTTTCTCCTGCTTTAAGATCAATGGCTTGTTTCGTTTCATTTTCGGTAAAAAACACATGATTATTGCTTGCAATAATCTGTTTGCCTGTTTCTGTTTTTATTTTCAAAACAGCTCCTTTATGGACTCCTAAATTTGTCCATTGTACAACTGCTGTATCTCCTTTTCCGTTTAACTGTACTTTATCTCCTTGGATAATGTATTAAAAGTAGCAGTGTGATAGCATCAAATATCAGGGTATGTATTTATCCCAAAGATATACAGCGTATTACTGGTAAAACATACAGACAGGCAAGGTTGTATTTAAACAAAATTAAAGACAGCTTGAACAAAGAACCGCATCAGTTAATTTCGATAGAGGAATTTTGTTCGTATTCAGGCCTTCAGTTGGAGCATGTTTTGCGCTGTATAATCGGGTAGGAATCCCAGAATTAAAAAGTCTGTCACACATTTATAGTATAACAATACCTGTTCAGCAGGCAGTTCAAATAGAAATACAAATTACATTCTCCCTTTTTCTCAGGTTTTAGATTTATTCCTATTGATTCTTTTGAGCAGTAAAAACAAAAAAGCCTGTAAATCCTAAGATTTACAGGCTTTTGATTTCATTTTAAAATGAATTTGTGGAATCGCCGGGAATCGAACCTAAGCTCAAAAACCCGCATTAATACCTATATTTTACTTTGTAAAAATCTGGTTTGCCACGATTTTGCCATAAGTTTAAAAACTCCTTGAAATCTTAGAATTTTAAACTTTCCTGCATGAAACTGATTGACTTTAAAAGAACGACATAATTCAATGATTACTACAAAAGTAAACATTATTTAGCAACTATAGACTATTGGCAAGTGATTAGTGAACTCAAATCATATTTGCTGCTTCTGTCTGTAGTGTTCAAAGTGTTCTGTCTACTGCCGAACAAATTCTGGATATAAGTTCTCAGACGGCAAAGTTTTGTAATTTACTATGATTTATGATATAGAAATTTTGATTACATGTCAATTTTGTTTTACTAATAAAATCACGACAAATGAATTGGTCGGTTTTAGATTTTTTATATGGAAGGGGGTAATGCAGCTACTGCTTTTCCTTTTAGTGTTTCATTTACCAGATATCCAAGGAATGCTGCAAATGGAATAATATTCTGATCTACACTGGCTTTTTCCAATGCCTGCATATATTCATCCCTTTTTTCAACAGGTATTACTGTCCATGGATATCCACCGGATGCGAGCATAGCATTTAAAAGAAAACGTCCCATTCGTCCATTTCCATCCATATAGGGATGAATAAATACAAATATGAAATGCCCTAAAACAGCACGTACCGAGGCCTCACTTTCTTGTTCAAGCAGTTCAAAAAGTATTGGCATAGTATCACGCATAGCCTCAACGTTAAGCGGTGTGTGTTTAGAGTTGCCAATATAGACCTGATGATTTCGATATCCTGCCAGATCGGAGGCTTTTAAGATACCGGCAGCTACACTTGGATCAAATAGTTCTCTGTACCATTTGGAATGATCTTTGTCTACTTCGGAGCCAGGGTTTGCTCCCTTTAAGATTTCTTTAATTGTCTCTTTAACTTGTGTAAATGCTTGATAATAACCTCTAGCGGCCATCGCATCCCTTTGTTTTCGATCTTCCTCATTTTCTTTTGCATTCCATCTGCCACTGCTCACTTTGGCAATTAATTCCGGTGTTACACGATAGCGTTCAATTGATAATGAATGGTAAGCATCAGTAATAAAAATATCATCAATTTCTTTAAGATATGAATTAGTGTCTTTGGGTAGTCCGGGCTGGGCTGGAAAGATATTTATAATATCTTCGCGCATCTGCATCCACATTAAGCGAATGCGGTTTGCATATGGCGATCGTTCGCGCGGAGATAATTTGATATCAAGCTGATTGTTAAATGGGTCTTCTTCGCGAATATCGTAATCTGCTGCCTTGAATGTTTCAATGATTTGATCTGCTATTCTATCACGATGTATATTGCGAAATGCGCCGGCTAAACGTCCAGCGAGTGTGGTATGTCCATTCTCCAGTAATATTGGCAATAACTCAGAGGCATCCCTGATCATTGAAAGTGTCGTACGGGCATCAATTGCATTGTGAGTATACAAAGAAGAGCTGCTATAGATAAGAGAGCTCTGCAGCTTGTATATTTTAATGCCTCTTTGTGTCTCAATTTGATCAGGTGATGCTATATTAGTCTTTAGATTGAAAAGGGATGTATTGTATGGCAATGGGGTTGGTTTGTTGTTTCCTTCGGGGGAGCGTACAATTAATTGCTGTGGCACTGACCAGTTTCCAGAATGCATAAGCAGTGATTGATCAGCAGATATACACCAGTTCTCCCCGTATTTTTTATTAAGAAATTGAGAAATAAAGTCCCAGTATGAACTAAACCAAGCAGTTGTTTCCCCTTCTTTTTCACTTGGGTCTGTTGCAATGTACCAGCCTTTGGAGACCTCTCGAATAAAGCCGTTTTTTACCAATAGCTGTCGATATTTTGCATTAGGGATATCATCGGTATGTATCCCCACAATGTTCTTCTCTTGTAGGTCTTTAAGAAAAGTAAGTGCTTCTATAAATCTTTCTTTTGGTGTTGCCATTTTTAATTATATTATTGGTAACCATACTATAATTTTCTTAGAAATTTGCATGTGTGGATACGTGATAAAATTAGTATATGCAAATGTACTAAAATTAGTAAACATAAACGTGATAAAATTAGTAAATACCAATGTGCTTTAATTAGTAAAATCGATAGTGCTATAATTAGTAAATTTAAATCATGAAGAATATTTATATACGTATTATAATTTTAGGTTTGATTAATGCCAAAGAAATTCTGGTTATAGGCTCTCAGACGGCAAAGATTTGCAATATGCTATGATTTATGATATAGAAATTTTGATTTCATATCAATTCAGAAAAAAAACTTACTGCTTGTGAGGTTTTATTGTTATTTCCACTTCGCTTCGATACCCGGGATGGTAGGATGGTCGGTAATTGATATAGCCCATTTGCTGCAATTCCTTAAAGTATTTATGATAGGTTGGTAACGTACTAACATGTGAAAGCGACATTATTTTACTACGGCTCACTTTAATGATGCTTGTGTGTCCTTGTTTATAAGCGAGACAAAGAATTGCACTCAAAAGTGCAAAGTGCCAAACATTTAGTCTGTGATCCTCTTCCAAAATTGAAAGATACTTATAAAGCTTTTTCAGTCTCATATTATTTTGCATCGTTGAACAGATTCATTAAATCTGATTTGTTGTAATAATAAGATCCTAAAACTCTTTTGAAGCGCACTTTTCCCGTTATCCGGAGATTCTGTAATGATGCAGCAGACATGTCCATCAGTTTTCTGACAACACGGCTTTTAAGCCATTCTGGATTTAAGTCGTTATTTTCTTTTTTTTGATTGTTTTCTATAATTTGTTTGAACTGCTCCACCAGCAATAGACCAAATTGTCTTAAATCATCTTTAGTTATATTGTCGTTCATCTTCCGCCTCCTATTCTTTATTATTAAATAGTCTAAGTTAGATCGGAATCTTATTTGTTGCTTAAAAGTGGTGCTTTAGGTCGTTGTTAGGCATTCAAAGTCAGTACTTATTACTTCAAATTGTTAAACATTTTCTGCTTTTGCAGGATGAATCAAGAGGCTGTTTATATCCTTACTTAGTAAACATATATTTTAAAAGTAATCTAAAAAGAATATTTGTCAGGAATGATCTTTTTATTATTTGTAGTATATTTATCTTTGTTTTAAACTTAGCTCAAAAGAATACTTTAAATCTTGTAATATGCTATCAAGAATAATTGAAATACTAAAACACATCTTATCAGAACATCGTTTTTATTACTTCAGTATTATATTTTTATTGGGTCTTTTAGTTTATAATCGATATGAGATTTTAATTGTAGAAAAAAAACGTCTTGAGATAGACAAAGAACTGTATCAGCTTCAAGTCAAGTCCGAAAGAAGACAAAAGGCGTATGATGAAAAAATGAAACAGCAACAGGTAGAAATTGAACGAATGATAAAAGAGATCAAGTCGCATGAGTAGGACTTGTAATCGATTTTGTTCAGCACAGATTTCTTTGCCAGCTACACTCCATAATATGATAGATTACGAAAGCCTAAACTTTCGGTTAAACGCTATTTTCAAGTACAAAACCAACTTCCCATTAAGCCAATTGCCCAAATCCGTTGTAGCCTGTTAGTGCCTTTATTTTCTATTCTATTACAAGTCTTACATCACTTTTATCACTCAGAAATTCTATATTTTCAATAAAATAATCTTTTTGTTTTTTAGTTATTGTTTCTGATAAATAAAGTTCTTCAAGTAGATAAATTTTGTCTTCTTTTTCCAAAAAATCAAAGTCTTCATCACTTTGTTTTCCCCAAATTGTATGTTCTTGTTGCGTTGTGTATTTTCTCTTATATCGTGTTTTTATATTTAAAATGTAAATGTTTTTATCAGGAAAATATTCTGGAAATTTTTGCCATAAATCTTTTGAACCAAAGGTTGTATGAGTGGAGTCCGTCATAAAGCTCAAGCCTAATTCAACTATGAATTTGTATAAAATTGTAGCGATTCCCTTTTTTCTGTGTTTCTCGGTCGTAGCAACCTTTTCAATGGAATAATATGATGTGTTTATTGCGAAAATATGATTCAATTTCATAGCACCATAAATATCATTTTCATCATCATCTGTTGCCATTTTAAGATAAATAACATCTTCATCTAAATTTGAATAAAATAATGAAATACCGATTGGAATTTCCAAATTAGTTATATGTTTAATAAAATCCTCATTTTTAGATTTTACTTCTTTGAAAAAAGTAAACATGCTGAATTTATTAGGATTAAAAAGATTTGGCACTTATAATTTTGTTGATTGTGATTGATTATATCCATTAACGTTATAACACGACAGTGGGTTTGGGACTAAATTAAGTTCATTCTTCGGATTTGCCAAATCATCCCAAATATAAAACCAACTTTCCATTAAGCCAATTACCCGATTCCGTTGTAGCATCTATGTTAGCTGTAGTACTTATTCTTATTATGTTTTTATTTTTAAAACTTTTGTTAATTCTTCCATTGTCAACCAAGGTCTTTTTTTATGAACCATTCGATGACAATTACCACAAAGCATTGCAATTTCTTCTGGTTTTGTTTTGTAATCTGCTGGCATTTCACTTACCGCAATTGTATGATGTCCTTCGATAAAATCCTTCCCAATAGCACCATAATTATCTTCAAAGTCAAAATTGCAAACTTGGCAAAATAGTTTTCCGTGCTTATTTTTGAAATTCATTTTTGCGATTTCTACAACTTTTGAATTTCTTTCTCTTGCTTTATGTGTTCTTTCTACTATTTTTCCTTCTGGAAATTCACCTGATAAATCATTATTACTATTGAATTCAGTTTTGATATTGATTGTCCAATATTTTCTAGTAACTGCATAAGCACCTCCTTTTAATTGAGGTTTTATTCCAATTTTTTCACAATATTCTATATACTTTTTCTCAAGATTATTATCAATTATAGGCTTTGAATTTAAAATGGAATTTATTGCCTTATTAGTGTCTCTTCCATCAATATCTGTCGACGTGAACTTGAATATTCGATTATTTTGATAACCTAAAAATCTGCTTGGCGCAAATCTTATTTCATTTTCTATTTGATAAGCAACAAAACAAGTCCCACGCTTTATCAATTTTGCACTTTCAATTCTTTCTTCTTCTGTTCCTTCTGTTAAACTATACTCAACAGTTTCTATATTTTGATATAGTTGGTCAATGTTTGTTACTAAAATTGGTTCAACTATTCTGTCAGCAAATTTTTTGAGAATTAAACGCATTTTGTGCATTGTTGTATTGTTTTGTGCTTCAAAATATTCAATATGTTCTCTCAAAGCTATCAAACAATTCAGAATATATTTTTCGCCATAATCTTCAAAAATATGAGTAAAAAAATATTCTATAGTGTCAGCATTTAAAGTTCTTGTAAACTTTTTGCCTTCCAATAAATACTTGAAATTATAAAAATAATCACGAGCAGAATTTTCGTTTATACTTTTATCTTTAATAAGTTTTGCTGTTGCATCTTTTAATGAAATTTTGCCTTCATAAAATTCTTTTGAGACTTCATATGCAAGTGGAATAATACTATTCGGAATTTTCATTTTAGATTATTTTTGGTTCTTTTTCTACGACTTTTGAGTTTATTACAGATAATGTTTTGGTAATCAGATGGTTTGGTATTAAATTAAGCCCTTTATTCGGATTTGCCAAATCATCCCAAATACAAAACCATTTTTCCATTAAGCCAATTGCCCAAATCCGTTGTAGTAACTATTACCTGCAGTTTTTGTAGATATTTTCTATGATAGCTTCTTTCAAAAAAGGCGCAAAATTATTTATCCAAATATAATCCTCAATTATGATATCAATATCTTTTTTTAATATATTTCGCAATTCTTGAGTTGTATAAATTGTTTTAAATTTTCTGGTATAATATTCTGTTAGTGCAACTTCATTACTTTCTATTAGATTACCAAAATCTTCGTAATCAATTTTTGTGTTATCCAAATTTGCAATTTCTTGCACAATCTGATAATTGAAGTTCTGACTTTCGCTTATTCTAAAATCCCTAATAAGTTCTTTAGTAATAGGTAAATCGAACTCTTGTGATAAATTGGAATTAAAATATTCCAAACTATACTTATTATTTATAGCATTTAATAACTCTTTATGAAATCTAAATTTTGGATTAAAAATTAATCCAGGTTCATAACTTATTTCGTTGTACAAACCATTTTCATGTGTAAAGCAAAAGCCTAAATTTATTTTTGGTTTTAACTTCAAAAATAGTTTTGAAGAAAATGGATAATAAGTTGAAATCAGTTTATTCGAGAAGTCAAAGTTTTCAAACAGAATTTCAATATTTGGATCGATATAATTTTCATTTGTAAAAAAATTAAAAATTCTGTAATAAAAATTTGCAATCCGAGAATCAATTTCAATAATGATATTTTCGAAGTTTTTATTTGCTTTATTAGTATAATTATAAGAACCCGTAATTAAAACTTCATTATCGATAATCGCGAATTTATTATGATTAAATTTTGAGATATACTGACTTTTTATCTCAACTCCGCTATTCTTCAAATCTGATGAATGTAAATCAAAAAAATACTTTTGATTGACTTCGTTATTATCTACTAAAATTTGAATGTCTAAATTTTTAAATTTCTTTAATTCAATTATTTTTGCAATTATTTTTGGATTTGTAAACCAAGCAACAACAATAATAATTGACTTCTTCGCTTTATCAAAGTGCTCTAAAATTACTTGTTCGATATTTTGAGTGAATACTTCCATTAAAATTGCAGGTAATTTGTATATATGTCTAACAACGTCCGACATATCACTCCTATATTGAAGGCTATGTCTGACAAACGTCAGTGTTTATTTATTCTCAAATGTATAGATTTATCCTTATAAATTATCAAAAGGACTTTTTATTTCAATATCCAATTGGCAAATAGCCCACATCAGCATAAAACAAAAAAAAACGCCATATGGCGTTTCACTATCTCTTTCGTCTATCCTTCCTACTATCAATATGATGATAAATTTTGCGGAACTTCTTGTTCTTCATTCCGGGATAAAGCCCTACAAACCACAACACAACAATCCCTATTATTTCATACCATCCCATGCTTCAAGTATAGAAAGCATAAAGAGCTACATTTCATCGCAAAGTACGTTACGCCGTTATTGACAACATTTAATCCTGAATAGACAAGTCATCATTATAAAAACAAAAAGATGCTGTGCAGCATCTTTTTGTAGTGGTATTGATCAAACTTGTTTCTGTTGTCTTTAAATTGTTTTATAATGTAAAATCAAACAAATCCTTAGGATTTGCATTTAATGCAATTAGTAATTCTAAAATTGTTTCTAAAGTTATATTTGCTTCTCCTTTTTCAATTTTACTTATATAGCTGTGATCACATGTCTCGCAAAGAGTTGCTAATTTTCGATAACTTAATCCTCTAGATTTTCGTAACTTATTTACTTCTGTACCAAATTTAACTAGAAAATCTTTTTTTGCATCATCAAGCATATTTTTTTTCTGCAATTTGTTTAAAATCAACAATAAAAATGTGGTAATATATTGCTACATTAATTTTTATTATTATATTTGACATTGAATTTTTATATTTGCGATTCTTCATATTAAAATATTTGAAGCATTCGCTTAGAATCTCGTATCAGAAAACTGGTAATTTTAGCAACGAGGTAATAAGTATGATGCTCACGTCCCATGGCGTGGGCTCACTTATTGTTGCTCGGTATACCAGTACCTCTGATGCAGTAAGCTGAGTTCCATGCCTTTTTTTATGCCTATATTTTTTAGGTAAAACTCAACTTTAATTCTTGGCAACGCTTTCTTTTTTAAGCATCGCATAACATTATCTAACTGAATTAGTTTGGAAAGACACTGCCACCGTCTGGCTGCAACAGGCAACGGCAGTTGGCTTTCCTGTTTAAGAACCTTTTAAAAAATTGCCAATGATTTAAAAAACACAAAAAAAACTTTGTGCCTTAGTGGCATTACAAAAAAATGGCCCTCTAACTCGTCGGCAAAACTAGACTAGAGGACCGTAGCTAAATTAACTAACGTTTCACTTAACCAACCCAATATTATGAATAATTTTTCATTTTCTATGGGTGGAAAGGCTTTTTGTTTCCTATTTTTAATGGGTACCATCCTGTCTTTTTCCCCTATACAAGCCAACAATTCATTACGGCATAATCTTATAACTACTCAACAGTTTAAAATTCAAGGAACTGTCACCGATGGAAACAATCCCTTAGCTGGTGTTAGCATTATGGTAAAAGGGAAATCAATTGCCACTGTAACAGATTATAATGGTCATTACACCCTTTCTGCCTCACCAGAAGACATTTTAGTTTTTTCGTATATAGGATACAGAACGCAACAGGTTTCCGTGCAAGGGCGCACCACAATCAACATCAGCTTACAGGAAAACACGACCAAACTTCAGGAGGTCAAGATCAATGCGGGATACTATTCTGTAAAGAACAGTGAACGTACTGGTAGCATTTCCAAAATAACTACCAAAGACATCGAGAAACAACCTGTTACCAATGTATTGGCCACGATGCAGGGGCGTATGGCGGGAGTAGATATCACGCAAGACACAGGAACTCCCGGCGGTGGGTTTCAAATAAAGATACGAGGACTCAACAGCCTTCGTGAAGAAGGCAATGACCCACTGTATATTATTGATGGCGTGCCATATTCGTCGGAAGTCATCGGATACAGCAATACTACTAGTGGAATACCTACACCCACCAGTCCGTTAAACAGTATTAATCCCAACGATATTGAGAGCATAGAAGTTCTAAAAGATGCCGATGCGACTGCTATTTACGGTTCACGCGGTGCCAATGGCGTCGTACTGATTACCACCAAAAAAGGCAAGGCAGGGAAAACTAATGTAACAGTTTCTGCATCCTCTGGAATTGGAAAAGTCACAAAAATGATAGACCTGATGGATACCCAGCAGTATCTGGAAATGAGAAGACAGGGTTTTGCCAATGATGGTGTTACTACATATCCCGATTGGGCGTATGACATCAACGGGACATGGGATCAAAACCGCTATACCGATTGGCAGAAAGAACTTTTGGGCGGAACTGCGGTAATTACCAATATGCAGGCGTCTGTATCGGGCGGTTCTGATTTAACCCAATACTTGTTGAGTGGTACCTATCACACTGAAACAACGGTACTCCCGGGAGATTTTGAGTACGATAAAGCGGCTGTCCATTTTAGCATGAACCATAGGAGTGAAGATAAAAAGTTTAAACTCACTTTTTCAACAGGCTATACCGCCCAAGACAATGTACAGCCTGAAACCGATATCAGCCGCACTGCACGAAATCTGGCTCCAAATGCCCCCGCTTTATATGATGCCGACGGTAACCTGAATTTTGAAAACAGTACCTTTAGAAATCCATTGGCAGCACTTCGAGCCATCACCACTGCAAAAATAAATGATCTTCTTGCCAATACCGTACTTAGTTATCAAATATCCCCCAGTTGGGAACTCAAGGCTAACTTAGGCTTAACGGATTTAAAGAATATTGAACTGCGGCTATTGCCTTCAACGATGTATGATCCTGCCTATGGATTGGGAAGTAACCGCTCATCGATGTTTTCCAACAATACTCAAAGAAAATCATGGATTGTGGAACC
This sequence comes from uncultured Flavobacterium sp., assembly GCA_963511795.1. Classification (GTDB taxonomy): domain Bacteria; phylum Bacteroidota; class Bacteroidia; order Flavobacteriales; family Flavobacteriaceae; genus Flavobacterium. The sequence goes on along the minus strand of CAUPKP010000016.1, from coordinate 58,099 downwards.
ACAACTTCGCTGGAACCATGATTTTGGAATCAGTAAAATTGACATACTGGTGGGGGGTACCGCGCAACAGCAAACTTCTTCAAGGCTGTACCAGTTCGGATATGGTTTTGCCAGCAACAGCCAGATTACAGATATAGCTTCTGCCACGCAAAAATCCATTTATGTAAGCGATGAAACTCTGTATAAATACCAAGCCTTTTTTGGGCGGCTCAATTACAATTGGGATCAAAAATACATTGTGAACATAACAGGAAGAAGGGACGGCTCCAGCCGATTTGGTCCAGGTAAGCAGTTTGCCACTTTTGGAGCTGTGGGAGCCGCATGGCTGTTCTCGAAAGAAAATTTCCTCAAGGAAAACACCGTTTTTAGTTTTGGAAAGCTTAGAGCGAGTTATGGCAGTTCAGGCAGTGATCAAATAGGGGATTATCAGTATTTGGATACCTATACTTCTTCAGGTCTGAATTATAATGGCGCAATAGGTTTGGATCCCACACGACTCTACAATCCGGATTTTAGTTGGGAAATCAATAAAAAATTGGAAGCTGCATTGGAAATGGGGCTTCTAAGTGATCGTATATTCTTTACGCTGGCTTGGTATCGAAATCGATCGTCCAATCAGCTGGTGGGAATTCCTTTGCCTGGAACCACTGGATTCAGTTCTATTAATGCCAATTTAAACGCGACCGTCCAAAATATGGGTCTGGAATTTACATTTAGAACCGTAAACTTTGAAAATGCCAATTTTAAATGGACAACTAACTTTAATATTTCCGCTTCCAATAATAAACTGCTTTCTTTTCCGGGACTCGAAGGATCTACTTATTCTAATCGCTATGTTATCGGAGAATCTACAAGCATTGTAAAGACATATCAGTTCAACGGTGTTAATACACAAACAGGACTCTATGAAGTGGAAGATGTCGATAACGACGGAAAGATTACCTCCTTGGGAGATAAAAAGACCATTGTGGATCTCACTCCAGAATACTTTGGAGGTTTGGAAAATCAGTTTCAATATAAAAACTGGCACTTGGATTTTCTGTTCCAGTTTGTAAAACAGCAGAATTACGACTACAATCCCAGCGTTCCTGGAGGAAGTTTCTTTAATCAGCATTCGGACATGGCCAATGCATGGCAGCAAGCAGGGGATCAGGTTCCCTTTCAGATGAATACATCGGGTGAAAATGGGGATGCCGTAAATGCCTATTACAACTATCTGGACAGCAATGCCTCTATTGTAGATGTGTCGTTCATACGGTTAAAAAATATTGCGGTAAGCTATGATCTGCCGTTGCAGGCTATCAAAGGTGTCCACTGCAAACTGTCACTGCTGGGACAAAACATATTGACGTTCACGCCCTACAAAGGCGGTGATCCCGAATTTAAATATACTGCCTACCTGCCTCCGTTAAGAATAATCACGGCTGGCGTACAGCTTACTTTTTAACCTTAATACATACAGCCATGATATATATACTTATTATTTTTAAAAAGCTACTTCATAAAAGTGCTAAAGAATTGACTGCTAATAGTTGTTTCCTTATAGCGGTATGTCTAACACTAGCTGGCTGCGACAGCTTTGTGGAAGTGGATCTTCCTGCTTCACAATTGACAGCCAAAACCGTGTTCGAAGATGCAGGAACTGCTAATGCCGCAATGGCGGGTTTGTATGCCAAAATGAGAGATGGTGGCTTGTTAAATGGAAATTCAAATGGTGTTTCCTGTAATCTTGGCCTCTACGCCGATGAATTTGACTACTACTACGCATATGACGTAAGCAATTTTTATACCAATTCGCTATTTCCTGGTGAACTAGGTGTAAACGATATCTGGAACAAGAGTTACAGCCAGATTTATAGCGCCAATGCAGTTCTTGAAGGATTGGATAATTCCATATCCATTGCCGAAGCCAATAAAAAACAGTTGCAAGGGGAAGCTATCTTTGTGAGGGCATTGCTTCATTTTTACCTGTTGAATCTTTATGGCGATATTCCTTATATCACCACAACGGATTATTCGCAGAACAGCAAAGTGTCCAGAATGCCAGCAGATAAAATCTACAGCCTGATTGTAATGGACTTGAACAAAGCTGTTGGATTACTGTCAGAGGATTATGTTTCGCCTGAGCGCATTCTTCCTAACCGAAGTACTGCTACAGCACTTTTGGCACGGGTTTATTTGTATATGGGAATGTATCCTGAAGCATCCAATGCCGCCTCTTCTGTGATTAATAATCCACTGTATATCTGGGAAACGGATTTGGATAAAATCTTTCTAAAAGGAAGCAGTACTACAATCTGGCAATTTATGCCTAACACCTCCGACAGTAATACTGCAGAGGGTAGTCTGTACATTTTTACTTCTGGTCCACCACCGGTCGTGGGACTTAAACTGGAGTTTGTAAATGCTTTTGAGCAGGGTGATCAGAGAAAAACGCATTGGACAACCGAAGTAACTGATGGAGTCTCCACGTGGTACCATGCCTCTAAATATAAACAACAATCGACGACCCCGAGTTCAGTGGAATATTCCATAGTGTTTCGTTTAGCGGAACTATATTTGATTCGAGCCGAGGCCAGAGTTTATCAGGGAGATCTGATTGGGGCGAAGGAGGATCTAAATCGGATTAGAACAACGGCAGGACTTAACCCTACAAATGCTGTGACAGCCGAGGATATTAAAACCGATATTCTTAATCAGAGGCGTTTTGAATTGTTTACTGAATTTGGGCAACGTTTTTTTGATTTAAAACGAACTGGAAAACTAGACGAAATACTATCTGTATCCAAACCGGGATGGAATACTACTGATAGTTTGTGGCCATTACCTGCTCTTGAATTGAATTCCAATCCAAATCTTAATCCACAAAACCCGGGATATTAAAATCATTATGAAAGCAATACTAATAATAAGAAAAAAAATTGACTTCGAAATTTTGAGTTTAGTATTGGCTACACTTCTTTTGTTACTGTCCTGTCCCTGTATGGGGCAGGTACAACAAAAGAAGGCATTAACCGAGAACGATTACCAGAGATGGGGAACACTAGAAGTAAAAGCCATTTCTGACCAAGGGAAATGGGCAAGTTATGCGATGCGTTGCGAAAACCACAGTGATACTTTATTTGTGCAGAACATCGCTAAAAATAAAAGCTATGTTTTCCCAAAAGGAAATGACGGTCGTTTTGGAGGGGAACAACTCTTTGCTTTTCTAGCTCCCGATTCAAAACTAAAAGTAATGGAGCTGCCCACAGGCCAAATTGCGGTTTATGACAATGTTAAGCGGTATGAGCTGGCAAAGGATGGCCAATATATAATCACCCTGAATAAAGGTTACGGTGAAAAATGCCTGATGCAGATCCGCAACCCAAATGGTAAGGTGATTGACAGTATTGACGGTATCTCTGAATATGTGTTAAATGCAGATAAGGATGCGATTGTGTATGCTTCGAGTCAAAAGGATTATAGCGAGATAGGGATTATTCATTTTACCCTCTATTCACATACTGCTGTTTCAAAAGCAAACGGCAGTCACTTTTTTAACTTGATGTGGGCTAAGGACTCTAAATCGGTGGCTTTTTTACGGGAGACAGATTCAGCTACTAAGGAAGTTACCGTGAATTATTATAGAATTGCTGATAAAAAGCTCTTCTCACTGGATTATGCCTCTAAAGCGGATTCAAAGAATATGGAAGTTTTTAAAAGGACCACATATGCCATTTCCGACGATGGAAAAAAAGTATTTTTTATGTTAGCCAAAAAAAAGGATCCTAATTTAGAAAAGCCGGATGTGCTTGAAATTTGGCACGGCAACGACAAATGGCTTTATGCAGACAGACAACGGCAGCAGACTGAGGGCGATATTCCCAAAGTAGCTCTCTGGTATCCTGAAACGGGTTTATGTTTACAGATCAGCGATGACGAGCTACCGTCAATCATGCTGAGCGGACAACAGCAGTATGCTGTTTTATACAATAAGTTTTCCTATGGCCTGCAATCGAAATATTATGAAGAAGCGGATTTTTATTTAACCAATCTAAAGGATGGTTCCAAGGAGCTGATACTGAAAAAGCAATCTGTTGACCCCAACCAGATGGGATTTGATCCCTTCAGCAACAAAATACTATATTACCGGGAAAACAATTGGTGGGTTTATGATCCTCTGGCAAAAAAACATACCAATCTGACCCAAAAAGTTACCACTCACTGGGATAACTATAATACTGCAGATGCTCCCCACCAATTTGGAGCCTATGGCAATCCGGGCTGGACCAATGATGAAAAAAATGTTTTATTGTATGATGCCAATGATATCTGGCTAGTGGCTATCGATGGTTCTTCTTCCAAGCGATTAACGAGAGGATACGAGAAAAACATAGTTTACAGGATAACTCCCATTGAATATGACTGGCGATCACAGAGTAACTATGATGGAAGGAACCCCACCATTTTTGATCTGTCAAAGGATTTACTGCTCGAAGCAAGGAATACCGACAATTGGTCAACAGGATATTTTATTTACAATGATAAATTGAAAGAACATCCCCTAGTATATGAAGCCGGTAAAATAGATGAAATCCGCAAGAGTAAAAACAGTGCTTATCTCTTCCAGACTCAAACTTTTAATCAATCACCGCGATTGGAATTCAGACGGAAAAACCAGACCGCTTCCAAAATTTTATTTCAGTCCAACAAACAGCAGAATGAATATTCTTTTGGAAAATCAGAATTGATGTATTACAGCAATACAAAAGGACGAAAACTAAAAGCGGCGCTGTTCTATCCTGCTAATTATGATCCGACAAAAAAATATCCAATGGTTGTGGAAATTTACGATATGATGTCTAAAAACAGGTATAATTATGTTAATCCCTCTTTTTTAAACCCTGAAGGATTTAATGTCACTAATTATACACTAAATGATTATTTTGTATTGATGCCCGATATCATTTACGAGATTGGCAATCCGGGAAATTCGGCTGTTGATTGTGTGACAGCCGGAGTTAATGCTGTTGTAGAAAAAGGCTTGGTGGATAAACGTAAAATAGGTCTATATGGACATTCTTTCGGGGGTTATGAAACCAATTTTATCATATCGCAGACCAATATTTTCTCAGCCGCTGTTTCCGGTGCCGGTATAAGCGACATTATATCAATGTATTTTAATATTAGCAGGAATGGTTATTTTCAGTCCGATATGTGGCGTTTTGAAAACCAGCAATTCCGAATTGGAAAATCGCTGTACGATGATAAAGAAGCATATATCAGAAATTCTCCAATTATGCATGCTGAAAACGTAAATACTCCACTTCTCTTATGGACAGGAAAAAATGATAGGATTGTACCTTGGAATCAGAGCATTACTTATTATCTGGCGCTTCGAAAATTGGAAGTTCAAACGCAGATGCTGGTTTATCCTGATGAAGATCATTCACTGGAGAATAGAGTCAACCAAACGAATCTCAGTAAGCGAATGATGGCGTGGTTTGATTATTTATTGAAAGGAGATCCTGAATTGAAATCAGTATTAAAAGAAACTTCTGCTGAATAAGGAACAGACATAAAAAAATAATGCAGTTTTGTCAAAAACTGCATTATCTTTCATTAAAAAACGATTTTACGGATTTCGGTGCAATTGTTGGTTACAGGAAGTTTTAGTTCCACCGTAGGCTGTAAAGCCACCGCTAAGACAAGCAGGACCTGAACCTGGGGCACAGTCCACATTAGGAACTGGCTGACAGTCGTTCGCAGCAGGGTTGTGAATAAAAGCCGGAATCAAAACATCGGCTTTACTTACTTCTGAAGTGTTAGTACTTACTGCACCAGCACTGGCCAGAGCAAATGCTGCAATTGGCAGCACAAACGCTCTTAAAATGGTTGTTTTCATAATATTTAAATTTAAATTAATAGAATTTGATCTACTCTTTTCTACAGGTTTTCGATCGTTACTCCTGCTACCGGCCGGTATCTTTCAATAATATTCATATACTGTCTAAATTTTGGATTGAATTCTTTTCCCGTATCCGTATTTGAGCATATAATGTCCCGAAAGGATATACATCGCTGAATCGCCAGCGAAAAAGTTTTTCATTCGCCCAGCTTCTTCATCATACACGTAAAAACTCAAAAGATAAGTCTGTTTTGACAAATCATAAACGTCAACTACAGAAGCATACTTCCACACATCAATCTCTTCATATTTGCCTCGTAACAGGGAATTAACGAAAAGTAAGTTACCCCGTACTGTTGTGTGACGATTAACCATATACGGTGGTGCTGCCAATTTTATGTCCCCGGATTGTTTTATTTTTACCACTTCCAATTTTGCTTTAGTAGTAGTGTCAATGGTATTGGCACGATGCTCAACGGTTAGGTTTTCCTTTGTAATAATATATTGGTTGCGATAGTAGTAAGTGTAAATCAGTTTATGCAATGTGGCGCTATATTGTAGTGTACCATCGGTATCAAAAATTCCTTCCATCTGTTTTTGCAACACCTGTGGATTGTATTTGATTTTTGGATTCTCATAGTTGTTGGCAATCCCCAGAATATTTTCTCCTGTCGGAGGTTTTTGGGTTCGAAAAGCCAGCTGATTATCATTGATAAAGACTATATCTGAAAAATAGAATTGTTTTTCCATCATTACTTTGGCTTTCCAGTGGGAAATCAAACCTCTGTAAATGACAGGAACCGTCCCATCAATTACATAGAAATATGGAGCGTTAATCCGAATCTCGACTGCCTTAAAATTAAAATTCTCACGGTCCAATTGGATGGTGTATTTCTTTTTGCTTTTTAGATTGGAATCAATTTCAAGAATTTGAAGCGGAGCCAAACGATTGGCTAAATAAATTTTATTTTTATTAGTACCAGCAACATAATAAGATGTATTTCTTAAATCAATGCTGCCTACTTTGGCCGCTGTCGCTTGTGGAAAGCGTCTAATAAAAGGGTTTTCCTTTTGCATGATGTCTTCCGAGAAAAGAAATAATCCTGTAATGACGAAAACACTTCCTAAAACTAATAAGGATAGTCGAATCAGAATGCGGTTATTCATGGATCGCAATAAAATGGCGAATATTGCCAAAAACAGGAATGCCAGATTAAAAATAAGATGTTCTTTCCATCCTAACTTTTCCAAAATACCACCGCATGAACAGGGAATAAAATAACTGAAGTGCAGTATGATAACTATATAAGCAGTAAACATACTCATCAAGGCAATTGCTGCAAATAAAGCAAAATATCTAAATCTAGGGACACTCAGCAGCACTGCTATAATCAGTTCCAGAACAATTACTGTAATAGACACAAAATCTGCAAAGGGGCTTAAAAGGGGAGACTGTCCCAACTGAGCCTGAAAGTTTTCAAAATCCAATAGTTTACTGACTGCTGCATAGACAAAAAGTATAATATAGAGCAAACAAGTAAACTCTAAAAACAAGTTCTGTATTTTGATATTGAATCTCATAGCTTCATAGATTTTAGTTCTACAAAGCAAAATTCTGAATTCAAAAGCCAAAACACTTGTCTTATTGGGAGCAAAACTTGGTCAAAAGGGATAAAGTTTGAAAAGCTAAAATTTAATCTTCCAGTATAGAAGAAGAACCGGTTTCATTTCGCTTTATTTCATATGGAGAAAAACCAAATCGTTTTTTAAAGGATTTTGAAAAATTGGGATAATCATTAAAGCCATTCATCACCGATATATTTTTCAAAGGTATCGTAGTGTGTTCAATCATAAAATAAGCTCTTTTCAAACGCTCATCATTATAAAACTGGTAAATACTGGTCTTAAAAAAATGACGAAAACCATCTTTTAATTTATGTTCATTAGTACCAAATTCAGATGAAAGCACTTTTAGCGATGGAAGCGGTTCTTCAAGGTGTGCCAATATATAGTCATAAAGTTTTTGAATCAAGAGGGCATCTTCCTTTCGAGTTTTATTATGTTTCTCGTTTTCATTTTCGTATGCTAAAGGTATGTAGGAATCTTTACGGGCAGGAGTAACAAAATTTAATATAATTTCCGAACTATTAACTAACCTTCCAATAGTACAGGAAACAGAAACAGGCAAATGTTCATTAGGTGTAAAATCTAAAGCAATAGTTGTAGGCAATGAAACATTTGCATCGAGTACATCATGAAGTTGTTGCAAAGTAACTGTAGTAATAATGCCCGCCAAAGGCAGGTCTATCAATTCAGATTCCGAATAACCTAAAAAATAAGCAATTTCAGGAGTAAAGCTCTTGATAGAAAAAGAGGCGTCCAAAACAAGTGTACTTTGAGCTATAAATTGAAGTTTTCTATGGGCATTAACATAGCCGACATTAAAAATCGACTCTTTCATTTCTTCCGCAACCATATTAATTAAAACAACAAGTGTTTCCAATTCTTCATCATTGGAACTTAAGGGAATGCGACTGTTAAAATTGCCACGTGCCATCTCAAATAGCATTTGATGAATGGTTACAATACGTTCTTCGTTGTATGCTTTTTTCATAAGATTCAACTCTTAATTCTTTTTTTAATAAACTAAATCCTAAACAAACCTTTTCAGATAAACCAACGCATCATCTTCTTTAATGAAAATTTGAGTAGGTACAGAAGGCTTACTAATCTCTACATAAAAAGTGCTAATAATTAAGGAAACTTTTTCATGTACAATAAGCGCTACTGTTTTTGTCAATATGGAGCCCGATTGTGCCAAATGATCTCTTCCAGCTTTCTCAGTGGCAACGACACCTCGAATATCACATAGAATAGGATAAGATCTCTCGTTTTGAAAATGAATTCTATCGGTTACAACACACCGGGCTACCTTAAGATCAATAATAGTATTTGGTTTATATTCAAAAAAGAGTATGCCATCGGTTATCCAAAACCGAGCAAAATCATTTTCATAAAGATCATGTGCTGCAATCATGTTCTATGAATTAAAGTCTTACAATTTAACAAAAATATAAACATTTATTAATATTGCAGTTGTCTATTTGGGATTATTTGTTTCTTTTTGTAGTATTTGTTGTTAATTCGGGAATTTGACTTGTCAATTTGGGAGTATTAAAGAAGTAGATGAAATAACTTTCATTTTTTATAGTGACTTTTATAAATCTTTTTTTAAACAACGATTAAAACAACTAAAAAATGGCAAAGATCAAGCACAATAATTTTATAGATACTGTGGATGAAGTTTTTTCGAACGCAAAGAAAGAAGGCATATTACATTTATATGCTGAGGATAAAATTTTAACAGGCAGAACTATCCAAATTAAAGGAAAAGAAATGTTCCATTTCGGCACAACAGGATATCTGGGCTTGGAACAGGACGGCAGACTTAAAGAAGCTGCAATTCAAGCCATCCGTGATTATGGCACGCAATTTCCTCTTTCAAAATCATATATTTCACATCCGCTATACCATGAATTAGAAAGCAAAATCGAACAAATGTATAGTATACCGCCTATCATTACCAAGAATAGTACGCTGGGACATTTAGCAATTATTCCAACTCTGATTAGGGATGAAGATGCCGTAATAATAGATCATCAGGTACATTGGAGTGTTCAAAATGCCTGCCAGCTTTTAAAACTGCGGGGAATTCCGGTAGAAATGATTAGGCACAGCAATCTGAATATGCTGGAAGATAAAATCAAACAGCTAACCTCCAAATGCAATAAAATCTGGTACATGGCAGATGGAGTATATTCAATGTTTGGTGACTATGCTCCAATTCCAGAATTATTAGCTTTAGCTCAAAAATATCCTCAGCTTAATCTTTATTTTGATGATGTTCATGGAATGAGTTGGAAAGGCAAAAATGGAACTGGTTTTATTTTTGAAGCTATTAATGAATTACCTGAAAATTGCATTGTGGTGAGTACACTAAGTAAAACCTTTGGAGCCAGTGGGGCAACATTATTTTGTAAGAATCAAAAACTGCGGGAAAAAATTAAAAATTTTGGTGGACCGTTAACTTTTTCCGCTCAGTTAGAACCTGCATCAGTGGCAGCTGCAATTGCATCTGCAGACATTCATTTGTCTCCAGAAATAGAATTGAAACAAAAAGATTTGGCTGATAAAATTGGCTATTTTAATCAATTGTTGTCTTTAGGAAACCTTCCAATAATTTCAAAAAACGATTCGCCAGTTTTCTTTCTGGGAATGGGTACACCCGCAACGGCATATAATTTTGTTCAACGATTATTCAATGAAGGGTTTTTTCTGAATTTGGGAATTTATCCCGCTGTCCCAATTAAGAATACGGGAATAAGAATAACGTTATCCAGTCACAATCAGCAACAGGACATTACCGCCTTAGCCGAAGCGATGGAGTTTCATTTTCCTAAAGCTTTGGAAGAAACTGATAACAGCGAAAACAAAATCAGACGTGCTTTTGGAATGGACAGTAAAATAGTGGGAAATATTTCAGAATCAAAGGTGCAAGAACTTTTTATTGAAGAAAAAAACACCATTCAGAATATCATAAAATCAGAGTGGAATCAATACATGGGGAAGCAAAATATTTTCGATTGGGAAGGAATGGTTTATTTAGAAAATACATTTAGCCAACATCTAGATCCAACCAACCAATGGGATTTTTACTATTACAGCATTAAAGACAATGAAGGTAACGTAATACTTATGACCTTTTTTACATACGGTCTTTGGAAAGACGATATGCTGGCTACTGAATCTGTCTCCATCCATTTGGAAGAAATAAGAAAAACCAATCCTTTATACCTCACCTCAAAAGTATTAGGTATGGGTTCTCTATTTACAGAGGGCAAACACTGTTTCATTAATCAAAAACATCCTTTAGCAGAAAAAGCGGTGAAACTGCTATTGGACAAATTAGAAGAAAAATACAATGCCTTAAATGCAGATATGTTAATTTTAAGAGATTTTGAAAAAGACAATAGCTACAACAAAACAATAGTAGACCAAGGATATTTCAAAATAGACATGCCGGAATCCTGTGTGATTGAAAACCAATGTTGGCATACAAATGAAGAGTTTGCAGAAACATTGTCTCCTCGTTCCCGTAAACATTTCAATAAAGAGATAGAGCCTTATGAAAAGTGCTATGATGTTGCAATAAAAGACAAACTAAGCAAATCAGAAATATCAAGAGCATACCAATTCTACAATAATGTAAAAGATAATAATTACGCGATCAATACATTTCGATATACGCAAGAGATTTTTGAAAACATGAATGAAAGTCTGAATTGGGAGTTCATAGTATTAACATTGAAAACAGAAATGGAAAACCCATTCGTAGGAATTATGTTTTGCTACAAAAATAACAATCACACTTATGTTCCGGAATTAATAGGGATGGATTATAAATGGGCAAAAGAATACCAGCTCTACAGGCAATTATTGTTTCAAACTATAAAAAGAGCTAATGAGTTGCAGTTCCAAAAAATAGACTTTGGTGTGTCAGCTTCTTTTGAAAAAAGAAAATTAGGAGCTACGATAATTCCAAAAGTAGCCTATGTTCAGGCAAGAGACAATTATGCAATGGAACTGATGAATACTTTGCAAAATGATTACAAATCAATTGCAAAATGACGAAAGCATATTGACAACTAATATTAAAAAAGATGTTTGAAAAAGCTATTGAATCATTTAATGCTGTTTGCAATGAAATTTTAGAAGCAAATGAAACTATGCAAAATAAGGCTTGCAATGGAATTGTATTGTGTAATAAAACATTAACGAACTTAAAAGAGATAGTGGATAAAAATGATTTTAACACTGTTCCGGAGGAGATTGATTTTTTCAAAAATATCAAACCCGTTCCAATGAGTTTATTGATTTATTTTACCGAAGTACGTTCCTGCGAACTAAGAATGCCAAAGGCGGGTAACTCCTATAAAGTCGAATTCTTCCAAAAAGAATTGCGAAAAATCAATAAGTTTTTTTATAGAAATGCCGATTTTGTACATTATATGGAACAAGGATACTGTTACTTAGACCACCAATTCTTTACAAGAAATCATCGGGATAATTTTCCTTTCACACCTATGACTGATTATTATCAATTTCCGGAATTCTCAACATCGCAAGACATGCTTTGGGCAAAAGTAAAAGCGATGTACCGATTCATTCATTACATTAGACAAGCTCTAAAAAGGCTTAAAGTGGATGACTCCGAAATTTTTGAAGAAAAAAAACACAAAGTATTGGTATGGACTGGACCAAAAACAGCTTTAACAGAATTGATTTATGCCTTGTTTTCTAATGGGACAATCAATCATGGTGCAGCAGATATTAATACGATAACAGCATCCTTTGAAGATTTTTTCAACATCAAACTAGATAACATCTATAAAACCTATAGCGAAATCAAGGCTCGTAAAAGCAGTAAGACAAAATTTCTGGAAGAATTAACGCTAAACCTACAGCAAAAAATGTCCAGAGAAGACCAAGAGTAAAATAGTAACAACCAAAGTACACAAGCAGTAAATCCAAATTTAAAAGGATTTACTGCTTTTTTTATGCCTAGAATCAGTCAAAGAATAATTCCCCATAAAATTAAGGTTTTTACAGATTTTAAATATTAATTTTTTTTGTACTACGAAAAGCATTGGGATAAAATCCAATAATTGCCGCTAAATTTTGTGGAAAGAGACTAACCAGTATCGATCTAGGAGGGGATTTGTAGTTCACTCATTTTTTATGACATAATCACTCAAATAATTGAGTCCTAAAAAGAGAATGTTTTAAATAGAATAATGATTTTTCATTTTTTAGAGAATTATTTTCCAGTAAAATCAAGGCTTTAAGAATTTTAAATGTTAAAATTTTTCAGTACTACGATAGCCATTGGGATAAAATATAACAAAAGCTACTGAATTTTGTAAAAGCATATTAAACAGTATCTCTATCTGGAAGAATTGCTGCATACTGCGTATTGAACCTAAAATATTGATTATGAATGTTGACAGAATAGAATTTATGGCTTGGATGGAGCGAATAATCGAGAGGTTTGACATCCTTATGGAATTGGTAAGCGGGGCTAAAAATCAACGTACTATTATTGATGGAGAAGAACTGCTGGATAATCAGGATATTTTGCAGATGCTGAAGATAAGTACACGATCCCTGCAGCGTTACCGCTCTTCCGGCAAGTTGCCCTATTATACAATTAGTGGGAAAATTTATTATAAGCTCTCAGATGTGCATCAGTTCATCAGAGAAAGTTTTACCGCTTCCATGCCCAAAGTAAAAGCCAACGGGCGACAAATAGTGCCAATAAATGACATTTAGTGCAAAACAGTGGAAGGTTCTTTTACTTTCGATATCGAACTTAAATATTTCAAATTATGAGCGAACAAACTTTAGATAAACCGCAATCTCCCGAACAATTATCCGAGATATTACTGGTGCTGGATAAAGAGAAAAAGAAAATTCAGGCTGTAAAGGGAATCGATGAAAATGGCAAGATGGAAACCGTTGACCCTACAAAGAAGAACCAGAACCAGTTTATGAAGGTGGATAAGCAGGGTGATTTATTTTCCAACTTCTTCTCCAATTTCTTTAGTCAGTTGAAGAACCCTACCAATTTCTCATTCTTCAAAGTTCCCGCACCATTGGCTATTAATATGGCAAAAGAAATGCAAAAACAGGTAGATCACCCAACATCTGAAGGAGAACAACTAATGAAGCAACACGAAGTGAAAACGAAACTAGGTAAAAATAATAAACAAGAAAATAAAAAAAGTATGGAAACAACACAGACAACATCGGAAACAAGCGAGTACCGCTATAAACCGGAACAGATCGATTGGGAAACAATGAACAATCTCGGACTGAATAAAGAAAAACTTGAAAAAATGAACCTCCTTGATCCTTTATTGAGAGGGTTTAAAACCAATGAGCTTGTACCTGTAAGTCTTAATCTAGGCACTGCAGTTACCCGTCTGGATGCGCGGCTCTCTCTGCAACAAAATGATGAAGGGGCGGTTGTAGTTGCCATTCATGGTATCCGCAAAGAACCTAATCTGAATTTTCCTTTTTTCGGTCACGAGTTCACTAAGGAAGATAAAGACAACCTGCTCCAGACGGGGAATATGGGTCGTGTTGTCAATTTGACTAATCCAAAAACGAATGAGACCATTCCCTCTATTGTCAGTGTGGACAGACTGACCAATGAGCTTGTTGCCCTGCGAACAGACAAAATCAAAATCCCTGATGAGATTAAAGGTGTGAAACTAGATGATGTACAAAAGCAAACCCTAATGGAGGGTAAGCCACTTTATATTGAAGGTATGATTTCCAAAAAAGGAACTGCGTTTGACGCAACCGTACAATTCAATGCTGATAAACGTTTTGTAGAGTTCCTTTTTGACAAGGGTAACTCCAATAAGCAAACGCAAGGTAATCAGCAAGCCCAATCACAGGAAGCTCCGAAAATCTTTAGAGACAAAGAATTGGATAAGGAGCAATATCAGAAATTCAAAGACGGACAGACTGTTTATGTCAGCGGATTGGTAGATAAGAAAGGTAAGGAATATAATGGTTACATCACCTTAAATAAGGAAACTAATAAAACAGACTTTTCTTTCCAAAATCCGAATAAGGCCACAGAGCAGGCGAAGCCCACCGAAGCTTACAAAACACAGACAGCTGTTAATTCAGAAGGTAAAACTAATGAAGCAACAAAGAATATCAAAGAGCCTTTAAAATCAGGCCAAAAAAATCCCGACAGCAAGGAACAGCAGGAACAACAGGAAGTTGCTCAAGCTCCTGCCAAATCCAAAGGACGTAAAATGTAATGTGTGATGAAAGTAGTTATTGCAGAAAAACCAAGTGTAGCAAGAGAAATAGCCGTCTTGTTAGGAGCCACCGAAAAGAATGATGGTTACCTGAAAGGTAACGATTATTCTGTCACGTGGGCTTTTGGACATTTAGTCGGATTGGGTATGCCAGAAGATTATGGCATTTCTGGATTTCAGAAATTATCTCTGCCGATACTGCCCAATCCTTTTTTACTGACAATACGTAAAGTAAAAAAAGATAAAGGCTATACGGTCGATACAGGTGCATTAAGGCAACTCAAAATAATTGAACAGGTCATCAGCCGTAGTGAAAAGATAATTGTCGCGACCGATGCGGGACGTGAGGGGGAATTAATATTCCGCTATATCTATGAATACCTGAAATGCAACAAGCCGTTTGAACGTCTCTGGATCAGTTCGCTAACCGAAAAGGCAATTAAGCAGGGGTTTGACAACCTAAAACCTGGCAGCGATTTTGACAGATTATATCAGGCAGCGCAGGGCAGGAGCAGAGCTGACTGGTTAGTTGGCATCAATGCTTCGCAGGCATTGAGCATTGCCGCAGGCAACGGCAACTATTCGCTCGGAAGAGTGCAGACACCTACACTGGCTTTGATATGTAAGCGTTATCAGGAAAACAGAAATTTTTCGGTACAGCAATACTGGCAGATACAGTTGTTCCATACTAAAGAGTTCGCAGACTTTAAAAGCCTTTCCAAAAACAAATGGGAAGATAAAAAGCAGGCGGAAGATACATTAAAGTCCATCGAAAGAAATGGCAATACTGCTTTGGTTACATTCGTAGAAATCAAAAACGTGATAGAACAACCGCCTTTGTTGTTTGACCTGACTGGTTTGCAAAAGGAAGCCAATAAAAAGTTGAACCTGACAGCTGAAGAAACCCTGAACATTGCCCAAAGCTTGTATGAAAAGAAATTTATTACTTACCCGCGTACTGGAAGTAAATATATTTCTGAAGATATATGGGCTGAGATTCCTAACCTTATCAGAGCTTTGCAGGATATGGGAGCTTTCAAGCAAGCAGTAACCAAACTGAAATGGGGACATTTCAATAAACGTATCGTGAATGATCTTCGTGTTACCGATCATCATGGTCTTCTGATTACGGACAAAATCCCTTCGGCTTTATCAGCAAGGGAAAATGCAGTTTACAATATGATTGCCTTTCGATTGCTGGAAGCTACTTCCCAAGCCTGTACTAAAGAAATAACCGATATTACTTTACAGGCTCTACATTATGATTTTGTGTTGAAAGGCTGTAAGATATTGGAATCAGGTTGGCGTTCCATTAAAGGCAGTTTTTCAGATGATGATGTCGAACTTCTGCAAGAATTACCCAAACTGAAAAAAGATGATGAACTCAAAATTAAACATGCCTCGGTCCTGGAGAAAAAAACCAAACCACCCGTGCTTTATACCGAAGCAGGACTTTTATCAGCTATGGAAACTGCCGGAAAGGAAATAGAGAACGAGGAAGAGCGTAAGGCATTAAAAAGCATAGGTATCGGTACACCCGCTACTAGGGCTGCCATCATTGAAACCTTGTTTACCCGTAATTATATCAAAAGGGAATTGAAAACCCTTATACCTACCGTAAAGGGATTGCAGGTCTACGAACTGGTCAAAGACAATAAAATAGCCGATGTAGCGATGACTGCAGAGTGGGAACTAGCTTTACTAAAAATTGAAAATAACGAAAGTAATGCGGAAGCTTTCCAAAAAGAAATGGAAGTCTACGCAACATCCATTACCAATGAATTATTGAAAACGTCCATTGCTAAAGAAAATCTGCCCAAGCTTGTTTGTCCTAAATGTAAAAAACAGCATCTCATTATCAGGGACAAAATTGTCAAATGCCTTGATGAGGTCTGCAACTGGGTACAATTCAGAAATGTATGTGGTGTTCAAATCAGTATAGCCGATATAGAACGCCTTGTCAACAAAGGAAAAACTTCTCTAATTAAAGGAATGAAAAGTAAAGCCGGAAAGAAATTCGATGCTTATATCGTATTAAATGAGAAAGCCGAAAGCTCTTTTGAATTTGAAAAATCTAAACTTCCGAAGAAATAATGAGTGATTCTATCATTACCCGTCAGGAAATTGAGAACCAAATTTATACTATAAGAGGACAACAGGTTATGCTCGATAGTGATCTCGCAAGGATTTATCAGGTAGAAACCAAAGTCTTTAATCAGACTGTAAAGCGGAATATAGACCGCTTTCCTGAATCCTTTTGTTTTCAATTGATACAGGAGGAATTTGATGCCATAAACTTGAGGTCACAATTTGTGACCTCAAGTTTGAATTACGGGGGAAGACGTTATCTGCCTTATGTTTTTTCCGAACAAGGTATTGCGATGCTTTCAGCTGTACTCCGTAGCGATATTGCCATAAAAGTAAGCATCGAGATAATGAATGCCTTTGTGGAAATGCGCAAGATACTTGTTAATAACGCAGCCTTGTTTCATCGACTGGATAAGATAGAACTGAAACAGATAGATGCAGACCAGAAATTTGAAGAAATCTTTAAGGCACTAGAAAGCGGAAAGTTGTACAGTGAAAAGGGCATTTTCTATAATGGGCAAATATTTGATGCCTATACTTTTGTTTCCGATATTATCCGCAGTGCCCAAAGTTCCATTATCCTTATTGATAATTATGTGGACGATACTGTGTTAACCTTGTTGGATAAGAGAAATAGTGATGTTACCGCAACAATCTATACTAAAAGCATAAGTAATCAGTTACGGCTGGATGTACAACGATACAACAGTCAATATCCCCCAGTTGAAGTTGAAATTTTTTCTAATGTGCATGACCGTTTTATCATTATTGACAATACCGAACTCTACCATATCGGAGCATCATTAAAAGACTTGGGTAAAAAATGGTTTGCATTTTCGAGAATGGATACTGAAGTAGTCAGGATGCTTCAACTTTTAAATAATTAAATTGAGATATTGCCCCACATATTATTGTGGGGTTTTGTTTTGAGAATTGGATGCTTTTTCACTTAATGTTTTGTATATCCTGTACGAATGAAGTAACACTCCAATAGCACAACCAATAAAGACAGGCGGTGCATCGAGCATTATACCATATACGACATAAATCGCATTTGCCAACAAAGAACATACTCTTAAATAGAGTACGTTCTTCATTGACATTGAAATAAGGTTGAGTGATAATGCTGTATAACCAATAATTTGCACCATAAATTACTGTTGAATAGCAATCATTGTTGCTGTCATTTTTGCGATTAGTTTTTCTTCTTTGCTATCGTAAACATACCCCTCGCAAATGGTTAATGTTCTGCCTGATTGCAATACTTTACCAATGGCAATGAGCTTGTCCATTTTTGCAGGTTTCATAAAATTGATTTTGAACTCAACACTCAATACTTCGATATTTTCGGACATCATCGTTAGAGCGGCATAACCGCAGGCACTATCTACAATGCTTGTGACTACCCCTGCGTGAAAAAAGCCATGTTGCTGTGTCAATGCTTCGGAAAATTCGGAAGTGATTTTTACCCGTCCTTTTTCAACTTTTGCTAATTGAGCATTTAAGGTCTTCATGAAACCCTGTTTATCAAAACTCTGTTTTATCTTTTCGTACATTTTATTTGTATTATAAATAATCCTGTCTTATCGGGCTGAATACATCAACTACTTCACCTGCCTCAATGATTTCGATAGAATGTTCCTCATCGGCAGGAATGGAATAGGTGTCCCCCTCGGATAGCAAATATTCTTCGTCCTCAAACTTCAATTTGTATTTGCCGGAAATGACATATCCGCTTTGCTCGTTCGGGTGTTTGTGGAACGGAACGTTATCAGTTGGTTTGTACAGCATTTTTGTAACCATTGTGTCTTTTCCAATGGAAAGCACTACGAAATCAACGCCCAAGAACTGTCTTGAAACTGCGTTTTCTTTTTTTACTATGTTTTTCATATTCATTATTTATTGTCAAGATTTAATTCCATTTGAATGTTACAACGTTTGTAAGGTGTCGGGTGTCCTACGATTTTTTTAAACCCTATTTTGTAATATAGGTTGATAGCGGGTTTTAGAATGGTGTTGCTTTCCAAATATATTTTTGAAGCCCCCAATTCTTGTGCTGCTTTTATTACTGCCTGCCCCAATAACCAGCCCATATTTTTACCCTGTGCTTTTGGGGAAACTGCCATTTTTGCCATTTCAAAGTCGTAATTTGGGTCGTCCATTTTGATTAAGGCACAAACACCCAAAGGGTCGCCATTGTACAAAGCGACAAAGATTTTTCCGCCCTTGTTCAAAATATATTCGTTGGGATTGTCTAATGCTTTGTAATCAGCTTCTTCCATTTCAAAGTGGGTAGAAATCCATTCTTCATTAAGCGACCTGAAAGCTGACTGGTATTGCGGTTCGTATGCTACAATCTGTACATCTTTACTTTCACGAAGCTTCTTTTGTTCCTGCACCCGTTTGAAGATTGATTTTTGTTCCAATAAAAATTCCCATTCTGCAATGGCTTCCCAAAGATTGTGTGTTGCTTCGGCTATAATTCCGCCGATGGCAGCATCTATATCGGTACATTGTACCTTTATCATTTCTTCGGCTACTATTTTCCCCTTTTCAGTTAGCCCCGCCACATTTCTACGTTTATCTTTTGATTTGAGATTGTCTTTAACCAATCCCGCTTTTGACATTTCCTTGATGATTTTGGTAACTGATGGTTGGGAGTGTCCTATTTCGTTGGCGATTTCGGTAATGGTTTTTTCTCCGTCTTCAGACAACAAAAAGAATACGGGAAACCATTTTGGCGAAAAGTCCACATCGTACAACTCGTAAATTTTGGCTGCATCTTCGGTTACTTTTGCAGTGAGTAATCGTAACCTGCTGCCTAATGCCATTTTGCCTGTTTTTTCAAATATTTTCATAATAACATAATTAATTACATAACTGATTATGCAAATATATAAATAAAATTATTCCAGGCAAAACATTAATGGCAATTTTGATTGTTGAAAAAAGACAAGGCAAGCTTTTTTATCCAATTCATTAAGCCAAATTCTATCGCTCAAAGCCAAACTCTGCCACTTTTGTAAGAGGGCTTATCTACTACTATAATTTTAGATTTCAAGTAAAATTCTAAACAAAATTATACTATGGATACCCCGCAAAAAGACCTATCGTATTTCAAATTACGACTACAAGAATTACTAAACACTAGCTTCCCCGAAAAGGCGAGTGACCAAAAGTTTATAGACCAGCGTTCCTCGTGGGCTACTAATGTCTATGAGGATGCATTTCGTTCGGGAAATACTATTGATCAATGCATCGAAATAGCCAATCATATCCTGTTTGAAAAATTGCATTTCTCCAAATTCGATACCGTGTTTCAAGTGGTATGCAATGAATTTGATACCATAATGGCAGATGAGGAACTGCTACCATTTACCCTGAAAATGTTCCCCGTTTGTGAGCCTGTTTTTGCAAGATATGAACTGACCGATGACTTCGCATATGGTTATGAGTTTGATTTACTCTATGGTGAAATAACCGGAACCATCGCAATATGGATAGAGGAAAATGGGCTTCAGTAAGAAGCAACATCTCCAACTGAACATTGATGCCCTACGAATTGCTTTTAAACTGGAAAAGGAGAACAGAAAAGCCTCCGTAGGCGAAAGACTGCTAATGATGCAATACAGCGGATTTGGTGGGCTTAAATTTGTGTTGAATCCTGTCGAAAATCCGATAGACATTAACCATTGGAGAAAGACCGAACATGAACTTTTTCCAGTTACACAGGAACTCCATCAGCTTCTAAAAGAAAATGCAACTGATGAAAAACAATACCGTAGATATGTGGACAGTATGCGGAGTTCTATATTGACTGCATTTTACACACCACCTTTGGTTATTGATGCTATTTCCACCACATTAAAAGAAAATGGTGTAAGCATCCAAAAACTTTTAGAACCATCTGCCGGTAACGGTTCTTTCATACAATCCTTTGCAGATAAAGATATGCCACAGGTTACCGCTTATGAAAAGGACTTGCTCACTGGAAAAATTTTAAAACAGCTCTATCCCGATAGTACGATCCGCATTAGCGGCTTTGAAGAAATACCCGAAAAGGAAAAAAACAGCTATGATGTGGTAGCTAGCAATATCCCTTTCGGTGATACGTCCGTTTTTGACCTTTCCTATTCCAGAAGCAGGGACACTGCAAAAGTACAGGCTGCCCGAAGCATACACAATTACTTCTTTATGAAGGGAGCCGACATGCTCCGTGAAGGTGGTGTGCTGGCTTTTATCACTTCACAAGGTGTGCTGAACAGCCCGAAGAACGAACCCATACGCAGGGCATTGATGCAGGACAACAACCTAGTTTCAGTCGTTCGGTTGCCGAATAATTTATTTACCGACTATGCAGGTACGGAAGTGGGAAGCGATTTGATAATTCTGCAAAAGAATACTGCAAAACAAAGTTTGACCGAATCGGAAGAGCAGTTTTGTCAGAGTCAAATAACGGAATACAATACGCCAAGCAACGCCTTGTTTCAAGACAACGGAAGGATTATACATACTACACAGATGTTGGCTACCGATCCTTACGGACAACCTGCATTTGTCTATACGCACAGGGACGGTGTGGAAGGAATTGCCAAGGACCTAAAGCAAATGCTATCGGAAGATTTAGGAAAGTATCTGGATATTAGCTTGTATAAAGGCGAACGAAACGAAGTTCCTGTCGTGCAAATTCCTATAACACCAACGGTTACACCTCCCGTTGCCGGATCTGCAACCATTTCACAGAAAACACAGACATTAAGTGCTCCAACAACAAATAAAGACATTGTAAAAGAAGATAGGCAACTAAGTATTTTTGACCTCTTTGAAAATTCAGAAGAACTAATGACCGTTGTTGCTCCTGTTAAAGCAGTCAGAACAACAAAACAGCCAACCAAAATAAGAAGGGCGGTGAATGAGTATCCGGTAAACCTGTTCAGCGGTTTGATGCAGCAATCTCCCATTTCTACTTCTCCTGTAAATAGAAATATACCAAATCAAAGGAATACACAGGAAGTTATCGGCGATTTGTTTTCAGGACTGAAAGGAAATAATCTCTCCGAAAAGATTACCGCAGGCAACACCATTCCCGAACCAGCAATTTATACCAAAGAAATACAGTCTTTTCATCGTAACGATAGCCTTGCAGTGGATAACGGCTGGGTCGGCTATCTTAAAGATTTTGATAGCGATAGTAAACAGGCAATGTTTCATCCTTTGCAATTATCGTCCTTACAGAAAGGAAGAGCTGAAGCCTATATTTCTGTACGAGATAACTACCTCGATTTATATCAGAAGGAAGCCAAACTGCAAACCGAACATAAAGAAGAGAGAGAAACATTTAATAAGGTTTACGATGCCTTCGTAAAAAGGTACGGCAACCTGAACAGTGCCGATAATATCAAGCTTATCAAAACAGACAGTTCAGGTAAGGAAATGCCTTATTTGGAACGTGTTGTGGGCGGTGTGGTACATAAGGCGGATATCTTCCACCGTCCGGTAAGCTTCTCCATTACCACATTAGCTACCGATAATCCCGATGAGGCTTTAGCCGCATCATTGAACAAATACGGGAACGTTGATCTAGACTTTATGTCCAAAATCAGCGGTATATCATCCGACGATTTGAAAACGGTATTACACGGACGCATTTTTTATAATCCTTTGGAAAAGGAATATGAAATAGCTGAACGATGGATAGCAGGCAATGTGGTGGAGAAAGCCATAGCTATAAAAAGTTACCTCGAAAACAATCCAGATGATGCGCAAGCCAAAGAAAGTCTTACGGCTTTGGAAGAAGCCCGTCCAAGACGCATTGAATTTGAAGAGCTGGATTTTAATCTCGGTGAGCGTTGGATACCGACAGGGATCTATGCCTGTTTTGCTTCTCATCTTTTCGATACGGAGGTGCGTATCCAGTATTCTGAAACTTCCGATGACTTTTCTATAAAATGCGATCAGAAAAATGTACATATATGGGATAAATATGCCGTCAAGTCTGATAGCCGAACATTTGACGGGATTGCTCTGCTGAAAAACGCATTAGTCAATACCACTCCTGATATTACCAAAAAAGTAATGATTGATGATAAGGAAGTAAAGGTACGGGATATGGAAGCTATACAGATGGCAAATACCAAGATTGATGAAATACGTACCGCTTTTACCGAATGGCTTCACGCTCAAAACAATGAGTTTAAAGAAAGGCTGACAAACCAGTATAACGATACCTTTAACTGTTTTGTGCGTCCGCAGTACGACGGAAGCCATCAGGAATTTCCAGGACTGGACAGAAAAGGCTTAGGCATTAATGACCTGTATTCGAGCCAAAAGGATACAGTATGGATGATCAAGCTGAACAACGGTGCGATTTGCGATCACGAAGTAGGAGCCGGCAAGACATTGGTGATGTGTACCGCAGCACAGGAGATGAAACGTTTGGGAATGGTACACAAACCTATGATAATAGGATTGAAAGCCAATGTTCATGAGATTGCAGAAACATACCGTAAAGCCTACCCACACGCTAAAATTATGTATCCTGGCAAAGAAGATTTTACCCCACAGAAAAGGCAACGGATTTTCGGAGATATTAAAAACAACGATTGGGACTGCGTGATATTGACCCATGACCAGTTTGGCATGATACCCCAGTCGCCAGAAATGCAAAAGGAAATCCTACAAGTCGAACTGAACAGCGTGGAAGATAATCTTGCCGCTTTGGAAGCACATGGCAAAGAGATTTCAAGGGGTATGCTCAAAGGTGTAATAATCAGGAAACAGAACCTTGAAGTTAGGCTGAAAACTTTGGAACATGACATCGAAAACCGAAAAGATGATGTAGTGGATTTTAAGATGATGGGCATCGACCACTTATTTGTTGATGAAAGCCACCAGTTCAAAAACCTGATGTTCAATACGCGTCATGACCGGGTTGCAGGTTTGGGCAATATGATGGGAAGCCAAAAGGCCATGAACCTGCTTTTTGCCATCCGTACCATTCAGGATCGCATACAAGGCGATATGGGTGCTACCTTTCTTTCAGGTACAACTATCAGCAACTCCTTAACAGAGTTATACCTGTTGTTTAAATATCTCCGTCCAAGAGCTTTGGAAAAACAAGGGATTAACTTTTTTGATGCGTGGGCGGCTATCTATGCAAGGAAAACGACTGATTATGAGTTTTCGGTAGCGAATAATATCGTGTCAAAAGAACGCTTCCGCTACTTTATCAAAGTGCCGGAACTAGCACAGTTCTATTCGGAAATCACGGACTACAGAACCGCTAAGGATATTGGTATAAATCGTCCGGAAAAGAACGAGGTGCTTTATAATATACCGCCTACGCCCGATCAGGAAGTATTCATTCAAAAATTGATGGAATTTGCCAAATCAGGGAATGCTACCTTATTGGGAAGACCTCCGCTAACAGATAGGGAAGAAAAAGCAAAGATGCTTATTGCTACGGATTATGCCCGTAAGATGTCCCTCGATATGAGGATGGTAAATGGTAAATATGATGACCACCCAGATAACAAAGCTTCTCATTGTGCCGCCAATATTGTAAAATATTACCAAAAGTTTCATGCGCAGAAAGGAACGCAGTTTGTTTTTTCAGATTTAGGCACTTACAAGCCAGGAGAATGGAATGTATATGGGGAAATCAAGCGCAAACTTGTAGATGATTACGGCATACCGGCACATGAAGTCCGTTTTATACAGGAAGCTAAAAATGATAAGCAACGCAAGGAGCTTATAGGCAGTATGAATGAGGGGAAAATCCGTGTGCTGTTTGGTTCTACCGGCATGTTGGGAACTGGTGTAAATGCACAGAAAAGAGCTGTTGCTGTTCATCATTTGGATACCCCGTGGAGACCAAGCGATCTTGCTCAACGTGACGGAAGGGCTGTACGGAAAGGCAATGAAATTGCCAAATTTTTCGCCGATAACATGGTGGATGTAATTATCTATGCAGTCGAAAAATCGCTGGACAGCTACAAGTTTAATCTTCTGTACAATAAACAGCTTTTTATTGACCAGCTTAAAACCAATAATCTCGGAAAGCGAACCATTGATGAGGGGAGTATGGATGAAAAATCGGGTATGAACTTTTCGGAATATGTAGCTATACTTTCGGGCAATACCGACCTTTTGGAAAAAGCAAAGCTGGAAAAACAGGTTGCTGGATTGGAAAGTGAGAAGCAGGCATTCAATCGTTCCAAGTTCAGCTCCAAATACAAGCTGGAAGATATTTCTGCGACACTAGAGTCTGCCAAGTCACGATTGGAACGAATGACCCTCGATTGGGAAAATCTGCAACAACGCTTACAAAAAGGACAGGACGGAACGATACTGAACCCTGTACAGCTTGATGGATTGTTACCTAATGCTGATGTGAAACAGATTGGAACAAAGCTAAATCAGATTGCGGATAAAGCCCGTACCGGTGGTCAATATGACGAAATAGGCAGCCTGTATGGGTTTACATTATTGGTTAAAACTGAAATATCCGAAAAAGAAGGTGTTGATACTAAAGTGAATCGTTTTTTGATTCAGGGTGAAGGCAACATAAAATACACCTATAATAATGGTTTGATTGCTAGTGATGCCAAGCTTGCATCAATGAATTTCCTTAGTGCTTTAGAAAAAATCCCCGGCTATATTGAGCAAGAACAAAAGAAAATGGCTGAACTGCAAAAAGACCTGCCTGTACTTCAGGAAGTTGTCAATGGTACGTGGACAAAGGAAAGCAGGTTGAGCGAACTAAAAATCGAACTCGCGGCCATTGAAAGGAAAATCCAATTATCTATTGCTCCCGAACCTAAAGAACAGGCGGCTGAAGAGCAAGAAAAAGCAATTAAAATAAATGATGTTCAGGTGCAAGAAAGACCTCCTGTAAGGCTAAGGTCAACCTGATTAGTAATAGAGCTTAGCGATTATTATTGACTTCCTATATTTTGTATTCTAATTTGTAATTCTTCGATTGATAAATATAGTCCATTGAACTTTGTATGCAACATGCGGTGACAATTGGCACAAACTAATGCAAGGTCTTCTAATCTTGTTTCAATTACACCTTCAGATTGTGCAATTGGAGTAATATGGTGGCATTCTATAAAATTTGATTGATAAATTTCGGGAAATGAGAATGAGCAAACTTCGCACTTTAGAATATTATTTTTAATTGCCTGTCTTTTTTTTTCAATAACAATTGTCCGATTTCTTTCTTTTATGATATGAGTTATAAGTTTCAATTCACCTTCTTTAGCAGTAAGATCTGGATTTGTAATTTCGAGCTCTTTAATGATCGATGAAGTAATCGCTTCAGATTGTTGTTCACTAGGAACAAAATGATTTTTAAACCATTCCCAAATATTTAATTGCAACTCATCAATATTGTCTGCACTTCCAATATTTTCAATCTTGCAAGCATTTCCTTGCGTAACACCAGAAAGTTTGACTTTTCTCCAAAGTGTTGAAGAAACATTGATATAATTATTTCTATTTGTTTTTGCAATAATTTTTACTCGTCTACCATATCTATAATTAATTCTAGCACTATCAATAAGTTCATCATTAACAGGCGTAACTAAATGGGTGAATGCTGGAATACCATTTACTTTTTGATAAATAAGAATAATGTCATCTATATTAGGAGTTAGAGCATTTGTTCTATGCTTGTTAGGAAAACTCAAAATAAAATTATTTTCATCAAAATCTAAATACGCTTCTCCTAATTCTTCATTCGTGACGCTTTTAAACCATTTAATGTCTGATGGTGTATATAAGGTTTGAGAAGTATCGAGCACCGTAACAGTAAAATAAGATTCTGGATTATTAAAAATAATTTTTTGTATTTTATCTTGTAAATCTTTAGGAAAATATATCTGCGTTAAACTTGTTATTTGGAATTCTTGAGTTATGTCTATGTTGAATCTATCTTCAAATCTTATATTCAATAATCTTTTCGTCTCATTTTTTAAGCTACAGAAAGAAGCAACTTCAGTTTCAGTATTCCATAGATGAAGTTCTTTCTTTCTGTCTTTAAATGGTTGCTTCCAAGATATATTTGAAAGCCGAATTAGTCTTGCCATAGTTTATTTATTTAGTTCTGAGCTGCTGATAACTTGCACATACCGTTCTTAAAATGTCAACAATACAATTAAATCAGGGTTGGCTTTACTCCATAGTTCTGGGGGGCTTACTTTATAGGTAAATGTAATCTTTTTTAATTATCAATAAGATTTCTGTGTAAGTGAAAGATTATCTCACCGGATTGTAAACTGATGATATATTAGTATTATGCATTGTCTTTGGGTTTATCCTTTTGCACCAAATGCTGTAGGTTGGGGTCATTCTTGATGCGTTTCAGTTCGAATTCAATAATGTGAACAATATCCAGTTTTATCTGGCGGTAATTGGCCTCTATTTCCTGTTTCATATTGTCTTCTCCATTCTTCTTTACAAATGATAAAATCTCCGGTATTTTTTGATAGGCTTTGGTTTCGGTAGCTACCTTTTCATTATCCACAACAATTTCAGCATGAAAGATTTTCTGTTCGATGCGTTCATCAAAATTGTCCGATACGGCACCTACAAAAACACCTTGGGTCAATGTAGATATTTTAGATGCAGGAATGAGGCTGTCCAATTGAGTGGAAATTGATGTCGACGTATCATTACGGTTGATTGACAAACTTTGCCTTTTTTGCAACACTTTCCCAAAACGTTCCGAAAGGGTTTTGGCAGTTTCACCAACTACTTGACCACTTAAAATATTACCTACAGTATTCTGAATTACCTTGCTCTCTTTGTCTCCGTAATCTCTGGTCAACTGCGAAAAATCCTGAAAGCCCAAACATACTGCCACTTTATTACTTCTGGCAGTTGCAATGAGATTATCCAGTCCTCTAAAGTAGATTGTGGGGAGTTCATCTATAATAACCGAACTTTTCAACTGTCCTTTCTTATTAATGAGTTTTACAATACGTGAATTGTACAATCCCAGTGCAGCAGAGTAAATATTTTGTCGATCTGGATTGTTTCCTACGCATAATATCTTTGGTTCTTTGGGATTATTGATGTCTAATGAAAAATCATCACCTGTCATAACCCAATAAAGCTGAGGTGAAATCATTCTTGACAAAGGAATTTTAGCAGAAGCAATCTGTCCTTGTAACTGGTCTTGTGCACCGCCTTGCCAAGCGTCCATAAAAGGGGAAAGATAATTTTCCAGATCAGAATAGGAAGTCAGAATGGTAAATACGTCTGAATACTTTTTGTTTAGTAGTTCAATAGCGTGAGGAAACGTACAGTACTTACCTTTTTTATAGATTTTTAGAAACCAAATGATGGCAGCCAATAAG
Organism: uncultured Flavobacterium sp.; assembly: GCA_963511795.1. Taxonomy (GTDB): domain Bacteria; phylum Bacteroidota; class Bacteroidia; order Flavobacteriales; family Flavobacteriaceae; genus Flavobacterium. The sequence continues at coordinate 29,864 of CAUPKP010000016.1, read as the reverse complement.
ATAATTGGGGATTCTACAAAGAAATCCCCCTGTTTCTGTATCCAGCTTCTGTTTAGGTTCAGCATAATGGTATAAGCTGCTTCGTAAGCATCGGAAATATCAGTCATGAAATCAGGATTGAGGGGATTACAACGATGACTTTTTCTTGGGTCATCAAAATTGATGATGTAGAATTTCGGTTTTACAGCGTACTTACCCGTGTGTTTTAGTAAATGATTATAGGCAATTGTAGATAGGTCGTCGAATTTAAAATCATAGATATACATTGAAAAACCTTTTTCAATATGCTGTTTGATATAGTTATTTACAACAGCATAGGATTTGCCTGAGCCGGGTGTGCCTAATACAATGGTTGCCCTAAAAGGGTTTACAATATTAATCCATCCATTATGCTGTTTTTTGTTGTACCAGAACTTAGTCGGCAGATTCACGGAATACTCGTTTTCCATTAGTTTGGTTTCCTGCATAAAACTTTCGTTCTCATTATTGAATACATCGTCCATTAGGTTGGTACGGAGCAGCCGGCTAATCCAAACTCCTGCTACCATAAGGGAGATATAGCCCAAGCCTGTGGTAAGGATATAAAGAAATGTAGCGATGTTTAATGACAGTTTTAATAAGGGTGTGTTCAGAAAAAACAGCACAAACCCAATTACCAACGTCATATATATTTTCGACCATGTTATTTTTTCATTCTTGACACCTTTTGTTCCCAAACAGCTCAAAGCCAGCAAGAGCAAAGCAAATATTTTGGAGTAAAGCGTATGGGAAAACAGGCTCACCGTTCGATCAAAGTTTCTCAATATTTTATTGATTACCTCCAGTGTCCAGCTTCTTTCTAAAAAGAACCCATAACAGAACCAGTAAAAGTGCATCAGCACAATCAGTATACTTACCGCTCTCATAAATGCCATAATCTTGGCTAAACCTCTTAAATCGTCTTCTCCCTGCATTTTCTAAATATTAAATGTTCGGGCGTTAATTTAAAGGATGTGCAGAGTGGCTATAAAAAAGTGGCAGACATTAGCGGTGCGTGACAGTGTTTGGCGTTAATTGGTTCCAATCAAGTTCAGATTTTATAACGATTTTTTTATTAAATTTAAACTCTTGATTTTTTTTGACTTACTCATCAATTTGAAAATCAATATTAAAGGAAATAATATGAATTGGAATAACCCTGATGCTGATCCTGGAGAAAGTGAAGAGGAATATGAAGCCCGGAAAAGAGAAGAAAGTGAGGCTGCTACAGGACTAATGTTTATGGTCGTTGAGGGTTTTATTTTTGTCTTAAAAATGGCTGCTATTTTCGGTATGTTTTTTTATGCCGGATTTTTACTGTCTCAAAAGTTCTTGGGAGAAGAAACCGATAAATTTAAAATTTGGGGATTCTCCCTATTATTTACCTACCTTATTTTCTGCATTATTTATTTCTTTAAAGGAACTATCATTGGTTTACAAGCTAAGAATAGGAAGTTATGGATATTACCTTGGGTAGTATGTGTTTTATTGTGCTGTATTATTCCCGCACTAATAGTAAAATCATTCGTTGCTGGTATGTTCAATCTGACAGATCGACAAAGTATATTGTGTGTTGGATTGAGTTGGGGAGCATTTATACTTTTTTCATTATATGTTTATGGTATTTATCAGTTCAAGACACCAACTGTTCCGAAGATTTTGTACTGGAGCTATGCTTTGGGATTGAAAGTGTCTTTATAATCATGAGTTCAAAATAAACAACAAAACCTACTGACCTCTTTTACGTTTTCTTTTCTTTTTTATCTTATTGGCAAAATCCTGTTCTTCGTAATCCTCTCCATGTGCTTCGGGAAGTAAGCCACTCAATGTTTCGATCAAACCATCTTCATATTTTTCTGAAGTATTTAGGAAGTCGAACAAATGATGTGGTTGTTCTGCAGGAAGATCTGTGTCATTTGGTTTTGATATTTTAGATTGTAGTTCAACTGGCTTTTTAATGTCGGGTTTGATATTATGGTTCCAATAATCATTAAAGGTATTGGCAGAAAGTTCTTTGCCCAAACGTGAACCGTTCCAAATTGCTTTAGAATTATGGTCTATAAAAGTTATTCCGTAAATACGCCCTGTATCATTTCTCCGTACCACAACGTTAATACCCTGTTCGCCTAATCGCTTTTTAAAAGCCTGCTCATCACTTGTTGATTGCAGGGCAATGGTAACAGTAGTTTTAATGGTTGGCTTTGTCGGGTGGTCTTTCAAAGCCTCTTTGCTTTTTGCAAAATGTAATTCCAAAGTCGGTAGCCCTGCATTCTTTCCGAATAAGGAAGCCTTGAACGGATGTCCAGCTCTTTCTCCTTTTTCATTTAAAGGAATGTACAATAAGCCTTGGCGAATTTTCCCCTGCAATTCTCCCTCTACTTTTTCAGTGGTAATATTGAACAGGGAAAGTAACGCATTGTATTCTCCCAACGTCTGGAACTTATAATACTTAGGTAGGTGACGGACAACCGAAGCAATCTGGCTTTTTATATCTCCTATTTGGTAATTCACAGGATGGAAAATATTATCATTTTGCTTGTGCTCTTTCTCTGTAGCTGATAGAAGTCCGTATTTACTTTCGAGTTCACGACATAGATTCATAGATCGTCTTTTCTCGAACTTATCCGAAATCTTTTTGCCTTCTTCATCCACGCAAACCGATACAATATGGATATGGCTTCGGTCAATATCCGTGTGCTTGAATACTATAAAAGGCTGTTCTCCATAACCCATCTCCTGCATATACTCCTGAGCCATCAGTTTGAACTTTTCATCATTTACATTATCTTTCGGATCGGGATTGAGAGAAATATGTAAAGTTAGTTTTTCGGTATTACGGTTGGCTATCAGATAAGGTTCGAAAGATTGGGCTAACTGTGCAACCGAATAATGCCCGTGAGTTGTTTCTATTATTCTGTTTGTAAAAAGAATTTGCCCATTTTCCTTTTCCACTTTGAGCTGATTGTAAGCCAAAGCTCCATATAAATTGCTCCCTCTTCCGATTTTCGCTATCATTTCAATACTGTTTTTTTTTCAAATGATTTGCTTCAAATTCTTCTGTTAGCTGAATGATTTTTTGGCATAATACCGCCATTTCAGCCGTCTGTTTTTCCAATTTGAAGAGATAGGCTGCCGCTTTTTTCTCTGAAAAATGGCTGTACAGTAGCTTCACAATCTGATTATAATTCACCCCAATGGAGCGAAACTGACCATGATAAGAAGTCAGCCGCATATAATAATCCAACATAGCTTTATCAATTTTGACGGTTTTAATCTCCCTTCCAAACAGTACTGAAATGATAAATTTTGCTTTATTGGTCATTCCGGATGCTTCAAAAAGAGATAATAATTTCGCGTTTTCGTCGTCCGTCAGACGAAAAACGTGGCGGTGGATGCTCGGGTCGGTTTTTGGTGTCCGTCCGCCCATATTCTGTTTTTTGTTATTGTTCTCGTTCATCACTTATCCATTTTTAACTTCAGCAAAAAAGCCTGACTTCGGAAGGGTTTTCAGCTCCCAGCAGGGCAAGTTGTTTTGAGGCACGAACTCGGTTTCGAGTGCCTCAAAACACAACTTGCCGTGTTCTGACGAACACAAAAATCCGCCCTGCGGGACGGATTAAATAATGCAGGGAAAAACGGCTTTGGGCCGTTCACTTTATAACCTGATCTATCGAAGTGCTTTTGCATAAATCCATTAATAAAAATCACTTTACAAAGTAAATTCCTCTTCAGTAAAGTATTGCACTGTGTAGTATTGCCAAATAGTGTCAATGAACGCCAATGCGGTCTTACTTATAAGAAGGACGTATACATCTGCATTTCTTTGTACCTGCAAGCGTATGTAAACAGATAACTATGTTGGTACGTTGTTTCTCAATTATGTATGTAGTCGCTTATGTGTATACAAGTTTATGGATGTTGATAAATACAGAAGAGCATATAAAATTGCATGGTTACATAAGTGCAGGTTTACAGACTTGGGTTTATACATATATAGTCATGATGATACAAATCTATTAGTATAGCTATCTAAATACAGGTGTGCGTATGTCCGTATTCAGGCAGAACAATACCTGCTTAAATAACCACATAACTTTCTACAAAATTGCATACGTATGAACAATAGTAGATAAGTATCTATCTATACAGTTATATAAGTAAATAATTAAACACAGTTAAAAATGAAAACAGAACACAAAACAGTATTCATTGCTTTTTCTTCCCAAAAGGGAGGAGTAGGCAAAACTACCTTTACGGCACTTGTGGCCAGTACGCTGCATTATCGACTGGGCTACAATGTCGCAGTATTCGATGCCGATTTTCCGCAACATAGTTTAATGAAGATGAAGACTCGTGATTTGGCTATGGTGATGGAAAATGAGTTTTTAAAACGGGTGGCATTCAAACAATTTACGACTATTAACAAAAAAGCTTATCCGATCATTCAGCATAAAGCTGAAGGTGTATTGGAGGCTGCGCAGGATTTTTTAGAATCAACTTCCGTTCCGGTTGATTTTATCTTTTTTGACCTTCCGGGAACAGTAAACACTCCCGGTATTTTGAAAGCTCTGGCGGGGATGCACCATATTTTCACGCCTATTGTAGCAGATCGTGTAGTTATGGAAAGTACACTCATTTTTACCCAGCTGATGAAGGATGTTATTATGAAAAAAGGAGAAACCTCCATTAAAACCATTAATCTGTTTTGGAATCAGGTAGATGGTCGTGAACGCTCGCCCTTGTACGATGTTTATAATAAACTTATTGATGAGTTGGGCTTAAGCCTGATGCAATGTCAGATTATGAACAGCACACGTTTCCGCAAGGAGAGTGAAGCGGGTGCCAAAACTGTTTTTCGGTCAACTTTAATGCCTCCCGATGAACGGTTGATGAGTGCTTGCCGCTTAGATCAGTTTATGACGGAATTTTTAAGAATCGTTCAATTGTAATAGCATGGAAAAAGACAATAAGAAAAAAGCAATTCCTGAAATCAACGAAGAGTTAATGATGAATTTGATGGTAGATGGAATAAAGAAGGAGGGATTACAACTTCCGCAGGAAGAACCAGAAACTCCGATAAAACCATTGCAGGAAAAGCCTTTAGCGAAGGAACGGAACAAAGGCAAAAAAGTAAATGATCAGGATTACGAAAGTATATTTTTCAAAAGGCCTGACACCAATGCCCGTGATGGCAAAACGGTATATATTCGACCGGATTTTCATGAGAAACTGTCCCGAATCGTACAGGTAATAGGCGAAGATAAGATAACTATTTACGCTTACTTAGATAATCTTCTCGAATATCATTTTCAGGAGTTTGGTGAGCAGATTACCATAAGTTTCAACAATAAATACAAACCTATTTTATAATTATGGAAACAGTAATCGTAATATGCCTGCTCATTATTATTGCGCTCTTGGTGCAGGATAAGATAATTATCAAGAAAAGGACGGAGCAAAAACCAACTCAGGAAAAACCTAATCCGAACCTACCCGATATTATGGGACAGCCCAAACCAATGAGAAGCCTTTCAGTGCCAAAACGTGCCATTGAAAGCCAAAGTAAAAAGCAGAAAAAGGAAATGGATAATTTTGATATTGAAATCGACGAGGTAGATGTCGATATGCAAATTCCGCAGGAAGAACTGGATGAAGTTTTTGGAAATATGCCTGATTTTGAGGAAGAGGAGGAAGAATGGAACAAGTATGGATTATCTGGTGGGAATAACGGTTTTGCCCAAGGGGTTACCTTTGAAGAATTAAGTTCCGTGGGGATGCTGCTGCAAAAAGAAAATTTGGAGCAATCTCAAAGGGAAACGGCGGTTGCTATAGTTCAGAAAATACAAGGAACCGAATTATTCAGCCTACTGGAAAATTCCATAGAAAGTGCTTCCCGTAAAATAGCCGAGCTATTGGAAAGTAGCCTTTCTTCTGAAACTAATTCCAGTTCTTCTATTTTGCGGAAAAATGATTGGGAGAATTTTGATGTTGGGGAGTTTGTGTGAACAAGCTCCCTTTTTGTTATAAGTTTCATTAATGTGTTTGATTACAAATGAGAACTATGGTAGTGATTACGAAATCTTCCTGTGATACTTTGTTTGCGTTGTTAATAACGCTAAATTCGCACAGTATGTGTATTAAATAGCATTGTATGAAAATCAATCGACTGAAAATCAAATTGGCAGAACAATCCAAGACTAGTAAATGGCTGGTCAAAGAACTGGACAAAAGTGCAAGTACAGTGTCCCGATGGTGTACTAATGAAATACAGCCATCTGTTGAAACTTTAGCTCAAATAGCCTAGCTCTTGCAGATGGATATTAAAGAGTTTTTGAACTCTACAAAGCAAAACTAATTAAAGATTATTTTGAAATGATCAACGGCCTGATGTAATTAAAGCATACGAATTTGTGAAAGCAAATCTTTTGGAAAAGATTTAAAATGAAAGAACAACAAGAAAAATATATTTTGCCGGAAGGTTGGATTTGGACTACGATTGGAGAAATTGCGATTTTGTCTAGTGGTGGAACACCAAATAGAGGGAATCGCAGTTATTTTAATGGTGATATTCCTTGGGTTAAATCAGGTGAGTTAAATCATAGTATAATAGCTAAAGCTGAAGAGAGCATAACACAAGAGGCAATTGAAAATTCTAGTGCTAAAATTGTACCTTCAGGAACTTTATTAATTGCTTTATATGGTTCAACAGTTGGTAAATTAGCTTTTCTAGGAATAGATGCGGCAACGAATCAAGCTGTTGCTGCTCTAAAAACTACCAATAGTTTCGAAAGTAAATATCTATATTACTATTTGTTACATAATAGGGAAAGACTTTTGCAAAAAAGAGTTGGTGGAGCACAACCTAATATTAGCCAAAAAATATTACAAATATTTCCTATTCCTTTGTCTCCTCTACAAGAACAGGAAATAATAGTTCATCAAATTGAATCGTTATTTAGTAAGCTTGATGAAGCAGAAAAAGGATTAAATAAAGCTGATAGACAATTAATAATTTATCGTCAAGTATTGTTAAAAAATGCATTTAATGGAGAAATAACGAAAAAAACGAGAATTAATTCATCCTTATCCTCCTTGACACCAAAAGAAATTATAGAGGAAGATTTGATTGCTAGAAAAAAATATTGGATTGAGAAAAAAGCAATAGATCTTAAAAAACAAAATAAGAATTTTAAAATAGAAAATCTAGAAAAAAAATACTCAAATCCATTATCAATAAAAAATCCTACATTAATAATTCCGCGAGAATGGGAAGTTACAAATTGGGATCATATTTGTAACTGGATAACGTATGGATTTACAAAAAAAATATTGCATGTAGATAAAGGATTACCAATTGTCACAGGTAAAAATGTAATTAATAATAAAGTGGATTTTTCAAATGTTCATTCCGTAAGTGAGGGAGAATATAGTTCTCTTTCAGAAAAAGACTTACCTAAAATTGGAGATATTCTTATTACTAAAGACGGAACATTAGGAAGAGTTGCTTTGGTAGATCGGGATAACTTTTGTATTAGTCAAAGTGTTGCTGTTATCTGGCTTAGGTCTACTATAATGAATAAGAATTTTCTTTTATATTATTTACAAACGCCTTATGTACAGTCTTGGATAAAAGCAAATGCTAAAGGTTCAACAATTAAACACCTTTCTATTTCTGATCTCCCTAAGTTGGAAGTTCCAGTACCACCCCTTAATGAACAAAATGAGATTGTAGGAATTCTTGAATCACAAAATACATTATTAGACAATTTAAGCAGATTTATAAGAAATGCTCTTAATGATATTATTGCTCTAAAACACTCAATTTTAAAAAATGCATTTGAAGGCAAACTTGTTAATTATACTTCAAACGAATCTGTAGAAAGCTTATTGAATGACATCCAAAAAGAGAAAAAATTATATCTTGAAAATCAAAAAGAGCTGAGTGGTACTAAACCAAAAAAAAAGAAACAAATGGAAGAGAAGAAATCTATTCTTGAAATTTTGAAGGAATCTAATTTACCAATATCAGCTCAAGAACTTTGGGAGAAATCTACGAGTGAAGGAGATATTGAGCGATTCTACAGTGAAATAAAAGAAATCTATAGTCAAATTGATGAGTTGAAATCAAATACAGAATCACTCTTAACTTTAAAAGATGAAAATAAATAACGTACATATAAAAGGTAGATTCAAGAATCTGGAAGATTTTCATTTTGATTTTGGTGACAACGCAATGGAGACAGTATTGCTCGGATTGAATGCAACTGGTAAATCTAACTTTATGGAAGCGTTAGTTATAATCTTTAGGGATTTAGATTTAGAAAGAGCTCCAATATTGCATAAACAAAGTCAATATTTTGAGTATAATATTAATTATATCTGTCGTGGTAAAAGCATAGAAGTTGATTATTCCATAAAAAAAGGATATATTTTTTCTATTGATGGAGAAAAATTGAAATCAAAAGTACAATTTTTCAAAAATAAAAAGGAGTATTTGCCTAGCCATGTTTTTGTTTACTATTCGGGTTTAAGTGAACGCTTAAGGTCTTTATACGCAGATCACAAACTTCAGCAATTTAAAAAAATGATGGATCCAAAGTCAAAATATGAGGATTTTAAAGAAATGCCTCGTATTTTCTTAGTGGAGTCAATTCATGCCAGTTTTGCTTTAATTGCTTTTTATTTATTTGATGAAAGAGAGAAAGAAACTATAGATTTTCTAAAAAGTGAACTCAACATAGTTGATTTTGGCTCAGCCCTTTTTATGTTGAAGCAACCCAATTGGTCTAAATCTCGCAAAGATCCAGATCATTTTTGGAATACTGCCGGTTTAGTTCGCAGATTCATCGAAGATTTATGGAATTTTTCTATTGTGCCAATGTTCTACAAGGAAACTGTAAGAGGAGCTTTAAATAAAAGAGAAACGCTAAACAGACTCTTTCTATTTCTGCAAGATAAAGAAGCTATCAGAGCATTTGTAGAAATGAAATATGAAAACAAAATTACCTTATTTAATGCTCTATGCAGTCTTCATTATTCTGAATTAGTAGAAGATCAGGATGTCAGGATTAAAGTTCTAAAAGAACATGTAGAAGGCGAATTGGCTATGGGTGAATTAAGCGAAGGTGAAAAGCAATTAATTACGGTTCTTGGTCTACTTAAATTTACGAAAGATGATGAAGCACTTATTCTCCTTGATGAACCAGACACCCATTTGAATCCTTTATGGAAATGGAAATACCTTGAATTTTTAGAAAATGTCGTTAGTAAATCCGCTAAAACTCAAATTATTTTTTGTACGCATGACCCATTAGTTATAGGTGGTATGGAAAAAGAACAAGTAAGAGTATTTAAAAGAGATGCGAATTATAACACTGAAGTCACAGAACCAGATGTCAGTCCAAAAGGTCTTGGTGTGGCAGGGATATTAACCAGTCCATTATTTGGTCTACCTACGATATTGGATAAAAAAACTCAGGAAAAATTAAATCGTAAGAGATACCTGCAAGGTCGTTTAATGAGAGAAAAATTAAATGAAGCTGAATATGACGAGTATCAAAAATTAAAGGCTGAGTTAGAAGATTATGGTTTTTATGAAGAGGTTGAAGATAAGTGGTTTAAAGCGTATTTAGCTGAGATGTCAAAATTGGAAGCTTTTGGGAAAACTGAATTAACAGAATCAGAAAAACAGTTATTAGCTGAACAGAGTACTAAAGCAGCAGAACGTGTTTTAAAATTAATTCAAAAAATGGATTAACATGAGAGTAATAAATTTATCTGACTTAAGAGTTAAATTCAATAGTCTTGAAGGAAATCATTCTGGTAGCTTTGATGAATGGGTTCAACGAGCAGAGCAATGTTTAAATGATATTCGTCCAATGACCAAAAAGAAAAGAAGTGAATATTGGTCTAGAAATAATATTTGGAGAGAATTGTACCCTGCATTATCGGAATTATCGGGTCATAAATGCTGGTACTCTGAAGCACCAGAAAGTTCTGGTGAATGGGAGATTGAACACTATCGTCCTAAAGCAGAATCAAAATCTGAAAAAGGGGCTGTAATTCTTAAAAATGGTTATTGGTGGCTTTCATATAGTTGGACTAACTTTCGTTTTGCAGGTTCTTTAGTTAATAAACTGAGAAAAGATAGATTTGATTCAGGAAGCGAGGTTTATGGTAAAGGAAATTTCTTTCCATTAGATGGAGATGGTTTGGCTCAAACAGGAGATGAAGAATGTGATTGCGAAAGACCACTTCTTATTGACCCCATAAAACCAAGAGATGTAACGTTGATATCATTTGATCAAAATGGAGATCCATATCCCACCTACAATCAAGAAGATAATCCTTTATATAATCAAAAGGCTGCCCTTTCTATAAAATTTTATGGTCTGGATCATACACCGTTGCGTAGGGGAAGAAGTAAGATTTGGTCTAATTGTGAAATGGTAGTAAAAAAAGCACATAATTATATAAAAAACAACATTAATGATCCAATAAGAAGAGATGATAAAATAGATGAGTGTTTTCTTCTTCTTCACAACTACTCGAAATACACGGAGCCGTATTCAATGATAGTCAGAAATTTCGTGAAAGAAAAAATTAAAGACGATGAATATAGCTGGCTTAAAGATGTGGAAAAGGTATTAGTATAATAAATTTAAAAATAATGGCATCAACAAATATTTTAGTAGCTAAAATCTGGTCATTCTGTGATACCCTCCGTGATGATGGATTAGGTTATGGAGATTACTTGGAACAGTTGACTTATTTACTGTTTCTCAAAATGGCAGACGAAAATAAAAGTCAATATAAAATTCCTGATGGATGTGACTGGCAAGAATTGAAATCGTCAAGTCAAATAATAGAAAGTTATGAATCAATATTAAAAAAGCTTTCCAATTCAGGCGGAATGCTTAGCAAAATATTTGCTGGAGCATTAAACAAAATACACGATTCTGTTAAATTAAAAAAATTAATTAATCTTATTGATGAAGAAGATTGGACTTCCCATGAAATAGATGTTAAAGGAGAAATTTATGAATCCTTATTGCAAAAGAACGCCGAAAATAGTGGAGCTGGTCAATATTTCACACCAAGGTCAGTAATTAGTGCAATGGTTGATTGCATACAACCTAAGCCTAAAGAAACAGTAGCAGATCCATCTTGCGGTACGGGTGGCTTTTTCTTAGGAGTACTCAATCACTTAAAGAATGTACATTTAACGAAATCTGAGCAAGAGTTTTTGAAGTTCAGTACATTCAAAGGCTGGGAAATCGAAAAAGCTACAGCTCGACTTTGTTTGATGAACCTCTTTCTACATGGAGTAGGTGATCTAAAGGAAACTCCTGAAATAGAAGTTACTGATAGTTTGAAAAGATCAAATGGAGAGGTTTTAGAATCTGAAAAAGTCAGTATAGTTCTTGCCAATCCTCCATTTGGGATAAGTAGTAGTGATATTCCAACCATAGATAAAAAACAAGCTGAAAAGGATGGCTACTTCTTGAGGGAAGATTTTTGGGTAACTACGAGTAACAAGCAATTAGCATTTTTACAGCACATCGTAACAATGTTGAACGAAAATGGACGTGCTGCGGTTGTTCTTCCTGATAATGTATTATTTGAAGGGGGAGCAGGAGAAGCTATTAGGAGAAGATTGCTTGAAACAACTGATTTACATACTATATTAAGATTACCCACCGGTATATTTTATGCGCAAGGTGTAAAATCCAACGTTCTTTTTTTTGAGAAAAAATCAAAAGCGAAAATTCCTGTTACTAAAAATGTTTGGATATATGATTACAGAACTAATATTAGACATACCCCGAAGAAGAATCCATTAAGGTACGAACACTTAATAGATTTTATAAATTGCTTTAACGCAAATAATATATCAGATAGAAAAGAGACTTGGAACAAAGAAAATGAAAATGGTCGTTGGCGTAAATATTCTTATGAGGAGATTGTTGAACGGGAAAAAACAAACTTGGATATTTTATGGCTTAAAGATGATAATATGATTGATTTAGATAATCTTCCTGATCCGGAAGTGTTAATTGATGATATCATTGAGAACATCGAAAGTGCTCTAGCTAATTTTAGAACTATTAAGGATTCGTTGAATCAAAATTAAATTTATTTATATTTTTCAAAGTAAGATTATTGCCAGTTATTCAAAGTACTATATCCAAAGAAATAAATAATCTAAAATAGAAAAAATTATAAAATCATATTGATAAAGGGCTGTTTCTATTTTTGGAGACAGCCCTTTTACTGTTTAAAACTGCCTCGCACCGCCAAATAATCTCCCTCAAAGCCACTTCATTTTAACATTACAATTTCCGTGACAAATTTGCTATGAAATTCTGCAACGAGCAGGAATAAGTAACAAATTAATTCATTCAAATCATGGAAAAACAAAGTAAAAAAATCCTGTCGGCAGCAATGGCAATGCTGTCAACTTTCAGTGTGTTGGCACAGGGAGACGGTTCAGCAGGTATCACCGAAGCTACTCAAATGGTTACGTCCTATTTCGATCCTGCCACACAACTCATCTATGCTATTGGAGCCGTGGTAGGTCTCATTGGGGGGGTTAAAGTGTACGGTAAGTTTAGCAGCGGAGATCCCGATACAAGCAAGACTGCAGCAAGCTGGTTTGGTGCGTGTATCTTCTTAATCGTAGCCGCTACCATTTTACGTTCATTCTTCCTTTAATCCCTTGTCTTATGAATTACAATATCAATAAAGGCATCGGAAGAACAGTAGAATTTAAGGGGTTGAAAGCACAATACTTGTTCATTTTCGCAGGCGGACTGCTTGGTACACTGATCCTTGTAATGATAATGTATATGGCTGGCGTAAACTCCTATATCTGCCTGTTGCTTGGAACAGGCGGAGCTTCGCTGATTGTATGGCAAACCTTTTCACTGAACAAAAAGTATGGCGAGCACGGGCTGATGAAAATCGGTGCCAGAAAAAGACACCCCCGCTACATCATTTGTAGAAAGCCGGTACACCGTTATTTAAAGTTCACCCCTAAATCGAATGCCGTATGAGAAATGTAGCCAAGACCACTACGCTGGAAAATAAATTTCCCTTACTGGCAGTAGAAAACAATTGTATCCTGTCAAAGGATGCAGACATTACCGCCTGTTTTGAAGTACGTTTGCCTGAACTGTTTACGGTGGCTTCTGCGGAATATGAAGCTATTCATTCCGCTTGGCACAAAGCCATCAAGACTTTGCCCGATTATACGGTCATCCATAAACAGGACTGGTACATCAAGGAAAACTATGCGCCCGGTATTGCTGGCGATGATTTGAGTTTTTTGGGTAAATCCTATCAGCTGCATTTTAACGAACGTCCTTTTCTTAATCATTATTGCTACCTGTTCCTGACCAAGACCACTAAGGAAAGAATGCGTATGCAGAGCAATTTTTCATCGCTTTGTAAAGGTGCTCTTACACCAAAAGAAATTAGGGATAAGGAAGTAATCCATCGTTTTATGGAAGCGGTAGCACAGTTTGAACGTATTGCAAATGACAGTGGTTTTATCGGTTTGCGACGTCTTACAGAAGAGGACATCATTGGTATGGATGAAAAACAGGGATTGCTGGAACAGTATCTAACGCTGTCAAAGGAGGCCGGAACACCAATGCAGGACATCGCATTGGGAGCAGAAGAAGTACGTGTTGGCAACAAAAGATTGTGCCTGCATACCTTATCCGATACGGATGATCTGCCCTCAGCAGTATCAGCAGATACTCGTTACGAAAAATTATCTACAGACCGGAGCGACTGCCGTTTGTCATTCGCTGCTCCAGTGGGCTTACTGCTAAACTGCAATCACATCTACAACCAATATCTGTTTTTGGATAACAGCGAAGACAACCTGCAAAAGTTTGAGAAGTCTGCAAGGAATATGCATTCACTGGCTCGTTACAGCCGTGCCAATCAAATCAATAAAGAATGGATAGAGCGATACCTGAACGAAGCGCACAGTTTCGGGCTATCCTCCATCAGGGCACACTTCAACATTATGGTTTGGTCGGATGACTCCAGTGAATTTAAACAGTTAAAGAACGACTGCGGTAGTGCTTTGGCACTGATGGAATGCAAGCCCCGTCATAATACCACCGATGTAGCAACGCTCTATTGGGCAGGAATACCCGGAAATGCCGGTGATTTTCCAAGTGAAGAAAGCTTTTATACGTTCATCGAACCGGCTTTGTGCTTCTTCACCGAAGAAACCAACTATCACAATTCACCATCTCCCTTCGGTATCAAAATGGCAGATCGTCTAACTGGAAAGCCCATCCATCTGGACATTTCTGACTTGCCGATGAAGCGTGGTATTATCACGAACCGGAACAAGTTTATATTGGGTCCTTCAGGAAGTGGTAAGTCTTTTTTTACCAATCACATGGTTCGGCAATACTATGAACAAGGTGCACACGTCCTGCTTGTGGATACAGGTAACTCGTATCAGGGATTGTGTGAACTTATCAAAGGGAAAACCAAAGGCGAAGACGGCGTTTACTTCACCTACACCGAAGACAATCCCATTGCCTTTAACCCTTTCTATACCGATGACGGTGTTTTTGATATTGAAAAACGAGAAAGCATCAAAACACTGATAGTGACCTTGTGGAAACGTGATGACGAACCACCGACCCGTTCAGAAGAGGTTGCCCTTTCCAATGCCGTGAGTGGTTATATTGAACGCATTAAACAAGATGATTTTTACCCATCTTTCAACGGGTTCTATGAGTATGTACAGGGTGATTATCGTAAGGTATTGGAAGAAAAACAGGTTCGGGAAAAAGACTTTGATATTGCCAACTTCCTCAACGTACTGGAACCCTATTATAAAGGAGGCGAGTACGATTACCTGCTCAATTCCGATAAACAGTTAGACCTGCTTTCCAAACGTTTCATAGTGTTTGAAATTGATGCGATTAAGGATCATAAAATTCTTTTTCCAATTGTGACCATCATCATCATGGAGGTGTTTATTAATAAGATGAGAAGATTGAAAGGCATCCGCAAACTCATCCTGATTGAAGAGGCTTGGAAAGCCATTGCCAAGGAAGGTATGGCAGAATATATTAAGTATCTCTTCAAAACGGTCAGAAAGTTTTTCGGTGAAGCCATTGTCGTAACACAGGAGGTAGATGATATCATCCAATCACCCATTGTCAAGGAAAGCATCATCAACAACTCCGATTGTAAAATCCTGCTCGACCAGCGCAAGTATATGAACAAGTTTGATGACATACAGGCTATGCTTGGACTTACGGACAAGGAGAAGGGGCAGGTACTTTCCATCAACATGAACAATGATCCGTCACGGCTCTATAAGGAAGTATGGATTGGTTTGGGTGGAACCCATTCGGCAGTATATGCCACAGAAGTTTCCGTTGAAGAATATCTGGCCTATACCACCGAAGAAACGGAGAAAATGGAAGTGATGCGGCTTGCCGGTGAACTGGATGGAAATGTAGAGCAGGCTATCAAGCGAATAGCCCTGCAAAGAAGAGAAAAGTAAAACAAATTATTAATCATTTTAAAATCAAAGAGCAATGAAAAAAATACTATTCATGGTGTTGACAGTACTAATGCTGGCTGTAGCACCGTCCGCAAAAGCCCAATGGGTGGTTACCGATCCTGCAAACTTGGCTTCAGGTATTCTTAATAGTGCCAATGAAATTGTACAGACTTCAAACACGGTATCCAATGTTGTCAAAAATTTCAAGGAAGTGGAAAAGGTATATAAGCAGGGCAAAGAATACTATGATAAGCTACAAGCTGTAAATAATCTAGTCAAAGATGCACGCAAGGTACAGCAAACAGTACTGCTAGTTGGTGATGTGTCAGAAATGTATGTGCAGAATTTTGGAAAAATGATGAACGATCCCAATTTTTCTGCCCAAGAATTAATAGCTATTGCCAATGGTTATGCAGCACTGCTTAACGAAAGTACCGAACTGCTGAAAGAACTCAAACAGATCGTAAGTTCTTCCAGCTTGTCTTTGAATGACAAAGAACGTATGGATATTATTGACCGTGTATACAAAGAAATTAAGGAATACCACAGCCTTGTACGCTATTACACGAACAAAAATATCTCAGTAAGTTTTGTTAGGGCAAAAAAGCAGAACAATAGCAAAAGAGTACTTGAACTCTACGGAACCGCTAACCAAAAATACTGGTAAGCTATGGAATTTGATAATCTTCACGAGGTTCTGCGGTCCTTGTATGATGAGATGCTTCCACTGTCCGCCGATATGGCGGCAGTAGCTAAAGGAGTGGCTGGTTTAGGAGCCTTATTCTATGTAGCTATTAAAGTATGGCAGGCACTAAGTCGGGCTGAGCCGATTGATATTTACCCTTTACTGCGTCCTTTTGCCTTGGGCCTTTGCATCATGTTCTTCCCGACAATGGTACTTGGAACCATCAATGCTGTGCTAAGCCCGGTGGTACAGGGAACACATGCCATCCTCGAAAATCAGGTGCTTGACCTGAACGATCTGCAGACAAAAAAAGACTTGTTGGAACGGGAAGCCATGCTTCGAAATCCTGAAAATGCCTATTTGGTATCGAACGAAGAGTTCGATAAAAAACTCGAAGAACTGGGCTGGTCACCATCCGATCTGGTCACGATGTCGGGGATGTATATGGAAAGAGGGATGTACAGCATTGAGCAGTCTGTAAAAAACTGGGTCAGGGAATTGCTGGAAATCCTATTTCAAGCAGCGGCTCTGGTGATTGACACGATACGTACTTTCTTTTTGATTGTATTGTCTATACTCGGTCCAATTGCCTTTGCGATATCGGTCTGGGATGGTTTTCAATCGACACTTACGCAATGGCTTACGCGATATGTCAGTGTGTATTTATGGTTACCTGTAGCCGACTTGTTCAGCTGCATGCTTGCAAAGATACAATCCCTGATTATTGAAAGGGATATCCAGATGCTTGCCGATCCTGCATTCATTCCAGACACATCAAATACCGTGTATGTGATTTTTATGATCATCGGTATTGTGGGATATTTTACCATTCCGACCGTGACAGGCTGGATTATTCAGGCTGGTGGCGCAGGAAATTTTACCCGTAATATGAACCAAGCC
Organism: uncultured Flavobacterium sp.; assembly: GCA_963511795.1. GTDB lineage: Bacteria > Bacteroidota > Bacteroidia > Flavobacteriales > Flavobacteriaceae > Flavobacterium. The sequence goes on along the minus strand of CAUPKP010000016.1, from coordinate 12,714 downwards.
GCAATGAAAGCAGGAAATATTGCAGGAGCTGGGGCAGGTTCGGCAGCAGGAAATATCGGTGGACAGTTACTCAAATAATGTAAAATGATAAATCAGTAAATAATGGAATTTAAAACGCTAAGAAATATCGAAAACAGCTTTCGTCAAATAAGACTTTACGCCCTTGTATTTGCCATTCTCTGCATAAGTGTTGCAGGATATACCATATGGCAATCCTACCGCTTTGCAGAAGAACAACGCCAAAAAATCTATGTACTGGACAATGGGAAATCACTAATGCTGGCTCTTGCACAGGATGCATCCATCAACCGTCCGGTCGAAGGGAGGGAACACGTAAGACGCTTTCATGAATTGTTCTTTACGCTGGCTCCCGATAAGAATGCTATCGAAAGTAATATGAGCCGGGCGTTTAACCTTGCCGATAAAAGTGCCTTTGATTATTACAAAGATCTTTCGGAAAAAGGGTATTACAATCGTATCATATCGGGTAATGTGCAGCAGCGTATTGAAGTGGATAGTGTGGTCTGCAATTTTGACACCTATCCCTATGCGGTCCGCACCTATGCCAAACAGTTCATCATCCGTTCCAGCAATGTAACCAAACGTAATCTGATTACTTCCTGCTATCTGGTCAATTCCGTCCGTTCGGACAATAACCCGCAGGGCTTCAATATAGAAAAATTTTCGGTGGTCGAAAACAAGGACATTGAAGTTATCGAACGCTAAAAATAATCGTATGGAAACATTTTCAGATTTAAACACCTTCGCTATAAGCCTTATCGAAAAAGGATATAGCGGTTATTTCCACACTCAGGGTGCGTATCCCGGAAACCTAAAAGACAGTATTTGTGAATACCTGGAAAGTTGCCAAAAGGATGCCGACAATTTGCCTAAACAGGAATTGTTGCTGACAAGCTATCTGCAATGGTCGGGAGAAGATAAGCCTCGTGTAGAATGCAATATGTGGGTAAAATACCTGAACGGAAAATTCTCTCTCAACAGAATGGAGGTAGCAAAAAAAGATGGTTTCGGACAACTGATGAAAAAATCAACTTTGACAGACCTTTCTATACTATCGGTACCCAAAGCAATTGCTTCAATCGCTTTGGTTAGTGAAGAGCCGAAGCAAGAGGTAGAAAAAAGTCCAAAGCGTTTCAAGATATAACAAAAGAAATTTGAAGGCTATGAAAAAATTAAGAACAACTATGGACAGGTACTTTGACAAGCTGAATGAACGTTGGCGGGTGTTGCCAATACAAAAACAGCATCAATGTATGCTGTACTTCTTTGTGGGCTATCTGCTACTTACTGCGGGGGTCATTGGCAAAGTATGGTATGAAACTTCAAAGTCCCGTAAGGATATAGGCATTGAGCATATCGAGAACCCCATCCACAAAAAAAAGTGAAAGTCCTGCACTCTTGCAGGATACATTATCAACAATTTTAAAAAATAAGATTTATGAAAGAAAATGAGAACAAAAAAATGGTTGTTCGGGTAACTGAAGGTAACCCAGCAGCAACCGATGATGTATTGCAAGACTGTACACAGAACAAAATTCAAAAGTTTAAAAAGCCGGTCATCTTCGGTTTGATGGGTATTGTGTTCCTCGGTTGTATGTACCTGATTTTTAAACCGTCTTCAGAGAAAAAAGAAATCGAGAAAATCGGATTGAATGATGTCGTACCTCAGGCTACGGGTGCAGGAATGCCTGACGATAAGGGTAAGGCATACGAGGAGGAAATACTGGAACATAAGAATCAGGAAAAACGCAACGATCTCACATCTCTTTCAGATTACTGGAATACAGACCAAAAAGGAGAAGCGGGAGAGGAGGTGCCTGAAGAGGAAGAAAGCTACAGTAATGCCAACGGATCTGGAAAACACAGTAATCCCGCTTTGAACAGTTACCGCAACGTGCAAAGCACATTGGGCTCTTTTTATAAGGACGATAATTCTGAAACAAAGGAACTCCGTAAGCAATTGGAAGAATTAAAGGAAAAACTAGCTGAGAAAGATGTTCCAGCCAGAGTAACAGTAGATGACCAGTTGGCATTAATGGAGAAATCCTATCAGATGGCTGCAAAATATCTTCCTTCAGGTACAATTACAGGAGAAACTGTACCACCCAATGGTGTTGTTTCTAAGTCTTCGCTCTCTACTCAAAAAGAGCAGTTTGTGGCATTCACAACTACAAGAAAGAACACTGTATCGGCCTTGTATCGTGAGTCTAGCGATAGTGTCTTTTTAGCTGATTGGAGCCAGAACAGGAACAGCCGTTTTTACACTGCTGGTGCTTTAGAACAAGTGGTACTGCCCAAAAACAGCATCAAAGCCTGTGTACAGGAAACGCAGACTATTATCGGTGAAAGTGGCGTACGCCTCCGTTTATTGGAGCCTGTCCAAACGCCTAATCGTATCATTCCCAAAGGAACCATTTTAATTGCTAATGCCAAACTTGAGGGAGGGCGATTACAGATGAAGGTTACTTCTATAGAATTGGGCGGAAACATCCTCCCGATTGATATTACGGTTTATGATCTGGACGGTCAGCAGGGTTTATACGTACCCTATTCGCCCGAAATGAATGCCCTTAGCGAAATGGCAGGGAATATGAGCCAGCAATCCGGTACAAGCCTGATGCTTACCCAATCAGCAGGACAACAGGTTGCCGCTGATTTGAGCCGTGGTGTAGTACAGGGCATCTCGGGCTATTTCTCCAAAAAAGTGAAGACACCGAAAGTTACCTTAAAGGCAGGTAATCTACTGTTTCTTGTCTCCAAAAAATAATGTAAAACATAAATAGAATTAAACAATGAAAAATCATTTTAGAACCTTGTGGGCATTTGCCCTGATAATCGGCTTTGCCATATCCTCTTTTGCACAGGACAGTATAAAAACTCCTCTTGCTTTGGGTAAGATAGAACCGTACTATATGGAAGTTACTTATGACAAGACTTCGCATCTGATTTTCCCAACCGCTATCCGCTATGTGGATCTGGGCAGTGAATACCTGATTGCGGGAAAAGCAGAAGATGCGGAAAATGTACTTCGTGTAAAATCATCAGTAAGAGAGTTTGAATCCGAAACTAATTTTTCGGTAATTACCAATGACGGCCGCTTTTACAGCTTCAATGTGAATTACAGTTCCTGTCCAAAGACATTGAGCTATGACCTGCAGACGATGCAAAAGACAGTGGATAAAGCGGGTGGAAACGATGTGCTTTTTGAAGAGTTGGGTAACAACTCCCCATCTCTGGCAGGTTTGTTATTGGAAACCATTTACAAAAACGATAAGCGTATTGTAAAGCATATCGGGGCGAAAAGTTTCGGCATACAGTTTATCCTGAAAGGAATTTACATCCATAATGGTAAATACTATTTCCATACAGAACTCGCAAACCGTACCAATGTTCCTTTCCAGATTGATTTTATCAATTTCAAGGTAGTGGACAAAAAGATTGCAAAGCGAACCGTGGTACAGGAAAAGCCAATGATACCACTACGCACTTACAAGCCACTGAGTGAGATTGACGGAAAAAGAACTGAACAAAATGTGTTCCTATTAGACCAGTTTACCATTGCCGATGACAAGATGTTGTTGATTGAGATTTTTGAGAAAAACGGTGGTAGACATCAAACACTTCAAGTAGAAAATTCCGATTTGATCAAGGCTCGTTTGATTAACGATATGCACCTGAAATTTTAGTAATCCATTAAAAATAACAACAGAAAAATGAAAAAGTATATTTATACGATGATGTTTGCCTTTATATGCATCACTGTCGCGCAGGCACAACGAATGTTGACTAAACAGAAAGGACTGGAAGTAAACGCAGGAACCTTATCTGATGACCATCCCGACAGGAACTACTACCTCAATATCGGTATGACCGTAAACGCTAAAAATGGCAATTATCAGATTTGGGCTTTGGAATATACGCATCAGTATGATGAGTATAAAGACTTCCGCTTACCACAGGAAACCTACACAGCTGAAGGTGGTTACAGTTTCTTTCTACTGGGTGACACACGTAAGAACATTAGCCTGAATGCAGGAATAACTGGTGTGTTGGGGTATGAAAGCATTAACCGTGGCGAAGCTCAGTTGTATGACGGGTCAATAATACTGACTGAGGACAATTTTATCTATGGTACAGGCGGAAGGCTGTCTTTTGAAGCATACCTATCCGACCATTTAGTAATGATTCTTCAAGGACGTACAAAAGTTTTTTGGGGTACGGATCTGGAACAGTTTCGACCTTCAGCGGGTCTGGGATTGAGGTTTAACTTTTAAAATATAAAATAATGACAGCATTTTTCAATAGATTCAGAATAGGATTACTGCCAATGTATGTATCGCTGGCAATCCTGATAAACTCCATTACATCCTGTAGCAAAGACGAACTGGAAATACAAAATGATTTCCCATTTGAGATAAAGATGATGCCCGTTCCTAAAGAGATTGCTAATGGCAATACCGTAGAGATTAGGCTGACGATACTGCCAACTGGCAATTATAGCAACACACAGTACTTTATTCGTTACTTCCAATTTGACGGTCAAGGAACTTTGAAGTATTATGATGCACCACCTTATCTGCCCAACGATTTGTATCCATTACCAACGAAAGAGTTCAGGTTGTACTATACTTCGCATTCCACCGTCTCGCAATCCTTTGACGTATGGATTTCGGATAATTTGGGGAACGAAAAGCAGTTGAGCTTTGAGTTTAACAGCAGTAATTAGCTGTCAGATATAGGTGTTTTTGTTCTCGCTTTAAAATTTGCACTTAATCACAACCCGAAACTAATCTTCGGGTTGTTTTATTAACTATTACCCTTTTGATCTTTAATTAGCTCAATTTACAACTTAATAAGCATTATTATCTTGGTTCTAATTTGTGGCATCCAACTTACTATTTTTAATAATGAAACTTTAACAACATTCTTATGAAAAATGCTATTATATTATACCAATAGATTCACAAATTATATTGGATGAGTTTAAGATTTTGTTTTTGAATTGAGTATTACACTATCTTTTTTAGCTTACTGGGCAAATAGCCAAACGTTTTTTTGAAAGCTACTGTAAAATGCTGCGGATTTTTATACCCCAATTCTTCCGAAACCAAGGCAACGGAATATTCCTCTTCTAGGATCAATTGTTTGGCATATTCCATTCGAAGTTCCGTCAAATAATGAAAAACGGTGGTATTAAAAACCATTTTAAATTGTTTTTTTAGTTTGAAATCATTTAAACCTACCTGTGCAGCGATGCTAGCAAGTGTATGCTTTTCTTTGAATTGATTTTTTAAAATAGTTTCAACTTCCAAAATTTTCGCATAATCACACGAACTTAGGCCTTCATTAATTTTCGTATTTTCTTCTTCATTGATAATAGTGAATAAATGAGAAAGTATCTCAACCACTTTCGACTCCAAAAAAGCTTTCTTGATCGCTCCAGAATAATTGCACCGAATAATATCTTCAATCAAAATATGCAGTTTTGGTGAAATACTTTTGCTCGTTTCCCACATCACATAAGCCGTATTATTGGAAATGGCATCCGCCAATAAAGGAATTGCCGTTTTCAAATTGGGATAAAATAATTGCTCCAAATATTCTTTGGTGAAGGTGATCTCCAGTGTTTTTCTTCTTCTGGTTCGGTAGTTCAAAACTCCTTTTATATTCGGTAAATAAAACAAATTATAATGCCCCTGCGGAATATAAATCCCTCTTTCCATTTGATTTTCTGGGCAATACTCATTATCACCCTCTATTTCAAAATGCAGTTTCACAAAAGAAAAATTATGCTCAATTTCGATTGAATAAGTACTGTCTTCAATCACCAGATCCCGAATTACCAAATGAACTCCGTTTAGCATGACATCGGTAATTACGCCCGTAACTCCCTTATGATTGTAGTCGATTTTATTCTCCACAAGCTGCTCTTTATTAAACTGAATTGGATTCTTTATAATAACCAACTTATTCTCGAAAATCTCACTCCTCATCAATGTTTGCATAAAATCCGTTTTGCGTTTATTTTAATACCGATTGCGTTAATCCTGTTTTAATTAACCGACTACTTTTGCGTAAAAATAATAATTTTTAATCAATCTAAATAAGAATAACATGATTTTCATTACCCAAAAAGCAAAAAATCTTTTTGCTTTAGCTGGAAAAACAGCTTTTCTTTTTTTTATCCTACTGTCTGTAAACGCTTTTTCGCAACAAACCCAAGGAAGCATAAAAGGAACCGTGACCACCTCTGACGATCAGGCAGGAAGTTCGGTAATCATTTCGATTCCACTTCTAAAAAAATCAACAACAACAAAAGACGACGGTTCGTTTTTATTTAATGCAGTTCCAACCGGCAATTACGAAATAGTAGTTGAACTAAATGGATATGATCCAATCAGAAAAAGTGTTACTGTATTGACAAATGAAACTGCAGAAGTTTCATTACAATTGCAATCTTCCTTAAAGCAATTAAATGAAGTAGTTGTCGTTTCGGCAGCCAAAAAATTTGCTGAAAAGAAAAGTGAATATGCCGCAAGATTACCTATAAGCAATCTCGAAAACCCTCAGGTTTATACCGTTGTTCCCAAAGAACTTTTCCAGGAACAAATTGCGGTTGACTTTAGAAGTGCTCTTAACTCTGCTCCAGGCTTGAGCAATGTGGTACAAAGTGTGGGGTCTGGAGGTGTAGGTTTGAGTTTAAGAATGCGTGGTTTTAGTGGCGCATCGGCGGCGGGATCTATCCGAAACGGGATGAACACCAACTGGGTTACGATGAGCGATCCTGTAAATTTAGAAAGCATTGAAGTCATCAAAGGGCCATCAGGAACTTTATTTGGATCAGCATTGACTACTTACGGAGGTCTCATCAACAGAGTTACTAAGAAACCGTTTGAAACAGCCAAAGGCGAAGTGAGCTATACAACGGGAAGCTGGGCTTTGAGCCGTACAACCATAGATTACAACACGCCCATCAACGAAGATAAAACAATGCTTTTTAGAATAAACGCAGCATTGGACAACCAAAAAACATGGCAGGATTACGGCAAAAGCAAAACTTTCATAATTGCACCCTCATTTACTCTTAAAGCAAACGATAAATTAACTTTTGATTTTGATCTAGAAATGTACAACGGAAGCCGAAATTCAATTTCAATCGGAATGGGGTCTGGCACGCCAACAGCTAAAAGTTTCAATGACTACAATTTTGATTTCAAAAAATCATACGCAACAGATGAATTACAGTCTGAAGCCAAAAACACTAATGCTTATGCAAGGGCTGCTTACTTGATTTCGGACAAATGGGTATCGCAAACCAATTTTTCCAATTCATTTACGGACAACAAAGCCAATTACTTGTTCTTATTAATTAATACAGCAGCTAATGGCAATACAACTCTGCAAAGACGATTATACAACATTAACAGTACTTTCAAAACTTCGCAATTACAGCAGAATTTTGTTGGAAATCTAAGTACAGGAAGCATTAAACACCGATTATTGTTAGGTTTAGACTATACTTATATAAGCACCAACGACAATCGATGGTTAATCAATAACTATGATGTATCTGCTGGAAATCCTGCTCTAACTATCAACGGAAACGCCGCTTTTATAAACATGGAAAAATACAAGTCTCTGATTGCTGCTATGCCAAGTCCTAGCGTTATCAACAACAGAGATTTTAGAACCACGAGCGCCTATGTATCAGATGTTGTAAATTTTACCGACAAATTAATTGGTATGGCAAGTGCACGATTTGATCATTACGAAAATAAAATAGCCAACTACAATCAAAATACGGTGTCGCCAAAAATGGGTTTGATTTATCAAGTGGTAAAAGATAAAGTTTCTGTATTTGGAAATTATATGAACGGTTACACTAACGTTGCTCCTGGAGCGACTGCTGAAAATCCGCAGACCGAATTCAAACCTGAACAAGCCAACCAGCTAGAAGGTGGAGTAAAAGTGGAATTATTAGGCGGAAAACTGAACGGAACTCTAAGCTATTATGACATTGAAGTTAAGGACAAATTGCGTACAGATCCTAACAACAGTTTATTTTCCGTTCAAGATGCCACCCAAAGAAGCAAAGGTTTTGAAGCTGATTTGATTGCCAATCCGTTTAGAGGTTTCCATGTTATTTTGGGATATGGCTACAACGAAAGCGAATATACCAAAGCAGCTCCAGCCATCGAAGGCAAAAGACCTTATTCTACCCCAGCCAATGTGGCCAATCTTTGGCTGAGTTATAAAATATTGGACGGAAAAGTGAAAGGACTTGGATTTGGATTTGGGGGAAATACCCAAAGCGACAGCTATTTGAATGATGCCAACACTTTTACCGTAAACGGATATACGGTGATGGATGCCACTGTTTTTTACGAAAAACCAAAATTCAGATTGGGCGTGAAACTAAACAATATCGCGAACAAAGAATATTGGTCTGCTGATTATTGGGCAAACATGATGCCTACAAGACAATTGGTAGCCAATCTTACTTTCAAATTTTAAGTTTTTAATTATTTTATTAGTCTAGTTATTTTTTTTGTCCAAGCTAACAATGAATAACACCTTTGTTAGCTTGGTTTTTATCATTAATGCATCATGACAAAGAATCCTCAAAAAACAGCAAGCTCCAAAAAAGTAAAACAAAAAAGCAAATGGAGCAAATTAAATCATTGGTTACATCTATGGTTAGGGCTTAGTTCCGGAATAATCGTATTCATTGTATCATTTACCGGAGTTCTTTTTGTTTTTTGTGACGATATTATTGATGGATTGGCATACGATTCCTTATATGTTTCAGAAGTAAAAGAACAAAAATTGACTCCCGAAGAAATTCTAATCGCTTTCAAAAATCAACGTCCTGACAGAAAAGCGAGTTATTACATCAATTACAGAGATCCTGAACGAACCATTAAATTAGCATCTTCCACCAAAGACAGAGATTTGCAGTTTTCGTGGATTGATCCTTATACTGGAAAAGTTTTGGATTCGGGAAAAGCGTATGATTTTTTCTATATCGTGGCACACGTCCACAGCGGTGAAATGCCTTTTGGAAAAACAGGAAACTTAATTGTAGAAATCTCGGTTTGGATATTTTTAATTGAACTCATTACCGGACTTATTTTATGGTGGCCAAAAAAATGGAATAATTCTACCAAAAAACAAAGTTTTACCATTAAAAGCAATGTCAGCTTCAAACGCTTGAATTACGACTTACACAATGTTCCGGGCTTTTATAATTTATTGCCTGCATTACTGATAACCATTACGGGATTAATTATTGTCAATAAACCACTAGGTTCTGCTACTCACAAAATATTTGGTGGAACTCCCAAATCGTATTCAAAACTGCGAGATATCAAACCGGAATACGACAATACTAAAACTTACGCACCGCTGAGTCCTATCATAGAAAAATTATTCGTTAAAGATAAATCTATTGAGCAAGTCAAATTATCTGTTGCCTCTAAAGACAGTATTACTACAATATTTGCAGTTGCTGCGGAAGACATTGGTTTAAAAGGGGTAAAAAACGGAAAAACATACGCTATCAACCGCTACACGGGACAAGAAATGGAAATCCCTGTAAAAGTGATGAACGGCTTAGAGATTGACGACTGGACAATGAACCTGCATATTGGTTTTTGGGCTGGCATGCTTGGAAAAATGCTTACTTTATTTGTGGGGCTTATCTGTACTGCTTTACCTATTACTGGATTTATAATCTGGTATGGACGCAATAATAAAAAGAAAAAAGAACAATTAACTTGAACCAAATGCGAAAATTTTTTTTACTCCTGATCTGCTTCTATTTAACCAAGTCTTTTTCACAGGACAGCATAACCATTGGAAGCAAACATCATATTTTTTCAAAAGCATTAAATGAAAAACGAAACTTTTGGATCTATCTTCCGCCCGATTACAACAATAAGAAATTTGTTGCTGCCAAGTATCCTGTCGTTTATTTATTGGATGCCGAAAACAATTTCCATTCCTATACTGGGATTCAGCAGTCATTAGCCAAAGGACCTTATGCAATGATTCCGCAGATGATTGTCGTAGGAATCACCAATACTAATCGTACTCTGGATTTAACTCCTACAGAAAGCAATCGTGATGCCTTTTATGACAAAAGCAAGAAATTCTTCAAGCAAAGCGGAGGCAGCAAAAACTTCATTGCATTTTTAGAAACCGAATTGCGTCCTTACATCGATTCACATTACAGAACTTCGGGTTATAATATATTGAATGGACATTCCTTTGGCGGATTGACGGCTGTAAATATTTTATTGCATCACACCAAATTATTCAATGCCTATAACATTATAGACCCGAGTCTTTGGTGGGATAATGAAATTATGATTAAAAAGGCCGATTCTATTTTCGACAAAAAAGATTTCGAAAACCGCAGTATTTATGTGGCTATGGCCAATAAAATAAAGATTCCGCAGGACACCACAACCGACATGGCGAGAGGCATCAGAAAGTTCGAAAAATTATTAGGATCTACAACTCCAAGAAACCTGCGATGGGTATTTAAATACTATGAAAATGAAGACCACGGAACTATTCCGATTCCAGCTGAATATGATGGTTTGCGATTTATATTTAAAGAACATTTAGTGCAGGTGAAAGAAGCGGTGCAAAATCCATCTTTAGTTGAAGAGCAATATGCAAAACTTTCTACAGCAACTGGTTTTGTATTTCTTCCTTCAGAAAGTTATCTGGATTGGATGGGTAATTTTTGTTTAGAAAGGGAAAAACCTGAATCGGCTCTTTCTTTCTTCCAAATGGCAAAAAAATACTATTCCAATAGCTGTAATGTGTTTGTAAGTTTAGGACAATACTATGAAAAAAAAGGCAGCAAGATCCAAGCCCAACTTTCTTACGAAAAAGCATTGCTATTGTTTCCCGAAAACAAAAAAGTAATAGCACTTTTGAAAAACCTAAATAAGTAGAAGAGATTATCATCTAAATAATCCGTATAGTTTTTCAATTCTAATCCTAAAAAGTGTAAGTGTTATTAAATTTTTTCCTGTCATCAATACTACAACATATAGTAAAATTTTCATTTCATACTTTTTTCTTACCCAAAATGATTTTATGAAAAAAGTAATAAAAATGATGTCCTCCAAAGCGGCGTTCTTTTGCTTCTTTTCTTTGGACGCTGATGCAGAAAGAAAAGAAGTCCCCAAAATAACAAAAGGGATAATGAATATCCCTTAAATAAGTTCGCAGCCTGTTTGATAAAATGAGGAGTGAGGAAGTGCGAAAGGTGCATTTTGGCAAAGTGGCTGCACCGATTTGGCGCAAAAAGACTTTCCCGACCATATAGGAGGGAGTGTCTTTTTGCGCCCGATTCAGGCTTCTAGGCGACTTTTATAGGATGGGTACGAAAGTTCTTCAGATTGTGGAAAAAGCCTCTGTACGGAGTCATACCATATCGAAACAAGCTCCATAAAAGAGAACAGCCCATCTGGGTTAAAGAGGAATTGATAAACAAATCCTGTTTCTCCAATGCTTCCGCTAGACTGCAGCTCGGCGTGTCGTCCTCTTGTTCGGACTGCTTCAATAATTCTCCAAATTCTTCCGTAATCATTGGCAGGCTTGCCACCGTTTCGTATTTCTCCGAATCGGGTTGAGGAATGTTTCCTATTGTAGATAGTAACACTTGTCCTGTATACTGGCTGTTGCCAAAATCCAACCAATATTTCGGTTCGTCCCTATGGTGTCTGCGGTTACTAATTTCTTTCAGAATTTCAGCAACTCCAAATCTCGCCTGTACATTGTCCACGCAGGTAATGTAAATAGTTGCCTGTGCTTCTTCGGGTATTCTGCCCAAACTGTCCTTTTCAAATCTTGCGGTTTCGGCTTTCCAATTTGTCCCTGAAAAGCGGTTTGCACGGTTGATGAGTGCAACGGATTTGTACAATCCTGTTTCACTTTCTTCAAAACGCTGTCTTCCTAAATTGGCATTGGTCACAATATCATCATCCCATAGACGGACACGTAGCCCTGCGTGTCCCAATTCGATTAAGCTGTGGTTCATTTCCATTAAAGCGGTCAAAACCTTTGAGCCTGTCCCGCCTGCACCGATTAGGTTTACCGCAATAGGATTGGTCGGGCTTATCAGATAGTTATCTGTAAAATGTACTTTTAGTTTCTCGGTATTCATCACAAAAGATTTTTAAGGGTTTTGTTGTTCTTTTTTAATACATCTTTAGGAAAGGCTTCGTTTGTTTCAATCAGCTTTTTCCAAAGGCTTACGCTATTCCCCTTTATGGGATTTTGTTTTCCTAATAAATGGCTGAAATAGCTATTGAAAAAGTAGTCTTCCCAAGCAGTTGTAAATTCCTCTACAGAAGCGGAATTTTTAATATCTATGCTTACAGTTCCCATACATACTTTACCATCTTCATAAATATTGAAGAAAGGAGCATAATACAATAATGTATTTTCTGTTGGTCTTCTGTCGGTTGCAAGAGCAAATCCCGCAAGGCTGTTTTTACTGGCATGCCAAAGCATTGGCGGTAGATACGCTTTGCCGTTTGGTATTTCCAAACCGCTGACAAAATACAATTGCTGTTCCTGTGCTTTGGTGTACCAAAGCACCGTGCCTTTTTCATTCGGATTGATATGCAGTATATTGGTTGGCAAAATTCCTTTTGGTTTTAGAAAGGCTTT
>CAUPKP010000015.1:0-130040 GCA_963511795.1 uncultured Flavobacterium sp. | reverse complement strand
ACTTAGAACCCATTAGATTAGAAAGAAGCTATCCGAGAAGAAAATCTAAAATTAGAAAAAACGGAAAATTCAAAACAGTAACCAACTACAAAAGAGTTATATAGAGCTTAACTTAATGACATTGGCTGCTATCCCTCACGCGCAATGTCATTAAGTTAAGGATTATATTGACCACTGAGAGGTCAAATGTTTATAGAAATATTGTTCGATTTACCCACCGACCCCAGCGGGGTCGTATGTTTCCCGACATAATACAACCCCACTGGGGTTCTACCGTGTGGACACAAATATATTAAACGTTAAATGGGACACAGATGACACAGATTTGACAGATCTGCACTGATTATTTATGCATAAATTAAAAAAATAAGTACATGAAATACACGTAATCTTTATAGCTAGATATGGATTACTACTTTTTATCTGTGTCAATTCGTTAAATCTTTGTCATCTGTATTCTGTTTTTAGATGTGTCAACACGGTAGATTATGCAATGGGTCTTTTTTTTACCTAAATAGTGAATCAAAAAACGACCTATACGGGTTGCTTTCTAGTACCAATAGTGGTGTTTTGAGGTAATAGTACACCCATAAAAACACCCTTTACCCCCTACAAATAAGGAGTAAACCTCCTGTATTTAGGGAGTATAACCCCACTTTTAAGGGAGCAACACCCCTACTTTATAGTACCCATACACCCTATAAATAGTAGTATTAGCACTGTTTTTAGGGAGCATAGGGGTGCATAATGGGGTGGTTTTATCACTTTTATTGGGTATAAACTATTAAAAAAATGACTATTATGGCAGAGGCGAATACCTGCCCTATCGTTTTGAAACCATACGCGAAAAAGCCCTCAAGGAACAACTGGCCGAAAAAGAGGCCTTAATACATAAAATGGGAATACAGCTAGAGGCATTTAGAGAAATAATAGAGCGTGCAATTTTTATATACTAATAAAATAAATATTATGTTTGTCAGACAAAGCCACCCAATTTAGGAGTGATATGTCAGACATCATCAGACATACAAGTTATATCCAATTTTTCATGAAAATACCGGAAAACATTTATCATTATACCACAATCGAAACATTAGCTTTAATCTTAAAAAGCAGAAAAATTAGATTTAATTCATTATCTAATCTTGATGATTTGGCTGAGAGCAATACGGAAGATTTGGGAAATATTTCTTCTTTCATATTGGTTAGTTGCTGGACTGACAAAGAAGATGAAAATATTTCTTTGTGGAATATGTATTGTAAAAATGGAAATGGAATAAGATTAAAAATGCAACCTACAATCTTTCAGCATGAATTAACTGAAGAGTTGGAATATTTTTTTACTCCCGAAAATGAAAAAAGATTATGGCTACCTTCTAATTCATTGACGGAAATTCAATACATAGATGAAATATCAAAAAATTTTCGTCCAAAAGAAATAGGTACAATAGACTTACGGAAATTGGGTAAAGAAAAACACAAAATTTGGCAATTTCAAAATGAATGGAGATTTTTAATTTATCAGTTTTTGGATAATGAGAATCTTCACAAAGTAATGAAGCTTGATTTACTAGAGGCTAAAGAAGCATTAAAAAAATATGAATTTGAATATGATTACTATGATTATAAAATAAGAGATGTAGAATTTGAAAATATGGAGATAATGCTAGGTCCATCAACAACTGTAGCGGAAGAAATAATTGTTGATGCTCTGATTGCAAAGTATAATCCTTTAGCAAAAATCAAAAAAAGCAATTTAACCAAAACCATCAGGTTAAAATAAAACTGGATATAACAGCTACAACGGATTTGGACAATTGGCTTAATGGAAAAATAGTTTTGTATTTGGGATGATTTGGCAAATCCGAAAATAGGGTTTAATTTAGTCCCAAACCCGCTGTGATAAGCAAGACTAAGTATGCAAATACTAAAACAAACAAATGATAACAACAGATAAATTTGACTTGACTAAAAATGAATATCTATCAGTAATCTTAAAGGTACTTTTAAAGAAAAAGTGGTGGAAATTTTTATTTTTTTGGGCATTAGCTGTTTTCCTCACATTGGAAGCAGACAAAGATGGCCTGACAATATTTTGTCTATTTTTTCTGTACTCGTATCCACTAATTATGGTGTTTGAATATTGGAGATTCGCCTACGCAAAAGATAATAGAAAAATATTTGGTGAAAGATATTACGAAATTTCAATTGAACAAATCAATGCATATTTAGATAATGGCTCAAATAGTGTTGTTAAAATAGAACATTTCGTAAAAACATTTGAACTTAAAGACTATTACTTTCTTTATATTTCAAAATCTCAAAGCTTCTATTTTCCAAAAAGAATTTTTAAGAGCGCCGAAGACCTAGCTTGGTTTAAAAAGAACATATTTGATAAGGTCGGTTAAAAATACGTTGACCGACACTTGTTATAAATGATTTAGGCAATAGACTTAATGGAAAGTTGGTTTTGTAATTGGGATGATTTACTTCGTCTATTCGCTATCGCTCGGGTGGCAAATCCGAAGAATGGGATTAATTTAGTCCCAAACCCGCTGTCGTTCTAGAATGTTACTTAAAACTCCACAATGTTTACAAAATTTCTATTTTTGGAAAAGGTATAACATTCCATTCGTACAATTTCACATGATATTTTCCTAAATTTGAGTAAAACCTCGATACAATGAAACTAAAATCAAGTGAGCCTTTCTGGCTGGTAAAAAATGGAATCCTCAATTCGTATCCATCAGTTAGGGAAGACTTGGAAACTGAAATTCTCATTGTAGGCGGCGGCATCACAGGCAGTCTTATTGCACACCAATGCATCGCTGATGGCTACGAAACCGTACTGATTGACCGCAGGGAAATTGGCCACGGAAGCACATCGGCAACAACATCAATGTTACAATACGAGATCGATGTGCCTTTATTCCAACTGATTGATTTAATTGGAGAAAATGCTGCTGCTGAATGTTATTGGGCTTGCCATAAATCGATCGATGATTTAGGCAAAATAGTGAAGCAGGTCAAATCAGATTGTGGATTCAAAAAAAAAGAATCTCTTTATTTTTCGGCTTTCCAAAAAGATGTGAAGTGGTTAAAAAAAGAATATGAGGCTCGTAAAAAAATTGGAATTCCTGTAAAATGGCTGGAAGCCGATGAAATTGAAAAAAAATTTCAGCTTAAAAATTCTTTCGGCGGCATCTTATCCGAACAAGGAGGAAATATTGATGCATTTAATTTGACTCACGATATTTTGGCATACAATCACAAAAAAGGATTGAAAATCTTTGATAAAACGGACATCAAAAATACTACTTACAAAACAAATGGTGTAACTGTGGTTACCGAACACGGCACGACCATCAAAGCAAAAAAAATAATTTATTGCAATGGTTTTGAAAGCACCGAAATCATTAAAGACAATTTTGTAAAATTGCTTTCGACATATGCCATTGTCGGAGAACGATTTGAAGACGAACAATCTTATCTAAACGAAACGCTTTTTTGGAATACGGCCAAACCTTATATCTATCTGCGCACAACTGATGACAATAGACTGCTGATAGGAGGTGGGGATGAAGATTTTGTAAACGCAAAAAAAAGGGATGAATTATTAAATCAGAAATCGGATAAATTGACAAAATATTTGAAGAAAATTTTACCCAATTACGACTTCAGAATGGATTTTGTCTGGGCAGGTACTTTTGGCGAAACCAAAGACGGCTTACCATACATTGGCAAACATCCCAATTTCCAGAGTGCTTATTTTGTCTTGGGTTTTGGCGGAAACGGTATTACTTTTTCAGTTATCGGAATGGACTTGGTCTCACAAATGTTAAAAAACGAAAAACATCCATTGCAGGAATACTTCAGATTTAGAAGATAATTCACAGACGAATTAAAGTTCTAAAAATAAGCTCATTCTTCATTTCTTCCACTGAAAAGAGAACAATACTTAAAACAAACTCCAATTCTATTCGAATTCTCAAAAATAAAATGAAGTTAAATTCTGAGTTTGTCCCAATACTATAAATACAATAATAAAACAATCCATAAATAACTTTTCATTAATTATCTCCAATGATTTTTACCAATTATATAGCTTTTTTTATGCGTGTTTTGTCTAAATTGCGACTAGAAACAAATTAGAATGGTATGCCACAAAATAATCCTGAAATCAACGCCGAAAAAGCGCGTTTGCAGCTAAGAACCGATAATAAAGGCTGGAAAAAATGGGGTCCCTATTTATCCGAAAGACAATGGGGAACCGTTAGAGAAGATTATTCTCAAAGCGGTTACGCCTGGGGGAGCACCACGCACGACATGGCGCGCTCCAAAGCTTATAGATGGGGAGAAGAAGGTATTGGAGGAATTTCAGACAATAAACAGCATATCTGTTTAGCTTTTGCTTTTTGGAATCATAAAGACCGCATCTTAAAAGAACGTTTCTTTGGGCTAACCCCAGCCGAATCAAATCATGGCGAGGATGTCAAAGAAATTTACTTCTACCAAGATTCCACTCCTACCCATTCTTATCAAAAGATGCTTTATAAGTATCCTCATGCCGTTTTTCCGTATGAAAAATTAATTGAGGAGAGCAAAAAGCGCAGCCGTCTGGAACCTGAATATGAATTGCTGGACACTGGCATTTTTGACAAAGACGATTATTTTGATATCACCATAGAATATGCCAAAGCAGATGAACAAGACATATTAATCAAAGTAACGGTCGAAAATCGTTCCAAAATAATTGCTCCCATTACGGTATTGCCTACCATCTGGTTTAGGAATACTTGGAGTTGGGGCTATGAAAATTACAAACACAAACCTACTTTAACAGGAGTCGGAAAATCACATATAGAAGTCAATCATCGATTGGTTGGCCATTTCAATTTATATGCCGAAAATGCAAAAGATTTTTTGTTTTGCGATAACAAAACCAATTATGAAAAATTATATAAATCGCCGGCGCAGTCTGCTTATGCCAAAGACGGAATAAACGATTATATTATCAATCAAAAAAAGACCAGCATAAATCCAGATGCCATTGGTACCAAAGCATCAGTGCATTATGATGATTACATTCCGGCACTTGGTAAAAAAGAATACCGCCTTCGCTTTACAAACACCACTCCAGATGCTCCCTTTGAAGATTTTGATACTATTTTTAAACAAAGAATCGAGGAGGCAGACGAATTTTATGATCAGGTTCAAAAAGGAGTAAAAGACGAAAAATTAAAATCCATTCAGAGGCAGGCCTATGCAGGCATGCTTTGGACAAAACAATGGTATTATTACAATGTTTTTGAATGGTTAAAAGGAGATCCTTCAACACCCAGACCTGATGCCAATAGGAAAGAAGGACGCAACAGTGCTTGGAAACACATGTATACCTCCAACATCCTCTCTATGCCGGACAAGTGGGAATATCCCTGGTTTGCCGCATGGGATCTGGCTTTTCATACTTTGCCTTTGGCCAGATTGGATCCTGATTTTGCCAAAAGACAATTATTGGTCATTCTGCGCGAATATTATATGCATCCCAACGGACAGATTCCGGCTTATGAATGGTCTTTCTCAGATGTTAATCCGCCTGTGCATGCTTGGGCAACTTGGAAAGTGTATGAAATTGATAAGGAAGCCAACAATGGCGTTGGAGATACCATTTTCTTAGAGCGTATTTTTCACAAACTGCTTCTCAATTTTACGTGGTGGGTAAATTTGAAAGATGAAAACGGCAATAACATCTTTGGAGGAGGATTCCTCGGGATGGATAATATTGGAGTATTTGACCGCTCCGCCGATTTGCCTACTGGAGGTCATCTCGAACAAGCCGACGGAACCGGATGGATGGCAATGTACTGCTTAAACATGCTGCGCATAGCCTGTGAAATATCACTAAAAAATCCAGTTTATCAGGATATGGCTTCGAAATTTTTTGAGCACTTTCTTCATATTTCAGGAGCGATGCAGTCTTTGGGAGAAAACAAAGTAAGTCTTTGGGACGAAGACGATCAGTTCTATTATGACATGCTCCATAAAGAGAATGGCGATGCCGAACTGCTAAAAATACGCTCGATGGTAGGGTTAATTCCTCTTTTTGCTGTCGAAGTATTAACCCCGGATTTACTGGAAAAGCTTCCTATATTCAAGCGCCGCGTTGAGTGGGTTTTAAAAAATCGGCCTGACTTAGCCAGTTTGGTTTCCAGCTGGTACAATCCCGGAAAAGGGGAAACACGTCTGCTCTCCACTCTTAGAGGGCATCGTATGAAAATGATTCTCAAACGTATGTTTGACGAAAAGGAATTTTTATCTGATTTTGGAGTGCGTTCCTTGTCGAAATACCACAAAGAACATCCCTATAAATTCAAGCATGACGGCGGTATTATACAAGTAGACTATACACCAGCCGAAGCTACGGGAGATATGTTTGGCGGGAATTCCAATTGGAGAGGACCAATCTGGTTCCCAATGAATTATTTAATCCTTGACTCTTTAGAAAAATTTCATGGTTATTACGGTAAAGACTTCAAAGTAGAATTTCCAACTGATTCTGGTAAGTTGGTGACACTGCAGGAAGCCGCGGAGGGAGTTGCTGTACGATTATTAAAACTGTTTGTTCCAGATGCCAATAAAAAAATTCCGATGTACGGTGAATACAAAAAATTTCAGAACGACCCGCTTTTCAATGAAAACCATTTGTTTTTTGAGTATTTCGACGGAGATAACGGTAAAGGTTTAGGCGCCAATCATCAAACAGGATGGACAGGACTCATTGCCGAAATTATCAGGCATTTAAATGAACCAATGGAATAGTATATACATCCTCATAAAAAAACACCAACAAGAATTGACAACTCTTATTGGTGATTTTTTTTTACGGTATGTTTTCTTTGGAGTAAAAGTGAATGTTCTAATGTTCTGGTACTGCAGCAAGTTTGCCAAATCTCCTAAATACAAAACCATTTTCCTATTAAGCCAATTGCCCAAATCCGTTGTATTAGCGATTGCAAGAGGTTTTTATTACTTAATTAATTATATTAGGATTTGAGCCTTCATGTGTCATAATCCATTTGCATTTAATCTTTTCCATTATTATAATTCGTGTGCTTGCTCCAGCCATATGCGATATATGCATCGTAAAAACAATATATCTTTTGTTTTGGTAATAAATAGGTTCAGAAAATCCATATACTTTAATGTCTGCTCTATTATATTTATCAAGGATAAGTTCTATCTCCTTATTGGTATTCATACTTTCTAAAGCAACTTTTTTATACCTAAAGTTATCTTTTGTCCAGTAATCGTCATTACACCAAATTCTCTTACCAGGTATACAACTATTTTCATATTCTTTCTTCATCTTTTCGAAGTCTTTCTTTTTGAATAATGTACCTTTTCCTATTCCATTTTCAGCAGAATCAACAATCACCATATGATTTAATCCAAATATATTTAAAGTCTTATTTGAATTAACTTTTTCTTTAGCAACAAAAACAACTTGGGTTGTATCTTTTACAATTGTTTCAAAATAGGCATTAAGAGCTTGGTACTTTTCATTAGTGGATTGTGCAAATAAAGTATTTGAAAAATTTGTTATAAATAATAAAATAATGACTGTGTAAAAAAAGTAGTTTTTCATTTTCTTAAAATTTAATTACATGGTTTTCCTACTGGCGATTGTGCATTTTGGGTACCCTGTTCTACAGCATGACCTGAAGATTCAGCTTTGTATCTATTTAGAATTCTATTACTTTCAGTACTTCCTGGAGTAAAAGTTTTATTAAATATGGGATTGCAAATCCGCGATCGGGAGTCTTACTTATTACAGGAAGCCTTTATTTTTTCATATATAAACAACATCGACTCTTATACCCAATTCATTCTTCAGTCAAATAATAAGTCTTCCATTTTAAATAAGTTCCATCTTTTAGTTTATGAATTATATAAACACTATTGGTACATTGAAAATTGTTAGTTTGAAATTCTTTTAGTGTAATGTACTTTATTCCATCTAAAGTTTTTAATTTTTCTGGTCTTTGGGACTTAGGAGAAAAAACAGTAGAACTATAAAGTGTGAAAATAAATGTAGGTATACCTAGACTAGTTGCAAGTCCATTTTTAGATTTTCTAACACCTTCATCTCTTGCGTGCTTAGTTTCATAACCCTTAAGATAAAAACTAAATTGAGCATTTGTATAGGTTTTGTTTATGCTATAATTTGCTATAGATTTGTCTTTTAATTCGATATATACCGTTGTTAAATCTTTGTTTATTATTTCTTGAGCAAATAATAAACAAAAATTACTAAGGCAAAATAATACAATTTTTTTTGAAATTATTGACATGGCGAATTTGTATTTTTAAAATTAGTAATTATATCGACAATTTGTTTGCGTTGTTCTTGCGTTAAATTTTTCCAAGCAACAGTTGGTAATGGGGAAGCAAAGTTGTACTATTAAGATTTCCCCCTTTACCCATCAATCCTTCCCAAGAAAGGGCATTATAAAATTCAATAGAATGTTGATTATTATCAAACTGTTGCAAAACCTTTGTTATTACATCTCTAGAGTGTTTTGACATTAATTCGTGTTGAATGTTTGTTGTCCTGCAGGCTTTTATCATATTTAGTGCATTTCAGAACTATTAAAAAACGCAAAGTCATGAGACTTTGCGGAGCGGATTCAAAACAGGCACGAGCGGGGTTTGTTGTACTAATTCCTCCTATAGTAGCCCGCGTTGCAAACGCTATTATTTTAAGTAGGTACTCGTCGCAGACGAGCACCAGTCGGATTGTTTACTTAGCACTATTTTTATATTTACTTTTAAATGTTGAATCGATATTTCAATTAAACTTTTGTTAATTGAAAATATAATCTCCAACAATTCGCACAATAACCCAATTCTCTTTTTCTTTTTTCATAATAACAGTCGAAGAATTACCTCCACCAGTAGAATATGCTTTACTATAATAAAACATAATATATTTTCTATTCATATAATACATTGGTTCGGAGATTATTACTGCATCATCTAATCCAGTACCATAATACCTCTTCATGAAATCATATTTAAATAATCCTTTTCCATCTTCTAATATAAAATCATATTCAGGAAAATCTTCTTTCTTCCAATATTTTTTTATAGTGTCCTGAGCATATTTTTTATACATTTTTTTCCAATGTTTTTCTATAAATAAACCATTTGTATAATCTATTAGGTCGGTCTGATCTATAATATGTTCAGCTCCTTCTCCGCTATTAAAAATTCTTAAAGCCTGTTTATTTGAAGCTTTATCTACTTGAAGGATATGCTTTTTGTTCTTATCTATTTTTTGAGTTTCTAAAAACACATTGATAGGTTCATAATTTTCAATATATTTAACACTGGTACAGGATACTATCAAAAGGGGTATTGTTACGAATATTTTTTTTAATTGTTTCATCATTTTACTTTTTACAAGGTGTCCCTATAGGAGAATATATACCGTACTGACTACCTAATTTTTCTGTATTTACCCGAGCTAAAATTCTTACACGCTCTTTATAGTTTTTATGATTGGGATCGTCAGGATAGGTTTTATTAAATACATATGTTCCTATTAGTCCACCCCATGCCATATCCAGATAAACCTGATAAGGAAAACCTGAGACAACAGGTTGACCTGTATGAAACTCCTGAATAGTTAATGCTATTGAGTTAACATATTTTTCAGCAATTAATTCATGATGAGCTTCTGGAATTTTATTAGGATCTTTAGTGATTTGTTGTTGAACATACGCATCATAAATTATCGGAAAATCGCATATTCCTGAAGCTCCACAAGTTTTATTTTCTTCAAGTAAACTAATCAAATAAGCATGAATAATCTCATGTACCATTGTAGTAGCGACAGATAAATCTGTAGGAGGATTATCATTGTTTGTTCCTTTAATATAGTCCTCCTTAAAAACCATATTTACATCAGTACTCGAGCCTTTAACCTTGGCAGTTTCTGCAAAATTATTAGGATCAATTACTTGACCAGTTGACATTTTAATATTAAAAATTGAACCTGAAGGACTAAAACGACTAATCATCGTAGCAATGTCACTTTGAGTTGCAGTTTTTAATTTTGTAAGGACATCTTTGGTACATGCGTCGAGTAGGGAGTCATCTATTTGGTCTTCTATTTTTTCTGCTGTTGAACTGCTAGGTTCTCCTACCCAATTTCCAGAGGCACTCTCGTAGGTATATATAAAACCATCGGGTCCTGTCACTTTTTGATTATCTACTGGATATATAATTATTAAATAGTAATAATATTCTGGAGAATTTTGAATTACCAATGATGGAAGAATAACCTCTATGATTACCCAAGTGTTGGTTTGGCTATTGTATTTATATTTGGTAGATATCCCTTCTTTATCTGTATAGGTATAAGTACTTTCATTATTTGGATTAACTGGAAAACTAGGCCCACTACTTGAAGTATTGCCAACACCTCCTCCGTTTCCTCCGCCTCCTCCGCCTCCACACATTAACTTTCCTGTCCTGGAACTTACGCAAACATCGCCACCGCCATCGCACTCTGTAAACGCGTACTCTAGGCTTTGTGAGCCGTCAGAATATGTTGTAAGCCAATACCAATCAGTACACTTTTTCTTTTTGCCATTAAAATTTTGTTTTATATTTCTATTTAAGATACCATTGACAATGAGCTTTCCGTTTTCAAACTCATCTACAAGTAATTTATCTTGAAAAAGACTGTAAAAGGAAATAGTTCCAGAAAAATTTGGTTTATCTTTATTCATGTTCAAAATAGACAATATCATTTTTTCATACTCATAGAAAGAAGTTTTATTCACAAATGAAACAATATTTGATCGGGCAATTTTGCTATTGTTCAAATATAAAATCAATATTGTTTTATCAGAGGTTTCTAATCCTTTTATTTTTTTTTAAATCAACTACAATTAATTTCTCATTAGTTCTTAAGTCATATAATCGTGCACTATTGAGATTAACAACATTTTCGAGTTCTTTAATTTTAGAAAGCTGAGTGCTGTTTGATACCTTTTTGAGCTTGTCAAAATAATCTAATATTTCAGTTTTGTAAATTTCATTAGTGACTGAATCTGTTTGATGGTTATCCTCAGCTTCGCATGATGCTAAAAGCACTATCAAAAAACAGATAAAAAGGAAATGTATTTTCTGTAATTTTTGTTTCATAATTTTTATTTTTTAATTGTAGTCTGATAAATCTCTTGCACTTCATTTATAAATCCGATAAAACATACAAAATTTAACATGAATAGAAGGCTTTGTTTGTTAAATATATTTTTAATTTTAGCTAATATATAGATAAATATTTAAAATTCATCAAAATTTGCATTTCTTCGAAGCTTTAAAAAAAGAAAATTTATAAGCAACTAGAAAAGAACACCGTTTAATAGTACATGTGATCAATAATTTAATTCTCTTTCTAAGAGTATTACTTTGATTGTGGAGCTGATTGCGAAGATCCTTCCTCCGTCAGTTTGACAATATTGTGGAAAGTAGATTGGCTAAATTTTTATACAAACTGATTTTTTATTGATTTTTGAAATTGAAATTGTCTTCGTTAAGCACTGAAGCCCGCGAGAAGGATGGCAGCAAGTTACCTAAGTAACGCGGACAGCCTGACAGCATAAAGGAAAAGGGCCGACTCACCGCAATGATGAGTTGGCCCTTTTTCTTTATGGTGGCTCGCCCTAATAATTTTGGAAATGATTACTTCACTTCATAAACATTGTTGCCTTGTTTGACATCGGCCATTAAACCGCTTGGGTCGATGGTGATTTTCTTTATAGCCGTTTTGGGTTTTGAAATGTTGAACTCATAAGCAGCCTGCGCCCAAGTCCAGTCATTAAGAACGGTTCTCTTGATTGCAGGAGTTGGGTTTTCTTTTTCGAAACTCATCATGCGCAGCGGAATGTAGAAACTTTCTTTGGTTCCGTCTGTGTATTCTACCAAAAGGTCAATAGGCATTGGCATTCTGCCGATTCTCTCTAAGGTTACGGTTGTTTTGTCTGCATTTTCTTTGACGTCTTTGATTCCGTAATCGATCGTATTCAACGTTTGAGTCCAGTCTACCAAATACCAATCCAGATTGGCTCCCGAAACACGCTCGGCTGTTCTCTTGATGTCGTTTGGCGACGGGTGTTTGAATTTGAAATCCTGATAGTATTTTTTTATTGTTTTGCTCAAGTTCTCCTGACCAATTACATAACCCAATTGCGACAGGAAAATGCTCCCTTTTACATAAGAAGAAATACTGTACGGACGGTTTTCGTCATAACGGTCTCCGTGGGTAGTCTGCGGCTGTTCCTTTCCCGACTCTACTAATTTGTAATAAGAGGCATAATTTCCTTTGAATGGATTTTCTTCTTTTTTCTCTTTTAGCTCATTCAAAGCTAAATCTTCTATATAAGTTGTAAAACCTTCGTCCATCCAGGGATGCTTCGATTCATTGGATCCTAAAATATGCTGGAACCAAGAATGTCCCAATTCATGAGATGCTGTACCGAGAATTCCTTCGGGAGTTCCGTTGCCCAGCATCAGCGTACACATGGCGTACTCCATACCGCCGTCACCACCTTGAATAAACGAATATTGTTTGTATGGATAATCACCAACTTCTTTATTGTAATAATCCATTACCTTTACCAATAAAGGCTCTACTTTTCTCCAGTTTTCAACTACTGGCGGCGTGTTTTTGATAAGGAAATGCAAATCGACATTATTAGGTCCTTTTACAATATCATGCTGGTAATTTTTATCGGCAGCCCAAGCAAAATCATGAACCATTGGTGCCACAAAATGCCAAGTCAGGGTTTTTGTTTTTTTAGGATATACTACATTAACTCCAGTATCTTGATAACCATGACCTATTTCGTTTGGGTTCTGCAGATACCCTGAACCTCCTAAAGTGTATTCTTTTTCAATGGTGATTTTTACATCAAAATTCCCCCAGACACCGTGAAATTCTCTGGCTATATAAGGATCGGCATGCCAGCCCTCAAAATCAAACTCAGCAAGTTTCGGATACCATTGTGACATCGATAATTCAATTCCTTCTGAATTATTTCGGCCAGAACGGCGAATCTGTACAGGAACCTGACCATCAAAATCGAGTGTGAAAGTTGTTTTTGAATTTGGCAGAATTGGTTTAGCCAAAGTTACTTCAAGGATAGTTCCCACTTCTTTGGCAGCGGCAGTAACGCCGTCCTGTTTGAAATTTGAAATTTTTAAATATCCAATTTCATTTGGTTTAAGATTTTTGATTCGGCTTTCTTTTACATCCTTGCCATCGACTTTTGTTTTGACAGCCATACGAGGATCTGGATCTTTGATAGACTGCACTCTGGCATCCATTTCGCTTCCTGGCTGGAAAGCATTATTGTACAAATGATAATACACTTTTTTTAATGTATCCGAAGAATTATTGGTATAAATCAGTTCTTGTTTTCCTTTGTACTGATAATTTTTAACATCCATGGTGACATCCATTTTGTAATCAACGTGCTGCTGCCAATAACCTTGTTTTTGAGCGGACAGATTACCAAAACTTATAGCAAATAGTAGGAATAAATAAAGTTTTTGCATGGTATTTAAAATAAAAAATGGAAGAGCGAAAAACTCTTCCATTGGATTAATAAAAGTTAAAATTATTTTTTAGACATTTTTTCTGCCATCAAAAGTGCGTTATAAGCATTTACCATTTTGGCCGATTTTGATGTTTTATCAGACTTGGCATTTATATCCTGTTTTTCTCCCAAAACTACATCAGCAGGAAGCGGTGTTCCTGAATCCATCAAGATTTGTTTTACTTGTTTTGCAGATAATTTTGGGTAATAGGAACGAATTAAAACAGCAACTCCGGCAGCATTTGGAGCAGCCATTGAAGTCCCTTGCAGATATTTGTATTTGTTGTTTGGAATAGTAGCGTAGATTTCGTCACCTGGTGCAAAAACATCTACATTGAAAGTTCCGTAGTTTGAGAACGGAGCAATTACACTATTCCCGTATTGATTGTTCAAAGCACCTACAGTAAGTACATTTGAAGCAAATTCTTTTGTATTGTCATCAGAGTCATTTGGATAATTTGCATGTTCAGGCAAATCAATATTGTCTCCGTCATTTCCGGCTGCGTGAACAAATAATACATCTTTCTTTTCGGCATATTTTATAGCGTCAAAAACCCATTGCTTATGCGGAGAATAACTTTTTCCGAAACTGCCGTTGATTACTTTGGCACCATTATCAACTGCATAACGAATAGCCAAAGCAATGTCTTTGTCGTACTCATCTCCGTCTGGAACTGCTCTTACAGCCATAATTTCAACATTGTCCGCAACTCCGTCTCCTCCAATATTATTTCCTCTTACTTGTGCAATAATTCCAGCTACGTGAGTTCCGTGAAGTGATTCTTCTTTATCTGGTCCATAAACGGTGTTATTACCATATTTGGTATTTTTGATGTCCTCAACATTGTCTCCAACTATTTTTCGGCCATCAAAATCTTTGTTCAGGTTATATTTCAGCTGCCCGTCAACATAATCAGCGTACTCTTTAATTCCATCTCTAAAACCTGGCCCAGCATTAGTCAGAATACGAGTCATGATCATTTTACTTTTGGTCAAATCGGGATCTGTAGTAACGATTGCGTTTACATCTTCAATAGTATAATTTTCTTTACCTAAATGTGTCTGAATCGCTTTATCGGTCGCAGTCAGGAAATCAACTTGCTGCTTGTCTTTCAAAGCTTTATTGTTTCTTTCATCATAAGCTGCCAAAGCGCTTTTATAAACTGCCGATCCGTCATCTCCTTTTTTGACAATTCTAGTCATTTCTAAAGTTTCATGAACTGCATCTCCTAGGAAATTCCATCCGTGAATATCATCTATAAAACCGTTTTTATCGTCATCGATTCCGTTTCCGGCAATTTCTTTTTTATTAGTCCAAACAACTGACTTTAAATCTTCATGTTCAATATCTACACCAGAATCTACAATTCCAACGATTACTTTGACACTTTTTTTACCTTTTAATAATTCGGCATAGGCTTTATCCACGCTCATTCCAGGAACACTGTCTTTGGCTAAATCCAAATGTGACCATCTTTGCAGTTCGGTTTCGCTCAGTTTTCCTTTTTTGCCGGTATAAGTAGCTGCAGTTTGTGCATTTGCCGAAAGGCATACAGACAAAGCTGTCAATAATGCTAATGAAGTTAAGTTTATTCTTTTCATTCTGTATGTAGTTTTTCGGTTTTAATAATCAACTCCAAAAATAGTAGAAGTAAATTAAAAATTACGCAATCATTAACGGTTTTTTATGAAAAAATGCTTTTAGAAGCAAATTTTGTTATAAAAATGAGAAACAAAGAATTATTTACTAAAAAAAGGAGTCCTATTTTTAAGAATACTTTCTTCAAAAAAAGAACGTATGTAAAAAATTATCAACAATTTAGCTAAACAAAAAAAAAGCCGCTTCAAATTGAAACGGCTTCTTTATTATTTCTAAAAAAATGATTATGAATTACCACAAAATTTTGTGTAGTCATCATACATTTTGATATATGTTTCTTTGTTTTCATGGTCATAAGTACCTTTATCAATACTTTCGATCATTGCTGGACAATCTGAAAAATATTCTTTTAATGCTTTTCTTCTTCCAAGGAAAATTGGCGGGCTGAAAAATTCATCTTGTGCTGGTTTTTTCAAAGAATAATCATCCTGAGGAAAGAACTCATGGTACAATGAAACCTTAGCTCCTTTTTTAACCTCCTCAAACAATGAATATCTTTTTGTGCTTACTGAAGATTTATCATATGCTCCAACAAGAGGAATTCCTCTTCCTGCTTTACCAACAATATACATTCTTCCTTCGTTATCTTTGATATTGATTACCTTTTTCAAGTTTGTTTTCTCTGGCTTTTTCTGTCCTTCGATATAAATTCTAACACTGCTTTTTTCTGAACCAATACCGTCCATCATAGATCTAAAACCTGATACGGTTTCTTCTGTTCTTAAATCTACTAATTCCGGAAAATCACTGATGATTCTAACTTTACCTTTAAATATTTTAGAATCAGTATCTAAAACTTCACCATCAAATTCTGCATATCTAAATGCTGTAGCTGATTTTTTGTACGCTGCCAAAACTGGTTCCGCTGGAATAGCTTCAATTGTAAAGGCTTTTTCAGTAAGCTTTTTATAATTAGCAATATCATCTATTAAGCCAGTCATATATGGATGATCTGTCCTTAAACCTAAAAAGCTTTTTTCATTTTCTTTTACTCCAGGCAGATATTTTGCGGCCTCATCAACCTGACCTAAAAGAATGTAAGTAGCTGCCAAATTATAATTAGCGCTAAATCTTACTTTTTTGGCTAAATCTTCGTCTTCTTTATCTTGAAAATTCACATATTCTAACCAATATTTTTGTGCTTCTCCAAATAAATCTCCCCAATTTTCTCTGTCAACATCAACTAAAGTTGGTAAAACCTGAACAGACTGATTGAATTCTTCAGCATTAAATGCAGATTTTGATTTTTTCTTCTTTTCGATGTCAGAATATTTCAGCTTTCCAATTTGCGGACCGTACAAATAAAAGCCTTCAAATTCCTGAAGCATATTGTAAAAGTTGTCAGTCAATATCTTATACGTTAAATTCTCATACGTTTCTGTTGGGTTTGTAACATACATACAAACTTTTGGAGTTGTATATCTTTTGTAAATTACCTTTCCGGATTTGTCTAAAATTTCCAAATTAGATTCAAAACCAATATAATAAGCAGGCGCTTTTTGATAATAAGTTTCTAAATAATCTTCATCGTTTACTAATTCAAAACGAGTTAAATTATATTTTACTTTAAAATCTCCTTCTTTTTGTTTTTTCAAACCTGAAATTGAGAAAGCCTGATAATATTTCTCTGCCGAAAAAGGAGCTTTTTTGATATTCATACTGCTCTCTAAACCTGGCGAAAGGTCTAAAATCATCTCGTATGATTTGTATTTCCCATATTCAGTATTAATTGGCGGAACTGGACCGCGCAAATTTAGTCTGTTTGTAATCGCTTCAGTCTTACCAACAGCCATTGGTCCCATCTGACCGAAAACTGTCTGGTTTATACTCGTAAGTACTAATAATAAAACAATTTTTGTAATTTTTCTCATGTATTTCTATTTAAGTGCGGGGTTATGTGTAGTGTTTAATTTTGCTGTTTTAAAACTTCCAATTAATTTATTTGCTCTTTCAATAAGTGCTTTCCCGTCACTTTTATCATAATCGTTAGCAATTAATTTCTCAGATTCAGCGATTGATTTTTCTGGCTCGTCCAGCATTAAATAAATTACTGCTAAATTGTAGTAAGCAGAATATCTCATTTTACGAGATGGCTTATTGTCTTCAGCATATTTAGTTTTCAAAGAATCAAAATACTCAATTAAGGGTTGCATATTTAATTTCAGTTCATCTATAGGCTCATCAGCCTTCATAGTTGCAAAAAAATCTTTAACTGCCTGAATTGCTTCTGACTGAGTTTTTCCTTCCTCATTTTTAGCATCCAGAATCCAAAGAATTTCATTATCACTCTTAGGTTTGAAGCCATAAGTATAATTAATATTAGAATTGAAACTAGACAGCGAATTATCTGCAAAATTTCTAAGAGTCTGATCGCGAATAGCAGATTTATTCAAATAAAAATCCTTCATAGGCGCTGACGGATCTGTATATTCTTTTGATTTATACTCTAACTCACCATTAAAACTAATGTTAAATCCTTCTTTTGAAGCTGTTGTGTCTTTCTTTACAACTGCATTCTTCAAGAATCTGTTAGTCGCTACAGAAGCTTGTTTTGCTTTTTCTGCTTCAATTTGTTTGTCAGTAAGCGGCACTGGAGTAAGCGGCCCTTTTACTTTAGCATATCCTCTTGTAGCATATTTTGCAACAACATAATAATACTCTTTTCTGCTGATAACTTTACCTTCTTTGTCTTTTGTTTCGTCAACTCTGGTTTGAGCAGAAGCACCTTTTTCAACAAAATCTTCTAAATTAAGTTCAATATCAACTGTGCCGTTTTCATCGACTTTTTTCCAGCCAATGATATTAATTTTTTCATTTAAGTTTGTCGGATTTACATATGTCTGCAAAGCGCCTCCTAATTTAACTCTTGAGGAATAAGTTCTTTTTTCAAAAGCAACAGGCTCTTTTGGAAGAATTTGATAACTAACATTAAAATAAAAATGATCCAAATCTACTTTTTGGGCCTTTGAACCAAAAAAAGATAAGAATAATACACAAAAAAACAATTTTTTCATAGGTTTACAATTAATAGATTTTACTGACAAACCTATCTATAATAATTGTAAAAAACAACTTTTAAAAATATTAAATAAGAAGAATATTATTATTTTTTTTATCGCTAAAAATAATCCCTTTTCATTTTTTTGACAAAACAAAAAAGGGCTATTAAATATTCTAAAAAAAGCTACAAAATCTCCTCGCAAGTAAAGACTTTTGCCAATCGCACACCTTTCTCGGTATGTTCAACAGTTATAATTTCATTATGAGCATCGTGCTCCAAAAACAAATAATAGTTATTATCGGCTGAGGCATTTAGAAATTTTGATTTCTCAGGCATCGTCAATAATGGTCTCGTATCATATCCCATCACATAAGGTAATGGTAAGTGTCCAGCTGTTGCCAATAAATCGGCACAAAAAACAATTGTTTTATCCTGATACTGAATGTGCGGTATCATCTGCTTTTCGGTATGCCCATCGGCATAAAAAATTCCAAATCCCAATTCATTTGAAATGCCAAAATCACCTTCAGGTTTTGAAACAAAATGCAACTGCCCGCTTTCCTGCATTGGTAAAATATTCTCTGATAAAAAAGAGGCTTTTTCTCTGACGTTTGGTTTTGTTGCCCATTCCCAATGATTTTCATTTGTCCAGAATTTTGCATTTTTAAAAGCGGGTTCATATCCTGTTTTGTCTTTGTTCCATTGCACACTTCCGCCACAATGATCAAAATGCAGATGCGTCATAAAAACATCGGTAATATCATCGCGTTGAAAACCATACTTAGCCAACGATTTATCCATAGAATGAGTTCCCCAAAGTGAGTAATATCCAAAAAATTTCTCAGATTGTTTATTCCCCATTCCGGTGTCAATCAAAATCAATCGGTTTCCGTCTTCAATCAGTAGACAGCGGGCAGCAATATCAATCAGATTATTTTCGTCAGCTGGATTGGTTTTGTTCCAAATTGTTTTGGGCACCACGCCAAACATTGCGCCTCCGTCGAGTTTAAAATTGCCTGTTTCTATTGGATATAGTTTCATAACTTTTATTTAAAATTGAATTGACTTCAAAGATATAGATTCAATAATTTTTTTGAGCTAATTTAATACGAATTCAAAAATCAAACCGATAAAAAAAGCCTGAATCCATTTTGAATTCAGGCTTACTTTAGTTTTTAATGACTGTGAATAATTTCTTTAATTTTAAATTGTCTTCAAACTGAAAAGGTTTCGTTTTAATCAATTTATTAATATCCTTAATTCTTTCGGTTGTAACAGGATGTGAACTTAAAAATTCAGGAATAGAAACAACTTCTTCAGTCTGTAACCTTCTGAATAAATTAGACATGCCTTTTGGATTTATCTTATTCAAAGCAACAATTTCATAGCCTTCCACATCTGCTTCATGCTCAAAATTCCTGGAATAAGACAGCGATTGCAAATTATTTACGTTGTCTCCAATTGTTGCCATAATCCCATTTGCATCTCCTAAAATAGCAGATATAAATATGTACCCAGATAAATTTCGGCATACCATTTTCATAGAGTGTCTATTATTTACGTGAGCTACTTCATGACCAATAAGTCCAACTAATTCGTCATAATCTTTCATAGTATTAAGTATCCCCGAAAAAACGACAACATTTCCGTCTGGAAGTGCATAAGCATTAACAATTGGTGAATCTACAACCGTAAATTTTAATTTTTTTGAATTTTTTAGATGCAGCTCTTTTGCAAATAAATTCAAAGCTTTTGTCTTTTCAGCATCAACATCGCTAAACAGCATATTTTGATCAAAAAAGGCTGCTCCCAACTTAGAATCATAATCTTCCGGAATGATTACAACCGCTTTTTCTGCAACCCACGGAATGGCATAAAAATAACTCAAACCAATAATCGCAAAAATTAAAACGGTAAAAAGGATATGGGCTTTGATTCCCATATCCATTAATTTATGATACCAGCTCAGATTTCCTTTCTTTTTTCTAAAATCCTGAAGTGTGGCTGTAAAATCACTGTTATTAATTTTGATGTTTTGAACAGGATCATTTCCATATTCAATGTACATACTTTTTGATTTTGTTTGAATATCAATTTCATCCAGATTCCAAGAGTGCTGTTGATTATTCTCAGTTTCAAAAACAAGAACCTTTTTCTCAAAGTCGAGAATTAATTCAATATCCTTCGGAATAGCTGATTCTCCGTCAAAAAAGACCGCATTAGTTTTTTCTTTCATCCTAATTACATCACAAAATCCATATCAAGGAAATCCCCAATATCTTCACCAGTAGCATCCTTATAATTATCTTCAGTTTGAAGCAATGAATTCAAATCGATATTTCCTTCCATTTCGATATTCTCAAAAATATATTTCATTGTTCTTGTAACAACCCAAGCATATCCTATACCAAGTGTTCCAATTATGATTAGTAAATTTACAATTGCCAGACTAAAAAATCCTTCACCTGTCACGGTCGAATTTAAAGCTATTTCTTTATCCTCTTTGCTCAAGCTTAAATTATTGATGTAATATTCAAAAAGATCCTTTTGCCACCAAAAAGAATATATTCCTAAAGTAAATACCGTTAAGAAATAACCTTTAAGATTCAACATAAAATAATCTCCGCCGTCACCATCACTATTAAATTCAACATCGCCAAATCGAATATTTCCTAATATATAATTTCTCATATTAATAGACATCCAAGAACTATATATTCCAAAAGTAATAATTGTAAAGAAGAGCCATTTAAAGAAGTTTATACTGAACTCTTTGCGATCTCCTCTATACCCAAAACGAATTCCTCTCCATGAAGTTCTAGACATTCGGTATCTATAAGATCCATGTATGGCAAATGGCAATAGCGCCAAAATGCCCAAATAAAGTATACCAATTCCCAATAATGGCAATTCAAGGTAAATGAACAAAAAAAATGCTGCGTACAGAAATCCAATTATAAGCAGTGCTTTTATAAAGCCCTTAAACATTTCCTTTCCCGTTCCATGAAATGAAAAAGAATCGCCGTTCAAAGACGTTTCACCATATAAAAACTGCAGTTTTCTTGCTTTGGCCCATGGGTAATAAAACCCTAAAGTAAGAACTGTCAATAGCCAATTGACAATAATAACGCTAAAAAATTCGCTTCCTTTTCCATTAAATTCAAGCTGGTAGTTTGTGGGGGTCTTTAATGTTTCTTCCATAATTATTTAATACTATTTAATTTGTTAATAGGTTATAAATATATCATTTTAATCATTAATTCTATTAGTTATATAACAAATTTCTATTTTGACATTAGTTATATAAATGTTATCTGTTATGGGAAAAAGCATTTTATATAGTATCTTTGCAGTTAATTTAGACGAAATAAAGATAGGATGTAAAAGAGCTTTACAGAATTATGTTCTCTTTTTAGAGATTCATTTTAAGCGATTTATGTCCAAAACACAAAACAAATATTAATTAAACATGATACAAGTTTCTGATACTGCCAAAAAGAAAATCATCGATCTGATGAAAGACGATGGTTTTGATGCCGCTGTAGACTACGTGAGAGTCGGAGTAAAAAGCGGTGGATGCTCTGGTTTGTCTTATGATTTGAAATTTGACAAAACCAAAGGCGAAGACGACAAAATATTCGTTGACAACGATATCACTATTGCTGTCGAAAAAAAATCATTCCTTTATTTAGCTGGGACTATATTGGAATTTTCTGGAGGATTAAACGGAAAAGGATTCGTTTTTAATAATCCAAATGCAAATAGAACTTGCGGTTGTGGGGAGTCTTTCTCACTATAGAAATTAACCTTATTAAAGGTTAAATAACATTATACTTATTATGTCAAAATACACCGAAGACGATTTAAAAATCGAATTAGAAACCAAAGAATACGAGTACGGATTCTATACCGAATTAGAATCTGAAACTTTTCCTATTGGTT
Organism: uncultured Flavobacterium sp.; assembly: GCA_963511795.1. GTDB lineage: Bacteria > Bacteroidota > Bacteroidia > Flavobacteriales > Flavobacteriaceae > Flavobacterium. The sequence goes on along the minus strand of CAUPKP010000015.1, from coordinate 107,767 downwards.
TAAATGAAGATATTGTTCGCGCTATTTCCAAAAAGAAAGATGAACCGCAATGGATGACCGATTGGCGCATTGAGGCATTCCGAGCTTGGCAGGAAATGATTGAGCCAGAATGGGCAAATGTTCATTACATAAAACCAGATTTTCAAGCCATTTCATATTATTCAGCTCCGAAATCTGTAGATCCTAATAAAACATTGGATGATGTAGATCCTGAACTTTTGGAAATGTACAAAAAGTTAGGCATCTCTGTTGATGAGCAAAAAATGATGAACAATGTCGCTATGGATATTGTAGTTGACTCGGTTTCGGTAGCTACGACATTCAAAAAAACATTAGGAGAAAAAGGAATTATCTTCATGAGCATTTCTGAAGCTATTAAAGAACATCCTGAATTAGTTCGTAAACATCTTGGTACTGTTGTTCCTCAAAAAGATAACTTTTATGCGGCCTTAAATTCGGCTGTTTTTTCAGACGGATCTTTCTGTTATATTCCAAAAGGTGTTCGTTGTCCAATGGAACTTTCAACTTACTTTAGAATCAATCAAGCTGGAACAGGGCAATTTGAAAGAACCTTATTAGTTGCAGATGAAGGAAGTTATGTTTCTTACTTAGAAGGATGTACTGCACCAACTCGTGACGAAAACCAATTGCACGCTGCAGTTGTAGAATTAATCGCTTTGGAAGGTGCCGAAATAAAATATTCTACCGTTCAAAACTGGTATCCAGGAAATAAAGAAGGTAAAGGCGGGGTTTTCAATTTTGTGACCAAAAGAGGATTATGTGAGAACAATGCTAAAATTTCTTGGACACAAGTAGAAACAGGATCTGCAATAACTTGGAAATATCCATCTGTTATTTTAAAAGGAGACAATTCAATCGGAGAATTTTATTCGATTGCCGTTACCAATAATTACCAGCAGGCCGATACTGGAACCAAAATGATTCATTTGGGTAAAAACAGTAAATCGACTATTATTTCTAAAGGTATCTCTGCTGGAAAATCACAAAACAGTTATAGAGGTTTGGTACAAATAGGCGCAAGAGCCGAAAACGCTAGAAACTTTTCGCAATGTGACTCTTTATTAATGGGTAACAATTGTGGAGCGCATACTTTCCCATATATCGAAAGTAAAAATCCATCAGCCAAAATAGAACACGAAGCTACAACCAGTAAAATTGGTGAAGACCAAGTTTTCTACTGTAACCAGCGTGGAATCCCAACTGAAAAAGCAATCGCACTTATCGTAAATGGTTTTAGTAAAGACGTACTGAACAAATTACCAATGGAATTTGCTGTTGAAGCTCAAAAATTACTTGAAATTTCACTTGAAGGTTCAGTAGGATAAAAAATAAACTAAAGTATAAAACACATTCGAAAAATGTTATCAATAAAAAATTTACACGCCTCTATTGGAGACAAAGAAATATTAAAAGGAATTAACCTTGAAATAAAAGCAGGAGAAGTACACGCTATCATGGGGCCTAATGGTGCTGGAAAAAGTACTTTATCAGCTGTAATTGCTGGAAACGAAAACTACGAAGTAACTGAAGGAGAAGTAATTTTGGACGGAGAAGATCTTGCCGAATTAGCTCCGGAAGAAAGAGCACACAAAGGAGTTTTCCTTTCATTCCAATACCCAGTAGAAATTCCTGGGGTTTCGGTAACTAATTTTATGAGATCAGCAATTAACGAAACTCGTAAAGCTAAAGGTCAGGAAGAAATGCCAGCAAATGAAATGCTGAAATTAATCCGTGAAAAATCGGAATTATTGGAAATCGACAGAAAATTTTTATCTCGTTCCTTAAACGAAGGATTTTCAGGAGGAGAGAAAAAACGTAATGAGATTTTTCAAATGGCAATGTTAGAACCAAAATTGGCTATCCTTGACGAAACCGATTCTGGATTAGATATTGATGCACTTCGTATCGTTGCTAATGGTGTAAACAAATTGAAAAGCGATAAAAACGCAGTATTAGTAATTACACACTACCAAAGATTGTTAGATTATATCGTTCCTGATTTTGTTCATGTTCTTTACAATGGAAAAATTGTAAAATCAGGTGGAGCAGAATTAGCACACGAACTAGAAGAAAAAGGGTACGATTGGATTAAAGCAGAAAACTAAGATGGAGCTAAAAGAAAAATTACTATCGTCTTTTATGGCTTTTGAAGAGCGTGTTGATGTTCATTCTGAACTTCACGACGTTCGAACTTTGGCTATAAAAAACTTTGAAAATAAAGGTTTCCCAACCAAAAAAGAAGAAAGCTGGAAATACACTTCACTAAGCGCCATTTTAAAAAATGACTTTAGCGTTTTTCCAAAAACGGATAATGCTATTCAATATAGCGACGTAAAAAAATACTTTTTACACGAAATAGATACCTACAAAGTAGTTTTTGTTGACGGTGTTTTTAGTTCACATTTGTCTTCTACTACTCACGAGGGAATTGATGTTTGCTTAATGTCATCAGCATTGAACAAACCAAAATACAAAATGGTAATTGATACCTATTTCAATCAAATCGCTAGTAAAGACGAAAGTTTGACTTCGTTAAATACTGCTTTTGCAAATGAAGGTGCTTACATCAATATTCCAAAAAGTAAAGTTGCCGACAAACCTATTGAAATCATGTATTTCTCTACTGGAAATGAAAGTGCTCTTTTGATACAGCCTAGAAACTTGGTTATTGTTGGCGAGAACTCACATGTACAAATTATAGAACGTCATCAAAGTTTGAACAACAATCCTGTTTTAACCAATTCGGTTACCGAGATTTTTGCTCAAAAAAGAGCTATTGTTGATTATTACAAAATTCAAAATGACAATCTTGAGGCCAATTTAATAGACAATACGTATGTTTCCCAAAAACAGGAAAGTCACGTTTCTGTACATACTTTCTCTTTTGGAGGAAACCTAACCAGAAACAATTTGAATTTCTATCATTTTGGAGAACGTTTGACGAGCACTTTAAACGGAATTACGATTATTGGCGACAAACAGCACGTTGATCATTATACATTAGTGAACCACGCAACGCCAAACTGTGAAAGTTTTCAAGATTACAAAGGAATTTTTACTGACCGTTCTACTGGAGTTTTCAACGGAAAAGTATATGTAGAAAGAGAAGCTCAAAAAACAAATGCTTTCCAAAAAAGCAATAACATCCTTTTGAGCGACAAAGCAACTATCAACGCCAAACCGCAATTGGAAATTTTTGCTGATGACGTAAAATGTTCTCACGGTTGTACCATTGGTCAACTAGACGAAACTGCTATGTTCTATATGCAGCAACGTGGAATTCCTAAGAAAGAAGCCAAAGCATTATTGATGTATGCTTTCTCTAATGCCGTTATCGAAAACATCAAAATACCAGAATTGAAACAAAGAATCACAACCATTATCGCTAATAAATTGGGTGTTAAAATTGGGTTTGATTTGTAAATATTTATTTTTAGTTAAAATAATGAAACCTAATAGTTTATAAAACTGTTAGGTTTTTTTTGGAGCTATTCCCGCTATTCATTGCAATCTTTTTATTTTTAAAGAAAAAATAAAAAGGATTTCCATTTCTATCGGGGCTAAAAAATTATACCTCCGAATTAAAATAAGCGAAAGATTGTGGAGGTGTTAAATTATAATCTTCTTTTAAACATCTTGGGTTTGCAAATCTTTTTTTGTTTTTAATTTGAATAGCAAATCCGTGTTTTCTATCAGCAAAATATTCATAGAAATAATCTTCTGTTATCCCTGAATGTTCTTTGGTCTTATCCCAAAGTGTTTTAAGATCAAAATTGAATATTTCACCAATTTCAAATTCACCAATTACTTTTTGTACAGGAGAAGAAGCATAAACTAAAACCGAAGTAACATTTTGATTTTTGAAAATAGCTTTTCTGAATTCAAATTTCTTTGTCCCATCAAATATTTTATTTGCAAATTGGGGCTTAATTGATAGTACTACTTTCATAAGTTATAATTTATATGCAAATTTAATCAAAACATTAAACTTGTAATTAGCTATTCTAATGAACTTCTTAGCATATTCAATATATCTGAATAAGTATTAATCTAAACCAAAAAATCAATTTTTTTTGATTTCTTTTTACATAATTTAATCGACTCAAGTATTTTATTATTTAGATTATCAGAATACGGAATCTCACTTGTTGGCTTAAATAAAATTTCAAATTCCCTCAAAGAATTAAACCCTGCAAGACCAATATTGTATTTTTTAAATAATTCTATATTCTTAAAAGCAGAATCTACACTTACAGAAGGTATCACAACATAAGATAGATTTGAAAAACTTTTATATCTAAAAGCTTGTTTGATTGCTTGTTTCCAGTTCTTTAATTTAAGTTCAAAAGCAATTAGTTCAATTTTTTCATCTCGCTTATCATAATAAACAAAATCAGGAACACCAAATAATCCTTTATATTCCTTAACATAAGTATTTCCAAAATTATCTTTCAAAAATTTCTCAAATATTTTGGACATATCTTGTTCGCTTTCAAACATAATATTTAGATTTCTTTTTCAAAAGAATTTATAACATTAAACCAAGTAGACAGATGTGATCCATTGCTATCATTGTCCAAAAGTACATCGTTTTCTATTATATTAAATAAATTTATTGCGCTTTTTATTTTTTCTTTTACATATCGAATTCTATCATTTTGTAATTCAGGCAATTGTTTAATCTGATTATTAAACACATAAAAATAATGCTTATATGGCTCGGCTTTAGCAAAATGCCATTTGAAACTCGGATTAAACATAAGAGGTTTAAATTCAGATTCATCAAAAAACTTATCATAATTGGCAATAAGTTTTTCCATTGCTTGAATATAGACATAATCTACCCATTGTAAAAGCTGACTACTATATAATCTTGCATTTGGACCTCTCATAGGTGCATTTTCTAAATTTTGAAATCTTTTGATACCAAAGGAACGCAAATTTTCATATGACCCAATTGTTATTGAATCCGGCATTGCAATCGAATACAATAAAGCTTCCGTGTTACAATAACCAATATGAACTTCTAATTGGTTCATTTTTAAAATATTTATAAATTTTAAAACATTCAATAAATAATCAAAATCTTTAATTTGTTTAGACGTAAAGTTGTTTTCAAAAATTACATATACACCGTCTATCTTCTGATGGCTTGTAATCCAATTAAGAACCTCATTACTTCTTTCTTCGTCAGTTAACATTATTGTTTTAACAATTACTGAAAGTAAAATTTTTTTTGAATTCTTTATTTCTTTAATATATTCACAAAAAGGTTCTATAAAAAAATCCGTAGAATCAATAAAATAATTAGTTGGGTTATCGGTATAGTATCTATTAGGAATTACTAGATAATCAAAATTATTTTCTATTTGAAAATCTAAACACAATTTAGCCAATTCATTATGTGTATTATCTAAATCAGGAGTACTATAATCTGCTTTTAAGTTACCTGGGAAATAGGAATAAGTATCTAAAGTACTTTTGGCTTCATTTAATAAATATAATTGAGGATCTAAAAAACTTGTCTTTTTTATATTTTCCTTAAAAGAAACAAGTTTATCAGAATCGATATTTATTGGTGAAAATATTAAGCCATCACCTATGCCTTTTTCAAAGCTTTCTATATTCCAATTATATCTAAATCCGGTTTGATGATATACTTTCATTTATTAATATTTTTTAAAAATTCTTTGAATAATTCATAATTTCTCAATCTCATATACGGCTGATTACACAATACTTTACTTGCTAAATCAGAGATTTGTTTGTTTTCTTTTACTACGTCAGTTTCTACAATATAATTATTTTTTAAAATATTTTCAACTATTGAAAATTTTTCTTTCGGCAAATCAAAAGGATGTTTGCCCAAATAAAGTTCTAAGGCAATTATTCCCAAAGCAAAAAAATCAGTTCTTGAATCTATTGAGTTTTTACTATTATTTAATTGCTCAGGAGAAGCGTAAATAGGTGTACAGGGTCCAATTGGAGATATAGTTCTCGTTAAAGCATCTAAATCTAAAAAGCGGGCAATTCCAAGATCAATTATACAAGGTTTTCCATTTTCTCTAATTATAATATTTTCAGGTTTTAAATCTCTATGTACAACATTTTTATCCCAAATTATTGATAATCCATCTATCAAAGAATCCAATAAAATAAAAATACTTTCAGGGTTTATGAATTGATGAAAATTCTCTCTTAAGGTTAATCCTTCAATATATTCTTCAACTATTTCAAACTCATTAGTTTTAAAATCTATATTAAAATGATACTGTTTGGGATAATATTCTGAAACTAATTGATCCAGTAATTTAACTTCACGTTTAATTCTTTCTAAAGAAGTAAAACTTTTGATAAATCCTTTTTTTATTACAATTTTACCAAGTTTTGGATGTTCTGCGAGATAAACTTTCTTTTGACCTCCTTGAGCTAGTTCTTTTATTATAGTGCATTCAGTTATCATAATTTAATTAAATTTACACAGCCAATATACGACAAATATTACAATTTACTTTTTTAAACTCCCAAAAATCCCCTTCAACAACCCATTAAAATCAAATTTGGCATCACCGGTTAAACCCATTCTTACAATGACCAAATCCTGTGATGGAATGATATATACTTTTTGCCCCTGAAAACCGTTGCAGGAATACATATCTCTTGGAGCATCCGGATAGAAACCTCCAGCATTTAGCCAAAATTGCGCACCATATTTTCCATTTGAAGTATTTGTTGGCGTTGATACATATTCAGCCCAATTGGCATCAAATATTTGTTCACCATTCCAATTGCCTTTGTGCAGATACAGCAATCCTAATTTGGACCAATCCCTCGTTGTGGCCCAGGCATAAGACGAACCAACATAATTCCCGGCCATATCGGTTTCAATGACCATCGAATGCATCCCGATTTTATCAATCAAAGCCGAATACCAAAAGTCCAAATATTCCTGATGCGTCTTGAACTGCTTCCGCAAAATTCCGGACAAAAGATTCGTTGTTCCCGAAGAATAATTCCAATGTGTGTTAGGTTTATAAACGGCGGGCTTTAATAATTGTGAACGTGACATATCTCCGTCATGATAAAGCATTTTTGTAGCATCACAAATTCTGTCATAATATTCCTCCCACTCCAAACCCGAATTCATATGAAGCAGATCATTCGTCGTAATATTTTTTCGATTATCGTTTTGCCATTCTTCTATCGGAGCTGGTTTATAGATATTGAATTTCTTTTGTTTTTGAAGTATTCCAAAAAGAGTTCCCGTAATACTCTTAGTCATTGACCAACCTAAAATAACGCTGTTTTTTGTAAAACCATCCGCATATTTCTCGGCAATTATTCTGTTTTTATAAATAACTAAAACCGATCGACTTCTTTTATTATCTTCTCCATTAGCATCAAATGCGTTTGCCACTGCCCTATTCAATTTGGCATAATCCACATTGGCAAAAACTGTGTCTTCAGGTTCTATATCTCCATACGGAAAAGGCAAGTTACTTTTTAATTGTATCCTTTTGGGAACTTCATAAGGTTTAGCCACATCAAAATCATCATTGATTAAAGTAGCACCGAGACCTTGACGGTAAATAGCTTTTCGTTCTTTTAAACCTAGGACATTCGCAGTAGCAAATTTTTCCGATTCATTGATTTGGTTAGAGGCCCAGCCTATTACATCAAAATCATTATCACTTTTCTCAATAATATCCAGTGAGCGGTTGTCTATAAAATGTGCAGAAGCAACATTTTTAGCCGAAAATCCAGATATCAATTCTAATTTTGGATAAATTATAAACACAAAATATCCCAAAAAAAGGAAAAAGATAAAGACGGCTATTTTAAAAAATCTTTTCATAATGAAAGTAATTTACTCTAATTTAATAAAAAAAGGAATACAAAACTCAATCTGTTAAATTTCATTACACTTTCATAATAACAAATTTTTCTTCAGAACGGTTTTCACAATTATTAACTAATGTTTCTTAGAAAACTAAATCTATTGTATTACTTTTGTATTTAGAAAAATTCTAAATAAAATATGTTAGATATTCAGAAAATAAGAGCCGCCTTTCCCATTCTTTCGCAAAAAGTAAACGGAAAGCCTTTAGTATATTTCGATAACGGTGCGACTTCACAAAAACCGCAAGTGGTTATTGATGCGATTGCAAAGTATTATCAGGAAATCAATGCCAATATTCACAGAGGTGTTCATACTTTAAGCCAATTGGCAACAGATGCTTATGAAGTTTCCCGCGCAAAAGTGCAGAATCATATTAATGCTAAATTTGCTCACGAAGTGCTTTTTACTTCGGGGACTACTTTTGGGATTAACTTAGTGGCCAATGGATTTGCTTCGATTCTAAAACCGGGTGACGAAGTATTAGTTTCTTCATTGGAACACCACAGCAATATTGTGCCTTGGCAAATGCTCTGTGAAAAAACAGGAGCCACACTCAAAGTAATCCCGATGGATGAAAACGGGGAATTGATAATGAGCGAATACGACAAATTACTTTCTCCAAAAACCAAGATTGTTACGGTAAACCACATTTCGAATGCTTTGGGAATTATCAATCCTATCAAATATATGATTGACAAAGCGCACGAAGCTGGAGCTGCGATTTTGATTGACGGTGCACAGGCAGTACCGCATTTAAAACCGGATGTTCAGGCTTTGGATTGTGATTTCTACGTTTTTTCGGGACATAAAATGTGCGGACCAACAGGAACCGGGATTTTGTACGGAAAAGAAGCTTGGCTGAATAAATTGCCTCCGTATCAAGGCGGTGGTGAAATGATCAAAGAAGTAACTTTCGAAAAAACCACCTATGCCGATTTACCTCATAAATTTGAAGCGGGAACGCCAAACATTGCTGGCGGAATTGTCTTGGGAACGGCCATTGATTATATGAATGAAATTGGTTTTGAAAATATCCAAAAGCAAGAGCTGGAATTATTGGAGTACGCTACAAAACGATTGTCAGAGATTGACGGACTGAAAATTTATGGTAATACCAAAACAAAAACTTCAGTAGTCTCTTTTAATATTGACGGCATTCATCCATATGACATTGGAACAATAATAGATAAGTTGGGAATTGCCGTAAGAACAGGTCACCATTGTGCCCAGCCCATTATGAATTTCTTTTGTATTCCAGGAACGATCAGAGCTTCTTTTTCTTTCTATAATACCAAAGAAGAAATTGACTCATTGGTCGAAGCTGTAAAAAAAGCACAAATGATGCTGTCTTAAAACTAAAATTATGAAAATTATATCACTCTTATTTTTGACGCTCATACTTGGGAAAAACTGCCAAAGCCAAAGCAATATGGATTTGAGTACTGCTAAAATTGAGTACACCGCGAATTCAAGAGGATTATACAATAGTACGGTCATAGAAAACAAAACGGTGTCTGTGACGAAAACAAGAGACGGGAAACCTGTTACAAGTTTACTCACAGATGCACAATGGAATGTTTTGATAAGTGAATTTCAAAAAGTAAATTTGGAAGATATTCCGAGTTTGGAAGCTCCTACCCAAAAACGATTTCACGATGGTGCGGCAATGGCCAATTTGAAAATCATATACAAAGGGAAAACTTATGAAAGCCAGACTTTCGATAATGGATTCCCGCCAGAGAAAATAAAAAACTTAGTAAATAAGGTACTATCCTTTTCAAAAGAAAAAGAATGACAATAAAAGAAATACAAAACGAAATCATAGATGAATTCTCGATGTTTGACGACTGGATGCAGCGTTATGAATACATTATTGATTTAGGAAAAAATCTTCCGTTAATAAAGGAAGAATCCAAAACTGAGGACAATCTGATTAAAGGATGTCAGTCCAAAGTATGGCTGCAGGGAGAACAAAACGACGACAAAATTGTCTTTACTGCCGATAGTGATGCGATTTTGACCAAAGGGATAATCGCAATTTTGATCCGTGCTTTTTCGAACCAAAAGGCAATTGATATATTAAATGCCGATACGGATTTTATTGATGAAATTGGTTTGAAAGAACATCTTTCGCCAACAAGAGCTAATGGTTTGGTTTCGATGATAAAAAATATTAAAATGTATGCTTTGGCATTTGATGCTAAGAAATAATTTAAAAACATATAAGTCATATAAGTAAAATTTCTGCACTAAATATGAATATAACAAGAACTTTTTTAAAAGATTTAGTTTATGAAGTTAATGGAGCAGCAATTGAAGTTCATAAAAGTTTAGGACCAGGTCTTTTAGAAAATGTGTATCATCAATGCATTAAAAAAGAATTAGAATTAAGAAAAATAAATTTTTCCTCTGAACTTCAAATTCCTTTAAATTATAAAGGATATGAGTTAGAGTCAAAACTCAGATGTGATTTATTTATAGAAAATTCACTTGTTGTAGAACTAAAATCTGTAATTGAAATAAACCCAATTTTTGAGGCACAATTACTTACTTATATGAATTTATTAAAAGCACCGATGGGTTTATTAATAAATTTTAGCGTAAAAAACATTTACTATGAAGGACAGAAAACTATGGTAAATGAATTCTATAGAAGTCTTGAAGATTAACTTAACAAATAGTACAAACATATATGTCATTTAAGAATTTGAAAGTAAAATCAAAAACTTAAATGTTTAAAAAAAATAGCAGCTTAAAAGAACTTAAATTAAACTTTAAGACATAAAGAAAGAAACTTATATGACTTATATGTTTAAAAAAAATAAAAAATTATGGAACAAGAAATAAACACCGCAGAATTAGGAGAAGCAATCGTAAAAAAATTGAAAACCATTTACGATCCAGAAATTCCCGTAGATATTTACGAATTGGGTTTGATTTATGACGTAATGGTCAATACCGATTATGAAGTAAAAATATTAATGACCCTTACTTCCCCAAACTGTCCTGTAGCAGAGAGTTTACCAAGAGAAGTGGAAGAAAAAGTAAAATCCATCGAACACATAAAAGATGCTGAAGTTGAAATCACTTTTGATCCGCCATGGAGCAAAGATTTGATGAGTGAAGAAGCAAAATTAGAATTGGGAATGCTTTAGCAGTTAATTTGTTTTTGGTTTATAGTTTGTTGTTTTGAACGACAAACTATAAACTGCAAACCATAAACTTTTCGAATGGAAGAAATAATCAATAAAGTAGCGAATAGCGTTCTGGAAGTTTTCGATCTTGAAGACTATTATCCAGCTGGAGTCCGTGCACAGATTGATATTTCGCAGTGGCTTCATGATGGTTTTTTGTTAAAGGAAAAAGATTTTAGAGAACAGCTTAACAATCAGGATTGGTCAAAATACCAAGATCAATATGTTGCAGTTTCTTGCGGCACGGATGCAATTGTCCCAAAGTGGGCAATTATTTTGGTCACCATGCATTTGGCTCCTTATGCCAAAAAAGTCGTAAATGGTTATTTGGAAGATTTGGATTCGGCTTTATACGAGCAATTGCTTCCTAAAGTTGATTATACCGCTTATCAGGACAAACCAGTTATCATAAAAGGCTGTTCCAGAAAACCAGTACCTATGGGTGCCTATGTTTTGGCCGCACAATACCTGCAGCCTTACGCTAGAAGCATAATGTATGGAGAAGCTTGTTCCGCTGTCCCTTTATATAAATCACCTAAAAAATAAATGATTTTTTAATCTACTGAATACTAGTGGTTTATTTCTTTTATTATATTTGTATTAGAACTAATACTCTTACAATGAAAAAAATCATGTTGTTAGTCTGTCTGCTTCCTCTTTCAACTCTTCTTCGGGCCCAATCATCTGAAAAAGATTTAATCAAAAAAACAGAAGATGCTGCCAAAACCATTGATGACACTATCCCGAATGGTTGGAAGTCAATTGGTAAAATTACCTTTCTGTTTAATCAAGCCAATTTTAACAACTGGATTGCTGGAGGCGAAAACAGCTTTTCGGGTAACTTAGGATTAGATTACAAAATCGATTATAAAAAAGACGATTATACCTGGGAAAATAGGATTCTGGCTTCCTATGGTTTGCTTCAGACACAAAATTCCAATTTTGAAAAGAAAACTGATGACCAGCTCGAAATCAATTCCATTGTAGCAAAAAAAACAAAAAGCTATTGGTATTATTCATTTTTGGCGAATTTTAGAACCCAATTTACCACAGGATATTTGTATACCAAAGATGCAAATGGTGCAGAAATAAGGGAAGAAAACACCAACTTTATGTCACCTGGTTATTTACTTTTTGGTCCTGGAATGTATTGGAAAAAGACTGATAATTTTAAAATAAATCTGGCACCATTAACCTCAAAAATTACTTTTGTGGACAGTCGCTTTACTTCGGTTCCAGGTTATGTGGACGGCACTTATTTTGGAGTAGATGCCAATAAAAGTATGTTGTACCAATTAGGATTTAATGCCTCTGCTTATTACAAATTCAATATCATGGAAAATGTGAGTGCGGAAAATCTTTTAAATTTATATTCTAATTATCTAAAAGACCCACAAAATATCGACATCAATTATACCTTAAATATTATAATGAAAATCAACAAAATATTATCGACCAATTTAAATTTTCAAGCCATTTATGATGATGATGCCTTTGCTGGTTTTCAAACCAAAGAAGTATTTGGTGTTGGGCTGAATTATAGTTTTTAAACAAACTAAAAGACCTTTTAACAATTGCTAAAAGGTCTTTTTTATTATTCATTATCTTCATCTTCTTTTTCCTCTTTCTCCACGGCATCTTTATAATCGGGGTATAAAAATTTATTATATGGAAAACGGGTAATGTGTATTTGCCGAACGGCTTCATAAACACGCTCTCTAAATTCTTCAAAATTTTCTTTTTTAGATGCTGAAATAAACAAAGCATTCTGTTCTCCTAAACGGTGCATCCAAGTCTGTTTCCACTCTTCCAGCGTGAAATGCCTTGGTGTTTTCTCCGTCATTAAATCATCTTCATCAATCGTCAAATGTTTGTAGGCATCGATTTTATTGAAAACCATAATAACAGGCTTATCATGAGCTTTAATATCCAGTAAAGTTTGATTTACAGACTCAATATGATCTTCAAATTCAGGATGCGAAATATCAACAACGTGTAATAACAAGTCCGCTTCGCGAACTTCGTCCAATGTACTCTTAAATGAATCAACCAATTGAGTAGGCAGTTTTCGAATAAAACCTACGGTATCAGAAAGTAAAAAAGGTAAATTTTTAATGACTACTTTTCTAACTGTCGTGTCAAGTGTCGCAAAAAGTTTGTTTTCTACAAATACATCACTTTTTCCAATCGCATTCATCAAAGTTGATTTTCCAACATTGGTATACCCAACCAACGCCACGCGAACCATTGCTCCGCGATTGCTGCGCTGTACACCCATTTGTTTATCGATGGTTTTTATCTTCTCTTTCAGCAACGCTATTCGATCACGAACAATACGTCTGTCTGTTTCAATCTCGGTTTCTCCAGGACCACGCATTCCGATACCTCCTTTTTGACGCTCCAAGTGTGTCCACATTCCAGAAAGTCTCGGCAATAAATATTGGCATTGCGCCAGTTCTACCTGTGTTCTTGCGTAAGAGGTTTCGGCTCTTTGAGCAAAAATATCAAGGATAAGGTGAGTTCTGTCTAGGATCTTACAATCAATTATTTTGGAAATATTCTTTTGCTGTGAAGGTGATAATTCATCATCAAATACCAAAGTCGATATATCGTTCTCTTTTACAAAAAGACAAATCTCTTCCAGTTTTCCTGTTCCAACAAAAGTTTTCGGATTCGGGCGTTCCATTTTTTGCGAAAAACGCTTCACCACTTCACCGCCTGCGGTAAATGTCAAAAACTCCAATTCGTCAAGATATTCATTGAGTTTTTCTTCACTTTGGTTTTGGGTTACAATACCAACAATGGCTGTTTTTTCGAAATTTATTGTTTCTTTTTCTAGCATGTCTTTAAATAAGAATGCAAATTTAATGATTTGACAGCTACAATCCTTTTAATGCCCTTATAAAATGTTTCTTAAAAGTTACACTATTATCATTGCTGTTTACTTTTTTCTGGGAATAATGGCAAAAAAACAAAATCTCTCCCGTTAGCCCCGATAGCAGTGAAAATCCTTGTAAGCCGAGGTTCGGCTTACAAGATTGTAACGAATAGCGGGACTATATTTCTTGAAAATGCCTAATTTTTTTGCTCCAAAAAAACAGTAATCAAAATCAGATCATTAGAGACAAAAAAAATGCCCTTCATTTCTGAAAGGCATTTTTATAAATAATGTTGATTCTTATTTTTTGTTCAGTTTGGATAACAATCTCAAAAATTCAATGTACAGCCAAACAAGTGTTATCATCAAACCCATTGCTCCGTACCATTCCATGTACTTCGGCATTTTTTGTTCTACTCCTTTTTCGATTCTGTCAAAATCTAAGAACAAATTTAGCGCAGCAATTATAATCACAAACACGCTGATACCAATACTCATCATAGAATTTCCATAGTGTACCGGAGTAAAACTTGTAAAAAGCGAAAACAGCCAAGAAAATAAATAATAGGTTGCAATAGCTAATGTAGCAGCAATAACAATCGATTTGAACTGCTCAGTTACTTTGACAATTTTATACTTGTATAAACCTAAACAAACACCAAAAGTAACAAAGGTTGCTCCTACTGCCTGAGTTACAATTCCTGGGTACATGGCTTCGAAAATAACCGAAATTCCACCAATAAACAATCCTTCAAAAAGAGCATATCCAGGCGCTAAATATGGCGAATATTCTGGTTTGAATGATGCTATTAGAACCAAAATCAATCCAACAACTGCACCACCAATTACTGGAACGATTGGATTTATTATCTGATTATCAGTAGCCCACCAGATTACAGTCGCTGAAGCAATCAATAACAAAAAAAGGATTAAACTTCTGTTGATTGTTCCAGACAAAGTCATGTCTTGATTGTCTGCAACACTGATTGCATTGAACGTGTCATTTTTTCTAGAAACAGCTGTTGAAAATGTTTTGTTATTTAAAAAAGGGTTATTCGAATTCATAATTTTCCAGTTTAAATTTTATCAAATATAATTTATAATTTTGACAAGATGATTTAAAAATTTATTAATTTTTTTCTGCTATTTACCCGCCAGCCATGCTCTTGGATTGGCATAAGTAGTGTTCTGAGTAATGGCAAATTTTAATATTGTTTTTCCCTCTCCATTGGTTCTGATTTTACCCAATGATTGCTTGATGCTAACTTTATCGCCTTTGCTTACATTCACCGAGCTTAAGTTTTGGTATATGGTAAAAAAGTCTCCATGCTGTAACATCACCAATTTATTTACAGGAGAAATGATAATGACACTTGCCACAGTTCCGCCAAAAACTGACCGAGCCTGCACGCCAGAATCGGTTGTGAATTCTAAACCACTATTGTGAATTACCAAGGCTTTATACACTGGATGTGCTTGATCACCAAAGCCCAAAGAAATAAATCCTCTCTCTACAGGCCAAGGTAATTTACCTTTGTTTGCTTTAAAATTATCCGAATCGACTTTGCCGCCATATGACAAATCCATTTTGGTGCTGGAAACAGCTTCAGGTGCCGCAACATGATCAGCTTTTGCGATAGCTTTTTCAACTTCCTTTGGAACAGGAATCGGTTTTGGAGCTGGTTTAGATGCTGCTTTTGCCTTAGCAGCTGCTAAAGCATTTGCCTTCTCTATTTCTTTTTTCTTTTCTAAAGCTTTGGCTTTTGCCAGCGCATTGGCTTTTGCAATAGCATCGGCTTTGGCTTTCTCTTTTGCAGCTTTTTCTATAGCAGCTTTTCTATTGGCTTCGGCAATTGCTGCACGGATTAATTTGTCAATTTTTTTATCAATCGATTTGGCTTCTTGCTGTTTTTTCTTGATATCAGCTATGATTTGTTTTTTATCTTTCTTCAAAGAAGCAACAAGCTTTTCTTGTTCTTGTTTTTCTTTTTCCAAAGACTTTTTTTCTTTATCATTCTCGGCAATAAGCTGTTCTTTGGCACTTTTTTGAACATCCAATTTAGCATTAAATGTGTATAGTGAATATGTTTTAAATTGTATTTCTTTACCTTGAATCCTCCTATAATTTGTATACTGTTTCATATACTGTGCTCTTTTATAGGCCTGCAAAAAACTTTCTGAGGATAATAAAAACATAGCCCGGCTCTCTTCAGAACGGCTTTTATAGGATTGAACAATCATCTTGGCATAATCTGCTTTGAGTGCTTCGAGTTCCTTTTCTAATTTATTAATTTGCGCTTGATTTACAGAAATTGAATTGCTAAGAAGTGCCTTCTGTTTTTCGGTCGTTGCAATTAATTCTTCTTTAAGTTTAATTTTATTGCTTTGCAGAACAATAGCTTTTGCTGCTGTTTTTTCTTTCTTCTTTACTGTTTGAAGTTTGGTTTCGTTCTCCCGAATCTCCTGCTGGATTTTGATTTTACGCTCTTCTAATTTTTTTTGCTGATTGTCTTGGCTCCAAAGTACAGCAGTTGTTGTCAGAAAAATAAAACTTAGAAAATATTTTAACATCGCAAATTATATATAATGCAAACTTAATGAATGATTTTATAAAAAAACAGCACTATTTCATTTTGTAAATAAAATAGTGCTGTTTATATTTTTGTAGAAAACCTACATATTATACAGCCAGCTTGCTGGATTGTTGTAGGTAGTGTTTTGTGAAATTGTGAACTTTAAAATCGTTTTACCCTCTCCGTTCGTTCTTATTTTTCCCAAACTTTGCTTGATGCTTACTTTCTCTCCTTTTGACACAAAAACAGAGCTTAAATTTTGGTATACCGTAAAACAGTCTCCATGCTGTATCATTACAGCTTTGTTAACTGGTGACAAAACAATAACACTCGTTACTTCGCCAGCAAAAACTGCTCTGGCAGTTGACCCCTGTTCGGTTGTAATTTCGACACCGCTATTTTTAATTACAAGGTTTGGATAAACTGGATGCGGCTGTTCTCCATATCCTAATGACACAAAACCTTTTTCTACCGGCCAAGGCAGTTTACCTTTATTCGCTCTAAAATTATCCGCTAATATTTTAGCTTCTGCTGTCAATACAATTCTTGATGATGTATAAGCTGCTGCTGGTGCATTTGGGTTTTCGCTTGCTGCTTTTCTGTTTGCCTCAGCAATAGCTTCACGAATTAAACGGTCAATCTGTCGGTCAATTGCTCTCGCCTCTGTTTGTCTTCTTTTGATATCGGCAGTGATTTTTTTCTTGTCTTTTTTAATCGAATTGACCAATTTCAATTGTTCCCTTTTTTCTTTTTCAAGGGATTGTTTCTCTTTATTATTTTCGGCTAATAATTTCTTCTTCGCTATTTTTTGAATATTGAGCTTTTCATTATAGCCTAAAAGTTCGTTAGTTTTTGATTTGATTTCTTCGCCCTGCATTTTTCTAAAACTCGTATATTGTTTCATATACTGGGCTCTTTTATAGGCCTGCAAAAAATTCTCAGACGATAATAAAAACATAGCTCGGCTCTGCTCGGATCTGCTCTTGTATGATTTGACAATCATCTTGGCGTAATCTTCTTTGAGAACAACTAATTCTCTATTCAGCTTGTTTATTTTTAATTGATTAATGTACATGTCATTCCCGAGAATCTTAGTTTGTTTCTCAGTAGTACGAATCAATTTTTCTTTCAGCTTAATTTTATTGCTTTGTAAAATAATCACATTAACGGCAGATTTTTCTTTTTTCTTTACCGTTTTCAATAACCTTTCATTTTCCAAAATTTCTTGTTGAATTTCGGCTTTACGCTTTTCTAATTTTTCTTGTTGCGACTCTTGTCCCCAAATTACTGAGGTCGTGCATAAAAAAAATAGTCCTAAGAGAAATTTTCGCATTTTACAATTATATTGGTTCAAATTTACTTAATTAAAATTCTTTTATAGTCTTTTGGCACACTATATGGAAAATTAAGTTCTTCGTTTATGGTTATGGTGTTGTATTCCAGATTGATTTCGGTTTTTCCTTTATCCTGCACTGCTTTAATGTCAATATCCGATGGCAATTGGTTTTCATTATACTTTTTATAATCAGAATAAAAAACTTCAATTTTTCTGTTTTCGGCTGTTTGAGAAATCTCCTGCTTGTTCAATAAAAAAGAATCTTTATTAAAAAAGAAATACTTTTTGGTGCTGTTCTTCGAAAGATCTTCCAGTCGATAGGATTGATCCACTAACGAATCCTGATACTTTCCTTTGTTTAAATCGTCCATCGTCTGGCCAATCAGTAAATTTTGAACTTTATTAAAGTCCAGATCAGTTCCCAGCCATGTGCTCAATGTGCTAAAATCTCCCTCAAAATAAGTTCCGTTTAATTTCTCATAATAACTTACAGAAGCTGGTGTTATTAAGGCTTTGGCCATAGTGATTCCAAGGAAACGGATACTTACCAAAATTTGTTCGTCCTTTTTTATTTTAATTTCTGCAGATAAATTTTGAGATTGCTTTGCATCCTCATATTTCACATTGGATTTTATGTATAATGTCTTGTAATCAATTTTGTTCGCATAATGATTTTTCAGAATCCGGCTAACTGACATCTTATCCGGATCTTCTTTTTTAGTCTCTTCCACAACTTTCCCCTTTGCTTTACACGACACCAATAGCGATGAACTGCTCACAAAAAGAATACAGATAAAAAGCAGTCTTACTATAAATTTATACATTATTTTTTCTCTTTTAATAATTGATTGGCTTTGTTAAAATATAATTCTTTCTTGGCTGTATCTCCTAATCCGCTGTAGGCTTCTCCGAGCTGTATATTGAAATTGATTTCTAACTCTTTATTTTCGACAACATAATCCAATCCCATTTCAAGAATGTCCTTTGCTTTCTTAAAAAACTGGAGCTGGTTATTGGCTAGCCCGGCATAATAATAAAACTGTGGTTCTGCCGGATAAGTTTCGATCATCGTCATGGCTTTTTTTAACACCGGCTCAAACTGTTTGAGTTCAGTATTGGCTTGAAGCCAAAGTAAACTTGTCTCCAAATGAGCTTCTGAACTGTTTTTCTCCGATAATCCATAATACTTAATTGCCTTTTCCCATTCTTTTTTATTGTGATAAAATTTGCCTATCTCCTTGGCAACATTTACTTCTTTATCATTTTTAAAATATCCGATTGCATTGTCCAAATCAGGAACAAACTGCGGATTGGCATTGGCGAAAAGCAAAAACTCATTCAGGATTCTGTGTTTTATTTTTGAATCAACTTTAGGACTTGCCAAAACTGCATTCATAGATTTTACAGCACTGGCGCCATCATTTTTTTCAACATAATTTTTAAAAAGACTTACTTGTGCCCAAACTGATTCTGGTATTTCTTTTTCTAATTTTTTAGCAACTTCCTGTGCTTTTTCATCTTCGTTATTATTCGAATATAAAAAAATTAAAGCTATATAATTGGATTCTTCCTTTGGATTTTTATCAATAAGATCTTTTAGATTAGTAACCTCTGTATTTTGAAATTTTCCTGCAGATAAAATCTCCATTTTATACATTTCTCTTCTTTCCGTCTTTCCAACTTTCTCATTCAGCTCATTGATAGCTGCCAAAGCTTTATCATGCTGTTTGGTTACCATATAAAGCGAAACCAGATCTTCCTTATATTCTGCATCAAAAGGAATTATTTTATTTACAATTATTATGGCCTGATTGAAATCTTTGGTCGCATAACACACATCATACAATCCTACCCAAAACCATTTATTATTAGGATCTATTTGTGCCGCACGCTCAAAAGAAGAATATGCATTTTTATAATCCTTGGAAGCTAAATGATTTTTCCCCATTTCGAAATAAATGGTTGCATCATTAGGTTTCAGTTTTAAACATTGATCTAATGCTGCTAACGATTTATCATAATTTTCGATACTTTTTTGAAATATCGATTCATAAAAAAAGTCCTGAAATTTGTCTCCTTCTACTTTAATTTCCTCTGGTTCTGTTTGTGCCAATACGATAGCAGTATTGCTAAGCAAAACAGAAAAAGCGAATATAAAAGTCCATTTTTTTATCATTGAAAAAAATTGTTTGAAAACAAATGCATTTGGTATTTATCAGCAAGTGCAAAATAAATTAAAAAAACAAGAAAGCAGCATAATAAAAACTTAAATAATGCTGCTTGCTATTTTTAAATATTTCTTTTTAATTATTCTAAAACCGAATAATCACCAATGCTAATACTGGTAAATTTTCCATCAAAACTGGCATGATTCCCAATCATTGCATTATCTAAAACAGCATTTTTTATATGTGAATGTGTTTGGATCAAACTATTTTTTATGACACTATTTTGTACATGACAATTATTTCCTAGTGATACATTTGGCCCAACTGTTGAGTTAATTAAAATAACATTTTCACCAATATAACAAGGAGGAATTATGATTGAATTTTCTAATTTGATATTTTGATCAACCAAATTAATTCCGTCGCTGTGAAGAAAACCAAGCATTCTAGAGTTAGTTTCAACAGTAACATCCTTGTTTCCGCAGTCCATCCATTCATCTACTTTTCCAGGAACGAATTTCATTCCTTTCATCATCATTTGCTTAATTCCGTCGTTGATTTGATATTCTCCACCGTGGATAATATTGTTGTCAAGAACCAATTGCAATTCATTTTTCAATACGGCAATATCCTTAAAATAATAGATTCCAATTACAGCTAAGTCCGAAACAAACTCTTTTGGTTTTTCGACTAATTCTACTATCTCGTTTGCAGCATTTAGATTGATTACACCAAAAGCTTCTGGACGATCTACTTGTTTTACCCAAATAACACTGTCGGCAGTAGTATCTAAATCGAAATCGGCGCGAATTAAAGTATCTGCATAAGCGATAACTGCCGGTCCGCTCAAAGAATCTTTGGCACACATAATCGCGTGACCGGTTCCAAGAGCTTCATTTTGATAATAAATGGTTCCTTTTGCTCCTAATTTTTCAGCAATTGCTATTAAATCTTCTTCGACTTTTTTTCCAAAACTTTCGTGGATAACGAATGCAATTTCTTCTATCGGCTGATTTAAAACTCCAGCAATGTCTTCCACTAATCTATGAACAATTGGTTTTCCTGCAACTGGAATTAATGGTTTTGGAATGGTTAAGGTATGTGGGCGAAGGCGTGATCCGCGTCCTGCCATTGGTACTATTATTTTCATTTTGTCTGGTTATTTTAAATCAAAAATTATTGAGACTAAATATTTCTATTGTATTTGGATATCGTATTTAGCCGCAACTTTATTAAATAAATCGATTTGGTTATTCTCTTTTAAAAATTTATAATAATTCCCTATTAATGTTTCTGAATCGTGAATATATGGGGAATTTGTTTTCTTGTAAATCAAATAGGCCTGAAACATATAATCAAGTCCTTTTTCAAAATCCTGATTTGAAAAAAAGGCATTTCCAGCTCCATAATATCCTTCAGCATCATCAGGGTTATTTTTGATAATTTTCAAATACGTTTCCGAAGCGGCTTTGTAATCTTTTAAATAATCATAAGCTACTGCCATATTCTGAAGAGGCATTGTTCCATTGGGTTCAATTTCTAAAGATTTTTTATAGCATTTTATAGCCTCTTCATATCGGTTTAACTTTCTATAACATAAACCCATATTATCCCAAGCAAAAGCAAAATTTGGATCGCTCTTGACCGCTTTGTTATATTGAACTACTGCCAAATCATATTGTTCATTTTCACTATACTTCTGACCTTGTGAATAATATTCTCTGGCTTTTTTCTTGTCAGAAACAGAGTTTTTGGATTCTTTCTCGTCCGACATCATTAATTCTTTAACACTTTGGCAATCCTGAAACAGTTTTTTTTGAATTATTTCAAAATCTTTGTCAAGGGTAATATTTATATTTTTGCTGCTTACGTAAGTTGTGTCCTTTACTTTTCCTTTTTGGTCTTCTAGTATTTTGGAAAGATCTTTCGTGATATTTTCCATTTGAGAAGTCAATATGCTTTGGGTGATACAGCTGTTTATGGAATCTATTTTACTTGATTTTTCAAGATCCAAGCTGATTTTTTTTATACAGCTGCAAGATTCATCAAGTATTTTTTGATCAATTTTGTCCTGAGCATAATTAAAATTATAACTTAAAAATGCCAGTAAAAATAAAATTCTATTAAAGGTGTTTCCCATATCTTACTATATTGATTTTTAATTTGTTTTAAATTAATTATGCTATGTAAACTGAACACTGAATACTGCTAACTACTTCACTCCCGTACTTCCAAAACCGCCTTCACCTCTCGATGTTTCGGATAATTCCTGCACTTCAATCCACTCGGCACGTTCGTGTTTTGCGATGATAAGCTGTGCAATGCGTTCTCCGTTTTCTACAGTAAATGAGACATTGGATAAATTTACTAAAATTACTCCAATTTCACCTCTATAATCAGCATCGACTGTTCCTGGTGCGTTTAGAACTGTGATTCCGTTTTTGGCAGCCAATCCGCTTCTAGGTCTCACCTGCGCTTCATAACCTATTGGCAATTCTATAAAAAGACCTGTTTTTACAATTGCTCTTCCCAATGGTTCCAAAGTAATACTTTCGATTATGTTTGCTCTTAAATCCATTCCTGCCGAAGCAATGGTTTCGTAGTTTGGTAAAGCGTGCTGCGATTTGTTGATGATGTTGATTGTCATATTTTTAAAATAAAATGTATTTGATTATGTAATGCCCTAACCCTGATGGAAACGACATCCTTTTTCTTTTTTCTTTAAAAAGCAAAAGATACAGCGGACAGCAGGACACGAGCGAAGCGAACTGGCGTATCAAACAGCTCCTAATTTTTAGCAGGCCTTTTTAAAATCCGCAAAAGTGTTTCTTTTTCATTGTAATAGATAAAGCCCATAAACACCGCCAAAAGTAAGACTCCTATATAATAGTTTTGATTAAATCCATAGAACGAAATGCATGAAAAACCGATTGACAGTGATAGATAGCCACCTATTTTTTTCTTGTCATAAGGAATTGGATAATACTTATTTCCGAAATAATAGGATATAAACATCATGCTTCCGTATGCCGCAAGCGTAGCAATTGCCGAGCCATAATAACTGTATTTTGGAATTAACAAATAGTTTAAAACCAAGGTTACCACTGCGCCAACTATAGAAATATAAGCGCCTACATACGTTTTATCGATGAGCTTGTACCAAACTGAAAGATTGGTATAAATCCCTAGGAAAAAATTAGCCAAAATGATTAATGGAACTACTTTCATGGCTTCCCAATAATCAGAATTTGGTATCATAATTTGTTTTAAAAGATCCGCAAATACGATTACTGACAATAGAATGAAAGAACCAAAAATTACGAAATATTTGGTAACCATTGCATAAGTCTGCTGCGCATTTTCATTGGAAGCATGACTAAAAAAGAAAGGCTCAATTCCTAAAGTATATGCCGTTCTGTATAAAACCATAAAAAGCCCTAATTTATAACAGGCAGAATATACTCCTACTTCCTGTGCAGCAATATTGACTGGCAATAATTTACCCAAAAGGATTTTGTCAAATTGTTCGTTGATAGCAAATGCAATTCCTGCAACCATTATAGGCAATCCGTAACGCATCATCCGTTTCCAAAGTTCGTAATCGAATTTCCATTTTATCGTAAAATAGTCTGGAAAAAGAACCACAAACGTTAGAAAACTAGCAATGATATTGGCAAGGAAAATATATCCTATCTGAAAGTTTTCGATGTAAACAGAACTTAAGAAACTGTCAGGCTGAGATTTAGACACACTTGGCAGATACATTAAGAAAAATATATTAAAACAAAGGTTGACAACAACATTTCCTATTTTGATTGCCGCATAAAATTTTGGTTTTTGGTTGGCTCTCAATTTAGAAAAAGGGACAATCACCAAAGCGTCTAAAGCCAAAATCCAAATCGAACAGGTAATGTACTGCGTATCAATACCAGACCAATGGGCTAAAGAATTTCGGAATAATAATGCAGTAAAAATAAAAAGGACAGTAGACCAGAATATCGAAATAATTGTGGTTTCAACAACACTTTCTTTGTTCTTTTCAGAATTATAAAATCTAAAGAAAGCCGTTTCCATTCCGTAAGCCAGAATAACATTGAAAAAAATCATCCAAGCAAATATAATGGATACCTTTCCATACTCAGCCTGAGGCAGTAATCCCGTATAAAGCGGGACTAACAAGAAACTGAACATTCTTGGTATTACTGTGGCAAGTCCGTAAATGGCTGTTTGTTGAAGAAGCTTTTTATATAATCCCAAAATGAATTGTCTGTTAATTATTATAAAACAAAAATAACCAATTCTTTGGTTATTTTTTGTGTTTCCTGTCAATGTTTCTAGGTCAATGCCTCTTCATTTAACATTTTCACAAAATGAAAGCCTCTTGGCTCATACCCCTGATTGTAATAAAAACGGTGAGCTGCAAAATTACCCGTGAAAGCATCCAAAACAATAGCAGTACAGTTTTCTGCTTTGGCTTTAGCATCAATATAATCAGTCATCAGCTTTCCAATTCCTTTAGACCTATAATCTGAATGCACAATAAAATTATCAATTTCTATATACTTTCCAGTCCAAAGTTTAACAGCTGTCCAAAAACCGGATAAGCCAACACAAACCTCATTTTCAAAAACCGCTGCTTGCTTGTAATTATGAAGAGTCATTTCCTGTAAATAGGTTTCGTATTTTTCTAAAGTAAGATTGGGATACAGATGCTTCATCACATTAATTTGAGCGAGCATTTCAGGAACGGTAGTAAGTTCGAGGATTTTCAATTGTACAGAATTTAAAATAGAAACACAAAAATAAACAAAAATTACCCATTAGGGAAGAGAAGAAAATTTATTAAAAATCACTAAAAGTGGGTATTGCATAAGATCTCTTAATGAAAGATATTTGTAAAACAAAATTTGAGTAAGGGGTTTATAAAGCTAATCAGTCCCCACAAAACAGAGCACGGGCAAAGCTAAGTTTCACCCATTAAAGAAAACAGAGCATAGGGGTTTTATAAAGCTACAGTCCCCACAAAACAGAGCACAGGCAAAGCTAAGTTTCGCCCATAAAAAACAGAGCATAGGGTTGATAAAGCTAATTGTTCCCTTAAAAAACAAGCTCAGGGAAAAGCTAAAACTACCCTTAAACATAGAGCAGAAGGATTATAAAGCTATTTGTTCCTTTGAAAACAAAGCACAAAAAAAAGAGCCTTTAGGCTCTTTTTTCATTTTATGCATTTTATAAATTATCCTTTTAAAGCTTCAGCTCCACGTACGATCTCAAGGATTTCGTTAGTAATGAAATCTGCAGTGCTTTCTTTTAAATTAATTTACACCTTATAAAAAACATCTTCCAAAGAAATCTCCAATTCTGGAAACAAAGGACTTTTAATGTTTTCGCCTTCTACTTGTGGTTTTAAACCAATAAACTCACCATTAACCAAAGTGTAAACCAGTATTATTTTATCATTAGGTTCTATAATCCAATATTCTTTTACGCCTGCTTCTTGGTATAAATTAAACTTGGTATGCACATAGTGTCTGCTATTATTTGGCGATATAATTTCAACCATTAAATCGGGTGTGCCATTGCAACCTCTGGCATCAAGTTTGCTTTCGTCACAAATAATACACAAATCGGGTTGTACTACTGTGGAGTCTTTTTTGGCAGAAGGCAGAGGCAATCGAACATCAAAAGGAGCTTGAAAAACTCTACAAGGTTTTCGCCTAAAATTAATATAAAAAATACCCGTAAGATTATTCACAACCGTTTGATGTGCCATACTTAGAGCTGGGTTCATTTTTAGAATAAATCCTTTTATGAGTTCCACACGTTCCTGAAATTGCCATAACAAATAATCCGAATATGAATATTCCTTCGTCAAATCTAAATCTGAAAAATTTGTAATTATTGCCATTTCTGCACCTTTTAAAAAACAAATTTAATCAATTGTAACTACAATTTTGTATAAAAATAAAAAGTCCCGCAGATGCGGAACTTTTAAAATATATTCGAATAAAAATATTATCCTTTCAAAGCTTCAGCTCCACCAACGATCTCAAGGATTTCGTTAGTAATAGCTGCCTGACGCGCTTTATTGTAAGTCAAATTTAATTGATCTCTCAAATCAGTTGCATTGTCTGTTGCTTTGTGCATTGCAGTTATACTCGCTCCGTGCTCTGATGCGAATCAATCACGGATACCTTTATATAATTGTGTTTTCAATGATTTTGAAGAACTATTATCTTTTAAAAACATCCCTAAATTGATACAACAATCGTTCTATCAATCTTAAATCTTCAGTAACAATGTCTGCACTACCAATCATTTCTTGTTGAAAAATGATTTGTTTTTTATAAGAAGTTTCTATTCCTTTAGGTAATGCCACATCAATTAATAAACTTCCATCTTTATCAGGAGTTAAAGAAATCGTTTTTATTTTTCCTTTAATAAGACCAAACTCTCTATCTGGATAATTTGCTAATCTAATATTAACATCTTGACCCACTTTTATTTTTCCAGAATTTTGAGCAGGAGCTTTTAATTTTCCTATATACCCTCTTTCCCTAGTTGGAATAATTACAAAAACATTTTCTCCAGCATTTACAGTTTGGTTTTCTGACCAAAGTTGCATAAAACTAACTTTACCATCTATAGATGAACACAAAACATAAGTCAATTCCCAATCCTTGATGGCTTTTTTCAACTGATAATAAGCCTGAATCACATTGCGTTCTAAATTTACGTTCTCTTTACTTTCATTAATTTCATTAGTTTTGCTATTCTTATTTAGCTCATTTAATGACGACTTTAATGATGAAATAGAACTTAATAAATTTTTATAATTTCTTTCGACCTGAAGATAGGTCAATTTATGTTGTTCTAATTCTTGAGTCGCAATAATTCCTTTTTTGTATAAACCTTCATAACGGTCTAAATCATTTTTTTGTAATATAATTTCATTTTGATTAATACTCTTCTGTGACTCTAATAAATGTAATCTTTCTTTAAGTTGTATAGTTTCATAGCCTTGAGCTTTACTTTGTACAACAAATGGTTTTAATTGAGTATTCAAATCATTAGCGATACTTTCTTTTTGGAATAACGCAAAATAATTTTCAATATCCCCTAATTGAGCATTTTCAAAAGCCGAAAACGGAAAGTTTTTAAAAGAGTTTTCTTTTTGAAAAAGAGCACGAGAAAGTCTAAAAACATCTTTGTAATTAGCAGTGTTTTCGATTACTGCTAAAGGTATATTAGCACGAACATATTCTTTATTTTTAACTAAAATAACTTCTATTTTACCAGAAATTCTGGATACCAGTTTTTGGGGCGGATTATTGGTCGTGATTACTATTTGGCTCGTTATCACATCAGGATATTTGATGTACCATGAAAAGAAAAACACAATTACAAAAAGTAGGAAAATAACCAAATTACCCCAACGAATCATCCAATGTGGCATTCGGGTTAGAATTTCTTGAATTTCTTCGCTTCTTAATTCAAAATCAATATTTTCAGTCATTTGTTTTATAATTGAATTTATAGTAAATCCGATAATTAATATTTTAATAAATATGTCAATAGCTATTTCAGAAATACAACTTTATAACGCATCAAAAACCAAATTAGGCAACAAACAAGCCGAGGAATTGGTAGCATTTGTAAAAGTTAAAGTTGAAAATGAAATAGAAGAACAGTCTTCTAAATTTTCTATCAAAGAAGATCTTTTAAAACTGGAGAACAAATTAGCCGAAACTAAAATCGATAGTATCAAATGGGTTTTTAGTTTTTTTATAGTCATTGCTTTAATGATTATCGGTTTGTATCTAAAAAAACAACTTTTGGTTTTCTGTTTTTAAAATTTTTACGTTCCTAATTGCAATTGGTTTCTAACCAATTCAAAATAGCTACCTTGTTTATTTACCAATTCTTGATGATTTCCAATTTCAATTATTTTACCTTTTTCAAGTACTACAATTTGGTCAGCATTCATTACAGTACTCAATCGATGTGCTATTACTACCACAGTCTTATTCTTAAAGAAAACATCTAATTTTCTCATAATTTCTTTTTCATTATTCGCATCTAATGCAGATGTCGCTTCATCAAAAAATAACATTTCGGGGTTTTTATAAACGGCTCTTGCTATAAGCATCCGTTGTTTCTGACCCGAACTCATCCCCATTCCTTCAGACCCAATTTTTGTATTATACCCCAAAGGTAACCCAGAAATGTACTCTTCTATATTGGCAACATCTGCAGCATACACTAAACGTTCTTTATCTATACTATCCACCCCAATAGCAATATTGTTGGCGATGGTATCGTTAAAAATAAATCCTTCTTGCATCACTGCTCCAATATGATTTCGCCACGATTTTTGGTTGATGTTTTCCAAATCTGTTTTGCCAACTTTAACTACTCCACTACATGGCTTGTAAAATTTTAATAAAAGCTTCATCAAAGTGGTTTTGCCACTACCACTCATTCCCACGATAGCGGTTATTTTATTGCTTGGAATAGTCACATTTAAGTTTTCTAAAACATTTTCATCCGACCCAATGTACCTGAAAGATAGCTCGCTTATTACTATGGTTGCATCAGCATCAATTTCTTTTGTTTGCATTTCATTACGCTGAATTTCGTCTTCTTTGTCGTGAATTTCAGAAAGTCGTGCCAAGGATATTTTGGCATCTTGTACCTCTTGAATAAAACCAATCAGCTGCGAAATCGGTCCATTCAAACTTCCTACAATACTGCTTATAGCTAGCATCATTCCCAATGTTATTTGACCGTCGATAACTAACTTTGCAGACAGAATGACTATAATAATATTCTTAAACTGGTTAATAAAACTCGAACCGATGCTTTGAGTTTGTCCTAATATTAAACCCTCCATCGAAACTTTGAACAATCGGGCTTGTAGGTACTCCCAGCCCCAGCGTTTTTGCTTTTCGGCGTTGTGCAGCTTTATTTCCTGCATCCCATTAATAAGCTCGATTACCTTGCTTTGTTCTTGCGATACGGCTGCAAAACGTTTGTAATCTAGTTTTTCTCGCCGTTTGAGAAACAAGATAATCCAAACAAAATATAGAAAACTCCCCACGAAGAAAACCACAAATATTTGAATGTTATAATAGGCCAGAACACCACCCATTATCACCATATTGATCATCGAAAACAGTGTGTTAAGAGAGGACGATGTTATGATTTGTTCAATACGATGGTGGTCATTGATGCGTTGCATAATGTCACCTGTCAAGCGGACATCAAAAAATGAAATAGGTAAATTCATTAACTTTATGAAAAAATCAGAAATTAACGAAATCTTGATTCGTGCCGAGAGATGTAGCATAATCCAACTTTGTATCAATTGCATAGCTGTGCTTCCAAAAAAAAGGAACAATTGTGCAAAAAGAATCATATAGATAAAACTGACATTGGCATTATTGACACCTACATCAAGAATACTTTGTGTAAGAAACGGGGCGATTAACTGCAACACACTTCCTGCAGTTAGACCTATAGCGAGCTGTGCTACAAATGATTTGTAAGCAAACAGGTATTTGAACAGCAAACCAAAACCCAACGAATTGCCATTGTCTTTGTCAAAATCGTTTTGTTGGAACTGTGGCGTTGGTTCTAATAATAATACAATGCCTTCCTCAGTGGTTTTGTTGGCATTATTACCAATCCAAAATTTCAAAAATTCCTCTGTGGTATATGTCATAAGTCCTATGGCGGGATCAGAGATATAATAGATTCCTTTTTTGATGCTATACAAAACCACATAGTGTCCCTTGTTCCAGTGCAAGATGCACGGCAAGGGTATTTCGGGCAGTTGCTCGGCACTCATTTTGGCACCAATTGATCGCAAACCCATTTTCTCGGAGGCATCACTCAGCATCAAAAGGTTACTTCCATATCGATTGGTTTCGCAATAATCCCGTAACTCTTGAATTTTTATGATTTTGCCGTAATGCTTGGCAATTATTTTCAGGCAGGTCGGACCGCAATCTTTGCTCTCGGTTTGCCTATAATGAGGGAATTTTGTCAATGGTTGTTGTTTAATACAATGCTATTTTTATAAACTTTTTGTTCCTATCCGTCCTCAAAAATCAATATTAATGGGATGCGGATAACTCAGATTGGGGTGGTTTTCAAAGATTAATGTTTTGAATCAATTTTACTCGCCTAAATCTTTGTTTTCTGTGTTTTATTTGACGGACTATTTTTATGTGCCAAAATTTATTTTTTTGTTTTTAAGTTTTAATTTTAACAATTTCCAATAACTATTTTTATTAATACCCTTTTCATTAAAATAAAAAATATCAGGTATCGGATAAGTTGCAGTTTTATCTTTACACTGCTTTTTATATTTAATCATATCATAAAAAAGACACTCTATTTCGTTATCATATATTATGAGTCCATTATCCCATCTAATCTTGTTGGTCATAGTTTGAAATAAATAAAACTCAAAAAGAGGCTTTATTCTACCTTCTGCTTCAGCTTTACGAACCACATAGGTCATGCTTTGTATATTATCTGGAAAATCAAAAATGGTTACACCGGGTACTAATTTATAAAATAAAAAATCACATTCATCAAAACCTAAATATTCTGGATCAGAAAAAACTTTTTGGTAATCTCGGCTTTCCATAAACAATCTTTTCATTAAATCATTATTGCGATACAAACAGAACGTACCTGTTATAAAGTTCTGATGTGCACTTATAATATCATAAGTATTTAAAATTTCCGAAGTCATAAATCCTCGAATATCACCATATACCATATCAATATCACTATGTCCCCAAAAATCATATTTTTCCAAAACGTCTTGAAAAAATAAACCAAATGCAGGTTTAAAATCGCAGAATTTATAAGCATTATCAAAATTCAAATCAAATCCTAATTTTCTTGAAGCCTCCTCTTTTAACTTCTCTAAGGTTTTGCAAATTATGATTACATTTGAAGGTTTATTAGGGATTACTTCCTTATTATCCGTAACAATTATAAAGTCGATAGTTGGGTTATGGATGCAAGATTTAATAAAATACGGAAAATACCACGGGTATTCTCCATACCAGCAAGTAAGCAAAGCTATTGAATGTTCTGTCTTCATTTTTTACTCTATTTTGTTGTAGGCAATGGCAAAACCGCTGCGTGCGATGATACTAAAAGTTCTGTGGGTATTGTTTGCTTTAGGATTCATTTTAAAAATCATATTTAAACCTTTTGCAAAGAAATAATCTTTACAAAAAACAATATTGTACAATTGGTACTCCTTCGAATCTTGAAATTTTAGCCAATTAGCGTCATTTTCCTTTTTAGCTATAAAGATTTTTCTTTTACTCAAAATATATTGATATTCTCCTTCTTCTAGAGTTTTAAGTTTATTTTTAAATAATAGAGAAGAAAGAAACATATTCGCTCTTTTATTACAATTCCACAATAAAGGTTTTATATAATCCGTATAGAAAATAGATATATAACTCCAGATAAAGTTCTTTTTCCGATAACCATATTTGTCTATATAAAACGTATTAGGAATTTCATTCCATACAAAACTATTTCTCGAAAAAATATTGTTCTTATAATTTTGCAAATGATACAATAAAATCTCAAATTGGTTGTGGTAGGATAATAATCCTTTATCCCATTTCATTTTACCAGGGTTGCCATCACAAACCAATAAATCAAAATGAACCGTTAAGTTGCCCTTCGCTTCTTCTCTTAAAACAATATGCTGCATCGTTTCTATTTCGCAATCCAATTTGAAAATATTTTCCTTTTCAATAATTGTTTGCTGTTCAAAATTAGTTTCATCAAATCCAAAATATCGTGAAGTGGTAAAAACCATTTCATAGTCTTTGCTTTTTTTAAATAAAGAATTTACATAATCCGTATTTCTAAATAGCATACAACAGGCGGTTATATAATCATTTCGAACACAAATAACATCATAAGTGTCAAGTATTTCTGGAGTTATAAACTCCCTAATTCTTCCATAAATCACATCAATATCGGTCATTCCCCAAAAATCATACTCTTGCAAATACTCCGATAATAAAAGTCCAAAAGCAGGCTTGAATTCACAAAGTTTGTATGGGTTCTGTACAACTACTTCAAAGTCTAATTTTTGGGTGGCTAACTTATTAAATTGGGATAGCGTAAAAGGAATAATTGTAACATTGCTTGGCAAAACTCCTTCATAATGAGCATCTGATAAAATCAAAAAATCTATGCCAGGATTGGTCGTACACGACTTGATAAAAAGCGGAAAATACCAAGGAAATTTACCGAAATAGACAGTTAAGAGCGCAATTTTTTGCATAAGCAGTTATCAAGCTGTATTGAATTTTATAATTTTTATGTAGATTAGAAACAATAAATTTGTCTAATGCAAATTAAAAGAGTTATTAAGACGAAACAAAGGTCAAACATAAATAACTTAATTTCACTACAAATAGTAGCGTACAATAAACACAATCAAATTCCATAAAGCATGCATCAAACAAGTCAACCAAAACGCATTATATTTATTTTGACGTGCTATTGTATAAAAAAGACCTAAATAAAATCCAATAAATGTTGTTGAAACAATTCGGTATAGCCCAGTCATGTGTGATAATCCGAACACCACTGCAGCTAATGCAACACATAGAATATTGTTTTTGATACGAGATTTGCTATTATCTAATATTAATTTTTGGAATATGGCAGTTTCTATAAATGGTGCTATTATTACCGCCCTAAAAAATAGTCCAATTTGGGTGAGTAAATCACTCTCAGTATTTGTTATTTTTGGGCTTAACCCAAGAAAATACTTTAGAATAATGTCAACTAGTATTAGTGATGGGTAAATACAAAAAAACATTAATAAAAATAGGCGAATAGCTGATAATTGTAACAGGTACCGATAAAGATGGCGTATCATATATAGTATTTATGAGATAAAAAACATAATATTTTAAACATCACGTTTATAAAAAGAAATAAAATTGATTACGAAAGTCAGGTATATACAAAAAAAGTTGATTTTCAAAAGATCTACAGCAGAAGTGCTGTAGATCTTTAAAGTATCGACTTCTTTAAAAAACCAAGATATTTAAATCAAAACTACATTAATTTGAAGCATAATTTTTATAAGGGTTTAGGCCTTTTTGTGCAGATCAAAGTCAATTTTAAAGTTTTACTATTTTACCCATAATGAAGTTGTTGTACCGACAGCGCCTGGAATCATAACTTGAGTTCCACCGTTAACTTGTGCTTCCGCTGATTGCTTAGCACCATCATACACTCCACTAGCTACTGTATTGACTAAAAAATCTATTACAACACCTTTGACATAATCTATAGGATTCCAACCTGCTTGATTGACTGGTGGCGTATACCCACCGTTAATTTTAATCATTTCCGCTCTAGAAAGCATAGTTTGTGCATTTTGTAAACTTAATTTTTTCATAATTTAAAATTTTTAGTTAAATAAATATTTAATAATTCTTACTTTATTTACCAAAAAAAAGCTCACGTGCACTTGAGTTATTAGCTCTTATAAGTAAGATTATTTTGTAAATATAAAATAAAAAACAATCGGTTGCGTATTTATGTGTATTTTTTTAAAAAAATTCTTAGTTATTCATTTTATCAGTTATTTTTTTAATTATTATATACAATTATATGTATTACATTAACAATATTGATTTATCAAAATAAATTTAAGCAATTGTAAAACTTCTATCATAATTTTATGTTTGCTTAATTAATTTTAATAGCGAATATCCATGTTTTTTTTTCATATAGTACAGAAACAAAAAGGAGATAACAACATTCAAGCCTATTTCTATATAGAAAAACGAAGTATTATGAAATTCTCTAAGGTAATAATTCCAAACAAAAACAAAAAGATTGGTAAAAAAATAGAGTATAATTGTATAAGCAATGTTCTTGTTTTTTGAATATACCAAACCAAAAAAAGTCCTGGAATCAACGCTTGTAAAATTTGGTTAGGATTTCCGTGAACAAGAGCAAATAGACATGCAGAAATTAGGATAGCCCTATTTCTAATATAAAAATTTAAAAAGCGAGTTCAACAATATATTTCTAAAAATAATTTCTTCTAAAACAGAACCTAAAATCAAAGCCCAAAAAATTAAATATACATCAGGACTATGATTATTATTCGAAAAAAAATATAGTCTGAAAGGTATATAAAGTATCGTTTCTATAATCCAAACAATAAGAATTAAGAATAATAAAAATTGCCTATTGAAAGGTTTAATTTTATAAGTTAAACTAAACCTCCTTTTATAATTAATGAGATGGATGAGTCCAATAAAAAAATCAAACAAATAATAAATAAAATGGTCATTTGTAAATTCTGATTTTTTATTTTAGCCACTGTTAATAAATAAGAAAATGGCACGCTTAATAATAAAGAAAGCAAATAAATAGAAATTGCACTATATTTTTAGGGAACATATTTATTAAATAAAATAGACTTTTGTGTTTTTAGGCACAAAAGCCTATTGAGTTATTGTATTTAATGTAATCAACACCTAATAAAACGAGCGTTGTTGGATTATTAAAACCATGATGCGACTATTTTAATTCCATTAGAAACGGCTTGAGCAAAATATACTAATTCATTTGCATCATTTGTAGCATAACCACCCACAGGTACACTTGAACTGCCATTAGGATATTTAGGATGACCATTTGGAGGAGCTTGGCTTAACATTGCTTGACCCGGGTCCTAAACATAATTAGGTGATTGAAGCACAGCTACTGGATCAGTATACCCACCATTAATCGCCTTCATTTTTTTCTAGAAAAGCATAGTTTGTGCATTTTGTAAACTTAATTTTTTCAATTTAAAATTTTTAGTTAAATAAATATTTAATAATTCTTACTTTATTTATAAATAAGATTAATTTTCCAAACATATATAAAAAACAATCGGTTGTGTGTTTTTTAAAGAAAAATACTATTTTTAAAATTCCCAAAGCAAAACAAAGGACTATTAGATAACTGGATACTAATATTTAAACAAGAGTAAATCCAATTTGTCGCTTTAATTTTCTTTTAAAAATTTTATTCTTTTAAATAAATTTGTAACAATTGATTTATCTGTGTGTAAAGACTTATATATTAAAATAAAAAGGAATGATTTAATTCTAATTTTTCAATCAATAATAATCGTTTAAAAAACAATTTAACAAACACTCTTCCTTGTCATTTACATTTTAATGGTTATACCAAATTTTTGATTGATGATGATATACAAAATGGTTTATGCTAACATTGAAAAATACAAACCTGTTCAATATTATGTTGAAGACTATATATCCATATTTATACAAAAAAAGTCCCGCAAATTGCGGGACTATTAAATATATTCGAATAAAAAAATACTATCCTTTCAAAGCCTCTGCTCCACCAACGATCTCAAGGATTTCGTTTGTAATAGCTGCCTGACGTGCTTTATTGTAAGTCAACTTTAATTGGTCTCTTAAGTCTGTTGCGTTGTCTGTTGCTTTGTGCATTGCAGTCATACGCGCTCCGTGCTCAGATGCGAATGAATCACGAATACCTTTATACAATTGTGTTTTCAATGCTTTTGGAATCAAGGTCAATAGAATTTCTTCTTTAGCAGGTTCAAAAATGTAATCTCCTGTTGAAACTGGTTTATCTGATTGAATAGGTGCTAATGGCAAAAATTGCTCTACTTGAACGATTTGCGTTGCAGCATTTTTAAATTGATTGTAAATCAATTCAATTTTATCATACTCTCCTGAAAGAAATTTTTGAGTTAATGTTTCTGCAATTACAGCTACATTATCAAAAGTTAATTGATCAAAAACAGCACTTTGATTATCAATAACGATAGAAGTTTTAGATAAAATATCATTTCCTTTTTTTCCGATAGCAAAAATATCCACTTGTTTACCAGCGTAATATTCAGAACGGTTTTTAGCTTCCTTAATTACGTTTGTATTAAATGCACCACACAAACCTCTGTTAGAAGTAATAGCAACAATTAAAACTTTTTTTACTTCACGCTGTGTTGTAAATTCTCCGCCAACATCACCATCAAGTGATGCAGAAAGATTTTGTAATAATTCCGTTAATTTTTCGGCATAAGGGCGCATTGCTGTGATCGCATCTTGTGCTTTCTTTAGCTTTGCTGCAGAAACCATTTTCATTGCCGATGTAATCTGCATCGTAGATGAAATGGAAGTAATTCTATTACGGATTTCCTTTAAATTTGCCATTTTATTTTTAAGTAAATAGTAAGAAGTAACTAGTGATTAGCCATTTTTCCAATCACTAATTACTATTAACTAGATTAGTTATATTTTGCTGAAATTTCTTTTGCAACAGTTTCAAGTACATCTGTAATTTCATCTGTTAATTTTCCTGCTTTCAAAGCATCAAGAGTTGCTCTGTGCTTGTTGTTCAAGAATTCCAAGAAATCTTTCTCAAATTCTTTCACTTTGTTCACAGGAACATTTCTCAATAAGTTTTTAGATCCAGCATAGATAATTGCAACTTGGTCTTCAACAGTATAAGGGTCATTCAAACCTTGTTTCAAGATTTCAACGTTTCTTTTTCCTTTTTCAATTACGTTTAAAGTAACTGCATCTAAGTCAGAACCAAATTTAGCAAACGCTTCCAATTCACGGAATTGTGCTTGATCCAGTTTCAAAGTACCTGCTACTTTTTTCATGGACTTAATTTGAGCATTACCTCCAACACGAGATACAGAAATACCTACGTTAATTGCTGGACGAACCCCAGAGTTAAACAAATCTCCATCCAAGAAAATCTGCCCGTCTGTAATCGAAATTACATTTGTTGGGATATATGCTGATACGTCACCTGCTTGTGTTTCGATAATTGGCAATGCAGTCAAAGAACCTCCACCTTTTACGATTCCTTTCAAAGAATCTGGTAAATCATTCATGTCTTTTGCAATTCCATCATCAGCAATCACTTTACAAGCACGCTCTAATAAACGGGAGTGTAAGTAGAAAACGTCTCCAGGATATGCTTCACGTCCCGGTGGTCTTCTTAACAAAAGAGAAACCTCACGGTAAGCAACAGCTTGTTTAGATAAATCATCATAAACAATCAAAGCCGGACGACCTGAATCTCTAAAATATTCTCCAATAGCAGCACCTGCGAAAGGAGCATAAACTTGCATTGGAGCTGGATCAGAAGCATTTGCTGCAACGATCACAGTATAAGCCATTGCTCCTTTTTCTTCCAACATTTTTGCAATTCCTGCAACAGTAGAAGCTTTTTGACCAATTGCAACATATATACAGAATACTGGTTTCCCAGCATCGTAAAATTCTTTTTGATTTAAGATGGTATCAATACAAACAGTAGATTTTCCTGTTTGACGGTCACCAATAACAAGCTCACGCTGTCCACGACCAACCGGGATCATAGCATCAACCGCTTTTACCCCTGTTTGCAAAGGCTCAGTTACTGGCTGACGGAAGATAACTCCAGGAGCTTTTCTTTCCAATGGCATTTCGAATAATTCACCTCCGATTGGTCCTTTTCCGTCAATTGGAAAACCAAGCGTGTTCACTACACGTCCTACCATTCCTTCTCCTGTTTTAAGGGAAGCAATACGCTGTGTTCTTTTTGCTGTTGATCCGTCTTTGATACCTGTTGAAGGTCCTAAAAGTACCACACCAACATTATCTTGTTCAAGGTTCAAAACGATTGCTTCCAATCCGTTTTCGAATTCAACTAGCTCACCGTATTGAACATTTGAAAGCCCATAAATAAGAGCAATACCATCTCCAACTTGAAGCACTGTTCCAACTTCCTCTAGCGTAGCACCAGATTCAAAACCTTCTACTTGCTTTCTTAATATTGCTGATATTTCAGCAGGTTTAATTTCCGCCATCTTAATTTATAATTTAGACACTTAAATGTGTAATAAAACTAATTACTTAACTCTCTTTTTAATACTTGTAATCTGTTGGCAACAGAAGCGTTATACTGCTGATCGCCTATTCTTAATATAAATCCTCCAATGATTGCAGGATCTACAATGTTTTCAATCGTGATTTTTTTATCAGAAAGTGTTGCTATCTTAGCCAAAACTTTAGCTTCAAGCGCAGCATCCATAGCAACAGCTGTTGTTACTTTTGCAACTTCAACATTATTCTTGATATCAAATAATCTGCTATACTCTGCTGCGATAACATCCAGGATTTCGAATCTTTTGTTTTCAAATAACAAATGAAGCAAACCTTTCGTAACATTATCAGCAGTAGCAAAAACTTCTAAAAGTGCTTTCTCTTTTACTTCTACTTTAATGGTTGGGTTTTGAATAAATGTATTCAGCTCCTCATTACCTTTTATCGTTGAAGCAATAGATTTCATGTCATTATTCACAATTTCAGTTACACCTTTTGAATCGGATAAATCTAAAATTGCGGTTGCATAACGAATTGCTGCTCTAGTACTTGCCATGATTAGTTCAATTTTACATCACCTAACAATTTCTCAACCAATTTAGTTTGAGCTTCTTTATTAGATAATTCCTCTTTTAATAATTTTTCAGCAATGCTTAGAGACAAAGTTGAAACTTGTAATTTCAATTCAGCCATAGCTGCATTTTTTTCGCTTTCGATTGCAGCTTTAGCTTGTTCGATCATTTTTTGACCTTGAGCCTGAGCTTCATTTTTTGCATCGTCAACCATTTTTTCTTTCATTTCGCGAGCTTCTTTAAGCATGTTGTCACGCTCTAATCTTGCTTCTTGTAAAATACGCTGGTTGTCTGCTTGTAAATTTTGCATTTCGATTTTAGCGTTGGCAGCAGAAAGCAATGCATTTTTAATTCCTTCTTCTCTATCGTTTACAGCATCAAGAATTGGTTTCCAAGCGAATTTTTTCAATAAAAGAATTAATCCAACAAATATTAATACTTGCCAAATAAACAAACCAAACGAAAAATCATTTATTAACTTATCCATTTTATACCTTATTATTTAATTTTAATGTTTTAATTTAAAACAATAGTTGCAACCAACCGTTGCAACCATTGTTTTTTAGTTTTAATTAAGCGAATAAAGCCGCGAAACCAATACCTTCAATAAGAGCAGCTGCGATAAGCATAGCTGTTTGGATTTTTCCTGAAGCTTCTGGCTGACGAGCGATAGCGTCCATTGCTGAACCACCGATTCTACCAATACCTAAACCTGCTCCGATTACAATTAATCCTGCTCCTACAATTTCTGGAATTTGCATAATATATATATTAAAAATTAAACATTCTTTATTTGTTGTTGAATCGAAAATTTGTTGAATCGTTGAATCGGTTTAACAAATTAACGGTTTAACATTTTAGTGATGAGCTTCTTCGTGATGGTGCTCTTCGTTACCAGCTCCAAAATAAAGTGCTGATAACATTGTAAAAATATACGCTTGTAAAAAAGCTACTAATATTTCAAGAATAGAAAGAGCAAATGCTAATCCAAATGACAATGAACTTCCAAGCCAGCTTTTGAAAATAAACATCAATCCAATGATACTCATTAATACTACGTGTCCTGCTAAAATGTTAGCATACAAACGGATCATTAATGAAAACGGCTTGATAATAGTTCCCAGCAATTCAATTGGTGCCAAGATAAATTTCATTGGAGTTGGTACACCCGGCATCCAGAAAATATGACCCCAATAATTTTTATTAGCAGTAAAGGTAGTTATCAAATAAGTTAACAAAGCTAATGAAGCTGTAATAGCAATATTACCGGTTACGTTAAAACCTAGCGGCGTTAATCCTAAAAGATTCAAGAATAAAATAAAGAAAAATATAGTCAATAAATAACTCATGTATTTCTTGTATCCTTTTTCACCAATGTTTGGAATAGCAATTTCATCTCTAACATAAATTACTAATGGTTCAAAGAAACGTCCAACTCCAGAAGCAATTCCTCCGTTTTTAGCGTATGATTTTGCCAAACCGGTAAACAATAAAAACATTAGTATTGCTACTGATATAATTCCAACTACACTTTTAGTAATTGAAAAGTCCAAAGGTCTAACATTTGTTGGATGTCCGTGCTCTTCGGTTAAAGTACCTGCAGCATCAGTTTTATAAATTTTTTCGTGGTGTAATTTGTAGAAATTTCCGTTGTGTTCTGCAACGCCTTCTGCAGGTCCGTGGTGAAACTCTGAAGACATAAAAAATTGAATGCCATTATCCCAAAGAATGATTGGCAAAGAAAAACCATAATGTTCTCCTGTTTCCTTATTGGCACTGAAAGTAAAATCGTGAGCGTCTAAAAGGTGATGATTAATAAACTCTTTAATTTCAGATTTCACATCTGTTGGTTCAGCATGTGCTTCGTGGCTTGCTTCTGCACTTTCATGTGCAACTACCGTTTGAACAGTTGCAGTATCCTTTTCAGGATTATTTGCCATACTAGAAAAAGGAAGACATATAACGTAAGTTGCTATAATAAATCTAAGTGCTTTGTTGGAAATCACCATATCTCTTAAATATCTTATTTTTTAACGATTCTAAAATTTGCGCAAAGGTACATTTTTTATTAATACTCAAAAGCATATAAAAGTATTTTTTTGAGAATTTGATCAACTTAAGATATTGATTATTGCTTTTCGTTTACCAGCCGTATGGTAAAAAGTGTCTCAATTGTTAAAAAGACAATAAACAGTATAAAAAAATTTATTCTTTCAATAGGGTTATTGGGAGTTGGTGTTTGCAATAAAGGTCTCAAAACCAAATAACAAAAAATCATTTTAACACTAGTTGCCAAAAGAAAAGACATACCGACATTGTCAAAACTTCTGTCTTTTATTATTAATAAAATCTTGAAAATAACTGCTGATAAAACAAAGAAAAACAAATAAAGTGTTTCCAGTGAATAATGAAAACTCTCCTGCTTGATGCTAAAACCATAAAAAACCATTTTATGAATTGCGTATAAAAGGACCGAAATACCCAATAAAATTAAAAATGGAGACAATTTTTTAAGGTTCATTATACTTTAATTTTATTGATTTTTGCTGATTTCGTTTACTTGCCGGATAACATTATACAGTGCCAGAACAACACCGATCATTACCATTATTTTTACATAATATACTTTTGGACTTGGGTGATTTTCATCCAGCCAGTTTCCTAAATAGGAAAATAAAAAAATAATAACTCCCATTTGTATCGGGATGTTAATTAAGGACAGCCATTTGTTATAGTTGTTCTTTTTGGGGTCGTTATTCGTTGGCACTTTTTGCTTGTTTAGTACTGTTAGATAACATAACACATGATGCATTGAAAATTGCACCCGGCTCTACTGATAATTTACCAATAATAACTTCTCCTACAATACTAGCAGATTCTTTAATATTTAAAGTATCCTCAATCTGAATTTTTCCTTCAAATTTTCCTTCTATATCTGCCGTATTACAAATGATATCGCCTTTGACACTTCCTGCTGGACCAATTACCAATTTACCATTAGATGTAAAATTCCCTATTAGCTCACCGTCAAGCCTGAAATCGGCTGGCGAAATAATATCTCCGTGTATTGTTGTCCCTTCGACTATTCTATTAGTCTTTCCTAAAAGCTCTGTGTACGATTTTGGTTTTTTATCA
Organism: uncultured Flavobacterium sp.; assembly: GCA_963511795.1. Classification (GTDB taxonomy): domain Bacteria; phylum Bacteroidota; class Bacteroidia; order Flavobacteriales; family Flavobacteriaceae; genus Flavobacterium. The sequence continues at coordinate 66,048 of CAUPKP010000015.1, read as the reverse complement.
AACATAATTACAGTTTTTTTAATGAAAGATATTCTTCGAAATTTTTCTTGATTTGTACTATTTTATAATTTTCATTTGAAATTATAATTCCCGGCTGGCTAATTTTATATTTTTCGTTCTCAGCAAAAAGAGCTGCAACAAATTGAGCATACGATTCTGAATGTATGCCTTGTATTGAAATGAAACTTTCTTTTTCTGTGTATGGATCACAAGTGTATTTTAACTGCTCCACATTTTCATTGGCAAAAAACAAAATCACTTTGCTTTCGATAGCAGCTTCAGTTTTAACATCACTCTTGTCAATTTTAAAAACAACTTTCCAGTTTTTATTATCTGTGGTGCTAAATTTCATTTGCTCCAAAAACGGAATTTGAGTTTTAAGAATTTCTATCGCTTCTTTCCCTTCTTTGCTGTTTGAATAATTATCAGCAACGTATTGAATTGCTTTTTTATAAGCTGTCAATCCATACAATTTACCAATCGTATTTGCTTTCAGCAGTTCAAATTTTGGCACAATAGCTTCTCCCACAAAATTGCTGATTAAACCATCCAGCTGCTGTAAGACTGATCCAAAATATTCTTGTTTGAACAATCGGTACAAATTTTCATACTCGCCTTCGGGAGTTCCTATACCAGATAGAGCGCTTGAATTTGAATTAGTAATAATTTGTGCATAACGAGAATCTGGATGCTGGCTTGTAATTTCCTGTTTAATAGCTGCAGCTTTTGCCGGATTTGTAATCTCATAGATTTTGTACAAATTGTATTTCGTCGGGAGAATTAATTTTTCTTCGGGCTGATACAACAGCAATTGTTCTAATCTATTGGAAGCTAAATCGTATTCCTTAAATTTTTCTTTATAAATAACTCCTAATTCATAATAAACAGTATTTCTTTCTTTAGTAATACTATCAATCGCTTTTTGTGATTTTGGCAATTGTTTCAGATAGTAATCTGTGGTGTATTTTTCATTAACAGCAATTGGTACAGCAAGCTTATCATCTGGTGTATCAGCAGTTGCTCCCGTAACATTCGCTGTTGGATTTGCTCCAGAATTTGCTGCTGATGTAAATCTCCAATAACTGTTTTGAATCCTATTTCCCCAAATTTTCCTGAATTCTAATTTTCCATATGCAACCGTATTTGGATTATAAAAATAAAATGTATTGGCAATTGAAGTTGGCGGAGGTGGGACATCTGTTGGAGGATTTAGTGACTGCCCTTTTTGGTCGGGAATTTCTGTGTCTGGATTGACTGTTCCTCCATTTAACAAAATGTTGTCTTCGATCTTTTTTTGTTTCTCTTCAAGCAATTTTTTGATTTCGTCCCTGTTTTTTAATTTTTGAATATAATTCTCATAGTAAACAATCTGCTCAGGCTCTTTCAAATTAACAACATAAATAATACTGTCATTTCGGCTGGCAATTGTTTCATTAATAATAGCTTCGTCCAGATCCTTTCTGATTTTTGAAATCTGAAGATACTCTCTGGTTTTAGGATCTAATAATTCCAGACTTTTATCATAACTCTTTGCAGCACTGAGATATTCGGTATGTTTAAAATATAAGTTTCCGATATTTCTATAATTGGAAGCATTCAAATAAGCATCTGGAGACTTGGTTTCCAAAGAAGCATTATAGTAATCTAATGCTGCCTCTTTATCATTATGATGGTCATAAAAAATTCCGATACTATGATAAATCACATCCAGATACGGTCTGTTTTCTCTGTCTTCCATAATCTTTTTAGATTTTTTGACAAATAAATCATAGTCCTCATCTTTATAATCAGATAGTTGTGCTTTTTTGGCGTAAGCCTGAATCACGAATTTTCTTTCGGCTTTTCTATTCATATCAATGACCGTCTGATAGAAATAAATGGCACTGTCTTTTTGACCTGCTTCTTCATACAGCTGTCCCAGCAAAAAAGAATAACGTTCTCTTTCTTCGTGAATTTTGGTGTATTCATTAGCCAATTTGAGCTTTACTACTGCACTGTCTTTTTCTTCTAAATTCAAAAAAGCGCTCGCCAGAATAGCATTGGCATTAGCAAATTCCTGCTTTTTTAACTTTTGCCTTTTAGTCTCATTTTTTAGATACTCATTGTCCTTAATGAGTTTGGAAATGTTCTTTATAGCCACAGCTTCATTCCCTAAACGGACATTTGTTTTTTCACGCCACATTTTAGCATCATAAATATTGCTGCTGTTGGGATATTTATAAAGAATATAATTAAATGCATCTAAGGCCGGAATAAACCGCTGATCATAATATCTTGATTTTCCCAGCAATAAATAGGCCTCGTCTATTTGATAATTTTTTTCATGCCCGCCAATATTCATAGAATGTTTTTGAATGGCTTTGGTGGCTTTGGCTTCCGCCAATTCAAAATCGGCATTTTTAGATTTTCCACCGGCTGGCACATCATCGGTAATCTGCATTTTTTCGACTGGGAGCCGTTTCCAGAAATTTTCGACAGAGTTGTCGTTTATGCTTTTAACACCTTTGTCTAAAGCAATCTGCCCGTTGTACAATATATTAAGTTTTGTACTCAGCGCATGGGAATTTCTAGCCAAAAAAGTATCTTTCTTGGTAGAACAAGCTATCAAGAAAGATATAAAAATTAAGGCTGAAATGTATTTCGATGTATTGCTGTTCAAGGGAAAACGTTTAAGTCATTAAACTTTCTAAAAAGTATTTTAGTATAATGACTTGTAAAAATACGTTTCTTTTTGAAATATATAAATTTAAACCGCAAAAAACAATTCCAATTCCTGAAGGGTTTCTTTGGATGTAAGCATGTCTTTGACTACTTCTCCTTTATTCAGCGCCACAATTCTGTTACAAACCTCAACAGTGTGAAGCAAATCATGACTGGAAACCAAGACAGTAACATTTGGATTGTCGGCTAATTCTTTAATGATTTTCTTTAATCGATTTACAGTTGTCGGATCCAGATTCGCAAAAGGCTCGTCCAAAATAATGACTTCGGGATTTCCTATTAAAGTCGCGATGATTCCCACTTTCTTTTGATTTCCTTTGGATAAATCACGCAGATATTTTTTGTTTTTAAGAATTTCACCATTAAAAAATTCTTCATGCTGCGTCAATAACGCATCTACATCGGCTTTATTTTGTCCTCTCAAATCGCCAATAAAATAGAAGTATTCCTCGGGAGTTAAATACCCTATCAGGAAACTCTCGTCCAGAAAAGAAGCGGTAAAAGGTTTCCAGTCTTCGCTGGCATTCACCTGAATTCCGCTGTTTAAAATACTTCCTGTCGTAGGGTGGATTAAGTCCAATAATAAACTGAAGAAAGTCGTTTTTCCTGCTCCATTATTTCCCACTAAACCAAAGCTTTGCCCTTTTGGAATTTCTAATGATTCTATATTCAATACGGTAGTCCCGTTATATTCTTTGGAAAGGTTATTTACTTGTATCATTTTTTTAAAGTTTAATCGTTGATTGTTAATTCGGTTTCTTTATTAATTAACTTTTTTGCTTGTAAGCATCGATGGTTTTGTATTTTTCCTTTTTATAAATTTTTTCTATTAACGAAAAAACGGTGTTTCTGAACATAAATCCTAACACGCCCGCAAGAGCAACAAAAGCCAATCCTAGTTGTGGATTCATTATATATGATCCCAGCCAATATAAAAATACAGGCAAAAGTAATTTAGGCAATGTAAGCAGCATCGTGTTTACATTAAATGATTTTTTGTCTCCAAAAGCACCTTTTGTCATTGATAAATCAATTGGTGTTTTAGTAAAAGCACCGCCTAACAATACTAAATGTGAATTCACTCCAATATTATAAACAGCTCCCGCCACAATTGTTAAGTATATATGCCATCCAAAGTACAAATAGAAAGAAGCTAAAATGGTCGAAATCACTGTGCCGATAACAATTAGCCACCACTTAGAATTCAAATACCCACGATATGGAATATTTTGTGTCATCATCAATTGATAATAGGAACTGTCCCAACTAGGAACAAACTGTCCAAAAGTGAATAAAAATCCTCCTGAAACAAATATTCCAGCAAAAATGTGCATTAAGGGATTATTATAAGCTTCTACTCCTCCTGAGAAAAACAATAATCCATAAAACAAAAACATAACACTCATACCAACTGTAGTTTTCGAGCGCTTATTTCTTTTGATTAATTTAATGTCGTTTTTCAAGAACGTTCCCAATGTCCCAAACTGATTTAACCAAGTAAGATTCTCCGTTTTGGCAATATCTTTTTTGACAGATAATCCCGCATCCAGATACAAATCCCCTTTTAGATAATTATAGGTCCAATAATATAATCCTGATAAAACCAAAACCGGAATGACAAAAGCCCATTTAGTATGGAATAACGCTTCGAAAAATGGATAAACGTAAACCGTAATATCAAAGAGTTTGTAATATTGACAACCCGCCAAAATTACTGCTACCGCAATAAAAATCCCCAATAAGCTGTCTTTGTTATTCAATAAAATATTCAGGAAATTATTGATAAACACAATAGAATAAAGAGCTGTAAGCCATAACAATACACTAAGCACATCAAACCCTTCATAAATTAAAACCGCCGAAAAAGGAAGGAACAAAAAAGCATGAGACAGATTAAAAAAGGAGAGTAGTGTTTTCCCCAAAGAGAAATGCACAATTGTCTGCCTCTTAAAAGGCATGATAAGTAATGGACGAATATTCATTACCGGTATTGCCTGCAGTAAAAGACGGACAATCAAATCCATTACAAAATAATAGATCAGGAACTTGTTTACGGTAACCAAGGGATCGAGTTGCATTTTCTTTAGAATGTAAAAGGCTCCAACGCCCAATGCTAAAAAAAGAACAGTAAAATAAAGAACTAGAAATCCTATCAATATTTTCAAGGCCAAATTCGAAGCGAATGAGGCAGATCTCAAAAAGGATTTCCACTCGAGATAAATAAATTTTGCAATCATGGTTTTTTGTTTGGTTTTGTAAGTAAGTAGTTTATAGTAGGAAAACGTTACGTTTTTTGTGAATATAATTCTGGATATGTTTTTGCTAAGTCTTCGGCAACTCGCTTAGGAACAATCATCAACTGAATAAAAACAAGAAGTCCCACCAAAACAAAAGCAGTTTCACCAAGCATTAAACTCCACTCAGAAGGTTCAAAATTATTTTGAAAAAGAATACACAGATTAATAACTGTCGAAGGAAAAATGAAAATTAACAGATAAATTCTATTGAGCATAATATCTTCAAAAAGCCACTTCACTCCTGTTTCCCTAGCTTTCTTCTTGAAGTAATTTCTCTTTTTCAAAGTAAAAACTACAGCAATCAATAAAAAGAGAAACACAATAGCTGGAAAAACATATTGATTAACAATTAGCTGATTTATAGTATGTATTCCATAAAATAATGCCACGGTAAATATAATTTTGGGCAAGCCAAAAAATTCCCTGTAATAATTCCAAATGAGCCGAGTGTATTTTCTGTTCAAAAATTTTTGTCTTTCCTCGACCACACCCATAAAACCAAAGACGCCAAATTTATGGAATTCTTTGTTCAGGATTTCTTCAAAACTACAATTGGGATTTTGTTCCCATTCCTGTTCTATGGCATTTGCCAAATGATCTACTAATTCGGATTGCAAATCATACCATTCCACAAAATGCTGGCGAGTGAAAACATATAATTGATCTATTTGTAGGGTTGAAAGTTTCATGGACTACGAAAATTTTAATTTTTTTATAAATTTAAAATGCTTGTATGCCAGTTGTAAATTAAAAAAAAGATACACCATAAACCATGACACTAAAAAAGCATCAAAAATATTACGCCAAATATTAATTTCACTCATCCTTAATGGCGCAATTGCAAATAACATCATATAAAAGAGAATAAGATTTGAATTTCTTCCAAACATTAAACTAAAAGATGTTTTCCTTTTAGATTTCCAGATTATAACTCTACAGTAAATAATTAAGAGAAAAAACACTAGACTTAACCCTTTAATAACATTGTCAATAACCGCTGAATTATTATAAATTTTAAATATACTGATTAACCCTAAAGTTGGTATTATAGCAATAAACAATGATTTAAATTGTTGCAGTTTTGTAGTTGATTTCCATCTATCCATAACAATTCGGGGCGAAGTATAAATTAATCCAACCCAAAACGAAGAACTTGGTTTCATTTGGTACTTCCAATTATTAAAAACCTCATGGAACGCTATTTCAAAAGAAACTCCTTCAATACTTGTTTTTTCCTCTATTTCTGAAGCAATATGATCAGTTAATTCCAATTTAATATCTTCATATTGAATACCGTTTAAAACTAAAGTTTCTTCTATTTTTTCAATTTGTTCCGCTGTTAATTTCATAGCCTAAATTATGTAAGTTGATATTGTTTTTTGATATCCGAAACAATTTTATTTGTTAAATGTTTTCCCGTAATTATTAGCAATACACCTAATACCCATAAAAAACAAAGAGGCAAAAAATACAAATGTTTTTCCTGAAGGGTCTCTTTAGAATTATTAACAAACATCAAAACGAATTGAGTAATAACTATGGAACTATTATTGAACACAATAGTCATTTCCATCGATAAAAATCGTTGACCTTTTATCTTTCTGTAACGAAGCCTGTTAAACAGTAAAATCGCAGAGGCCCCAAGCAAAATCCCAAATAAAATATTGTTGTAGAGTGAAATATCCTCAAAATAAAACGATCCCCGATACACTAAAACAGCTAATAAAAAACTCATTATGATTTTAGGAAATTTTAAATATTCCCGAACCATATGCCATTGTTGTCTTTTATATTCTTTTCTTAAAATCGATGATCTCTCTTCCTCTACTTCCTTAAAATAGTTTTTGCCAAAACGCTGTTCTGCATAATATTTTACCTGATGAAAAGTAAGTTTTTCATCTTTCTGCCAAATCTCTTCCATAATAGAAACAAAATGATCTGTCAGTTCAACTTGGAGTTCATACCATTTTATGTCAAAAGACTGAATGTAACCTGAAACATATTCTATTTGCTCGGCTGTTAATTTCATATTCTTAAAATTAAAATTCAAGTTTTGGATTCACTAAACTCTGCATGTTTCGAATAAAATCCTCCAGTTCAGATAATCTGTTAACGGTTTCGGTTGTGCCTTTTTCCGTGAGTTTATAATATTTGCGCAGTCTGTTATCTACTTTTTCAATTTCGACATCCAATATACCTTCTGCTTCTAGTTTATGCAGTGCAGGATACAAAGCTCCTTCTGTAATCTGCAATTCGCCCTGAGTAATTGCTTTTACTTTTTGGGTAATCTCATAACCGTACATCTTACCGTTTTCTTCCAGCAATTTCATAATAATAGTATTGAGACTGCCCTTGTACAATTGTAAATTTTTCATTTTTTGTTCATTACGAAGCACTTATAGCTCTTCTATTCTCCTACAAATATACATAAGATTCTTATACATAATTAAATTAGGTATAAAAAAAATCAAACTGCATCACTTTTAGAAAACGTTGTCGTTTACTATCTTTGCAAAAAAACAGTCTCATGCCAAATTTTCTTAAATTAATTGTCAAAGAAGTAAAACGCGAAACCAAAGATGCCGTTTCAATACTTTTTAATGTACCCGAAGAATTAAAACCCAATTATACTTTTATAGCAGGCCAATATATTAATTTACGTTTGACATTAGATAATACCGAAATCCGACGCGCTTATTCTATCTGTTCGGCTCCAGGAAACGGAGAATTGCGAATTGCTGTAAAAGCCGTGAAAGATGGCGCTTTTTCACAATTTGCTAACAGCAAATTAAAAGCCGGTGATGTCCTTGAAGTAGGAAAACCAGAAGGAAAATTTATTTTTGAACCTGAAATTGACCGTCAAAAAAACTATATCGGTTTTGTAGCCGGGAGTGGCATCACTCCTGTTTTGTCCATTATAAAATCGGTTTTGAAGAATGAACCAAAAAGTTCTTTTGTATTGGTTTATGGAAATAAATCTCCCGAAGAAACTATTTTTCACCAAGAACTACACGACTTGCAACTGCAGTATGTAGGACGTCTTTTTGTTCATTTTGTATACAGTCAAGCCAATGTTGAAAACACATTATTTGGACGAATTGACAAATCCGCTGTAAATTATGCATTGAATACAAAGCATGCCACATTGCAGTTTGATAAATTCTATTTGTGTGGTCCGGAAGAAATGATCAATACGGTTTCCAATGTTTTAAAAGAAAAAAACGTAAAAGAATCGGCTATAAAATTCGAGCTTTTCACCTCTTCGACTCAAGAAAATCCTATCAAAGAATCATTAAGCGGTCATTCTAAAATCACCGTTATGGTTGATGATGAGGAAACAACTTTTGAAATGTCTCAAAAGCAAAGCATTCTTGATGCTGCTCTAAAACAAGGAATAGATGCTCCTTATTCCTGCCAAGGCGGGATCTGCAGCAGCTGTCTAGCTCGTGTTACTGAAGGCGCCGCCGAGATGAAGAAAAACTCCATTCTTACCGACAGCGAAATTGCAGAAGGTTTAATTCTGACTTGTCAAGCACATCCAACCACAGCAACTATTCGTGTGGATTATGATGATGTTTAGTTAAAAGAAAATCCAATATTTTAAATTCCAAATCCCAATATTTGAAATTGATTTTTGAAATTGAAATTACCATTGACTATGAAATCAACACGAGAAATTTTTAAAGGCAGAGAATATCTTTTGGAGGAACCAGAAGTAAAACAGCTTTTGGATTATTGCGAGCAATTGCAGGATGAAATCGTAGAATTCAAATTTCAAAAAACCAACAACAAAGAATTGGCAATGCTCGATATGATTAAAGAAGTCATCAAAGGCTGTAATGCAATCGAAAAAGAACAAATCGAGCATGAACGTTTTGGTTTTGAAGCTCCCGATTACCAAGAAACCATTTCCAATCTTAAGAGATATATTTATGGGAGATGTAAGGATGAGAAAATTTATTTGTAGATAAATTCCAAACAAATTATAAATCTCAAAATAAAAAATTCCAAATTCCAACTATATACGATTGGAATTTGGACTCGAGCGATAGCGAACAGGCGAAGCAATTTTTTTATTGCCTTTTTTAAATACTAAAGCTGAATTTTCGAAACTATCTCCTCAACACGAATCGTCCTCATCGCATCTTCATAACCCTCCACATTTTTATTTCCGTAAACGGAAGTTGGTAGTTTTGGATACAAATTTCTATCGGAAACTAAAGCGTTTTCCAAAGGCTGATTGAAAGGAGAAAAACCTGCATACGGATGTGTTGCTCCCCAAAGCGTGACCACTTTCACTCCTAACATGGCGGCGATGTGAGCATTTCCGGAATCCATAGAAAGCATTACGTCGAGATTGCTGATTAGTTGCAGTTCCTGAGGAAACTTGATTTTTCCTGCCATATTAATAACATTGGCTTTTCCAGAACTTAGCGTATTTAAAATTTGGATTTCTTTTTTTCCGCCGCCAAAAAGTAAGATTGTGCTGCTTTTGTCTAAGGCTAAAGTATCTATTACTTGCTTCATTAAATCCTGAGAATAAACCTTAGAATCATATTGTGCAAAAGGAGCAATTCCAATTAGTTTTTGATGTGGATTGCCAATTATATCAAGAATTTCAGAATCTAAAATTGCTTTTTGTGGAAATATTGGATTGTTTAAATCTACAGAAAATCCTAGTTGTTCAAATACTTTTACGTGTCTTTCAAACATAGTTGTTAATGGTTTGAAGATTTTATTTTCGGGACGGGTTAAGGCTTTTTTCTCTTTCCTTCCTTTATCAACGGATGCAGTTTTTTTTCCGCTCAAGGCAAAAAGTGTCCGTACTACTTTAGAACGCAGGACATTGTGTAAATCGGCAAAAGCATCAATCTGCAGTTCTTTTAAATCTTGGAACAAACGCAATAATCCAAGAAATCCTTTGTGTTTTTCTTTTTCATCAAAAACAAAAAAAGAAAGGTTTGGAATGCCTTCAAAAAAAGGTTTAAAAAAAGATCTGGAAACTACAGTGATTTTTACTTCCGGATTCTGATTTACAAAAGCGCGTAAAACAGGAACCGTCATAGCGACATCTCCCATTGCGGAAAGTCTCATGACGGCTATATGTTTGATTTTTGACAATTTTAAACGTTTAATTTATTGGTATTTCGGAATTCCCTAGCCCAGATTACTTCACTTAACTTTTATTTACATCGGAGTTCAGTGAACTTCGTTTTAAATGGAAATCCCGGAGCAAAAAAAGTAAAGTTTCCTGTTCTAAAAAAGCGACCAGCGGAAGCTCTTTTTAGAACAATAGAAACTATATTTTTTTTGTGAGGAATTGTAATGGAAAGCTGGAAATAGCTCCAAAAACTATTTTTTATTTTGATACAAAACCGGGTTCAAATCATCGTCGTTGTACATTTTCATTTGTTTGTACACTTTCATGAATTTGTCTCCGTTTTCGATGTCTGTCAATAAATCTTCAATTGCTGTAGACAAATCACTTCTTTGTTCCAAAAGAATGTTCAATTTTGCCTGACATTTATCTCTATGATCTTGTGAAGCTTCGGCACGAGTGGCTTCTTCGTTCATATGATAAATTTTCAATGCTAAAATAGACAAGCGGTCAAAAGCCCAAGCCGGACTTTCGGAATTGATTTTGGCATCGTTCTTAACTACTACATGGCTGTATTTTTGAAGAAAATAACTGTCGATATATTCTACCATATCAGTACGTTCCTGGTTTGAAGCATCGATTCTTCTTTTTAATGTCAAAGCAGCTACAGGATCGATATTCGGGTCACGGATGATATCTTCAAAATGCCATTGTACGGTGTCAATCCAGTTTTTCAAATACAACAAGTGCTCGAATTTATCTTTTGGAAAAGGATTATTTATAGGTTGGTCCACATTATCAAATTGGTGATAATCTTTTATACTTTGCTCAAATACTGAATAAGCTAATTTTGAAAACATATCTTATGATTTTAGAAATACAAAGATACTTTTTATACTTTTGATAGTATAGAAAAAACGCTGCAAATTAAATTCCTAATAGCAAATCCATGGAAATTCATTATTTATCGGAAAAAAATAGTGTGCTGAATCACTTTTTAAGCCAAATTCGGAATATCAATGTTCAAAAAGACAGTATGCGCTTTCGCAGAAACATTGAGCGTATTGGCGAGATTATGGCGTATGAACTGAGTCAATCTCTGCATTACAAAACAATTGAAATTACAACTCCTCTTGGCGTTAAGCAAACTACTGAAATCGCAGATCAATTGGTTGTGTGTTCTATTTTAAGGGCTGGACTGACTTTGCATCAGGGATTCCTGAATTATTTTGACGATGCTGAAAATGGATTCATTTCGGCTTACAGACATCATCCGAATAATGATGATTATTTTGACATTCGTGTTGAATATGAAGCGATTGCTGATATTAACGGAAAGAATATTTTACTGGTTGACCCAATGCTGGCCACAGGTCAATCTGTAGTTGCAGTTTTTAATAAACTTATGGAAAGAGGAACTCCTGCAGCAATTCATATTGCCGTAATTATTGCTGCTCCTGAAGGCGTAGCACATCTGGAACAAAATTTACCCGATACGTGTCATCTTTGGATTGCTTCACTGGATGAAAAACTCAACGACAAAAGCTATATTGTTCCAGGGCTTGGAGATGCTGGAGATTTGGCTTATGGAGCTAAATTATAACTGGGAGAAAAAGGTAAATAAACTGCACGCTAAAAGCACAAATATCACAATTTCTTCTTTCAGTTTGGGCTGCGATATTTCGATGTGAGTTGTCGCCATTATCGCCAGTGGCGCAAAAGTAAATACTAATGTTTCATTGCTTTTATTAGCAGATAAAACAAAAACTAAAATTCCAATAAAGAATGATGCAATGATTTTTTTATAAGAAGAAAGCAGTACCAAAGGTCTGCTCGATAAGGTTGAAAGTGTAGAAATTACAAAAAATAATGCCACAGTAATATATATCGAAAAAGCTGCGTTTTGATAATTATTGGTAAAATAATCAAGGCTCAAATCAATTCTGCTGCTCTCTTTTAAAAATGCAATACTGTTGATGTCAAAAATCAAAGAGCAGGCAACAAACAAAATAGAGACTGCAAAAAGAGCAATAAATGGAATAACCCAATTTCTATAATCGCTGGAAACATGAAATATCACCGATATAAATACCAAAAGAATATATAAAATACTCCAAAACTGAAATAAAGCTGCCATAAAAATCCATAATGAAGCATCAAAAAGTTTCTCTTTGGATTCTTTAAGAGTCTGCAGCGAAACAAGTCTTCTAATGGCTAATAACACAAAAAAATTGGACAGAATTAAATTGGGATTGTTAAATAAATCTGGAAAAAAAATTAGGAGCAAAAAAGTAAAAAAAGCCGTGTAAGTACTGTCCCTGCTCAATCCGTTTTTTTTGGAAATAAAACTATTCAGAAAAACCGTTGCAAATAAAATTAGAAATAAACCGATTCTTTGAAGAATTAGAATAGTAGAATTTGTCCAAGCTGAATCTTGGATTTGATATAGGAAAAAGAAAACCAGCATTAAAATAACAACCAAAGAAAAATTAAATGGTGTAGATTTTCTAAAAACACTTGTTATCATAAGGATATTTTATACTTTTGTGACTGTAAATATAATACTTGTTTAAAAAGGAATTGGGCAAGATTAAAAAAGATTCTAACGAATTCTCATTTTTGATATTCAAAATTCCAAAACAAAAAATAATAAAAAATTAAAGAGATACATTATGACATCATTTTTTGAAGGAATACAATACTTATTTGTAAACATTTTATTCGCTCCTTTAGACTTTTTACGTTCATTAGAGCTTAAAACCTGGTTTGGTGCCAATACTATCAACTGGATCTTTATGATTATTTGTTCAGTTGCTATTGTTTATTGGATTAAACAATTAAAATTACATAAAGAAAACGGTGAAGAGTATCAAGATACAACTGCTCATTCTTTTTTGGGCGACGAAAAATAATCAATCCAAATAAAATTAAAACACGAATTGAACTTATTTATTTTGTTCAATTCGTGTTTTTTTTGTTTTTAGATTAAATCAAATCCAATATCTTTTCTGTAATTCATTTTGTCGAAATGTATCTGATCTACATTTTTGTATGATTTATTCAAAGCTTCCTGAAAATTATCTCCGTAAGAAGTAATAGCCATTACTCTTCCGCCATTGCTTACCACATTACCGTTATCAAGTTTTGTTCCGGCATGAAAAACGATAGAATCTGTAACTTTTTCAAGTCCGGTGATTACTTTTCCTTTTTCGAAATCTTCAGGATACCCGCCAGAAACAATCATAACTGTCGTCGCACTTCTTTCATCCACTTCCAGATTAAATTCGTCCAGTTTTTCATTTGCCACAGCCAAAAATAATTCTACTAAGTCAGATTTTAATCTTGGAACAACCACTTCGGTTTCTGGATCACCCATTCTCACGTTGTATTCAATAACAATTGGTTCGTTGTTAACATTTATTAAACCAATAAACACAAAACCTTTATAAGCAATTCCGTCTTTTTGAAAACCTTCAATTGTTGGTTTTACAATACGAGTTTCAATTTTTTCCATCAAAACGGCATCCACATAAGGAACTGGAGAAACCGCTCCCATCCCGCCTGTGTTTAAACCGGTATCGCCTTCGCCAATTCGTTTGTAATCTTTTGCCGTAGGCAAAATTTTATAGCTTTTTCCATCAGTCAAAACAAAACAGCTTAATTCTATTCCGTCAAGGAATTCTTCGATAACAACTTTTGAACTGGCTGCACCAAATTTTTGACCAACTAACATGTTCCTTAACTCAGCCTGAGCTTCTGCCAAATCCTGAATAATCAAAACACCTTTTCCTGCTGCTAAACCATCTGCTTTCAATACATAAGGAGGCTGTAAAGTTTCTAAAAACTTACATCCTTTTTCAACAGTTTCGGCAGTAAAACTATCGTAAGCCGCTGTTGGAATTCTGTGTTTTATCAAAAATTCTTTGGCAAACTCTTTACTTCCTTCTAATGTTGCGCCTAATTTTGAAGGTCCAATTACCGGAATATCTTTTAAATCTTCATCATTTAAGAAAAAATCATAAATCCCTTTTACCAAAGGATCTTCTGGACCTACAACTACCATTTCTATATTTTCTTTGATAACCAATCCTTTTATAGCTTCGAAATCAGTAGCACTGATGTCAATGTTTTTTGCAATTTGAGCAGTACCTGCATTTCCTGGTGCTACAAAAAGGGTGTCACAAAGTGGACTTTGAATCATTTTCCATGCAAAAGCATGTTCTCTTCCTCCAGATCCTAATAGTAAAATATTCATGGTGTAGTTATTTTAGTTGCATTGCTGCCTTTTGACAGATGGTGCAAAAATAGTTTGTTTTGCCGTGAAATAATAATTTTTTTTACTTACTTTTGGCGTTAGTAACGCAAAAGATATGATAGTTTCATTTGGATCAAAAGAAACCGAAAAAATTTGGAATGGAATTGCTGTTAAAAAACCTTCAATAGAAATTCAACAAATCGGAAGAAGAAAACTGAGAATGATCAACAACTCTCAAGATTTGATAGATTTAAGAATTCCTCCATCTAATCGTTTAGAAAAATTAAGCGGAAATTTAAAGGAGTTTTACAGCATTCGGATTAACAATCAATGGCGCATCATTTTTAATTGGGAAAGCGGAAATGCTTCAAATGTAGAAATTGTAGATTATCATTAAAAAGATTTGAAATGGAAAAATTAAAAAACATACATCCAGGAGAAATTTTATTGGAAGAATTTCTTATTCCTTTAGACATAACTCCGTATCGTTTATCAAAAGATTTGAAAATTCCACAAACACGAATTTCAGAAATCACTAAAGGAAATCGCCGAATTACTGCAGATACGGCAATACGTTTGAGTCAGTATTTTGGGAATTCAGCTAAATTTTGGCTTGGATTGCAAGATGATTATGATATCGAAGAAGAACAAGAAAACAAAGGGGAAGAAATTCAATCCATTAAGCCTTTTGATAATCAAAAAGTGGCGTAGATGTTCAAAATATTCGACTTAACACTTAAAATAAACGGTTTCCCCATGAAGGAGGCCAAAGCCGAATTGCAAAGAATTATTGCCATTCCCGAAGAAAATTTTGGTGATTTTATCGAACAGAAAAAAACAGAAATTGTCAATTTTCATTTAAAAAACAATCCTTTTTACAAGGAATTAGCGCAAACAGATTCTTTTGAAAACTGGTCGGATTTACCCATTTTAAACAAAACAAACTTACAGAAACATTTAGCAGAAAGGCTTTCTTTGGGCTACAGCGAAAAATCAGTATATCTCAACAAAACATCCGGTTCCAGCGGACACCCTTTTGTATTTGCCAAAGATAAATTTTGCCACGCGCTGACTTGGGCTTCCAATATTTACCGTTTTGGCTGGTATGGAATTGATTTCAATTCTTCTTATCAAGCCCGATTTTATGGCATTCCGCTGGATTTTATTGGAAACAAAAAAGAACGATTCAAGGATTTTTTGAGTCATCGCTATCGGTTTTCAATATTCAATTTATCCGATGACGTTTTGGAAGGTTTTTTGAAAGATTTTAAAACCAAAAAATTCGATTATATCAACGGCTATACCTCATCGATAGTTTTGTTTGCTAAATTTTTGCAGAAAAAAAATATTCTTTTAGCGACAATCTGTCCAACATTAAAAGTCTGTATGGTAACCTCCGAAATGCTTTTTGAAGAAGACAAACTGCTGTTAGAAAAACAATTTGGTATTCCTATTGTCAATGAATATGGAGCTTCAGAATTGGATTTAATTGCTTTTCAAAATCCAGACGGCCAATGGCAGGTTAATTCGGAAACATTGTTTGTAGAAATTTTGGATGACAATAATCAAGCAGTGCCGAACGGAACTTCGGGTAGAATTGTGATTACTTCACTTTTCAATAAAGCACACCCTTTTATTCGGTACGATATTGGCGACATTGGAATTTTAGACGAAAAAAGCACTTTGAAAAAACCAATTCTCAAAAAACTAATCGGAAGAACCAATGATGTAGCTATTCTGCCAAGTGGTAAAAAATCTCCCGGATTGACTTTTTATTATGTAACCAAAAGCATCATTGAAGACGATGGAAACGTAAAAGAATTTATAATCAAACAAACTAAAATAGACCACTTTGAAGTAGAATATGTAAGTGACTCTGAATTGGATGGAGAAAAAATCGAAAAAATAAATCAAGCTGTTGCTTTATACTTAGAACCAAATTTACACTTCACCTTTAGCCGGAAAAACACTTTGGAAAGAAACAATCGCGGAAAATTGAAGCAATTCACTTCTCTTTTATAATGTAAATAAAATCGTATATTCGTTTTTTAATTGAAAAAATTATGAACGACAATTCCTTACTATCAGAAGAAATTATTTCAAACAAAATATATTTTATCCGTAATCAAAAAGTGATGCTTGATCGTGATTTGGCTTTGCTTTATGGGAATAGAAACCAAAAGATTAAAAGAACAAGTTAAACGTAATATTTCTCGGTTTCCTGATGATTTTATGTTCGAACTTACTAAAGATGAGTTTGCAAATTGGAGGTCGCAATTTGCGACCTCCAATTCCGACAAGATGAGTTTGCGTTATTTACCTATGGTATTTACCGAACACGGCGTTCTTATGTTATCAAGTGTTCTCAATAGCGATAAAGCCATTCAAACGAATATCCAAATCATGCGCATTTTTACAAAAGTGAGACAAATGCTTTTGGACACAACAGAAATTAAAATTGATATTCTTCAGATTCAGAAAAAATTGGAAAATCACGACAAGAATATTGAATTGGTTTTCTCTTATCTGGATGAATTAACGGAGAAAAAAGAGAGTGAAAATCCCAGAACAAAAATTGGTTACAAAAAATAATCCTAAACTAAATTTTCTTTATATAACGTGGCTTTATCAGCAATTGAGTAAATAAAAATCCAATCATAATAAACAAAGAAACAATGTAATTAAAGCCATGAAACGTTCTATAAACAGCAAAATTATGTTTCAATAAATCAACTTTTGAGGCTGATAATGAATTATCTCTGATACGATAAAAAGCTAAACTTTCGGGAACGGGTTTTGCTTTTTTTATTTTTTTTAAAATCGTAAGCCAAACCATCCAATCCTGGCGTTTTCGGGTAGAAGAAATCGCTATTTTTCCAAAATAATGTCTATCATAAATCCCTGTAAGATTCCCTACATAATTACAAAAAAACAATTGACGATATGAAAGGTTTTTTGGAGCTTCAACCCTTTTGTTTAATGAATTACCTTCTTCATCTATACAATCATAAAAAGAAAATGTGAAAGGAGTTTTGTTTTCTTTAAGAAATTGAAGCTGTTTTTCGAGTTTTAATGGTTTCCACAAATCATCTGCATCCAAAAAAGAAATATAATCTCCTTTTGCTTTTGACAAAGCCAACTCTCTGGCAATTCCTGCACCTGAGTTCTTTTCCAATTGAAAAAATTGAATCCTCTTGTCATTTTTAACAAATTGTTCAATAATGGAGACCGTATTATCTGTAGAACAATCATCAACAATAATCATTTCCCAATTTTGATGGGTTTGATTTTGTACCGATTGAATAGTATCAGCAATAAATTTCTCAGAATTAAAGGAGGGAGTTATTATAGATACTAAAGCTGTTTCCATGTTAATAAGCTTTTTGATCTCCTTTTACAGCGTTATAAACAGTATTGAAAATGATTTTAAGATCCAGTAATAGAGACCATTTTTCGATATAAAAAATATCATACCGCACCCTATTGATAATATCTTTGTCTGTCTCAATTTCGCCTCGGAACCCTTTGGTTTGAGCTAAACCTGTTATGCCGGGTTTTATCAAATGACGTACCATAAATTTATCTATCCGCTCTGCATACATATTGGTGTGCTTTACCATATGCGGTCTCGGTCCCACTACTGACATGTTTCCGAATAAAACATTAAAAAATTGCGGTAATTCATCAATACTTGTTTTGCGAATAAATTTACCAACTCTGGTTATCCTAGTGTCATTTTTAGAAGCTTGATCAACATCTGCCAATTCATTCATTCCCATTGATCTAAACTTAAAACAGCTAAATTCCTTATTATTCAAACCGTTTCTTTTTTGCGTAAAAAACAACGGACCCTTAGAATCTAGTTTTATGATAATTCCTAAAATAGGTGTTAACCAAGACATTATCCCAATTATAATTAAAAATGAAAAAACAATATCAAAAATACGTTTGATTACCTTATGCAGGGAATCATCAAGAGAAATTTTTCGCTGTGAAATTATAGGAATATAATCATAATATTCAAAAACAGTATTTAAAGCCAATAATTGCTTTTTGTTTGGAATAAATTTTAGCGTTTTTAAATTATTATCCGCAAATAAAATACACTCCTCCACTTGTTTACTAGACAGATCATGCATAGAACAGTAAATTTCATCTATGCTGTTGTCTAAAATAAAAGAAAAAATCATCTTAAAATAATCTTCATTTTGATGATTCAAATTAAAAACTTGAATCAATTTGTATCCATAATCCGGGTTTTCTTTAAAAAATATTTTCAACGGTTTTACGCTATTATCTTTTCCTATAATCACTACCCTTCTGGAATTTCTTCCAAATAATATTCTGAATTTCCTTAGAAAAAAATAAATAAATAATTTAAACCCAAGTATCACTGTTATTGATATTGATGTAAAAAGCAGTATCACTGTCAAACTATAGCTTTCGTGATAAAAATAGGCGAGTGCAAAACAGCAAACAGTAAAAACTGCAGCTTGCTTTAAAGTACAATTCAAAATTGCAATCACTTTAGTATAGCGGTAGACTTCATAGAAACCTAATTTACCTGAAATGATTAACCATGTACAACTAATAAAAAAAGCATAAAAATCATGAAAAATAGGTATACCCGAAAAATACGCAGTAAAAAAAATGATAATAATCAAATCTAATACGCGCGAAAAAGGTCTAATATAACCCGAATATATTCCTGTAGTGGCTTTCACTAGTTGATATACTTAGAGAAGTCCTTGTGTTCTTCCTTGGAGAGTTCTTCCTTGGATAATGATTTAAAATAATCATACGTGATTTTCATCCCTTCGGCACGATTTACTTTGGCTTCCCAGCCTAATAATTCTTTTGCCTTAGTAGTATCCGGCTGGCGCTGTAAAGGGTCATTTATTGGTAGTGGATGGTAGACCACTTTTTGGCTTGTTCCTGTCAATTTGATAATCTCTTCTGCAAAATCTTTGATAGTGATTTCATCTGGATTTCCAATATTTACAGGATACACATAATCCGAATGTAATAATCTGAAAATTCCCTCTACCTGATCATCTACATAACAAAAAGATCTGGTCTGCATTCCGTCTCCAAAAATCGTTAAATCTTCACCACGGATCGCTTGCCCAATAAAAGCGGGAATAACACGCCCATCATTAAGACGCATTCTTGGTCCATACGTATTAAAAATTCGGACAATTCGGGTTTCAACACCATGGAAAGTATGGTATGCCATTGTGATTGATTCTTGAAAACGCTTGGCTTCGTCATACACGCCTCTTGGTCCAATTGTGTTTACGTTTCCATAATATTCTTCAGTCTGCGGATGCACCAATGGATCTCCATAAACTTCTGATGTAGATGCAATAAGAATTCTGGCTTTTTTTACTCTTGCCAATCCTAAAAGATTATGCGTTCCAAGTGATCCTACTTTTAAAGTCTGGATTGGAATTTTCAAATAATCAATTGGACTTGCCGGTGAAGCAAAATGTAAAATATAATCTAAGTTTCCTGGAATATGCACAAACTTGGTAATATCATGATGATAAAATTCAAAATGTTCCAGTTTAAATAAATGCTCAATGTTTTTAAGATCTCCAGTGATTAGATTATCCATTCCAATTACATGATAACCTTCTTTAATAAAACGATCACATAAATGAGAACCTAAAAATCCTGCTGCTCCAGTAATGAGTATTCTTTTCATAGTTTATATATACTACTTTTTTGCTCAAAAATTTTTGTAGTAGAGGCAAATATAGTAAAATATTTTACCTTTCAATTTCCTGTATATATGATTAACAGAGATTGCTTCCTTTTCTCACAACCCTAATTATATTAAAATTTTTAATTTTTGAATAAACAAAAGAAGCATTTCATTTACTTTAGTATATTTTTGCTGCATTAAACTTATTTAATTTGAAAGTTGTTCATATAATTGAAGCATTAGGAGGAGGCGTTTATACTTATTTCAAAGATTTGTCTGGTTATTTTGGAGATAATGAAATAAGAAAAAACATTTCTACAACCATTATTTATAGCGGCAACCGCAAAGAAATTGATCCTGAAAAAATTGGGTCCGAATTCTCTAAAGGTGTATCACTGATAAGGGTTGATATGATTCGAGAAATATCTCTTATCCAAGATTTTAAAGCTATTCTTTTCTTAAGAAAAGAACTTAAAAAACTAAACCCGGATATTATTCATCTTCATTCTTCTAAAGCTGGTGTTCTGGGAAGAATTGCTTGTTTTTTATTATTTGAAAGAAAAAAAATATTCTATACCCCTCATGGCTATTCTTTTCTAAGAACAGATATTTCATCTTTGTCCAAAAAACTGTTTTACTCTATCGAAAAAAATTTCCCGAAACTCTTTGGCGGTGTCACCATTGCGTGCGGAGATACCGAATATGAAATAGCCCAGAAATTAGGAAAATCACATTTGATACGAAACAGTATTAATATTGAAGAAATTCAACAGCAGTCAAGTAGACATAATAATCAAGTTCTAACAATTGGTATTGTTGCCAGAATAACTCCGGCCAGAAATCCAAAACTATTTAATGCTATTGCCATTCGTTTTCCTGAGTTTAATTTTGTCTGGATTGGTGATGGGGAATTAAACTCTTTGCTCACTGCTCCAAATATTCGAATAACAGGATGGTCTTTGGATAGAAATGTAGCACTAAAAGAACTCAATGCTATTGATATTTATATTCAAACTTCTGTTTGGGAAGGACTTCCAATTGCTGTTTTGGAGGCAATGGCTATGAAAAAACCCGTTTTGGCCACCAATGTAATCGGTAATAAAGATATTGTTGTTCCAAATGAAACTGGTTTTCTTTTTGACAGCATTGAAGAACTTGATACTTATTTCGAACTATTAAAAGAGGAGAAAACCCGAATTGAATTTGGTGATAATGCCTTAAAAAGATGTTATAATTTATTTGATAAAAACAAAAATTTTAAAGCACTATCAGCTCTTTATCAAGACTCTTTTTTTGCATCCAATAACCCGCAAAAATAGACATCCACAATCCGCTGAAAGCAATACCATCAAAACGCAGCAAAAAATCATCGGTGAGATTCGAAGTTAAAAAAAGGAAAAAGAAAGAAAATACGATTCCGTTTTTTAAATCGATTCCTAAATAGCCAATAGTTCCAATATAAAGCATGACTATAATTGGCCCTAATATTCCAAATTTTAGTAAATAATCAAGAAACTGATTGTGGGTAGGAAATTCATATTTGGCCAAAAAATGCTGGTTCGTCTGTTTAAAATACTTTACTAATTCAGGCTTGCCATCTGAAGCGCCAACACCAAAAGGAAGGTTCTGTAAAGACAATTCCCATGCCGATTTCCAGATAGAAATGCGCGTTACCAAAGAGTTAAATACTTTGGCTTCGGGATTCTCTATCTCATCCAGCTTTCCTACTTTCTCCATATAAGCAAAGGTAACTGTAGAATATTTCTCTTTCATATGAGGATTATTTTGGACAAAAAAGAAAAGCACCGTTCCTAATACCACAATTAAAACAGTTAAAATTCCTAGTACTTTTTTATAATTATATTTTCGGAATACTTCGCCAAAAAAGATCAGCACAAAACCAACTAATGCATTGAACAATGCCATTCTTGTATTTACAAAAAGTACAAAGAAAAAAGATAACACAAAAACAATACAATTAAACCATCTGTATATCTTTTGTCCACTTGTTCTAAATGCTTCAAAAACAAAATAAAGACTGCAGATCGAAACAAAAGCCAAATGCATATTCAATGCTGGTGCATGAATACCAATAGTATTGGAAAACGCATAACCCATTTCCCATAAATCGATTCCGTCAAGATATTTATTCATTAACTCCGGATAATAAACCACAAATCTAAAAAAGAAAAAAAATAAGATCGCCGTAGTCACCATAGTATAAAACCGAAGAATTTTGGAAAATCTGATTCTCTGATAATTCCCTAAAACAAATAAAGAGAAAACAAGGAGAGAGCTGTATTTTTCTAATGATTTAAATCCTTTTGAAAAAGAATCATTATTCCAAAACATTACAATTTCTAATAACAAAGGAGCGGTAATAAGTGCAGTAAAAATCAGCGTTTGTCTGGTAAAATTCGCTTTTTTTATAAAAAGTAAATTAAAAACGGCAAACACTATAATCAACAGCGAGCAAGGTTTCCTGAAAATCATGGCAATGGCCAATACAGCTAGAAAACCATTGAATATTTTATTAAAGTTTTTTTCTGAAATGGTCATAGTATAAAGCATAATAAATTAGAGGAAAAACACCTATTTTATGTCGGACAGCCGAACCCAAATCGGGTTCAAAAACACCTTGAACAATAAAAAAAGCAAACAATATAAGTAAAGCCCAAAGCTCGTTTTTATGTTCCGATCTTGATTCAATACAACTTGAAAACCGTACCAAAAGAATGTAAAACAAAAAAAGCTGCCAGATTACGAAAACTAAAATCTGTGGAGAAAAAACATGTTTGAATCCATTTATTGGTACATTTACTGAGAAAAAACCATAAAAAATTCCGACCGTTTCACCATACCAAGTATCTGGTTTTATTGGAGGCAAAATACTGGAATTCGCATCGGCAGATCCTATTCTTGTACTGTTTACCACTTCTCTGCTTATTTGAGAAAAATATTGACCTTCAACAATTCCATAAATTAATGACAAAAATATAGCTGCCAATAATCCATAAAAAATAGCCGCAAATGTCTTATTCTTAAAATTAATTAGAATTGCTCCATACATTCCTATAGCAATAATTGGAATCAAAAAAAAGTAAGGCCTGTAAAAAATTCCAAAAACAGCTAATAAAAAAAACACCGTAAAAAGTACTTTTCGAAAAGAATCCTTTTGGTTTAAAAACAAGAACACAATTAGAGAAATAAATAAATAGGTAATAAATTCTTTGGAAGGCATCGACATGAAAACAGCGGTCATAAATATCCCCAAATAGACAATCCCGTTTTTTATGTTTAATTTCTCAAAGCCTTTGGGAATTCCTATTTTATGCAGCACAAACATTAGAATTGGAAACTGAATCAATCCTATAATTGGATAAGGTAAATAGCGTAAACCTGTTATTTTATAAAACAAAATAGTAAGCGGATAACTCCCAATAAAACCTATTTCATTTCCTCTGTCTAAAGCAATAATAGTAGCATCATAAAAAAACTTTTTCGGTAAAACATAAAATGAAAAAACCGCAACAAATAAAAAAGCAAGTACAATCAATAAAAATGCAGCTGTATTTCTTTTAATTAATAGTGTCATGATTTAACCAAATAATGAGTTTATAATTTCATTCCTTTTAATAGTCTGCACTTTTAATACAAATTGCAACATATTCCACAAAGCTAATTTTTTTCATAGAATACAAACTGAAGATTGTAAACTGAAACCATGAAACTAAAAAATCATTTTTATTTACAAACATGCTTCCCTCGTTAATTTTATTATCAGCTCAAAAAAACATTCACTTTATCCTTTTTATAAATCACAATTGCCGAAATAAAATTCCAAAAAACAGAACTGGCTGCAAATGCGACAGCGGCACCCGACATTCCATATTCTGGTATTAATAACCTATTCAAACTAAAATTTATAAACACAGCAAGCAGCAGTATAATTTGAAAAATATGCTGTCTCCCAGTCATATTCAAATAAACTGGTGCTGCTCCAAATGCAGAACAAATTCCCTGACCAATCATTAAAATTACTAAAGCCTCCTTGGCCGCTAAATATTCTTTTCCGAAAACACCGAGAAAAAAATCGGAAAAAAAACAAATTATAAGTGCTGCCGGGAAAGTCAAAAAGAATATTAACCGAGCAGCGTGCTTAGTTGTTTTTAGTAAGCCTGCCTTGTTTTTATTAAAAAAAAACTCTGCTATTTTGACAGAAACGGTAATATTCACCGTATTAATTATCATCGAGAGAACTGTCATAAATTTTATTGCTACCGAAAAAAATGCTACAGTTGCATTGTCTCTATATTTTTTTAGAAAAAAGATGTCAAAACTCATCAATAAAAATATAGCCATACCGCTGATGGCAATTGGATATGATTTAGTAAATAACTGTTTATAAGTAAAACCGAAATTCTTATTTTCATCTTTAGCTTTGCCAAAATAAGTGAAAAGCAATGCAGTTGTTATAAGTGAAAGCAGAATAAACCCGCCCAAAAAAACTTCTGCTAAATAAATTTCCATTTCATAATGCAGTAATAATACTGCACCAATAATCAACGGGATATATTTAATTATATTTCTAAATAATTCAGCTACATAAAAATGATCCAATGCGCGAAAAACTTCAGTATTTAAAGTTGTTATTGCGTAAAAGAATAACACTAATACCGACTTTAAAAGAATGTCATAAACACTGGAATCTAAGAAATAATTGTTTATAAACTGCCTGTCAATACTCCAAAATATCAAAAAAAACAGAACGGACGTTATCACAATCATTATTACCATTTTAGCATATATTTTTTTTATATCTGCCAAAGTGTTTGAACCGCTCAGTCTTCCTTTAAAATACAAAATAGACTGATCAAAGCCCAGGAGACAAAAACTTCCTACAGCTAAAAGAAAAGAACGGACAAAATCATACTGTCCAACAATTTGCGGTGAATACGTCTTGGTTAAAAATACCGTGAAACCAAATATCATAACCACGCCAAAAACCCTCAAATTTAAAGTAATTAAACTTTGCTGAACAAAGGGATTTTTCTTGATCTGCAACAGCCGATCCTGAATTTTTTTTAACATATTTGATTCGCTCTACCCATAATCAATTTCAAATTTTTACAATGAACTTATTCTTTACTACAGATTTGCTCTCGCTTTCAAAGACTGTTTTTTATAAAAAGAATTGAAAAAACTAAAGAAAACAAAAAGACCAATAAAAAGTAATGGTAAAATAAAAATCAGTTTTCCTTTTATCGTTTTAGTATCTTTTAGGTTTAAAACAATCCCTTTTTCTTTAATTAACTTATCGGTATTGTATTGCTCTATTTTTAATGCTGCAATTTGAGCAGAAAGGGAATCTTTGGTTTTGATGATTCCGTCGAGATTTAAATTCTCGTTATAATAAATGAGTTTTTGGCTGTTTGCATGATTCCCATAAGGTCCCGAAAACTGATTTAAAATTCCATCGATTTGGACAATAGTAGCTTCCTTGCTTTTTATTTTATTTTGAATATTTTGTAAATTAATTTTTTTATACGCCTCATAATAAGCACTTGAATTTAAATATTTCAAAAGAGGTTCAACACAATTTTGAGCAGAAACCACGGCAGCCGTTTTTATAATAATGGTATGAAGTGCATAATTTTTACTAGTCGTTGTCTCCTTAACAATGGATTTGATGTCACCATTTTGTGTCATCAGCTCTAACAATTCTAAATTCTTGCCATCCTTATTTATTAAATTATAAACATCTACAATAGGCTCAATTTTAATCGATACAACTCCCGAAGGCTTTTGAATTCCAATAGATTTTAAAAACAAGGTGTCTTTTAAAATAATTTTATCCTCCAAAAAATTAATCTTAGAATATAAATAATCCGTCGATTTAAAATTTGGTTCTACAATTATTTTTTGTTCAAAACGCTGACTTACTTTCTCTAAAAAATATCCAATTCCAACTCCAATAACAGCTAATATAATCACAGCAATTACATTTTTTACAAAAAATTGAATTGCCCTAAACAACAAAGTATTAATCCACTCGAAGAAATCCCCTATTCTGCTAAAAACAGTCAGAAGGTCAATCTCTGCATTTTTAGGATTTTTTTCTTTTTTTTTACCCATTACCTTTGTCCTGTTTTTATTTTATATTAAAAATCTGTTCTAATATTTTAATTGTTATCAAATAAGTAGGTTTTACTCCAGTTGTACCAAGTCCTCCTGATGCCAAAGTGCTTCCTGTTTCCAATGGGTTATCCGATGCATAATACGCATATCTCACTTTGATATCATGTGGCACGCTTTTTCTGATTTTGGATGCTGCCTGTATTGCTTTTTGATAATAAGACCCCTCCATTTCAAGTCCTATAACCCGCCAGGTCGATTCATAAAAGAACTTTAATAAATCTTTGTTCTGCAATGAAGTTCCAAGAACAGTAACCATTGGTCCTGCATAAACTGCGATGTCATTACCTTCAAACATTTCGGGAGTTAATTCATTTTCGAAGAAATAATTATCCGCCGTTCCTTCGTTGATATGGGCATTCGGAATCATGATATCCCCTTTTCCTCCTTCCAGAATTCCTGCTTTTCCCATAATAGAAACTGATCCTACCCTAAGCAGCGTGTCTTTTTTATAAGGTCTTAACAGCTCATCGATTGTTTCATAGGCCTGCTCTCCAAAAGCATAATCCATAACAATTATCACAGGTTTTTTCTCTGTAAAATCTGCCTTTGGAAAAGCTGTTTTTGACCAATCTACTTTAGCTGTATCAAAAATTTGAACATCTATATTTGTCCCTGAAGTATCAGGCAATGAAATCATTCCTTGTTTCAATGCTAATGATTCCACTTGGCTGCGAACTTCATTTGCTCCAGACTTGCTCAATTCTTCATAAATAAAGAAATCGGATTTGTCTTTAAATTTCGATTTTAAAAGCGGTGTGGCAAAAATAGAATTCATTACCGAGTGCATATTGGCACTAATCACATGAATAGGTCTGTCCAGCAATTGATTATCTTTCAATACTTCCTTGATGTTGTTTGCCCAAATTTCACCGTGAATGTGATGTCCCAAACGCTCTCTCAAAACAGGACTAAAAGTAATCGTTCTTTTTTGATTATCAGCAACTTCTTCAATGGCTAATTTTCCCAGCCAATAAATAACATGCAAAAATCGGTCTGGAGCTGTATCTGTTCCAAAATCATCATAAATATTCAAAACTTCCTCAAATGTTCTGCCTAAGATATTAGCAACATGAGAAATCGCTTTCTCTTTTTCAATCAAAGTCAGTTTCTTACTTTGTGAAACTGCCATTTCCAGCTTAATCCAATCACGAGATACTTCGCCTATATCATCCTGTAAAACTCTGTTTTTAATTTTATGAGATTCAATAAATATGAATGTCAAATGCGTCAAAATATCGTAAATGTCTGATCGCCCTCTGGTAATTTCCACATTCATCTGTTCCTCATCGATTCGGTAACAATTGCGACGTCTTTTAGGCGGCACAATAGCTTTAAAATGAGATTTGGAATAACCCTCATCGGAAGTCAAATTAATAAAGCGGCATTCCTCGATTCCTATCGGAAGACGTTCTATAACATATAAAAGACCGTTTAATTCTACTTTTTCTTCTGCAATATTTCCATAAATTTCTGGTCTTAAAGCTAATAAAGCTTCTCTTAATGTGTCTCCCGAAACGCCCATCGGTTTGTAGAAACCTCTATTAAAAAGATGTCGCATTGTAATGTACATTTTTTCGATAGCAGCCGATGATTCATGTGCTCTGGATCTGGATATATTTTTTACGTTTTTCATTCTGTTTTACTTTTATAAGATCAAATGTAAGGGTTTTGTGTTTTACTTACTGTTTATAAAGCCAATAAATCCACAATACTCCTGTCATTAGAAAGTCTCGGAATTTTATTCTGTCCTCCCAATTTGCCTATCGATTTCATGTAATCTTGAAAACCATTTTTGGCTACTTTCGTGACAACCAGTTTTTTCAAAACATGACCCACAATCAAATCGTCGTAGTAAATGTTTTGTTTACGCATGGCATTGTCAAGCGCTTCCGCAAAAGTGGAACTGTCTTCTGGTTCGTTCTCAAATTCGATAAACCATTCGTGATACGGCAGTCCGTCAGCGGGTGTGATTTGTGGTGCTACCGTAAATTCATTCACTCTTACATTTGTCCCCTCCATCGCTTCCTGCAAAGCGTGTTCTACTTCTTTGCCAATGACATGTTCTCCAAAAGCCGAAATATAATGCTTGATACGGCCCGACACAATAACGCGATAAGGCTTCAATGAAGTAAACTGGACCGTGTCTCCAATATTATAACCCCAAAGTCCTGCATTGGTCGAAATGATTAAAACGTAATTCACGCCCAATTCCACTTCACCAATAGTATGTCGTTTTGGATTCTCGGTGAAAAAGTCTTCGCTTTTTATAAATTCATAAAAAATTCCGGAATTCAGTAACAGTAGCATGCCCTTTTCTTTCTGTGAATCCTGATAGGCAAAGAAACCTTCTGACGCTGGAAACAATTCGATGCTGTCTACTTTTCGTCCGATAAGATTTTCGAATTTGGCTCTGTAAGGTTCGTAATTAACACCTCCGTAAATAAACAGATTGAAATTCTTGAAAATCTCTCCCACCGGCTTTGTTGCTCTTTGCTGCAGTTTTTCAAAATACATTTGTACCCACGATGGAATTCCCGAAATCACGGTCATATCTTCGTTTATGGTTTCATCAACAACAGCATTTACTTTGGTTTCCCAATCTTCGATGCAGTTGGTTTCCCAAGAAGGCAGTCGGTTTTTTTGCAGGTATTTTGGAACAAAATGCGCCACAATTCCAGATAATCTTCCTAGTTTTATTCCGTATTTTTCTTCCAGAATAGGGCTTCCCTGCAGGAAAATCATTTTTCCGTTTACAAAATCGGCATTTTGGGTTTCGTGTATGTAAAGCAAAATCGCATTTCTGGCGGCTTCAATATGAAACGGCATTGATTCCTTAGTCAGCGGAATATATTTAGCTCCCGAAGTTGTCCCTGAAGTTTTGGCAAAATACAATGGCTTTCCTTTCCAAAGTATGTTTTCTTCCCCTTTTACAACTCTGTCCACATACGGTTTTAAGGCTTCGTAATCCCGAATGGGAACTTGATTGGCAAAATCTTGATATGTTTTTATTTGGTAAAAATGATGGTCTCTTCCAAATTGAGTTTGTTTTGCGTCTTGTATTAAATTTAGGAAAACGGACTTTTGGGTTTCTACAGGAGAATTGGCCCAAGCCTGTGTCTTTTTATATATTCTTTGTGCAAATATTTTTGCTGCAAGCGACTTTAGTGACATTATTTTTAGGTCTTATTTTTTAAATTTAATTGTTTTTCTACTGTCTGGAATTCCTTGCGATATTATCTCGCTTTCTTTTTAGGATTTGGAGTTTCAGATTTGGAATTTTCTTCTTTTGCTATTCTTTCCCTCAATTCCATTTCGTTTTCCGAAGGAGACAAATCCACTGGTTCTGGAGCTTCTTCACTGTTCGCTAGTATGGAATCTTTGCTGAATTTGGCATAGTCTAATTCTCCGTTCAGTACTTTTTGAATCGATTTTATATAGACTTCGTTTTTCTTCAAAGCCGTTGTAAGCGAATCTGATTTTAGGGCCAGAACGGTCGCATCTCTTTTCAGTTTGGATGAAGAATATCCCGGGATGAATTCACGTAAAGGGGTAAAAGCAATCAAAACCGTCGTAATCGAAATCAAGAAAATCGCTCCTAATGACAGGGAAACAAAAACACTCATGATATTCAATTTAAAAGAAAAAATTTCCTCAAAAGTTTCTTCATTCAAAATTATCAATCGGTTTTTGATTAATAATCTGTCAAAAAACTTCTTCTTTTTTAACCGCTTCTTGGACATGGTATTTGTTTTTAATCACAAATATAACAATTTAAACCGTTGCCAGCACTAGGCTCTTTTAAGCTGCTGAATTACTGACCATACTATTTTATAAAATATTTAACGCTGTCAAAAGCAAATAAATCCGTCAAAATGAATGTGTATTAAGTTATTCTATATACATTTGCACACTAGATTCATTACAAATTTGCTACGGCATTAAATATTCAATCATGGGAAGATTTGGACTTACAGAAATCCTTATTATATTGGCAGTTGTTTTATTACTTTTTGGAGGTAAAAAAATTCCAGAATTAATGAAAGGGCTAGGAAGCGGTATTAAAGAATTTAAAAACGCAGCCAAAGACGATCAGCCAGCTGACAAAAAAGAAGAAGAAACAAAATAAGAATTATTTAAATTCTAATTTTATAAATTCCAATATTTTACGGAGTTTGGATTTTTTTTTAATAAAAAAGGCTTTTCAATCTCTTGAAAAGCCTTTTTTGGGGCAAACAAAATTAACTAGTTTTTATACGTAACTCCCATATCTTCAATGGAGAAATGATCGGTTAACAAATGCAATAAATGATCTCTTAACTCAATATATTCGGGAGTTTTTACAATTTCGATTTTATTTCTTGGTCTAGGTAAATTTACCGTTACGATTTCGCGAATTGTAGATGCAGGACCGTTATGCAAAACCACAATTCGATCTGACAAAAACAAAGCTTCCTCAATATCGTGCGTAATCATTATAATCGTTTTTTCTCTATTGTCCAGATTCCACAGTTTTAAAACTTCGAGCTGCATAGATCCTTTTGTTAAAGCATCTAATGCTCCAAATGGTTCATCCAGCAACAAAACGCCTGGATTAATAGCAAATGCTCTCGCAATCGCTACTCTTTGTTTCATTCCTCCCGAAAGCTGTCCCGGCAGTTTATCTTTGTGCTGAAACAGATTCACCATTTTCAAGTTTTTGATCACGATTTCGTGTTTCTCGGCTTTGGAACAATCCATAACAGAATCCACCGCTTGAAAAATGTTGTTTTCCACCGTCAGCCAAGGCAGTAACGAATAGTTTTGAAAAACGATTCCGCGATCCGGACCCGGGCCTTTTACGTTTTTATTGTCCAATACTACCGATCCTCCAGTTGGAGTAAGCATTCCTCCTATTGCGTTCATAATGGTTGATTTTCCACAGCCTGAATGCCCAATGATGGATATGATTTCGCCTTTTTTGATAGAAAGGTTAATGTCTTTTACTGCAATATATTTTCCTTTTGGAGTTGGAAAAGAGATTTCCAAATCTTTTATTTCTAAATAGCTCATCTTTTTTATTTTTTAAGTTTCTGAGATTCTAAGTTTCTAAGTTTTTTTGGAAGCAGAAGTTTTCGATTTTTAAGATATATCCTCCCGCTATTCGTTGCAATCTTTTTATTTTTAAAGAAAAAATAAAAAGGATTTTCACTTCTATCGGGGCTAAAAATCAGCATTCTGTTTTTTTTAAGATGCTGAGTTCCTAAAATCTTAGAAACTTAGCAGCTTAGTTTCTTAGCATCTTCCTACGCTTTATAAGAAACTTTATTTTCAATCATTGTAAAAAATCCATCAAAAATAATTCCCACAATTCCGATGATGATAATGGCCGAAATCACTTTTTCTAAGCTCAGTGCATTCCAGCTGTCCCATACAAAAAATCCGATTCCTGCTCCGCCTGACAGCATTTCGCCGGCAACGATAACCAACCACGCAACGCTTATACTCAATCGCAATCCAGTAATAATATGTGGCAAAGTATATGGAACAACCACTTTGGTTAAATATCTCCATTTTGAAAAACCAAAAGCCTTCGCTACATTTTTATGATCCTGCGGAATAGTGCTTACGCCAAAAGAAGTGTTAATTAATGTAGACCATAAAGATGTTATGAAAACAATGAATATGGTTGCGATTCCAGTATCTTTAAAAACAACCAAACCAATAGGAAACCAAGCCAAAGGCGAAACCGGTTTTAGGAACTGAACGATAGGATAAAAGAGTTTTTTGAAAAAAGAACTAGCTCCAATCAGGATTCCGAACGGAATTGCGAATAAAGAACCCAATGAAAATCCTAATAAAACAGTTTTTATAGAAACAAACAACTGCAGTCCGATTCCTTTGTCGTTTGGACCGTAATCATAAAACGGATCGCTCAACATTTCATATAATACCTTCAAAGTAGCTGTTGGTCCAGGAAGTGCTTCTTTGGTATAAAAACTTAATACACTCCAAAATCCGCAAAAAATAGCCAGTCCAATACAAGCAAATCCAATTGATTTTACTTTTTCCAGAATATAACGTGACGCTTTTTTAAGGCTTTTTTTCTTAATTACTTTACCAAAAGTTTTTTGAAGAGAATAGTTTTTTGGGGCTAATTCTGTTTCGATTGCTGCTGTAGTTGAATGTGACATAATGCTGTAATTTAATGTTTTTTTTTAGTTTCTAAGCTTCTACGAGTGCGTGAGGGATAGAAGCTGGCTACCGAAGTAGCGCGGATAGCCCGACGCTGTTGAGTAAAGGGGCTGATGAGCGGTGCTGTATGTAAGCCCCTTTGCTCAACAGGGTCACGCACTAATTATTTTTCTTTAAGCCTCTGAGTGTCTAAGTTTCAGAGATTATTAAAAGACTTAGAATCTTAGCAACTCAGTAACTAAGTTTCTTTTCTTAATGTTTCACTACTTTTAAATAAGCCGATGGATTTGCAGGATTGAAAACTGTTTTGTCCATTGTAAGTGAGAACGGTTTCATATCGTCAGTCGGGATTTTGATTTTCATGCTTGCGGCAACTTCTTCGTATAAATCCTGAAGAATTAATTTATCGGCTATCGCTTGATAATTTGGTTCTTCTTTCAAATATCCGAATCGTACAAACTGTGCCATGGCCCAGATAGCATGAGATTTACGTGGATAATTTACGGCTCCGCCTTTGTGGAAAAGCATATAATCGTTGTCATACACTTCTGTTCCTTGATTACATCCTAAGTTGTAATCTCCCATCAGTCTTCCTTCGATAACATCAGCAGGGGCATTTACATAAGGCGCTTTTCCAATGATTGCGGCGGCTTTTTTACGATTGGCAGGAACATCCAGCCATTTGCAGGCTTCCATAACGGCTTTCATTACTTTTACCAAATCCGCTTTACGTTTGGCACTAAAATCCTTATTTACTACCAATGCTTTTTCCGGGTGGTCTTTCCAAATGTCTTGAGAAGCTATTTGAGTAAATCCAACTCCTTGTTTTACGGCAACACCGCCCCAAGGCTCACCCACACAGAATCCGTCCATGTTACCTACTTTCATGTTGGCAACCATTTGCGGAGGCGGAATCGTGATGATTTTTACCGCTTTTTGATTTAGTCCTGCTAATGACATCCAGTTACGCAGCCATAAATCGTGAGTTCCTCCAGGGAAAGTCATCGCAAAAGTTACTTCTTTTTCGGCTTTCAGTTTAGCGGCAACAACCGGCGTTACTTTGTTCATTTGTTTGAATCCTACTTTACCACAGAAATCATTAGAAAGAGTAATCGCTTGTCCGTTTACGTTCAGCATCATTGCAATTTTCATCTCTGATCCTGCTTTCCCGCCTACTCCAGTATACACTGAAAAAGGCATTGAATACAAGCAATGTGCTCCGTCCAATTCTCCTGTCAGGATTTTGTCGCGAACATTGGCCCAAGAAGATTCCTTGGTAACCACTACTTCAACTCCATATTTTTTGAACAATCCCAATTCTTTTGCCATAACTATTGGCGAACAGTCCGTCAATGGAATAAAGCCTAATCTTACGGGATCACTTTGAGCGCTTATTGTTGAGAAAGCCGTGCTTACTGCTACTGCCAAAACCAATACTGATTTTGTAAGTGCTGCTATTTGTGTTTTTATTGTTTTCATATTAAATAGATTTTATTGCTTATTTATTACATTTTTTTTGCTGACAAAAAGTTTGGTTTAATATTCACCATCACATAAGCCCATTGCGGCGTTAGATTTGCGTTAGCCACATTCTTAACTTGTGCCGATGCCATAGAGTTGGTAGCCTGCATGAATGAATAACCTGCTTCTATATTGATCATTTTGGTCATATTGTAGGACAATTTTAGGTCAAGTTCGGTTCCTAAATAGCTGTTTTGCTTTCCTCCTGCACCGTTAGATAAAGTGTTTGCCGATTCAAAACAGTGTATGTCTGCAAAAAGAGTAAGGTTGTCTTTCAAGTTGTATTTAGCTTTCAAAAAGTAGTTTAACAAACCTTGTGTTCCAAAACCACTTGACGTATAGAAGTAATCCATATATCCCCAAAATTTGTGAGGCGTTCCATAAAGAGGATCAAATTGATTGTTATCAGAATCAGCTGTAACCGCTTTAGTTCCATCATTTCCAGATAAATAATCAACTCCAGGTCCTATAAATAATTTTCGTCCAACTTGTACCGTAGAGGTTATAGATGCCAAATTACTGCTCAGACCACGACCGTTTTTGTCATGTCCAAATTGGTGGTACACACTTCCTTCGAATTTAATTTTTCTAGAGGCATTCACATTATAATAAAAACCAGTAGTGTTGCGGGTCCAAATTCCCTGCTCATTAACTTTGGTAACAACTGGCGGAGTTCCTGCCGTAACATTGGTATATTTATTAAAGTTGTCACTTAAAAACAAAAATGAAATATCTCCAAAGAAAAACTTCTTAGCTACATAAAGGTATTCTAGTGATTTGTAATTAGTTCCCAAACCATTTGTACCTGCTGGATAACCAGCTGTTGCAGGCGGAACTCCATTATAAATTGTTCCTGCTAAAAGCTCTTTGTTTTGATTAAATGCTGCTCCAAAATCAGCTGTCCATCCTTTGTTAGCGAATTTCAACACAACCGCATCATGGTAACGCGCTTGCTGTAACCAGTCAAGAGCTCCGATAACTTTTTGGTCATCATAAGAGATCTCCTGACGTCCAATCTTTAAGGATAAATTTTGAATGGTACTAGTGGTGTCCACTAACATGATTTCGCCCCAAGCTTCGTGCAATTGTACTCCGTTGTTTTCGGCAGTTGTTGCTCTGTTAATAGTTGAAGCATCCTGTCCCCAAACACGAACATCTTGCACCGCTACAAAAAATTTGAATCTATATCCTGTAAACCCAACATTCAATCTGGTTCTTTGTCCGGTAAATGCTGCAGACTCTACATCCTTTGACTGCAATGTGGTATATCCATCTCTAAATTCTGCTCTTGGTCTAAATTGTCCAGTTGCTGTTAATTGTGCATTTGATGTATTATAGCCAAACAATGTAATAGCCAATCCTAATATTATAGTCTTTGAATTTTTTCTTTCTTTTAATACTTTTATTTTTTGTATTGCAGTTGTAATCTTTTGCATAATGAGTTTGGTTTTGATTAGTATGAAGCAAATATACATACGTATTTATACTTACGTATTTGTTTTTTACAGTTTGAAACCTCTTTTTTACACAGGAAAAAAAATTCTGAAAACAGTTTATTAACTGCGTTTACGCAAGAAATTATCACTAACACCTATATTTATTGAGACTAACCAACACTTAGTTTTTAAAGAAAATCATACTTAGTTTAATACCTAAAAAATGTTTTCTCCCCAATATCCTGAAAAAGACATTTATTTCCATAAAAAAAGCCCAAAAAGGGCTTTCAAAATTTAGAGTTCTTAACTAAAACTACTTATACATACTTATGCTCCATAATTTCATTTTTCATTTTACCAATTTGCTGCAGTCCTATTTTCTTTCCAACGGTTTTAATTAATGTCTCTCTTTTCAAACTCGAGATCACACGGGTTACCTGCTCCTCGGTGGTACCGGCAAAGTCGGCAATTTCTTTTCGTGACAAATCAAGATTAATCAGATCATTGGTCTGGCCAAATTTTCTGTGTATATATAATAAGGTATCAATCACGCGTTCCCTTACATTCATGTGGGCAATCTTCCTGATGTTGTTCTCGCTTTTGTTCAATTCCTCGGCATAAAAAAGCATCATATCATAAGTAAACTCAGGAACGTTTTTTAAAATTTCCATCATCACTTCATTGTTAAAGTTGCACAAAACCGTATCTTCCAAAGCATAAGCACCTATCAGGTACCGGTTGCTCGTCCCAAAACCCCTGAAACCAACCGTGTCCCCATTCGTTGTAAACCGAACAATCTGTTCTCTTCCGTTAATACCGGTTTTCACCGTTTTTACCTTTCCTTTCTGCACAAAATACAGTCCTTGAATGGGCGCACCCTCAATGATAAACTGCTGTGTCTTCTTGCAGGTAAAACTGTGTTTTTTCTCAATATAATTTTGCATGTTAGGCAAATGAATATGCTTTTTGATAAAACAATTTTCATTGCTGCAGCTGTTGCAAATGGCTTGATTATCTTTCATCTGTTCTAATTATTGTTTGTTTTTAAGAAATCAAATACCAATCGTTACATTCATTATTTGGATTAATGAACAAATCTTGGTTAAATAGTAAAATCAGTAAAAATTATACTGTAACTGTCTTTATATAAAGTAAATATATAAGTTTTTCGCAATAAATAATATTTAGCATAGCCCGAAGAGCCATAGAATCAGCATAATATTCTAACCATTTTTTGCGTATTTTATATAAATAAACACTAAAAAACAGCACCATCAACGCTTTCATCTACTTAGAAACTCTCTTTTTCAGATATTCATAATTTTTTTGTTTTAAGTAAAAATACGTAGTTTTTTTTATTTATAAGTTTTTACTTAAAACAAACTGTTCTTAATTGTTAATTTGAAACCATAATTTTGGAGTTTAATGAACCTAAAATCACCTAATTCTAAGTGATAATTAGAATAAATCTAAATGTTTTAAAGTTTTTCTTATTTCTTTTTTCATAAGGTTTTTACAGTTACATTCGCATCATTTAACTAAAAACCTATAATATGAAAAAAATTTTACTTTCTTTAATTACCCTGATTTCATTTTCATTTGCTAACGCACAAACTAAAGAAAAAGGAACTATTGAGATTACCCCAAAAATTGGATATTCCAGCTTTAACGAAAACAATGAGGGGGAAAATACCGACGCTAATTCAGGAGTAGCTTTTGGCGCAACAGCTGATTACTATTTCAGCAATAGATGGAGTTTGCGTTCTGGATTGGTTTTTAACAAAATGGGAGGCGAATATGAATATGGCGGTAAATGGGAAGATAAATTAAACTATTTAAGCATTCCAATCAATGCTAACTGGCACTTTGGGAGTACCAGAAAATGGAATTTAAATTTTGGATTCAGCCCTTCTTTTTTACTAAATGCTGAAGTAAGTGATCCTTCAGGAAATAATACAAAAATCACTAACAATGATATAAAATCTTTTCAATTAGGACTAACTTTTGGTATTGGCTATAAAATAGAAGTTACAAAAACATTCGGTATTTTAATAGACTACCAAGGTTTTGCTGGCTTAACTAATATTAATAATGCTTCTAGCTCAAATATCACAAATATTGGTGATAGCTTTAATATAGGCGGGGTTATTGAACTTTAAAAAATATTTAAAAGCGTTTTAAAAACGGGGTTCATTTTAAATGAACCCCGTTTTTCATTTTATATTACCATCGTCAGCTGAATATGTTTCCTGTCTTCATCCACTTCAAATTATTACCTCTTAGAAGATTTTAAAAGTGAAAACTAAATAAATAACACCAATATGATTAAAAATACTATTTTCGTAAAAAAAATGTAATTGCTGAATGATTGAAAATGCTTATTCCCCAGGTCTGCATAAATTAGTTACCCTTGAAGTTCAAAAAACAGAAAAACTCTTATCTAGTGAGAACTTTATTGCTTTTTCAGAAGAGCTGATTTCAAAATTCGGTTTGGAAAAAGTAGGCATTAGTCAGCATGATTTTGACAATAATAGCTTTACCATTGCTATCTGTTTAAAAGAATCCCATATCTGTATCCATACATGGCCAGAGTTCAAGCAATTAACTTTGGATGTATATCTGTGTAATTATCTCCAAGATAATAGCGATAAGGTAAAAGCAATTACTAACGCTTACATTACCTATTTTGAGGCTGCCGTTTTAAAAGATTTCGAAATTAACAGATAGTAATATGACCGTACCTTGTTATAATTGCAACACTACAACAGCACTGGATGTTAATTTTGAAGTAACAACTTTTGCTTGTCCTAATTGTTCTTCTGTTTATAAAAATACTCGCGATATAGGTCTCAAATTTCATAATAAAAACAAACCCTATTCTTTTGATGAAAAATTCGAAATAGGAAAAACAGCTTCTTTTAATGATAAAGAATATAAAATTACCGGTATTCTTATCAAGAAAAATAGCGGTTTCGAATGGGCTGAATATATTTTAGAAGGAAAACAAGGTGATTATTTATATTTATCTGAAGCGGCTGGACATTGGATTATATTGAACGAAATTCCTTTTGATAAAAAAGTAGGTAATCATCCTTTGACAGTAGAACATGAGGAAATTATTTATGACAGATACGATTATTATTATCCAACATTAATTGCCGCTCAGGGATTTTTTGATTTCGATATTTTTGATAAAATTGAGCTTATAGAGTTTATTAATCCTCCTTTGATGCTTTCTTTTGAAAAATTCGGTCATGAACAAACTGCTTTCTTAGGAAAACACATTTCTAAAAGTGAAATAAAAAAAGCTTTTTGCACCTCCAATCTGCCTTCCAAAAAAGGCATCGGACAAGTACAGCCTTTTATATTTGATATTCGAAATTTAGCCTTGACTTTTTGTGGTATTGCTGTATTGATTCTAATAACCAATTGGTATCTCAATAAAGACCGCGTAGAAAAAAATGTGCTGAATACTGAAATTCCCTTTGACCAATTTACAACTAAAGATTACATAACACCTTCGTTTAACTTGGTTGGAAGTTCAGCTCCTTTGTCAATAAGCGTACATTCTAATGTTGATAATTCTTGGGCCAATGTGCAGGTCGCTTTGATAAACGAAACGACAGGCGAGGAAATTTATGCCAACAAAGACATCGAATATTATCATGGATACACAGATGGCGAAAGCTGGACAGAAGGAGATCCGACAGAAGAATTCAACATATGCGGTGTTGCTGCCGGTAGGTATCACTTAGCCATCACGCCAATGAAAGCAACAGAAGATGTTCTAAATCAAACGATTCAAATTCAAGCGACTTGGTCAAGTCCTTCTACGAGAAATGTATGGATGGTCTTCATATTTATGGCCGTATTTGTTATCGGAATGTATTATCTCGAGAGAAATTTTGAACAAAGAAGATGGAACGAATAATAATTAATTGTATGGAAAAAATTATACCTTTTATTAAAACCAATTATCTCATACTGTTGCTGGGATTATTTTTCTACGGTCTTTTCGTTTATTATAACGCAACTGGAAATCGAATATGCGATTGCGAATCGACCGAAAATTATAAACCTAATTCTACAGGCAGAATTGGAACAAATCGTTTTTATCACAAATAATAAAAC
The DNA here is from genome assembly GCA_963511795.1 of uncultured Flavobacterium sp. Taxonomy (GTDB): domain Bacteria; phylum Bacteroidota; class Bacteroidia; order Flavobacteriales; family Flavobacteriaceae; genus Flavobacterium. Next base: position 26,513 of record CAUPKP010000015.1, on the reverse strand, counting down.
CAAAATACTATGGACATTTTAATTATGAAACCCGTTTTAGCCTCAATTGTTTTTTCGATCATAGGAATTGTTATTCTGCTGACAACTTACTTTATCATTGAAAAATTAACTCCCGAGAATACCTGGAACCAAATTTCAAAAAATAATAATGTGGCTTTAGCAATTGTTTTTGCTGCCTTTATCATTGGTATCTCAATGATTATTAGTGCTGCAATTCATGGGTAAAAATTTTCTAAAGTTTGAATACCTACTGCTTTTTGCCGTATTTACTATTGCCACCTGCGGATTAGTTTACGAACTGGTAGCAGGTACACTGGCTAGTTATTTATTAGGCGATTCGGTAAAGCAATTTTCTTTCATCATTGGAGTCTATCTTTTTTCGATGGGTATAGGCTCTTATTTTTCTAAATTTTTGACCAAGAATCTGCTCAATACTTTTGTTGAAATTGAAATTCTGGTTGGGCTTATTGGAGGCTTAAGTTCGGTTATTTTATTTCTGCTGTTCGAAAGCATCAATTCCTTTCAGTTTATACTTTACTTCCTCGTTTTTATAACGGGCTGTCTCGTCGGATTGGAAATTCCGCTGTTGATGAATATTCTCAAAGACAAAGTCGAATTTAGAGATTTAGTCTCCAATGTTTTTACTTTTGATTACATCGGAGCATTATTGGCATCTATACTGTTTCCGCTCATTTTAGTGCCAAAATTAGGCATCATGGGCACTTCCTTATTCTTCGGAATGATTAATGTTTCCATAGCTATTGCCTTGTGTTATCTGCTAAAAAAAGAATTGAAAAAAGTACATTTTTTAAAAACTAAAGCTATTTTATCCTTCTTAATTTTGCTAACGGTTTTTTTGTTTTCTGATAAAATTTTATCTTATTCAGAAGGAAAACTATATGGTGAGAACATCATTTATACCAACACCACAGCTTACCAAAGAATAGTTTTAACCCATAACAAAAGTGATTATCGGCTGTATCTCAACAACAATTTACAGTTTAGCTCCGCCGATGAGTACCGTTATCACGAAGCTTTGGTGCATCCTGCCCTTTCGATGGCAAAAAAAGTGACTAATGTCTTGGTTTTAGGCGGTGGCGACGGGCTGGCTGTCAGAGAAATTTTGAAATACAAAGACGTAAAAAAAATAACCTTAGTAGATTTAGACGAAGGCATGACCAAAATGTTCAAAACCAATACAATCCTGACCGGTTTTAATAAAAATTCGCTCAACAATCCTAAAGTCAGCATTTTCAACAAAGACGCCTACATTTGGGCAAAAAACTGCCAGGAAAAATTTGATGTGGTAATCATTGATTTTCCAGATCCGTCCAATTATAGTTTAGGAAAATTATATTCCCTTAATTTTTACACTACCATTCAAAAATTGCTTAATCCCGATGCAGTAACAGTAATTCAAACCACTTCTCCATATTTTGCCCCAAAATCATTTTGGTGCATTAATAAAACCGTGACTCAGGTTTTTCCGCAAGTGGATGCCTATCATGCTTATGTGCCATCGTTTGGCGAATGGGGTTATACGATTGCCATAAATGGTTTTGGCACCACTTTTAATACCGTAAACCGAAAGGTAAATACGCTTCGTTTTTACAATTATCAGTTTGATAAATTCAACTATTTTTCTCAGGATATGATTTCAAAAGATATCGAAATCAATCGATTAGATAACCAAATTTTAGTACGCTATTTCGATGAAGAATGGGGAAAATTATAATAAATCAAGAAGAAACTTCTTCAAAATAATTACAGCTTCTTTACTTATTATTCCTTTTTTGGATGCTTGTAAAGAAAAAGCTGTCACGCTTTTGATCCGATTATCTGGAACAAATCATATTTTGGGTCACAAACTTCGTGTCAAGAATTTTCCAAAACCAACAAAAGAAATTTCAATTTCTTATTTGATTGTCGGCGGTGGAATTTCAGGTTTGAGTGCGTGCAGACAATTGACCAAAAAAGGAATTACAGATTTCTTAATGGTCGAATTAGAAGATCATTTGGGTGGCAATTCATCCAATGGTGAAAATAAATACTCTAAATATCCATTAGGCGCACATTATTTACCCTTGCCTAATATGGAAGACAAAGCCTTATTGCAATTTTTGGAAGAAGAAAAAATCATATTGGGCTATGACTCCAAAGGCTTTCCAAAATTTGATGAAACCCAGCTTACTTTTGCACCGGATGAACGTTTATTTTATAAAAATAATTGGCAGGAAGGTGTTGTTCCAAAGGAAGGAAATACACTTTTGGAAGATGAAGAATTAGTCCGCTTTTTTAAATTAATGGATACGTTTAGATCTCAAAAAGATGAACAAGGAAAGTATTGGTTCATGATTCCGCTCTCCCAATCCTCTCAAAATAAAGAACTGAAAGAACTTGATTCCATTACAATGAAACAATGGTTTGATAAAAATCATTTTACATCAAAACCCCTTTTTAATTATATCGATTATTGCTGTAAGGATGATTTTGGCTTGGGAATAGAATACGTTTCGGCTTATGCGGGTATTCATTATTTTGCCGGAAGAAAACAAAATTCTTCCGAAGATAAACAAGATGCCGTACTTACTTGGCCGGAAGGAAATTCGCGATTAGCCCATCATTTGCAGAAATATGTAAAAGGAAAATCATTAAAAAACCATTTGGTTTACCAAATTGAAATCAGCAATAATAAAGCAATTGCAAAAGTTTTTGATCCTAAAACAAAAACCACAATTGCCATTACAGCCGATAAAATTTTGCTTGCAACCCCTCAGTTTGTAAACCAATATCTTTTGGAAAACAGGAAAGATTTAGCTTCAAATTTTCACTACACACCTTGGTTATTGGCGACATTGGTAGTCTCTGATTTGAATGATAATGGCAGTTTTCCGCTGTGTTGGGACAATGTAATTTATGGTTCCAAAGGGTTGGGATATGTGTATGATCAGCATCAATCTCTGCAACAAGTTCAAGATAAAAAAGTAATTACGTATTATTATAGTTTCTCCTCTTCCGATTTGAAAAGAACACGAAGGGAATTGTATAAAAAACCAAAAGAATATTGGAAACAAATGGTTTTTGATGACCTAAAAATAGCACATCACAACATTGAATTGGTTACTGAAAGTATTGAAATCCATTTATTAGGACACGGAATGATAAGTCCCGCACCGGGTTTTATTTATGGCGATGCCAAAAAAGAAGCCTCTAAATCCATTGCCGATAAAATCTATTTTGCACATAGTGATTTGTCGGGCATTTCAATTTTTGAAGAAGCTTTTCATCAAGGAATTAACACAGTAAATACAATGATCGATGCAACAGCCCTGGATTCATAAACCAAAAACGGACAGTCTTTTTATTTTATCACCCTCTTTTTTGGTGGTTGCCATTGTGTTTTTATTCCAAAATCAGCTCCGTCAGATTGAAGACAAATATTCCTTTTATACTTGGCTTTTTCTGATTGTTTTTATTGATGTTGCCCATGTTTATGCCACTTTATTTAAGACCTATTTTGTAGCAGGTGAATTTCAAAAAAGAAAAAAGCTATTGATTGGACTGCCTGTTTTGTGTTTTCTGATTGGAATGGTTCTGTTTTCTTTTGGAAGTGGTATTTTTTGGTCTGTATTGGCTTATATCGCCGTTTTTCACTTCATCAGACAGCAATACGGTTTTATGCGTTTATATGCCCGGAATGAATCCAAAAAATGGGCATGGATTGATAATTTAGTAATTTATACCGCCACAATTTATCCAATGCTGTATTGGTTTTTATCGGCACCAAGAAAATTTAACTGGTTTATAGAAAATGAATTTTTCCATTTCAAAAATCCATTTTTAATTACTGTTTTAAGCTGGATTTATGGTTTTATACTTCTTTTTTATGTGGTAAGAATTGGTTATTTAACCCTAAAAACCAATACTTTTAATATTCCAAAAAATGCCATAATTGTCGGAACCTTTATGTCTTGGTATTTTGGAATCGTTTATTTCAATAACGATTTAATTTTTACTTTGCTCAATGTCGTTTCTCACGGTATCCCTTATATCGCCTTAGTCTATCTGAAAGAAATTGATAAAAAACCATCTGAAGAATTGAATTGGCTGCATTATTTCAAACAGTTTAAAGGACTTTTACTCTTTCTAGCAATTTTGATTTTCATTGCTTTTTCGGAAGAATATCTTTGGGAAATTCTAGTTTGGAACGAACAATTTTCAGGCACATCAAAAGATTTTTCCAATTGGTATTTTTTAGTGGTACCGCTATTAACAGTACCACAATTTACACATTATCTCTTGGACGGTTTTATTTGGAAAAACAATAAATAGATTTAAATAACCATCGTCAGCTGAATACGTTTCCTGTCCTCATCAACTTCAACCACTTTTACGGTAACGTGCTGGTGTAATTTAACCACTTCATTCACATCGCTCACAAAACCCGCTTTGAGCTGTGAAATATGAACCAAACCACTTTCTTTCACTCCAATATCAACAAAACAGCCAAAATTGGTAATGTTATTCACAATTCCAGGCAGAATCATTCCGGTTCTGACATCTTTTATCGATTTTACATTCGGATCAAATTCAAAAATAGTGGCCGCTTTCCTTGGGTCTAATCCCGGTTTTTCAAGCTCTTTAATAATATCTTTCAAGGTCAAAACTCCAATATCGGGAGTAATGTAATTTTCGGGTTTTATTAAAGCTGTTTTTTCTTTGTTAGCAATCAAATCGTTTACCGAAAGTTTTAAATCTTTCGCCATTTTCTCCACAATGCCATACGCTTCGGGATGAACAGCAGAATTATCCAACGGATTCTTAGCATTCGAAATGCGGATAAAAGCAACTCCTTGCTGATAGGCTTTATCACCTAAACGTGGTACTTTTTTAAGCTGTTTTCTATCTGTAAAAGGACCATTTTCGGAACGATAAGTCACAATATTTTCGGCAAGCTTCTCTCCTATTCCACTCACATAACTCAACAAATGCTTGCTCGCTGTATTAATGTTTATCCCAACCGAATTCACGCAGCGAATCACAGTAGAATCCAATTCTTCTTTAAGTTTGTTTTGATCCACATCGTGTTGGTACTGCCCTACTCCAATCGCTTTCGGGTCAATTTTCACCAATTCTGCCAACGGATCCGATAATCGCCTACCGATTGAAACCGATCCGCGAACGGTTACGTCATAATTTGGAAATTCATCCCTTGCAATTTTCGATGCAGAATATACCGAAGCTCCCGCCTCCGAAACAATAAAAACCTGAACTGGTTTGTCAAAAGCAATTTTCTTGATAAAGAATTCGGTTTCTCTCGAAGCGGTTCCGTTTCCTATTGAAATCGCATCAATATTATAGGCATTAACCATCGATTTTATCTTTTTCATCGCCATTGCAGTTTCATTCTGAGGTGCATGCGGATAAATGGTTTCATTGTACAGCAAATCCCCTTTTTCATCCAAACAAACTATTTTACAACCTGAACGAAATCCGGGATCAATCGCCAAAATTCGTTTTTCACCTAATGGAGGTGCAAGCAACAACTGCCCTAAGTTATTCGCAAATACCTGAATCGAATTAGCATCCGCTTTAGCTTTGGCTTCCTGTAGCGTTTCATTCGAAATTGCGGGATTCAATAAGCGTTTATAACTGTCCTCAATCGCCAATTGAATGTGTGGAGTTGTGCTGTTATCGCCTTTTATAATTAATTCGTCAATAATATCGTAAGCATCATCCAGCTCCACATCCACTTTAAACTTAATAAAACCTTCATTTTCTGCACGCATAATCGCAAGCAAACGATGCGATGGCGCTTTGGTCAAAGGTTCTGCCCATTCAAAATACTGATTGAATTTTTGAGCACCTTCCTCTTCTTTTTTGGACTTAACCACCTTTGTTGTAATGGTCGCTTTGCGCTCAAACAATCGTCTGAGCTGTTTTCGAACGTATATATTTTCATTGATCCATTCGGCAATAATGTCTCTCGCTCCCTGCAGAGCCGATTCTTCATTGATCACATTTTCATTCAAATATTGTGTTGCCAGGAAATCAACATCGTCCTTGCTTTGCGCCATAATTATTTTGGCCAAAGGTTCCAATCCGTTCTCTCTAGCTACATCTGCTTTGGTTCTTTTTTTCTTTTTGTACGGCAGGTAAAAATCTTCCAATTCTTGTAAATCAAAACTTTGCTGTATTTTTTTATCCAATTCCGGTGTCAAAGCGTTTTGTTCCTGAATGGATTTTAAAATCGCTTCCTTGCGTTTTAGAATGACTTCATATTCTTTTTGAAATTTGGCAATTTGTTCAATAAAAACTTCGTCCAGGTTTCCAGTTTTATCTTTTCGATAACGCGAAATAAATGGAATCGTGCAGTCTTCCTGTAATAATTGAACTGTGTTTTGAATGTTGATTGTTGCCGTATTAACGGATTTGGCTATGAATTGTATGTTAGTCATTTTTTGATTTTTTTCGGACAGCTAAAATAATATCTTTGGAACTTAATTTTAGTTAAATGGATATTTTATTCTACTTTTTTTTGATTTTAAATATAATAGCTTTTATACAAATCACTTACGATAAACATTTAGCTAAGGCTCAAAAAAAAAGAATTTCGGAGCGTACTTTATTAAGTTTTGTTTTCTTTGGAGGTTCTTTTGGCTCTGGTTTAGCAATGCTTACTTTCCGACATAAAACGGCTAAAAAAAGCTATCTTTTAAAATTTTGGCTGATTGTAATTGTGCATGTTTTGATTGCTTTTTGGTGGATTAATTCTGATTTTTTTACATTATAAAATCCAAATAATTCTGCTTATTAATCACTTCAAAACTAGCCTCTGGATAGGCTTTCGCGAAAGCGGCAGGGATTTTTGATTTTTTGTTTTCATTCCATTTAAACTCAAATCCTGCAAGTGCTTCTCCCTTTACTTCCAACCAATCTAATTCTTGCTGATCATAGGTTCGCCAAAAATAATTATTGGTCTGCACTTTTTGATAATGCTGTTTTTTAAGACGCTCTACCGCAAGATAATTTTCCCATAAATCACCAACGTCATTTCTAAAATCCAATCTGTTAAAATTATTGATAATGCCATTTCTAATACCGTTATCATAAAAATACCATCGGCTGGATTTCACAATTTCCTTGCGTAGGTTACGACTGAATCCTTCCACTTTAAAGATAATAAAAACTTTAGAAAGTAAATCTAAATACGTACCAACCGTGTTTTTGGACAGTTGCAACTGATTTCCTAATTCCTGTAACGACACTTCTTTCCCTACTTGATAAGCAATCAATCGCAATAAATTATAAATTTTATCCGCTTGTTTGATCCCTTCAAAAGTCAAAATATCTTTGAGCAGATAGGAATTAATAATTTCGTTCAAATATTCTTTTTTCTCCTCCCAATCCTGATATTGAATGAGTTCTGGATACCCTCCAAAAAGTAGTCTTTCCTCTAAATTTTCTATAGTTTGCTTGTAGTTTTCCTGTGCCCCAAATTCCATTTGTGCCAACGGAAAAAGATACAAGGTATTTTTTCGACCGACCAATGGTTCGCCAAGATTATTATTTAAATCAAAAACTGATGATCCTGTCGCAATAATTTTTATTCCATCAATGCTGTCAACAATAAGTTTTAATATCAATCCAATATTTGGAATCATTTGGGCTTCATCAATAACCAACAAATTTGTGTTAGCCAAAAGTCTTTTATAATTAGCAACAGATCGCTCCTGTAATAAACTAGCATCGTGAATATCTTCACCGTTTAGTTGTAAATAATTTTCAGCAGGAATGGTTTTTAAATAATTCTTGATTAATTCTGTTTTCCCAACACGTCTTGCTCCTAACAAAATCAATACTTTGTTAGGCAAAACCTTTTTATTAAAATTATCGAAAACTGCTCTTTTTAAATAACTTTCCATTGTTTATTTACTTTAAATCACTGTCAAAGTTAAGTAAAAAAATATAAATTGCGTCAATTGACTGACTGAATTAATGTAAATTGAGTCAATTAACTGACTCAATTTACATTAATTCAGTCAATGCATAAGCAGAAAAAGCCTGATTTTTTGACCGAACTTAAATTATTTGGGTGCGAAGCACCCAGATTTTATAAAACCTAATCCTGAACAATAAAATCCTTGGAATCTTCTTCTTTTTTATATTCAGGCTGAATATTGATGTGATTGATATGGAATTTTTCGAATAGAACGTGCTCTACTTTATCTAAAAGTGCATTGAACTCAGACATCTTTATATCTTCGGAACAATCCAAATGGGCTTCTAGATGCAATTCCTCTTCATTAAGATACCAAACGTGAATGTGGTGTAATTTATTAACTCCCGAAATTTTATGGACTTCACCAATAACATCATTTATATTAAGATGACTCGGCGTAAAAAGCATTAGCATCTGAGTTGATTTTTTTAGTAAATCAAAACCAACAATGATTAAATATATAGCAATAGCCAATGTCAATACACTGTCTACCCAAAACCACTGGAAATATTTCATTAGTAAACCACCAAATAAAACTGCCACTGAAGCCAGCATATCGCTAAATAAATGCAGATAAGCCGATTTCATATTCAAATTTTTATCTGCATCCTTTTTTAATAATAGTACAGACAAACCGTTCATTACAATCCCTAAAATAGAAAGCCAAATCACCAATCCCGATTCAATATGCTGCGGATTGAAAAAACGTTCTATTGCTCCATAAACCAAAAACAAAGCGACTATTATCAATGTCATAGCATTGACAAAAGCGGCTATAAGTTCAGCTCTTTTATAACCAAAGGTTTGATTAACGGAGGCTTTTTTTCTAGATAATTTATGAGCAGCATAACTGAATATCAGCGAAAGCACATCGGAGAAATTATGCAACGCATCTGATAGCAAAGCCAAGCTTCCGGAGAGAATACCACCTATAATTTGAGCAACAGTAATAACAAGATTTAAAACAATCGAAAACAATAAGTTTTTACCTTCTACATGACGGTGATGGCTGTGATTATGATGGCTGTGATTTTCCAAAATATATTAACAGCTTATTTTATCTACTCTTGTTTGGTGTCTTCCACCTTCAAATTCAGTAGTTAAAAAAGTATCTACAATTTCAATCGCCTGTTGAATAGAAGTATAACGAGCCGGAATACTTACAATATTTGCATTGTTATGTAAACGGGTTAAATAAGCAATTTCTTTAGTCCAGCATAAACCAGCACGAACACCGGCATGTTTATTAACAGTCATCGCGATTCCGTTTCCGCTACCGCAGATTACTATACCAAAATCGGCTTTTCCATCTTCCACATCTGAAGCAACAGGATGCCCAAAATCCGGATAATCTACAGAAGCTTCTGTGTCTGTTCCATAATTTATTACCTGATGTCCTTTTGATTCTAAATACTGAACAATTGCTTTTTTATAATCTGGTCCTGCGTGGTCGTTTCCTATTGAAATTTTCATTTTTTTTGTATTAGTTTTTGAACTGCAAATTTAACCAAAGTATTTTAGAAAAAACCACAAAACAGTCATTCAATTCTCAAGAACAGATTAAGAAAAAGATACAAAAAGTTTCATTTTAAAAATACACCATAACTAACTGATATTAAGAAAATTTGAATCTTATTAACATTTTAACAAAAACATAATAGTCTGTAAATCAATACACAGAATGTAATTTAAATGTTAATATTTTGTATTGTTAATACTAAAACGTAACTACTTGATATTCAGTTAACCTTAAATTAACATAAAATGTTTATAACTTTAGATAGAATATTAGAAGTTTTTTATGTTTGTAAACAAAAAATAAGTAATCCAAAACTGATATTAGAAATCCAAATAAAGTTTGCTGAATTTTTAGAAAAGTTATCAATACTTAAAATACGCTTTTCAACAAAAAAATAAAATTCACTTATTTACAATTTATATAATTTTTTAATTGTTAACAGTTGTTAACTAATCTGAAAAACATCTTAAAAAACAGTTATTTAATACAAAATAACTATGTTAATAACTCAATATAAAAACCTACAACTTCATTCCAACACAATTTTTTAGAAATTTATAGCAACTATTAACAAGCTATAATAACCATAAATATTTTAATTAAATTTAAATTTTCTTTTTGTTGTATTTAATATATGTTGACAACTTTGAAATTTTAAAACAAAGAAAAAATTTAAAAATGTTCAGTTTCTTCAAAAGTCTTTTCCTTTTTCTGCTACTGTTGTTGCTTTGCAGGATCTGCGTGAGGGATGGAACTGAAGCTCTCCCGATTTTTCATCGGGAAGCGGGAACGTACAGCCCGACCCTTGTGGTCACGCCAAAAAAAAAAATGAATTGCGAAATTTTTAAACGATGGAAAGTTTTGGATTCAAATTGTCTAGTATTTCCTGCACCTGCTCGAAATCGTTTAGATGTACTTTTAGTTTGATGCCTCCATAAGCAAAGCTTGCCAGCGGGTCAATAGAGACAATGTTTTCGTTTTCGAAAAAATAATGAATTTCTTCCTGATCCAAAATATGTCTAAGTACCACAATTTCATGCGGATAATTAAAAATAGCAATTGTTTTGAATCCTATCATTTTGAATTTTTTATAAATGTAGTAAAGTTATAATTAGTTTAAAACTATCGGAGAAGTCAGAATAGTGAATACAATTTCGTAATTTTAGGCTTTTAAGAAAAGATACATGAGTAAAAGATTAAGAAAGCCGATAAAGAAAGAGAAAGATTTCTCAGATAAAATTATAAAGATATTATCGCAAAGTGCTAATAAAGCATTTAATTACAAGCAAATAGGAGCTAAGTTAGAATTAGACGACACCCAGAGCCGTAATCAGATTATAAAGGATTTGAAGATTCTGGCAGCTTCCAAAAAAATTATAGAGTCCGAGCCTGGCAAGTATTTAATAAAAGCCGAAAGCAAAGAGTATTACGAAGGAAAAATTGATATGACCGGTCGTAAAACCGCTTATTTTATTTGTCCCGAATTTGAAGAAGACGTTTTTATACCATCGAATAACTTGAATCACGCCTTGGATAAAGATACCGTAAAAGTTTATGTTTATAACAAAAGAAGCGGCAGAAGAGCTGAAGGTGAAGTTATTGAAGTGATCGAAAGATATAAAACTGACTTTGTTGGAGTTATTGATATTCAAAAGAATTTCTCTTTTGTTTCGACTGCAAATCCAAAAATGTACACTGATATTTTTATTCCGAAAGATAAAATAGGGGAGGCCGAGCAAGGAGATGTTGTTTTAGTTCATATCGAGGATTGGCCTGCAAGAGCCGACAGTCCTTTTGGAAAAGTGATAAAAGTCCTTGGAAAACCTGGAGAACATGATACCGAAATTCATGCAATTCTTGCTGAATATGGCTTGCCTGCTGAGTTTCCTATTGAAGTTGAAACCTTTGCACAAAAAATTGATACTTCGATTGAAGCCAGTGAAATAGCCAAACGCCGTGATATGCGTGATACACTGACTTTTACAATTGACCCAAAAGATGCAAAAGATTTTGATGATGCGTTGTCATTCAAACAATTGGAAAATGGAAACTATGAAATAGGAGTTCACATTGCCGATGTTTCTTATTATTTGGAAGAAGGAACTATCCTCGATGATGAAGCTTTTCAAAGAGCGACATCTGTTTATTTAGTCGATAGGGTAGTGCCAATGTTACCGGAAGTGCTGTCTAATTTTGCTTGTTCGTTGCGTCCGCAGGAAGAGAAATATACATTCTCGGCTATATTTGAAATTACTGAAAAATGCCAAGTGGTGAATCAATGGTTTGGAAGAACTGTTATTTTTTCTGATCAGCGTTTTGCTTATGAAGAAGCACAATACATCATAGAGACGAAAGACAATACTATTCCTGCTGAAACTTCTATAACAGGAAGTTCTTATGTTGTTTCTGATGAAATTGTGTCTGCGACTCTTAAAATGGATCAGCTGGCTAAAATATTCAGAAGAAAAAGAATGAACGAAGGCGCTATTTCTTTTGATAAAGTAGAAGTAAAATTCAATTTGGATGCAGAAGGAGAACCAGAAGGCGTTTATTTTAAAGTTTCTAAAGATGCGAATCATCTTATTGAAGAATTCATGCTTCTGGCTAATAGAAAAGTGGCAGAATACATTGGAAAACAAAAGAAAACGTTTATCTATAGAATTCACGATGAGCCGAATGAAGACAAATTAATTGCAATGCAAAATCTGATTGCTAAGTTTGGTTATAAAATTGATTTCAGAAACAAAGGAGATATTTCGAAATCATTGAATGCTTTGATGGAAGAAGTGAACGGAAAAAAAGAGCAGAATTTAATTGATACTCTTGCCATTCGATCCATGAGTAAAGCCAAATATTCTACGGATAATATTGGACATTACGGACTGGCATTTGATTATTATTCACACTTTACATCGCCTATTCGTCGTTATCCGGACGTTATGGTTCATCGTTTATTACAGTACTATTTGGATGGAGGAAAATCAGTAGATGAAGATGTGTATGAAGCTAAATGTCTTCATTCCTCAACAATGGAAGGTTTAGCAACTAATGCCGAAAGAGATTCTATCAAATACATGCAGGTTAAATACATGCAGAACCATCAGGATCAGGAATTCTTAGGAGTTATTTCGGGAGTTACAGAATGGGGAATCTATGTCGAAATTATCGAAAATAAATGTGAAGGAATGGTGAGAACCCGCGATATAAAAGAGGATTATTACACTTTTGATGAAAAACAATATGCATTAGTAGGAGCCAATTCTAATCGATTATTACAATTGGGTGATGAGATTTATGTTAAAGTAAAAAACGCCGATCTGGTTAAAAAACAATTGGATTTCAATTTTATAAAAAGAAACGAGTAAGATTTTAAAATAGATATATTAACAATTAAAATTTTTTGAAATGAAAAGAATAATTTTAGTATTTTTTGTATTTCTGGCACAAATTACTTTCGCACAAACCACTATAGATCTTGGGGATTTTACAGATCTGAAAGTATTTGATAAATTGAGTGTAACTTTAGTAGCTTCGAATGAAAACAAAGCCGAAATAACTGGAACAAGTCAAAGCAAAGTTGAAGTTGTAAATAAAAATGGACTTTTGAAAATAAGAATGCCATTGACTAAAATTATGTCGGGTGATGAAGCAAAAGTGACTTTATATTTCAAGAAAATTAATAGTATTGATGCTAATGAAGGAAGTACCGTTTTCTGTGCTGATGTTTTTAAACAGACAACTCTGGATTTAAAAACTCAGGAAGGTGCAACAATTACTGCAGTATTAGATGTCGAAAAAGCATTAATTAAAGCTAATTCTGGAGGAATTATTAAAATTATAGGGAAAGCAGTCACTCAGTCGGTTTCAATCAATTCTGGAGGTATTTTAGAAGCTGGCGATTTAGAAACTTCTCAAACCACAGTAAGTATTTCTGCCGGAGGAAGTGCGGATTTAAAAGCAACCACACTTATAGATGCCAAAGTAAAAGCTGGAGGTACTGTAACTGTTCACGGTAAACCAAAAGAATTAAGACAAGAAACTTTTATGGGCGGAACTATAGTTCAGAAATAATAAATTTGTAACCAATTTTTAAAGTCATTTTTTAATGATAAACGATATTTTGACTGGTATTCCTTGGGGAGTATTATTAAGTTTTATGATTGGCCCTGTTTTTTTTATTTTGCTTGAAACAAGTATTATTAAAGGATTTCGTGCCGCTTTGGTCTTTGATTTAGGTGTAGTTTTAGGTGATGTTTTTTTTATAATTATTGCTTATCTTGGAAGTTACAGACTTATACAGAGTCTTAATGATAATTCATCTTTGTTCATTTTTGGTGGATTTATTATGATGGCTTATGGTTTTATTTCTTTTCTCGGAATAAAAAAGGAAAAGAAAGTAAATACCAAAACTATTGATAATGAGATTATAAAAAAGAATTATCTAGGTCTTTTTCTAAAAGGTTTTTTTCTGAATGTTATTAATATTGGTGTCCTTGGTTTTTGGCTGGCTGTAATTATTTCGGTAGGACCAAAATTAGAAATGGAAACCTCCAGAGTATTGACATTTTTCATTTCAGTTATTTTAACTTATTTGGGAATAGACTGTATCAAAATAGCATTAGCTAAGCAATTGAAGCACAAAATGACACCAACTAATATCTATAAAATAAAAAGAGGAATTAGCATTGTCCTGATGATTTTTGGTTTTGCATTAATTTTTCAAGGCTGGTTTCCAGAAGAAAAACAAATGGTAAAGAATGCACTTGAGAAGATAGACAAGTAGATTTTTATAAAAATATTTAAGCAAAAGGGACTATTATTAGTCCCTTTTTTTGTACTAATAATTGAACCATTTTACTTTATTATAACTTATTAAATTTTAAAAAATGAGCATAAAAAAAAGAGACACATTTCTGTATCTCTTTTAAGCGATAGTCCGGATTCGAACCTAAACTTTATTTAATTTTTCTAAAAAATTAGATATAAAAAAATGGCTAAAATTACTTTATAGGTTTTATATACATCGTCTGGATTCGAACCCTAACTTTACCTAATTTTTCTAAAAAATTAAACATAAAAAATGGTTAAAATTACTTTATAGGCTTTAGATACATCATGAGGATTCGAACCTAAACTTTACTTAATTTTTATAAAAAATTAGACATAAAAAAAACTCTAAATTGCTTTAGAGGTTATGGAAGTATCGTGCGGATTCGAACCTAAACTTTACTTAATTTTTCTAAAAAATTAAACAAAAAAAACCTCTAAAGTAATTTAGAGGTTTTAGAGGCATCGTCCGGATTCGAACCGGAGTAGGAGCTTTTGCAGAGCCCAGCCTAGCCGCTCGGCCACGACGCCATTGTTGAACGGATGGCAAAAGTAACTCAAATTTTTAAAGTTTAAAAGCTAAAAGTTAACTTTTTTATTTTTTTATGTCAATTACTACAAATTGAAATTTCGTTCTTCTTCCATTTCTATCGTAACCGCTTCTACATCACCGCCAATAGGTGGGTTTATTTTTGAAACTGCTACTTTGATTTTTGAAACTGTTTCAAGCTCTGATAATGCTCTATCGATAATCCTTTTAGCTACATGCTCTAATAAATTGGATCTTACAGCCATTTCTTCGACTACTATTCTATTGAGATGCACATAATCTACCGTATCTTTTAGATTATCGGAAACTGCAGATTGCTTCAAATTAGTTCTTATTTCTAAATCAACACTATAATCTGAACCTATTTTTCCTTCTTCAATTAGGCATCCGTGGTATGAAAAAGTGCGGATGTTTTTTAATTTTATTGTTCCCATTTTTATTTATTTTTCAGTAATCAGAAAGTATTTCTTTATGTTTATAAACGTAGATAACTTATACAAATGTATTAAAATATGACAACTATTTTTTCTTTAAAGTCTATTATCTTATTGGGTGTTATCTATGTTCAATTTTTTATCTTTGCTAAAATTTTAAAAAATGGCATCAGAAGAGAAATCCCTTCATTTTATTGAACAAATTATAGAAGACAGTTTAGCAAACGGTTTTCCACAAGATAAATTACGTTTTCGTTTTCCTCCAGAACCTAATGGTTATTTACATATTGGTCATGCAAAATCTATATGCTTAAATTTTGGTTTAGGTTTAAAATACAATGCACCCGTAAATCTGCGTTTTGATGATACTAATCCTGCGAAAGAAGAGCAGGAGTATGTTGATGCTATTAAAGAAGATATCAAATGGTTAGGATTTAATTGGTCTGAAGAATTATATTCATCCGATTATTTCCAGCAATTATACGAATGGGCTGTTATAATGATTAAAAAAGGAAAAGCCTATGTTGACAGCCAGTCATCTGAAGATATGGCAACTCAAAAAGGAACTCCTACTCAGCCTGGAGTTGACGGCCCTTACAGAAACCGTTCTATCGAAGAAAATTTAGCTCTTTTTGAAGGAATGAAGAGAGGAGATTTCAAAAAAGGAACTCATGTTTTGAGAGCTAAAATAGATATGGCTTCGACTAATATGCTGATGCGTGATCCATTGATGTACAGAATTTTACATAAACATCATCATCGTACTGGAAATGATTGGAATATTTATCCAATGTATGATTATGCACATGGTGAAAGTGATTATGTGGAGCAGATTTCACACTCAATCTGTACATTAGAATTCGTGATGCATCGTGAATTATACGATTGGTTTTTGGATCAAATTTATGATGAAAATCAAGTGCGTCCGCATCAATATGAGTTTGCCCGATTGAACTTGAATTATACAGTTATGAGCAAACGAAAGCTTTTACAATTGGTTCAGGAAAACATTGTGAGCGGTTGGGATGACCCAAGAATGCCTACTATTTCGGGATTAAGAAGACGTGGTTATACCGCCACTGCTATTCGTAAATTTTGTGATGTAATTGGTGTAGCTAAACGTGAAAATATAATTGATGTATCTCTTTTGGATTTCTGTTTACGTGAAGATTTAAATAAGACCGCTCCAAGAGTTATGGCTGTTTTAGATCCTATAAAAGTGGTAATTACAAATTATCCTGAAGGAAAAGAGGAGTGGCTTGATGCTGAAAATAATCAGGAAGACGAATCGGCTGGTTGCAGAAAAGTACCTTTTTCACGTGAATTATATATAGAAAGAGACGATTTTCTTGAAGTGGCTCCAGCTAAATTTTTCCGTTTAAGTATAGGAAATGAAGTGCGTCTTAAAAATGGGTATATCATTAAAGGAGAGAGTGTTACTAAAGATGAAAACGGTGTAATTACCGAAATTCAAGTTACTTATGATACCGATTCTTTAAGCGGAAGCGGGAGTGAAGCCAGTAAGCGAAAAGTTGCCGGAACATTACATTGGGTTTCTATTTCTCATGCAGTTGAAGCCGAAGTTCGTTTGTATGATCGTTTATTTATAGACGAAGCACCAGACAGTCATAAAGAGAAAAGTTTCTTAGAATTTATGAATTCTGCCTCTTTACAAATTGTCAAAGGTTATGTTGAACCAAGCTTAGCTGAAGCTAAAGCAGGTGATCATTTTCAATTTCAGCGTTTGGGTTATTTTGTTGTTGATAAAGATTCAACTGCTTCACAATTAGTATTTAACAAGACAGTTGGTCTTAAAGATGCTTGGGAAGAAAAAGGAAAAAAAGAAGAGAACAGCATTAATAATTCACTAAAAGAAATCAATAAATATTTCAAAGTGGCTACAAGAGAGGAACGTATTGCAATTAGAAAAGCAATAGGGGAGACTTTGGCAGGAATTTCTAATTATAGTTTATTACAAAATTCTTTCAGAAAGAATATTAACAACAATAAAAGTTCTTTGTTGTTTGCTAATTTGATTTTGAAATATGCTAATTTAAAATCTTCGGATTTTGATAAAGAAGATTTGTCTAAATTGTATTCAATGTCACTTCGAAGCGAATCTACTTTTGTTCGTTCCAGGGCAATTTTAAATTTAAGTACTTTAGATTATGATTCGGAATTTGTAAATTCATTCAAAGAGGAAGTTTTGAAGTTAAAAGCAAATCCTTCTAAAAGTACTACCGATCGGGAATTGGAATTTATTGAAAATTTTCTATCAAAATAAAATTATAATTTATATCTATCAAAGGCGCTTTTTATAAAGCGCTTTTTTATTATATATAAAACTGATTAATATTTAAATTTTAATAATTTTAATTTATTAAAATTAGCTTTCATAAATTGATTTTAAGACGTTTTCTATTTTTGTTTATATTAATTTATGTTTTTTATATTTTAGTTTATTAGAAGTGTTTATTTTGATTTTTTACAAAAAACAGTAATTTCTTCTCTTTTTATCCTTTTTTTTTATAAATATTTTAACTATTAAATTTAATTTTTTAATAAAATTTATTTATTATATATTTTATCTATTTATAAGTAATGTTTAATTGATAATTTTTATAAAAATACGCCTTCATAAATCTATTTTAAGATAGTTTTATATATTTTATATATGAATATGTCATTTATTTATTTTTGTTTAAATACGGGCTTTATTTGAGTTTTTTAGATGTTAATTTGTAGTTTAACGGCTTGTTAACACATGTTTGTTGATAATGTTGTAAATTTATTAGATAGTAACTTTAAAACTTTAATAAACATGTCAAACAACACAGGTAATACAATTATAGCTCTTTTAGTTGGTGCAACAATAGGAGCAGGGATTGGAATTTTATTTGCTCCAGACAAAGGTTCAAAAACGAGAGAAAAAATAAAAGATGGTTTTGATGATGTGAAAAACAATCTAAATGACAAATTACATGAAGTTTCAGAAAAATTAAAAGGTAAAGGTATTTTGAGTAAAGACGACATTGACCGCAATTATGATAATATTGTTGCTAACCTGACTGATAATACAGAAGATGTAGTTTCTTATTTGGAAAACAAATTGGCAGAACTCAAAGAAAAAAATGCTAAATTTCAGTCATAAATTATAGTCTATGGCATTTGATAGAATAAAAGAAAAATCAGAAGATGTTCAAAATGAAGCTCAAGCTTATTTAGAAAAATCAATTTCTTATTATAAATTATGGGGTTTCAAGGTTGTAATGAAATCAACAACCATGATTTTAAAGTTTACTTTGATTTTATTATGCTTTAGTATGGTTTTATTATTTGTGTCTGTTGCTTTAGCTTTATTTATTGGTAATTATTTTGACAGTTATGCTATAGGTTTTGTTTCTGTTGCAGGGCTCTATTTAATTGTTACTATACTTTTATTTTTAGTGAAAGACAAAGTAATAGAAGGTCCAATTTTAGAAAAATTCTCAGAAATCTTTTTTAATGATTAATTATGGAAAACAAAAAGTATTCTTCCTATGCAGCTATTGATCGTGATTTAGAGATCTTGAAATTAGAAAAGCAGATCAGTTATCAAAAATTAGTTTTAAGTATTCAGAAAACTAGAGATGCAATTACACCCGAAAACATTGTTTCAGGTTTTTTAGCTCCTTATAAAGAGAGTTTACCAAATCCTTTCAGGTCTATATTGCAGACTATAGTTCCTTATCTCATAAGTTATTTTTTAAGAAATAAAAGTAGATTTTAGATTTCTTTTGTATAAAAAAAGCTCCTTAAACAAGGAGCTTTTTTCGTTTTATACTGTTGTTATCGCTTTCTAAATTTTTGAAATAGTTTTTCATATTAAATATAAAAAAAATATAAATTACTTGTTAATTTTTATATGTAATTTTGATTCTTAATTATTAATTAAAATCAAAATCAATGAAGAAAATACTTTTTAGTATTGCTTTTTTTTCAACAGTTTATTTATCTGCTCAGACTGTAATAGTAGAGGAAAAATTTGAAGAAAAAAATGTACCTGTAACTTTTCAATACCTTCCAAATTCAAAGAAATTTGTTGTTTTTAAAGGTTATCCAATTAAAATGACGCTATCTTTCATGACTACTAGTGGTTTCAGTTATGATATAGATGGAAAAAAATCAACTTTGTTTGAAAATGAAAAGTTTGTTAGTCCAACTTTCTCTGTTACTGAGAATTCTTATAAGACTTATGATGCTACTAAATTTACAATGAAGCCAAGTTATAAATTTTTTATGAATAATAATGCTCAGGCTGTTAGTCATGATGCACTTGATGATCTAAATTCTAATTATTTTGGAAGATACGATTATAATAATGTATTATGCTCCGTTACAATGAGATGGCCAAATATGCCTTTTAATGCTTCTTTCAATGATATTTATGATTTTGGTTTTACAAATCAAAAGCAAAAAGACAATATTGATTTTGAAAAGGATGATATTTATCTTGAAACTATTGAAATTAAGAGCAATTCAAGAAAGAGATTTAAATTAGATAAACCTAATTTAGCTTTATTGAAAGGCGACGGTTTTGTGAAATATGATATAAAACCATCCTTTACCAGTAAATTAAAAGGTAATGATAACTTCGATATTATAACTAAATCTGTTTCTGCCGATTTTAAAACTTCAATCTTGTATAAGACTACTTTTGATTTTGAAGGAAAAAAAATCAAAGAATTAGTGCTTACCATGAATTTTAATGATAAAAATTTTATTCAGTCTGATAATTCTGGAGGTCCTAAGGATTTTAATTCTACCATGGCTACACCAAGTTATCCTTTTTCCGTTGTTTATGTAAAGTTAGGAGCCTTATCTATTAATCATTATTTTGAAGATAGAATTAATGGAGATATCTATGTTTATGGAATTTTTAGGGATGAAGCAAAGAAAGTCGAAGGAAGAGGCCCTAGTCCAAAAGGATTTTATGTTTTTAAATTCGATAAGGAAGGTAAGAAATTATGGGAATCAATAAACAACATTGAAAACAAAGATTTCTTAGATAAAATTACTGATTATTCAAAACTCCAAATTAATTTATTAGAATTTAATGATAAATTACTTTTCTCTGTTTCCGTTAATGATTTTACTGAATTTTCAAATGCAACCACTGTGAACAAATCAACCGGAGCCATATCTAAAATAAGTTTTATTGAATATAATAACAATACAAGTAAATTAAAAGATCGTGAATTCATTACTAATTCTTATGTTAGTGATATTAAAAATAAAGTTTTTTCTCAACTGACTTTTGTTGGGATGATCGCAAGCCCCAATGTTGAAAAATATATAAAAAACGTTCCTAGTAACGGCAATAGACTTTATTATGAAACTGTTTTTTCAGATCAGGGAATATGGTTAGTTGAAAGTGATAACAAAGAATATTATAAAGTTTTATTATTTAAAGAATAACAAAAAAGCTCCCAATTTGGGAGCTTTTTTGTTATTACAAAGTTGTTATAGCTCTTTGCAATCTTGAAATCGTTTCTTGTTTTCCTATGACTTCCACAATATCGAATAGGTGAGGGCCTTTGAGTGCTCCTACTAAACTCATGCGGAACGGCTGCATAACTTTTCCCATTCCAATTTCATTTTTTGTCAGCCAGTCTTTTACAATTGTTTCTATATTTATTGATGTGAAATCACTTATTTCTTCAAGTACCGATATCAGTTCCTGCATTAATGCAGGAGTTTCAGGTTTCCAATTCTTGCTCGCTTTTTCGTCATAGCTTGTTGGAGCAATAAAAAAGAAATCACTCATCTCCCAGAAATCGGAAACAAAATCGGCTCTGTCTTTTATTAATGAAACAATTTTTGTCATTTCAGCTAATGAAAAATATCTGTTAAGATGTTTTAATTCAATAATTTTAGTGAATTCTTCAGCCAAAACAGTATCATTTTGTTTCATTAAATACTGATGATTGAACCATTTGTTTTTCTCTGGATCAAATTTTGCTCCTGATTTGTGAACTCTTTTCAAATCAAAAGCTTCTGTCAATTCTTCTAATGAAAAAAGTTCTTTTTCGGTTCCGTCATTCCAACCCAAAAGGGCTAAGAAGTTAACAACTGTTTCTGGGAAGAATCCTTTTTCTCTATATCCCGATGAAATTCCTTCTTCAGTTTTCCATTCTAATGGAAACACTGGGAATCCCATTTTATCTCCATCTCTTTTTGACAATTTACCGTTACCAATTGGTTTCAATATTAATGGTAAATGTGCAAATTCTGGAGCATCCCAGCCAAAAGCACGATACAGCATTACGTGTAAAGGCATAGATGGCAACCATTCTTCACCGCGTATTACGTGTGAGGTTTCCATCAAATGGTCATCCACAATATTTGCCAAATGATAGGTTGGCATTCCGTCATTTTTAAACAAAACTTTATCATCCAAAAGATTGGTTTCAAATTTTACTTCCCCACGAATGATATCCTGCAAATGCAGTGTTTCATTTACTGGAGTTTTGAAACGGATTACATAATCTTCATTATTAGCTATTCTTTTAGCGGTTTCTTCTTTAGAAATTACTAATGAAGTATCTAGTTTTTCACGATTATGATGATTGTAGATGAAAGTTTTTCCCTCAGCTTCGTGCTGTTTTCTATGAGCATCTAATGCTTCAGCTGTGTCAAACGCATAATAAGCATTACCCGATTCGATCAATCTATCTGCATATTGTTTGTAAAGATTTTTTCTTTCGCTTTGTCTGTATGGTCCAAATTTTTCATTCTTTCCAACAGTTTCTTCAGGTGCAATTCCTAACCATTCCAAGGCTTCCAATATATATTCTTCAGCTCCTGGAACAAATCTGTTTTGGTCGGTGTCTTCTATACGCAGATAAAAAGTTCCTCCATTTTTTTTAGCAAACAAATAATTAAATAAAGCGGTACGTACTCCGCCAATATGTAAAGGTCCTGTGGGACTTGGTGCAAAACGCACACGAACTGGTTTAGACATTATTGTAAATTTTTTGCAAATATACGATTTCAAATTGTCGTTTGGTATCTGTAAATACTGTTTCTTCAAGCCTTTAATATTATGTTTTATTTACCTTTTCATAAGCATTAAAATTATTACTTTTATTGGTTATTAAATTAATACGTGAATTTTGGAAAAATCAAATACGATACATCAAAAGTTAGAAGCTTTTATAAAGAAGTATTATACAAATGAATTGATCCGTGGCAGTATATTTTTTATTGGTCTGGGATTAATCTATTTTCTTTTCACACTCTTTATTGAGTATTTTCTTTGGTTAAAACCACAAGGAAGAACCTTTTTGTTTTGGTTTTTTATCACTGTTGAAGTCTTTTTACTACTTCGTTTTATCCTGTTCCCAATCTTCAAAATTTTAAAATTTCAAAAAGGAATTGATTATACTCAGGCTTCTTTGATTATTGGAAGTCATTTTTCGGAAGTAAATGATACATTAACTAATTATTTACAGCTTTCAAAGGAGAATGTTTCTGCTTATAATTCTGAATTATTAATAGCTTCCATCGAGCAAAAGGCCAATTCTTTACAGCCAATTCCTTTTGGAAAAGCTATTGATTTTGGTACTAATAAAAAGTATCTTCCTCTGGCGGTTTTACCAGTTCTTTTTTTATTGTTCTTTTTTCTGTCGGGTAACAGCCGTATTATTTCTCAGAGTTTGGATAGGGTGGTGCATTTCAATTCTGCATTTGCTCCGCCAGCACCTTTTAAATTCACAGTTTTAAATTCAAATTTAATTACAGAGCAAGGCAAAGATTTTGTTTTACATATCAAATCTGATGGAGCTGTTGTTCCAGAAAATGTTATGATTCATATTGGAGATGAAAGTTATTTTCTTGAAACGGTTCGTCCGGGTGAATTTCAATTTAGAATAGCAAAACCTATTGCAAATGTTGCATTTTATTTGGAAGCTAATGCAGTTGTTTCTCCAGATTATG
Source organism: uncultured Flavobacterium sp. (assembly GCA_963511795.1). Lineage (GTDB taxonomy): Bacteria > Bacteroidota > Bacteroidia > Flavobacteriales > Flavobacteriaceae > Flavobacterium. The sequence goes on along the minus strand of CAUPKP010000015.1, from coordinate 3,204 downwards.
AACTGAAAGTTATTGAGGTTCCCACCATTTCTAATTTCGAAATGAGGTTTGTTTACCCAGGTTATTTAAATAAAAAAAGCATTGTTGTAAAAGGAACTGGTAACGGAGTTATTCCAGAAGGAACTCAAGTGACATGGGTAATGAATACGAATGCGACCCAAAATGTGATGTGGAAAAATGATTTACAGGCTTTTCAGTTTGCTAAGAGTGATAATGCTTTTAATATGACTAAAAACATAATTCAAAATACAGAATACCAAATAGTTACATCAAATAATAATGTGAAAAACTTCGAAAAATTAAATTATCAGCTGAATGTGGTTAAAGATCAGTTCCCAACGATAAATATCACTAAAGCTCCTGACAGTTTAGGTGTTTCAAGCTCTTATTTTGTTGGTCAGATAGCCGATGATTATGGTTTGTCTAAATTACAGATTGTGTATTATGAATCAGGAAAACCGCTTACTGCCAAACGTGGGACAATAGCTGTAAAGCATGATACTTTTGATCAGATTGTTTTCAACTTCCCAAGTAATCTTGATGTTCAAAAAGGAATAAACTATGAGTTTTATTTTGAGGTTTTTGATAATGATGCGATTCATCATTTTAAAAGTTCACGCTCTTCTGTCTATTCTAACCGAATTTTATCTGATGAGGAAAAGCAAAATAATGCGCTTCAGGAGCAAAACAGTGCAATTAATAGTTTGCAAAAAACATTATCTAAACAGGATAAGCAGTTTGCTGCAATAGACAAACTGCAGAAAACGGGTAAAGAAAAGAATAGTTTAGATTTTAAAGACCGTCAAAAAATCAATGATTTTATCAATGAACAGCAAAAGCAAAACGAAAGCATGAAAGATTTCGCTAATAAGATGAAAGAGAATTTAGATAAATCTAATCCAGATCAGAAAAGTGAAACTAAAGAATTACTCCAAAAAAGACTTGAAAACACGAATAAAGAATTAGATAAGAATAAAAAATTATTGGACGAACTTAACGAATTAAACAATAAAATTAAAGATGAAGATTTTGTTGAAAAATTAGAAAAGTTTAAACAGAACAGTAAGAGCCAGAATAAGAATTTAGCTCAGTTAGTTGAGTTGACGAAGCGTTATTATGTAGATAAGAAGGCTGAACAACTAGCGGATAAGCTTGATAAATTATCGCAGAAAGAAGATAAATTATCAGAGAATGAAAAAGAAAATTCTGCTGCTGAACAAAAGAAATTGAATGAAGAATTTGAGAAAATTCAAGAAGAATTAAAGCAATTAGATAAAGACAATGAAGATTTAAAGTCACCCATGGATATCCCATCAGACTTAAATAAAGAGGACAGTATTAAGGATGATTTAAAAAAAGCTACTTCGGATTTGCAGAATAACAATAAATCCAAAGCTAAGCCTAATCAAAAAAGTGCATCAAAAAAGATGAAGGAAATGTCCAAAGCTATGGAAAAGGCTATGGCAGATGGAGAGAAGGAAGAGATAGAAGAAGATGTAAAGATGCTGCGTCAAATATTAGATAATTTATTGGCTTATTCTTTTTTTCAAGAAGATGTAATTAATCAGTTCAAGGCAACCAGGCTGGGTTCGCCATCTTTTAGTAAGTACGTTAGAAATCAGCAGAATTTAAAAACACAGTTCAAACATATAGATGACAGTCTTTTTGCTATGTCTTTACGCCAGCCTAAAATTGCAGAATCTGTTACTAAAGAGGTTGCCAATGTTCAATACAATATTGATAAATCGCTTGAAAGTTTTACTGAATCTCAGGTTTCAAGAGGGGTTTCACAACAGCAGTATGCTGTTACATCTGCTAATAAGTTAGCAGATTTGTTAAGTGATTCTCTTAACAGCATGCAGATGCAAATGTCTGGAAGTAGTGGAGGAAAGCCAAAACCAGGCAAAGGTTCAGGTATGCAATTGCCGGATATAATCAAAAAGCAGGGAGAGTTACAGGATAAAATGAAACAAGGTATGAAGCCCGGCAACAAATCGGGTGAAGGAAACAAGCCTGGCGACAGTAATAACAAAGGGTCTCAATCGGGTAAAGGACAGTGGCAAAACGGTGAATCTGATGGAGATGGTGAAGGTGATGCGAAAGCAACTATGGATATTTACAAAGAGCAAAAACAGTTACGCGAGGCACTTCAGGAAGAACTGAATAAAAAGGGTATAGGGAACAATGGGAACAATGCTTTGGAACAAATGAAGCAGCTAGAAAAGCAGTTGTTAAATAAAGGTTTTAATAATGAAACTTTCCAAAGAATAAATAATATTAAGCAGGAGCTTTTGAAATTAGACACTGCTATTCGCATGCAGGGAGAGGATCCTAAACGTCAGTCTGAAACTAATAAAACAAATTTCAGTAATCAGGCAAGTCCATTACCAAAGGAGCTTTTAGATTATTTGAACAGTATCGAAATATTAAATAGACAATCGTTACCTTTGCGCTCGAATTTTAATCAAAAGGTTCAAGTATATTTTAATAACAAATGATCAATTTTAATTACGAATCCGAATTCACATTAGAGAACGAGGAAGCAATCGCTGATTGGCTAAGTGCTGTAATAGTTTCGGAGAATAAATCAGAAGGAGAAATTAGTTATATCTTTTGTGATGATGAATATCTTCACAAGATTAATTTAGAGTATCTTAATCACGACACGCTTACAGATATTATCAGTTTCGATTACACTATGGGTAATGAAATAAGTGGTGATATTTTCGTTTCAATCGAAAGAGTTTTAGATAATGCTAAAGATTATAACACACTTTTCGAAGACGAATTAAAACGTGTATTAGTTCATGGTGTTTTGCATTACTGCGGATATAAAGATAAATCAGAAGCAGATGAGGCTTTAATGAGAAGTAAAGAAGATGAGAAAATCAAGATGTTTCACGTGGAACAGTAGATAAAAATCTAATAAAATTATATAAAATAACAACACGTTCCACGTGAAACAGTGTTAAATTTTATTTTTTTTATTTTGATTTTTTTAAAGATTTTTACGCAGTGTTTCACGTGGAACATGTTTTGATTATTTAGATTATTTAGATTATTTAGATTATTTAGATTGTTTAGATTGTTTAGATTGTTTAGATTGTTTAGATTGTTTAGATTGTTTAGATTGTTTAGATTGTTTAGATTGTTTAGATTGTTTAGATTGTTTAGATTGTTTAGATTGTTTAGATTGTTTAGATT
>CAUPKP010000014.1:0-140011 GCA_963511795.1 uncultured Flavobacterium sp. | reverse complement strand
ACACTAAACTTACCACTTTCAAAAACAGAAACTATTTCTCGTTTAAAATCTTCTGAATAACGTCGAAACTTTCGAATATTCTTTAAATTTGCTTTCATATAAATTGACTTTTGTGGTCAACCTATATCAGGGACGTACATTACTCTGCATTCTGCACTCTCTATTCTGCATTCTGTACTCTTTACAGTTTTTTCTTTCACAACTTGTGACCCCCCTTGTGAAAATAACCCAAACAATCCCAACATTTTTGCATCGAAATAATTTAAGAAAAACCTTAAAAAAAAAACTAAAAATGAACTACATCAAGCACCTCACAGGATTCTTCGACAAAATAATCCAAGACCCAAACCTCAACCCTACCCACATCAGTCTATACATAGCACTATTTCAGTTCTGGAATGTCAACCGTTTTAAAAACCCAATAAGCATAACCCGGGAAGAAGTGATGCATATCAGTAAAATTTGTTCCAAGGCAACCTATCACAAATGCATGAGAGAATTAAATGAAAAGAAATACATAAAATACATACCCTCGTTCAACCCATTCAAAGGCAGTATGGTAGTCCTTTTCAATTTTTCAGAAGATTCACAGCCTGTTCAAAAAAAGACAGATAAGAGCAAAAAAAATGAACAGGTGCTGAACAGGCAGGAAACAAGTATCGAAACAGGCACTGAACAAGCACTGGTATCTTCTATAAACAATATAAACAAAACAAACATTGAAAACGAGTTAAACTTGAGAGAACCATCCCCGCATTTCCAAATGCATGTAGCTTTTTCCAATTACCAAAAAAACAAAATAGAAGAAAATCAGCAAAAAGAATCTCTTGTCACTTCGAACATGTCATCCAGAGCGCAGTCGAAGGGCGAGAAGCCAGCAATCGAAGAAATCAAAACCTACTTCGAACAGCAAAAATTCCCTGAAATTGAAGCACAAAAATTCTTCAATTATTTCTCCAGCAACGGCTGGCTCGTTGGTGGCAAAACCCCAATGGCCGATTGGAAAGCCTCCTCACAAAACTGGATGCTGAACGCAGACAAATTCAACGTTGGCAAACCCAAACCCAGCAGAGCAAAACATCTCAACACCGCCACCAATAAAAACTACACTGAACCTCTATAATTCCCCTCCTTTGGAGGGGTGCCCGCAGGGCGGGGTGGTTCAACAAAACCTAGTCACCCCCCAAACCCAATCCATCAATAATCATTATGAATCTCGCTTTGCGAGCCTTGCGAAACGCTTTTGCGTACTTTGCGGTTAAATTCTAAACCATGGAAACACAAATAAAACCCCATTACAATTACCCAGAAATAATCCTTTGGCTGGAAAAAAAAGGCATCGAACTATATGGCAATAAATTTAAAATCATCAAAACAGACCACCCCATAATTCACAAACTCATAGCTTATTTTCTTAAAGATGAGCCAGCTTGTCTTCAATACAAGATTGACCTCAATAAAGGAATTATGCTTTCCGGTCCTGTCGGCTGTGGCAAAACATCACTTATGAACTTAATGAAGCATCTCACCCCTTCCGTTCACAGGTTCTCGGTAAAACCATGCCGGGACATCAGCTTCGAATTCATCAAAGAGGGTTACGAAATAATCCACAAATACAGTAAAACATCTCCAAAAACAATCTGTTTTGACGATTTGGGAACAGAAAACAATCTGAAATACTTCGGTAATGAATGCAATGTCATGGCTGAAATCCTTTTATCCCGCTACGATCTATTCACATCAAGAAAACTCCAAACCCACATCACCACCAACCTGTCCGCCTCAGAAATCGAAGAAGCCTACGGCAGCCGAGTCCGCTCCCGTCTGCGCTCCACACTAAACCTCATAGCCTTCGACAAAGAAACCAAAGACAAACGATAACATTACACACAATACCGTCAAGCAAATTACCACAATACAATCACACAATATTGTCATCCTGACGAAGGAAAGACCTCCGCAAGTAGCTCCACCACAAGTCAAAATCTACAGCATCTAAAAGAAATCCGTGAAAAATCAGTTCAATCCGTTTAATCTGTGGCCATTTTTTTCACCAACTCTACCCAATATTGTCATCCTGACGAAGGAAGGATCCCCACAATCCCATTCACACTCCTCTTGCTTCTTTACTCTTCACTCTTTACTCATTCCCGCCCTTATATTTTAACGTCTAAAATCACGATAAGGATTTGAGCACTGGCCTGAGGGAGTTAATTAGAAACTCATGAAAACGTCCTCTCCCCGCCCTTATATTTTTATAGTAGAAATCACGGTAAGGATTTGCGCGCTGGCCGGCGGGAGTGACCCCCGAGTCGAGTGTGAAACACGAGCGGCTGGGGTCGCGATAGGACAAACCGAATGAAATGAGGTTCATCGAACACCAATAAAAATAAGAGCTAAGTGAGATAAATCTGTTCGATTATTTTATCATTAAAAATATTCAGGCTTGAAATCGAAGATTCACGAATACCAAAAACAATACTAAACCATGAGTATTTTTTGTTACTTTTTTCATCAAGGAAAAAAGTAAAATGCCCTTCAATAAAAACAAAAACAAACTCATAAAACCGTCCTCTTTTCGCCCTTATATTTTTAAAGGCAAAATAACGTAAGGATTTTCGCGATGGCTGTAGGAAGTTAATTAGAAACTTATGAAAACGTCCTCTTTTCGCCCTTATATTTTTGCGCCTAAAATCACGATAAGGATTTGAGCGCTGGCCGGCGGGAGTAACCCCCTAGCGAAGCGGCTGGGGTCGCGATAGAAAAAATCCGTTCGATGATTTTTGGTGTAAAAATATTGCAGGCTTGATTTTTTTGTTACTTTTTTTATCAAGAAAAAAAGTAAAATGCCCTTAATAAATATAAATCCCAATAATCCAACGTTTAAACGTTTAAACGTTTAAACAACAAAAACAATTAAACAAAAAAAAGCCCATTCCTTTACGGTTTGGGCTTTCTCAACACTAAGTCAAACGACTCTAATAAAACTACTTCCTGTGCTTCTTAACAATAAATTTAAGCACCATCGACAATACAAAACTGACTATCGCTCCAATGGCAGCCAATAAAACAGTTTTCAATACATCCTCCGAATGTAAATTCGGCAGCACACTCAAAAAAGTGCCGCTGGCAGTACCAATTAATATAGGATTACTGGACTGCATTTAAATCATCTTTTATGGTCGTCAGCTGGCTCACAGCAGACAGCACACCGCCGGCAACAGCCAAATACCCCCCAACAGCATTCACTGCTATGGGCAGAGCAATTGGCGCAGCCACAATCGTCCCTCCGATAGTTGCCAATGCCAGTCCAATATTTCGAAGCACTTTAAAAAATTTCGGAATGGGAGCTTTCGCTCTTTTTATTATATTCATATACATTATTTTTTATTCCCTGTCATCCTGAGCGGAGTCGAAGGATTAAGATTGAACAATTAATGAAACAGACTCATTTCTTTCCAAAGCTTTATAAACCAAGTATTTTACTTTGAGAAAAGCCTGTCTGGATTGAAGACCTGCACCAGCTCCCGATATTTTCGTTACGGGAGCTATACAGCCATTCAATTCTTTTTGAGCATTATTAGCTGGATGCAGTAAAATAGAACCTCTTTTTTCCACATCAATCACCTCAATATGCCATTGAAATTTAGGACTGTATCGTCTTCTTAATAAATACTTCCCTTCTGGAATACAGGATAGCTGTTTAGCATTATTGAGCCAGGGCAGTTCAATGGTGTAGCACACAAATCTGCCTTCCCATTCGAGTTTTCCGTTGGTTCCGTCAGGGAAATAAGTTCTGGATAATACTAGAACCATCCTACAGTCCGCTTACTTGAACCAAGGCTAGAGGATTGTAGGCACCATTCTTTAATGGATACATTTTACCGTTCACACCCTGATAGAATTCTATCCCCAAAGCAAGGAATAAAGGCTTGGTGCTGTTGGGAGTCACAGTATTCAAATGACTGATGACTGCTGTCAGGTTATTGTCCCATGGTAAAACAGCAGTTTCAGAATTGGCGGTCACAAATGTTTCAGCTTCAAAATCAATTTCAGCACCGCCCGATATGATTTTAAAATGAGTCGTCCCTGCTGGAGCGGCAATCATATTTGCGGGAATAAAGGGTTCAATATCGACTGTGATTTCACCGCTGGCACGGTCAATTGCACTCGTAAATGGAGCAAATAATGTAGTCCCCAGTTTTCCGGTAATGTTAAAATCAAAACCGTTAAGCAGTTCTGCCTCGCCGTCTATGACATTTCGAAGACCGCGGTCATTGGTCGCGTCAGCCTGAATCACTTTCATCATAATTTGGGTCAGTCGGCTGACCATTCTGCTGTCAGAAGAATTTAAAAGCAGGTTACGCAGCGCCAGACGCAGTGTTTTACCTGCTTTGCCAGCTCTCCCAAATTCAGCCCCATTCTCACGGGTGCGCTGAAACGCAGGATCATTTGCTATTCTCTTAGCATCAATGCCACCTTTCTCACGGGCAATATACCCATCCTTTGATCTGTAAAAAGTAATATCTCCGATAGTACCGTTCAATTTAATTATGCCTTTCTGTTTTGCCATAATAGTTAAAATTTAAGTTAAAAAAAAATCTGTTCGTTCATTCTAAAATTCGCTGCAGCTAAATCGGGAATGATTGAAGCAAAGATTTCATCATTTAAATCAAATTTCAAAAGGCAGTGGTCAAAAACGGTAGTAAAAAGCCTATAATAACCTATTTAAGTCGCTTAAAAACGAAGTAATTTTCTTAACTTTGTTCACTTCGGGAGAAAGGCGCTCAAAGCCCTATCCTAAGTATGGATAGAGTATTAAAACTATAGTAAAACTAGTAGTGTGATTGCAGCAAACATCAGGGTATGTATTTATCCAAAAGATGTACAGCGTATTACCGGTAAAACATACAGACAGGCAAGGTTGTATTTAAACAAAATTAAAGACAGCTTGAATAAAGAACCGCATCAGTTAATTTCGATAGAGGAATTTTGTTCGTATTCAGGCCTTCAGTTAGAGCATGTTTTACGCTGTATAATCGGGTAGAAATCCCAGAATTAAAAAGTCTGTCACACATTTATAGTATAACAATACCTGTTCAGCAAGCAGTTTAAAAAGTAGTGTTACTAATACCCAATCAATCATTAAAACTAAATTCATTTGTCTTTTTTATTGGTCAAATGCAATCTTCGGTTCCTTTTTCAATAGTCCGTGAACTCTTGCTTTTATTGAATGATTCAGTTTTACTGCGAAGTCTAATGCAGATTCTGGTTTTAAAAGATCTAAACAAACAGCTGTGTTGCTTTTAATTTCAAAAAAAAGTCGAAATTTATAAATAATCTATAAAAACAGCTCAAATCAAAAATTCGTATAAAATATTTTCCAGCATTTTCATTTTAGTTTGGTATTTTCTCCTTCACCTTCAGCTCCTTCTGATGAAAAAGTCATATAAATCTAACAGTTGCTTTTGTAATTAGCGTGTAATGCAATATCCATCAAGCCTCCCTGACCACGCTTAAATACTTTAGGCACGTTTTTAACTTCGGTGTTTACGCCATTCTTAACATGAAAAAGAACACAGCTTTTTTCTGTAACCAATAAAGTGCCGTCTGGAAGCATAACCATACCCCAAGGAATGATAATACCAGTAGCTACAGGTTCGAAAGTGTAATTTACAACCCCAGATTCTATGGGAACATCATTTTGCTTCACCTGCGCTTTACCATTTGAAATAAAAAGTAAAAAGACTAAAAAAGGACTGATTTTATAAATAAATTTTAATATTCTCTGATTTAAACAATATGTTAAAGTACATTTTTTTAATCAACATTACTAAAGTGCTGCAATAAATTACAGGGTTTTAAACCCAAATCTGAGAACAATAAAAAAAGTCCGCAAATTCTTTTATTTGCAAGCTTTCCTGTTTTTACTGCTTTCAAGAATTATCTCTAAATTAAATTTTCTCTTTTTAAAGTATGTTAAAAAGAGATTCGCAGATTTATTTTTTTTCCCGCTTTCAAACATACTGGCTAAAATAAATCTTCCCTTCTGGTCTGTTAAATAATTGCATTAAAAAAAGATAGTGTATCAAAAAGTTTTTTTTGTAGATTTAACATTTAACATCTAAAATATAAACAATTAGCTTTAAGTATAGCACCTTTGCAAATTGATAATTCTTAATAAAGATGCTATTATTAACTGGTAATTTCTTTTGAAAAACTTTGCTAAAAATAATTTACACATATAAACTTCATCTTTCGATAAAATGAATAATAACATTTTCCCCATACCAAAAAATGAACAGGAACGCCTGGCTGCATTAAAGCGTTATAACATACTTGATAGTTTGCCCGAGAGTGCTTTTGATGATGCTACCAAACTCATTTCTTATATATGCGGCGTGCCAATCGCCCATATTTCGTTCATTGATGAGAACAGACAGTGGTTTAAATCTGAAATCGGAGTAGGTGTATCAGAAGTACCGCGAGAAATCAGTTTCTGCCAGTATACAATTATGGACTCGAAAATGGTCGAAATACCTGATACTTTTTTAAATGAAAAATTCAAAGAAGACCCCAATGTTGTTGGAGGCTTTAAAATAAGATTTTATGCCGGAATCCCGCTTACAACACCAGACGGCTACAATATTGGAACCATTTGCGCTATAGATCATGTTGCAAAAGAGCTTAATGAAAACCAGCGGAATGCCATGTCAATTATTGCAAAGCACTTAATAAATCAATTGGAATTAGCAACAAAAAATATTGAACTAAAAGTTCAGAAAAAAATTGCCCAGCGTGCGGTACACGCAAAAGATAGTTTTCTAGCAAATATGAGTCATGAGATCAGGACGCCATTAAATGCAATAATTGGCTTTACTGACCTCCTGGCCCAAGAAAAATTGAACACTGTTCAACGTGATTATATTGACAGTGTACAAATAGCAGGCGAAAATCTTCTTATAATAATCAATGACATTCTGGATCTTTCCAAAATTGAATCAGGTAATCTGACTATTGATCCGCAGCCATTCAATTTACAAAAAACACTTAAAAATGTTTATAGTTTACTAAAAGTAAAAGTTCCAAAAGGCATTGAATTCAATCTTTTTTTGGATGCCGATCTGCCTGAATTTGTAATTGGCGACCAGGGAAGATTAAATCAAATACTGGTTAACCTAACAGGTAACGCTCTTAAGTTTACCGAAGAAGGAGAAGTAATTGTTTCTGTAAAAAAGGTCGATGAGACAGCCGATCAATATTCACTTAAATTCTCCGTTAAAGACACCGGCATTGGCATACAGCCAAACAAGCTTAAAACTATTTTTGATCGATTTACGCAGGCAGAAGAGAGTACGACAAGAAGATTTGGCGGTACAGGACTTGGCCTCAACATTGTAAAACAGCTCATTGAATTACATGGATCTGAAATTCACGTAAAAAGTAAACCTGCCCAGGGTTCAGAATTTTCCTTTGTGCTTACTTATAAAAAAGCGAGCCAAACTGAAACAGTAACTGAAACATTAACAGAACACAATCTTGGTAAGCTCAAAATACTGCTTTGTGAAGATAATATTTTAAACCAAAAACTTGTAAATAGCGTTATCCACAACTTTGGTTTTGAATTAGACATTGCCGAAAATGGTGAAATAGGTATAGATCTTTTGTCAAAAAACAAATATGACCTTGTGCTAATGGATCTTCAGATGCCTGTTAAAGATGGCTACCAGACTACTCTATACATTAGGAATGAAATGAAATTGAGCATTCCCATTATAGCTATGACGGCACACTCGCTTGTTGGGGAGAAAGAACACTGTTTTGCTGTAGGAATGGACGATTATGTACCAAAACCCTTTAAGCAGGCAACACTTTTAGAAGCTATAAAAAATGTAATGGCTAAAGACAGCATACCGACAAAAAGAAATATAAATCTGTCTTATCTGGATGAGATGGCATGCGGAGATTCAAATTTCAGAAAAGAAATGATAAACCTTTTCATAGAAAAAATCCCAAATGAAACAGCGCAGCTCAAAGAAGCATTTAATAGTAATGACTATACTACTGCCAAGATAATGGCGCATAAAATGAAATCCAGTTTGGATATGTTCATGCTGGAAGATCTTGCTAATTATATGCCTATTATTGAAAATGAAGCAGCACTTGGCCAATTTAGTATTGAAACTGCGGATAAAATTAGTAACTTACATGTTGAAATCGTCGAATTAGTTAAAAATTTAAAGGAGCTTTGCTAAAAGAGAAAATTATGCAATAGCTTTGTGTTTTTCCTGATTTTAAAGAATTTAGGTTTGGTCCAGAACAAATATTTAAGCCAATGAGAATAATTTTAGCCGAAGATAATGACATCCTACGCAAATCATTATCATTTTTCTTAGAATCTAAAGGTTTTACAGTTGACCAGTTTTCGGATGGTAAAGATGCACTCGATGCTATCGAAACAAATAATTATAACCTTATTTTGACAGATATCAATATGCCCGGCATAAGCGGAATGGAAATTACGCAATATGTGAGGCAGAGTATTGGCTCTGATATTCCGATAATTATATTTACTTCTTCAGGTGTAGAGCAGACTGAATTAGATTCTTTTGACATCGGTGCAAACGAATTTATTGCTAAACCCATCAGTCCGGCAGTGCTTTTGATAAGAATTAATAAATTACTAAATATACGTCCTTAATGGAATTTCAATACTGTTTAATTTAATTTCCTTACTCAGCATTTCTACTGTTGTAATGGGACAGGAAATTACTAAACGTTTCAATATGATAAAGCGTTGGGAACATTTTATGAATGAGAAGTGGGTAGAATCTTTTCTAATCGGAGCGATCTTCCTGTTTATCATTGCATCATTTATTCTGTATCTAATGATTATCAAGAGCCGCAGCAGGAATATAAAAAAAGAAAGGCTCCGAATAGAATACAGCATGATTATTGAAAAATTAATGTTTTCGATAATTTTTCAGGATATTCCATTTTCTGCCATTAAGGAAGACAAAGAATACAGCAGCCTTTCTAACACTCCTTTCTTTAGAAAAGTGATAATGGAGTCAATTATTGATCTCCATAAAAACTATGAAGGCGCCTATACGCAAAAACTGGAACAATTTTATAAAGAATCCGGATTAATAAATGATTCTTTTAAAAAACTCAAAAGCCGGAAATGGGAGATAAAATGCAAAGGAATTACCGAGCTTGCAGAAATGGATATTACTGAGGCTGTTGATCAAATAATAACAATGCCTTCCAAAACCAGAAAACAAACTTTAAAAATCACTGCTGTAAATGCCTGTGTCAAACTTGCAGGCACAAAAAGCATTGAAAGACTTTCAGCATATCGCTATCCCATTGATGATTGGACACAGATAAATATTATAAATGCTTTTAAAAAACATGATCTTGGCGATACAAAAGGCATTGAACTTTTACTAGACTCACAAAATGCAACTGTTGTTTCTCTTGGATTAAAACTTATTAAAGAACTTAAACTTACACAAAAAATTCCTTATGTAGCACAATTGGCAGACAGAACTTCCAATACAATGATAAAATATGAAGCGCATAACTTATTGCAGACATTAACAGTATAAGAATATAAGTAAATGAATGAAGTGCCTATTTTTTCTGGGATATACCTATTATTTATACTTGGATATGCAATACTGATTATGTCATCTTATCTTGTATTAGCTTATCTCTCTACAAGAGAATTGAGAGAATATCTAAAAAAAAATAGTTTTGCAGATTATGACGCACTTCTTACCAGTGAATTTGCCCCCAGTCTCTCTCTAATTGCTCCTGCCTACAATGAAGGGTTTACCATCGAAGAAAATGTAAAATCGCTGCTTTCTTTAAATTATAATAATTATCAGGTAATTGTGGTAAATGACGGCAGTAAGGACAACTCCATGGAAATTCTTATTAAGACTTATGACCTTGTCCTAACGGAACTTGATATTCATCCAAAAATTGAAACAAAAAAAATTAAAGGGCTGTACACCTCCAGAAATGCGGCTTTTAAAAAACTGATTGTAGTCGATAAAGAAAATGGCGGTAAAGCAGATGCTCTAAATGTAGGACTTAACATTGCACAAAATCAATATGTAGTATGTATAGACGTTGACTGCATTCTTGATAAAGACTCACTGCTCAAACTGGCAAAACCCTTTCTTGAGTCTTACGGCAAACGTATTATTGCTACTGGCGGTGTTGTCCGGATAGCAAACCAGTGTGTCATTAAGAATGGCCGTTTAGTGGAAGTAAATATTCCAGACCTCATGCTGCCAAGGATACAGGTCCTGGAATATTTAAGAGCTTTCCTTCTAGGAAGAATGGCTTGGGGCAGGCTGGATGGGCTATTGCTCATCAGTGGCGCATTTGGTGCATTTGACAAAGAAATAGCTTTACTGGCAGGCGGTTACGATACTAAAACGGTGGGGGAAGACATGGAACTGGTTGTAAGAATGCGGCGCTATATGCTTGAAAACAAACTGCCCTATTCGGTTTGTTATATACCAGACCCGCTTTGCTGGACAGAAGCTCCTGAAGATTTTAATATATTCAAGAAACAGCGCAGCCGCTGGATGAGAGGAACAATTGAAACACTTTACCTTCACAGAAAAATGTTCCTAAATCCTAAATATAAACTGTTAGGCATGCTCAGCATACCTTACTGGACATTGTTTGAATTTCTGGCGCCGGGAATAGAGTTTATAGGTATTGTAATGACTATTATATTTATTTTACTGGGTTTGCTTAACTGGCATTTCTTTTTACTGCTTGTCTTATTTGTTTACTTTTTCGCAGTAATGTTTTCGGTGATTGCCCTTTACAGTGAAGAGCGTACTTTTCACAAATATCCAAAGCAAATCGATTTTTTCAAGCTTCTGATCGCTGCTTTTATAGAGCCATTTTATTTCCATCCTCTAGCAGTTTATGCCGCCTTGATTGGTTATAAAGAAAAAATTATGGGAACCAAAGGCTGGGGCGAAATGACAAGAAAAGGTTTTACCAAGAAATAATAATCAGGTCAAAAATAGATTCTGTGTATCACTGAATAAAATGAATGACCTCATTTCTATAACCCTTTTCCGGTTGCTGCATAATAAATACCGCCATACAAATGCTCTAAAAACCAATGATTTTTATATACATTATCTATGTGCCCCAGAGCGGTATAGAACGATCTTCCCCCGTCAAATTCATGATACCAAGAAATTGGATGAAAATCTCCCATTCCTTTTCCTACCAAATCAGTTGGACTTCTTTTCCAAACTACAGCAGGATCATATGTTTTTTCATCAACAGCAATAAGATATTTCAAACCCGATACTTTTTCTGGACCAAATTCATACCACTCATCTGTCCACAAAAGCGAATTTGGTAAGCTTTCCAAGCCCGGAAAATCATGATTCAATATTTTTAGCTTTGCAGTCTGCTCTCTAGGGTGAATATGAAACATCCTTCCCACAAGTTTGGTATACCATTCCCAATTGTATTCTGTATCGGATGCAGCGTGTATGCCTACAAATCCCTTACCAGACTGAATAAATTTTTGAAATGCAGTTTTTTCGCTTTCATCAAAAATATTTCCTGTGGTACTCAAAAAAATTACAGCATCATAATTCTTCAATTTATTCTCAGTAATCTTTTCCGCATTCTGCTGCCGATTCACTTCAAAATTATGAGTTCTCGCTAATTCATTTATCGCTGTAACTCCGCTTTCAATTGATTCATGGTACCAGCCTGCAGTTTCTGTTACCAATAAAACTTTAAACTGTTTTTGTGCAAATATTAAATTCGAAAACAGAAAAATCAGCATACTTAGTCCAATTTTTTGGAAATAATTTCTTTGAAAAATCATATTTTTTATTGTTTAATAATTTTTAAAATAAGCTCATCTTACATTTTTATCATTTTTTCAATATGGCATTAGCTCAAAGCAAACTTAAATATATTGTTTGAAGAATAATAGGCCTCTTTAAAAATAATAGTTAAAAACAAAAATCATCCTTTATTCTTGTGCTGAAAAGCATTTCCTCTTTAAACAATACGCATCCGATCAAAAAAATTCTACTACGCAGTATACCGCTATGATAATAAAACTATAATCGGTTTATTCATACCCATTTAAGTGGAACAGGTAAAAATAAATTAAAATTATTTTTTTATAAAGTTCTCATTTAAAAAAATAAAAATCTCATCAAAATGTTTCGTTGGTTCTGCGTGATTGCCTTCAAAAATTAAATGCTTAAAATTATGTTTGAAGTTGTTGCTATCCAACCTTGCCTTGATTTTATTTCCCATCATTACTGCCGGTATTATTTCGTCATTTGTAGCTGAAAGCAATAAAATAGGACCATTAATTTTCTCTGCTTTTATTAAAGATTTTTGTTCTGATAGCGTGTCTTTTAACATTGCTGTAAAAGCGCCTTTCAGATCATGCTTCATTAAAAAAGGAATTGCTTCTTCATTTACGGGAACATAAGGAAGCTCCTTACCGTCAAATGTCCAGCATGAAGAATTAAATTCCTGAGTGTGTCCTGGGAAAACTGCGTGGCTGGATGACATACCCACTACACAAGTTATATCTTCATAATAAACACCTAAAAGCAAAGCTAAATCAGCACCTCTGGAACCACCGATAACTGCAATTTTCTTTTTATCAATGTTTTTATTTTTTGTGGCTTCAAGAATAGCAGCATGAACATCATCTATTGCAATTTTATCTAAAATTTCGGGTGTGTTCCTGCATCCAAAATACCCAACTGCTAAAAAAGCATACCCTTTTTCTATAAATTGATCTCTTGTTTTTTTCCAATACTCTTTTGTCCAGGCATTGCCTCCTTCTGATCCTCCAAGCCCAACCACCAAAGGCTTTTTTTTTCCTTTTCCGAGATATAAGACCGCTTCAACATTTTTTGTTTTAATGGTGTCTTGTGCGTAACCAAATATTGAACTAATTGAAAAAAGGGAGATACATGCTAATTTTGAAATATTCATCTGTTTAAATAATTAAAGTTTTAGCAAAGTTGTATTAAACAGATAGAATAACTTTTGATCTATATCAAAAAATCATTTTTCGGATCTGATCCTGCTCAAAGTTTCCTGAGTTATGCCTAAATAGGACGCAATCATTCCCAAAGGGATTCTATGATGAATATCGTAATACGTTTTGATAAAGTGATTGTATTTTTCTTTTGCTGTAGTAAATCGCATTGAAGTAATTCTTTCCATCAAATGCCCAAAAATAGTTCCCATTGATAATCTGGCATACCGTTCCATTTCTGGAAAATTTTCAAACAAATACACCAGATCATTTACGTGAAGACAAAACGCCTCAGAATCTTCAATGGCATCAATATAATAAATATCCAAAGTTCTTGTTCTGAAACTTTTTGGCGAATTGCTCCATTCTCCTTCAGCTGGGAAATATTCACTGATTTCTTTTCCGTCTTTAATAAAAAAAGTGCGGAATAAGCCTTTTTGGATAAAATAGGATTTTGTACATACTCTTTCTGCATCATGAACTATATCTCCTTTCTTAAATGTAACAAAACTCACTTTGCTGCTTAAAGCATTTTTCAATTCATCATTGAGCTTGATGTATTCTTCAAAATGCCTGAATAATTTTTCTTCCTGTTCGATGGCCATATCATGAATTTGTCTTAGTCGTTTTAAAATCTAAAGATAAATATTATACTAACATCTGACAGAAATTAAATACTTCATAAAATAATCTTACATTGATTAGTACAAACTAAAAACCATCTGAGACTCATTCAAAACAAATCAGCCATAATTAAAAATACTAGCCTAAAACAAAAAATTATCCTTTATTTTTACGCTGAAAAGTATTTCCTCTTTAAACAATACGCACCCTATGAAAAAAATATTTCTCCCTTTCTTATTCTTAAGTTTCTTTTATACCAATGCACAGCAAAATTTGTTTCAATATGTAAAACCAATTATTGGAACTGAAAAAATGGGACACACCTACCCTGGCGCTACAGTTCCGTTTGGAGCCGTACAGCTTAGCCCGGAAACAGATACCATCTCCTATGAACTCAATGGAAAATACAATGGAGATGTTTATAAATATTGTGCCGGATACCGCTATGAAGATAAAACCATAGTCGGTTTTAGCCATACCCATTTGAGCGGAACAGGGCATTCGGATCTTGGCGATTTTTTAATTATGCCAACGCAGGGAAAACTGCAGTTAAATCCGGGAACGGCTTCAAATCCAAAAAGCGGTTACCGTTCGGCTTTTTCTCATTCGAATGAAACTGCCGAAGCCGGTTATTATAAAGTGAAATTAGATGACGAGAATATTTTGGCCGAAATGACTGCCACAACCCGAGTTGGCATGCACCAATACACTTTTCAAAAATCGGATGAGAGCCATATTATACTAGATTTAATGGCTGGAATTTATAACTACAATGACAAAAATGTTTGGACTTATGTAAGAGTCATTAATGACACTCTGGTTACAGGCTACAGACAAACCAATGGCTGGGCAAGAACGAAAACAGTTTATTTTGCGATGACTTTCTCCAAACCTTTCAATCAATACGGACAAAAGAACTATGAGACCAAGCAAGCTTATAGAGGTTTTTGGGGAAAATTTGATCAAAATAAAAACTTCCCGGAAATAGCAGGCAGAAAAATTAGAATGTATTTTGATTTTAAAACTAATCAAGATGAAAAAATTAAAATAAAATTTGCGATATCTCCCGTTAGTCAGGAAAACGCTCTTCAGAATATGAAAGAAGAAATAAAAGACTGGGATTTCGAAAAAATAAAAACTCAAGCGCAATCTACCTGGAACAAAGAACTGAATAAAATTAAAATAACGGCTCCTGATGATGTCAAAGTAAATTTTTATACCGCCATGTATCATACTTTTATAAATCCAACTGTTTATACTGATGTAAACGGAGAATACAAAGGCTTGGATCAAGATACGCACCAAGCCAATGGTTTTATCAATTACAGCACTTTTTCCCTTTGGGATACTTACAGAGCACTGCATCCATTTTTTAATATAATGCAGCCTTCCCGCAACAATGATATGGTAAAATCGATGCTGGCACATTACGATCAAAGCAGTCTTCACATGCTGCCAATTTGGTCGCATTATGCAAATGACAACTGGTGCATGAGCGGTTATCACAGCGTTTCTGTAATTGCAGATGCCATTATAAAAGGAGTTTACAACGGTGATCCAAATGAAGCTTTAAAAGCCTGCGTTACTACTGCAAAACACCGCAATTACGAAGGAATTGGTTACTACATGGACTTAGGATATATTCCTGCCGAAAAAAGCGGAATTTCGGTATCAAATACTTTAGAATATGCTTATGATGATTGGTGTATTGCTCAGTTAGCCAAAAAATTAAATCAACCTGAAATTTATAATGAATTTCTAAAACGCTCTGAAAATTGGAAAAATAATTTTGAGACAAAAACCGGTTTTATGCAGCCAAAATTGGCAGACGGTTCCTTTAAAAAAGAATTTAGTCCTTTGAGTACTCACGGACAGGGGTTTATTGAAGGCAACAGCTGGAATTACAGTTTTTTTGCACCGCATAACCCAACAGATTTAATAAGCTTAATGGGCGGTAAAAAAGCTTTTGCCTCACGATTAGACACACTTTTCACTATGCATCTGCCTGATTCGTTTTTTGCCGAAACAGAAGACATTACAAGAGAAGGAATCATTGGCGGATACGTTCATGGCAATGAGCCGGCACATCACGTAGCCTATTTTTATAATTGGGCAGACCAGCCTTGGAAAACACAAGCACAGGTTCGCAAAATTCTAAACATGCAGTACAAATCCGCTCCAGATGGTTTAGGCGGTAATGATGACTGCGGACAAATGAGTGCTTGGTATATTTTCTCTTCGCTGGGATTTTACCCTGTAGCGCCGGGATCTGATCAATACGCATTAGGTTCTCCTTTGGTAGACAAAGCCGAACTTACACTAGAAAACGGCAAAATATTTACAGTAGAAGCGATTAATCAAAGTGCCAAAAATGTATATGTTCAAAAAGTGCTGCTAGACGGAAAACCTATAAATAATTTATTCATCAGCCATGATACTATAACTAATGGTTCAAAAGTTACTTTTTATATGGGATCGAAACCTAAGATGAAATAATTATGTTTTTCATGTATAAAGAAAAATATTAACCCCAAAAAAGAGTGATTTTATTTTAAAACGAAAAGCCTTTGAGTTCATATTGAATCAAAGGCTTTTATTTTTAGTATGACTAAACTATTCTGCTAAAGCAGTTTTTTGTTTTTGAAATTTATTCTGAAGCCAGTTACGTACTGGTTCATCGTATAATTTTAAACATAAATAGGCAATTAAAATACTGGCGGCTAAAACTCCTATCCCTAATGCAAAACCATTTTCTAACGAAACTTTATTATCTACCACCCAAGCGGTGTACCAATAAATAAGCGGATAATGAGTAATATAAATTGGATATGAAATGTCGCCCAGCTGTTTACAGATTTTAAGAGAAAACGGATTTTTAATTTCACCGCCGGCACCTATTGAAACGATTAAAGGAAAAACAAGAATAATACAAAAAGACTCATATAAACCATTCATCCACAAACTGTTTTCATCACCAATTCTTGGGATGATAAGAACAATTGCAATCAATAAACTGCAAACCCAGAAAGCTCCTTTTACATTAATTAATTTTCCTAAACGGGAAAGCAAAATCCCTGCAAAAAATGGATACAACAAACGGGTAAAACCAATATTCATCTGTTCTAAATTCAATGACCATCCGCCAATGACATCGCCTTTTGGTCCAAAAACAGTATAATTAATAAGCATTCC
Source organism: uncultured Flavobacterium sp. (assembly GCA_963511795.1). Classification (GTDB taxonomy): domain Bacteria; phylum Bacteroidota; class Bacteroidia; order Flavobacteriales; family Flavobacteriaceae; genus Flavobacterium. The sequence goes on along the minus strand of CAUPKP010000014.1, from coordinate 123,126 downwards.
TGCAAATAGTAATACAAAAACAGAAAGCACTTTATTAGAGAGTTTTCTAAAGATTAAAGCGTATAAAATATTTGCGATATATTCAAAAAACAGCGACCATGCAGGACCGTCAAGCGGATGCATTTCGCCCCAGCCTCTTATCTCCATTGAAGGCGGAATTGGAAGCAATGTAAAACCAATAACCATGGTCAAAATCACTTTCCAAACTTCCATTCCGGCAATCATCGGGAATAAAATATCCGAGGCCTGAAAATAATAGAAAATCGCTCCAATAATCATCCCCATAATAACCATGGGCTGCAAACGAATTAAACGCCGTTTATAAAACTCCCATTGTGTCATTTTTCCCCAACGCTCATCATACGCATAAGCAACAACAAATCCCGATAAAAGGAAAAAGAAATCCACAGCCAGATAACCGTGATTGATAATCTGCTTAAAACGATTCCCTCCGCTAAAAGCTTCAAAAATGTGAAACGCAACGACTAAAATTGCTGCCACTCCACGTAAACCGTCTAAAATTTCATAATGCTTTTTTGGTTTAATAGCTGTCATATAATTGTTAGTTGCAAATGATTAATGGTTAATTGTAACTACAAAATACAAAATGTACTTATATCACTTTATATTTTTTCATTAACAATTAATAATCAATAATTAAAATTTACTCTTGGTGATTTTTAAGCCATTCAGCTCTGCGCTGATCTGGCAAATGCTTAACTGAAAAGTTTTCGAATTTAGCTTCAAAACCTTTTCCGTCTGGAGATGCGGCCATCAAACCAACCATTACAGGTTTGTTGTCTTGTAATGGTGCATTGCGTGTCAGGATGTAGTTTTTATCATCATAGGAGAAGAAAACTTCAACAGCATCTAATCTTCTTACGACTTTGATCCAAACAAAAGGAGGCGCTTTATCTAAAGTGGTTACGCTCCAATCACTTTTGTCATGTGTGACAACAGTACTGATATTGTATTTACCGTCAACAAATTCAACTCCTGTTTTAATATAGTTTTTCTCATCAATTCGGATCATTAATCCCATTTGGTCAAAACGCGCAATATAATTACCTGTTAATTTTACTTTAGCTTCAAATTCCCCACCGTAATCTGCATAATAAAATGGAGCATCATCGACGGTAAATCCGTAATGCGAAATACGCCAGTAATCACTGTTGGCGGTTACATTCATAATCAATGCATTGTTTTTAATTTCCCATTTTTCAGGTTCATTAAACCATTGCATTTTGTTTAAGCTTTGTGCAGAAAGGCTTTGTAATGACAAACAGACAACTGCAAATAATACTATTTTTTTCATACTTTTAAATTTTAAAAACAAAGCTGCAACTTTTTAAAATTACAGCTTTTCAACCAACCAATTTAGAAATGAATTTTATTTAAGTGAAAAACTCACTTTAGATTTAATGTCTGTAGATGATGCTCCAATTAAAGCTTCAAAAGCTCCAGGCTCAGCTACCCAATCGTGCTTTTTATCATCAAAGAAACTCAAGGCAGTTTTGTCTACAGTAAAAGTCACTGTTTTTTCTTCACCGGCTTTAAGCGAAATTTTCTCAAAACCTTTTAATTCTTTTATTGGACGAACCAATGAAGATTTCAAGTCACTGATATATAACTGAACCACTTCTGCTCCATCACGAGTTCCAGTGTTTTTAACTTTAACCGAAAACGTAATTTGGTCTCCAGCTGCCATTTGTTTTTTATCAGCAGTTGCTTTTCCGTATTCAAAAGTCGTATAGCTTAATCCGTGACCAAAAGAAAACAAAGGCTTTATCTTTTGCTTGTCAGTCCAGCGGTATCCAACAAAAATTCCTTCTTTGTATGTTACTTCGTCACCACCTGGAAATTCACCTAAAGCGTGCGCTCCATTATCATTTAATTTCACTGGGAAAGTAAAAGTCAGTTTTCCAGACGGATTAACATCTCCAACCAAAACTTTAGCCAAAGCAGTACCTGCCTCAGTTCCTAAAAACCACCCCTGCACAATTCCCGGAACTTCATTTACCCACGGCATAGCCACAGCATTACCTGAAATGTTCACAAAAACCACATTTTTATTTACTTTAACCAATTCGCTGATTAATTTATCCTGATTGTATGGAAGACCTAAATCTTTACGATCTGCACCTTCTGCATCCTGATTATCGCTTTTATTTAAACCTCCAACAAAAATAACAACATCGGCATCTTTGGCTGCTTTCAAAGCTTCCGCAGTTAATTCAGCTGGTGAACGTTTGTCTTCCAGACTCACTTTTGCAATAACTCCATTGTAATTACTTGTTGGATCTCCTACATAACCGCGGGCATAAACCACTTCAGCCTGATTACCAATTCTTTTCTTTAATCCTTCCAGCGGCGTGATTTCATATCTGGCTTTAAGCGAAGAACTTCCACCGCCCACAGTCATCATTTTGATGGCATTCTCTCCGATGACAGCAATTTTCTTTGTTTTAGAAAGATTAATCGGCAGAATATTGTTTTTGTTTTGAAGCAATACAATTCCTTCTTCGGCAATTTTTAAACCGGCATCAGCGTGTTCTTTGGTTCCAAATGATCCAAAAGGTCTTTCTTTATTCATATTAGTTAAGAAAGACAAACGCAAAATACGGCGCACTTTTTCATCTAATTCTTTGGTTCCGATTTCTCCTTTGGCAATCATAGTTGAATACGGTTTTGCCAAATAATAGTTGTCATACGCATTACTGGTTCCCCAAGAAAGTCCATTAGTCCAAGAGCCAAATTCCATATCCAGACCATTATGAACAGCTTGTTTTGTATCATGAACTCCTCCCCAATCTGAGATTACAACTCCTTTGAATCCCCATTCTCCGCGAAGAATGTCATTCAGTAAAAACTCATTATGGCAGCAGTGCTGTCCTTTGTATTTGTTGTATGATCCCATAATTGCCCATGCATCTCCTTCCTGAACGGCCGCTTTGAATGCTGGCAGATAAATCTCATACAACGCACGGTCATCAACAATAACGTTTACAGCATTACGATTGGTTTCCTGATTGTTTAATGCAAAATGTTTTACACAGGCAGCCACTCCGTTTGATTGTACGCCTTTTATATAAGGCACTACCATTTTTGAAGTAAGAAAAGGATCTTCACCCATATATTCGAAGTTACGGCCATTTAATGGTGTTCTGTAAATATTTACACCAGGTCCTAACAATACATTTTTGTTTCGGTAACGGGCTTCTTCTCCAATTGATTTTCCAAATAAAGAAGCCATATCTTTGTTCCAAGTGGCAGATAAAGCGGTAAGTGCCGGAAATGCGATACAAGAATCATTTGTCCAGCCTGCCTGATCCCATTCGTCCCATAAAACTTCGGTACGGATTCCATGAGGACCATCAGTCATCCAGTTTTCTGGAATTCCCAAACGCGGAACACCTGGCGAACTGAATTTTGACTGCGCATGAATCATGGCAATTTTTTCTTCAGTTGTCATTTTAGAAAGTGCATCTTCTACACGCTCATTAATAGTTTTTTTATCATCAAGATAAACAGGAACTTTATTTTGTGCATTCATCCCGAATGAACTTAACAACAGTAAAAGAACAGTTGTTTTAACATTTTTAAACATACCTTTTAATTTATTAAATCATTAAAATACTATCAAGACACTTTGAATAAATCTTAATAATATTGTAAAGCTAAAACGTTATCGTCTGCAATTAATTTCTAAACGAAAAAAGTAGTAAAATAAAAACACAATATATTAGCTATCAGCAGTTTGATAAAAATAAAAAGCAAAAAAAAGTAGTGATTTTAAAATAAAAAATCAGCTTTTCAACGGTAATAATCCAATTTTCATCACCGCTTCTTCAAAATCATTTCGAGAAACTGCTGCTTTATTCCGGGCTTTGGTTCGATAATTATAAATCGTGCTTAAAGAGTAACGAAGAAATGCTGCAATTTTTACGCTGTCAGTAATTCCCAAACGGATTAATGCAAAAATGCGGAGCTCTGTATTTAACAATTCTCCCTGCTTCAATACAATCTGCTCTTCATTAATAAGCAGTGTATTAAAGTCTTTTACGAAAGTCGGATACAGGTTTAGAAAAATCACATCAAAGTTCTCATACAATTCTTCCAATTCTTTTTCAACCAAGGTGGTCGATTTTAGCATTTTGTAAATCTCATCAAACTGTTTAAGAGCCGCTTTTTTGTTTAAGATAACACGGTAATTTTCTAACTTATTGATGTAGCTGGAACACAGACTGAAAAAATGTGCAATATATTCTTCTTTAATATGATTGGATTCAGATAATTGTGCATTTCGTTCCTGTAACTGGCTGTTTGTTTCGGTAATATCTTTGTTTAATTCGGCTAATTTTTGACTGGTTATAAAAAGTTTCCCGCGTATTCTGGATACTTTTTTCATTTGTCTGTACACATAAATAACAGCCATAATCAAGAAACCCGAAAGCAGACTGATGCACAGGAGATACAACTGCAGTTCGGTTTTTCTTTCAGCTTCTCTTTCTAAATAAGCGGTATTTATAATCGAATAAATCTCAGACATCAGCAGTGTTCTAAACTGAACATTACAGTAAAGCGCATCTTCAATTGCCGATTGGGTGAGTTTATAAGCCATATCGACATCGCCGATTTCATAAAAAAGCAAAGCCAGTTTTTGTAGTGAAGCATTATCTTTATTTGCCGTTTTTATATCCGATATAGCTGAAAGTGCAAAATATTTTTTACTTAATTCGAATTGATTTTCGGCTTCATAAATATCCCCAATTAAATATGCAATCATCGCATACTGCGGATCTTCTTCTTTAGTCTCTTTTAACAAAATCAATAATTGTTTTAAAGCTATAGGACGCTTTCTACCAAAAATGTTTTTCTGAATCTGGTTAATTTTAAAATTCAATGCTGCAGGATTTAATACACCTAACAAAGAATCCCTGTATTTTATTATTTGCTCAATATATACTTTACTGATACTGTTTGCATTATAATGTTCAAAAAACTCCCTATAAACCACATAATAGGTTGGAAGTAGTGACTTTGTCAATGTTTTTTTATTGATGCTTTTTAAGATAGATTCAGATTCCCGGTATTTTCCTGAAGAAGAATATAAGTTGGCTAACTGTAATTGAGCTAAATCAGACAAATCCTTATTTTGAAGTTCGGTGGCAATTACGAGATTCTTTTTGACATATAAAATTGCCGAATCAGACTTGAATTTTTGGTATTCTGTATATAAAGTTTTGTTGTAATTATATTCCTGTTCTTTCGATAAATCTTCTGATTTAATTTTTTTGAAGTTTAAAATGCGTTCTTCTTTTAACAGAACATACCGCTGTTTGTTTTTTATTGCTTCATTCAGCTTATCAAAAATAGAATCAGCACCCGATGAATAACCCGAATAACTTATGGTAAATAAAAAAAACAGCAGGTAATTTTTCAAACTGAATAATGGCTAAATGATATGGATTACAAATATAATAAAGTGACTATGAAATAGACTGTTTTTCGATTTCTATTTACAGAGTAATCTGAATGCGGTTATTGATTTGGAGCAGAAAGATTGGGCACGAAGTCAGAGACATTCGTACAGCCCGCACGAAAAATTTATTTTTAAAGAACTGTTCGAAGAACGTTTTTTTTAACATGTTGTTCAAAAGACCTTTTAAAAAAAATTCGAAGTCGGAAGACTTCAAAGAGCTGGGTATTCGCTGTAACAACTAACAAAGCAAAAAACCGTGCAATTGCTCGGTTTTTTTATGCCTATGCCTGTTTTTGTTTCTCAGCTTTGCGGGCACGGTTTGCAAAACCGCGCTATCGTTGTCGACATATCCGAGCGGTCGTGATTCTTACTTTATTTCGATTTTATTCAATTGTCTTAAGTATCTCATTTTTAGTTGCATTCCTTAAATGGGACGTTTTATTATAAAAGAATTATGTTACTAGCAAGGCTTTCATCAAATACTAAACATATCTAATATTAAAATTTAGTTAGGTATGAGCTTACAGTTAACACCAATTTTTTGGGCTTCCTTCAGAAATTCATTTGCTAAATTTTCATCATCTATCTCTAAAATTATTCTCTCATCTTCTAAAAGAGAATCTACATTTGATTTTGACTCCTTTAATGAGATTCCCAATTTATCCATTTGTAACTTTGTAAGTGAGACTTTTTCAAGTCCTTCTCGCCAGCCTTCTAATATTACTTTTGCCATAATTTAATGTACTTTAATTGTTATTGGAGACGGCATTTGTCCTTTGTATTTACCCGTAGTTCTTCTACCGCCTTGTATTATTACTTCCTTTACATTAAATTGACGCCCTAAATCTCTTGCCATATCCCATAAAGATTCTCTACCTACTTTACCTGCAGAAGAGCCTTGAAGGTGTAACTGATTCAAGTATAATCTGCCTTCTTTTACTGTAAAGTTGGAGATACCTTCAACTGTTTCTTTTCCAACCTTTGAAGAAAACATCATTATATCGTCTTCAACATGTAGTATTTTCACAAGGCTTCCAGCATTTTTACTAGCATTTTTAGCAGTAATACCTTCAACTCCTGCCACGACCCCAGCAGTACCTGTTTTATATTTATTAGCAGTGCCGAGAGTAAACAAATCCAATACCGCAACGCCAAAGCTTAATGTGGCTCCTAAATAATCTCCTTCTCCCATTTTATCACTACTTTCAATTGTAGCTCCTAAAACAGGAACTGCTAATAAAAATTGTTTAAAAAAGCCTGGTTCTTTCTTTTTAGGAGGGTCTCCACCTTCATTTGAACTATTTTCTCCAGTTGCTTGTGACAAAGCTTCATCAAATGATACATTTTTATTACCCTCAGTATAAACTCCTTTATTCCCCTTGTCATGTTCTGCCCAGTTATATGTAGCTTGCATACCGTCAGGGTCAATAAAGAATACAGGATTATCAAGAGCATATGCATAAGGACTATATCTTCTCATTTTCTCCGCTAGAGGGTCAATGTTCATCCAACGCCCTATTGCAGGGTCATAATTTCTTGCCCCATAGTCGTACATGTTAAGTCCAAGCTCGTCCTGCAGTTCTTTACCATTGTATTTATACTTATTATCCGTTCCCAAAGCAGTAATATATCCTACATGTTTCAGTCCGAATGGATAATAATGACTTTCGTCTAAAATTTCAGAACTTATAATTACACCATTTTTATCTGCATCAGTGTAACTCAATCTAACGTTTCCTAGATGATCCGTATAATTAAAAACATAACTGTACGTGTTAGCACCACTTACAACGGTATTCTTTACGTATCCTTCTGCCGTTGGGAAAAACTGCATTGCCCAAGTTCCCAAATGGGGTTTAGTGTATTGAAATCCTCCTAGATAATTTGTACTGGTAATCGTTGTCCCCTGTGTTACTATTTTCTCCAGTTTTTGCCCTGCTGCGTTGTAAATATACTCAATTGTCCCTGTTGTGCCAAAAGTAATTTTGGTTGGTAAATTGAGATGGTTATAAACTATGGCTGTAATGTTTTTGTTTTTATCAGTTATCATATTGCCGTTAGCATCATAGGTATAATCATCACCAGCTTTGTTAGCATCAACAAATCCACTGATATTATTATTGGAATTATCTAAAACATTTAATAGCTTATTAGAGTTTGCAGCATAAGTGTATGCTAAGTTATCAATGCCATTAGCTGGTAAAGCACCATCAATATCACCATTTCTTGACAAGCTAATGATATTTCCATTTTTGTCATAACTTAAATTTTCATCATAGGATTGCGGAACAGGAGCTGCATTTCCAGGCTTTTGGTAAATGGCATTCTTAAGACGATTCAGATTATCATATTTGTAGCCGTACTTTCTTTGTACGTTATCAGCTGCCGTGCGCCAGTAGGTTTCACTTATATTCCCGTTATATAAAGCTTGGCCTGTATAGCCCGTCTCATTTTTTATTGTATTGTAATTTATCTTAAACCCAAATAAATCTTTTTCGGTAGTATTCAAAACCAAATTATTCGTTGGATCATTGTTGATACTGGTAAGCCAGCCTCTAATGTTGTATGTATAATCTACTTTTTGCAATGGAACACTGCTGGTATTGCCCACTTTTTTGCTGGTCAATTGTCCCAATTCATCATAGGTGTTGTCTGCTAATAACTGTACTGCCCCTCCATTTATTTGATGGGTATGGGTAAGCAGACGGTCTTGTGCGGAATAAGTAAATGCTTCTTTTACCAAAAGCTCGGTATCGGCTGACGTCCGTTTATGCTTAGTTATTGTATATTGCAATTGTCCCGAAAATGCATCCAATTTACTGTCTGTATTAGTATAACCTCCCAGATAATTGGCAGCTGTAGTACGGATGGGTCTTGCTTTGGCATCATAAAAAATAGCGGCTGTTTCACCCAAAATTGCCGAGGATGTGGTTACAGCTCGAGTCCAGGAACCGGTAGCAAGTGTCTTGGTATTTGCCAAAACGTTTTGCGCTTCAACTGTAGTGGGAACAGCAGGAGCATTAGGGAACACATAATTATCATAATAATTGACCGTAAGAAGTTTTATATTCGTTGGAGCAACTGCATTAGTATAATAAGCGGGAACCCCGTCAATCGCTCCCGAAGTCTGTTTGGTTTCATACAAAACTGATGCGATGTTTTGTGCGTCCTGCATTGATTTTCGAGTCGAAGAGCTGGAAACGGAGTTATACCAGCCCGTATAAACAGGTCTGCTAAAAGCATCATATTTAGTAATCAGCCATCCCGCAGCCGTGACGTCTTTGAATGGTGATAAAGCAGGTCCGGTAGCCACTGGACGATCCAACCTATCATACACAATGAACTCCCAATCCTTACCCGGCAGTTTTTTCTCGGCAAGGCGGTTGCGTTGGTCGTATTTGTACTGGTAACACAAACCGTCCAATTGCCCTGCTGCATTAGTAAACGATGGAGGTAATACATAAGTCAGATTTCCGTAGTTGTCATACACATAATAGGTATCGTGTTTCGTACTGGAATCATACGTCCGTTTCAAAACAACCTGTCCTTCTTTATTTTTAAATTCTACTGTAGAACCAGAAGATTCGCTTGGACTTGCAGCAGAATTCTCATCATAAGTAATGGTTTTATACAGCTCGTTGATTCCATAATTCCCTGCATCCGAAAAAGAAATATCATACAAACCCGATCCCGAATTCCATGTTGTTGTTGCTTTGTATAATTTTACTTCCGTAGCAGTATTAGTTTGGTAATCCAGTTTTATTTCATGACCTGCATTCAGTGCCCAATCAGCGCCTGGAGCGGCTTGTTTCAGCACTCTGTTAAGTGGAGAGGATTCTAATTTCTTTTGTGAAAATGGATTTGTGGTGTTGTCATATTTTGGACTATTATATGCCCCATTGAGCGTACTTAACGATGATGCAATTGCAATTCTGGGATAATTTGCAGTACTATTAGATAGCCAATACGGCAGATATTCTTTTTCCTGCCTTCCATAACCATCATATTCAGTCGGAGTGATGATATCCGATCCGCTTGCTCCCTGTCCTATTGCTGTTACCTGAACAGGACGCCCCAACCCATCAAAATAAGTAACGCTCTGATTGATTTCATCTTTAGTTAAGGTATTTAAATTCGATGACTGTACCGCTTTTTTAGGTGCAGCAGTATAAATGAAGTTATCATCGCTGAAAGTCTGACCTATTATCCTTGGACTTACAAATAACAACAAAACTATAATTGGTATATATTTTTTCATGTTTCTGACGTAGCTTATTAAAATGATATTTCCGCATTACTTAATGCTGGCACACTAACTGTAAAAGTCTTACTGGTTTCGCCTGCCAATAATGCTAAATCTACTGTTTTATAATTCGCACTATTTGTAGCAGTATCATAAACAATCTCGATGTGAAATGAGTGTCCTCCGTGATTCGATGAAGTAGCTGTAAGCGTTATGAACATTTTTCTCAATGCGAATTCTTGATTGCCTGTTGCGTTAAAATAGATTGGATTACAAACTCCGTTTGCATTTGCATAGCTTTGTCCATTTGAATTAACTATCGCTTGTGCTCCACTGTCAGCATCTGCTTGAGATGTATAAGAAATATATGTATTTGCAGCAACAGTGTAAGTAGTTGGACCTGCAGCCTGATAATCTAAGGCACAATTATTCTTTGTAAAACTGCCGCTTTTTGCAGTATTATAGTAGAAACAGTAACCGTTTGAATTGGCATAAGACTGACCATCAGTATTAAATTTCTGAAGACCTTTTGCATCTGCATCTTCTTGAGAAATAGTCGAAGTCGAAGCACCTACTGATTGGCTGTAAGACTCAGTTGTACCAATTATAGTTCCTACTCCACAATTGTTTTTAGTAAATGAGCCGCTTCGGGCAATACTGCTAAAAGTACAGATCCCTGCTGTATTGGCATTGGTCTGCCCGTCTGTATTGAATTTAGCAAGGCCTTTGGAATCCGCATCTGCCTGGGAAATAGTCGAAGTTGAGACGCCAACTCCCTGACTGTAAGTTACAATTGATGCTGCACCGCCTGGAGCACAGTTATTCTTGGTAAACGAACCACTTTGAGCACTACTGCTAAAAGTACAGATCCCTGCTGTATTGGCATTGGTCTGCCCGTCTGTATTGAATTTAGCAAGGCCTTTGGAATCCGCATCTGCCTGGGAAATAGTCGAAGTCAAAACACCAGCACTTTGGCTGTAAGAAACACTTGACCCTACACCGCCTGATGCGCAGTTATTCTTGGTAAACGAACCGCTGCGGGCAATACTGCTGAATGTACAGATTCCGATAGTATTAGCATTCGCTTGTCCGTCTGTATTGAATTTAGTAAGGCCTTTGGAATCCGCATCTGCCTGAGAGATAGTCGAAGTTGATGCACCAATTGCCTGACTGTATGCTACGCTTGACCCTACACCGCCTGAAGCACAGTTATTCTTGGTAAAGGAACCGCTTCGGGCAATACTGCTGAATGTACAGATCCCAGTGGTATTGGCATTGGCCTGTCCGTCTGTATTGAATTTAGTAAGGCCTTTGGAATCCACATCTGCCTGAGAGATAGTCGAAGTCGATGCGCCAATTGCCTGGCTGTATGCTACGCTTGACCCTACACCGCCTGATGCGCAGCTGTTCTTCGTAAACGAACCGTTTCGGGCAATACTGCTGAATGTACAGATCCCAGTTACATTGGCATTGGCCTGTCCGTCTGTATTGAATTTAGTAAGGCCTTTGGAATCCGCATCTGCCTGAGAGATAGTCGAAGTCGATGCGCCAGCACTTTGGCTGTAAGAAACACTTGAACCTGAACCGCCTGAAGCACAGTTATTCTTGGTAAACGAACCGTTTCGGGCAATACTGCTAAACGTACAGATTCCGGTGGTATTGGCATTCGCTTGTCCGTCTGTATTGAATTTAGCAAGTCCTTTGGAATCTGCATCTGCCTGAGAGATAGTTGAAGTCGATGCACCAGCATTTTGGCTGTATGCTACACTTGACCCAACACCGCCTGAAGCACAGTTATTCTTGGTAAACGAACCGCTTCGGGCAATACTGTTAAATGTACAGATACCAGTTGCATTGGCATTTGCTTGTCCGTCTGTATTGAATTTAGTAAGTCCTTTGGAATCAGCATCCGCTTGAGAAATGTCTGAAGTAGCTGCACCAGCATTTTGACTGTAAGCTACACTTGACCCTGCTCCGCCTGAAGCACAGTTATTTTTGGTAAACGAAGCGCTTCGGGCAGCGCTTTTATACAAAACAACACTTGTTGAAGTATTATCATTGCAGTTTGTCAGTTGTCCCTTATAGTTATAACAATACTTTTGAAGTACATTTAAATCTTTATCCTTAATGAATTTTAATCGGTTAGAAATATCATACTCATAATAAGAAGGCATTCCTTTTGCATCTGTAATGCTTGTCACCCCTACAAGTGGATTATACGTATAAGTACTAACCATGAACTGAGATAAAGCAGTTCGTAAAGCATTTAAAGCATCCCGTAAATTCTGCTCTTTACAGCTGCTAGACATACAGTTATCATCATCTGCATCTGATAAATTTTGGAGATTCACAACATAGCTCTGAACTTGATCATAACTTGCATTTTCTATTTTTGCAATAGGCTGCGTTCTATTATAGCCCCAAATAATAGAAACCGGCGATCCATTTTCAGGGGTATATTGTAAAAGATTTCCTTTGTCATCATATTTGTCATAGGTGATTTTCTTTTCGAGATTGCCTACATTTTGAATACTTGGTAAATCATTAGGAAATTTAGCCACATATTTATTTTTAGGCAGTAATAGATTGCTTGTTGTTGCGCTTTTATCAAAAACAGTCAACTGCTCTGATATTTTAGTGATTCCATTAAGTGTTTTTGTATTCAAAGGAATTCCAGTCTTATTTTGAGCTATCAAATCAGCAATAAAAGGCTGATTAATCATCTCAGAATCCTGAGGGTATAAATATTTGGTTTCTAATACTTCTGCCTTTGAATTAGTCGTGGATTGTGAACTTAAAAATTTATGTTTAGCGGAGGCATAATTGAATTTTGTAATATTCGTCACCGCATTGCCATTGCTATACTCAATTTCTGTAGTTTCTGTTTTGGCGCGAGTAATACAATAGTTAAAATACTTTTCGATGCTGAGCTTGCCTTGCAAATTACAGACAATAGTGGTACAGCCAAAAGTACCGTTAAGTAATGAAACACTGTTATATACATGATCTTTATCCATTATCTCAAATTGACTAGGTTTTTTTATACCTAACTCCGTATTGTAGTTATAAAATGACTTTTCATCTAAAATGTCATATTTATTTTGAGTTGACTTAGCTGGAATATAGATGTTGTTTTGAAAAGTATAAAGATTTGTCTGCGCTAATTTTCCATCAAACCAACTCTCTGGATTAGATCGGGTGGTACTTTTCAAGGGAATTCTATGAACGATTTGTGGGGCATCTAATTCTCCCATACTAACCAGAAACTTATTTTCGATAGCATTTTTATTAGATAAAAGTGTAGTTATTGCTTCGTAGTTGATCCTATTGCCTCGAGATATTAAAGCTCCCAAATAATTACGGGAAGCAAAAGTAAGCACATTTTCGCAATCAACACGCGTGTCTACTCCTGCTCCTGTAAAACATTCAGGAACAACACAATCCCATTTCCATGGAGAAAATAAATAATTATGATATAAAGATGTTTTTCCAGAGGTTAGATCCGTAATATCATTATAAAAATATTTTTTCTCATTGTACATTTGACCATTGGTATCATAATCGGCAATAGATTTTACTCGAGCACCACTATAATTAATAAGCATTGGTTCTTTTATATAGGTAGAGTTGTATTGGATATCAAGATTACCGTAAACATCATTGAATTTAGACAATGTACTATAAGTAATGCTATACTGATGTCCTGCAGCACTAGTCAATGGAGGAAAAATCCCATCACCGTTTTGAAACCCCCAAGTTGTGCCATCAGATCGGAAAACTTGATCAACATCAATTGTTAAGCTATATAAAATAGCTCCAGTTGTTAAATCTTTCACAGTTAAAGAATGTCTGTCATGAATGTCACTTACAGTTACACCATCGCACAAATCTACTGATGCATTAGCATTTAGCCAGATCTCAGATCCGTTCGAAGTAAATGTAAATGTGTGGGTACTTGGAAATTCATCATCGTTAAGTGGATGACAGGGCGTTTTATTGGATTGAATGTTTTTTGTCAACCATTTCTTTACGTCTACGTTCTCCAAATTAACATTATTTTCATAGTCAATCACAGAGTATCCTTTGGTTGGATAAATAATTTTATTAAGAACTCCATATAAAGATTTAACTGCGTCTATACTTCGATCTGCTTTATCCAACAAACCTGGATATTTATTTATCATAAATGTTGCAAGGCCATTTTGCGGTTTTCCATCATAATTGACATTTAAAAGAGAAGGTGCAGTATTGCCATTATTATAACCATATATATCCTGACTATAAGATAATCGGGGACTTAATCCGTTTATATTGTTATACTCAAAATTTTGCACTGTATTATTTTTAAAAGTAAGGCTTTGCAAAAAAGCCCTTTTTTTGTTTTGCAAAGTATTTAAGTTAGGAACATTAATGTTTCCGGTATTAGAATAAATATAACTAAAATTAATTTTCTCAATATCTTGCAAACCATTATTTACGGTAATATCATTGAGTAAATGTCCAGAATAATAATCTTCTCGTTGCGTCAGATAATTAAACTTTATATTAGAAATGCCAAAATCAATTTGTGTCAATACCTTAGCATTACTAGTTTTAAAATTAGTGGTACAGTCAAATATTACTGATGGATCTGCACACATATGATTATCTATTATTATTTTATGTGTTATACTTTGAGAATAATCGTATGGGTAATATTTAAAAATAGTTTTATATGAAAAATTGATAAACTGATTTTGATGTTCAATTTGCTTTAAATACCACGTTGTTGGTATTGGTAAGCGATAAGTCCGGGCACAATCACCTGAAATTTCTGAACTTTCAACCGTTTCTTCTGTACCTCCAAAAGTATACTTTATTCCGTCAGGAGTGATGAAAGTAAATTTGAGATAGGAATATGCGCCGATAATAATTTTTTCAAAAGTAGCCCTTATTCCTATTTCATCAGTATCTAAGTAAATCTGATTGTTATCTATATAAAAATTACCGGTATGTCCATTAAAATTAAAACTGTAAAAATCTTGTTCTGTATCCAGCTTGTTATAATAATTAGCCCCAGGTGTATTATAACTAGTATTCCAAAGATTCATAACCTCCGTTTTTTTACTTGCTAAATACTCCGCATCAGTATAGTTTCCAGCTATAAGTTCCAGCATAAATTGAGAATCAGGCCTGTATTTTATAGTTTGAGTGTCTTCATCTGGCTCATCCTTAACGACTCGGGTAATCATCCCGCCCGCCATTAAATTCCAGTTCATACCTATTAAACCAGCTATATCATTCACTCTTACCCCATCGGTATAATAACTTAGAGAAACGGGAACATTTATGTCACCTAATTTGGCAGTATATAAAGGAACTGAATACGCAAATCCTCCATTATTGTTGCTCATATCGAGACCGCCATACTTTATAAAATTATAGTTTTCAATAGAAGGAGTTACAATATTAATTGTTTCCTCCTGTGCTTTTAAAATTAAAAAACTAAAGAGAAAGAATAAGAGACTGATTTTTTTCATAGTATAATTTTGTGTTCACAGATTTTTTATAACTAAATACGTTTTCATAATAATTTTAATCATTGCAGGAAACAATAAAGAAGACTTAAAAATTTTCCTAAATTAATAGCATTCATTTTTAATTTTTTCCTTTTTTAATTACCTTAACCCCATCTGTATGCACATTGGTCTTTATGCTCACCACATATATCCCTTCAGGATAACTGCTTAAATCAATGGGAACCGTTCGGCTGTGTATTTCAAAATGCTGCATCTGTCTCCCCAAAAGATCATAAACCGAGGCAGTGCCCTGCTCAAAATCATAACTGATTATAATATTGGTAAAAGTGGTGACAGGATTAGGAATCGCTTCTATATTCACTTTTATCTCTTCTGGTTTTTGCTTATCTTTCAGTTTTACAACCCAAAAATCATTTCCTCCTATATTCGAATTTTTATCTTTGGAGGAATTGGAATTGGAAGTTCCCGCCAGTAAATACCCCCCGTCTCTGGTTTCGATGAGCTTTCGCAATATGTCTTCTCCTTTACTTCCTACAGTTTTTTTCCAGAGTTCTTCGCCAGTTTCACTAATTTTCAAAGCGATGTAATCATTAATCCCTTCTTTGTCTCCGCCTGCTTTCAGTAACTGAAAACCGTCTTTAGTACCTTGGCCGCTTTCACTTTGAGCATACCCTCCAATCAAAAATGTATGGTCTTCATTCTCTACCATGGAGGTCAAAATATCAACTTTACCAAAATCGTAGGTATTGCTCCATAACACATCCCCTTTATCATCCATTTTCAATACCCAATAATCGGTGCCATTACTTACTGTCCCTCCTTTAAAAGAAAGAGAACTGGTACTGTTGGAATTGCCGCCTGCTATGTAGCCTCCGTCTATTGTTTGATGAATCACATACAGCTGATTGTCGCCATTCCCGCCATACGATTTTTGCCATTCTATTTTACCAAGACTGTCAGTTTTCAGAATCCAGTAATCCCCAATACCGTTGTTTTCTTCTGTTTTATCTCCCGAGCGCGACGAATTAGAATAGCCTCCCAAAATATAACCGCCATCTGTGGTTTGTTCCATGCTTCTCAGTACATCAGCATATTCCCCGCCGTACGTCTTTTGCCATTGTACAGCTCCTGTATGGTCAAGTTTTACAATCCAATAATCCATATTGCCTCTGCATTTTTCGGTCTTACCAGTTAAATCAGGCTTTCCTTCAAATGTTTTATTTTCATCGCCATTGATATGGTCATTAATACTGCTATTGTTTATAGTACTGCTGGAAGAACCTCCAAGCATATAGCCTCCATCGAGGGTCTGAAAAGCGCATAGCAGTTCATCCTGACCAGTGCCGCCAATAGTCTTTTGCCATTGTTCCTCGCCTTTGGCATCGAGCTTGAGGACCCAAAAATCAGTTAACCCTTTGCAGTTTTCTTTTTTATCGCCAATGCCGTCTTTTGGGGTCTGAGGACTGTTTGAAGTACCTGCCAGAATAAAGCCACCGTCCCTCGTGTTTTTGATGCTTTGAAGAAGATCAAAACCGCTGCCGCCTATACTTTTCTGCCAGTCAAGATCTCCTTTTTCGTTCATTTTCCAGACCCAATAGTCTAAATCGCCATGATTATCCTTATCCTTACTGCCCGTCTTATCAGACAGGGAACTTCCTGCCAAAATAAAACCATAATCGGCTGTGGGCTGTGCATCAAAAAGATAATCGGCATGGATTCCTCCATATGATTTTTCCCAAAGGATATCTTGGGAGTAGGTAAAACAAGAATAAAAAAGGAATAGTAGAAGTAGTTTTCTTTCCATATAATTAATTTAAAAGAGAATTATGTTTTAAATATACCTCAGTATTTTATCGTTAAAAGCTTGTTAAATTTTAATATAATTTGTACAATATTAGACTATCTTGTTAATTTGCACAATACCCACTTTTAGTGATATTTTACTTAATAAAAATCCATAAAAAAAGGCTGCTCCCCATGTGAGAAACAGCCTTTACTAACTAACTAAACTTGAAATTACTTTTGTTATCTGCAGTTTATTTTACCTGAATAGTAACCTCTGTAGGTTTTAACCAAGTACTGGTAAACTTAACTTTTATAGGTTCATTACCCGTTGCCTGAATATAAGCTACAAGATGTCCGTGAAATGCTCTTTGAACATTATCGGTATAATCGCCCATGTCGCTGTTATTTCCAGCTTCTAATCCTAATAAAGTACCTGAACCACTTATTGTACAAGTAATTTCGTTATCAGAAAGTATTACAGGCAGTCCTTTTTCATCCAATACCTGCACGATCACTTTGGCAACGCCGTCTTTATTGACACTGATATTTTTTTCATTAATCACTAAAGCAGAAGGCTGCTGCGAAGAAACAATTGAATATCTGCTCACAATTTTGTTATCATCACTAAGTCCGATTGCTTCCAATTTTCCTGGAGCAAAAGGAATGTCCCAATAAATAACACCTGTTTTTTCATCGTATTTTTTCTCTTCGCCAACCACTTTTCCGTTTAATTCCAAGCGGGCTTTGGCAGCGTTAGTATAACAAACCACTCTGATTAATTGTCCGTCATTGTAGTTATTCCAAATAGGCCAAGCGTCTTTAGAAAGTTCTTTTTCGTTATTGCTTATGTAAGTTCCTGCATAAATCATTGGTTTCTCTGACCATAATGACTGACGGAAATATCCTCTTGGCTTAATAATTCCGGCAAGATCAACCAATCCTGAATAGAATCCTCTTGATGGCCACGCATTAGATTCACCCAAATAATCAATACCAGTCCATAAAAACTGTCCAAAAATATGTTCATTATTTTTTACAGCCAGCCAAGGCTCCATATCGTGAACATTCTCACTTCCAAAAATTACTCTGTTTGGGTATTTCTTGTGATCCGAAGCATATTTACTTTCAGTATAATTGTATCCTGTAATGTCTAAAGCTCCCGGATATTCTGTTTCATTAGACATTGCAACTCCAGCCAATCCAGCCGTTGTTGGACGAGATTTATCATATTTTTTTACAGCTGCTACAAGACGTTTGGCTATTCCTCCAAGACGCATAGCATCTGGTGCATCTTTTTTGTAACCGCCATAAGCCGCTTGTCCGAAACCTTCTTTTCCTTTATCCAATACGGGGTGAGAATACGGATCATTTGGATAATCCACTTCATTACCAATACTCCAGCCAAATACAGAAAGATGATTTCGGTCACGGCGTACCATGTCTTCCAAATCTTTTTCGCCCCATTCAACAAATATATCATTCGACCCTTCAAAACCAGGAGTTCCTACATTCCATCCTACTAACCATTTGCGTTTAGCAAACTCCCATTCGTCATACGCTTCATTAAGTACTAAGATTCCTAATTCATCACAAAGGGCATAAAAATCGGGAGCCTGAGGATTGTGGCTCGTGCGAATGGCATTTACACCAATTTCTTTTAAAGTTTCCAATCTTGATTTCAAAACCTCTTTAGGAACTGCAGATCCTAAAACTCCTGCATCATGGTGTAAACAAACTCCTTTCATTTTCATCCATTTTCCGTTAAGAGCAAAACCTTTATTAGCATCGAAAGTAAAGTTTCTAAAACCTGTTGCTGTAACCGTTTTGTCGATTTGTTTTCCATCCTTTAAAACAGTTGTTTTCAACTGATACAGATTTGGATGTTCTATATCCCATAATTGAGGATTTTTTACGTTTATTTTGACTGTCGCTTTATTTTCTTTGTTAGCTTCCACAGAAACTTTTTGAGAACTTTTAGCAACTGTTTTTCCGCTGTTATCTACAAGTTCATTGACAACAGTAAGATTTGTTTTTGAAGCTGAACCATTTTCCAAAGCTACTTCTACATTCAAAGTTCCAGTTCCATTAATAACTTCCGGATAGGTATAAACACCCCATTGCGCAATATGCACTGGATTTGAATACACCACCCAAACATTTCGGTAAATACCCGAACCTGTGTACCAGCGGGAATCAGCACTTTTACTATGATCTACACGTACAGCAATAATATTATCTTCTCCATATTTTACAAAAGGAGTCGCATCATAGGCAAAAGAAATATACCCGTTAGGGCGTTTCCCTAAAGAATGGCCGTTAATAAAAACCTCGCTTCGGTTGTACACGCCTTCAAAATATAAATAGACTTTTTCGCCTTTTTTATTCTGAGGAATATTTAAAGTTTTTCGATACCATCCTATTCCGCCTGGCAAATAACCTTGACAACTTGCCAAAGTAGGGCTCAATCTTCCTTCAACACTCCAGTCATGAGGAACATTTACAAATTGCCACTTAGCATCATTGTAAGCTGTGTTCTGCGCATCTGGAGTATCCTGCAAAGTAAACTTCCAGTTGTCATTAATTTTTTTGGAATCCCCAAACGATATCTGGCTGAAAGCAGACAGGCAGGAAAAAATAAGAATTGGCAATGCGAGTTTTTTAATAGTCATTGTGTATTTATTTTAATTATTCATTCATTCGATTATGATGCTAAAGCTTTATTTTTTTTGCATAAAAAGCCTATTAGAGAGTTCCTCTATTCAATTAAATCATCATGTTTTTTTCTGAAAAAGTTACTTTTTCAAAGGCTTAATTCCTTCGTGAGTCGGTGTTACAAAAAGGATTGCTCCGTCCTTATCAAACTCCATTTTATCAATGCAGACTTCTCTGTTAAATCCAGCAGCATCCCCCATTGTAATTCCTTTTGGATAATTGAAACGGTGATATACGATATACCATTCGTCTTTACCGGGAATCTGAAGAATTGAATTATGACCTGTTGCAAAGATTCCAGCTTCTTTGTTTTTGGCTAGGATTAAGTTGTTTTTCGGGATGGTGATTTTTCCAATTGGAGAATCGGAAATTCCATAACGAACTCTGTAATTTTCACTGCGGGTATCTTCTTCTGACCATAAAAAATAATACTTTCCATTTCTAAAAAAGACCGTAGTTCCTTCACGGAAAGTATCATCCGGAGTCATCACTTTGATTGATTCGGGTTTGATCGAAATCATATCATCGTTAAGTTCGGCGCAGGCCATATATCCATTGCCCCAGTATAAATAGCTTTTCCCAGTTTGAGGATCAGTAAATACATCCGGATCTATCTGCTGCCCTCCTGAAACTCCAGCTGGTAATTTGTCTACCAATGGTTTTCCAGAATCTACAAAAGGCCCTTCTGGCTTATCAGCAACAGCAACACCAATTTTTTGAGCAGCAGTAAAATAAAAATAATATTTATAAGTGTTTCCTATTTTCTTCTCCGTAATACAAGGAGCCCAAGCATTTCTATTTCCCCAAGGAACGTCTTTCTCGAGATCCAGAATAATTCCTTCATCTGTCCAATTCACCAAATCAGGCGAAGAGAATGTTTTGAAATAAGTTCCAGACCAGCCGTCAAATCCATCGCTTGTTGGATAAATATAATATTTAGAAGTTTTTTCAGAATACATGACATCGGGGTCGGCATAAAAACCGTTCAAAGCAGGATTATTAGCAATTGAAGCTGTAACCGACCAAGTTTCTTTTGGCTGTCCTTCTATTGTAACCGTATATTTCACAGCGCCTTTTGTAAAATCCTGAGCTGTTTTTGGTTCAACGCTTACTCCTGCAAATTTTGTAAAATCAGGTTTGAATGATGCTAGATTTGTTCCCCATTTTACAGGCAGATGAACATGTTTTGCGTCGCCGTCTGTTTTTATATTCGTTTTCTTAACAGCGTCAGCATCAGAAGAACTCATAATATCTTTTGCACTTCCCCATTTGCTTTCCAAACGTGCCAGTTCATTTGCTGTTATTGGCATAACCGTCCCGTGACGCGGATGAAAATTCATCGAAACTGCATTATCAATCACGAAGAAATTTTCAAAATCATTCGTTTTTGTAAACTGATATTTTCCTTTGGTATACAAATCATACATTAATATATAATCTTTGGAATTGTTTAATTTGAAAACGCCTGCGCCTTCTACAGGATATTTGGTCTGCTGCACATATTTATCTCTCAAAACATAACCTTCTGTAAGCTTATCTGATACCGCAACTTTTATTCCTGCTCCTGCTCCTTCGGTTTTGAAAAACAAATGGTATTTATTGTCTTTGAAAACAATATCTCCATCGATGCACGCGCCGTTTGTTGGGCTAAAAAACAATTGCTTAGGCTCCGTCTCCAAATCAGTAAAATCTGCATTGGCATAAGCATAATAAATTTTGTCAATATCGTTTCCGTGCTGCATTGACCAATAAATCATGTACTTTCCTTTTTTGGCATCATATATGGTTTGCGGTGCCCAAACGCGTTTTAGATTCTCTTGGTTTGGATATTTTTTCTGAATATTGATAACAGCCGAACTCCAATTTATCAAATCGGTTGATTTTAATAAAACCATTGCTCTATTAGAATCCCAGCCTTTGTCCGAAGTCATATCTGTAGCAACCATGTAGAATGTTTTGCCATCTTCGCCACGCAGAATATGTGGATCGCGCACACCTCCGGTTGAACTGATCTGCTTAGAATCAATTACCGGCTGATTGCTGTTTAATGCTCTAAAATTATAGCCGTCATTGCTTACAGCAAAACGAATTGCTTCTTCATTGCCTGAATTACCAGTGAAATAGGCAAATAAATAGGCTGTCGTTTTTAATTTAGAACTCTTTTGTTCAGACTTCGCAAATTTCTTTTTGGAAGCCTGCTGTGCATTGACTGTTCCCAGAGTTATGAATACCAACAACATAACAATGCATTGGTACGCATTTCTTTTTGTGGAAGCTATTTTCGAATTATAGTTCATGCTTTTTTAATAAGATTTACTTTTTAGATACTTTGACAATTTTATACAAACCTGCTCCGTGACGATTAATTTCTGTTGCAAACTCACCCGAGAATTTACCAAGCGATTTTCCTGACCATAAATCGGTGATTATATATTCATCAGTAAGTCCAATGCTTTTTAGATTCACTGGGATTTTTGCACTTGATGGAGGCATAGCTCCCGAAGGATTTTCTGTGAATACAAAAAACTTCACTGATGCTCCCGTATTTTGGCTTACACAAGCTTCATCCAAACCAACAGTTGCTTTAAAATGAGTATAACCTTCCGGCACATCAAATTCTATAATTGAATTGGAATGCGTACCAATCCCATCATCATATTTAACTTTATTTACAATAAGTGCATTTCCTGATACGCTTTGATTAACTTTTACTTTTTCCCAGCCTGATGTTGCTTTTATCCACTTTAAACCAGTTAGTTTAATGGAACCTTTTTCATTATAAAGCGTTGGTTCAATCCAGTTGGCGTGATCCCAATCGGTTTTATCGCCGCCATCATTTACAACCAAATACAGTTTTTTAGCTCCCGAAATAGCAACATCAACCTTAGCACTATGACCTGGAGTCGTTTTAGTGAGTAATCCGCTATTCCAAAGTGCTTTTTCCTCGGTAACCAAATGCTGATCGGCTGTGTTGAAAACGGCTAAATATTTAGCTCCTGTTCCCGGCTCATCTGCCATCCAAGCCGCTTTGTCTTTATCTGTAAAAAGAGGCTTGTTATTGATACTTTCGTTAAGAACTTTTAGAACATTTTTATTCGTTAATAATGAAAGTGTGAAAGGATCATTATCCGGGAGATTCCCTCCAAACATTAATGGTGATTTAAAAATTGTCCATAAGGTCATTAAAGTATATTGCTCATCCTTAGTAAAAGCAGTCATGCGGGGATTTCCTCTTTCTGCCCTAATGCCAATACGCCCCATTGGCAGCATATCGCCATCAGGATAAGCTCCAAAAGAACGCCATTTATTCCAACGTTCAAATACTTCAAAATGATCTTTTAACTGTTCCCAGCTATCCCAGAAATCGCCAACGGTACGCCACATATTGGCATTTTTCTGAACGTGGTCGGCATGTGCAATAGGAGTTTCGCCAGGCGAAGTGCTTAACACAATTTTACGTCCTGTACGGTCAATCGCTTTGCGGATCATATCAATTTCGCCTTCAAAATAAATAGGCGACGAAAGATCATCAATCTTCACAAAATCAAGTCCCCAAGAAGCATATAATTCAAAAAGTGAATTGTAATATTCTTGAGCTCCAGGTTTTCCAGGAACTATGGTGTACATATCGCGAAGCCAGCTGCACTGGTCTTTATCCGAATAAATATCCCTTGCCGTCAGCTTAGTGCCTTTTATCGGAATGTTTTGCTTTACGGCAATTACTGGAATGCCTCTCATGATATGAATTCCAAATTTCAGTCCTTTTTTATGAAGATAATCAGCCAGCGGCTTAAATCCTTTTCCTCCGGCAGCGGATGGAAAACGGTTTACTGCAGGCATAAATCGTCCATATTGGTCAATCACATAATCTGGATCTTTTTCATTGTATCCGTGTGCTTTGTCATTCCCAACATACCATCGGATATCGACTATAATATATTCCCAGCCATACGGTTTTAAATATTTAGACATATAATCGGCATTTGCTTTTACCTCAGCTTCAGTAACTGTAGGCCCAAAGCAATCCCAACTGTTCCATCCCATAGGCGGTTGGGGGGCCCATCTATGGAATTCGGTTCTAGTTTGGGATTGCACAATGTGGCCAATCATCAAAAAAAACAAAGCAGAAACTGCCGTTTTATGAAATTTATTTCTAATCATTAATGTTATTTTTATTGTAATTGTTTAAATATTGATTTTTTGCAGAAGTCGCTCATTAAATAAGTGTCTTTTATACATTTGTAAATATACCTGAAAATATATATCTAAACAAACCAACATTTGAAAAAAGTCTACAGATTATGAATCATCTCATTGCCTGAAAACTTTGAAACCTGAAATAAACTTATTGAAATTCCCCTACGAATGTGACAACCGATCTCGCTGGAATTTCCAAATTATCAATCTTCTGAATGTCAGCTCTTTTTAAATTTGAATTTTCTGAGGTAACATACGGAGTCAATTCATTGTTTTTCAGCGTTCCTTTTGTCAAATCAAATTTATATTTCTGAGCTGATTTTCCACAGTTTACAGCAACAACAACCAGTTTTTTATTTGCATTATCTTTATAAGCTGTCAACATTACATCATTTGCAGCTCCCAATTCATCCTGATTAGGAACATCGATTCTTTGCATTCCTGGACGCACAAACAATGAATAATTTCCTAAAGCCCAAAGCAGTTTTGAATCATGGAATTCTCCGTCATTTTTAACATAATCAGGTGCTGTTCCGCCTTTGCTTTTTCCGTCATCGAGATAAATCAAGCCGTCTTTATAATCTACACGGGTAAGTGATGTCCACCACTGCCATGAAGACGCATTGGCAGCTGCAATATCATTGTGAATTAAGCGGGCAACAAACAAAGCTGTCTGCATACCCAAATCTCTTCCTCCACCAGAACCGCCAGGGATTTCAGCTTCACCGGGGTTTTCCAAAATGCAGTATTCCGACTGCCAGTATTTTAAACCCGGATGCTGCTTAACATTTGCAGCAATCAATTTTCGGCTTAAAACCTGTTTATCAATAGGCCAAGTTGTAAAATAACTGTGCCCCAAAATGGTACTTTTTACATTCGGTAATTTTGAAATATTGGTTTTTGAATTACCAAAGAAATAATCAATCTGATTGTCACGGTTTTCACCATTTACATTTTCATACAAATAGTTGATTTGTCCCGCCTCGGCAATAACAATTTCGGTGCTCATTTTTTGGGCTTTCAGTTTATCCGAAAGCGCTTTTGTCAAATCGTAAATTTCCTGATTAGTCGCCGGTGTTCCTTCCTGACTATTTTTATCGCCATTATTGGCCATCCACTCCCATTGAGGCTCATTGATCGGGCTCACGTAATCAAACTTAATTCCTTCTTTTTTCTCTAATCCTTGAATACTTTTTACAAAGAAATCGGCGAAATTTGGAATTGCTCCTTCTTTCAGATTCAGTTTATTTTTTTGAGTTGCAAAAGAAAGTCCGTTGTTTGTCATAGAAACAGGCGGGCTGTTTGTAAAAATCAGATATTTTTCTACTCCCCGTTTTTTGGCCGCCTGCAAGAACCATCTCTGTCCTTCCTGTTTGGAGAAATCATAAGTTCCGTCAGCGTTAAGAAAACATTCGCTTCTTCTCCATTCGTCGGAAACTTTGCTGTTTTCTCCCTGCTCCGTACTTCCTGCTCCAAGGTTAAACCTCCAGATAGAAAGCCCGATTCCTTTTGGATTTCCCTGTGCATCGATTTCTTTACTGAACAATAAATCGGCAATAGCATTCTTTTTTTGGTCAGGCCAATTTTTCCCAACAAATTGGCATCTCCAAGCGTCCGAACCCCCAAAACCATCCATCGTCTGCATTACATTATCGGTGCTGATTACAGCGGTTCTTTGTCCAAAAAACAGTGAACTCATTAACAATAAAAGCGGGACATATACTTTTTTCATTTTTTTTTATTCTTTGTATATTAATATTATAACTATGATAAGCTTTACGATAACCGGCAGGAGATTTTGCTTATTAACTTGCGGGATAATCTGTAAAAAATATCATAATCTGATCTAAAATCAATGCCTTACAATGAATTGTTTGACTATTGATTTTTCGGCATTTTTTAATTTCAGTATATAAGTGCCAGATTGAAGATTTGAAGTATCCAGTTCAATATTTTTACTATTACTATACGTTCTGTTCATAACAATTTTTCCCTGCATATCATATACAACAAGAGCTGATGCAGTACTATTCATTTCGGCAAGCCCCATAGATAGCACCTCATTCGCAGGAACTGGCCATAGCGACACGTTCGCCGACCCGCTATTAGAATCTACACCTAAATTGCTAGAAGCAAGAGCTGCTATTTCGTTATCAGATAATGTGTAATTGTAAATTCTAAAATCGTCTATATAACCATTGAATAATGGATCCGCAGTATATTGACTACGTCCGATATAATTAAGAATTGGCTTAAAATCATTTGGGCTGACAGTGGAGTTATCCAGCTGTTTTACTAATTTACCATCGACATACATTTTTAAACCTTGTGTTTTACTTATTGTTACAGCAACATGTACCCAGGTAGAGGTGGCTAACTTGTCAGTCTCCATTTGAATCTCACCATTTGCATTCTTGATTACAAAACGTAAATTACCACTGTTAGCATTGGCAGTTAAAAATATATTTTCATCCACACCATTTCCAAAGTCAAAAATTCGCTGCCACTGATTTCCGCCTTTCCAATTTATCCATGATGCAATGGTAATGTCATCATGATTAGCCACATTTGCTGGAAGCTGCAGGAAGCCATTGGTGCCTTTCAGCGAAATTGCTTTTGAGCCTGTTTTTCCTTCAACAAAGGCAATATCTCCGTATGAAGCACTGTGGTTTAATTGAATACTTTTGTCTAATGTATTATCATCAAATTGAAAATGTGCTATAAGATCTTTACTGCCTGTGGCTGCAGCCGAAGTTTCATTTGAATAAACAGAACGATTCAACGATTTATCTACTGCTTTGATTACATAAAAATAAGCCTTCCCTGCAGCAGCCGTATTGTCAACAAAAGAAACTGTTTTTATATTTCGAGCTATTGTATTGTAAGATCCACCTTGTGATTCAGCTCTAAAAACTGTATAACCAGCAACATCTGTATCCATACTAGGCGTCCAGTCTAACCGAATTGATGCTGCATTAGCTGTGGCTGTCAAATTACTTGGAACACTGGGGGATACAAAATCTATAGGAACACCAATAGGGATTAAACGCCATTGCTGCTGAGTCCCGCCAGATTTTTCGGATTGTTCAATATTATCGCCTGTAGTTGCAGCCTGCAGACATTTTGCACTGAATCGGCTGCGGATATAAAACCATCCATCTCCAGCATAATCCAAATACCACTGCTGGTTTGCAGTTTTAAGATCGTTCCAAACGACAATATTTCCCCCATCCTCTAACGAAAAATTATAGATATCCAGAGACATGCCACTATGCTGTGCAGTTATTGTAAAATAGCTAAAATCACCGCCAATCCTAGAATCGACTGGAGTTACATTCCATTGCTGATATGCTGCACTTGAATTATAATTGTATTGCCGAATGTTTGAGCCTGCATTATAAGAGCCATTCTCTACTTCCAATACTTTTCCGCTTTTGCGGTTTACTACTATATAACGGCCATTAATAACAGGCTGAATATCATCACCCCAAGTAATATTAACAACTCTTTCGGCATTGGTTTGTCCCTTTTGGTAGCCAGTTCCTCCTGGCAATTGCATCGTATATTCACGCTGTGGCCCATAACCATCAAAATAAACCTCTTTGTCTTTTGATATAAAACGGTACGAAGTGGATTCTGCCTGTCTTTCAGAAGTTCCTCCAAATGCCTGTACACTGCCTTGGCTTGTTTTATAAACTGCGGCAGCTGTCCACTTTGGGCGATTTTCTGCATAGGCCAATCGTTTTCCGTTTCGGCTTGCTTTTACAAATTCACCTCTTGCAAGTTCGGCAGTACCCCACCATATTCCAGTCTGCATACCATATTGGATACCAACAATTGCTTCCATTACATTGTGTAATTCATCTGCGGCGGCATGCTTGCCATCACTTCGGACTTTCTCAAAAAAGCTTGCATAACCATCAAATCCACCAGCAAGCTGATGGGTGTTTCCTTCATCTAAATTAGACTTTAATGGGTCATACCAATTATGAGCCAGATCGCAATTCAGCGTATTTCCACCCGAAACACGGATACCAGAAAAATAAGGATTATTCTTTAAAAGAGCAGCAATATCATTAAAGTTTGAAATAGTACCTTGCCCCCATCCATTATCTGGTTCATTAAAGGGTGCTACAGATACTACGGTTCTCCCTTTTTCCTGAGCATATTTTGTACTTGCGTAAATCAGCTGTTCCCAGCGTTTGGCATAAACAGTACGATCTCCAGGACTAAACCAAGAGGCTACAAAAGGATGGTCACAATTGAATGCCACTTTTGTTTTATCTCCTGTTAAAGCCACAAGAGCAAGACGTCTGTCCAGCCAATCTGTTTGACTGCTGTACGTTTTTCCATCCGCTCCTACATAATTTCCACTTTGAAATTCACCATTAATCAGTTCACGAGTAGGCTGAAATGATATTCTTACAATATCAACATTTTCTTTGCCCATAAAAGATACACCTCTACGCATATTATTTTCATCAGGCCAAGCGGTATCAAGTCCCCATGTAACAGGAGCTGAAATACCGTTATCCAAAACACTAAATGGCACTGTGTTATCTGTAATAGGCTGTGCTATTAAGTTATCACTTGTGCTAGATTGTGCATTTATGTTTATTATTCCAAATCCTAACAATAAAACCCCTAATAGGAAATATTTTTGCCTCATGATTGTTAATTGTTTTTCACTTATTTTAGATCCATGCAAATTGCATCTCACAAATAGCATGTACAATAAGCTAATTATATATCTTTTTTTCCTGTCTTTTTTTGCCCCTAACAACTCTAATTCATGAAATTAGGGGTAAAAAAAACAAAACAAAGTTCTATCCGAAAAATATTTTATTTGTAGGTACCAACGTATGTTACAACTGATTTTGCTCCTATCTCAAAACTTGCCGCATCTACATCAATTCCTTTTTTCAAACTTTTAGCTTCTGAAGTTGTATAAGGCACCAATTTATTGTTAGTCAAAGCCCCTCCAGTAAGATTCAATTTATACGTTCTGGCGGTACTGCTGATATTAACAGCTACAATTACCAGTTTTTTATTGGTTTCGTCTTTGTAAGCCGTCAGCATAACATCGTTTGTTGCTGCCGAATTATCCAAACCTGGAATTTGAACTCTTACCATTCCCGGTTTTACAAAGAATGAAAAATTTCCTAATGCCCACAGTGTTTTAGATTCTCTAACGAAACCGTCATTTTTGCAGTAATCAGCATTTCCTGCTCCTTTACTCGCTCCATCGTCTACGTGAATCAAACCGTCTTTATAATCACCACGGCTTACTGCTGTCCACCACTGCCATGAGGTAACACCTCCAATTGCAATATCTGTACTAACAATACGTGCTGTCCAAAGTGCTAACTGCATCCCCAAATCTCTTCCTCCTCCGGCACCTCCCGGTAATTCAGAAGTTCCCGGACTTTCAAGAACACAATATTCTGAAGACCAAAGACTAAGTCCTGGAGTTGTCATTATTTTTGAAGCTGCTGCCTGTCTTGAAGAAATTAGCGTACTCAAAGGCCAAGCCTGCCAATAACTGTGACCAGATATTGTTTTTTTCACATTACTCATTGAAGCAATATTCTTAGTAGAATTTACGCCAAAGAAGTAATCAATCTGGTTTGATCTGCTTGCTGAACCAGTCACTGTTTTATACAATGGTTCATAAGCTCCTGCTTCACCTACAACAATCTGAGAACTAAGTCCTTTCGTTTGTAATTTTGGAGATAAAACAGATACGAAACTGTATATATTGGCATTAGTCGCCGGAGAACCTTCCTGACTTGTTCCGTCCCACTCGTACTGCGGTTCGTTGAAAGGGCTGATATAATCTATTGTAAGACCGTGTTCAGTTTTTAGTTTATTAATTGAATTCACCCAAAAATCGGCCAAGTCAGGCATTTTACCATCTTTTAGATTGTAAAATTCTTTAATGCTTGCGTGTGCTTTACCATTATTTGTTAAATAAACAGGAGCACTATTGGCGAAAGCCAATAATTTCTCAACACCGCGTTCCTTAGCGGCTTTCATAAACCATACCTGCCCTGCCTGTTTGCTCATGTTGTAAGTTACACCATCGGCAGTAAAACATTCTGTACGTCTCCATTCATCTCCTATATCACTTGCTTCACCCTGCTCTGCACTTCCTGCACCAAGATTAAAACGCCATAATGATAATCCGATTCCTTTTGGGTTTCCTTCTGCGTCAACTCCTCTACTGAACAGCAGATCAGCTATCTGATTTCTTTTCTCAAGAGGCCAGTTTTTTCCAATAAAATTACACTGCCAGGCATCCGATGCTCCAAAACTTTCCATCGTCTGAAGATTTGCATCAAGATTCACATTCAACTCTCTTGTTGTAGAATTAACCGGTGGTGAATCATCTGTATTATCAGAAGAACTGCAGCTAATGAACGGTGAGCTGATTAAAAGCAAGCCTGCAAACAGCAGGCTTACTTTATAGTTTTTACTATTACTCATATTAGTAACCAGGATTTTGTGTGATTAAACCACCGCTTAAATCTATTTCCAATTGAGGAATTGGCCACAATAGATTTTTAGCAGGATTGAAATTGATTCCTTTATCTTGAGCTTCTTTTAAATTTGTAGTCTCATAAGGATCAGTAGAACTCAAGTTGTATTTAACAAAAGTTCCGTTTGCTCCCATCAAAGATTCTATAACTGGTTTTCCTGTGCTTGGATCTTTCTCGCGTCGGATATCAAATAAACGGAAACCTTCGAAAGCTAATTCTAAACGGCGTTCTTTGTAGATTTGGCGTAATAAATTTGGACCAGCCAGACCCACTTTAGGATCAAGATCTACACGATCTCTAATAATATTGATGTCTGCCAAAGCTCCTCCGGCATCACCCAATTGGTAAGCTGCCTCTGCTCTTGTCAAATACATTTCTGCCAAACGAATCAACGGTACATTCAGTGGCAATTTTCCATCTTTTTTATCCAATGAACGGCGTGTAGCAATTGGAATATAATATTTACGGCAGATACGTCCTGATTTATTATCATTCAAACTAAATTTATGAGTTGGATTCAGAACCTCATCACCATAAGCAGCTTCACCCCATTTGGTAATGGTACTTCTGCGGCGTATTACATCACCTTCAGAAAGGTAAGCATTCTCTAAGTCGCTGGTTGGCATACACCATCCCCAACCGTCAATAACATCATTCGCATCATTGCTTGGGAAATTTTTCTTGTCTTCACCTCTTGCTCCTGAGAAAGTTGGCAGCATAGACCCTAAATTTTTATCCTGTACAGAAGAGGATTGAGCCTCCAAAATTGATTCTACACCATTGTGATTGTTTACATTCCAAATATTCAAGAAATTTGCTTCAAGAGCAAAAGGTCCTTCCGCAATAACTTTGTTTGAATATTGTTTTGCTTCTGCCCATTTTTCTTGGAACAAAGACACACGAGCTAATAAAGCATATGCTGCCCATTTGTTTATTCTTCCATTTCTATTAACCGTAATACCTTCTAACTTTGCTGCAGATTCTTTAAGATCGGCCTCAATTTGTGCATAAACAGCACTAGCAGGACTGCGCTCTAATTTCAAATCACCAGTTCCAAGAGATGTAGTGTACAATGGAACAGCACCAAAAAGATTTACCAATTCATAATAGCAATAGGCGCGTACAAACAGCGATTCGCCAATATATTGATTTTTTTGTGCATCAGAAAGCGGTGATAAAACCATTTTCTCTAAACCAATATTAGCTGATTGAATGGTATAATAATGAGCTGTATAAATACTGTTCATTGATCCCATATTCTCAGGTGTAACAATGTACTGCGCACATGGTCTGAAAGCACCGCTGTCCTGTCCTGTATTACCCATCCAGGCATCATCGGTCGCTGTTTCGTTTGTCAATCTTGGCGCCAGTAATGCATACCAGTCATTTGACAGCAACAATCTGTGCGTTAACTCATTTACATAATTTTCGCATTCCTTTGCGGTTTGAAAATAGTTTTCCAAGGTTTGTGTTCCTCTTGCTTCTTTATCTATAAAATCTTCACAGGAAACTGCAAATAATGAAAATGCTATTATCGATACTATTATTTTTTTCATATCTGTTTATTATTAAAATCCTACATTAACACCCATCAAAACTGTTGGCTGAACTGGATAATTCCATCCGCCAAATCCAGAACCTAAAACACCTCCTGCAACTTCAGGATCTACACCAGTATAGTTAGTCCATGTCCATAAATTTTGTCCTGACAAAGACAATCTTAGTCTGTCAAGTCCAAATTGATTAAGGAAAGTATATCCAACTTGAAGGTTTTTCATGCGTACATAAGAACCGTCTTCAACATACAAAGAAGAGAATTTTGTATAGTTTTCGTTATTATCATCTTTAGACAAACGCGGTACATAATTAGATGTTCCTTCACCATGCCAAGCCATATCTTCAAGTCCGTTTACTTTGTTAGTTAAACTTGCACCATTATACAAATCCTGAATATTCTGGTTTACCAATTCATTTCCAACGCTTGCATAGAAGTTAGCAATCAGATCAAACCCTTTGTAAGCAAAGTTGAAGTTCATTCCCATTGTGAAATCAGCCCACGGAGAACCAATTTTTGTTCTGTCTTTATCATCCAGTTTACCGTCACCGTTTACATCTTTGAAACGAATATCACCAACTTGTGCGTATTGCTGCAATTTAGTCCCGTGTTCATCAGTATGAGAATTTAATTCTGTCTGATTTTGGAACAAACCATCAGCAACATATCCATAATAGTATCCGGGCACATCACCCTCAACAGTTAAAGTTCTGTTACTTGATCCGTATAATTTTTCTCCGTCAGCAGATAAAGAAATCATTTCCACATTAACAGTAGTAAAAGTAAAATCAGCACCATAAGAGAAATCTCCTTTTTTGTCTTTATAAGACAAAAGCAAATCAATACCATTCGATTTCATTGAACCAACATTTGTCCAAATAGTTGAATATCCCGGGAATCCGCTGTAGGTTGGAAATTGTTTCAGGAACAGCATATCATTTGTTGTTTTCTCATAATATTCTAATGTCCCTGAAATTTTGTTTTTCCAAAGTCCAAAGTCAAGACCAATATTGAAATCTTCTACTGTTTCCCATTTGATATCTTTGTTTGCCATAGAAGAAGGAAACGAAGTATCAACAACTTCACCTCCAATAACATAATAACCTTGGCCAATGTTTGACTGGTAAACGGATGCCGGTAAACTTTGATTACCAACTTTACCCCAACCTGCTTTTAATCTAAGATCGTTAATCACCGATTTTGAATTTTCCATAAATCCTTCATTCGAAATTCTCCAAGAGGCTGATACTGATGGGAAATTTGCCCATTTGTTATTCTCCATAAATTTTGAAGAACCGTCACGTCTGAAAGTACCTGTCAGATAATATTTGCTGTCGTAATTATAAGACAGACGCGAGATATAAGAAACTAATGAATTAGACCAGCTGTTACCGCCACTGTTACGGTTTTTTGTAGCAGCATTTACCTCTCTCATCAAATCTGAATTATTTGGAACACCTTCACCATAACCCCAAACATCATTTCCATTGTATTCCTCCATTGTGGCACCTACCATTAATGAGGTACTATGTTTTTCGGCAAATGTTTTTGAATACGTTGCCGTAGTCTGCCAAGTCCAATCTACATTAGTAGTGTTTTTTCTTTCAACACTATTAATTTCTGCTTTTTCGTGAGCTGCATCAATTACAAAATCAGGTCTAAAGATACTTTGTGTTTTATCACCTACTTCAATAGATCCTTGTGTACGGAAAACCAAACCTTTGATAGGTTCGTATTGCAGATAAGCATTAGTATTCAAATTATACATATCTGTATAATCATCATATCTGGCTACAGAAGCAACTGGATTCCATACGTATGAAGGAGAACGTGCATAAATACTGTATTCATTTTCAGTACCGTCTAATTGATCTGCCGGTTTGTAAATTGGCGTAATTGGATCAATTTTATCAAAATCGGCCCAGTTCCCTGGTGATCCCCAAGTTTCAAAACGAGGATTTAAAGTAATACCAACAGAAACTTTATCAGAAAATTTGAAATCATTAGCAATTCTTGCTGTAATTCTTTCCCATCCTCCAATTCCGTAAAAGGAATCTGATTTATAATAGTTCAAACTTGCTGCATACGTATTTTTCTCAGAACCTCCAGTTACACCTATAGAAGCATTTCTTACTGGTGAAGCTTTTTTGATTCCTGCACCCCACCAATCGGTAGTTTTTCCTCTGTATTGTTCTGCATTTGGCAAA
The DNA here is from genome assembly GCA_963511795.1 of uncultured Flavobacterium sp. Classification (GTDB taxonomy): domain Bacteria; phylum Bacteroidota; class Bacteroidia; order Flavobacteriales; family Flavobacteriaceae; genus Flavobacterium. Next base: position 88,887 of record CAUPKP010000014.1, on the reverse strand, counting down.
TACTCAGAATATCCAGCATTAGTATACGCTTTGTTCATAATATTAGCATACCCTTCTGCGTCTGCCATATTATAAGGATTATCCATCATTTGAAAACCATTACTCAAATCAACATTGAATTTTGGCTTTCCTATTTTACCTTTTTTGGTTGTGATAAGAATTACACCATTTGAAGCACGAGAACCATAGATTGCACTTGCAGAAGCATCTTTAAGTACATCCATAGATTCAATCTCATTGTTGCTCAAAAAGTTGATACTGGTTCCCATTGGAATACCATCCACAACATAAAGAGGGTCGGTGCTAAGATTGATAGTAGAGATACCGCGAATCAATACTCTTGGCTGTGCTCCCGGACCTCCTTGTCCTGTAATTTGAACTCCGGCAACTTTACCCTGCAATGATTCGGTAGCGTTACCCACAGTCATTGTTTGAAGTTCTTTTCCTTTTACAGAAGAAATAGAAGTGGTTACATCTTTCTTTTTCACTGTTGCATAACCTACAACTACTACTTCTTCCAAGTTTTGTCCCACTTGGTCCAAGACAACATCAAGTGCTGTCCTGTCTCCAACAGTAATTATTTTGGATGTAAAACCGATGAAAGAAAACTGCAGCTGCGCATCTTTATTTGGCACTACTATAGAATATTTACCGTCAAAATCAGTGGACGCAGAAGTTCCTGTTCCTTTTACAATAATATTTGCACCTGGTACCGGCAAGGCACTTTTGTCCCTAACAGTCCCTTTTACTGTTATCTGCGCAAATGTTGCTGCACTGCACAACACGGCTATAAATAACCATATAAATCTATATTTCATATTAAGATATTTTATTTATTAATGTTATAACAAGATAATAACAAACTATTTTTTTGTTATGAAAGCCCTCTCTAGTTCCGTATCAACAATAACTTTATACACACCTGGAGCTGCTGGATATTTAGCATTACCGTTTTCACCCGGTGACATCGTTGCAATACCATTCTTAATTAATCTCCATGAAGGGTTCCACCATTGTCCTGTAAATGTTGCTTCCATAGTTCCAGTAAGCGTATACTCACCCACTAACTGGTATGGATTGTTAGGATTGTTTGCCAAATGCAGTCCTGTTTGAACCCATCCATTCCAAGTATCCCAGTTAGCATCTTTGATTCCGCCTCCGCAGACACTTACAAAAGGTCTTCTCAGTGCTTCGTCATCATGCCATAATCCGTTTGCAATATCTGCCCAAACTTTACTAGATGGCGTGTATTTCTCTACAGTATAAACCAATGTATTTGGATTCACTTTAATTTTATAGTATCCTTTTGTTGGTAAAACAATCGGTGCAGAAGCAACATCATCTTTCAAGTTTCCTGATCCGTCCAATCCAAAACAGTGTGGTGCAAAATCAGACTCCTGTCCTAAGAAATAAACTTCTTTATTATCAGCATCTGCATAATATTTAAATTCGAAATCCTGTCCGTTTTTGTCATGGAAATACATTGGCACACCTACTGCATCAGTAGTAAGATTTGTTCCTTTTGGCTGATCACATAAATAAATTGCAGGATACTCATTGGTAGCAACCACATTAATATTTAATGTCCCTGTGTTTGGAATCGCAAATTTATCTTTTGCAGTAATCGTCAATACATAATTAGCAGCAGTTACCGGCAGTGTATATGTTTTATTGAAAGTATAGGATTGAGGTGAACCTGTTAACTGTAACACTTCATTGATTCCCAAAGCAAGACATGTTACTTGAACAAAATCAATTCCTGAATCATCATTAACAGTGAAATTTACAGGCATTTGATTGCTTGTTGACAATAAGACAACAGCTCCTTCTTTTGGAGTTATCATCGATATGGCAGGAGCATCAAATTCTCCGTCTAAACGCAGATTAATATCCTGCTCAACTGTTCCATTTGAAACGTCAGTTACAGTCAGTTTTATTTTGAAAGCTTCGGATGATCCTCTATCTGAAGGAATTTCAAAAAAGTAACTCAAATCATAAGATGTTACCAAAGGTTCTGTTGCAAATGCAATTACTTTGTCTAATGACAATTCTGGTATCTGAATGCGTACGCTTTTTAATCCTAAATCATCTGCCAAAGCGGCTTTAATTTCAAACTTCCTGTTAGGTGCACCATATATTTCTGTAGTACCTACAACAAGCGTAGGTTTTTCTGAAGCAGGAAAATCATCTTCATTATCATCTTGGCATCCCGTAAAAAGGGCTGCAAAAAAAGCAAGAAAAAATAAAAATTTAATTTTTTTCATTTCTTTAATTTTAAAGGTTAGTTGTTGGTTTTCTTTTTTTTTTAATTTTTAAACATAAACAAGACGGATTGTTTTTGTCGGATTTGATAAATCAAATAATTATTAATGGAATCCAAATAATTTTTTTGATTTTAAATGTTTCTCCATATTGTGCAATAGTTTTTTGCAGTAAGGAAATGCTTTTTTGTTTTTTGTCATACGGTTTTTAGATTAATTGTTAGGTTTTGGTTATTTATAAGTGTTTATTTTACATTTTTTCATTTTAAGAAAAAAAAATATTCGCTGGGCTGTTACAACTATATTACTAACAGGGTGGCATAAATATTTTTTTTTAATAAAGTATTCCTTTTATCTCTTTCTAATCTCTCCTCTTTATAAAGAAAATTTAGCAAGCAATCCAGAATCCATAACAGATTACGAAAACGATTTTTATTTTGATTTAGCATACTTTTAAATATGCAGTTACAAAACTTATTAAATTGATAATAATATAACGTTGTAGTAACTATAAGTGCAAAGTAATGATTAGTTCCAAAGTTTTATGAGGGGTAAATTGGAAAAAAAAGGAGGTCAAATTTGCAATTAACCATTATTTATGATTAAAATTTACCAACAATAAAAAAATAATAGTATTTTTTTACACAATATGTAATTTCCATTTAAAAACTCTCTTTTTATAACTCAAACGTTTAAGGAACAACTTAAATACCTTTTTACTATCATAGAATTGGATTATTTTATATTTCCAAATGGTATAATCATTAAAACAAAATCAACGAACCTTGAAACATCTTTTTTTTTAGATTTATTATAAAATGTTTTTAATCTAAAAACATTTTAAAGAGTAAAATTCGTACCATGATAGTTTAAATTAATAAAATTGAAAAGGCTGTATTTAAATGAAGAAAAAACAATCAATTAATTAATTATACTCCCCAACATACGTAACTATGGATCGTGCAGGTATTTCAAACTTGTCGCTTTTCACAACACTTCCTTTTTTTAAATTGGAATTTTCCGAAGTGACATATGGAGTTAATTCATTATTTTTTAATGAGCTGTTCAAATCAAGTTTATATAATTTTGCTGAATAACTATAATTGACCGCTACAATAACTACTTTCTTCTTGGATGAATCCTTATATGCAGTTAACATCACATCGGTAGATGCTAGTATTGCATTTTGATTAGGAATTTGTAAACGAACCATTCCTGGACGAACAAAAAGGGAATAATTACCTAAAGCCCACAATAATTTGGAATCATGATAAACTCCATCATTTTTACAATAATTAGGATCTGCAGCTACACTAGTACTAAGACCATTATCTGCTCCATTATCCAAGTACACTAATCCATCCTTGTAGTCGTATCTGCTAAGCGCTGTCCACCATTGCCATGAGGAAGCATTTGCGACTGCAATATCATTATGAATCGTTCTCGCTACAAATAAGGCCGTATTCATCCCAAGGTCTCTTTGATTGCCTGAACCTCCTGGGATTTCCTTAATTCCAGATTCTAATATGGAGTACTCAGTTTGCCAATATTTCAAGCCTCCCATTTGCTTAACTCTAGAATTTAATTTTTCACGATTTCTTATCATATCATTTACTGGCCAAGAAGTAAAATAGCTATGCCCTGAAATCACTTTTTTTACATTGGACAATTGAGAAATACTTGTAACCGATGAACTTCCAAAAAATGCATTTATTTGATCGTCTCTATTTTCTCCATTAACATTTTCATATAAATAATTAATCTGAGCAGCTTCACCAAGAACAATCTCTGTATTTAATGCCTTTGCTTTCATTTTTTCCGATAATAGCTTCGCAAAATCATACATCTCTTCATTCGTTGCAGGTGTTCCCTCTTGACTTGCTTGACCGTTGCTTCCAGGTATCCAATCCCATTGTGGTTCATTTATTGGACTTAAATAATCAAAAGTAATACCTTCATTTCGCTGCAAATTGTCTACACAGTTCACCAAGAAATCTGCATAATTCTGTAACATTCCCTGCTTAATGTTCATATTCAATTTCTGAGGTGAAAAAGCTTTTTCATTTACTGTCATTTGCACTGGTGGACTCACAGTGAAAGCTAAAAATTTTTCCACACCACGACTCTTTGCTGCTTGCAAAAACCATCGTTGTCCTGCATGTTTTGTCCAGTCATAAGTACCGTCTGGTTTTTGAAAACATTCTGCTCTACGCCATTCGTCTGAAATATTACTATTGGATCCCTGTTCTGCACTGCCTGCACCTAAATAGAATCGCCAAATTGACAATCCAATTCCTTTTGGGTTTCCTGCTGCATCAATTTCTTTGCTAAAAAGTAAATCGGCAATAGCATTTTTTTTTGCAATTGGCCAATTTTTCCCAACCATCTGACAACGCCAAGCGTCTGATGCTCCAAAACCATCCATAGTTTGGAGTTCCTGATTCAAGTCAATTTTAATTTCTCTTACACTCAAAGGTACTGGTGGTGGCGCAGGATTTACTTCGGATGAACATGACAAAATTAACAACCCTGAAAAAATCAGACATGCTACTGTTATTTTTAATACTCTCATAATTTTTCAATAATGTGGATTTTGTTTGATAAAACCTTCAATTTTATATACTTCTGATTGAGGAATACATCTAAACAGGTTTTTATTTATATTAAAATTTACACTTTTATCTTTCTGTTTTTTTTATTTAATAAATACTGGTAGCGCCTTCCTTGCCTTTCTCTTTTTGTTCTTCCAAGATTGACTTTAAGACTTCAGGATTTTTGATTACTGCAGGATTAAATGATTCGCTGTTCATATAATTAAGAATAGAAATCAGCATCTGTTTGGCAACTGGGCGTTTATCTAAATCTGAAGCTAAATCGAAAGACGCTATTACCAATTTTCCTGACCCTACGCTTCCTTCAAATAGCGAAGCTAGTTTGCGGTTATTGGCAAAGTTGTCTACCATTTCTATAATAGGACTGCCTCCAACTATAACATCAATAATTAACGTAGTTGAGTTAACATTTAAATCCCACCACTGCCAATCGGTATTCATATCTGTAGGGAAATCGGCCAAAGCTTTATGTGAAGGATTACACAATACCCCCATCGTTCCTGCCTGTTTAGGAAAATGAACAGGACTCCAGAATACAGGAACAAATTTCCCTTCTATCCCTTTAATTTTTTTCCACTCAGGATTTAACAATACTTTTTTGCCTTCTTTAAGTAATTTATATGCTTCATCAAGATTTCTGGTATAAACTACTTTTCCGTAATCAATAGTCTGCTTCTGCGGATAAACCCAAATATTCCATTGGTTTCTATAACTTGTTCCTTTTAAATTTACTTTAATTGTTAATTTGGATGCTTTGGTTATTTTTTGCAAACTTTCATTTAAATCTAAAATTTTATGATTGTATCCAATTGCAATTGCTGCTTTTGTACTTCCCGAAGCTATCACTGAATCATCATCAGAAACACTCCATTCTATTTCCTGATTATTTAAACTGCTATCAGAATAATTACTTACATCCAAAGAAGCCGTAAAAGATTCATTGTTTGTAAAAGTTGCTTTAGGAAAACGCATAAGCGGTACAACCGGAGCTGAAAACTCTCTGAACTCCTCTGCTGAAATTAACCCTTTACTATCCCAAAAAGCATCTAAAAGACCAACCACAGCTGTTCCCTGACCTGGAAAATCATGCAGATCCAATAATTGAAAACCACTGATTCCTGCCGTTTTCAAAGCTCTTTCTATTTCTTCTTTATAAAGTATTACAGCTAATTTCCCTGAAGCTTTAGTATAATCGGTAGCTTTGCTGATTAATCCCTTACGCTCCAAATCTTCTTTAACCGATTTAAAATTGATCGGGTCTAAAACACCTGTGTATTTAGAAATTTCATCAATTTTTGGATAAACAGCATACTGTCCGATTTCATGCGTAATCAAAGGCACGGTCATTCCTTCTACAGAAGCGACATAATCTTTATTGAAAGTTGGTGATTCGCTGTTAAAAACTCCCTGACCGCGAACCCATCCTTTTTTCGTCCATTGCGTAATGAAAAAATCATCTTCGGGCTCCGGCCAGTCGCCATGCCCTTTTTCGAAAGTAAAAGAAGTTGTGGTGTACAAATGTCTGTCATCTTTCGCTTTTAAGCTATTCATTAATTTTGTCAAAACCGTCATATCTCCCTGTAATTCATTCCCCATCGACCACATACAAAAAGAAGGATGATTACCATATTCAGCTATCATGCGCTCTGCTTCGGCATATAGAAAGTCAGTTGTTTTTGGATCTTCTCCAATTTTTAGCGTCCAAACAGGTAATTCAACCTGCAGATAAAATCCCATTTCATCTGCAACTTCAAACGCGGCTTCGGGAGGACACCAAGAGTGAAAACGCAAGTGATTTAATCCCCAATCTTTAGCTGCTCCAAATACTTTCTGCCATCCTTCTTTGTCCATTGGCGCATGCCCAGTAAGCGGAAAAATATCACATTCCAACGTTCCTCTTAAAAATACAGGCTGACCGTTAATAGTCAAAACTGATCCTTTTTTAGAAAAACTACGCATTCCAAAATCAGCAGATATTTGAGACACGCTTTTTCTTGTCTTTAGCTCCGCTTTTAATTCATATAATTCAGGCGAAAATTCACTCCAAAGTTTTACATCTTTGCCCATATTATAATCAACTTCAACTACAGATTCCCCTGCTTTGATTTGAATCTCTTTTTGAAGTGCTTCAACTGCAATTTTACTTTTTTTATTTACGGCAGTAATTATTAAAACTCCTTTTGCTGTTTTTGCGGTGTTATTATTAAGAGTGAATGCTAATTTTACCTTTCCTGAACTAACCTCCGGTTTTACCTGCAGATTTGCAATACGGACAGCATCAAAAGCTTCAATTTCCATTTTCCCTATAATGCCGTTCCAAATAATCTGCGTTTCATTGGTATAAGCATGAGCCATATTATCTACGCTGATATCAAATAGTTTTCGATTATCAACACGAATTGTTATGCGGTGTGTTTTTCCGGCTGTTAGATATTTGGAAAGATCAAAATAATGAGGCGCAATAAGGCTGTTTTGTTCTGTCTCCACTTCTTTGCCATCTATCCAAACATTTGTTTTCCAGATTACACGCTCCAGCTTCAATATGAATTCTTTTCCCTTCCAATTATTTGGGACTGAGATCTCACGTGTATACCAGGCCGCACCTAGATAACTGTGCTTTCTAGTTAAATGTTTCATTTGGAGCTTCTCTAAACTTGGCTTTATCTTATTAGCAACTCCAAGACCAGCATCATCTGTAGTTCCAGGCAATTTCATTAGCTGTTTAAAAGTCATATTCTGCCAACCGTTTTTAAGTCCAATATCGGTGCTGTCTAGCTGAACGGTCCAATCGCCAGATATATTCATTATCAATTTATCTCCTGAGTTCCATGAAGAGAGAAAAACTAATAACAAAACAGCTGTTATGATATGTTTGATTTTCATTTGATTAAATTTTATAATTATGATATCGCAAACAACAGCTTTCTATTTACGAAAGGTCTGTTTATTACTATCTAATTGTTTTACTTTTTGATAATATATCTCAGATTCAGGTTCGTTCCCTAATCCGCTGTGTCCCAAAGCCATCACATAATAGCAATGTACTTGATTACGAATATTTAAATCATCATCCCAAATTGCTAAATCCGGAAGTGAAACTGCGAAATAATCGATTCTTGATTTTTCGAATAAATATTTTTCTCCATGTGCCAACAGTTTATTGAAACGGCTTCGGGCTTTGTCTTCATCTCCCAATTCACGCCAAGCCAGTCCCTGATAAAAAATCTTATCTGGCTGCTGATCGTTGTAGAAAAATGCCTGAACAGGTTCTGGAGAACCAAGCGTTGCCTGAACAAAATTTGCAGTAGCGTTTTCTAAATCACCAAGACCTTTGTAGGCCAATCCTTTATAATAAAACACCTCATTTTCTTCGGCATTTTTCAATTTGCCTTCACCTAAATTATGCGGATAAAATTCGGTTTCTTTTAGCAATAGTAATGCCTCTGCAAAACGGTTTTCTGAAATTGCATTTTTTGCCAATTCTACTCTGCACAAAGTATACTGACCGGTTACTTTTCCTTCTCCGCCTTCCCAAGGATGGAATTTTCGTTTCGAGATCAGCTCTTTTGCAACAGCATATTTAACTGTCTGATTATAAAGCGTAATGCGTTCAATACATAAATCATCACGCTCTTCGACTAAATTTGGATATTGATTTAAAACCTCCAATCTGAATTCCGGAGATTTACCAATTTTTTTATAAAGCTGATCGAGCTCCATAAAAATCCTTGAATCTGTAGTATCTAAAGCAAATGCTTTTTCCAACATTTCCTGAGCCTTAGCTTTATTATTTGTTTTATTAAAATAAGCAAGCGCAAGGTTTCTTAACAAGGTAGGGAATTTTTCATCTATACTATACGACAATTCCCAGCATTTTACTGCATCATCATACTGACGGAATGCATACCAAAAATTCCCCAAATAGTATGGCGCTTTTGCATCTTCAGGATTTAATTTAATAGCATCTTGCAGAATGTTTACTTCTTCAATTCGATTTGGGAAACATTTTTCGGGCGACTGCTCAGCAGCTTTTTTATACCACTCAATCGCCTTATTAATATCACCGTTTATCGAAGCAAAATAACCTAAAGCATAATACACCATAGGATAAACTTCACCATTATCTTGAATCGATTCCTGCAACAACTGGCCTGCTTCCTCAAACAATCCTGCTCCTGCAAAATCCAGTGCATATTCTATATATCCATGTGACCATTGACGCATTATGGTGTTCATTTCATCTAATACTGATTGCTCTTTTGTAATCAAATATTTTTCAAAACGGCATCCCATATTGAAGCGGTCGATTTTGATCGAATCTTCAATCCACGATAAAGCTTCCTCATTTCTATTTAATTTTCTTAAAATAGAAGCTTTCATCTGACGAGCTTTGTGATTGTGCCAATTACGGATAAGTGACGATTCTACTCGCTCTAAAGCTTCTGTCCATTCTCCTTTAATGCTGTCAATTTGAGCCAATGCGTAAAAAGCAGCATCCTGCCATGCAGCATTCCATGTCGATTTAAAAAGAGAATTATAAGCATCATCGAATTTCCCTTGTAATTTCAAGCAATAACCCAGATTATAAAGCTGTTCTCCATCAATCGGATTTGGATTTCTCTCTGTCAAAACCTCAACTGCGGTTTTAAAATAGGCTTCCGCTTTTTCAAACTGTCCTCTTCGCAGCATCAAAAGACCAACAGCATTGTTACATCTTACATCTCTCGAATCTCTGCTCAAGGCTTCCAAATAATAATCAAGCGGATTGTAAGTAGCGTGTCTGTACTGCTCTAAATGCAATCCAGTTAAATACAATTGCTCCATCGACGCAATATCTTTTGGATCCAGCGCAGCTTTTGCAGGATCTGGAACAGGTTTTATTTCGGCTTTCTCTTCCTGATATTGAACCAAAATTTTTCCGTTAGAAGTATAAACTGTAAAAACTAAATTTTCTGATTTGATATCTCCAATTGAAACTGTTTTTTTATACGGATTTACAGGAGATATGGTAATTTCATCCTGAAACAAAACAGTATTTTCTTTGTCTTTCAGTTCTATTTTTAAGTTCTCATAAAGACTTGTTGTGTATAAAACTAAATCAGCTTCGTTTCCTTCAACTTCAATGTTTATGATGGCATCTTTAGTAGCATTTTTTACATAACCCACTTCGGCATACGGCATAAAATACTGTACCCATGACTTCTCTTCATAAGCCTGCAACCAAGAAAAATCAGGCTGATTATCTGTAAAAACTCCCGTCATTAATTCGATATACGGACCATCTTTGTCTGTTAGATTTCTATCCCAAGCAAGACCAAAATTGCCGTTCCCCCAAGTCCATTGCTTTTTCCCCGGCGATACATGATGATTGGCCACATGCAGTAATCCTGCCTGCACATTATCCTCATAACCTCCCACAAAATTGTATTTGGACTGCACCGCCATATAAGATGTTGGCACCGGAATATTTTTATATTTAGAAATATCGACACCTGCAGAATAATCTTGTTTGTAATATTCACCAGTCGCAATCGGGAATTTAGAGACATCTCTTTTTCCGTGGTCAAATACGGCATTAACATCAGGCGGAAAAACCGATTTATAACCATCATTTACCACAACCGCAGGATTTGCCCACCAAAGAAACGTTTGAGGAAATGCGGTACGGTTGTATATTTTTACTTTAATTTCGATATAAGCCTTATTAGGATGCAGTGTAAATCCCTGCATTCCTTTAGTTCTAAACATTCTTTCCACTTCATTGCACCAAACGGTTTTGCTTCCGTCTTCATTTTCTTCGATGCTGTAATCTGTTGGTAAAAATGTACTCGGACGGTGATGTTGTGGCCAGTTAAATTCAATTCCGCCAGAAATCCAAGGTCCTGTAAGTCCTACAAGCGCAGGTTTAATTACTTGATTGTAATACACAAAATGACGCTGTTTTACTTTGTCGTAAGCCATGTGAACACGGCCTCCTAATTCAGGCAGAATCATTATTTTTATATATTTATTTTCTAAAAATAAAGCGTGATAGGACTTATCAAACTTCTCATCAGATAATTTTTCAACCACAGGATACGGGTATACTGCACCAGAACTTCCCTGATACACTCGTTTTTCAAGGAATATTGGATTTTTTTCTTCCTCGCCTATTTGGTACGTAGGCAGTAAAACATCTTCTTCCCAAACTCGCACTACGCCGTCCTCGTTAACGGTTGACTGTATCAAATAAGCCGTGATTTTTTCGTCCTGCACGTTTTCATTTATTGATTGTCCTGGAAGTAAATCTTCATTAATTATATTGGATTGATTTACATCTAAAATTATATTCTTCATCTTGTTTAACTATATTATTTTGTCAATTCATTTTCAATTTCCTCCAGTGATTTTCCTTTCGTTTCAGGCAGATAGACACGAAGGAAAAGATATCCTAATAAGCATACAATTCCATAAAGCCAGAATGTACCGTACGATCCCAGACTGCTGTTTAGCAACGGAAAAGTATATGTAAGAATAAAACAGGCTGTCCAAAGAGAGAAAGTAGCAACACCCATTGCCATAGCTCGTATTTTTGTCGGGAATATTTCGGAAAGAACCACCCAAGTAATAGGTGCCAATGTCATTGCATAACATGAAATTGCTGCAATAACCAGCGCTAAAACTGCAGGACCTGTAACTTCAAAATAATAACAAGCGCCTAATAAAGCATAAATAGAAGCCAATCCAATTGATCCGAAAAGCATTAATGTTCTTCTTCCCAATCTATCAACGAAATACATTCCTACGAATGTGAATATAACATTGGTTAAACCCGTAATAACGATATTGAATAAAATATCCGAAACACCATAACCTGCAGCAGAGAATATTTCCTGAGCATAATTAAAAATCACATTAATTCCGCACCATTGCTGAAAGGCAGCGATAACAATTCCCAATAAAAGAATTTTAGGCATTTTTCCGTCGAAAAGCATTTTATAATTCACTTTTTCTTTGACAACACCAACTCTTGATTTTAGCTGTTCTATTTGTTCTAATGCAAAAGCGTTTCCTCCAATTTTTGAAAAGATAGATGCTGCTTTATCATACTTATATTGACTGGCAAGCCATCTCGGACTTTCAGGTATAACTAATATCAAGACAAAAAATGCAACAGACGGTATAGCACCAGCCCAGAACATATATCTCCAGCCCCATAGTCCGTTCCAGGAATTTAAAATATCCGCGCCTGCTACGATTGGATCTGCAATTAACCAATTTACGATCTGAGCTGCCAGTATTCCTATAACAACGGTTAATTGATTGATTGAAACAAATTTCCCTCTGGATTCAGCAGGCGCAATCTCGGCTATATACATGGGCGAAAGATTGGATGCGATACCAATACCAACACCTCCAACAACTCTCCACACAATAAACCACTCAATAGTATCGACCATTCCTGTGCCTACTGCTGCAAGTGTAAAGAAAATGGACGCAACAATCATCAAAGGTTTTCTTCCGTATTTATCAGACAGACTGCCTGAGATCATTACGCCTAACAAACATCCCAAAATTGCGCTTCCCATTACCCATCCCTGCATTGAAGGCGAATTGGTAATATTAAAAAAAACTTCATAAAAAGGCTTCGCACCGCCAATTACAACCCAGTCATATCCAAAAAGCAATCCGCCCATGGCTGAAACTAATGCAATAAACAGCAGATAAGAAGAATTATACTTACTCATATATTCAATTTTTAAATTAATTTAACATTACAAATGTCGCCGCTTCATTTGGTTGCAGAAATGTAATATTTATATAAAACATGTATAAAACAACGATTTTTGAAAAATGCTTGATATACTAAAAATAATAAAAGATATTTTTTATGATAAATGTATTTTTTAAGCTAAAAATAAATACAAACTACACTCATAGCACATACAACATATAAATAAACCACCAGTTGTTGCCTGCTAGAGATCAATACTAAGTCATGAAACTACGTAATATGTAAATTTTCATGATTTAGATAAATTTATATTTAACCATAATATTTCTTAAATTTGATTTTTAATACTTCGGAAAATGGTTTTATTTTTTTGAAAAATTATAATTGACATGGATCACATAGCTGATGGTTTTAAAGGTGAAAGAGCAATCGTTGTTCCGTATAGCGTACGTAATTTTCAATCGGTGAATGAATTGACAAAAAATGCTTTCATTACACATATTGGTTATTATCCAAATGCAAAATATCATTTTAGAAAAAGATCAAAAGGCGCACTTGAAAACATCCTTATTTACTGTGAAAACGGAAAAGGATTTATAACTCTTGAAAACGAACAGTTCTCGCTTAGTAAAGATCAGGCTTTTATTATTCCCGCACACAAAGCACATAGTTACGAAGCAGAAATATCAAAACCTTGGAGCATCTATTGGTTACATTTTAAAGGAACATCAACCTCTTTACATGATTCTATTTCTGGAAAAATTTTAAACCTTAACGACAGCAGATCATCTGACAGACTAAACCTGTTCGAGGAAATTTATCAAAATCTGGAAATGGGGTTTAACCCTGATAACCTTGAGTATTCCAGTATTTGTTTACAGCATTTTGTCGCCAGTATAAAATACACTGATCAATTTTTAAAAATAAAAACTGCTGACACTGAGGTTTTAGACATAATACCTCTAAGCATTATTTATATGAAAAATAATCTGACAGCAAAAATCACACTGCACGATATCGCCCAATATGTCGGTTATTCGAGTTCCTATTTTGGCTCTTTGTTTTTAGAGAAAACATCATTTACTCCTATGGATTATTATAACCAATTAAAAATTCAAAAGTCCTGTTCGCTTTTGCAATTCGGCACCATGAAAATAAAAGAGATTGCTTATCATCTGGGATATTATGATCCATTTCATTTCTCAAAATCTTTTAGATTAGTAATGGAAATATCACCGAGGGAATACCGCCTTAGATACAAAAATCAAATATAGACTCCTTAAAGCATTTGTATAAAAAACAGACACCTGGAATTTAATTAATAATATTCAAATCGGAGTTAAAAGAATTTTTGTATTTCTTGATATACTCCGATGGTGTCATCCCAAAGAGCTTAACAAACTGCTGCCTGAAATATTTTGGATCTTCAAAACCTACCTCAACACTTGCCTGAGCAATATTCATGTTTTCGGTAAGCATTAGCATTGCCGCTCTTCTTATACGAATGGAACGAATAAATGCATTTAAGGTTTGTCCGGAAATGATTTTAATTTTAGTATACAGCGTTCTATGGCTCATTCCCATCTCGGCGGCAAAGTTTTTAATTGTAAAATCACGTTTGTGAATATTAGCCTCAATAATAAGAATACATTTTTTTAGAATTTCCTGATATTCAGCAGGAACTTTTTGAGTGTTCTCTTTTAAAGTAATACTGTCCAGAAAGTAGGATCTTAAATTACTTCGGCTTTTTAATAATGATTCAACACGGGCAACAAGCAGATCATCATCAAATGGTTTCGTTATATAATCATCTGCTCCATCGCTTATTCCCTGCAGATGTGTTTCAGGATTTTTGGATGCAGTTAGCAATATCACTGGAATATGTGACAAACTGCTGTTTTCTTTTATTTTTCGGCATAATTCAAGACCATCCATGACATCCATAGCGATATCACTAATGACCAAATCCGGCATGTGCTTTTTAGTCAGTTTTAAGCCTTCCTCCCCATTATCGGCACTATAAATTATATGTGTTTCCGAGAAAAGCCTAATTAAATAATTCCTGATATCTGTATTGTCATCTATGATTAAAAGTGTGCGTTTATCTGTCAGCATCACTTTGTGCAGTTCCTGTTCAGAAACTGATGGCACGGCAACATCAACAATCTCTTCAAAATCGTCTGCCATTAATTCTTCGACAAGCGGACTTAATTTTGGAGCAACTATATTAATGTCAAGTTCTTCAAAATGATCCTGCCCTTTTAAAAAAGTTAATTTAAATGTGCTTCCTTTTCCTATTTCACTGTTGCAGCTGACTGTTCCTTTGTGTTTTTCGACAAAATATCTAACAATATAAAGTCCGATTCCAAAACCAGAACTGCCTCCAACAGGTACTTTAGAATTCACTCTTTTAAATTTCTCGAAAATAGTTTCCAAATCATCGGTGGCAATTCCAGTTCCGTTATCCAGAACTTCTATGATTACATCACTTTCTGTTTCCGATAAATTAAGGCTGATTTCTCCTCCAGCAGCGGTAAATTTGAAAGCATTAGAAATCAAATTAAACAATGATATTTCGATTTTTTCGTAATCGCCTATTATTTCAATATTGCTTTCCGGGATCTGAAAAGTGTAATCAATATTCTTATCCTTCGCCTGATTCACAAAACACTGATAGATTTCGTAACAAAGATTATTGACATTTATAACAGACATCTTGAGTTCATCAGCATCATTTTCAGCTTTACGGAAAAGCAGCAGCTGATCTACTAAACTCAAAAGCCTTTTCGCATTTCTATGGGCAATCACTAAATCACCTACCGAAGAATTATTTTCGGTATTTCCTGTTTTGATAGCCTTTTTTAATGGATTTATAATCAATGATAAAGGCGTACGGAACTCATGAGAGATATACGTAAACATGGATGACTGCTTCTCGGCAACTTCCTTTTCTTTGGCTCTTTCTAATTCAGCGATTTTTACCTGATACTTTAATTTTTCTTTATTTTTATTGTATCGAATGTAGCCATAAATAATTCCTGCTCCCGCCAATAAATAAAAACTGTACGCCCACCAGGATCTATACCACGGCGGTGAGACAATAACCGTAATAAGGCTTTCTTCTTTGTTCCAGCCTCCTTTAAAATTTGTTGTTTTAACTTTAAAAACATACTTGCCCGCTGCCAGTTTTGCATAATTTGCCTTTCGGGCTTGTCCAACATAATTCCAGCGGTCATCCCAGCCGTCTAAGTAGTAGGCATAATTTATTTTATCGGCATTATTATAATCCAATGCCACAAATTCTATTGATAATGTAGTCTGATCGTAAGGCAGATTCACCTGTTTGATTCTGCCCGAAGCCCATTCCGAAATAAATTCGTTCTTACTTTCTTCGATAGGCTGATTGTTTAGGTAAAAATCGGTAAGCAGTAAATTATTCTTCTGATTAAAATCTTTTATATCCTCAGGAAAAAAGGAGTTGAAACCATTTATTCCTCCAAAAAGAAATTCACCTGTAGACAATTTTAAACCGGCATTAAAACTAAACTGATTACTTTGCAGCCCATCATTAACCGAAAAATTTCTGAATGTTTTGCTTTTTTTATCAAATCGGCAGATTCCGTTATATGTGCTCATCCATAAATTCCCATCTTTATCTTCGAGCATTCTCAAAATCGTATTGGAAGGCAGACCATCATCTGTAGTCAGTCTTTTAAACTTATTTGTTTTCCTGTCAAACAGCAATAATCCTCCCTCTTGAGTACCTAGCCAAAGATTTTTGTCTTTATCCTCATGCAGGCATCTTATAGGGTTCCCGATGAGGAACTTCCTATATTTTCTGTCTTTTTTATCAATGGCCAATAAAGACGTATAATTACAGCCCCAAAACTTACCATCACTTGTCTCAATAAGGCACTGCAGATTATCTATGGTTTTATTAAAAAGCACAAAACTGTTTTTAGCTCTGTCAAATAAATATAAAGAGCCTTCATTGGTCGCACTGGCCCAAATATCACCATCAGAATCTTTATATACAAACCAGATGTTTTTCTCAATCTGTTTCGTAAATGGGTTGTAACACGAAAAACGGGTAATAGTATTAGTTACGGGATTAATGCGATTGACACCTCCAGCCCATGTTGACACCCAGATTTCATTATTATTATCCCTTATTATTCCGGTAATAAAATTACTGCTGATTTTATGAGACGAAACCGCCGAAGTGCTGTAAATTGTATAGCTGTTATTTTTTTTGTTCCAATATTTCAAACCTGCTCCATCTGTCCCTATCCACAGATTCTTTTTTTCATCTTCACAAAAAGACAGTATAAAATTTTCGGCAGGATCGCTGTCTTTTACATTGTATCTAATATTTTTAAAATATTTTGGGCTGTTACCGATCATGCTTATACCGCCGCGCAGAGTACCAATCCACATATTTCCCGAAACGTCTTCATGGAGACTCCATATCGAATTACTTTTTACAAACTGTTTGCCTTTGGCTAAACTGTATGGAACCGCTTTCTTAATTCCAGCTTTCAGCTTATAAATACCCTTTCCATCTGTAGTTACCCACATTTCTTTCTTCTTGTCGATTCGAATATCCGAAACCGTACAGATAACCGGCAGATAATTAGACGATAACAAATTAGTCCGTGTATCGAAAGAATACAACCCATCATCTGTTCCCAGCCAAAGAGCATCTGCAGAAAGCTTCATGCATTTTACTTCCATTGTTAAGGGATGCACTACTTTCAGTTTTTTCAAATTATAATCGTACTGACAAATACCCACATTCCTTACATATACCCAGCAGCGGTTATTTTTTGGATCATTTTCAAGAACCGTAGCATTATAGTTTAATAGTTGTTTATGGGGTTGTCCAAGACCAATAGGCTTTCCAGTATAAGAACCATTTTCATAAATAAGCACCCCAAAATTTTGTGACGCTACTAATACCTGATCTTTTGAAACAGATCTAATCTGATGAACTACATCTTTTAGAATTTGAGTGGTATTGTTTTTTGAAACAAAAGCAAGAGGATGAAAAACAGATTCCCTTTTATCAAAAACACAGGCACCGTTTGCACCGCCAACCCATATATTTTTTTTATAATCTCCCTCTATATGATAAATGGTATTGAACGACAATGAGTTTTTATCATTAATCTTATTGCGGTACACCTTAAAATTATATCCATCATAACGATTTAATCCGTCATAAGTCCCAAACCACATGAAACCATCACTGTCCTGATAAATTGTCGTAACCGAATTATTAGACAATCCATCTGATATATCAAGAAATTTAACGGAGTACTCTTGCGAAAAACCGGTTAAAGAAAAAGCTAATAAAAGTACAAAGTGGAGTACAAAATTCTTCAAGTGAAGTTATTTTAAAGATTAATTATTTTTTAAAAGTGTAGAAAATACAATTATAAGTAAAATTTATAAATATCTGTCATAAAAAGCGAAACAAAATTATCATAAATTGATTTTTCCTTTTAAATAAAAGCATGCTAAG
This sequence comes from uncultured Flavobacterium sp., assembly GCA_963511795.1. GTDB lineage: Bacteria > Bacteroidota > Bacteroidia > Flavobacteriales > Flavobacteriaceae > Flavobacterium. Next base: position 70,776 of record CAUPKP010000014.1, on the reverse strand, counting down.
TTAGCTGGTATTTGAGTTAAAAACAAACAAATGAGACTTTAAACACCTATTCCAGAAACGGACATTACTTTTTATAAGAATACTAACCAGCTTGAAAAATTAATCTTCGAATTTTCCTAAATATCCAGCTTGAATGACAGAAATATTTATTTTTACACATTAAAAAAGACAAATGGAAAAACTCTATTCACTAGTTATTCATCCTCCCGAAGACATCCTGCTTTTGGTTAAATCCATGAAAGAGCAATTGGCTGCCGAAGTAGGCTGGTACAATAGCAAAAACTCCGTTGGTCACATTACAATCTGCGAATTCAAAGCAACCGAAACTGCGATTGAATCTATTAAAAAACAAATAATCAAATTATGTGATTCCTTAGTTCCTGTTTCTGTACTTTTAAATGAGTTTGGTTCCTTCCCTAACGGTGCATTTTTTATAGCTCCCGACAACAATTCTACAAAAGATTTAAAACACATCATGAAACTTTTTAACAAATCCATTCAAATTCAGGATATGAAAAAAAGTGATAATCCGCATCTCTCAATCGCCCGAAGATTAAGCCCGGAAAACCTAATAAAAGCCAATCAATTGTTTACTGAAATTGATCTGCATTTTACTTGCAACAGCGTGGTTTTACGCCAATTTGATGAGGACATAAAGCAGTTTTTTGTAATCGATACTTTTCCTTTTAATAACAATCCGCAGCCTCAATTAATACAAGGAACTTTGTTTTAATACAGCCAAAAACATTAAATTGCAGTTTTAAAATTAGCAACAAATCATCAATAAATGAAAGCTTCTATAAAACATGTCTGCATCCTGATTTTTGTTCTTTTAACAATAACTTCAAAAGCACAAAGTATAGCTGTCCCAAAAGAAACTTCAATTATTTTTTATCAAAACGATTACAAATTGGCACTTGAACAATCCAAAGTGTACAAAAAAACAATTTTTGTAATGGTATATGCCACTTGGTCTACGCATTGCAATAAAATGAAAAGTACCATTTTAAAAGAGCCAGCTGTGATTGCTTTTTTCAACAGCAATTTCATCAATTTAATGATGGATTCTGAAACACCGGCTGGAAAAGAGTTCATGAAAAAGTACAACGTAAAAACCTTTCCCGCCTTTCTGTTTTTGGACGAAAAAGAAACCCTTCTTTACAGTACCGAAGGTAAATTTACAGGCGAAGAATTCATTGCCGAAGCTAAAAAAGCTAAAGTATAATTACTGCAATGGGCTGGGATTCAAAAGATGCTGATCAGTTCCTAAAAGAGTTAGAAACAAAATAATTTAAAAGAAGTTTTTTTTAAAATAAAAAAAGACAGCATTTTTTTTAAAATAGCTGCCTTTTTTATTGAATTCTACAAATTCAAATTTCCTTCAATTCCGTCGTCCATGGTTTTGCCCGTTATAAAAGCCACAGTCATTTTAGCGATTGCAGCCACTTTCCCATTTTTGTTGTTCCAATAATATCCTTCATCGGGAACTACTTTTATCACACTTAAATTGGGATCATCTTCGCCTTCGGGCATCCACACTTTTACTATTGGAGTAAATAACTCTTTTATAATTTCCCGATCGTATAAAATTTCTGCATGTCCATGCAATGTCAAAAATTGGTCGTGAGGCTCTGAGAAGAAAAGTTCAACTTTAGAATTTGCTTCTATTTCCAAGTTTTTCTCACTAGTTTTATCAGATAAAAACCAAAGATTACCTTCATCATCAATTTTTTGCGCAGACATAGGCCTTGAATTCAATTTGCAGCCATTGTATGTGCAAAACATACAGGTTTTTATATTTTCTGCTAAATCTTTTATTTTCTGAACAGCAGAACTGTCTTGTAAATCTTTATGATCTCCCATAACTTTATAATTTTTAAACTATTAATTTTCAGTGATTAACAATTTCATAAAGTTCTAATTATAAAATAGCTGTACGTTATAGAATTCATCAAAATAATTATCAAATTTCAATTTTAAAATTTGGATGCCCTTATATCATAACAGATTTCTAAAAACTATAGGTAACAATTTACAATATCGATCGTCATACCCTTAAGTAAATACTTAATATGAAACTAACCCTCAAAAATTTCGAACAGTCACCGCAGCTTTATGCAAGAATAGCAGGCATGCTTTATTTATTAATTATTGTAGCGGGCATATTTGGCCAGCTTTTAGTTCGAAATAAATTACTTGTTTATGGAAACGCAGCTGCAACTGCAGACAATATCATGAATTCTGAATTTCTATGGCGAATGGGTATTAGTGCAGATTTGATTATGCATATTTGTGATTTGCCTGTAATGATAATTCTATATTACCTGCTCAGACCAGTAAACAAAAAACTTGCCTTACTCAATTTGTCTTTTAATTTAATACAGACCGCAGTTTTAGTACTCAATAAATTAAATCTTTTGGCAGCATTATTTTTCTTAAAAGATACTGAGTATTTAAAATCATTTAGCCCAGATCAACTTCATTCATTGTCCTACCTTTTTATTAAACTACATGATTTTGGTTTTGGAATCGGATTGATATTTTTTGGGTTTGTTTGTCTTATCGAAGGCTATTTATTTTTTAAATCCGGTTATTTTCCAAAAACAATTGGAGTTTTAATGTCAATTGCGGGTTTGTGCTATCTTACAAATAGTTTTGCACTGCTTCTTGCTCCTCAATTTTCAAGTATTGCATTATTAATGCCGTGTTTTATTGCAGAACTGTCACTTAGTTTATGGTTAATTTTTAAAGGAGTAAATCTGCCTATCTGGAAAAATTCGATTAGTAAAATCGTATAAAAAAGCCCGCAGGAAATTAATCTCAGCAGGCTTCATTTTTGAAATAATTGAATTAGTAAGCAACTTTATTTCTAAATTTTATTTTTCAATCTATCTGTTAATTCTCTTTTATAGGTAATTCCAATAGGCAGTTTCTCTTTTTTTATAAAAACAAAATCTTTGTCCGCATCGTCAATTTTATCAATGGCTACGATGTATGATTTATGAATTCGTATAAAGTTTTTTTCAGGAAGACATTTCTCTAATTCACTGGTAGTAATCGAAGCCAAATACGTTCTTTTGACAGTATGCAGTTTCACATAATTGCCAAAACTCTGCGCATATAAAAGCTGGTCTAATTCTATGTCTGTCAAATACCCGTCAATTTTTACGCTTATGGAATTGACAACAGCTTCTTCGGGTTCGAATTTTATAATTTCTATGGAGAAAAAACGCTCGACAGCCTTCAAAAACCTTGGAAAATAAATTGGTTTCAAAAGATAATCAATCACGCCATAATCATAGCTTTCCAATGCAAATTCAGAGTATGCTGTCGTTAAAATGGTTTTCGGATGGTTGGGAATAATTTTCAATAATTCCATTCCTGAAATTTCGGGCATATTGATATCTAAAAACATCAGATCAACTTTATTCTCCCGAAGATAATCCATCGCTTCAATACCATTATACCCCTGAAAAACCAACTCTAACTGCGGATTCTGCTTGATATAATTCGCCAAAACATAATGCGCTGCCGGTTCGTCGTCAACAATAATGCATTTTTTTGGTTCCTTCATTATAAAGTCTTTTTAAGCTGCAGTTTCAAATCTACAATATAAGTATTTTTATCATCTTTAATATCCAATTCATAGTTTTTCCCATAAATCAGATTTAAACGTTCGATGGTGTTTTTCAAACCAATTTTGGTCGAAACCACATCCGTTTTCTTCGGAATGGAATTGACAACATGCAGATGCAGTAAACCGTTTTCGACCGTAATAATGATGCGTACAAAACATTTTTCGATAGCACAGGTCCCGTGTTTAAAAGCATTTTCTATAAAAGCAATCAACAGCATTGGCGACACTTTATAAGCATTTTCATTGTCAATCTTGCAATCGTAAGTAATATCGCAACGATAGCCAACCCGCTCTTTTTCCAGCTGAATATAACTGTTAATAAACTCCAGTTCATCTTCTAGAGAAACACTTTGTTTATTATTGCTTTCCAATTGATAACGCATTAACTGCGAGACTTTCATAATCAAATCCGGAGTTCTCTCTGGAAATTCTAAGCTGATTCCGTAAAGCGTATTAAAGGTATTGAATAAAAAATGAGGATTTAACTGCCCTTTCAGAGAATTCAGCTGCATTTGATTGAAAAGCAGTGTTTCATCTGTTTGTCTTTTATTGATTCTATAGAATTTAAAAACGATTATCGGACTCAAAATACATACCAATGTCCCTAAAACACTCGCTAATTGATAGGCATAACTTCGCTGATGTGAGTTTTGATACAAATGGCATTTGGCAAACATATCCAAATATGTAATTTCATATAAAATTATCGAAAACACAAATGCTCCCAACAGCGTTAAACCTATATAAGTCAATGGTCTTTGCTGTTTGAATAATATAGGCAGTATAAAAAAACGGTTGAATTGGGCGTGCATGTATAAAATGCAGTAGAAAAAAATACCCATCAAGATGGAAATGAAAGAACTAAATAACATCCAATCATTTTTCAAGGTATAAATCGTAAATGAAAAAGTGACGACAGCAATTTCCTGCCACCATTTATTCTCCATTATATCATTAAACTTTTTGTTCATTTTCATACTTAAATAGTTTACAAATTAACTACAATTTTTTAATTATTATTCGCATTAAATGACCAATTGAATTGGTCATTTATAACTGTATTACATCATTAAAGGAGGAATATATCGGCTTAAGAGGAATAATTTTGAAGCATCATTTCATATTTGAGTTTTTATGTATTTCAAAAAAATCACTTTATTATTCTTCTTGATTTTTGCCAGTTCCGGCTTTTCACAAACTTTGTCTTTAAAAGAAGCGCTGAAAATAGGTCTTGAAAACTATGGTTCTATAAAAGCTAAAAGCAATTACAGCAATGCTTCGCAGGAAACACTGAAGCAATCCAAACGCGATTATCTGCCAAATCTAAACCTATCTGCACAGCAGGATTATGGAACCGTCAACGGACAAAATGGACCGCTGTATGGTTTTGGTGGCTTGGGAGTGGCTTCTTCCGGATTGCCTCTTCCGGAACAAAACTGGAACGCCGCTTTTGGGGCTTTGTATCTGGTGAACATGAACTGGGATTTTTTCACTTTCGGAAAAATACAGGAGAAAATCAATTTGGCTAAAGTGGATGTACAGATTAAGGAAAAAGATTTGAATCAGGAAAAATTCCAACAGCAAATCAAAATTTCATCGGCTTATTTGAATTTATTGGCAAGCCAAAGATTATTGATTTCACAGCAAAAGAATCTTTCACGAGCCGAAGTTTTCAAAAAGACAGCTGTAGCCCGTGTAAAAAACGGATTATTGGCGGGAGTGGATTCTACATTGGCGACTGCCGAAGTTTCAAAAGCTAAAATTGCTTTGAACCTGGCTCGAAATTTCGTCAAAGAACAAAACAATAAACTGGTCGATTTGATGGGCGTTGCTCCGCAGGATTTTGTTACCGATACATTGTTTGTCAATCAGATTCCAAGACAATTAGCTTTTGATGAAAAAGCGCCAGACAGTCTGCATCCGCTATTGCAGTTGTATAAAACTAAAGTCGATTACAGCAATCAGCAAGTCAAATTATACAAACGTTTTTATTATCCAACGATGAGTGCGTTTGGCGTTATGCAGACTCGCGCATCTGGTTTTAGTACAGGCTACGCTGTCGATCAGAATGCTTTTACCCAAAATTATTGGGACGGCGTGAATCCTGATCGTTCTAATTATTTGGTCGGAATTGGAATTACATGGAATCTAACCACACCGTTCCGAATGAGCAAGCAAGTAAGCGCGCAAAAATATGTTTCGCAGGCTTTGCAGGAAGAATACAATCAGGCGGACCGAGAATTGAAATCGCAATTGACTTTCGCAAATGATAAAATAAAAATCACGCTGGAAAATTATGCCGAAGCTCCGATTCAAGTCAACGCGGCACAGAAAGCGTATCTGCAGAAATCAACTTTATATAAAAACGGCTTGACTGATCTGACCGATTTAACGCAAACCATGTTTACGCTAAATCGTGCCGAAATTGACCGCGACATCATCAACAACAATGTGTGGCAGTCGTATTTGCTAAAAGTGGCTGCCACGGGCAATTTTGACTTATTTACAAATGAATTTTAATTACAGAATCCAATGAATTTAATACGTTTTGCACTTCGCAAACCCATCTCTATCTTAGTATTGGTGGCCGGTTTATTTTTCTTCGGAATTGGTGCTATCAAAGACATCAAAGTAGATATACTTCCGAAAATGAATTTGCCGGTAATCTACATTGCGCATCCTTTTGGAGGGTACACTCCAGACCAGATGGAAGCTTATTTTGCTAAAAACTACGTGAATATTTTACCTTTTGCCAACGGCGTAAAATCGGTAGAAACCAAGAATATTCAAGGGTTAATGATTATGAAATTAACCTATTACGAAAATACGAATATGGCTCAGGCAGCAGCCGAATTGAGTTCGTTGTCCAATAGAATTCAGGCGGCTTTTCCTCCGGGAACACAACCGCCGTTTATCATTCGTTTTGATGCTTCTTCGCTGCCGATCGGACAATTGGTCTTGAGCAGTAAAATACGTTCCAATAACGAATTGCAGGATTTAGCCAACGTATATGTCCGTGCTTCCTTTACATCCATTCCGGGTTTATTATCGCCGGCACCTTTTGGCGGAAGCCCAAGAACTGTGGAGGTCAACGTAGATCCTGATTTACTGCGTTCGCACAATATGACACCCGATCAAATTGTAGAAGCAATTCGCGTGAACAACCAGACGGCTCCATCCGGAAATGTTAGGATTGGAAATACAAACTACCTCACGCCTACTAATAATACAATTAAAGAAATCAAGGATTTTGAGCAGATTCCGTTGTTTAAAGGCGGTGTTCAGAACCTTAAACTTGGCGATGTTGCCACTGTAAAAGACGGTGCCGATATTACCAACGGATATGCTTTGGTAAACGGAAAACGTTCGGTTTATATCAGTATTGCCAAAGCGGGAGATGCTTCAACCTGGGATGTGGTTCAGAAATTAAAATCGGAATTGCCTAAAATCCAGAGTACACTTCCCGAAGATGTACAATTATCGTATGAATTTGACCAATCGGTTTATGTAATCAATTCGGTTAAAAGTTTGATTACCGAAGGGATTATCGGAGCCGTTTTGACTGGTTTAATGGTTTTACTTTTCCTTGGCGACAGACGAGCGGCCTTGATTGTAATTCTGACGATTCCTATTTCGATTATTTCGGGAGTTTTATTTTTGAAATTATTCGGACAAACCATCAACTTAATGTCGTTGAGCGGACTGGCATTGGCAATTGGAATTTTGGTGGATGAAAGTACCGTAACGATCGAAAATATTCACCAGCATCTTGATATGGGAAAACCCAAGGCACTCGCCATTTGGGATGCCTGTCAGGAAATTGCACTGCCTAAATTATTGATTCTGCTTTGCATTCTTGCCGTATTTGCTCCGGCATTTACGATGGTTGGAATACCGGGAGCTTTATTTTTGCCGTTGGCATTGGCCATTGGATTTTCTATGGTAATTTCGTTTTTGCTTTCGCAGACATTTGTTCCTGTAATGGCAAACTGGCTGATGAAAGATCATCCAAAACACGAACACGAGCCAAATATCACGGATGATGAAGCCGAATTTAACGCCTGCGGACTGACTCCAGAATCAGAGAAAGAATTGATTACGCAGAAAAAAGCCTATATCGAAAAAGACGATACTAATAATAACGGAAAAATTGGTGCTTTTGAGCGTTTTAGAATCCGATTTATGAGAACACTAGATCGATTATTTCCGTTCAAAAAAGCCGCTGCTTTAACCTATTTAATCGCAATAACTGCTCTTGCCGTTGTGTTTATTTCGTTTATTGGGAAAGACGTTTTTCCGAAAGTAAACTCAAGCCAGTTCCAACTGAGAATGCGCGCTCCCGATGGAACACGTATTGAACGCACCGAAGAAAAAGCAATATTGGTTCTGAAAGAATTGAAGAAAATGGTCGGTAATGAACACATCGGAATTTCTTCGATATATGTAGGTTCTCATCCCTCGTTGTTCTCCATCAACCCTATTTATTTGTTCATGGCGGGTTCTCATGAAGCCGTTTTCCAAGTGAGCCTGAAAGATTATGAAGCGGATATGGACGAATTTAAAGATGATTTTCGAGCTCGAATCAAAAAGATTCTGCCGGATGTGAAAATTTCGTTTGAACCAATTGAATTGACCGATAAAGTTTTGAGTCAAGGCTCTCCTACTCCAATTGAAATTCGAATTGCAGGAAAAGACAAAAAGCGAAATGAAACTTATGCCAATCAAATTGTAGAGAAACTTCAAAAATTCTCTTATTTCAGAGATGTTCAGATTGGACAGCCAATTCATTATCCAGCGATGAATATTGACATTGACCGAACTCGTGCCGCCGAATTGGGCGTGGATATGAATGATATTTCGCGTTCGCTGATTGCTTCTACCTCATCATCGAGATATACGGAGAAAAACACTTGGATTGATGAAAAATCAGGTTTATCCGTAAACGTTCAAGTTCAGGTTCCGCTGAATCAAATGAAAAGCAAAACCGATATCGGGGAAATTCCGGTATTGAAAAACTCGCTTCGTCCTGTTTTGAGCGACGTTGCCAAAATCACACCCGGATTTGTAAGCGGTGAAAACGACAATTTAGGGGCCATGCCATACATTACTGTTACAGCAAACATTCATGAAACCGATTTGGGGACGGCGACAAAAGATGTAGCTGCAACGATAAACTCATTGGGCGAATTACCTCGGGGGTTATTTGTCAGTCCAATTGGGATGAGTAAAGTATTGGAAGAAACATTAAGCAGTTTACAAGTTGGATTATTAGTTGCCATCTTCGTAATCTTCTTAATGCTGGCCGCTAATTTTCAATCGTTCAAGGTTTCTTTAGTGATTTTAACGACTGTTCCTGCGGTAGTTTTAGGTTCATTGCTAATGCTGACTATTACAGGTTCAACGCTGAATTTACAATCGTATATGGGAATCATCATGTCGGTTGGGGTTTCTATTGCAAATGCCGTGTTATTGGTTACCAATGCCGAGCAATTGCGAAAAATAAACGGCAACGCATTAGAATCGGCTCGTGAAGCTGCGGCGCTGCGTCTTCGTCCGATTATCATGACTTCGGTGGCGATGATTGCGGGAATGCTGCCAATGGCAATTGGTCATGGCGAAGGCGGTGATCAGGTTTCTCCTTTAGGAAGAGCCGTAATCGGCGGTTTATTATTCTCGACCTTTGCGGTGCTGCTCATATTGCCTTTGATTTTTGCCTGGGCACAAGAACATACCACAACACAATCCGTTTCTTTAGATCCTGAAGACGAAGAAAGCATCCATTATATCTCATCCTTAAAATAAGAAAATGAAAAATAAAATTATAAAATCAACTGCATTATTTTTTGTAGCTACATTTTTTCTAACAAGTTGTAATTCTAAAAAAGAAGAAACTGTTGTCACAGAAATCGAACCTAAAACAGAGACTTTTCTTTTGACAAAAGAAAAACTAACCACCGAATTGCGTCTGCCAGCCGAATTATCAGGTTTTCAGCAAGTGGATTTATACGCGAAAGTGAGCAGTTTTGTCAAAGTCTTGAAAGTTGATATTGGAACCGAAGTCAAAAAAGGACAGCTTTTGATTGTTTTGGAAGCTCCCGAAATCAGTTCGCAATTGGCAGCCGCCGAATCGAGATTAAAATCGATGGAAGCCATTTATGCCACCAGCAAAAGCACCTACAACCGTTTGTATGAAACCAGCAAAGTAGAAGGAACGATTTCCAAAAATGATCTGGAAATGGCAAGCGGCAAGAAAAACTCGGATTATGCACAATATCAGGCGGCAATTGCGGCGCATAAAGAAGTTTCGATCATGAGAGGCTATCTTGAAATCCGCGCACCATTTGACGGAGTTGTGGCTGCAAGAAACGTGAATTTAGGAACTCTTGTTGGTCCTGGTTCCAGTCTGCCTTTATTGACGATTCAGCAACAGGACAAACTGCGTTTGGCGGTTTCTATTCCGGAGCTGTACACAGGTTATCTGCACCAAGGCGACGAAATGAGTTTCAATGTAAAATCACTGCCTGACACTTTCAAAGCTACGATTCAGAGAATGTCTGGCGCTTTGGATTTGAAACTGCGTTCGGAGCGTGTAGAAATGGACGTACACAACACCAAAGGAAATTTATTGCCAGGAATGGTTGCCGAAGTTATATTACCGCTTAACGCAAAAGACAGCACATTTGTAATTCCAAAATCGGCATTCGTGAATTCTGCTGAAGGAACTTTTGTGATTAAAGTCTTAAACCACAAAGCCACTCGAATTGATGTCAAAAAAGGAAGAGAAATTGATGATAAAATTGAAATCTTCGGCGATTTGAATTCAAATGATAAACTGGTAAAAATTGCCAGCGAAGAAATTAAGGAAGGCGATGATATAAAAGAATAGTTAATTAGGTTAATTTGGGGGGAAGTGCTGTAAGACTTAGGTTTTACGGCATTTTTTTTTAGGAGCTGATTACTTCGTCAGTTCGCTTCGCTCGTGTCCTGCTATCCGCTTGTATCTTTTCATCCGCAAAAAAGCGGACAAAAAGGATACCGCTTCTATCAGGGCTAGGGCTTTTGTACATCAAAAGAGGATTTATGATTTCATTCTATCTCAATAAAATTCTCATGATAATTTGTAAAAGTTTTTCCTATATTAGCTAAATAAACATCAGCGTTTTATGGCTGGTATGTACAAGTTATAAGAAATTTTTAAAAATACGATATGAATGTACCTCTTTCTGAAAAGCAAAAAGAACGCTTAAAAATTTTAGAACCAAAACTAAACAATGCCATCAAAGAGCAACGTTTCGAAATTGCAAAAGATCTTGTACTTGATTTACAAACATTACTTAGACCAACAAACCATTTAGTTAGATTAATCCAATCCAAAAATAAACTTTATGAATTGGCTATTGAATTAAATAAGTCTGATTTTGCTATTAATGGTTTATTGTCAAATGAAAAAGTTTTAAACGAAAACACTCGTATTTATTTAGAAACAATTTCTCTAATAGCAATTAGTTATTTAAGAACAAAAAATATTCCATTAGCTCAAGAATACATTAAAAAAGTCTTACAAAATAAAACTGTTATTAAGACCGAAAGAACAAGAACTATTTTTCATTCAGAAATTATTAACAGATTTAATGAAGAAGTTGCAATGGCAACTTTAACAACAAATGAGAAAGTACATTTAGATGAAGATGAAGTTGAAAGAGAAGCTATAAGAATTATTCAAACTTTAACAGATGAAGAAATTTTTAGTAGTATTGGTCAAAGAGCTCCGAAAGCTACTAAGGATTTAATTTTCTTAATCCATGATTTTTCTACTAACCAATTACCATCTGCTGAAAGATTAGCATTACCAAGTCCTAATCAAATGATACTAGATAAAGAAGTCGGAATAACTGTATTTGAATCTGTTAAGCGTGTTATTTATAATTCATTGTGTAATCCAGAAAGTGAAATTTATAAAACTTGGTTTAACAATGGAATGCAAATGGTTCTAAGTAAAGGTTATATCAAAAGTGCAGTTGTATCATGCTTGGTAAATATTGGCTTTGGGATATCAATGATAGCCTCTTCTATAATTGCATTAATAATGAAATTTGGAATTGAAGTTTATTGCACAAAATATAAACCTATATACATATCTGAAATTAGAAGCTTAAAGTAAAACTTCTTGTACCCCCCGCTCCACAAAGTGTTCTATGGAAACGTGCAAGCTACGCAAATGTCTCTGACTTTGTGCAGCGGGAGGTACAAAGTTCGCACTCTCGCCAAGTTGCAGAACGTTTACAGTAGCCCAAATCAACATTTTGATAAACAACAAATTATGGAAAAATATTATATTATTAATCAACCGCCATTAGCAGAGAAATATATTTTTCTTGTAGATGATAAATCTGAAAAAGTAAATTATGGATTGACTACAGATATTGATAAAATAAATTATAACAGAAAGATTCTTGGCGAAAATTTCAATATCGAAATCAAAGTAGGTTTATTAATGGCTGAAAGTCCGGGAACAACAGCTGTATTTCAATTAGGAAATTTTATTACTGTGCTTGAATTGCGTAAAGATCAAAAAGCTGGAAAAATGGCTTTTTTTGATTGTATAATTGATATGCCTAGAAATGAATTAAACGATATGTTGGTAAAAGCTTATTCTCAAAATATAGCAAATGAATGGTTTAAACATTATGATTATCTGAATGCAAATTTTAGTCTAGAAAATGATATTATAGAATTGTATAAACCTGATTTTTAATAACCCGACCGCCCCGCGAGCGCGAGCGTCCCGCTCGTGCCCGAAAAGTAGGAACATCATTTTAAACAATACAAAAAGACAATAGTAAGATTAAGTAACAATTGAAGGATAGCTTACCTCAAAATGATAATTTAGAATACTGTTGTTGGATTGTGCGCACGAGCGGGACGCTCGCGCAAGCTGGGGGAACAGTTTTAGAATTGTTCGCTATTTTTGTAGCTAATTAAAATTCCAGCATTTGTTTAAACATATTATTAAATCACTTTTATATGAATGTAGAAGAGTTTAGAGATTTCTGTCTGTCATTCCCTGATACACGGGAAGCTATGCCATTCGAGGGTTTCTTCAAAAATTCCCAGTCTATCCTCGTATTTTATGTAGGTAAGAAGATGTTTTGCTTATTCGACCTTGATAAGTTTGATCGTTGTACATTAAAATGTGACCCTAATCTCATAGAGGAACTTAGGGGAAACATAGGTATCGACAAGCCATTTAACTTAAGTCCAAAACATTGGATAAGTGTTGCTTTAAATGGGGATGTCTCTCAAGAATTGATTAGAGATTTTGTTACTAAATCATACAAACTTGTTGCAGAAAGTATTTCGAAGAAAAATAAATAAAATGTCATCTTTATAAATCCTATTACACGGAATGTAAAGATTCCCCGCTAGCGCGAGCGTCCCGCTCGTGAACACAAAGTAGGAACATCATTTTAAACAATATAAAAAGATAATAGTAAGATGTAAGTAACAATTGAAGGATAACTTACCTCAAAATGATATTTTAGAATACTATTACTGGATTGTGCGCACGAGCGGGACGCTCGCGCCAGCAATCGAAGTAAACAAAGCGTATAAGATTGTCCAACACCAATGCTACAACGCTAGCGCGAGCGTCCCGCTCGTGCCCGCAATTTGAGAAAGACTTATTTTAATAATATGAGCGAAAAGTACAAGTTTGGAGAAAAATCGGGAGCTTATTTTATAAGTTTTGCTACAGTGAATTGGATAGATGTTTTTACAAGAGACGTTTATTTTTCGACTATCACAGAATCTCTGGATTTTTGCAGAAAAAACAAAGGAATGGAAATTTATGGATATTGTATTATGCATAGTCATGTCCATTTAATCTTCCGTTCCGCATTAGGCGATCCATCAGGATTAATTAGAGATTTCAAAGGCTTTACATCCAAAAAACTATTAAAATTAATAGAAGAAAATCCACAAGAAAGCAGAAAAGAATGGATGTTGTGGATGTTTGAAAGAGCAGGCAAAAAAAACAGCAATGTAACCTTTAGACAGTTTTGGCAACAAAACAATCATCCAATTGAAATTTGGTCATTGAAAGTATTTGAACAAAAACTAAATTACATTCATAATAACCCAGTTGAAGCAGGATTTGTAACAGATTCCATAGAATGGAAATATAGCAGTGCTAGAAATTATGGCAATAATGACCATACAATTCTGGAAATAGATATAAATTAATTTTGATTGCGGGCACGAGCGGGACGCTCGCGCTAGCAGAGGTAAATAAACATAAATTTGCAATAGACACGAACGAGGGGAGGAAATATCTACATTATGAATAAAATATTTTTTTTACTATTACTTTTTACTGCTTTTTCTTTCGGTCAGGAAACAAATAAAAACACTAAAATAATCAGAGGTTTTGTTTTTGAAGATTATTGCCTGCCAGCACAGGTAGAAGTTAGTGTAAAAGGAACAGCTGTGAAAACGCTGACAGATGCTGATGGAAAATTTGCTATAGAGGCAAAAGCTGGTGATGTTTTAGTTATTTCAACTTTTGCAGGAAGACCAATTGAAATTACTGTAACTGAAAAAAATTGCTATACAGCCCAATTATTCAAAGACACAGGATTATATTACCATACTAAAAAAGGTGCCAGAAAAACAAAGAAAATCAGGCGCAAGACAATACGAAAGTATAAACAAGGCTTTTATGATTGCAACGACTAACGATATAATAAAACAGTCCCGCTCCTGCACGAAAAACACAATAACACAATCAGGCTAGACCGACACCTCAAACCAACAATTCTGCCTTTTCATTTGAGCCTCACAGAAAGACAAAATGAGCCTTATAATAAAGTAATCAAAATGTTAAAACACTAAATTTGTCTGATATTATATCAAATATGGAAACATTACAAGACGACAAATTAAAAACCATAGCGTATTCAGGAATTTTCCTTTCCTGCTTTTCAGATTATAGCGAAAAATGTATTCACGCAACGCCTGAACACGTTTTGGTTTATCTATATTCTGGCGAACAAGTAATTGAAGATCGAAATAGAAAAATTACGCTGCAAGCTGGGGAATGTGCGTTTATCAGAAGAGACCATCGCTTGAAAATGTACAAAAACAGCAAAGGCGAAGAACTATACAAAGGTATTTCGCTAACTTTTAAACGAAGTGTGCTGCGTGAATTTTACAGTAAAATGGATAAAACCCAAGTCCCGAAAAACATAGCTGTTTCAGATGATTATGTTTTTAAATTACAGCCTTCGCCAGATTTGGAAAGTTTGTTTCAGTCGCTTACACCCTATTTTGACAGTAACATAAAGCCAACTGAAGGTGTTACTCATTTAAAATTATTGGAAGGAATTTATGCTTTATTAAACAACAATGAGTTGCTTTATCCCATCTTATTTGACTTTGCCGAACCTTGGAAAATTGACTTATTAGAATTTTTAAATGAAAATTTTGCATATGAATTGACGATGGAACAAATCGCATCTTTTACCGGAAGAAGCTTGGCAACATTCAAAAGAGATTTTAAGAAAATCAGCAATCTAACCCCACAAAAATGGCTGATAAAAAGACGGCTCGAAATGGCGTACATCAAACTAAAAGAAGAAGGCAAAAAAGTACAAGACGTTTATATTGAAGTTGGTTTTAAAAACCCATCTCATTTCTCAACAGCCTTTAAAAAGCAATACGGAAAACCGCCAACAGACATTTAATTTTCAATTTAAAATTGAGCTTCTAAGAAAGATTATTTGAGCCTCGCAGAAAAGACATAGCGAGGCTTTCTGTTTAATTTTGCTTCATCAACAAATAGTTTAGAAGCAAATGAAAGCAATAACAGAAAATATATTCAGCAGGTTAAAAGCAGGCGAAACCATATCTTCAAATGATATCGAAGCTTATAAAATGAGAGAAGCTTCGTTTATCACAAAGAAATTATCGGTTCAAATGAATAATTCTTCAAACCCTTATGAAATCAGAAGTTTATTAAGTCAAATTACAGCAACTGAAATTGACGAAAGCGTAACCGTATTTACTCCACTAAATATCAATTACGGAAAACACACCAAAATAGGTAAAAATGTATTCATCAATTTCGATTGTGTGTTTTTGGATTTAGGAGGGATTACGATTGAAGACAATGTACTGATAGCTCCGAAAGTCAATTTATTATCCGAAGGACATCCTATTTTGCCTGAAAATAGACATTCTCTAACGGTCGGACATATTCACATCAAGAAAAATGTATGGATTGGAGCGAATGCGACCATCTTACAAGGAGTAACCATTGGCGAAAATGCTGTCGTAGCAGCAGGTTCGGTAGTTTCTAAAGATGTTCCTGACAATACTATCGTAGGTGGAATTCCTGCAAAAATTTTAAAAACAATTTAATTTAATAAAATGAAAAAAGCTTTTATAATCGGAATGATGTTCCTTTTAACAGGACAAGCATTTGCACAAAACAAAAAATCTAAAACAAAAAAAATGGATACAACCGAACATTATACTTTTCAATTAAGCGATAATGTAACACGTCAAAAAGTTACATTCAAAAACCGTTATGGCATTACACTTTCAGGAGATTTATATCTTCCAAAAAATGCTGAAAATGGAAAACTTTCTGCACTTGCAATCAGCGGACCTTTTGGTGCTGTAAAAGAACAATCATCAGGATTGTATGCCAGCCAAATGGCAGAACGTGGTTTCGCAGTTGTGGCATTCGACCCTTCATATACGGGAGAAAGCAGTGGTGAACCTCGCAATCTTGCTTCGCCAGAAATAAATACTGAAGATTTTAGTGCAGCAGTAGATTTTTTAGGTTCGCAAAAAAATATTGACCGAAACAAAATAGGCATTATTGGAATTTGCGGTTTTGGCGGTTTTGCTTTAAACGCCGCGGCTATCGATAAACGTATAAAAGCAGTTGCCACATCTACAATGTATGATATGACGAGAGTAATGTCAAAAGGTTATAACGATGCGGTAACATTAGAACAACGCACAAAAACATTGGAACAATTAGGCGAGCAGCGATGGAAAGATGCAGAAGCAGGAACATTTGCTTTAGGACCAAGATTAAATGCAGATAAATTGAAAGGTAACGAGCCACAATTTGGTAAAGAATATTTCGACTATTATCGCACTTCGAGAGGTTTTCACGAACATTCCATAAATTCGACAAGTTCCTGGACAGCTACAAATGCCCTATCGTTTATGAATATGCCTATTTTAAGTTATATAAAAGAAATTTCACCAAGACCACTTTTGATTATTGCGGGAGAGAAAGCACATTCTAGATATTTTAGCGAAGATGCTTTTAAAGTGGCTGCCGAACCAAAAGAATTAGTAATAGTCCCGAATTCCGTTCACACAGATTTGTATGACAAACTTGATAAAATTCCTTTTGATAAGTTGGAAAGCTTTTTCAAACAGTATTTAAAATAACTTTTTCAGCCTAAAACACAATCTTATGAAATATATATTTTCAACCATTCTGATGTTAGTTTCATTTACGCTTTGTTTGGCAAGTTGTAGTAAAGATGCTGATCAAAAGCTTACTAAAAATACAGAAAGTACGAATAATCCAATCGGAAGTAAAATGAAAATAACAATTGGCTCTGCTGTTTTTACAGCTACATTGAACGACAATACAAGTACAACAGCTTTCAAAACGATGCTGCCTCTAACAATCAATATGAGTGAGTTGAACGGCAATGAAAAATTCTATTATTTCTCTTCCACATTGCCTACAAATGCAGCAACTGATGGAAGCATTCAAACCGGAGATTTGATGTTGTACGGTAATAACTGTTTAGTTTTGTTTTATGAAAATCTGAATACATCGTATAGTTACACACGACTTGGAAAGATTGATACTATTTCAGGATTAGTTTCGGCATTAGGTAATCGGAATGTAATCGTGAAATTTGAATTGGAGTAAGAAGAAACACCCATCATATAAGAACCACATACTATAACAGCAGTTTTGCAATAGTACGGCTAAAATTTTATGAAAACTACACTTCTCACCTAGCCCCGATGGAA
This sequence comes from uncultured Flavobacterium sp., assembly GCA_963511795.1. Taxonomy (GTDB): domain Bacteria; phylum Bacteroidota; class Bacteroidia; order Flavobacteriales; family Flavobacteriaceae; genus Flavobacterium. The sequence goes on along the minus strand of CAUPKP010000014.1, from coordinate 53,069 downwards.
GTGAAAATCCTTGTGGCCCGGTGTTCGGGCGACAAGATTATAACGGACAGCGGGACTAAAGCTCTTATGAAAATGAATTTTCTGCTCCAAAAAACCGCCCGCGCAGATCTGCACAACGATAGCGCAAATGTCTCAATTTTACAGGCAAAACACGAACACACAATGTATATACGAGCGATAGGCTAGCCTAGAACTGAGACAATAGATTTATGCTCTTAAAAACCACAAAATACTTTTACTATTTTCTATTTCTAAAAAAACACCAGTCTTAGACTGGTGTTTTTTATTTATATAAAGAGCAAATCACTTACCTTCTTTCAAGGTTTTTAAAAAATCTATTCCGTAATAACAACTGTTTGTGTTATGAATTCTGTTTCAGACTTTTTAAATTTAATTTCAAAAGTTCCTTTGGCTGCCGATTTGAATTTGTAAACTGCAGTTTTTGGAGCAGCAACTTGTAATGTACAAACTTGTGACGGGTATTTCACTTCAACCTGTAAGCCTTTTACCGAACCAATAGTTGCTTCTGTAAACTTATTAAATTCTCCACAAGCAGTTTCTGGCACAAAAGTTACATCATAACTTAACTCTGCATTTACTTTTCCTGTAGCTGGACCTTTTACTTCGGTAGCGAAAGCATTTTTTGTAGTTTCTGTTACTGGTGGATTATCATCATCGTCATTACATGATGTAAAAAAAATTAACCCTAATAAAACTACTAAAACTGATTTTAATCTAAAATTTTTCATATTAATATTTATATTGTTTATATACTATGAAGATGACAAATAAGAAATAAGGTTGCTTTGACAAAATGTTAATATTTCCAAACAAAACACTAAACAACTGCTTATCAATCGTTTATTTTATAATAAAAATATCAGATTTATGAATTTATTTTTAAGATCTAGATTTTTTCCTTTATTTTTTATCAGAAAAAGCAAAACATGAGGTTAAATAGAACTGGGGAGTAATATTTGAGAAGCACGATGCTATAATGAGATGAAAAAAGATGATTTTAAAGGAATACATTCTCATTATTAATTTTTGGAAAATCAATTATAATTCTTCTAATAACAAGAAAAACCCTCTTCATAACATCTATATTAGTGTAGATTAAACAGTTACTTATATTTACCAGTAAAGTGTAGCAAACAAATTAAAAAATGACTAAACTAAAAATAAATACATTCGCAACATGGGAGTCTTCGACTAATGTATTTGACAATCAACGAGCACCTCTATTATTGCAGATTGATGTCGAAAACAAAACAGATGAAAAATTGATTATTGATTCAATATGTTTTTCAGTAAAACATAATTATCTATTGTTTAAAACTGATAAAGAGATTTTAAAGAGAACAAAGAAATACGCAATAAATCCAAAAATGACATTATCGTTAGAGATGGATGTACACTATCTATTGAATAAATATTCTGCTAAGAAAAAATTTAATGTAAAAATAGTATCAAACAATGAAATATTTGAAAGTGATATAGTTCATCTTGGTGCATTGAAAGTTTCAATGATAGAAAACAACCAACAGGTTTAGCAAAAAGAATTCAACGCTTAGCTTGCTTCGAGAGCATACCGCATACAATTTATTGCTTGAAAATCTGCTTTTTCATCAAACATCTAATAACATACCAGACCGCGCAGATCTCCAAAATAATAGCGCAGAATTACTTCGTCAGTTCGCTATCGCACATGAGAGACTTTTCTACATATTCCGAGAGATCGGAATTACAAAACAATGACTTTATATCCTTAACTTAATGATATTTAACTCGTACCAGCACAAAGTACAACAATACAATAAGCTAAAATTTTTATGAAAAACTAAATCTCTTGCCTAGCCCCGATGGAAGTGAAAATCCTTGTGGCCCGTGGTTCGGGCTACAAGATTACTTCACTATACATTTATTTTCATAGGAGTTCAGTGAACTTCGTTTGCAACGGACAGCGGGACTAAAACTCTTTATAGAATGAATCTTCTGCTCCTAAAAATCAAATAAACACTTTTGCTAATTCGCACAATATTAAATAATTAAACAAAAAAGACAGTGTATTTATGAGCTTAGAAATCAATAATTTAGAATCAAAAAATTAAAAATAATTTACTGCTAAGCTTAACTTAAAATCTCACATAATAAAAAACCGTTATCACTTAAAATCTAAGCGGTAACGGTTTTCTTCAAAAAAAATATTTTCAGGTACTAATTCAAAACTATTTTTTCAATTCTTATATATTGTAAATCATTTTTTTAAAATCCGAAGGAATATCAATTGTTGCTTGCCGGAGCAAATAAACGAACTCTGATATTTTATGCAAAATTACATTATCATCAAACAATACACAATATGCAATGCTAATATTAACGAACATTTAATATAGATACATTAAAAATAACTATTCGTTAATATTTTAACAAAGCTACATTTGTAAATATATCAATATGGAGAGAAATCAATTATATTAATTTATAGCTTTTACTATGAATTATTGTATTTCTTTTGTGGCTGATTCCAATTCCGACACAAAACTTAATTTTAGGTTTTAGAAATTGATTTTTTTAGGTGAATAACAAGTCGATTTCTAGTAAACCCTTAAACATTGATTGAATCTGAGTATATCTATATATTGATTCATAAAAAAAACCGTTATCACTTAAAATTTAAGCGGTAACGGTTTGTGAAAAAAAAATTATTCGGTTACTAATTCAAAATTATTTTTTTTCTAATTGTCGTATATAATTGACCAGTTTCCAACGCTGATCATCTGTTAGTATTTCAAAATAAGTGGCCATTGGAGCTTTCCCATTGGTTACTTTCCAGAAAATGGCTCCATCGGTTTGATTCATTACATTCAGAGCAGTAAAATTAGCAGGACGCGGCTCTAAGGTAAGACCAGCTTCTCCATTTCCCTGCCCTTTATTGCCATGACACAAAACACACATCTGATTAAATATTATTTTCCCTTCATCTGTTGCTTTTTGATTTCCTACAAACGGATTTTGCAATGAGTTAGAATATTCTGGTGCTGTCCAACTTATTTCCTGTGCAAAACTCTTTGTTCCTGTTCCAATTAGCAGTGCTAATATTGCTAAAATCTGAAATTTTGTTTTCATGGCTAAGTGCTTATTTAATTATACATCAAATTTAAGAAAACGTTATAGTCTAAAACCTGATAAATATCATGAAATCAGCAAGTTTTTAAATAAAAACCAAAATAGTAATGCAAAATTATCAAATCATTAATATAAAAGCAATTTATTACTTATTCAATATATTATTTAACTAAGTAACTTCCTTAAATACACTAATATTAACAAAAATGAATTTTATGTTTTTCTGCAGTTTTAAAGAATTTACTGTGTATTTTTAATTCATTACCGAAGACGCTGGCTTTTGATGCAAAATTTTTTTCAGATTATTGCATAAGCAATAATTAGATTGAAGGTAATGACAAATTACTTACATTTTTTGATTAGGTTATTGCATGCCCTTACAAAAAACAGCCTGCAGATTTTGCCGTTTTGGCGGGTATTTACAAATGATAAAATGCTTTTATAAGAAAGCGTACCAATAAATAAAGAATTGTGCCTATCAGCGCAAGAGCTATAAAGAAAGTAATCAGGTTAATTACAATATTTGGAATAAAATTCAGCTTGGGATGCACATAAAATGGCTCACGATGCAGATGTTCGCGCATAGTTTTGGAAGCTATTTTTATCTTCTTTTTGATAATATTCCTTTTTTGAAATTCAATACTAATTTAAGGAATAATAGCTATCTTTTCGGAATATATTTATTTTAATAATCAATAATATTTTGGACAGCCATAACATCTGTCGGTATCAAAAATATACATAATCGAAATTTCATAAACCCCTCCCGTTTTTCCAATTTGAGTTGTATTAAAATCATAGGAATAGCCAAATTTAAAATGATCAAACTGCAGTCCGCCAAAAAGATTAACAGAAATCAAAAAACTGCTGTCAACTGTATTTTTTGAAGGGCTTGTCACTGCTCCTACTCCAAAGAAAAACTTTTCAAATATTAATCCTGTCCCAAAATCCCAACGGTCAAAAGAACCTTGAGCCATATAATTTGTTGTCACTAACAGCCTTGTTTCATAAGGAAAACTGATTACATCAATATAATCAGCAATGAGGAATTCATATCCCAAATTGGCCGAGAAAAAACGGTCTAATGGCACATTCCCTTCCTTTTCAAAAGAGATATTAGGCTTGTTGATATGTTTTAATGATAAACCAAACCAGCCGTTTTGATTATTGACTAACATTCCGGCAGAAATATCAACGAAGTTAAGATTACGATTAAACGCTAATGGATCAATACTTCCGGAACTTATGCTTCCGGATCCAATATTGATTTGGTCTCCAAGCACCAGATTTTGGAAACCATATGACTTATATCCAAATCCGAATTCTACAGCGGGACGAAAGTACCATTCATCTGTCAGCTGTACGCGGTAAGCATAAGCAAGACTGCCTTCCGTAAACTTATAATCTGAAAATGCTTCTCTTTGACTGAGTATATTCAATCCAAAACCGCTGTTTATATTTTCATTCCAAGTATAAGCATAAACAAAATCCGAATCGACTCTCAAATCCAATTCAGGCCATTGCGTTCTATGCAGGATACCAACATTGGTAGTTTCGAGCATGCCGGTAAAACCCGGATTTAAAACCTGAGGCACCATAAAATACTGCGTAAAAACTGGATCTTGCGCACTTACAGCAACTGTATAAAAGAATGACGACAGTAAAACTAGTATCTTAATTTTCATGCTTTCTTTTTATTTAATTAAAGTAAAAGCTCCCTCTTGTTTTATTTCCGTTTCATAAAAAGTAATGGCTATAATTCTAAAGAAATAATTGCCGTTTTCTGAAAGCCTGTCTTTCACATAGCCGTTCCATCCCCGTATTGTTTCTCCACTTTCTGAATAAATGAGTCCGCCCCAAGTATTATATACTTCAAATTGAATTGACTTCATACCCAAAAACTGAGGCGTAAAAAAATCGTTTATCCCATCCCCGTTGGGCGTAAATCCCGTAGGCGAAATTAATTGATAGCCTTTTTCAATATTCAGTGTTTGGGGATACTTATAAACACAGCCCAAAGAATAAGCCACCGACTGCAAAACTGTATATTGTCCCGGCGCTAAATAAGAATGAATTGGATTCATTTCACTCGACACACTGCCATCCCCAAAATCCCATGCTACACTAACAAAATCACCATTGGAAGTATTCGTGAATTGTATAGGATCCACAATAGAATAAAATCCAAAAGCAGTATAAGCATATGAGCTCACTGTAAAACCAGAATAACCCAATTCTGGAATTTTTACATCAAAAGCATATTGGGCTTGACAACCCATTCCATCTATAGCTGTCAGGGTAACTAATCCATTTTGACTTGTGTTCATAATTTCATTATTAGCCCCGCTCACTACACCGCTGGACCAAGTCAATTGATATGGAGGCAATCCCCCAGAAACATTAGCTACAAAAGTCTGTGCAACAAAACGGGTATCGCAATTATAATTCGTTTTGATATCAACAGCAATTACAATTGGTGATGGTCTGTAAATTATATATTCGGATTGTTTTTTACATCCTTTGGCATCAGTAACGGTGACCAGATAATTTCCTGCAGGAACATTGTCTAAATCCTCGGTTACCGCACCGTTTGACCACGAATGAGCAAAAGGCGGAGTTCCACCGGAAACCAAAAGATTTATGGCGCCACTATTGGCATTATTACAATCAAAAGCATTCGTAAGATTCGCTGTAAGTGCTAAAGGCTGAGGCTCTATAATAACAAAGGAAGATGTAATGCTGCACGGCTGCCCATCCGAAACTGTAACCGTATAAGTACCTGCCTCCAAATTAAATCTGCTGCTTCCAGCCGTTGAATTATCGTTCCAAAGCACTTTTACTGGAGCCACGCCGCCACTTATATTTAAGACAATACTTCCGTCCTGAATTCCAAAACACGAAATATTGTTCGCAACAGGATTTATATTGAACAGCTGCGAAGCGGGTACATTTATCATTTTCTCTTTTGTGCAAAGCAGTGCATCAGTAACGGTAACGGTATAATCACCAGGGGCAAGATTATCCCGTATGGCACCGCTGCCAAAATCGCTCCAAACATATTGATATGGAGAAACACCTCCCGTAACAGCTACACTAATTGAACCGTTATTATTTCCCGCACAGCTGACGGTCGATACTGTTGGCGTGATGACAATTTCGTTATTTTGGGTAATTGTAACCTGTAAAGACGCCTGACAGTTCAGTTGATCAGTAACAACAAGATTATAAGTCCCTGCATAAAGCCCTGTCAGATTCTGGCTGGTGCTTGTAAAACCATTTGGACCAGTCCAGCCATACGAATAATTTTCAACAGAAATTGGCGTTCCTCCTGTTACTGATACCATAATTTCACCAGTGGCATCACCATAACATTTTACATTGACCTGACTCACTAAACTTACTGTCATAACCGGGGGCTGTGTAATAGTAAACGAAGCTGTTTTGGGGTTATTTACAGGAGTACATCCATTGCTGTCCACTACGGAAACCACATAATTCCCAGATGTTAAACTTGTTAAATCTTCAGTAGCTGCAGGATAGGAAGCTCCATCTTTTTCCCAAACATAAACATAAGGTGCAGTTCCTCCTGTAATGCTAATATCAATAGCGCCGTCACCAAATCCAAAACAGCTAACATCTTTTTCATTAACTGTACTAATAAGAATATCTGCAGGCTCTGTAACTGTGTAATCTTCATCAAAATCTTTACAGCCGCTATTGTCTTTTATATTCAAATGATAAATTCCCGGAGCCAATGATGAAATTGATGATGATGAAGATGAAAAAGCGTTTGGACCTGTCCATGAGATACTATAAGGTGCGGCTCCGCCAAAGGGAATTCCTCCAGCTATATTGACCGCAATAGAACCATTATGAGCATTAAAACATTTGCTGTCCACAATAACTTCATTTACATATATTGATGGTTTTACAGTTACAGCAACAATAAAATTTGCCCCAGTACACGATATTCCTGAAACTGGCGTAACTGTATAAGTCGCCGTAGCTTCATTTTCAGAAATATTAACCAGCGTTTGACTGATATTAGGCTGTGGTGTGGATTGTGCACTTCCGCCTGTTATAGTTCCTGCAGGACTTATGACGGGATCTGACCAAATATAAAGAGTTCCTGAAGGGACAACCTCAGCTCCTCCATTTACAGGCGCAACAGTAAAAGCAACACTGTCGCAAGTTTCAGCTGCTTTGTTTGAAATCTCAGGAATGGGATTAACAGTGATTGCGCCTATACTGGAAGTCAGTGCATCGCAACCACCCAAAAACGTAATAACACAATAGTAATAATTAGTTCCAACGACTCCTACAGGAGGGGCAAGTTTATCTGTAACTGCTCCTGAGATTAAGATACTGCCAATATATGAATTGACTGTATTCGAATACCATTGATAAGCAGGCGAACCAGTAAATTGTACTCCATCATGAGAGGTTACAAATAAATCGGGTGTGCTTTGTCCCAAACAAATAGCGCTCGATAGTGGATGAGCATCAATTTTTGGCTGAGGATAAGTTATCACTTCCGCCGTATTGCTCGTCACACTGCAGCCAGCTCCCGATTGTGTTATTTCACAATAAAAGTATTTTATCGTAGAACTGAACTCAGCCGGAGATTCGTTTGGCGGAATAAACGTATTAGAATCTGCTCCCGCTATAAGTGTTCCTCCACTATTTGAATTGACAGTGTTTGAATACCATTGATACAAATAAGAGCCAGCAGGATAACCGCCAGTAACGACAACATTCAATGGCAATGCATCTTTACAAATTATCTGGCTGGCTATAGGCTGTGCAGTTATTGCTGGGTCTGAAACCACTATAACTTCAGCCGTAGCACTCGTTGCAAGTGTACAGCCATTGCCGCTGTATTGAATGGTAACATAGTAATAAAATGATCCCGCTGTCGAAAATGTCGGAAGCGTGTAACTGTCACTATTTGCATTTAGAATTACTGTTCCTCCACTATTGGAATTTACAGTATTTGAAAACCATTGATAAGCTGGTGTTCCTGCCCCATTTCCCGGTACGACAATTAAGGTTGTTGTTCCGCCTGCGCAAAGGGTCTGACTTGGTGTGGGCTGTGTTGCAATTGTTGTCTGCTGACTAACTCTCAGCGCTGCAAAATCAGAAGAAATTGTGGCGCATCCACCTGAAAGAAAAGAAATTTGACAGTAGTAATATTTTACGGCAGTTACAACATCAGTTGGAGTATAACTCGAAGCATTTGCTCCTGATATTGCTGTTCCTCCTGTATTTGAAGCAGTCATATTTGAAAACCATTGATATTGCGGAGTGCCAAAAGAACCCGTATAACTGACATTCAAAGACGCAAATACTCCTCCAAAACAAATATCTTCCGAGGCAGGATTATCAGTGATTGCCGCTTGAGGATGAACTTTCACTTGAGCAAAAGGAGCTGTAACATTACAGCCTCGATTATTCGACTGTGTAACTTCAACAGCATAGGCAGAAGTTCCAATCACATCTGTTGGCGGTGTAAAACTGGCTGTATTTGCACCATTAACAGGTGATGAATTAGTATTCAAATACCATTGATAACTATAGTCAAAAGTACCTGTTGTGCCTCCATTGCCATCCAATCCGCCGTTAACAGTTACAGTCCAAGGAGCTGCATTAGAAATTGGCGTAATACTTTGGCACGCGTCCTGATCCGGTAGCGGTATTACAGAAGTAAATACTGGATCGGGTACTGTTACAATTGCTGCTGTATTACTTACTAATGTTCCGCAGCCATTTCCTGAAATTGTGATTACGACATAATTATAATAAGTCCCTGGTACAGCTTGGGCAGATGCATCTAAACTATCCGTAACAGCATTTGCAATAGGAGTTCCACCGCTATTTGAATTCACCGAATTCGTATACCATTGATAGGACGCCAAACCCGAACCATTAATATAATGCACTTTCAATGGTGTTGGAGTTATCCCGCCTATACATAAATTCTGCGTCGAAAGAGGCTGAACATCAATTGCAGGCAAAACGACAACCTCAACTTTCGCTGCTCTAGAAGTTATACTTGTACATGCTCCTGCTGTGAAAGTTACTGTACAATAATAGTAGTTTATCCCTAGTGTATTTGGTGGCGTAAAAATTGAGCTGTCTGCCCCAGAAATTGCAGTTCCGGTAATAGTATTATCTGCAGTATTCGAATACCATTGATAAGTGGCTGGAGTAACATTAACAGCCGCGGCTAATGGATTCGTTGTCCCTCCTTGGCACAAACTATTATCTTCTGGCTGTGTTGTGAAATAAGGTGAGGGATCTACTTTTATAACATAATTTACAGCAGGTCCGGTACATCCAAAAGATATTGGAGTAATAACATATGTAACACTGCCTGAATTTGCATTCGTAGTTGAAATTGTCTGAGCTGGTATATTTCCTGTCCCCGAATCAATAAAACCGGTAATCCCTGCAGTTGCGGTTGCTGTCCAAGAATAAGCATCAGGCGGCGTTCGAACATAATCTGAAGTAATCACTACAGGTGCAGAAGCAGAACCCGAACAGATTGTCTGTTCCAGAACGGTATTGGCTACATGCGGTACGGGATTAATTGTAAACTTATAGGTAACTGCCGTTGTACTGCCGCATTCATTGGTTACGGTTAAATCGATACTATATTCCACAGGAGAAGCAGTGCTTGGCGGATAAACGATGGGACCTGGATTAAGGCTTGAAGAACTGGCAGGACTGCCTCCTGGAAAATTCCAAGAATAAGTTAGAGTACTAGAATCTGATTTGCAGCTTTGAACTGTTGCTGTCGGCAAAGCAGGCGATGCTACACTATATCCTCCACATTTGGAAGCTGGTCCATTTATGGTAACAATAGGCGGCTGTTTGACTTCTATAACCTGCGATGCTGAAAAAGTCCCGCAGGAAGCATTGGATGCATCCAGTTTTAAGGTATAAGTTCCGGGATTTAAAAATTTAAAAGATGGATTTTTGGAAGCTGAATTGGTTCCGTTGGTGAAAGTCCAATTAGAACCCGCACTGCAATTCGAAGCTGTATAAGTCACCGACCAATTATACTTTGGAGGATTACACGATTTGGTCTCATCCGTTGTATTATTTACGATTATATCTCCATTGCCAGGTGCTGTAGTACAAACGGAATTAGTATTTAATGAAAATATGGGAACCAATGGGCTTTCGATACAGATGGTTTTGATAATCTCACTAGTGCCACATGCATTTCCAATTTTAAAAGTTATGGTATAAGTACCCGGAACAGTAAATTGCAAATCCAATAACTTTGTCCCGGAAATCCATAAATCAGTATCGGTTGTACCCCGATCATTCCCCAAAGACCCTGAAATTATTCTATAATCGGCAGTTGAAACTGTCCAGATAATTTTTGAATTTGTATTGCACCCCTGTGAACTTGCCAATGAGCCTCCAAAAGAAGTATTGGTCAAACGAACTGTCTTATCGACACAGCCTATTGGGACTGTACTTGGAGGAACTGCTGGGTCAGAAATTGTAAAATCGGGTGTTGGCGCTGTTGATACATATAGAGGCGCTAATAAATTGGAAGCTACCCCGCATGGATTGGAACCTTCAACAGAGGCATAGAATGCATCCGAATAAGTAACATTACCTACTTGACTGTTTGTGCCGCAGGAAGTATTTGCAAAAGTATGGGTTACATCTATAAAATCAACACCCGCAGCTGGCTGTGAATAAGTCTGCACACTTGGGGGAACCACATCATTAAAAGATACTTTGTAGACAGTAGATGATGAATTACCCGCTATTCCAAAAATTCTGAAAGTAAGATCATTATTTTTGCAGATTGCATTTCCTGACGGATTACTTAATTGAAGCGTTGGTCCTGTCCCGACAAAAACTGTGTAATTCTTTGATGCAGATTCTCCGTTTATGTCAACTACTGTAAAAACCAAAGTATAAGTACCTCTCAGATAAGTATGAGATTCTATAGCATTCCAAGGTGCTGCTGAAGTAAAATCTGGACTCCCATCGCCCCAACGAATTGTATAACCTGCATTTGTTGATACAGTTGCTGAGTTTTGTATAAAATTAAAAACTGCTGATGCGGGATTCAGGCAGTTTCTAAAAACAGGAGTACCTTCATAAGAAGTACCCGCACCCGTCCCGTCGAGAGATGCATCTGGCGGCGCTGCTAAAGCATTTTTATCATTTTTTGAAACCAAAGTTTTAACTGTGTCATTTTCTTTCAGAATAGGAATTCTAATTTTTATAGTATCCTCATTGATTCCGATGCCGTTGAACAATTCAAAATTAAACTTATTCCACTCTTTGTCATGAGCCAAAAAAGAACCATAACTTTTTGCCTGAATAGTCGTAAACAGAAATATAAAAAATAAAACAAAATAGTCTTTATGCCATCGGTTCATAATCTAGACCCTAAAAATTAGTACTAATTATAACTATTCAGTAGTAAATACTAAACAGTTATGCAAAATTATTGGGGGTAGATACTCCGATTAAATGGAGGTGCTTCTAATCATTATTTAGGCGAAAAGATCATTTATAGTGGTTTCTTGATCTTCCAATCTAAAATGCCGGACAATCATTATTAATCCAATGCTGTTTATTTGAATCTATTAATGCGGCAACTACTACAAATATAAACAATTTAATACAAAAATAGAAGTAACACACTCAAAATCAATTAATAAAAATAACAACTAAGATTTAGGACACTAAAAAAACTGCATCCGAAACTAACTAATGCGTATTGTCAAGAGCTTAAAAAGCAATCTTCATTGATTTTTTCAAAAAGAAGATGTTTTTTATCTTTTGCTTCCGCAGATTATTCCTGATTTAATTGATGAACATAATTCCCTTATTAGTAAGGAAAAAGTCGCGTCTACTTCTTAAATAATTTTATTATTAGTCAAAAAAACCGTCTCATTACATGTAACAAGACGGTTTTTAAAAAAAGTACAAAATATGATTACAAAATATAATCGGTATTGATGAAATTAGATTCTTTGCTGTTTAGCAGTTCCTGAAGAATTTCATTGTTATAAGCATTGTCTTTTGAAGCAACAAAAGTCCTGATTGAGAACGAACGTAAAGCATCGTGAATACTCAATGTTCCAAAAGCAGAATCTTTCCTTCCTGTGAAAGGGAAAACGTCTGGTCCTCTTTGGCAAGAACTATTAAGGTTTACTCTACAAACCAAATTTACCAAAGTATCGATAAGCGGTGCAATAGTTTTGATGTTTTTACCAAACAAACTTACCTGCTGTCCGTAATTTGATTCGGCCATATCATTCAAAGGCTCTTGGATATCCTTGAAAGTCAAAACAGGTACAACTGGACCAAATTGCTCTTCATGATACACACGCATCTCTTTATTAATTGGGAACAAAATGGCAGGAAATATAAAATTATCCGAATGCTCTCCTCCTTTTGCATTAATCACTTTAGCACCTTTACCAATTGCATCATCAATTAATTCCTGAATATATGCTGGTTTTTCAGTCTCAGGAAGCGGTGTCAAAGAAACTCCTTTTTCCCAAGGATTTCCAAATTTCAATGCATCCACTTTCTCAGCAAAACGTTTATTGAATTCAGCAGCTATATTTTCGTGAACATAAATAATTTTCAATGCAGTACATCTTTGCCCGTTAAAAGATAAAGTTCCAGCAATACATTCTTGAATCGCCAAATCTAAATCGGCATCCGGTAATATAATCGCTGGATTTTTAGCCTCTAGTCCTAATACTAAACGCAGTCTGTTTTTATTTGGGTGCTGATCCTGCAAAGCGATAGCCGATTTACTGTTTCCAATCAAAGCCAAAATATCTACTTTTCCTGATTTCATTATTGGCGAAGCGATTTCTCTTCCTCTTCCGTAAACGATGCTGATAACTCCTTTTGGAAAACTGCTTTTAAAAGCTTCTAACAATGGAGAAATCAATAAAACACCATGTTTTGCCGGTTTGAAAATTACTGGATTACCCATAATCAAAGCTGGGATAAGCAGTGTAAAAGTTTCATTCAGCGGATAATTATAAGGTCCTAAACACAATACAACTCCGATTGGTCCTCTGCGTACCATGGCATTTATGCCTTGCACTTTTGAGAAATAGGCTGAACGGCTGTTTAATTCTTTATAACTTTCGATAGTATCCTGAATATATTCTACCGTTCTGTCAAATTCTTTTTCAGAATCACCCAATGTTTTTCCAATTTCCCACATCAAAAGTTTAACTACTTCAGTACGGGTTTCTTTCATTTGAGCAACAAACTTTTCCATGCATTTAATACGGTCAACCACTTTCATAGTTGGCCATAATCCCTGTCCGTTGTCAAAAGCTGCTCTGGCAGATTCTGCTACCTCCAGTGCCTCTTCTTCTCCCATAAAAGGAATAGAACCCAATAATGTTGGCTCATAGTTTTCAGTTGAAGAAATCGTTGAATATACTGGTGTTGTTTTTCCTGTCCATTTTTTTAATTTGCCATTTACCAAATAAGTATCTTGATTAAGCAGAGAAGTAATTTGAAATTCTTGAGGTATTGTATTCATTCTTTGGTTATTTTGGTTATTTCCTAATAAATTTAAAAAAGAGGCGCCGGCCTCTTTGTGATGTTAAACGATATCACCATTCCATTCTATAATGCCGCCGAGTAAGTTATAAGCATTTTCGATACCTAACTCGTTCATAATCTCACATGCTTTTGCGCTTCTCATTCCTGAGCGGCAGTACACATAATAATTTTTGCTTTTATCTAATGCAGCAATGGCATCTACAAACTCCTGACCTTTGTGAATATCAATATTAATAGCACCTTCTATTATGCCTTGATCGCACTCGTCTTCGGTTCTTACATCTAAAAGGACTGCATTTTCATCGGCTCCCATTTGAGAAGCCCATTCTTCTTGTGTCAAATTCATAATATATATTTTTTCGTAAAAATACGGGATTTTCCTCAAACAATACACCTCTTTTTTGTGAATTATACAATAAATTAAAGAAAACGTTTTCGTAATACAGAAAACTTTCTAACAAGATGTGATACTCAATTTGAATTATAAATAAGCTTCTATTTTTAGTATTTTTACACTGTTGTATTTCCAAGTAATTTCTAAATAAAAACAAAATGCCAGAGCTGTTAAAAAAAGCATTCCCTTCCTTTTCAAGCGAATTGATTCAAGATATCAAAGCGAATGAAATTATCAAAACATTTAGTGCTGGAGAAGTGATTATGCGCACTGGACAATACATCAAAAACACAGTCCTCTTAGTTAAAGGAACGATTAAAGTCTATCGCGAAGACAGTGACGGAGGAGAATTTTTCATGTATTATTTACAGCCTGGGCAAGCCTGCGCCTTATCTATGGTTTGTGCAATCAAGAATGAAAAAAGCCAAATTATGGCAAAAGCGGTTGAAGATTCCGAAATCATCATGCTTCCATTAAATATGATGGACAAATGGATGATGCAGCACCGAAGCTGGTATGAATTTGTTGTAGGCTCTTATCGCAACCGCCTCGAAGAAGTGCTGGAAGTTATTGACAGCATCGCTTTTAGAGCAATGGATGAACGCCTTGAATTTTATCTAAAACGCCAAGTTGAAGCTTGTGGCTGTAAAGAACTGAAACTTTCCCATCAGGAAATTGGATCTGATTTGAACACTTCCAGAGAAGTTATTTCGAGACTCCTCAAGAAAATGGAACAAAGAGGATTGGTGGTTTTAAGCCGCAACCAAATTGAAATTTTGATGTAAATTTTAAAAAAATCCAAAATTCAAATTCCCAAAAAACAAAACTCAAAAACAAATTCCACAACTTTTCCAAAAGTGACAAAAGTTACCAAACATCTTTAATAGTCTTTGCATCTTTGCGGAAACAAAAACAAAAAATGGAATACTTTGGTTATTTGGCAGCTGTTATAATTGGACTCTCATTAGGATTAATCGGTGGCGGCGGTTCTATTTTAACCATACCCATTCTGGTCTATTTATTTAAGATAGATCCAAAACTGGCGACCAGTTATTCGCTGTTCATCGTAGGAATTACTGCTTTATCAGGATGTTTCAGCCATTACAGGATGGGAAACCTCAGAATCAAATCGGCATTATATTTTGCAGTGCCTTCTGTGTTTTCGATATTAGTTATTCGGGAAGTAATTATTTTAAAGATTCCAAATTTACTTTTTACCATAAATAATTTTCAGGTTACCAAGGGTTTCCTGATCATGATCATTTTTGCAGTATTGATGATTGCCGCTTCTTTTTCAATGATTAGAAAAGACAATACTCAGATACATACTGCTAATACGAATTATTGGCAATTAGCCGCGATAGGAGCTGTAGTTGGAATTATAACTGGTTTTCTGGGAGCTGGTGGCGGTTTTTTAATCATTCCTGCTCTCTTGTTTTTTGCAAATTTGCCAATGAAACAAGCAGTTGGCACTTCATTATTAATCATATTTATCAATTCTTCCATTGGATTTATTGGTGATTTATATATTGGCACTCCAATCGATTATTCCTTTTTGGCAAGCATTTCGGGTATGGCTTTCATTGGGATGATCATTGGCACAAGATTATCAAAAAAAATAGACGGAAACAGACTTAAGCCTATTTTTGGATGGTTTATTTTAGTGATGGGAATTCATATCATTGTCAAGGAATTATTTTTATAAGTTGCTAAGATGCTGAGTTTCTAAGTTACTGAGATTTTTAACTTTTTAACTTAGCTTCTTAGAGACTCAGAATCTTAGAAACTCAAAAGAAACATATTAACTTTATACAAAATTAAAATCATGCAGATAGAACAAATATATACCGGATGTTTAGCGCAAGGAGCTTATTATATCACTTCCAATGGCGAAGCGGCTATAATTGACCCGTTAAGAGAAACACAGCCTTATCTGGACAGAATTGAACGTGACGGAGTGAGACTGAAATATATTTTTGAAACCCATTTTCATGCCGATTTTGTTTCGGGACATTTGGACTTAAGCAAAGAAACCGACGCACCTATCGTTTACGGACCAACAGCAAAACCCGAGTTTGAAGCTATTGTTGCAACCGATAATCAGCTGTTTGAAATAGGAAATATCAAAATAAAAGTCCTGCACACTCCAGGGCACACAATGGAAAGTTCTACTTATCTGTTAATTGACGAAAACGGAAAAGACCATGCCATTTTCTCTGGAGATACTCTGTTTATTGGCGATGTAGGAAGACCCGATCTAGCTCAAAAAGCAGCTTCAATGACGCAGGAACAGTTGGCCGGACTGCTGTTTCATTCCCTGAGAGATAAAGTTATGACCTTGGCTGATGACGTTATTGTGTATCCGGCACATGGAGCAGGAAGTGCCTGTGGCAAAAACATGAGTAAAGAAACGGTTTCGACCATTGGCAACCAAAAAGCAAATAATTACGCCTTGAGAGCCAACATGACCGAAGCCGAATTCATTACCGAAGTTACCCATGGACTACTTCCTCCCCCAGCCTATTTTGGAATGAATGTAGCGATGAACAAAAAAGGATATGACAGTTTTCAGGAAGTTTTACAACATGGAATGAACGCTTTGTCGATAGCCGAATTTGAGTCAGTTGCCGACGAAACCGGAGCATTAATTTTAGACACCCGAAAAAACGGCGATTTTGCCAAAGGCTTCATTCCGCAATCCATAAACATAGGCATCGATGGCGATTTTGCCCCTTGGGTAGGCGCTTTAATTGCCAATGTTAAACAGCCCATTTTATTAATTACAGAACTCGGTCGTGAAGAAGAAACAGTTACCAGATTGAGCCGTGTAGGCTTTGATAATTTGGTTGGTCATTTAGAAGGAGGTTTTGAAGCTTGGAAAAAATCAGGAAAAGACATTGACACCATAAACCGAATCACTGCCGAAGAATTTCAAAAGCAAGTAAAAATTGGCGAAAGCAAAGTTATCGATATCCGCAAAGAAACAGAATATAGTGCGGAGCATGTGACAGAAGCCTACTGCAAGCCGCTAGCCAACATCAACGATTGGATAAAAGACATCAACCCAAACGAACCCTTTTTCATGCATTGTGCAGGCGGGTACCGCAGCATGATAGCAGCATCTATTCTGCAGGCGCGGGGTTTTCGAAATTTCAGCGAGATTGAAGGCGGATTCAATGCCATTGCCAAAACCGATGTTCCCAGAACCGATTTTGTATGTCAAAGCAAAATTCAATAGCAATGGCAATTGCAATGGCAATTTTGAAAAATAAAAAATGAAAATAATCAGGGCGAGACCGCATTAAGGAAAGTGGCCAGCTTATCGTTGCGGTCAGTCGGCCACTTTCCTTAATGCGGTCGGGCTATCCATGCTACTTCGGTAGCTTATTTCTATCCCTCTCGCGAACACCCAAGACCATCAAATAAAAAATGGAAAACAGCAATCAAACTTTTTGGGACAATCAATATCAAGCCAATACAACGGGCTGGGATCTTGGAACAATTTCTCCTCCAATTAAGAGTTTTATTGACACTTTAAAAGATAAAAACATTCGAATTTTAATTCCGGGCTGTGGAAACTCATACGAAGCCGAATATCTTTTAGAACAAGGATTTACAAATATTACTGTTATTGATATCGCTCCTACCTTGGTCGAAAATCTAAAAATAAAATTCAAAAACAATCACAATATCAATATTCTGTTAGGAGACTTTTTTGAACATCAAGGAGAATATGATTTGATAATAGAGCAAACCTTCTTTTGTGCTCTGCCTCCCGAAATGCGATCAAAATATGTTTCAAAAATGCATCAACTGTTAGCCATAGAAGGAAAAATAGCTGGACTTTTATTCAACCGAACTTTCGACAGCAGTCCACCTTTTGGCGGAAGCCAAGAAGAATATGAAAAGCTTTTCAAGAATGCTTTTGATTTTCTAAAAATGGAAGTCTGTCAAAATTCAGTTGTACCAAGAGCGGGATTTGAATTATGGATAGAATTTCAAAAAAAATCAACAAAAAAATGAAAGAATTACTATTAAGCAACTGGCACGCCATGCGGATTTTCCGTTTAGCTTTTGCCGTATTTTTATTCGTGCAGGCCTACAATACACACGAATGGTTTTTTATTATCTTTGGGTTATTTTTCCTTATTCAAGCACTATTTAATTCGGGCTGCAGACCAAAAGGCTGTGCCGTTCCCAAAAACAAATACAATAAAAAATGAGTACATTCAACGATATAATTCAGTCAGAAAAACCAGTTTTGGTTGATTTTTTTGCCACATGGTGCGGACCATGCCAGACGTTGGCACCAATTTTAAAAGAAGTAAAAGATCAATTGGGCAATCGCATTTCAATCATAAAAATTGATGTGGACAAAAACCAGCAGATCTCGGCACAATATCAGGTTCGCGGTGTTCCAACAATGATTCTTTTCCAAAACGGAAAACAGTTATGGAGACAGTCCGGCGTTCTAAGCAGTGCCGATTTAATTAAAATCATAACTCAGAATTATCAAATTTAAAATATCCAAATTTTAATCCTATGAAATTAACGCAGGTCATTAAAACTCTAATTATTGTCCTTACTGCCCAGCAATCAATTATTGCCCAACAGACAAAAAAAGAAGCAGATTCAAAAGACAAAAAATATACCATCGAAAATTGTGTCAATCATTTTGAAATGGACAAAGCCAAAAAGACAAACGTTGGATATCAATACTGGTTTGTTGACAAAGATTTTGCTAATGGCAATACCATTAAAATGAGTATTGTTAATCCTCATCAGTCAACTCATCCGCCGCACAAACATATTCAAGAAGAATTCTTTTTTATTTTAGAAGGAACAGCCACTTTTTATTTGGATGGAAAAACTATAACTGCAGGGGCTAACACCAGTTTTTATTGCCCTTCCAATATAGAACATGGAATCAGCAATGCCGGGGACACAGAATTGAAATATTTGGTAATGCAAAAATATCCTAAGGAATAAATTTCAACTGATTTCATTTCGTTATAAAAAAGTTAATTAATGATTCTGATTCAAAAAAAATAATACTTTTGAATCACTTTAAAATCAAAATCAGAAAAAATGAAAAACCTAATCACCTTTGCAGCTGTAGCTCTTTTTTCAGCGGGTATGAATGTGAGCGCTCAAGAAACTCCTAAAAAAGAAGCTCCTAAAAAAGAATGTACCGCTAAAGAAAAAAAAGCATGCGACAAAACTAAAAAGTCTTGCTGTACTGCTAAAACAACTACAAAGAAAGCGTAATGTAATTAATTTATAATGCCCCAAAAGAGTGCTGAAGTTATTTGGCACTCTTTTTTTTAGCCTAATTTTGCAGGAAGCCATTTATTGATGATAACATCCAGATCATCTTCTATTATCGGCTTCGAAACATAATCATTCATACCAAATTCTAGGCACTTATCTTTTTCTCCAACCATAATTCCTGCTGTCAAGGCAATAATAGGCACCTCATTTCCATCTTTTAGTGTCCGGATTTCAAAAGCCGCTTCATATCCGTTTTTTACAGGCATTTGAATATCCATTAAAATCAGATCAGGTTTATTTTCTTCAAATTGCTCAAGCCCTTCCAGACCATTCCTTGCTTCAAAAATAACAGCATTTGGAATAATTCTTTTCACTAATGTTTTAGCCAAAAACATATTAACTTTATTGTCTTCTACAATCAAAATCCGATGGATATCTAATTTTTTTCCATTACTTATTTTTTGGATTGAATTAGAAGCTGCCAATTCAACAAAATTATCTTCAATCGGTTGCGCTTTCTTGAACTTTATAAAAAAGAAAAAATCACTTCCGTCTCCATATTTACTTTTCAGCTGCAGATTACTGTTCATTAACTCCAACAGTAAATTGGAAATTGCCAATCCTAAACCAGTCCCTCCAAATTTCCTTGAAGTGGCACTGTCTTCCTGTACAAATGAATTAAAGATTTTCTTTTGATTGTATTGCTTTATCCCAATTCCGGTATCTTTTATTGAGAATTTTATAGTTGTATTTTTCCTGCCCTCTTTTACTTGTTCGACATCCAGATGAATATGCCCGAAAGAGGTGAATTTTAAAGCATTGCTGATTAAATTAACCAATATTTGTTTAAGCCGGATCGAATCGGCATGGATATAATGTGGTACATTTTTTTCGATAGTCAGTGATAAATCAATATTTTTCATATTAGCCTGATGCTTAAACAAATCTATTACTTGGTGCAACAGTCTAAAAAGATCAGTATTCTCTATGTGCAGCTCTAACTTTCCGGATTCAATTTTAGAAAAATCAAGTATGTCATTAATAATTTCCATTAGTGAATTAGCCGAAATGTTTACTGTCGACATGTATTCCAGCTGATCATTTTCGAGATTCGTTTTCATTAATAAATCGGTAAAACCAACAATCCCGTTTAATGGTGTCCTAATCTCATGGCTCATGTTGGACAAAAAATCCGATTTTGCCTTATTGGCTTCCTCTGCCTGAATTTTAGCCTTTTTTAATTCTTTATTAGTTACTTTTAATCGCTCGTTTATTTCTTCGTGTTCAATGTATTTTTGGTACAGATATTTTTCGCTTTCTTCGGCTTTTTCCTTAGCTCTGATTAATTCTAATTCTAATAATTTGTGCTCGGTAATATCCCGAATAGTTCCTAAAGCAACTAAAGGCTTGTTTTCTTCATCCCATTTTAAAGTTCCAATTCCATGGAGCCATCGCTCCTTTTTATCATTAATCCTTATAATTTTATATTCCCTGTTAAAAGGTTTCCTTTTATTAACTACTTCTTCTTGAAAATAAACGGCTAAACTTTCTCTCCAATCTGGATGCACCAAAGCATTCCATGTTTCTTCATTCAGATCATAATCAGCATCAATGCCTAAAATTGTATTCAGCAAATCGGTACGTGACCATTTACCCGTGTACATATTAACACTATAAGTTCCTAATTGGGCAATATTTTGAGTCTCTTTTAAAAACAGTTCGCTTTCTTTTAGTTTTATTTCTGCTTTTTCACGCTCGGTAACATCTTTTACAAACAATAAAACCTGTTTTTCTGAAAGTTTAACTGCATCAATTGACCAGAGACGTATGGTTCCGTCTTTATGTATAAAAGGTATATTACAATTTGATGTTTCTTTCAAAAAAAGAGTTTTAAAAATCGATTCAATATTTAGTAAAAAATCTGGCGGGGTTAAATCAATCAGGGATTTTTTCAATAATTTATTTTTCGAATAGCCTGTAATCTTAGATGCGGCAGGATTTACTTCCAAGAAATATCCTTCCTTACTGACTACCATAACTCCATCGGGCGCATTTTCAACATAGTTTCTAAACTTGGCATTGCTTCTATGTTCACGCTCTTTATCTTTAATGATCTCAACTTCTTTTTCTTTTGCCAGAATTTCACTTTCTATCCGTTTTTTTTCGGTTATATCTTGAGCAATTCCCTTTAAGGCAATAACTTCATTTTTATCGTTTAGTACTGGAATTCCTGTTCCGTAAATCCACTTAATGCGATTTTTGGGCAAAAGTATTTTATGAGTTAGTTCATAAGGCTGTTTACTTTGTATGCATTCATTTATCCTGCTAAACAGCAGTCCTTTATCTTCCTCGTCAAAATAATTCAAATAGTTATCAAATAAAGAACTGCTAAAGCTCTTCTCCATTTCAAAAATTTGATAAAGTTCATTAGTCCAAATCAATTCTTTAGTTACGATATTGAATTCCCAGCTCCCGATTTTAGCGATTTTTTGGGCGTCATTCAGTAAACTTTCACTTGCTGATAACTGCTCTTGAACTTTTCTAATCTCCGTGATGTCCCTGCCTATAGAATACACTAAGTTTTTGGAAGGATTTATAATAGAAGTCCATTGAACTGTTATGAGCCCGCCATTTTTTGTAACAATTCTATTTTCAAAAATTATGGATTTTTTTCCGCTTAATAGTTCTTGTACCGAAAACTCAGTTTTGGTAACATCCTCTGGATGAATATAAGTGAGATAACTATTCAGTAATAATTCTCTTTTGGAGTAGCCTAATTTATTAATGAATACATGATTAAATTCTTTCAGATTGCTGTTTAAATCCGAAACACAAATAAAATCTGAAGTTTCTCGGGTAAAAAACTCAAAATTGCCAATAGAATCAATCTTCTTTTGCAATAGAGAAATCGTATATTCCTGCTTTTTTACTTTTTGCAGCAATTCTTCGACAGATGGTAATTTTTCTTTCATATCTGCAAAATGTATTATTTATAAAATCATATATGGAATTGCCATTTTTTGTATAAATAATTTGCACTAGGGGGCGACATGCACAATTTATAACAAAATACTAATTTGAGATTATTGACAAACTTTTGTGGGAACACAAGGAATTAAAGATATGAAATTATAAAACATAACACACTAATAAACAAACAACTACAGTCGAAATTATCTTATTAATAAAAAAATATATTAAAAAAACATTTCTATTAATTATGATACTTATAAATTACATTTTTCTTTTTTATATCACTAGCGGCTATAGCATATTTCAAAGATGCAGAACATTTTTTTTTAAGACAGCGATAAAAATTATTGTAAACCTTTGCTTAGTAATTATTTTTTGAGAGAATATTGGAGAGGGTTGGACAGTTTTAAAG
Source organism: uncultured Flavobacterium sp. (assembly GCA_963511795.1). Classification (GTDB taxonomy): domain Bacteria; phylum Bacteroidota; class Bacteroidia; order Flavobacteriales; family Flavobacteriaceae; genus Flavobacterium. The sequence goes on along the minus strand of CAUPKP010000014.1, from coordinate 30,312 downwards.
ATACTAATGAAATTAACAAAAAATACCTGTAAAGAGATTGCTTATAAAACAGCCAATTGCTGTTTTATTTTAATTAAGAGTGGTCTATGTTTGCATATTTATGCAGAAAATAGTCCTATTTTTTTAGCCATTTGTGGAGTACATTTTCTAAATCACCATGTACTATTGGCTTTGTAATGTAATCCGACATTCCGTGGCTTATGCATTTTTCTTTTTCTCCATTTAGAACTCCTGCTGTCAAAGCAATAACTGGAATATGCATAATAGTTTGAGATTTTCTAATGGCCATTGTGGCATCATAACCATTTTGAACAGGCATCTGAATATCCATTAAAACAAGGTCTGGAAGTTCAATTTCAGTGAGGGCGACCGCATCATAGCCATTTGTTGCTTCAACAATAGTGCAGTTGGCAACAATTTTTTTAACTAATGTTTTAGCCAAAAGCATGTTTATTTTATTGTCTTCGGCAATTAATATCTTATAACTACCCAGCAAATTAGAAGATTTTGAAGATTTATTTCCTTTCAAATTTATCACATTAAACGGATTGTTTCGCTTCTGCTTTATTTTTTCAAAAGTTATGACAAAAAAGAATTCACTTCCTATTCCAAATGAACTGCTCAATTTAAGTTCGCTGTTTTTTAATGCCAAAAGCTGACTTGAAATAGCCAAGCCCAAGCCTGTTCCTCCGTATTTTCTTGTAGTGGTATTATCAGCTTGAATAAACGACTGAAAAATTTTCTCCTGATTTTGAGACTTAATTCCAATTCCGGTATCAATCACCGAAAATTTAATACTTGACATCTTTTCATCCGCACCTTCTTGTACAATATTTAACTTGATATGCCCGGAAAAAGTAAACTTCATCGCATTACTCAGTAAATTGACTAATATTTGTTTCAGCCTAAAAGAATCTCCTTTTATAAACTGCGGGACAGCAGGATCGATATGAAGCACCAAATCAATTTTTTTATGATTGGCTTCGTACTTGAATAAATTTATTATCTGATTTGACAATTCATAAATATCAATTTCCTCTGAAATCAATTCCAGCTTACCCGATTCAATTTTAGAAAAATCAAGAATATTATTAATGATTTCCATCAATGTATTAGCTGATTCATTTACTGTCGTAAGATATTCTAATTGATTTTTATCAACTTTTGTTTTCAGCAGCAAATCTGTAAAACCCACAATTCCATTAAGCGGCGTGCGTATTTCATGGCTCATATTTGCAAGAAAATCAGACTTCGCTTTATTGGAAGCTTCTGCTTTTTCCTTGGCTTTTATTGTATCATCTATCTGCTTTTTTTGAGTAATATCCTGAACAACTCCTTTTAAAGCAATTACATTATCATTGTCATCTACTATTGAAACTCCTGTACAAAAAACCCATTTAATAGTTTGATTGGGCAGGACAATCTGATGCTCCATTTCATAAGGCACCTTATTTGTAATCGTATTATCAATATTTCTTTTTAATTCCTCGGCATCTTTTGGATAAAAACAGGATAAGTATTTAGTATAAAGTTTTGGGTCATTTGGTATTTTTTCAAACTCAAAAATTTCATATAATTCGTTAGACCAGTTTAGTTCCTGAGTCATTAGCATAAAATCCCAGCTCCCGATTTTTGCAATTTTTTGAGCTTCATTCAGCGATTTCTCACTGGATAATAATTTTTCCTGAGTTTTTCTGATATCCGTAATATCTCTGGCTATCGAATAAACGAAATTATTGGCAGTATTTAAATTGGCTTTCCATTGCAGGATAACAACTTCCCCATTCTTCTTAATATACCTGTTCTCAAAATCAGTTATACGGCACGATTCCGACAAAGACTGGAATACGGTTAAAGTCGCCTCAACATCATCCGGATGGATAAACTCAAGAAAAGGTTTTGACAACAGTTCTTCTTTTGTATATCCTAACACCTCAATAAAAGCATTATTAACCATTTTGAAATAGCCAATGGAATCAGCGATGCAGATTAAATCCAGAGAGTCTTTTACGAAATATTCAAAATTTGTCAGATCATGCTTTTCATCATTTAACTTTTGTATAAGTAATTCCTGCTCCTTTACTTTTTGAAGCAGTTCCTCATAGCTAAACTCATTTTTTGACTCTACCATTATTCAACTTTAATTAGAATACCAATTTATCCGTTTTTTTTATAAATATAGTACAGTCTGATAAAATAAAAAAACTAAGTCTTGTGAATGTCAAATACAATGTGACAATTACAAGACTTAGCTGCTGAAAAAATTATTTAGAACTGACGCTCAAAAAAGAAAAATGGACATTTATATTGCTTTATTTATGCATCCTGCTCGTCTTCTTCCAAAACAGTTTCAAACTCCATAGGATCTTCAAAATCAGAATCTTTTACAACTACTGGTTTAGAATCTTTGCGGGCATTAAATTTTTCTAATTGCTCCAATTCTCCTTCTTCACCCGAAAAATAAGGAAAAACATCCATAATCGGAGATTCGGAAATAGCTGGAATTGTATATTCGCCCATTGTTGATTTCATAACATGAACGGTATTGTCAAAAGCTTCTTTTACATCGTTGGCCTGTATCAGTAAATACATATTCGATTTTCTTTCCTTACCGCTTTCTTCATCATAAGCCATTAGAGAAACTCTTGTTTTAAACCAGCGGTCTGTGTTTTCAAAAGGATGAATTTCGGCATAATTAGCCATTTTAATATTGGTGATTTTAAATTCCTCACTAATATAAGCAGACATCTCTTCGGTAATTCTGCTCTCTGCCTCTGTGTAAGACACTGCATCTACCAAATAGGGTTCGGTCGTAACTTTTTGTCCCCCAGTTTCATCTGTTTTTCTGTATTTAACTTTGCATTCGTACCAAATTGTGCTCATAACTATTTTTTTTAAGGAAGCCAAAGATAGATTTTAAAGAAAAAGAAATACCCACTTCATAAGAATAGATATTCACAATTTTTAATTTATTGAAAACCATTAAAAAACCAGTAATTTTATTAAAATTCAGAGTTAATTTGTGCCAATTTAAGTCTAAATATACCCTTCTGATAATTGTTAAAAAAAGGTTAAAATAAAATTAAACAAGTGTTTGATTTAAACAAGTGTTTAATTTTGTGCCTTTAAAATACAAAACTGTGGAAAACGATTTAAACGAGAAACAAATTCAGATTCTGGAAGTAGCTCAAACGCTCTTTGCAGAAAAAGGTTTTGACGGCACTTCGATTCGTGATATCTCAAAAGAGGCCAAAATTAATGTCGCAATGGTATCCTATTATTTTGGAAGCAAAGAAAAATTATTGGAATCTTTGATATTATTTAAAACCTCCGGACTCAAGGAACAATTAATCAATCTGATAGAAGAGAATCTTGAACCAATTGAAAAAATAAACAAGCTGATTGAACTTTACATCAATCGACTTAATTGTAACAGGGGAATTTACCGCGTTCTGCATTTTGAATTGGCTTCCAAAAAAAGAGCCATAGATCTTCAGTCATTTTCCGATATTAAAAAATCCAACTTAAAATCATTGGAACTTATCATTCAGGAAGGTCAGGCCAAGGGAGTTTTTAGAAAAGACATCATTATCCCTTTGCTGACACCGACTATTCTGGGAACTTATTTTCATTTTCAGATGAACAAGCCTTTTTTCGAGGAAATATTAGATTTAAAAACAGATGAAGCCTACAACAATTACGTAAAAACCGATTTGACAAAACACATTCAGCAAACAATTAAAGCACTTTTAATATATGAAATCGCCACTGAAAACTAGTTTGCGAAGCAAACACCAATAAATAAAAGGCGATAACATATATGACCTCTGACAAATAAATTTTACTTATATGAAAATTAGTTACTTAATGCTCTTTGGAGGGTTCTTCATTGGAATTTCATCCATCAATGCCCAAGACAAAACCAATTTAAAGCTGGAAGATGCTATACAATTGGCTTGGACAAAAAGCAATGAAATCTCATTGGCAAACACCAAAGTAGAGACAAAAAAACAAGAACTGCAATCGGCTAAAAATACTCAATATCCCGATTTAAAGCTTACCGGACAATTTCTGCAATTAACGGAACCAAGCATACACTTAGAACTTGATGCGGGATCAGGATCATTTCCGGCTCCGGATAGAATCGCCATAGGTCAAGCCAGTCTGAGTCTTCCCATTTTTGCAGGAATGAAAATCCAAAACAGCATCAAGCTACAGGATAATTTGTTCCAAGCAGAAAATGCAATGGCATACAAAACCAAAGAAGATGTGGCTATGAGAGTCATAAACTACTATGCCAATCTGCACAAAGCGCAAAGAACAATTGAATTATTGAAGGAAAATCAAAAAAGTGCAGAACAGCGCGTTACCGATTTTATTGCTTTAGAAAAAAATGGAATCATACCTCGTAATGACTTATTGAAATCACAGCTTCAGGTTTCTAAAATTCAGCTGTCTCTTGATGAGGCTTTGAATAATGAAAAAATAATCAATTACTATTTGGTTACTTTATTGAAACTGCCGACAGAAACAAAATTAGCGGTAAGTGAAAGTGATTTAATTAACTTTCCTAAAAATTCACTTCCTACGGATGAGCAGCCGGCTTTTCAAAATCGTAAAGATCTTGAAGCACTGCAGTTTCAAGAAAAAGCAACTCAAGACAATATCAAGATTGCCAAAAGTGATTACTATCCGACCGTAGGTTTAACAGGCGGGTACGCAGCACTGAACGTAAACAATATTATGAGATTGGAAAATGCCATGTTTATTGGTGTTGGAGTTTCTTATGATGTCAGCGGCATTCTAAAAAACAGTACTCAGGTGAAAATTGCCGAAAGCAAAGCTTTAGAAGTGAAAAACACTGAGGAACTTTTGAAAGACAACATTAGAGTTCAGGTACAGCAGGCAATTACTAATTATGATTTGGCTGTAAAGCAAAATGCAGTTTACATCCAAGCTGTTGAACAAGCTACCGAAAATTACCGAATCGTAAAAGACAAATACGACAACGGTCTTTCGGATACGAATGATTTATTGGAAGCCGACGTAGAACAGCTGAAATCAAAAATAGCCGAAACCATTGCCAAAGTAGATGTTATTCAAAAATATTACGAACTGCTTTCAGCTACTGGACAATTATCACAAACCTTCAACATTTCAAAAATATAACCCCTGCCAATATCATGGAAAAGAAAAAAACAAACACCAAATTCATTATAATCCTAGCTGTTTTAATCCTAGTTGGAGGAACTTACGGAATTTCAAAATACCTTCATTCTCAAGGACACGAAGAAACGGATGATGCTCAAATAGAGAAAAACATGAACCCGATAATCCCAAGAGTTTCTGGATACATCAGTAAAGTTTATGTAAAAGACAATGATTATGTAAAAAAAGGAGATACTTTATTTACCATTGACAAGAGAGATTACCAATTGAAAATTGAAGAAGCAAACGCAGCTTTTGTAGCTGCAGAAGGCGGTTATGAAGTAGCCAAAGAAGATATTGGAAGCGCATTAGCAAGCGTTGCCGTTTCGGATGCTAATGTTCAATCAGCTGGAGGAAATATCGAAACTGCAAAAATCAGATTGGGAAGAGCAAACAGTGATTATGTTCGTTACGAAAACTTATATAAAAATCACTCGATCACCAAACAGCAATACGAACAAGCATTGGCCACTAAACAAGAAGCAGAAAGCCAAGTGCGTATTTTGCAGCAACAGCAAAAAGCAAGCGCTTACCAAAAAACAGTAATCGAGGCAAAATCAAGAGTGAGCAATAAACAGACTCAAGTTGCAGCCGCTAATATCAATAAAGCAAAAGCATTGCTTGAAGCAGCTCAATTAAACTTGACTTACACTGTTGTAACTGCAGCTATTGACGGGCAAGTTTCGAAAATTGACATTCAGCCGGGACAATTAGTGCAAGCTGGGCAATCTTTATTTTATATCATCAATAACAGTGAAGCTTGGGTTGTGGCTAACTTTAAAGAAACACAATTGAACAAAATGGTTATCGGGCAAAAAGTGACTATAAAAGTAGATGCGTATCCTGATTATGATTTCGAAGGAACACTTACCTCATTCTCGCCAGCAACAGGATCTCGTTTTTCATTGCTTCCGCCAGACAACGCAACAGGAAACTTTGTAAAAACTATTCAAAGATTACCAGTAAAAATAAGCTTAAGCCCATCAAACGATCCTAAAAAAATAGAATTGCTTCGCCCAGGAATGAACGCCGATGTAGATGTTCATTTGAAATAAATTATTAAACATATAAGTCATATAAGTTTTTAGCTGGTACAAAATAAAGTGAAGCTAATATCTCATTTAAGTAAGGATAAAAATAAGTTCTTAAACATATAAGTCATATAAGTTTTTAGTTGGTACAAAATCAAGTAAAACTAATAGTCCATTTAAATAAGATATTTCAAAGAACGTTTTTAACTTATATTCTCTTTTTTAATCACTTTACTTTGATAAATTTTAAAAAACTTATATGACTTATATGTTAAAAAGAAAAAAATTAAGTGCTCATTATTTTAGAATATAGCGAATAAATCAAAAAAAATGGTACAAAACCAAGAAGACGATTTAGTAGAATACGGCATTAACAGGGTCATCATCACGATAACCTGTATAATGTGTGCTTTGCTGGAAATTGTAGATACTACGATTGTAAACGTAGCCCTAAATAATATGCGAGGCAGTCTCGGAGCTACCCTGACCGATGTTGCTTGGGTAATTACCGCGTATGCAATCGCAAACGTAATTATAATCCCAATGACAAGCTGGCTGTCACAGCAATTTGGACGCCGTAATTACTTTGCGACCTCGATTGTGATTTTTACGGTAGCTTCCTTTTTATGCGGAAATGCTACTAATATTTGGGAACTTGTAGCCTTTCGATTCATACAAGGTCTGGGCGGAGGAGCTTTATTGGTAACCGCACAAACGATTATCACCGAAAGTTACCCTGTCGCCAAAAGAGGAATGGCGCAGGCAATTTACGGAATGGGAGTTATTGTTGGGCCAACACTGGGGCCGCCTTTGGGAGGTTATATTGTAGACCACTTTTCATGGCCTTTCATTTTTTACATCAACATTCCAATTGGCATAATTGCAACTTTCCTAACCATTGGTTATGTGAAAAGCCCAAAATATGGAGACAAACTAAAAGCAAACCAAGTCGATTGGTGGGGAATTGTGCTCTTGGCTACTTTTATCGGTTCCTTGCAGTTTGTATTGGAACACGGCCAGCAGGACGATTGGTTCAATGACGGATTGATTGTGACTTTAAGCACCGTTTTTGTCTTTGGTTTAGTGCTGTTTATATGGCGGGAACTCACCTATAAACATCCAATTGTAAATTTAAAAGTATTAAAAGACACCAACCTTAGAATCGGAACCATTATGTCATTCATCATGGGATTCGGATTGTTTGGATCGACCTTTATCATTCCGATATACACTCAGTCGGTATTAGGATGGACAGCCACCGATGCCGGATTATTGCTGATTCCAAGTTCGATAACAACCGGAATTATGATGCCTTTTGTCGGGAAAATGATTCAGCGGGGCGTACCGCAGCATTATATGGCGGCAGGCGGATTCCTTATATTTTTCATCTTCACCTTTTTGATGCGCGGGATAATGACACCGGATACAGGTGTTGAACACATGTTTTGGCCGCTAATCCTTAGAGGAGTTGGTTTAGGACTATTGTTTGTACCCATTACCACTTTATCATTATCAACACTAAAAGGAAAACACATTGGCGAAGGAGCGGCATTTACGGGAATGATGCGTCAATTAGGAGGTTCTTTTGGTATTGCGATAATTACCACTTACCTCACCAGACTCAATCAGGAACATCGCGTGAACTTAATTGGATATCTTGACCAAAGTTCTTTCAAAGTACAGCAAACAGTTCATCAGCTACAGATGGGTTTTATGTCAAAAGGATATACTGCCAATGAGGCTTTGTCCAAAGCCTATAAAGTACTCGAAGGAAAAGTGATGCTGCAGAGTGCAGTATTGTCCTATATGGACGTCTTTATGTATCTCGGAGTCTTATTCCTGCTGTGCATCCCTTTTATTCTTATGCTTAAAAAAGGAAAAAACAAAATAGATCCAGCTGAGGCAATGCACTAGATTTAAGATTACAGATTTAAGAAGGCAGAATTCAGATTTTAAAAATTAGGAGCAGAAAGATTAGGTATTCATAACAGGCATTAGTCCCGCTATTCGTTGCAATCTTGTAAGCCGAACACCGGCTCACAAGGATTTTCACTGCACACGAGCGAAGCGAACTGGCGAAGCAATCGGGGCTAAAGGACAACATTTTGCTTTTTTGCCAACATTTAGAAAAAAAAATAACGAGCTTAAATTATATAAAGCTCCGAATTTCACTAATCAATAAGTGAGATTCGGAGTTTTTTTCATTTCTACAATCTGAATGCTGCGTTCTGCGTTCTGAAGTCTAAAATCTGCCACCTGAATTCTAAATTCTAATAAAAACCCATCCGAACCATACAAAAACCTATCCGAAGACTGTAAGTGGGAGTCCGAAGATTGTATAATGCGTTCCGAAGACCTTTTGATGGAGTCCGAAGCTCGTTTGATGGAGTCCGTTGACCTTTTGACGCAGTCCTAAGACCGTTTGATGGAGTCCGAAGACCTTTTGACGGCATTATTTTTTCTTCGGATGCCCTATTTTACTGGGCGGAGCATAAAAACGGATGAAATAAACAAAATTCATGTTTTGTAGGTTTGTGACTATTATTTTCTATATTTGAAATAAGTATTATGATGAAACAAAACTTAGTCAATCTACCCAAATAAAGGGTGTATAACCGCTACTTTATAGCGGAGTATATACAAGTTAGTGGCAAGCACCGTGCAGACTCAAAATCTAACACAATTTTTATCAATGGTCGAAAATTACACAAATGAAGTTCTGAAAGCAAGAGAAATTTCCCTGCTAATGATTAAAAAAGAATACCCTAATATTTTGGAAATATTAGAATTAATGGATGAATACATCGTGTCAATAATAAATCGTTTCCAAAATGTAAGCGGAATGGGAGAAATTGACAATTACAAACTAGCTTTGATTGTCTCTTTTATTAGAACACAATTGATTATTAGTGAACATATTCTCAACAGTGAATTAATTGAAGTCACTGTTTTGGAAAGAAAACAAATAGAATTGATTGCAAGATTATCAGAAATTGATAAGAAAGCCAAGAATAAAGAAACTTTACATAAATTAAAAGGAAAAACACCTAACATTGGAAATGGAAATTTAAGTGATAATTTAAAAAATATGTATGGAATGTTTTCCGAAATAGCCCATTCTTCAAAAACAGAACCATTTGCATTGTTAGCGGTAAAATTAGATGATGATACAATTGCTTATAGCGTTTTGCCTAAATATAATTCAACTAATACTATTGTTGCTTTAAATAATCATATTCAGATATTTTTTGATTTTTGCATTTATCTGTTTAGTTTTCAGGAAGAATTTATTCCACGTTACAACAATGACGATGATATGGAATTAATGAACGAACTTATAGAAAAAGGAAAACTTGCAAAACTTTCAGTATTTGACAGGTTTAATTAGCTAAAGAGAATGCCAGCCACTACAACGGATTTGTGCAATTGGCTTAATGGAAAGTTGGTTTTGTATTTGGGATGATTTGGCAAATCAGAAAACAGAGCTTAATTAAGCCTTAAACTCACTAATTACCAAAACATTAGCAGTGATGAAAAATGAAATTACATAAAATGAAAGATCGACCAATATTGATGATAGCAATTATTTTGAGTTTACTTTTTGAACTAATACTTATCATATTAGTTTATAGAGAAGTTGGTTCACAAAGATTACCTTCACAACTTTTGAGAATTCTATTTCAGTTAACTTTAATTGGATTTATAATATCAAAGAAGTCAAACAACGCATTATTAACTCTAGCAGGCTTTCACATATTTAGCGCATTAATAAATTTTGGAGGATTGGAAAAATCGGGATTGGTTGGTGAAATTTTGATATTTTATCACATTGCAATTGGCATAATAATTTATTTTCATGATTGGTTTGAAGATAAATTGAAGATAAAAAACACTTAATTTCACTACGGTCAACAGGTACAACGGATTTAGGCAATTGGCTTAATGAAAAGTTTGTTTTGTATTTGGATGACTTGGTAAAATCCGAAGAATGGTCATAATTTAGACCCAAACCCGCTGTAATAGCGGCACATTGTGTGCTAGTTACCAGAAAATTTACAGTTAAAAGAAACAGATAAAATCAATAAATGGAAAATCCTTTCAACAGAATTAAAACTACAATTATATTCTTTATAGCGTACTTTTTATTGGCAATACTTGTAAATATTTTGGTTCCGGGAGATATGTGTAATCCAGGCGGGGGATTTGCGATGATAGTTCTATTAGTTCCAATAACAATAATATTGATTTTATTTAGAATTATAAAATATTACAGAGAACATTAACTGTCGAAAAAGCTTAGCGAAATATAAAATGGCTACACAAATTTGTCCAAAATGCAAAAAAGATAATTTTGTTTGGAATATTAATGATGAAGAAACTGCATTAACAAAATGGAGTTGCCAAAATTGTAATTATATTGCATTTGAAAATGAAAGCGACGAAAGAAATTGTTTAGTGTGTCATCACAAATCCGAAACTAAACTAAAAGATAATAATACGGAATTTTGGTGGTGTAGTAATTGCAACACAACAACAGAAATTGAATAAAAAACCAGCACACAACAGCTACAACGGATTTGGGAAAATGGCTTAATGGGAAAATGGTTTTGTATTTGGGATGATTTAATAAATCCGAAAATAGAGCTTAATTTAGTCCCGAGCACACTGTAAATTCGGGATGTTAGCGGTTATTTTGTGACAGACAACCAGTTTATATTAAAGACAACTTTAATGAATAAAAAAAATACTTACGATATCATAGCAATAGTTTCAACAATTGGTATTCTTTGTTGGATGGCGACCGACTATTTTGGCGGAATGGTTATTTATCTATTTTCTTACGGAATAATTATTATTCCTATGATCATACTTTACATTGTTTCCTTTTTCGACACACTCACTTCAACAATAAAAAAAGGAGTAACACAAAATAAGACAAAAGTAATTTTTCACGGACTAGTTTTAGTTACAATTTTCTTGACAAATATATTTCAGTCAGACTTATTTAAATCGCAAAGAGTTTTGAAAGCTACACTTAAAGACGACCAATTTCATTACACTTTAGTATTTAGGAAAGATGGAAACTGTGAAAACGAAGTGTCGGGAATATTTGGATTTCAGGAAGTTTACCATGGAAAATATAAATTCTATGGTGACACAATTGTTTTTACAAAAAAACCTTATGACAATGACTTCATTCCTGATACATTATTAATTAGCAGGAAAGCTAAAGCAATATTTATTGAAAAAGACAAAGCAGGAAAGTTTATAACGACAAAAGAATGGTTAAATCATTTTGAAATCGAATAAAAAAACAAACTGGACTTGAGCATGGATTATAAATCCGCCTACCAAATCAAACGTAATTAAAAACCATTTTACACAACTAATGAAACTTTTAAAAACAATACTTTCTGTAACTCTGATATTTACATTCTTATCATGTGGGAAAGAATCATTTGACGCCAAAGAATCATATGAACTTTGGGCGTTCGAAGATGTCCCCGATGATGTTGAAGTAATTAATGGGCAGTATTGGAAATCATCACATTGGACATATGAGTATATAACTTTCCTAAGTCTTAAAGCTCCCAAAAATTGGATTGATAAATTTGTAAAGCAAAATAACCTGACAATTGCAAAAGGAAATTACTCAATGCCACCAGAAGCTCCGAGTTGGTTTGTTCCCAAAGTTGGTCAAAAAGTATATATTGAAAAAGGTTTTTCGCAAGGATCAATGTTTTTTATAAACGAAGAAACTGGTGAAGTGCTGATTTACGATATACAATTATAACACTAATTCGAGAGGATTTGCAACCCAGCTAAAGCAAAGTCTCATGACTTTACGGAACAGAATAAAAGATCTAATGCAATTGTAAAACAACAAATGAAAAAAACTATTATAATAATTCTTTTCTTTTTAAATATATCTGTAAAATCTCAAAATAAAATTAATCCAAAAGATATAGATCTAGACCCTGAAGAATATGTAGAGGACATAAAAATTTATAGCAGCAAGTTTTATGCTGCAGGCTATAAAATGTTTAAAATTTTAAACTCTGATGGATATTCAAGTAATTCTTTCCTAAATAAATATGATGAAAATCTAAAATTATTGTGGAGCACTAAAATTAATTTGACAGCCGAATCATCCATAGTCAGAAAACTTGAAGTTTTTAATAATAAAATTTATGCGCTAGTGCAGCATGGCGAAGAAACCAATTCAACAACCGACACATCTATAAATCTCTATATAATTTCAATGGATGGAAAAGTAATTGAAAAGACAAAAGTTGGAAATTGCTATTCATCTCCGACAAATATTTTAATAGAAAAAAACAAACTATGGTTTGCTTACTCCGAACCAAGCAGCATCTATAATAGCTCTTCAAATATAATTAAAGCTGTACTTGTAGAATACGACTTAAAGACCAAACAGATAACTAAAAAAAAAGGAACTAATTCTACTTGTTTTCCTCAAAAAATTATATCTGCAAATTCTGATATTTATGTCTTTGGAAGATTTATTAAAGATTCAGTATTTGAACATTTTGTCTTGAAATTTGAAAAAGACAGCCCTATCGAACAAATATTTCATACAGAAAAATCAGAATATTTTTTAGACGCTTATGAATCTGACGACGAACTTATTCTTCTAACAACATTTCCAGGCGTTTATGGAGATTTAAATCCATATATTAAATATTCTTATGTGAATGTGAAAAATAATTCAATTATAGAAAAGATAATACATTACAAAGACAAGAATTGGTCAGATCTCAAGTTCGAAACTTATCACGAAAGTCAAACAACCTGGTTAATCACGGTACACAATAATTCAAGTGAATTTTATACACAGATCAATAAAAAAGGAGAAGTTATTTCAGAAATTCCATTAAAGAAAATAGGAGACAATATTCATAGTTTTATAATTCAGCAAAACTATCAATTCCAAAATGACTGGCATAAATTAAAAATAACTAACGAAAGCATAAATTTAAACTAACAGACAAAATGAATAAATTTGACTTTAATAATAAAAGATTTGCTCTTATTCAAAATTCCGATAATGGGCAAGTGAATACAGAAACCATTTTTAATTATAAGCAGGACGGCAATCTTGTGACTGCCGACTATTTTGGAGGAACAATAAAATACGGAAAAATTATTGCTGCATTAAAAGATGACGAATTAAATATGCTTTATCAATGCTTAACAACAGACAATGAATTGAAGGCGGGCAAAGCATTAGCACAAATTACGCAGACAGAAAACGGTAAAATTAAATTATCTTTAGATTGGGAATGGCTGACAAACGGAAACGACAAAGGAAAATCTGAATACATAGAAATTGAATAAAAACGAAATATGACAACAGAATTAAAAGACTTAATCAAAAAAGCGTATGGCGCTTTCAACGAAAGAGATATTGACAAAGCACTTTCAACAATGCATCCCGACATTCAATGGCCAAAAGCATTTGAAGGCGGTTATGTAAGCGGACACAATGAAATTAGAGAATATTGGACAAGACAATGGACTGAGATTAACCCAAATGTAGAACCAATCGAAATTAACGAAAGACAAAATGGAAATCTAGAAGTAGAAGTTCTTCAAAAAGTAAAAGATTTACAGGGCAATTCACTTTTTGACGGAACAGTAAAACACATATACACTTTACAAGACGGCTTATTACGAAAAATGGATATTGAACTTGTTTAGGAGAATTATGATAAAAAAAAACCGCTGAAATTAATTTACGCAATTGGCTTAATTTAACATCAATCAGCTTGTAACAAAGAAATACTATTTACAATCTTACTGAACAATAAAATGAACGAACAATTAGTATTTCGGTTATGCATCAGCGTTTTAATTCCTATCTATAGTGGTCTTCCCGGGCTATGGATCGCAGAAATCATGAGAAAGAAAAACTCTTCCTTTTTTTATTCCGTCAAGAATTTCGAAATAACTAAAAACATTGGCTTTTATAAACGCTTGAGGCTTGACTTCTTTACTTACTGCGTAAAAAACACATTCTTTAGACACTGCAACACAAAAATTCGAATACCGAAAAAACCAACTATAGATGAAATTGACAAACTTCTTAATGAAATAACAATATCCGAGTTATGTCATTTTTTTGGATTCATATTTGTGCTGTTATTTCAAATTACAGTTTTAATCCTGGGCTTGTATGACATGTTTTTCTCTTCAATAGTGTTCAATATAATATTCAACGTTTATCCAGTTTTACTTCAGGAACGCAATAAATTAAGACTTAGAAGCTTTCTGAAAATTTTACAAAAATAAGTTAGCTTACAAGCACAAGAAATTAAAGATAACATTATAAAAACTTTTTCCTAAATTTGAGCATGATTCCAATTGAAAGAAATATTGATAGTCTAAAAAAACTTTGTTCTACACACAATGTGGACAAGATGTACCTTTTTGGATCTGCCCTAAATTCAGATTTTAATGACAAAAGCGATATTGATTTTCTAGTCAGATTTAAATCTTTTGAATTATCACAATATTTTGAGAATTATATCAATCTCAAAAAGAATCTGGAAAAATTATTTGACCGTAAAGTCGATTTACTTGAAGAACAAACGCTAAAAAATCCTATTCTCATAAAATCAATAAATAAATCCAAAGAACTAATTTATGGATGAAAGAATCCTAAAATGGTTGTATGACATTAAAATGGCTATCGATGAAATTGACAGCTATTTTGCAAATGGACAAAAAGATTTTTCAAAATATCGAAATAACTTGATGTTAAAAAGAGCAGTTGAAAGAGATTTAGAAATTATTGGCGAGGCAATAAATAGAATTATTACTCGTGATAACGATTTTGAAAACAAAATAACAAATGCAAAAGCAATTATTGGCTTAAGAAATCAGGTAATTCATGCTTATGATAATATTTCTGATGAAAATATTTGGTCTATTCTCATTAATCATATTCCTAAACTTAAAAGCGAAATTGATATTTTAATAGATGAAAAATAACTGCTCCAACAGTGATAATTAATTGCCCTGAGCACGAATATCGACAAAAAAAACAATAATCAAACTCAAATCTGAATTCTGCTTTCTGAAATCTGCCATCTGCCACCTGAAATTACCTCGTAAAAACCAAGTTATTCCCTCTAGATAAATTAGCGTCAAACTGATAACCTTCATAATTAAAGCCTTTTAAATCATCAAGAGTCTGGGCATTGGTATCCAAAATATAACGCACCATCAATCCCCTAGCCTTCTTGGCAAAAAAACTGATAATTTTCAAGTTTCCATCTTTGTAATCCTTAAATTCTGGAGTAATAACAGGAACTTTTAAAGCTTTTACATCCACAACCGAAAAATATTCGTTACTCGCCAAATTGATAAACAACTCCCCTTTTTTCAGTTCTTTGTTCAAGGAATTGGTAATGGTCTTTTTCCAAAATTCATATAAATTTTTGCTTTCGCCAATGGGCAGTTTTGTTCCCATTTCTAGACGATAGGGCTGAATCAAATCCAATGGTTTTAGATATCCGTACAATCCTGATAAAATTCGCAGACTGTCCTGAAGCTGTTCTAATTTATCCATCGGAATCGAATAAGCATCCAGTCCCGTATAAACATCGCCGTCAAAAGCATAAACAGCTGGACGCGCATTTTCGGGAGTAAAAGGAGTTTTCCAATCTTGGTTACGTTTCCAATTCAAATCGGCCAATTTATCTGAAATCGACATCAATTCGGATAAGTTTTTTGGTGATTGCTGTTTCAAAACTTTATGAACCTGTCTGGATTCTTTCAAGAAAGAAGAAACTGTATGTTGGATTGTCGGTAATTCTTGTTCGAAGTTTAGCGATTTGGCTGGAGAGAGTACAATTTTCATATTGGATATGGGCTTTCGAATTCTTTTGTTTACGATTTCAAAAATACAAATTGAAATCTAGAATTCAGAAACTATGAATTGAATTGTTTAATACAATCATAGATTTTAAAAATGAGCGTCATTAATTAACGTAAAGAGTCTAGAAACTTTGCGTCTCTGAGCCTTTGCGAGCCCAATTTCACGCAAAAGCGCAGAGACGCAAAGAACAGTTTGTAAAACACAAGAATGCCAGTAGTAATGAATAGTCATACTATTTATGTATTTTTGATTTTACAAAAAAATAAAACAATTCCAATGATTGATATCAAAAGAGCCAATTTAGAAGACCTTATCACCATACAAAACGTAGGTATAACGGCTTTTACCGAAACTTTTTCAGAAATAAATACTCCTGAAAATATGGAGAAATATGTGCAGGAAAATTTCAATACAGCACAATTAACTTTAGAAATAAATAATCCTAATTCGCCTTTTTACATCGCCTTTTCTGATAACGAACCCATTGGTTATCTCAAATTAAATATGGGAAATGCACAAACCGAAACAATAAAAGACGAAACAATCGAAATACAGCGAATTTATGTTTTAAAAGCTTTTCACGGAAAAAAGTTAGGGCAATTATTACTTGACCAGGCTGTGAAAGTTGCAAAAGAACACAGCGTCGATTATATTTGGCTGGGCGTTTGGGAAGAAAACCACAGAGCCTTACAATTTTATGCCAAAAATGGTTTTGTCATATTCGACAAACATATTTTCATTTTAGGCAATGACCAACAAACCGATTTATTAATGAAACTGCAGATAAAGACCAAATCCTAATGACCAGCACTCCCCCATCACTGCCACAAAACCCGAAATCCATACTCAACGCTGCCGTAATTGTAGCTGCTCTTGGTTATTTTGTGGACATTTATGATTTATTGCTTTTTGGAATCGTTCGTACCGACAGCCTGAAAGATCTAGGAATAACAGGAGATGCAATTCGGGATCAAGGAGAATATTTGATTAGTATGCAAATGTTCGGGATGCTTTTCGGCGGAATTTTGTGGGGTGTTTTAGGGGATAAAAAGGGACGAATATCTGTTTTATTTGATTCTATTTTACTGTATTCGGTGGCGAATATTGCCAACGGAATGGTAACTACAGTTGACGGATATGCGTTTTGGCGTTTGATTGCCGGAATTGGACTTGCAGGAGAATTGGGTGCTGGAATAACTTTAGTTGCTGAATCACTGCCCAAAGACAAACGCGGTTACGGAACCATGATTGTTGCTTCAGTTGGTGTTTCAGGAGCGGTTGCGGCATATTTGGTTTATCAGTTTTTCCAAGATTGGCGCTTATGCTATTATGCTGGTGGCGGTCTTGGCATCTTGTTATTGTTTTTACGAATCAGTATTACCGAGTCGGGCATGTTCAAGCAAGTGCAGCAAAGCAATGAAAAGAAAGGTGACTTTCTCTCTTTGTTTACCAGCTCAAAAAGGTTTTCAAAATACCTTCAATGCATACTTATCGGTGTTCCACTTTGGTTTTTAGTTGGCGTTTTGATTACTTTTTCACCCGAATTTGCAAAAGCCCTCGGCGTGCAGCAAGCCGAAACCATAGCTGCCGGAAAAGCAATTGCCTTTTGTTATGCAGGTTTGGTTTTTGGTGATATTGCCAGCGGTTTATTAAGCCAATGGTTAAAAAGTCGAAAAAAAATTATGGGTCTGTTTTTGATTTTTAACCTGATCATGGTTTTTATCTATTTGAATGCCTTTGGAATTTCGGCTTCTACTTTCTATTTGCTTTGTTTTGCAATGGGAGTTTCAGTTGGGTATTGGGTTTTGTTTGTAACCATCGCTGCCGAGCAATTTGGTACTAACATCAGGGCTACGGTAACCACCACGGTTCCTAATTTTGTGAGGGGTTCACTTCCTCTAATTATTTTGATTTACAGTTTTTTCCGTGATCGCCTTTTGGAAGGCGATATTCTCAAAGCTGGAATGATCGTTGGCTCCTTATTATCAATATTTTCCCTGCTGGCACTATGGAAATTAAAGGAAACCTTTCATGTTGATTTGGATTATACCGAGAGCAATAACGAAATTTTTATCTAGACCATTTCTCATGAACTAAAACAAATTCCTGAATATTTATTATATTTGAATGAAATTTAGAACATGAAATTATTTTATACCTTCTTTTATTTCATCTTATTTCAAATGGGTTTTGCGCAGTCAGCCGAATCATATTTTGAAAAAATCAGAGATAACGAAGCGCTTTTAACAGCTTTCTTTTCCCAAATGCCAAAAGGCGGCGATCTGCACCACCATTATTCCGGTTCAATTTATGCAGAACCATTATTATCCCACGCCATTGCCCAAGATTTTTACCTCAACACCCAAACCATGACTGTAAGCCAAGAAAAACAGAATGGAAATGACTGGGTACAATTTTCGACTTTGCAAAAGAACGGTGAACTGGAGATTTACAAGCAAAAAATAATTCAAAAGTGGTCCATCAAAGACTACAACAATGTTGATTACCCTTCGGACAAGTTGTTTTTTGAATCTTTTATGAAGTTTGAGCCTGCCACAAAAAACAATTTTGAAGCTGGTTTATTGGAGCTGAAAAACAGAGCGATCAAAGAAAATGTCAGCTACATCGAAACCCAGTTATCGACTATTCCTTGTGCCATAAAAACAGATGATTTAGCCAAATACAACACCCAATTAAGGAAATTGGCGGTAAGCAAAAATGAAAAAGCCGTTATGCAGTCTTTGGATTCCTTGTATGCAGTTTTCATTCAAAAAGAAGCTAAAAAATACGCCGTCGATTTCAATGCTAACTTTGTTGCTAAAATGCACAAAGAGCTTAAAATCGATGACAGCCAATTCACGATGCGTTATCAAAATTTTGTTTTGCGATTCATGGAACCTGTGGATTTATTCAAAAATCTAGTCGTAGCTTTTATTTCGGCTGACAGCAGTCCGCTGATGGCGGGAGTCAACATCGTTTCCCCCGAAGATGGCGAAACTTCGATGAAAGATTATTGGCTTCATATGGTTATGTTCAAATATTGCCATAGCCGTTTTCCAAAGGTAAAATACACAATGCATGCCGGAGAGTTAACACTAGGATTAGTTCGCCCCGAAGAATTGGGTTGGCATATCAATGCTGCAGTTTATACGGCTGGTGCCAATAGAATTGGGCATGGTGTTGATATCGCTTACGAAGAAAAGAACTATGATTTAATGCGCTATATGTCTAAAAACAATATTCCTGTAGAAATCAATCTGGTTAGCAATGAATTCATTTTGAAAGTAAAAGAGAACCGCCACCCTATTCTCCTGTATAAAGAATTTGGCGTGCCAATCGTCATTAATACAGACGATGCTGGAATATTGCGAACCAACATGACGGAGCAATATGTTTTACTAGCCAAAAGATACAAAACCATTTCCTACACCGATATCAAGCAATTTGTTTACAACAGCATCAATTATAGTTTTATCCAAGATGCAGCGGTAAAAAGACAATTGCTTCAGGATCTGGACAATAGATTCAAAACTTTTGAAGCTAATTTTCCAATGAAATAAACTTGGAACATTAAATCATTTAAAAAATAATTTCTTCATTAGAATACCAAAAGATTTGTTTGAAAATATACTTATTGTTATTTTTATTAAAAAAGTCAACGAAAATTAACATTTATTAAAAACAAAAGTTATATTTGAAAAGTATAGTCTTTTGACTACTTATTTTTCATTAATTAATCTTTAACCAACCCCCGAAAATGAAGAAAATTACATTAACCATTCTTTCCTGCCTGTTAACTTTTTTTATGTATTCTCAAGACGAGAACGAACTGAAAAAAATCGATTCTATCGAAAAAACTTTTAAATACCAACACGGATCTATCGATTTAAAGAACGGAGTCGGAAAAATAAATATCCCAAAAGGTTTTAAATATTTAGAACCTGTTCAAGCCGAAAGAGTTTTGGTTGAATTGTGGGGAAATCCAAAAGGAGAGAATCTCACAATGGGACTGCTTTTGCCAGAAAACCAAGGAGTAATGAACCAAGGCGGTTATGTTTTTAATATTCAATATGATGAAATTGGACATGTGGAAGACGATGATGCAGATGATGTAGATTACGATGAATTGTTAGCCGAAATGCAAAAAGAAACTGTCGAAGAAAATAAAGAACGCCAAACAGCAGGTTATGAACCAGTAAGTATCGTAGGCTGGGCTGCAAAACCTTTTTATGATAAAGACAGAAAAATTCTGCACTGGGCTAAAGAAATAAAATTTGGAGAAAGCACTGTAAATACGCTAAACTACAATGTTAGAATCCTGGGCCGAAAAGGAGTTTTGGTATTAAATGCTATTGCAACCGAAAATGAATTGCCTCTTGTACAAAAGGACATTAACAAAGTGCTTGATATTGTACAATTTAATGACGGCTATAAATACGAAGATTTCGACTCTTCTGTAGATGAAGTTGCTGCTTGGACAATTGGAGGATTAGTAGCTGGAAAAGTTTTAGCTAAAGTTGGTTTCTTAGCTGTAATTGCAAAATTTGGAAAACTGATTGTATTGGCACTTTTAGGTTTATTTGGTGCTTTTAAAAATAAAATAAGAGGATGGTTTTCTAAAAGCAAAAATGATGAAAATGAAGAAGAGGCAAAAGAACTTGAAGAAGCTGTAGCTCAAATAGAAGAAATAGAAAAGAAAGAAGAGCCTGAAACCTTAGAAAAAGAACTTTAATAAACTTTATTTAAAACAATTACAAGCCTCAAAAATGAGGCTTTTTTTATTGCATAAATCTTCTTTCAGATTTGCATTATTAAGGCTAATTTTACCAAATTTGACAATTTACTTTCAATACGCACAAAATGAAACATTGGGACATTCTTTTATCCAATCACGTTGACAAGAAAAGCTTCATAGACACTTTATTATCAGGAGAAATTCAAGGAAAATTATCAGATTTCAATAATCAAAAGGGACTCTTATTTTCTGATATTTCTATTCAAAAATTAATTGAGGAAGAATTTCGGCACGATTCTATTGAAGCAACCATTGAATCTAACCGAAATCTGCGCACCTTTTCGTCGGGAGAACGAAAAAAAGAATTTTTAAAATACTGCCTCAGACAAAAGCCCGATTATATTATTCTGGATAATCCTATGGATCATTTGGATATAGCTTCCCGCCAAGAGCTAACAAATGAGATTGAGTCCATCTCACATTCGGTTGGTATTATTCAATTGGTTAATCGAACTGTTGATTTGCTTCCTTTTATAACGAATAAAGCTCAAATAAACGACAACTCGTTTGAACTGAATAACATAAACACAATTGAACATTCACTTGAAAATAGCGAATATAAAATCCCTATTCACAAAGAGGTTTTCAAAGACAGCGTTCTTATAAAAATTAATTCTATATCAGTATCTTATGATGGAAGACCTATTATTGACAATCTCTCTTGGACAATTAAACAGGGGGAATTTTGGCAGCTAATCGGTCCGAATGGTTCAGGAAAAAGCACACTTTTATCACTGATTACAGGCGAAAACACCAAAGGCTATGGACAGGATATCGAACTCTTTGGAAGAAAAAAAGGCAGCGGTGAAAGCATTTGGGAAATCAAAAAGAAAATCGGGTATTTCTCGACTTCCATGACCGATCTATTTAACAAAAATACTACTTTGGAAGATATGATTCTTTCGGGTTTCTTTGATTCAATTGGCTTGTATAGACAGCCAACAACTTTACAGCGAAAAATTGTTTCTCAATGGCTTGATCTTATTGAAATGACTCCTTTGAAAAACAAAATCTTTAATCGGCTTTCTATTGGTCAGCAAAGACTTGCACTAATTACCCGAGCGGTTCTCAAACATCCGCCATTACTTATTTTAGACGAACCTCTTGAAGGATTAGACGATCATAATGTGGCATTGGTAATACAGCTTATCAATACCATTAAAAAAGAAACCAACATTACCATTCTATTTGTTTCGCACCGAAAGGAACCAAATCTTGCGCCAAATTCTGTTTTAGAATTGCATTCAAGTCCGACGGGATCTAAAGGTTTTATAAAAGCATTTCGTTAATATCTACCCTCAATATTGTCATCCCGAGGAACGAGGGATCTCAGTTTGCATATCCACAAACATACTCCAATACATTGCGGAGCTTCTTGCGGGGATGCTTCCTCCGTCAGCATGACAAGCTAGAACTAAAATGGCACACAGATTATAAGGATTAAACTGATTAGCACAGATTTTTTGTATTGATTTCAACTGATTCGCATTTAATAACAAATAAGCCTTATATCTCCTTTTAGCCCTGATAGAAGTGGAAATCCTTTTTATCTCGTCTTTTGGGACGAGATAAAAAGATTGAAACGGATAGCAGGAACCACATATCCAAAAATGCCTCATCTTTCTGCTCCTAAGTACTTTTTTAAATTATAGCGAAATGGAAAAATACTACTTTGCGAAGTAAGAATGATTCTATAAAATTTGTAACTTTTATTCTGTCATCACGTATAATAATTTTAACTTTTAAACTAAAAAACTCATGAATGCATTTATGATTACTATTTTAGTCTTCGGGCTAATTATTCTCTTTTCTTCGTTTTTTACTGTAAAACAGCAGACTGCTGTTGTGGTAGAACGTTTCGGTAAGTTTTTGAGTATCCGAAACTCTGGATTACAGCTCAAGGTTCCGATTATTGACAGAATTGCCGGTCGTGTGAACTTTAGAATTCAACAGCTGGATGTAATTATTGAAACACAGACTAAAGACAATGTGTTTGTGAAAATGAAAATTTCGGTGCAGTTTAAAGTTATTCCTGAAAATGCCTACGAAGCATTTTATAAATTAGAATATCCGCATGATCAGATTACAGCTTATGTTTTTGACGTAGTACGTGCCGAAGTTCCAAAACTTATTCTGGATGATGTTTTCGCAAGAAAAGATGATATCGCTGTTGCTGTAAAAAGAGAATTAAATGAGGCTATGATGGCATATGGTTATGATATCATCAATACTTTGGTTACTGATATTGACCCGGATATTCAGGTAAAAAATGCAATGAACAGAATTAATGCAGCCGAAAGAGAAAAAACAGCAGCTATGTTCGAATCTGAAGCACAAAGAATCAGAATTGTTGCAAAAGCAAAAGCTGAAGCCGAAAGTAAAAAACTGCAAGGTCAGGGTATTGCTGACCAAAGAAGAGAAATTGCACGCGGACTGGTTGAAAGTGTTGCAGTCTTAAACGAAGTAGGGATTAATTCGCAAGAAGCATCGGCTTTGATCGTGATTACGCAGCATTATGACACTTTGCAGGCAATTGGTGCCGATACGAATTCTAACCTAATTTTGTTACCAAATTCTCCACAAGCGGCAAGCGATATGCTGAATAGTATGGTAACAAGTTTTTCGGCTTCAAACATTATTGGAGAAGAAATGAAAAAACAAAAACCACGTGTTAAAAAAGTTGATCATACATCTATAGATTATAATCCGTCGGATACTTCAAATCCAACAACTACAACTGAAACAGAATAATTGTATTTCAGTTTTAAACAACAAAAAGAGCCTGTTTAGGCTCTTTTTTATTTTAATCCATTTAGAAAATAATGAGTTTATTCCTCTTCATCTACCTGGTGCGATTTTGAATATCCTCTCCATTTCTCAATACAATCCTGAAAATCTTGAGGCAATTCAGTATCAAAACGCATCATTTCTCCTGTATTTGGATGCACAAAACCAAGTGTTTTAGCATGCAAAGCCTGTCTTGGCAAAGCTTTGAAACAATTCTCTATAAACTGTTTGTATTTTGTAAAAGTAGTTCCTTTCAAGATCAAGTGACCACCGTAACGCTCATCATTAAAAAGCGGATGACCAATATGTTTCAAGTGCGCACGGATCTGGTGTGTTCTTCCTGTTTCCAGCTTGCATGAAATCAATGTAACATATCCAAAACGCTCAAGCACTTTATAATGTGTAATGGCAGGTTTTCCTATTTCGGGATCTGCAAAAACAGCCATCTGCATGCGGTCTTTCAAATGTCTTGCTAAGTTTCCTTCAATAGTTCCAGCTTCTTGAGCAACATTTCCCCAAACTAGGGCAATATATTCTCTTTCGGATGTTTTTGCTTCAAATTGTTTGGCCAAATGAGTCATTGCAGCTTCCGTTTTGGCAATAACCAATAATCCCGAAGTATCCTTATCGATTCTATGAACCAAACCTGGACGTTCACTGCTGTTCATTGGCAGGTTTTCAAAATGAAACGCCAATGCATTCACCAAAGTTCCGGTATAATTGCCATGACCGGGATGCACTACCAATCCAGGTGGTTTGTTGATTAACAAAAGTGCTTCATCTTCATAAACAATATCAAGGGGAATATCCTCTGGATCTACCCTGTTTTCAAACGGCGGATGCGAAAGCATAACCTGAATCACATCAAGGGGTTTCACTTTATAATTAGACTTTACAGTCAAGTCATTCACAAAAATATTCCCTTCGGTAGCGGCGTTCTGAATTTTGTTTCGTGTGGCATTCGGAATCATACCCATGAGGTATTTGTCGATTCGCAGAATCGCCTGTCCTTTCGGAACTTCATAACGATAATGCTCAAATAACTCCTCGTCTAAATCTTCTATTGGTTCAATATTATTGTTCATTCGCTGTTGTTTCTTCTTCTGCTGGAACGGCTGTGCTGTCCACTGCTTCTTCTTCCTGATAAGTCTCTTTTCCATCTCCCAAAACCAAGTCAATTTTGGATGCTTTCAAGACTCTGTCCCCTGGTTTAACATTTCTTCCTTTATAACGCATTTCCAATACCATGTCTTTTCCTAAATTAGGAACATAGGTAATTGTACCGGCTTCAAGTCCAAGAGCTTTAAGGGTTGGCACTGCCTCACGATACGTTTTTTCAATTAGATCAGGAATTCGCACAGACGAAAATCCAGATGAATTAATCTTAATATATACTTTTCTTCCCACTTTTACCTTTGTACCTGGCATCGGATCTTGCTCTACAACACTGTATTTTGGATAATCACCTCTAAAATCAACACTATCCAATAACTCATAATCCAAATCCAATTCGTCCAGCTTTTCTTCCACTTGCTCCTCAGTCAGTTTACTCAAATTAGGAACCGAAATTTCATTCCCATGATCGGTCGTAAAAGTCAGCCAATGCATAAATAAATAGGCCAAAACAACAATAATTGCAAATGCTATAAGCACTTGTATAAAAAATACGCGACTGGTAAGATATTTTTTTAAGCTCATAAATATTTTTATTTCCCGCAAAGATAAAGCTATTTCGTTTCAAAAAAAATGATAATTTTGTTTAATAGTATTTGTCCTTCCGAGCATCATTTTTGTAAGGAGCTATTTCCCGCTATTCGTTCCAAACGAAGTTCACTGAACTCCGCTTAAAATGAAAGTTAAGTGAAGTAATCTTTTTATTTTTAAAGGAAAAATAAAAAGGATTTCCACTGCTATCGGGGCTAGGGCATCAGTTTTCAAAACAGCATTCGAATTTAAAAATTAAAACACGCTATCACAATTACACTTTCAAAAAATTCCTGTAATTCGTGACAAAAAACAAACAAAATATGAAAAACATTGCCATCATCATGGGCGGCTATTCCAGCGAATACAAGATCTCACTCATCAGCGGAAACGTAGTTTATCAATTCTTAGACAAAACAAAATACAACGGATTTAGAGTCCATATTTTCAAAGAAAAATGGGTCTACGTTGATGACCAAGACAATGAATTTCCAATTGACAAAAACGATTTTTCAGCAACCGTAAACGGAAGCAAAATCACTTTCGACTGCGTTTTCAATGCCATTCACGGAACTCCAGGCGAAGATGGATTAATGCAGGCTTATTTCGAATTAATCGGTTTGCCTCAATCTTCCTGCGATTATTATCAAGCGGCATTAACGTTCAATAAACGTGACATGCTTTCTGTTTTAAAACCTTACGGCATCAAAACCGCTACTTCTTACTATTTGAATAAAGGCGATAGTATCAACACTGCCGAAATCATAAAAACCGTTGGTTTACCATGTTTTGTCAAACCTAATAAATCCGGTTCCAGTTTTGGAATCTCTAAAGTAAAAACAGAAGCTGAATTACCAATAGCAATCGAAGTTGCTTATAAAGAAGACAATGAAATCATCATTGAAAGCTTCCTTGACGGAACCGAAGTTTCCGTTGGTGTTATCAACTATCAAGGAGAAATAATTGTTTTACCTATCACCGAAATTGTTTCAGAAAATGATTTCTTTGATTACGAAGCCAAATACGAAGGAAAATCACAGGAAATAACTCCTGCCAGAATCTCCGAAGAAATGACTCAAAAAGTAAGCGAAGCAGCAAAACGCGCTTACGAAGTGCTAAAAATGAAAGGCTTTTCCAGAAGCGAATTCATCTTTGTAAATGGAGAACCGCACATGCTGGAAATGAATACTATCCCAGGATTAACAACCGAAAGCTTAATTCCGCAGCAAGCCAAAGCAGCCGGAATTTCATTGACCGATTTGTTTACCAATGCGATTGAGTTGGCTATTAAATAAAAGTTTCTAAGAATCCGAGTTTCTAAGTTTCTAAGCTCATAGAAACTTAGAAAAACGGATGATCCCGCAAGTCTCTAAAACCTAGCAGGAAAATTCATTAACAACAAAAAACAACAATAAGCGTATGATGGTATTGATTGGAACAAACGAGACTTGTTTATTAAATGAGACAATTTCTAATATAAAATGTCCCAATTGCAATTTCCATTCATCAATAAATTATAAAATTTTTACAAGATATACCTCATTAACATTAATCCCTTTGTTCCCTGTTGGAAATACAATACATATAGAATGTAACAATTGTTCAAAAGAAATTAATTTTGAAGATTTAGATGAGAATACTAAAATAAAACTCATCGATGAAAATAAAAAAACAAATCAAAGAAGACCAATTTGGCTGTTTTCGGGTATCATTATATTAGTCTGTTTTATCATATATTATTTTTTCAGCTTATATCAAACAGATAATAAAACAAAAGCTTTAGTAAAGACTCCAGCTTTTGGAGATATTTATAATATGAAATCTTCAAATGGATATTCATCTATGAGAATTGATAAAGTAACAAAAGATAGTGTTTACACCACGCAAAATGATTATAAAGTATATTTACAGTCTGAAGTAAAAGAAATAGACAAAACAGAAAATTATACAAACAGCAAAATTAGTTATTCAAAAAAGGACTTATTAAAACTATTTGATAATGATGAAATAGTCTCAATTACAAGAAAATAAAAATCTCAGAAACTCAGCATCTCAGAAACTTAGAAACTTCAAAAGAAAAAAATGAACAAAACCAGAATTGAAGCCTTTAGCGATGGCGTCTTAGCAATTATCATCACCATCATGGTATTAGAAATAAAAGCACCTGTAGAAGATAGTTTTGACTCCTTACAGCATTTGATTCCGGTTTTCTTAAGCTATGTTTTGAGTTTCATTTATGTTGGGATTTATTGGAACAACCATCATCATATGTTTCAAGTCGTCAAAAAAGTAAATGGCTCTATTTTGTGGGGCAATCTTTTTTTACTCTTTTGGCTGTCCTTAATTCCGTTTGCAACAAGCTGGATTGGAGAACATCATTTTGCAGCAGTACCGATGAGTATTTATGGTTTTGTCTTATTAATGTGTGCTATAGCTTATAATTTGCTCCAAAATAAAATAATAAAACTAGAAGGCAAAGATTCGATTTTACACCGCGCAGTTGAAAAGGATTTAAAAGGTAAAATATCAGGATTTGCCTATCTTTTGGCAATTCCGCTGGCTTTTGTATCGCCTTGGATTTCTGGTCTGCTTTATATTGCAGTAGCGATGCTCTGGATTGTTCCAGATTCGAGAATTGAAAAACAACTAAACTAAATTCACATGAAAAAAGCCATATTCCCGGGATCGTTTGATCCAATCACTTTGGGACACGAAGACATTATCAAAAGAGGTATTTCACTTTTTGATGAAATTGTAATTGCCATTGGAGTCAATGCCGAAAAAAAATACATGTTTAGTCTCGAAGAAAGAAAACGCTTTATAGAGGAAACATTCAAAAACGAGCCTAAAGTTACCGTTATCACATACCAAGGTTTAACCATCGATCTGTGCCAAAAAGTAAAAGCCGATTTCATCTTGAGGGGTCTCCGCAACCCCGCCGATTTCGAGTTCGAAAAAGCCATTGCTCACACCAACAGACGATTATCCAAAATAGAAACTGTCTTTTTATTGACAGCTGCACGAACATCTTATATCAGCTCCAGCATCGTGAGAGATGTTATTCGAAATTTTGGTGAATATGAAATGCTGGTTCCTGAGGCGGTAAGAGTTAAATTGCATAAGTAGTAGCGGTTATTTGGCAGGCATTTGATCAAAAAAAAAAAAAAAAAACAGCTAAATGACTGAAAAGAAAAAAGAGCAAACATTAAAAGTACAATATGAAATTGAAGAATATTTATATTCTCACCATTTTAATATTGAACGAAATGAAATGATTTCCACCAAAATATCAAATAATGACACTGAATTAAAAGAGCCAGAGTTCTTATATAAATTTTATAACAAATCAAATTATAGCATAAATTCATTATTAGAAAATTATCTGTATTTTTCAAATCCAAGAAACTTTAACGACCCTTTCGATTGTATTACCAATAGAGAAAAATACATTCTAAAGGGTAGTCTTGGAATTATCCAACATAGAGAAAATATTGGTGTGTGCTGTTTTAGTACTATTAATGATAATCCTTTAATGTGGGGACATTATGCAAATAGCTATACTGGATTTTGTTTAAAATTTGATAATCGATCACTCCTAAAGAACAATCATATTCAAATTAAAAGTCATATTTCCTATTTAAAAAATTACCAACCTTCAAATGAAAATTTTAAAAAAGTAAAAAAAGAAATAAAAGAGTTAGAAATTGAAGAAAAATCCAAAGAAAATATTTTAGCAATTTTAGCAATACTAAACTCATATCGTTGGAAATATTATGATTGGAAATATGAAAAAGAATTTCGTGCAATAGCACTAAATTCGAATGAATTCGAAAGGAAATTAAAATTTGAAAAGGAAAATTTATTAGCGATTTATATTGGACATCGAATGAAAAGTTCCGATTCGAATTATTATAATTTACTACTGTACATTCTAAAAAATGAATATCCAAATATAAAAGTATATGAAGTAAAGCCACATCCTTTAATTGTTAAATTAGAATTTGAGGAAATTAAACATCAATACCTTCAAGAAATTTGATCAACAACACTAATTTAATTGCAAATCTCAAGTCTTCAGATACAACTAATACCCAAAAAACATAAACTTGCAAAACCTGTCATTTAACCGTAAGTTCGCAATCTAAAAAACACACCCTTTATAATGAGCTTCGAAAGAGAATTAAATAAACGCAGCGGTTCACAATGTGAATTATGCGCTGCCACCGAAAACCTAAAAGAATTCCAAGTATTGCCTACCAAAAAAGGCGGTTTGGATGAAAGCATTTATGCCTGTTCTACTTGTATTGACCAAATAGAAAATCCAGGCCATGAAGATTTAAACCACTGGAGATGCTTAAACGACAGTATGTGGAGCGAGCACATTGCTGTTCAAGTTTCAGCTTGGAGAATGTTAAGCCGTCTGCGTAAAAATGGCTGGCCACAAGAACTTTTAGAACAAATGTATCTAGACGAAGATACACTGGAATGGGCGCAAGCCACAGGCGAAGGAGAAGATGACGAAAACAAAATCATACATCGTGATGTGAATGGAGTGATTTTAGCACACGGAGACTCGGTTGTTTTAATCAAAGACCTTAAAGTAAAAGGATCCAGCATGGTTGCTAAACAGGGAACTTCGGTACGCAACATCCGTTTGGATCATGAAAATGCCGAATACATTGAAGGAAAAGTAGACGGACAGCAGATTGTGATTATCACGCAGTACGTTAAGAAAATATAGTTTGCAGTTTGCAGTTTGCAGTTTGCAGTTTGCAGTTTGCAGTTTGCAGTTTGCAGTTTGCAGTTTGCAGTTTGCAGTTTGCAGTTTGCAGTTTGCAGTTTGCAGTTTGCAGTTTGAAGTTTGCAGTTTGCAGTTTTCAGTT
>CAUPKP010000013.1:0-143249 GCA_963511795.1 uncultured Flavobacterium sp. | reverse complement strand
GCTAATCCTTGGGATCAATACGAAGATTCATTCGCTGTAGGAACTGTTCACACAGGTGAAATTTCTGAAATCGTTGACAAAGGAGCTACTGTAGAATTCGGAGATGATATCGTTGCTTTCATTCCTACTCGTCACCTTGAAAAAGAAGACGGTAAGAAATTGAAAAAAGGAGATTCTGCTGATTTCAAAGTAATTGAATTCAACAAAGAATTCAAAAGAGTAGTTGCTTCTCACACTGCTATCTTCCGTGAAGAAGAAGAGAAAAATGTGAAAGCTGCAACTGAAAATACTTCATCTGCATCTACTACAAACGCACCAGCTGCAACTTTAGGAGATAACAATGATGTATTAGCTGCATTGAAAGCTAAAATGGAAAAATCAGAGAAAAAATAATTTCTTGATTTTTTTGAATATAGAAAGCCCCGCAATTTGCGGGGCTTTTTTTTGTTAAAATATCATTTTTTTATATCTATTGCGCTTTTAATCAATTAAAAAGAATAAAACTGCAATTTTAATTCGGAAAATGGTTATTTTTGATAAAACTAAATAAGACTTATGGTTCGAAAATTATTTTTCTCCTCCAAATTTACTGTACCTACATATCTGACTGTAATACTCTTTTTTGTCTTTTCTATAGACATGAATGCGCAGTGCGCCGGTAATAATAATACCCTCACTTTATGCAGCAGTGATATAACAAATGTTAGCAGTCAAACTATTGATTTGAATGCATTATTAGGAACTCATATAACTGGAGGTACTTGGAGTGATGACAATAATTCTGGAGGGCTGAATATAGCTACAGGAATTTTAAATGCTCAAAAAGTATTTGAAAGTGGCATCTATCATTATACCTATACAGTAGATGGAGTTGTAGGCTGTACTAATAATACTGCTACGATAGAAGTTACTATTGGCGGTTATGCTGGAATTGCAGGCCCAAATAATTCTATTTGCAGTTCAAGTCATTCGTATAGCTTATTTCAAGTTTTTCAAGGAACGCCTGTTTTAGCTCCACAAAGTGGGGGAACTTGGGAAGGTCTTGATTATACAGGAGGACTGAATACTGCAACTGGAGACCTGAATGCTTCTGTTCCTCCTCCTTACAACACATACTCTTATAAATATACTATAAATGCTATTGGAAGCTGCCCCCAAGAATCATCTCAAGTTTCGGTTTCCATTTATCGTACTCCAAATCCAGGGATACCAACTAATTTACAGTTATGTTCTAACCAGCTTGGTTCATACACCAATATAGATCTTTACAATCAGTTAAGTGGAGAAGATGCTGGCGGAACTTGGACAGAATCAGGAACATCTGAACTTAATAATACTACAGACTCAACAATTAACATTCAAAATATATTCAACACAAAAGGTCCTGGATATTACAGTTTTACATATACCGTAAAACCTCCAAAGGATGATCGGGTTTGCAGCAATCAGTCCGCCTCAGTAACTATAGCAATAGGAGAACAATTAGATTTTACTTCAGCAACGCTAACTGTAAATCCAGATCCGGTTTGTGAAAATAATTTAGCGACTACTATCTATACCGGAATTTTAACACAAGGAACAAAAGCAATTCCAAACGGTTCATATAGAATAGATTATTCAATAGCAGGTGTAGGTTCATTTACTACTTTTCAAAGTTTTACTAATGGAATTTTAACATTCCCAATTCCAACATTCTATTTTTCTCAAGTAAGAAATTATATAATAAGTGTAAACAATGTAACTTTGACAACGAGTCCAGTATTTTGTTCTAGTATTATTGGAACAATTCAAGATGTACTGCACGTTTATCCAAGCCCAAAAATAAATAGCGCCACTCTTACCATTCCACCTGTATGCCAAGGTGCGGATGCTGTGGTTGCATTTTCTGGCACTTCTAACCTTACAGATGGTAGCTATGATATTATTTATAATTTAAGTGGCAGTAACACTCTCAGCGGAATACCAGCAACAATGAATGTGATAGGGGGATTATCCACTTTTACCATTCAATCTTCTTATATTCCCAGGGCTGGAACTACAATAATTGCAATTACTAGAATTACAAATTCTGTTACAGGCTGTCCCAACATATCAACACTTATAAAAGATTTTATTGTAAATCCGTCACTGGATCTAAGTAATTTAGGTATTACGGTTAAAGATGCTTGCGTAAGCCAGCCAGCCGAAGTTACTCTAACAGGTTTAGGAATATTAACTTCCATTGATGTAACTTATAATATTACTGGAAGCAATAATGCCGGTTCCAAAATTATTTCCATGACAGCTGTCTCTGGTCAGGTTAAATTTCCACTTCCAGCCAGTGATCTTCCTAATACAGGATTAACGACTTTGACCATAACGAATGTAACAAATACGATTACTGGCTGCACATTTGCAATAAATAAAACTGCTGCTTTTACTGTTAATCCAATCCCTAATACACCTATGGCATCGGGAGGTCCTTTCTGCAGCACTGATAATGCGACAGTTGCTAATTTAATTCCACAAGGAAATCAATACCAATGGTTTGATTCTGCGACAAGCACCGTACCGTTAGCCACTACAACACCTTTACATGCTGGAAATTATTTTGTAAAAGAAGTAAATCCAACAACTCATTGTGAGTCTGCCTTAAGAATGATTCCAATAATTATTAACACTACTCCCCAAATTGATACCGCCAGATTATCAATTGCTACAACGTGTCAATCCTATAATGTAACAGTTTTATTGGGAGGCAGTTCAAACCTTACTAATGGGAATTATAGTATTCTTTATAATTTAAGCGGAGATAATACAGGCAATGGAATAACAGCAGTTCTTAACGTAAACAGTGGAATTGGTTTTTTTTCAATTCCGGCATCTTTAGTTCCTAATGCAGGTTCAACAACAGTTTCAATAACAAACATTACCAATTCAATTACCAACTGTACTAATACGGTAAATTTAAGCAGATCTTTTACAACAAATCCATTGCCTGATATCTCTAACATGGCAGTAATTATTAAGAATGTCTGCAAAGGACAGTCTGCAACGGTTGAATTAACAGGTTTAGGAACTTTGACAACTATCAATATCAATTTTTCTTTATCAGGAGTAAATATTGTTAATATAAAAACTATTTCATTGAATGTTGTGTCAGGACGAACCAGTTTTGTAATTCCCGCAACGGATATACCAAATGCAGGTCTAACTGCTTTCAATTTGACAAACATCACTAATACTGTAAATGGCTGTCCAATATTTATCAATCATAAAACTGATTTTATAGTTAATGGTCCACCAAATATTTCCGCTTTGTCTCTCTCTATTAATGATAGCTGCCCTAATCAGCCGCTGAATGTTGCTGTTTCCGGACTTGGAACTTTGACAGACATTATGCTGACTTATGCAGTTTCTGGCTCAAATATAATTAATACTCAAACTATTGCTTTGACAGCTGCAGGAGGAAACGCTAATTTTTCAATACCAGGAAACTTACTTTCTGTAACTGGAGCCAATACATTGTCACTTACAAATTTAACAGACTCTTCAACAAGCTGCTATACAGTAATTAATACTATTTCTAAGAATTTTAATATCCTGCCAATTCCAAATAATCCTGCTGCGGATGGTCAAGAATTTTGCAAAGAAAATTTAGCAACAGTTGCTAATTTAATCCCTAACGGAACACAGTATAGATGGTATGATTCCGCCAGCAGTACATCTCCATTACTGCCAAACACACTTTTAGTTACTGGAGATTATTATTTGAAAGAAGTAAATCTCACAACAGGCTGTGAATCAAATGCTACTATTGTAAGTATCACAATAAACAGCGTGCCATCTCCAACGCTAAAAACTGATGGAGAAAATTTTTGCGGAGCAGATAAACCGACAATCCAAAATTTATCCAGCAATACTAACTATACAGGAAATTTAACATGGTACAATGCACCTGCCAATGGAACTGCTCTTTCTAATACTGAATTGCTTATTGAAGGAGCTGTTTACTACGGAATTGATTATAATACAATTACAAAATGTATTTCAGAACCATTACAGGCTACAGTAACATTGCTTTCCTGTAATGTAACGCCTGACGGTTTAAAAATTCCTGATGGCTTTTCTCCAAATGGAGATGGTATTAATGATACATTTAAAATATTGGATATCGAATATCTGTTTCCAAATTTCAGCATAGAAATATACAACAGATATGGGAATCTTATGTTCAAAGGGAATATAAACAAACCTGATTGGGATGGGAAAAATTCTAATTCCAGCTTTATAGATGGTGATGCAGGTACTGGAGTGTATTTTTATATTATCAATTATAATAAAGACAACTTCTCTCCAAGACAAGGACAGCTTTATTTAAACCGATAATTCTTTTTTTACTACTAAATTTATTCTAATGAAGAAATTAATACTTTTTGTGTTTTTTTTCCTTTCCATATCAAAGGCAAGCGCTCAGCAGGAACCTCATTTTACACAGTATATGAGTAACATGAGCGTGAT
This sequence comes from uncultured Flavobacterium sp., assembly GCA_963511795.1. Classification (GTDB taxonomy): domain Bacteria; phylum Bacteroidota; class Bacteroidia; order Flavobacteriales; family Flavobacteriaceae; genus Flavobacterium. Next base: position 138,749 of record CAUPKP010000013.1, on the reverse strand, counting down.
CAATCCTGCTTATGCAACAGATACTCCGGCAATCCTCAATTTGGGAACATTGTACCGTTACCAATGGGCTGGAATTAAAGGCGCTCCAAAAACAATGACCTTATTTGCACATACACCTGTTAATGATAAAATAGAAGCTGGTTTTTCATTAGTTTCAGATGATATTGGTGACGGAGCAAAAAAAGAAACCAATCTGTTTGCTGATTTCGCCTATATTCTTCAGCTGAATGAAACCCAAAAGCTTTCTTTTGGAGTAAAAGCCGGATTCTCTACAATAAGCACAAATTTTAATGGTTTCCAATTAAATAGCGGTGATGTTTCTACAGATTTAGCATTTGCCGAAAACACAAATGAGACGGTACCAAATATTGGAGTAGGAGCTTATTACTTTACCGATACTTATTACATCGGTTTATCTGTGCCAAACTTACTTTCGGCAGAGCATATAAAATCTTCCCGTACAGGAATTAATTCTTTTGGAACTCAAAGAATACACGGATATTTGACCGGAGGATATGTTTTTGACATCAATGAAAACTTTAAACTTAAGCCAGCTGCTATGGCAATATTTGTAGAAGGAGCACCAGTTTCTGTAGATTTGACTGCAAATGTGCTTTATAATGAAAAGTTTGAACTTGGAGCTGCTTATCGTTTCGGTGATGCAGTAAGTGTTCTAATGAATGTGAATGTAACTCCAAATTTAAAGATTGGCTACTCTTATGATTATACTATTTCTAATCTAAGTCAATTTAATTCGGGTTCACATGAAATAGTACTATTGTATAATTTGGATTTGTTAGGAAAAGGATATAATAAATCGCCTAGATTTTTCTAAAAAGTTAAAGATGAAAAGAATATATATACTCCTTATTGTATTTGCGATCCAATTTGCACAAGCCCAACAGCAGGATTTGCAAAGAGCAAACCGCCTATTTGAAAAAACGTATTACAGCGAAGCCATTCCCTTGTATGAAAAAATAAGTCTCAAAAACCAAAGTATTGAAGTAATTCAAAACTTAGGAGATTGCTATTATTATACCAATCAATACGATAAAGCTCAAGCACAATACTCTGTTTTATTTCAGAGTGCAAGCAAAGAACTCAATGAAGACTTTTATTTTAAATACGCACAAACATTAAAAGCCAGAGGGAAATATACAGAAGCAAATACTGTACTGAGAAATTATCATGAAGCATCAAATAATAAAACTGCAGTTGAAAAATTAGATAAAGATATCAAAAGCTTAAGCAATGTCACAGCTATTGGAGAAAGATTTGAGATCGTAAATCTTGCATTAAACACACCAAATTCAGAATTTGGAGGAGTAGTTTTTGGCGATAATTTAGTATTTGCAGCTGTAAAAAAGAAACCCAATCTTTTTGATAAAACCTATAAATGGAACAACGAAGGCTATCTGAATTTAGTGAGCATTCCATTGAAAAATGTAAATGCAAAGGATTCTATTGTAAATTATTTTTCAAAAGAATTAAAATCGCCTATGCATGAATCGAATGCTGTTTTTACAAAAGACGGCAAAACGATGTATTTTACCCGAAACAATTACAGCAATGGTAAAAGAGGGAAGGACACAAACAAAATTTCAAATATTCAAATTTACAGAGCCGAACTGCTCAATGATAAATGGACAAATGTAATGTCGTTACCATTCAACAGTCCGGAATATTCAGTAGAGCATCCTGCTTTAAGTCCCGATGAAAAAACATTGTATTTTTCTTCTGATATGCCGGGAACAAAAGGTTCTTTTGATATTTTCAGCGTTTCTGTTGATGGTTTAACATATGGTGTTCCAACTAATTTGGGCGAAAATATAAATACTTCAAAAAGAGAGCAGTTTCCATTTGTTTCAAAAGATAATCAATTGTATTTTTCTTCGAATGGGCTGGAAGGATATGGAGCTTTAGATATTTTTGTCTCGGATATCCACAATAATTCTTATTCCAAAGCATCAAATGTTGGACTTCCTGTAAACTCAGGCTATGATGATTTTTCATTTTATATTGATTCAGACACCAAAGACGGTTATTTTTCCTCGGACAGACCCAGCGGTAAAGGGAAAGATGACATTTATTCTTTTAAAGAAACCAAAGAATTACTTATTGAAGACTGTAAGCAATATGTTGCTGGGATAATTACTGATACAGATTCGCATCTAGCCTTAGATAAGGCAACTGTAATTTTAAAAAACGGCGACAATCATGAACTTGAAAAAACCATAACTACAGCTGATGGAAAATTCAGTTTTTCGATTGCATGTGAATCCAAGTATTCCTTATTAGTGACTAAAGAAAATTACACTGAAAATTCAAAATCATTAACTGCATCCAAAGAGAGAAATAAAACCAATGATGGTTCTATGGAAATCAGATCTCTGGAAATAATTAAAAAAGAAGAACAATTAGCTGCAGAAAAATTAAAAGCTGTCGAATCAGCAGCACTTGAAAAGAAAAGAAAAGCCGATGAAATTGCTTTGCAACAACAAAAAATTGCCGATGCAGATAATTTTAAGCAAAAGAAAAAAGAAGAAGCAATTGCACTTGAATCCAAAAGATTGGCCGAATTAGCCGCAATCCAGCAATTAAAAGCAGACAAACTTATTGCAGATAAAAAACAAAAAGAATTAGCAGAAGCCAAGAAAAAAGAAAGAACGGCAGCTATAGTTGTAGCCGAAAAAGATGTAGTTAAAGATAAAGAACGGTTAATCATAAAAACAGATCCAATTTATTTTGATTACAACATGTGGTACATCCGTAAGGAATCAAAAAAAATTCTTAATCGTGTGGTTGAATTAATGAACAAATATCCAGAAATGGTCGTTGAAATTGGATCTCATACGGATAACCGCGGTAATGCAAAATTCAATGCAGATCTTTCTCAGAAAAGAGCCGATGCAACAAGGAATTATATTCTGGAACAAGGAATTCCTAAAAACAGAATACAGGCCAAAGGATACGGAGAATCAGTCCCAATTGTAAAATGTGTTCCTGATAATTCTTGTGATGAAGAACAGCACGAGTTAAACAGAAGAAGTGAATTTGTGATTAAGAATTTGTAATATCAAATAGCATATAAACTATAACTTAAAAAAAGCAATGAAATAAAAACTTCATTGCTTTTTTTATTAACTAAAAATCACCCATTAAATACAAATTTAATAATGATGGCTTTTCAATTTAATATTTAAAATTAAAAAAAATAATTTTTATAAAACCAAAAGCATTCCGTTTGCGTAAATGTCTATATAACTTTTAAAAATAGATTTTATGAAAACTAGAAAAATTTTATCGATTGTATGTTTTGCTTTAGTATTTGGAACCGCTTCTTTTGCTCAAAAAAGTGTTATGGTTGGTGGAGCTGCGATGTATCCAAACAAAAATATTATTGAAAATGCAGTAAATTCAAAAGACCACACCACATTAGTTGCAGCAGTAAAAGCTGCCGGATTAGTTGAAACTTTACAAAGTGCTGGACCATTCACCGTTTTTGCCCCAACAAATGCTGCGTTTGACAAATTACCTAAAGGTACTGTCGAAAGCTTACTAAAACCAGAAAATCTAAAAACATTGCAAAGCATTTTGACCTATCACGTGGTTGCTGGAAAAATGAATACAGCTGATATCGCAAAAGCAATTAAAGAAGGAAATGGAAAAGCAATTCTAAAAACAGTAAGCGGAGGAATGCTAACCGCTTGGATGCAAGGCAAAGATTTGTATATCACCGACGAAAATGGAACAAAAGCTAAAGTTACAATAGCCGACGTAAATCAATCTAATGGTGTAATTCATGTAATCGACACAGTCGTTTTACCTAAACAATAATTATTTGTTATATGTTAATTTGTTTATTGCTAGGTTCTGATTGATTACCAGAGCTTAAAAAAAATCCCAATACTAAATTTTATAGTATTGGGATTTTACATCTATTTTTCTTTATGATCATTGACAATATTATTATTATTATTTAACTGCAAGTAATTTTGCTTCCTCTGGAGTATAGTAATCAACAATTGAATAAGAATTTATATCTGCTATTTTCATTTCATCAAGAATATCCACTAAATTACGAAAATTAGATTTCTTACTAGGTTTGATAATTACAGTAATACCACGTCCTAATCTACCCTTGTTTGCGGAGTATTCTAACACTGCTTTATTTTTTCTTAACAATTCTTTACGGATTCCTTCACTACCATATTTAACATTTTTTGGAGGGTCAAGAGGAATCTCTAAAATTCCACTATAGGTCACTATCTTATCATTACTTCCCAATAAGACTGTTAAAACCCGATTTTCATCACCACATATAATGGGACCACAATGAATTCCGCAGCTGTCTGGCAAACTTAAAGCCATTATTTTTGGCTTTGATAATTCACCAACAAGCATAAAAAATATAATCAGCAGAAAAGAAACACTGACCATAGCAGTTAAGTCTACTCTTGTATTTAATTTTTTACTCTTTATTCTTCTGTTGATTTCCATAATTTAATGTTTTTAAGAATGAGTAAATGATTTAAATTTCTTTTATTCACATAAATTTAATACTTTTTTTGTTAATTCATACATCTATAAATTAAAAAAACTCACAATTCTCAGATTTAAGAATTAGGAGTTTACTTTTATAAACCTATATGCCTCAGATAATTTATCTCAAACTTGCTCCAAGTTCAGTTTCAAAATTATTTTGCAGTTTACTCATGATCCTATCAATCTGAGCATCTTCAAGTGTTTTGGAAGTATCTTGAATGATAAAACTCAATGCATACGATTTTTTGCCTTCCGGTAAATTTTGACCTTCATACACATCAAACAAATTGACATTTTTCAGTAAAGTTTTCTCTGTTTGTCTGGCAATCGTATAAATTGAATCATACGTTACATTTTGATCAACAAGTAAAGCTAAATCTCTGCGAACTTCAGGATACTTAGGTATATCAGTATATTTAATTTTACTGGACATTGATTTTAAAACAGTTGCCCAATTAAAATCAGCATAAAAAACTTCCTGTTTAATTCCGAAATGTTTAAGAACCGATTTTTTAACAACACCTAATTCAACTAAAACAGCACTTCCTTGACCAAGAGCAATTCCCTCGGAAAATACATCTGTAGAAACAGGCAGACTTTTAGCATTATTAATCCCTAATCTCGAAAGTATTGCTTCTACATATCCTTTGAACAAAAAGAAATCAGAAGGTTTTTGAGCATTTGTCCAGCTTTCTTGATTTCTGTTTCCTGTTTGGAATAATGTTAAATGCTTAATTTCTTCATATCCAGCAAGAAATTTATGGTATGATTTCCCAAATTCAAATAATTTCAAATCAGAATTCTTGCGGTTAATATTATAAGATATAGCTTCAAGTCCCGAGAATAATAAAGACTGACGCATTGTTGCCAAATCACTGCTCAATGGGTTTAACATTGTTACATTATAATCCTCTTTTAAGGTTTCTGAAAGCTGTACATACGAAGCGGTGGTCAATGAATTGGCCATCATTTCATTAAATCCTTGAGAATTCAATTGGCTCGCTACAATATTTTGTACTTTATAATCTTCGTTTCTTGGAGAATTAGACACTGTCGCATTCAGTTTTTTGGAGAATACAATATTATTATATCCATAGACTCTCAAAATTTCTTCGATTACATCAATTTCTCTCTGAACATCAACACGATAAGCAGGAATTGTTAATCCTAAACCTGCATCAGAAACACTATTTACTTTAATTTCTAATGAAGCCAAAATTTGTTTGATAGTATCTTTTGGAAGTTCCTGACCTATAATTCTGGAAACATTTTTGAAATTCAAAAACACTGGAAAATCTTCAATTTTCTTTTGATAAATATCAACAATATCAGATGTGATTTCACCTCCCGCAACTTCTTGAATCAATAAAGCAGCTCTCTTTAGAGCATATTCTGTAATGGTTGGATCAATTCCCCTTTCAAATCTAAAAGAAGCATCGGTATTCAATTGATGTCTTTTGGCCGATTTACGGATACTTACCGGATTAAAATAAGCGCTTTCTAAGAAAATTGAAGTTGTAGTCTCAGTAACACCTGATTTTTTACCTCCAAAAACTCCAGCAATGCATAATGGACCTTTTTCATCACAGATCATTAAATCTTCTTCGTGCAAAGTTCTTTCTACATCATCCAAAGTGGTAAATTTAGTTCCAGCAGGAAGTGTCTGCACCAAAATTTTCCCATTAATTTTTGCCGCATCAAAAGCGTGCAGAGGCTGGCCTAAATCATGCAGTACATAATTGGTAACGTCTACAATGTTATTTTTCGGATTAATTCCAATTGCTTTTAATCTGTTTTTCAACCATTCCGGTGATTCCTTCACAGCAAGCCCCGAAATAGTTACACCGCAATATCTAGGTGCAAGCTGAATATCTTTTACATCAACATCTATCTTTAAAGTTCTTTTATCAACTCTAAAATTAGTAACAGAAGGAGTGATTAATTCAACATTAATTCCCGTTTGAATCAAACCTGCTCTTAAATCACGAGCAGTACCAAAATGACTCATAGCATCAGCACGATTAGGTGTTAGACCAATCTCAAAAACTTCATCATTTTCTATTTTAAAAACAGCAGCACCTAATGTTCCTGCTGGAATTGATGCGTCTAAAATCATGATTCCGTCATGGCTTTCTCCCAGACCTAATTCATCTTCGGCGCAGATCATTCCGTGGCTTTCCTGTCCGCGGATTTTTCCTTTTTTTATGGTAAATGGATTTCCTTCTTTATCATACAAAACAGTTCCAATGGTTGCTACCGGCACTTTTTGTCCAGCATCAACATTACTGGCACCGCAAACGATTTGTACTGGAACACCGTCTCCAAGATCGACAGTAGTAATTTTTAAACGGTCGGCATCAGGATGTGGCACACAAGTTAATACATGCCCCACAACAATACCTTCTAATCCTCCTTTAACCGATTGGTATTTTTCAACAATTTCTACTTCAAGCCCTAAATCGGTAAGTAAAGCTGCTGTTTCCTCTGATTTACAATCTATTTTAATGAACTGTTTTAACCAATTATAAGATATTTTCATGCTAAGCTTTTATTTGTTTTTTTATTGGAACGCCATTCAAAATTATAATTTACATTTTTGAATCACGGCGATTTTATTTTATGTTTTTTTCAAGATTACTTCGTCAGTTCGCCCTACGGTCTCGGGCGCAAATATAATCAATGTTTCTTGAGGGTCAAAGTTAGTTTGTTGCAAAGTTTGAAACTAAACTAACAAATTTTGTGTTGGAATATGGGGTTCTTTCCATTTGAAAATGATGACAAAGAAGCAATATCTTTCCCTTTAGCCCTGATCGAAGTGGAAATCCTTGTTGCCCGGGGTTCGGGTAACAAGATCAAAACGCAGAGCAGGAACCATATTAACAAAAAATGCCTAACCTTCCTGCTTCTAAAAATCATTAATCAGCTTAAATGTAACATTACAGAATTTCCTCTATGTGTCTTTTTATGTTTTGAGAAATTTTTGTAAGAGGCAAATCGTTATCATCATAACCGAAAGGCTCTTCGATTTCTTCAGAAATTAATTCTATACTTCCAAGCACATAAAAAATAAATGAAACCACTGGAATAACATAATATCCTAAAGTAAAAACATAGGCATACGGCAGGGTCAAAACAAAAAGAAAAATGAATTTCTTAATAAAAGTACTGTATGAATAGGGGATTGGCGTGTTTTTGATGCGCTCACAGCCACCACAAATATCTGTGAAAGATTGTATTTCATTGTTCAAAATGATCAATTGGTCTCCAGTAATTTTATGAGAAACATATAGATCATTAATTTTCTGGAAAAGCATTTTAGCGATTTGATTAGGTCTGTGCTTGTGATGATCTAAAACCAAATCGACATCTTCAAACAGCTGCATGCTTGTTTCTTCGTCTTTTAAATGCTTGTTCAGCATTGATGCATAACTGGGAATTAATTTTCGGAAATAAGCCAAATCCTTTTCATCTTTCAGAATAACCGAAAGTTTGATAGCAAAATTACGGCTGTTATTAACCAAAGCACCCCATAATTTGCGACCTTCCCACCAGCGGTCATAAGCCGAATTAATTCTATAAGCTAATAATAAAGAGATTACAAACCCCAAAGTAGTGTGAATTACAAAAAGGTTTTTAATATGGCTGGTATCGGTTAATTTGAAATATTCAATTTCCAAATAAGCAATAATTCCTGAATAAGCAGCAATTATAAGAAGGATAGGGAATAGTACTCTAAAAGAATCTGATTTATTAAAACGAAAGATGTATGCGAACCAAATTTTGGGATTGTATGATATCATTCTTTTTTTTGATGTCAAAAATAATTAAAAATTCAGATTACCTGCTAACTCTCTCAATGTAATTTCCGATAATTTAGCTTGAAATTGTGCACTGCTCAAGCGAATTTTAGAATTGATATAATTTAATTGTGCCGCTCTAAATTCTACAGAAGTAATAGTTCCTATTCTGAACTTTTCGGCAGTAATTTCCATATTCTGTTTTGAAATTGCAGTGTTGCTTTCTTCCAGATCAATCAAATCAAGATTAGTCAGATACACCTGATATGCAACGGTTAAACTGCTTCTCAATTGAATTAACTGCTGATCAATTGCAAGTGTTGTATTATATATCTGCATTTTGGCAATCTTTTCATTTCTGTTTTGTGCATCTCCGTCAAACAAATTTAAAGAGGCTGAAAAGCCATAATTTAAACCATAAGAAGAAGATTGAGAAGTAAAACCAAGACTTGACTGAGAATCACTGAAATTGTAACCCGTATTAAGACGGACAGTAGGGTAGCGGTCACTTTTGATTTGTTTTAATTCTAATTCGGCTACTTTTTTATTAATTAACTGCATTTCCAATTCTGGATTTTGCTTTTCAGCCAATGCCATTAAAGCGTCCAATTGCAGTGCTCTATCGACTTTAATTTTATCCGAAACTATAAAATCTGTTTTCAGATCCCGAGCCAAAATTTGGTTCAAAAGTGTTTTCGCATTTGAATAGGCCTGTTTTTCTTTTACTAAATTCCCAAGATCTGTATTCAAATCCACTTGTGCATTTAAGACATCAAGTTTAGAGCCTTTTCCAATTGTATAGCGGTTTTTGGTAAACTCAAGTCTTTTTTTAGAAATAACAATTGTTGAATCCAAGTCGGATAATTTTTGCTGTTCCTGTATCAAATCATAATACACCGAATTTACATTACTAACCTTATTGATAATCGTAAATTTCAATTGGGCATCGCTCAGATTTTGCAGTTCTTTTAACTGATCGTATCTGGCAAACATTCTCATACCGTCAAAAATTGTCCAATCTAAAGAAACACCATAATTCAAGCTGTTGTTTTTAGCATTATCCAATGAAGTTGAAGTGCCGTCCTGACGGGTCTGCGAAGAATTCCTAATACTGTTATCGTCCATGACAGAAGCTGTCACACTTGGCAGCATTCCAGCGTTTCCAACAGCTACGTTAGTTTCATCAATTTTTAAATTGTTTTTGGCAATTTTAATTTCAAAATTATTTTCTAAAGCTATTTTTATAGCATCTTCAAGAGTCAGTACCTGCTGTGCATTTGTTCTTGCGATGCAAAACAAAAATAAAATCAGACTTTTTAATATATTTTTAGTTTTCATGTGATAAATTATTGGCTGTAGATTATTTAAAAAATTCACAGCTTTAACTATTTGTTTCAAAATAAGAATCTACGATTTACTTTCTTTTTCATATTCTTCAATATGATCAAATTCGGGATAATGTTTTCTAGCCTTAGACCACATCAGATAAATCGCTGGAATTACAAAAAGAGTTAATGCCAAAGAGAAAATTGTTCCTCCAACGATTACAACTCCCATTCCAATTCTGCTTGTAGAAGCTGCGCCAAGTGACATTGCAATTGGCAATGCTCCCAAAGCAATAGCCAAACTCGTCATTAAAATTGGACGCAGACGCGCTTCCGAAGCTTCTAAAATAGCTTCCAATTTTGGTTTGCCCTGTTCCCGAAGCTGATTAGCAAATTCGACTATTAAAATTCCATTTTTGGTTACCAGACCAATAAGCATTACAGTTCCAATCTGGCTGAAAATATTCCAAGTCTGATTGAACAGCCACAGAGAGAATAAAGCTCCTGCAACCGCCATCGGCACAGTCAAAATGATAATTAACGGATCGATAAAACTTTCAAATTGTGCAGCAAGAATCAGAAAAATCAACAATAAAGCCAGTCCGAAAGCGAAAGAAGTGTTCGAACTGCTTTCAACAAAGTCACGTGATTCTCCTCCTAAATCTGTTGTAAATGAATCATCAAGTACTTTGGCTTTTATTTCATCCATCGCATCAATACCATCGCTAATACTTTTGCCTGGTGCCAAACCTGCCGAAACTGTTGCCGACATATAACGGTTATTGTGATACAATTGCGGTGGATTACTCTGTTCTTCAACATTAACCACATTATCCATTTGAATCAATTCTCCTTTGTTATTTTTGACAAACATCGAAGTTAAATCCAATGGCTTGGAACGGTCTTTTTGATCAAACTGCCCGATAATCTGATACTGTTTTCCGTTTTTAATAAAATAACCAAAACGCTGGCCGCTTAATGAAAGCTGAAGGGTTTGGGCAATATCCATGATAGATATCCCAAGGCTTTCGGCTTTTGCACGATCTATACTTACGTTTATTTCCGGCTTATTAAATTTTAAATTCACATCTGTAACTGAAAACACATCGCTTTTGCCGACTTCATCCATAAACAATGGAATTTTTTCGCGGAGTTTTTCAAAATTTGGAGCTTGAATAATATACTGAATTGGCAGACCGCCGCGTCTATTTACAGCAATTGTAGCCTGCTGCATAACAGATGTTTTGGCATTTGGATACTGTTTAGTCCATTTCGATAATTTATCGGCTATATCTTTTTGCGATTTTTCTCTTTCCTGCGGTTCTTTTAATGAAAGTCTGATGAAACCTGTATTGGTCGCCGAAGCACCAAAGCCAGGAGCTGTAATAACCAAACTCACTTTTTTCTCTGGAATAGAATCATCAACTAATTTTGAGATTTCCTGCATAAAACGGTCCGTGTACTCATATGAAGAACCTTCGGGGGTTGTCATACGCATTGTTACCGAACTTCGGTCGTCATAAGGAGCTGTTTCTTTTGGAAGAATGGTAAAGAATAAATAAATCAGTCCGAAACAAGCGATTAAAATTGGAAAACTAATCCATTTTTTATCCATAAAACGTTTTAAAGAATCAGCATAACCGCTGTTTAATTTTTCGAAAAACGGTTCGGTTTTAATATAAAATTTTGATTTTTTCTGTTCACCGCCTTTCATCAGATAAGCATTCAGCATTGGTGTTAACGTCAACGAAACGAAAGCCGAAATTAATACTGCGGCTCCAATTACCACACCGAACTCCCTAAATAGTCTTCCCACAAAACCTTCCAAAAAGATTACAGGTAAAAATACTGCAGCCAAAGTTACCGAAATCGAAATTACAGCATAAAAAATTTCATTTGACCCTTTGATAGCCGCCTCGATAGGCGACATGCCTTCTTCGACTTTTTTGAAGATGTTTTCGGTAACAACAATACCATCATCTACCACCAAACCAGTCGCTAAAACAATTGCCAAAAGTGTTAATACATTTATCGAAAAACCAAAAAGCCACATAATGAAGAAAGTAGCAATTAACGAAACTGGAATATCTATTAAAGGCCTGAAAGCAATGGCCCAGTCTCTAAAGAATAAATAAATGATGATGATTACCAAAAGAATAGAAATTCCTAATGTTTCAGCAACTTCAAGTACCGATTTCTTTACGAAAATAGTATTATCCAGAGCAATATTAAGCTTTATATCTTTGGGTAAATCCTTCTTTAAAGCTTCATATTTTTTGTAAAACTCTTTTGAAATATCCAAGTAATTAGCACCAGGCATTGGAACAATAGCCAAACCTATCATCGGTAATCCAGATTGTGTCAGCTGGGTTTCTATATTTTCAGGTCCTAAAGTGGCATTCCCAACATCGCTGAAACGTACAATTTTGTCACCATCGGTACGAATAATGATATTATTGAATTCTTCGGGTTTTGATAAATTTCCAATTGTTTTTACGGTAAGTTCCGTATTATTTCCTGTCAATTTTCCAGAAGGCAGTTCAACATTTTGTGCATTTAATGCTGAGCGGACTTCAGCAACTGTACAGCCATAAGCAGCCAGTTTTGAAGGATCAATCCACAAACGCATTGCATAGCGTTTTTGTCCCCAAATCTGAACACCGCTCACTCCGGGAATAGTTTCTAATCGCTGGGAAATGACATTTTCTGCATAATCGCTTAGTTCTAATGAGTTTCGAGTGTCACTTTGAACAGTCATCGAAATAATAGATTCACTATCTGCATCGGCTTTAGAAACAACCGGAGGAGCATCAATGTCTTGAGGCAGATTTCGTATGGCTTGCGAAACTTTATCACGAACATCATTTGCCGCACTTTCAAGATCCTTATCCAGATTAAATTCGATTGTAATATTACTGCTTCCCTGATTACTTGAAGATGTAATATTTCGGATTCCATCGATAGCATTTACTGCTTTTTCCAGCGGTTCTGTTATTTGTGATTCAATAATATCCGAATTGGCTCCTGTATAATTCGTTCTGATGGAAACTTGTGCCGGATCAATTGAGGGAAATTCACGAACACCCAAAAAAGTATAGCCAATAAGACCGAATAAAATAATCAGAAGATTGAGTACTATGGTTAAAACGGGTCTTCTTATACTTGTAGTTGATAAACTCATCTGTTTTTTTAATTATAAATTATGAGTTATGAATTATGAGCTACTAATTATAAATTCAGAATAAGGTATTTATTTAAACTTATAATTTATAATTCTTAACTTATAACTTTACTTTCACTTTTATTGGAGCTTCATTTTTTAAAGACATCACGCCGCCTGTAATTAAGGTATCACCGGCTTTTAATCCTGAAAGAATCAAAATGGAAGCATCAGTTCTTGTAGTCGCTTCAACCATAACTTCTTTGGCTTTGCCCATATTGGCAATAAAAACTTTTTTACCGTTCTGTACAGGTATAATTGCTTCAGTAGGGACCACAATAGCATTTTTAATAATATCCAATGGCAGTTTTACATCTGCAAATGTTCCAGGAAACAGATTTCCATCCTTATTATCTGCAATTGCACGAACTTGTAATGTACGGGTAGCAACTTCGACTTCCGGCTCAATAGCGTATATTTTTGCTGTATAAATTTTATTAGATCCCGAAACACTAAAATCGATAGTAGAACCAGATTTTACTTCAGAAGCATACTTTTCAGGAATAGAAAATGAGATTTTTAATTTTCCGGTGTTGACCAATTTTGCTACCAAAATTGCTGGTGTGATATAGGTTCCAGGCGAAATAGAACGCAATCCTATTTTTCCCGAAAATGGAGCTTTGACAGCTGTTTTTGAAATCTGTGCTCTTATTAATTGTGTTTGCGCTTGCGCTGATTTGTAGTCGGCTCTTGAAATATCATATTCTTCTTGGCTAATCGCTTCTTTTTCCAGCAGTAATTTGGCTCTTCTGGCATTTTCTGCAGCGAGGCCTTCTTTGGTCGAAGCTTGCTGTAATTGCGCTTTTAGTTCAATATCATTTACTTTGAATAAAACCTGCCCTTTTGTTACATTAGTACCTTCATTAAAATATATGCCCTCAACAATTCCTGAAACTTCACTGTGAATTTCAACCTGCTCATTAGCTTCTATAGAACCCGACAACGATAAATTATTATCAAAAGTCGCCGTTTTCACTACAATTCCGGTAACATTAGTTGGAGCATCTTTATCGCCAAACTTTTTTGACTCTTCATTTTTACTTTTGTTCGATACTATGCGATAAGCAATAAAACCACCGATTGCGATAATGAGTAAAGCGTAGATTAAGTTTTTTAATTTCATAGAAATAAGGGTAAATTATGTTTGAATTGTAATATGATACGTGTTTTTTTGTGTTAAAGCAAAATTAAGCTTTTAACATGAATAGAAATGATGTTATATATTATTTAACGTTTGTATATACAAGAATTAAAAACTGATATAACTGGAATAAATTTAGACTGTGTCCTTATAAAAAGGTTTAAAATATTTTTTTCTTTTATTGAAATAACTTAAAAACACTCTGGTTATGAGACTAATAGAATTTTAAAATCAGCTGATATAATTCCAAATATTTTTCTTTTTGGTCAATTCGATATAAACAGCTTTCAGAATTGCGTTTTCCGGTTTCTGCAAAGGAGCATCGTCCTTCAGAATTTTTATGGCATAATTTCGTGCCAGCATCAAAATATCCCTGTCGCGGACAATATCGGCAATTTGAAGGTTCAGCACTCCACTTTGCTGTGTTCCCATCAAATCTCCCGGACCACGAAGTTTCAAATCGACTTCGGCAATTTCGAAACCGTCATTGGTGCTTACCATTGTTTCCATGCGGGTTTTACTGTCGCTCGATAATTTGAAGGAAGTCATCAAAATGCAATAACTTTGATCGGCACCACGCCCAACACGTCCACGCAATTGGTGGAGCTGTGATAATCCAAAACGTTCGGCACTTTCAATAATCATAACACTGGCATTGGGGACATTCACACCAACTTCGATCACTGTTGTGGCAACCATAATATTAGTTTTACCTTCGGAGAAACGCTTCATTTCAGCATCTTTATCTGCGGGTTTCATTTTTCCGTGAAGTATTGAAACCGAATACTGCGGTAATGGAAAATCACGAGAAATACTTTCATAACCATCCATTAAATCTTTATAATCCATTTTTTCAGATTCCTGAATTAAAGGATACACGATATAGATTTGGCGTCCCAAAGCAATTTCATCCCGAATGAATTTCCATACTTTCAAGCGATTTGAATCAAAACGATGCACGGTTTGAATGGGTTTTCTCCCCGGAGGTAATTCATCAATCACCGAGATATCCAAATCGCCGTACAGACTCATCGCCAAAGTTCGAGGAATAGGAGTGGCCGTCATTACCAAAATATGCGGCGGAATTGTGTTTTTCTTCCACAATTTGGATCGCTGTTCGACTCCAAAACGATGCTGTTCATCAATAACAGCCAAACCTAAATTTTGAAATTTCACTTTATCTTCCAATAACGCGTGTGTGCCAATGAGTATCTGCAAAGTTCCGTTTTCCAGTTCTTCGTGTATGATTCTGCGAGCTGCAATTTTGGTAGAGCCTGTGAGGATTTTTATATTTATATCCAAAGACTTTGCCAATTCCGACAATCCTATAAAATGCTGATTGGCCAAAATCTCTGTCGGAGCCATCAAACACGCCTGAAATCCGTTATCCAATGCCAACAGCATGCTCATAAAAGCCACAATAGTTTTCCCGGAACCCACATCACCCTGCAATAATCGGTTCATTTGGGCATTACTTCCCATGTCGGTTCTAATTTCCTTGATTACCCTTTTTTGGGCGTTTGTCAATTCAAACGGCAGATGATTTTGATAAAACTCATTAAAAAACTGTCCAACTTTGGAAAAAGGATGTCCTTTTATTTTATGTTTCTGAATTAAATTCTTCGTTATCAATTGCAGCTGAATAAAGAATAGCTCTTCAAATTTTAATCGGAATTGGGCTTTCGCCAAAATGTCGGCACTTTTAGGAAAATGAATATTGAATAAAGCAGCATTTTTGGGAATCAGCTTGAGTTCATTTGTCAGATAAGCAGGTAATGTTTCGCTGAATAATGCCTGTGTTTCCAGAAACAGCTGCTGCATCATTTTGTTTACTACTCGATTCGTTATCCCACGGTTGGCCAAAGTTTCCGTCGAAGGATAAACGGGCTGCATTGCCGAACGCAGGCTTTTTTCGTGTTCGCTTAACAGCTCAATTTCGGGATGTGCCATGCTGTATTGACTGCCATATTGAGCACATTTTCCAAAAATAACAATGACTTCGTTGAGCTTCAAACTTTCTTTAATCCATTTGTGTCCTTGAAACCAGTTGAGATCCATTTGTCCTGTATCATCAACAAAAGTGGCAACTAACCGTTTTTGGTTGCGACCAAATTCTACCGTTTTGATATTAATTATTTTTCCGATAATCTGCACTTCGGTAATATTGTTTTGCAGTTCATTAATCTTATAATAACGGGTACGGTCAATATAACGATTCGGAAAAAAATTGACTAAATCTCCATATTTAAAAATCCCCAATTCCTTACGCAGCAAAGCACCCCGAGCGGGACCAACGCCTTTGAGATATTCTATGGGAGTTTCTAGGAGATTATTGGACATTTGATTTTAGATTGCAGAATTTAGGTTGCAGAATTTAGATTTTAGAGTCGATGCTCTTTGTTCTATTTTCTTTTCTCTTTTTTAAGAAAGCGAAGATAGTTTTTTGTTTGGAAATTTGGAAATGGAATAAATTGCAAAACTACTTCAACAGCAAATTTACTGTTGAAGTAGTTTAACAATAAAATTAGTGTTGAATTAAAATTTAAAGGCTTGAAAAGTAAAATCGTAAATAGTATATTTGAGGAAATAAGAAATAAATATGAGTTTTAAATTAATTGCCATTAGACCTTTAAAAGATTGCAACACAAAGTTTTTGAAAAATTTGAAACCAAATCAAATTTATAAGTTTTATGATGATTATAAGTTTTTAGATAAAAATGGAAATGAAATATTGAATGTAGATGAATTTATTGATGTCAAAGAAATAAAATTAGAGTCCACAATCCCAGATAATTTCTTTGGCGAAAACATTAATATTTCTGCAATAGTGGGAAAAAATGGAAGCGGAAAAAGTACATTAGTTGAAATGCTTTATGCCAGTATTTATAATTTATCAATTGATTTAAACCTTTTTGAAGAAGATAATTTAAAAGAAGATGTTTTATGTGAAATTTATTATTGCAAATTCAATGAGCATTTAAAAACTAATGAATTTACAGTTTTAAAAATATCTTTAGATAAATCGGAAACTATTAATTTGAATGATGGATGTAAATTTGAGTTAAAATATGATGCGTTCTATAATATAATTTCAAACTATTCATTTTATGGTTTAAATTCAAATATTTCAGGAAAATGGATTCAGAAACTTTTTCACAAAAATGATGGTTATAATGTTCCTATCGTAATCAATCCAATGAGAACAAATGGGAATATTGATGTAAACAAGGAATATAGTTTAGCAAAAGACAGACTTCTATCTACTATTCTAAATAATAAAGATTTAGACAAAAATTCTAAAAAATTAATAAAAGGTAAAAAAGTTGTTGGATTATCATTGAAATTAAAAACAAAAAAAAACAATTTTATTGAATCGAAAGAATCAGAAAAAGTAAACTATTTAAATAAATATTTACTTAAAATTTTTAATTCTTTTAAAAATGACACTGTTTATGAAGAAGACATAGATTCCAATAAAGTTGAAGCAATAATAAATTCAAAAGAAATAGTAGTTAACAAGGCTACGGATTATATACTTTACAAACTAAAGAGAATTTCAGATCATTATGCAAAAGAAGAAACAAATTTTAAAAAATTTGATTTTGATGATGAGAAAAGTGTAGAATTCTTCTTAAACCATATTCAGAAAAATGATTTTGGCTCACACATTACATTTAAAATAAGACAAGTAATTAATTTTTTAAAATTTGATTTATATCCCAAACTTGAGGAAGTAAATTATATTGGGGAAGAACTAGAGACTATTTCTGATTTGATTTATAATTTTATGAAAAATGCAATCTTAAATTATAAAAATAAAATAGAAGAAAAACATCCAGAAACACAAATTATATATCCATTTTGGTTATTATCTAACATAAGTTTGTTACCACCTGCAATTTATGAAATCGATTATGAGTTTGAAGATAATAGCAAATTCTCAATGTTAAGTTCAGGTGAAACTCAAAAAATTTTAAGCGTTAGTACTATTTTATATCACATTGTTAATTTAAGTTCAAAACACCATAATTATTTATTTAGAGATGAGGATAGAAAAAATGATATTAAATATAAATTTGTTAATATTATTGTTGATGAAATTGAGTTGTATTTTCACCCAGAAATGCAGAGAACTTTCATAAAGGAATTAACTGATAAAATAAAAGTTGTAAACTACAGAGGTATCGATTCAATAAACATCCTCTTCATAACCCATTCGCCATTTATTCTTTCAGATATTCCAAAAAAAAATGTACTATTTCTCGAAGTTGATGAAGTTACTAAAAAAGCAATGCCAAGCAATTACAAAGGCGATAATACTTTTGGAGCAAATATTCACGATTTATTAGCAGATAGCTTTTTTATGAAAGATGGATATATGGGAGAGTTTGCGAAAGAGAAAATAAAAAATGTTATAAAAATTTTAAATTCAGATAAGAAAACTAAAATTAGTGAACAAGAAAAAAAAGATTTAAAATTATTTATAAATCAAATAGGAGAACCAATATTGAGAAATACTTTAGTTGAAATGTATTATTCAAAATTTGAAACTGATTTGGATAATGAAATTAAAAGATTAACAAAACTTCAAAATAAGAAAAAACGATAATGATATCAATTCCATTATATTGTGTAGAAAATGTTATCTCAAAAAATAAAGTTGAGATTGATGCTTTTATAAAAGAGAATAAAGTCAAAATTGAAAAATTATTGGTAAAACCAATAAAAAATTTGAATAAAAACTATACAGTAGCTGAGGATAAAAAATTTAATAAGCATCTAGATTATTTTAATCATGTCAAAAGTGAAAATTGTCAGATTAATTATTTAAATTATTTAATATCAAATTTTCAAAAAATAATTTTGTCAACTCCAGAAGAACTGGATAGTCATAGATTAGAATTTAACAAAATAATTGATGAAAAAGTAATTAATAAAAAATTTAGAGAAATTATTATTGAAACATTAAATTATAAATATTTAAGAGCAAATTTTTATCCCAAATATTTCAATGGATTGGGGCTAAAAGCTTGTGTTTATTGTAATTCACAATTAGCAATTATTAGTAATGGCAATTCTGCTCATTTTGAAGTTGATCATTATTTACCCAAAGACAAACTTCCATGTTTTGCTATATCATTTTATAATTTATATCCAATTTGTGGTTCTTGCAATAAAAGAAAACTAGATAAAGAAGTAGAATTTCAATTATATAAAACTGATATTTTATTGAATTCAAAATCTGAATTTTCCTTCGAAATTGAAATTAGCTCACTTGCTAATTATTTCATTAGTAATGATAGTTCTGATATTGAGATTATCTTCAATGAACCTATAAATAAAACAACCAACTTTGATAAGATATTTAAAATAAATGGAGTATATAATACTCAAAAGGATATTGCTGAAGAATTGATATTAAAATCCAAAATATATAATGAAAATTACAAAAAATCTTTGATAAAATCTTTTAGTATATTCAATAAAGTAAATTTAGGAAATAGAATTATTATAGGTAATTACACAAAAGAAAACGAAATTCACAATCGTCCAATGGCTAAATTTACTCAAGATATTTCAAGACAATTAGGATTATTAGATTAATATAAAACAAAAAAAATGACAACTCATCTCGCACTTCTTCGTGGCATCAACGTATCTGGTCACAACATGATAAAAATGGAAGCTTTGAAAACTGCTTTGGAAAACATTGGCTTCCAAAATGTGGTGACCTATATACAATCAGGAAATGTTTTTATAGATACCGATGAGGAAAATGCTCCGGCAGTTGGTTTCAAAATCAAACAGGAAATTTTCAAAGTTTTTGGTCATGAAGTGCCTGTAATAGTAATTGGCAAAGCTGATTTAGAAGCTTGTTTTAGGAATAATCTTTTTTTGAAAGAGGCAGCTGCAGACACCAAAAAACTTTATGTAGCTTTTGTTTCAATGCAACTCAGAAGCGACAGTATCAACGATTTAAAAATGAGTCAGGTGAAACCAGACGAAGCGCATATTGACGAAAGCAGAATCTATATTAAATATGCAGTTGGAGCTGGAAAAACACGTTTTGATCAAAAATACATTGAAAAGAAACTGAATGTGATTTCAACAATACGAAATTGGAATACGGTAACACAATTGCTAAAAATGTATGAGGAAAGATAAATTTATCTTTTCTCAAAAAATAATTAATAATCTGACGCAACCTTCTGCAACTTGAAGCATCTTATTAAGTAACTCTAAAAACTTAAAGATGATTCGGCTTACCATTATTGTTATTTTCCTTTCTGTTTTTTCTTCCTGTACTAAAAACACCGAAGAAAACACAACTACAGCCGATTATCATGGAAAATGGTCGTTAGTCAAAATGTCTGGGAGCACGTTCAGCTCAGTAACCACAGGTGCTTCAATGGAGTGGCAGGAATTCTATTTATTCAACAACGACGGAACATTTACAAAATCCCGAACCCGAAATGCTGTCAAAACAGCAGTTTCGGGAACATATACTGCTAAAAATAATTCTGACGGCTTATATTTAGAATTGACATATTCCAAAGACAGCGAACTTATAGGAAGCTGTTATGGAAACCTAAAAGAAGAACTTTATTTTCCTGATTCTGAAACTTTATCCAGTACTTGGAGAAACTGTGACGGACCCGGATTAGATTACGAAAAGGTAGATAAATGAGGATTGTTTACCCGTATTGTTAATAATTTGAATGTTTGGTTAATTTTCAATTATTACAATTTTTTAAAAAGAGGACTCTAAAGTGTAATGCTTTATTGTTCTCTTTTTCTTTTAAGTCAGATTCCTCCTTTTAGCCCCGATATTAGTGGAAATCCTTTGTGGCTGGGGTTCAGCCACAAAGATTATAACGAATAGCGGGACTATATCTCCTGAAAAAGCCCAATCTTTCTGCTCCAAAAAATACTAATAAGTTCAATTTTTATTGCAATCATGATGAAGAAAAATATACACCAACTGCAAAAAACATTTATATTTACTATCAAATTATCAAAAAAACTAACCGGCAATCTTTAAACTAAAACAAATGAATTTCAAACTCTCTATTATTCTCACTCTGGTATTGGTTTATACTGCAATTGCTCAGAATGGCATTCCAAACGATTATTTATCGGCTCAATTTCACAAGGAGCGCAGGGAGGCTTTACGCAAAAAAATGCCAAAGAACAGTGTGGCAGTTTTTTTCGGAAACGCTGTCCGAAACAGAGCTAACGATGTTGATTTTGTGTATCATCAGGATCCTAATTTTTACTATTTGACAGGTTATAAAGAGCCTAATTGTGTTTTGGTGATTTTTTCGGATGATCAAACCAATAAAGAAGGCAAAACATATGATGAACTGATTTATGTTCAGGAAAAAAATCCAAGAGCAGAACAATGGACAGGCATACGTTTGGGAACAGAGGGCACCAAAAAAAGTCTGGGCTTTGAAAACGCTTTTAACGGAAAGGAATTTCTAAAGTCTGGAATTGATTTTTACAGTTTTAGCAACGTATTTTTTACAGATTTCAAAAATGATTACCGCGATTCCAAAAAAGAAGAAGCCGATTTATACAAACTGATTAGCTCTTTTAAAAACCAGATTGGTTATAACGCAAAAGCAGATGCTAAAGCCAATTCCAATATTCAAAACGAAGTTAACGCAAGCAAAAGCATTTCTGGCAAAAAAGCAAAGACGGATACTAAAACTCTTGACATCTACATGGCAAGTTTGCGCGAAGTTAAGTCCAAAGAAGAATTGGCTTTACTGACCAAAGCAGTCCGAATTTCGGCAATGGGACAGCGCGAAACCATGAAAGCAATGCACCCCGGAATGTCCGAAACCGAGATCCAAGGAATTCATGAATTTGTCTATAAAAAATACGGAAGCGAATACGAAGGTTATCCTTCCATCGTTGGTGCCGGAAATAACGGCTGTGTTCTGCATTATATTGAAAACAGTAAAATGAAGGTCGAAAATGATTTGGTTTTAATGGATTTAGGAGCTGAATATCATGGCTACACTGCCGATGTGACCCGTACAATTCCTGCTAACGGTAAATTTTCGCCTGAGCAGAAAATAATCTATGATTTGGTTTATGAAGCCCAGGAAGCGGGAATCGCAACTGTAAAAATCGGCAATAGCTTTTCGGCTCCAGATCAAGCCGCTCGTGACATTATCACAAATGGCTTATTGAAATTAGGAATTATTAAAACGGCCGAAGAGTCCAGAAAATATTTCCCTCACGGAACTTCTCACCACATCGGGCTGGATGTTCACGATCCCGGTATGTACAATACATTCGAAAAAGATATGGTACTCACAGTTGAGCCTGGAATTTATATTCCAAACGGAAGCAACTGCGATAAAAAATGGTGGGGAATTGCGGTGCGAATCGAAGACGATATTCTAGTTACTGCAAATGAACCCATAAATTTATCTGCCGATGCTCCTAGAAAATCCATTGAAATAGAAGCCCTAATGACTGAAAAAAGTGCTTTGGATGCTTTCAATCTACCAAAGCTGGATTAAATCATCAATATTTATTTGGGCGTGACCACAAGGGTCGGGTTTTACGTTCCCGCTTTTTTTTATCCCATAAAAAAATGGGATAAAAAAAGAGCTCCACTGCAACACCTCACGCGAATAACTGCTGAAAAACAAATTTAGATTTAAACAAAATGTAAACTTTAGAATTAAGATATTACATTTACAGATAACCAAAAAGCGCTGTGATCAAAAGAACACAGCGCTTTTTTTTATATTATTTCGCTAACAGATCACAATACCAAAATCCGTAGTCAAAAGCATCCGAAGCTGATGTATCACAAGCAGTATCTGATGAATCTTCCTCTTTTGGTTTTTCATATTTACGATATACGACTTCACCAACTTCAAAGGAAACAGGTTCAGAAAAAATAGGCCCATCAAAAGTAAAAGTGTGAAATTCTCCATTTTCGCCACAAACATCCACATTTTCGGGTAAATCATTGATAAAATCCTGATCAATCACGCGACCGACAAAACTTTTATCTAGAAATCGTTCGTTGACACAAACTACAATCGTCTTAAATCCCAACGCAATAAACTCCTGAATTAAATCAGAAGTTGGAATTTTCCAAAGCGGAAAAACGCCTTCAAAACCTATTTCGGCTAATTTATCTTCTCTGTACTTTCGTAAATCTTCCAGAAAAATATCTCCAAAAATAGAATGAGTAACTCCTTGATTTTTCAATTTTGAAAGCGTTGTCTGCATAACCGCTTCATACGCTTCCATCGTTGGCATTTCGGGAATCTGCATGATTTCAAGTGGCAGTCCAATACTTTGTGCCTGCTGTTCTAATAATTCAACTCGGACGCCATGCATCGAAATACGCTGAAACTGCTGATTTACACTCGTTAACAAACAGTTGATTTCATATTCATCATTTTGCAGGGTTTTGTATAATGCTAAAGCAGAATCTTTTCCGCTGCTCCAATTAAATAGGGCTTTCTTTTTCAATGGTTTTGTGTTTATTAATTTACCGCAAAGTGCGCAAGGTTTTCATCTCTTTATATGTATTCCGCAAAGGACGCAAAGCGTTGCGTTCCTTGCGCTTTTCAAGCTAACAAAATCTTTTGCGTTCCTTGCGGTTAAAATTGAAATTTGTTGCAAATTAGTTCAAGGATAGAGATACAAATTTAGTACGATTTGTTGGTAAAACCTTTGTAACTTTGGATAACTTAGCTACAAATTCAATTTTGATGAAATACCTTTTCCTCTATATATCCGCATTTGCATTTGCACAACAAACCAAATCAGTTGATTTTAAAACCGTTAATGGTCATATTGCCATTAATCCAAACAGCAAAAGTGTTAATGGCGATGTAACCTATACGTTTGAAGTGTTGAAGCCTCTTGATACCATCAAAATTGACGCACAGAATATGACTTTTTCGAAAGTAGAACTGAATCATAAAGACATTCCATTTCTCACCAACGGAAAAGAATTGCTGTTAATATATCCGTTCCAAAAAGGGAAAAATTCGATTCAGTTCTCATACGAAGCAAAACCCAAGCAGACCATGTATTTTGTAGGTTCTGAAGCCACAGATAATTTACAGATTTGGACACAAGGTCAGGGAAAATATACAAGCCATTGGTTTCCGAGTTTTGACGATGTTAATGAAAAAGTGATTTTCAATATGGAAATTGCTTTTGATTCTAAGTATCAAGTTGTATCAAACGGTGTATTAAAAAGTAAATCGGAAGATAAAAACATTAAACATTGGAAATATCAAATGCAAAAACCAATGAGTTCTTATTTATTGATGTTAGCAATTGGTAAATATGAAAAAACTACACTGAAAGCAAAATCAGGAATTCCGTTAGAATTGTATTTAGCCCCAAAAGATTTAAGCAAACAAGAACCTACCTATCGATATTCAAAAGAAATCTTTGATTATCTGGAAAATGAAATAGGAGTGAAGTACCCCTGGAAAATCTACCGCCAAATCCCAGTTTCAGAATTTCTGTATGCCGGTATGGAAAATACGAGTTCAACCTTATTCGCCACCCGCTATGTAGTCGATAACATTGGTTTTGAAGACAGGAGTTATACAAATGTCAACGCCCACGAGTTAGCGCACCAATGGTTTGGAGATTTAATTACTGCTCAAAGCGGTAAAGATCATTGGCTTCAGGAAGGATTTGCGACTTATTATGCATTGCTGGCAGAACGTTCCATTTATGGAGATGATTATTTTTATTCCAAATTATACGAATCGTCATTACAACTAAAGCAGGCCTCAAAAACGGATACTATTCCGGTGCTGAATGCCAAAGCAAGTTCCTTATCATTTTACCAAAAAGGAGCTTGGGCATTGCATATTTTACGAGAAGGAATTGGAGAGAAAGCTTTTAAAAAAGCTGTAAAGAATTACCTCTTGAAATATTCCTATCAAAACGTCACCACTCAAAACTTCTTTGACGAAATCAAAAAAGTATCGGATTATGACTTTGTCAATTTTAGTAAAATATGGCTTGAATCACCTGAATTTAACAGTAACATTGCAAATGAATTACTGGCAAAAAATAACGCGATGAAAGTGCAGTTAGAAACAGCTAAACTTAGAAACAAACCATTATCAGAGAAGTATGCTTTTTTCGAAAAAACACTGCAATCGGATGTGTCTTCTTCAGTAAAAGCATCCATTGTCGGTCAGCTTTTCAAAGAAAAATTTGAAGACAAGAAACTGTTATTGCAATTAGCGGTGCAAACCAAAAACATCCAAGTTCGCCAAGCCGTCGCCAGTACACTCCAAAAAATACCCGAAGAGTTCAGAGCCGAATACGAAACATTGCTCGATGACAAATCCTATCAGACACAAGAGTTGGCATTATATAATTTATGGAATAATTTTCCAAGTAAAAGAAATGATTATTTAGCAAAAACAAAAGACTGGATAGGATTCAACGATTTCAATCTGCGGATTTTGTGGCTGTCATTAGCCGTTTCAACACCAGAATATGCTTCCAATAAAGAAGCCAATATCCAAGAATTAGTTGGCTATTCCTCAGAAAAATACGAAGCAACAACAAGACAAAATGCTTTAGAATATTTACTGAATTTCAACATCATTAACCAAACAATTTTAAAGAATTTAGTAAATGCTACAACGCATCATATGTGGCAGTTTTCTAAATTTGGAAGAGACAATATCCGCATTTTATTAAAAAATCCTGAAATCAGAAGTGCTTTTCAAACCATTTTACCTAGTTTGAACGAAAAAGAACAATTTCAATTGGATAGATTATTGAAAGAGAAACTAAGTTTCTAAACTATTAAGACTCTAGAAAGTATCAAAAAAACTCAGAATCTTAGGATCTTAGAAACTCAGTAACTTTAAAATTTACCACATCTGGCTCACTTCTTTTTTAATATAACCCAAAGCCGCATTACTTGGAGTCTGTTTTTCAAGCAAATCATTTAGCAATGCTTCTCTCAATTGGTCAGCATTTGCAACAGCCTCACTCATAGCTCCTTTGCGAATCATTTGGATCGTAGCGTTTTTGGCAGTTGTAATGATAGTCCAGCATTCATCAGTCATATAAATCTGCTGTGCCAGATTATGTTCAAACTCTTGATCAATCTGTGCAATGACAAAATTTGCATAATCATTTTTATTCGTCGAGATAGGAGAAATTCTTGTCACTAAATTAGCAAGGCTGATACGTTCCAAAAACAACGTCATTCGCTCATATGCCTGCAAACGCAAGGGCAAGGAGTTTTTCTGTCCCTCTTTCATCAATAAATAACGGCGCCTTCCTTCCTCGTTTTTAGTGTGTAAATTAAAAAAGTAATAGGCTACCACTCCTGTGATAATTGCTGGTAAAGTATAACTCAGTAATTCTAGCGTTTTTGAAATATCCATTTTTATTTTAGTTTTAAAAAAGCAAAAATAATCTTTTTGAAACTAAAACAAAGGCAAATTTTTAGCAATAATGTTAGAGCGGAATAGTATTTTTGCCTGTTCAATATTCAGCCTCCAAATACAGCATCCCAATGGAAACCTACATAATTGTATTACTTTGTTTAGCTGCATTTTTTGCAGGATTTATTGATGCTATTGTAGGCGGTGGCGGACTCATACAAACGCCTGTAGGCCTTATTCTGTTGCCAAATCTTCCAGTATCGACAGTGATAGGAACTTTAAAAATTCCAGCATTTAGCGGTACTGCATTTGCTGCACGCCAATATTTAAAGGAAGTCAATATCAATTGGAAAATCCTTAGCCTCATGATGGTATTAGCCATACCCTCAGCTTTTTTAGGCTCAACATTATTGACGTATGTCAGTAATGATTTCATGAAACCCTTACTGCTTGTAATCCTCTCACTCATGGCGATTTACACCTACGCTAAGAAAAATTTTGGCCAGCATCAAGTAAGAGACATTTCTATTAGAACTCAAATTCTGAATGCAGTTGGAATCAGTTTTGTGGTGGGATTTTACGACGGATTCATAGGTCCTGGTACGGGAAGCTTCTTAGTTGTTGCTTTCATCGCAATAATGGGATTTGATTTCCTGCATGCCTCTGCCAACGCCAAGATGGTTAATCTCTCAACCAATTTTGGTTCTATCTGTCTATTTATGCTTAAAGGTAAAATCATTTGGTCAATTGCCCTGCCTATGGCTGTAAGTAATGCGTTAGGAGGATGGATGGGTGCTAAACTCGCCATCAACCGTGGCAATAAATTCATCCGAATCTTCTTTTTGGTGGTCGTTTTTGGCACACTGATTCGGTTTGCTTATGATGTATTTTTTAAGTAGTAGGTTTCAGTCTTTGATTTTTTTGGAGCTTAATCCGTTCAGAACAAAACTATAAGCATCTGTTAATTTTTATCTAAATGTTTTATATTAAATTCAACACGATACTATTTGGCATCATACTTGTTTTTAATAAAAAAAGGAAGTCAGTATTATAAACACTGTCATGTATTTTTTATAAAAACAGTAATAATGAAAAACAAAATAGATTTTTTAAGATATCAAGCTATTCCAAAAAGTATTACATTAACTTGTGATCATTATGAAGAAGCAGAAGAATTTAATAGAAAAAAATCAATTAAACTAATCAAAGGGAAAGTCAAAATATATAAAAAAACCGTTAGTCCAAAAAGTGCTGCTAAAGAATACTTTGAAGATGATTTAGAACTAAACGTAATTTCAAAAAGAATGTCTCTTTTCCTGAAAATTACTTTTATTTTTATAATGATAAGCACTCTGCTTTTATTACTAAAAAAAGCATCTTAAAATTAATACAAAACAAATATTAAATAAAATTGCTTTGTTCACAACAAAAGCATAACAAACGCCAGCAAGTTGAGAACGAAGCAATTTTAAAAACTTTAAAAAAATTACCAGCTATTTATTCTTATTTACTGACACAATCCACAGATGTAAATTTATATTTCACTTTTTCAAATTCTATAGGAGTTCCTTTTACAAAATAAGATTTTCCCAAATAGGTTTCTATTTTTCCGCTGCCTAGAATAAGTTCGTTCTCATGCTTTAGAAAAGCCATTGGATTTTTGAATTTCACTTTATCATTAGTTCCCTGAATAAAGGAATAATCAGCAAATAAGGTGTCTCCACGAAATTCTCCTGCTATTTTTCCAATTTTATTTGGCATATTTTCTATTTTCATTATCATATTTCCGGTTATTTTTCCGTTTTTTAAAGTGTTGATTGTTAAATCAATTGTGTCGTTTTCATACAAAGACTTGTAGCACGCTGTACTAATCGGTTTTTCATCCTGCACTTTTGTTGTTTCAGCATCTTTTGGGTTTTGATCTTTTTTACAGCTTTCGAATCCAATACAAGTTAACAGTAAAAAAAATAGACCTAGATTTTTCATGGTAGTAAATATTTAGTTAGAAATATAATAATAGTATTGCTAATTTACGAATAAATAGTTCGTATTGATATATAATTGGCATTTAAAATTTAGTCTAAAATTATATCAATAAAACAATAGAAATAATTCATCTATTTGTTCCATTATTCAATAAAAAAATAACTATATAACTGATAATCAGATTATTTTAATAATTATATAAAGAATTTGTATTAACTTTGAGAAAAGAAACTTTACAAACAATTTAAATAATCATACTATGAAAAAAATAAATGTTATTTGGGTAATGATGATAGTTTGCTTTATAAATACAGCATCTATATTTGGGCAATCAGACTCTAAAAAGGAAAAAATTATAGCTGACAGTAATACTTCAAAGGCTGAATTCATTAAAACCGACCCACTTATGAAATCAATTTTTGATAAAGCTTATGGTTATGTCATCTTTCCGAATGTTGGTAAGGGCGGTATCGGAGTGGGAGGAGCAGCTGGCAATGGTACTGTTTATGAAAAGAACACGTTGATAGGCATGGCAAAGCTGTCACAGCTGAGCATTGGTTTTCAGGCTGGGGGACAAGCATATCGTGAGGTAATATTTTTTGAGTCTAAAGCGGCAATGGATCGGTTTAAAGAAAGTAAATTTGAATTTGCTGCTCAAGTATCAGCAGTAGCTGCAAAAGCTGGTGCATCAGGAAATGCAAAATACACTGACGGTGTTATGGTTTTCACCATGCAAAAAGGTGGACTGATGTATGAGGCTTCCGTTGGTGGTCAGAAATTTAAATATACCAAATCATAATTCTTTTCTAAACTAATAAAATATTTTTTTTTGATATGACGGTTTAAAAAAAAGTCAGGACTAAAAACTATAAGCTATGATCTTAAAAAGTCATAGCTTTTTTTTTATCTTTAAAATATCCAAATAACAATTTATACCATTAACACATATAAAATATTAATCTTAAAATAACTATATGGCAAAAAATAAAACAATTGAAACCGAAAATAGTGTCAGCGCCTTTTTGGAATCCATAGATGATGTAAAAAGACGTGAAGACTCTACCTCATTAATAGATTTATTGAGCAAATTGTCTGGTTTTGAACCCAAAATGTGGGGAACTGCGATTGTTGGTTTTGGCATTTATAATTACAAATACGAGAGCGGGCATGGAGGAAATGCTCCACTCGTTGGGCTTGCCTCCAGAAAAAATGCTATTACAATATATTTAGCTTCTGAATTTGAAGAGAAAGAAGCCTTGCTTTCCCAATTAGGAAAGCATAAATCCAGTAAAGCATGTTTGTATATTCAAAAATTGGAAGATATTGATATAGCTGTATTTAGTCAATTAGTCCAAAAATCAATTTCGTATATCAAAGAATTATATCCAAATTGATGTTTTTATCTCTTATCAAAACCAAACTTCTCGATTTGCTGAATGCCGCGTGAGGGATGGAAGCAATCCGCCGTAGCGGAGCGGACAGCCCGACCGCAATAGGGAAAGGGGCAAATAGAGACAATCTATAATTAGCCCCTTTTTCTATGGTGGTCACGCCCAGATTGTCATCTTGTTTATTTTTTAAAGTTGATTGAGCGGACTCGTTTATTCATTCTTAAATTCTTATTTTTGCATCAAACAGTACATTTTTCTATGCAAAAATATATCGAACAGCTTAACGAGGCACA
The DNA here is from genome assembly GCA_963511795.1 of uncultured Flavobacterium sp. Taxonomy (GTDB): domain Bacteria; phylum Bacteroidota; class Bacteroidia; order Flavobacteriales; family Flavobacteriaceae; genus Flavobacterium. Next base: position 108,632 of record CAUPKP010000013.1, on the reverse strand, counting down.
ACGTGAACCTGTATTACAAAAGGATGGTCCCATGATTATTATTGCGGGTGCAGGTTCAGGAAAAACTCGTGTGCTTACTATTAGGATTGCTTATTTGATGCACCAAGGTGTGGATCCATTCAATATTTTGTCGCTTACTTTTACAAACAAAGCTGCGCGGGAAATGAAAAAACGTATCTCGGATATTGTGGGTACAAGTGAAGCCAAGAATTTGTGGATGGGAACTTTTCACTCTGTATTTGCTCGAATTTTACGTTCGGAAGCAGAGCATTTGGGCTATCCTTCCAACTTTACGATTTATGATTCTCAGGATTCTTTGCGTGCTATTTCAGGAATTATCAAGGAAATGCAATTGGATCGTGATGTGTACAAGCCTAAACAGGTTTTAAGCCGAATCTCAAATTTTAAAAACAGTCTGGTTACCGTAAAAGCCTATTTTAATGATCCCGATCTGCAGGAGGCCGATGCGATGAGCAAAAAGCCTAGAATGGGCGAAATTTATCAGAATTATGTAGACCGCTGTTTTAAGTCGGGTGCGATGGATTTTGATGATTTATTATTAAAAACTAACGAATTACTGACTCGTTTTCCAGAGGTTCTGTCAAAATATCAAAACCGTTTTCGCTACTTATTGGTGGATGAGTACCAGGATACGAACCATTCGCAGTATCTGATTGTCCGCGCTTTGTCGGATAAATTTCAAAATATTTGCGTGGTTGGGGATGATGCGCAGAGTATTTATGCTTTCCGCGGTGCGAATATCAATAATATTTTGAATTTTCAGAAAGATTATGAAGGCGTGAAGACCTTTAGATTGGAACAAAATTACCGTTCGACAAAAAATATTGTAGAAGCTGCCAATACTATCATTGATAAAAACAAAGTAAAGCTAGATAAAGTAGTTTGGACCGCCAATGATTTTGGTCCAAAAATAAAAGTACACCGCAGTATTACCGATAATGAAGAAGGACGTTTTGTTGCTGCTACCATTTGGGAACAAAAAATGAATAATCAGCTGCACAATGGTGCTTTTGCTATTTTGTATCGTACCAATGCGCAATCCAAAGCCATGGAAGATGCGCTGCGAAAAAGAGATATTCCATACCGTATTTATGGCGGTTTGTCATTTTATCAAAGAAAAGAGGTTAAAGATGCTTTGTGTTATCTGCGATTGGTAATTAACCCAAAAGACGAAGAAGCTTTGGTACGTGTAATCAATTATCCGGCTAGAGGAATTGGAAATACAACTATTGAAAAATTGACTATTGCGGCCAATCATTACAAACGCTCGATTTTTGAAGTTATGCAGAATATTGAGCGGATTGACTTGAAACTGAATTCTGGAACCAAGCAAAAACTGTTGGATTTTGTCACTATGATTCAGAGTTTTCAGGTGATTAATGAGAATCAGGATGCTTTTTATGTTGTAGAACATGTAGCAAAAAAAACAGGTTTGATTCAAGAACTAAAAAAAGATGCTACGCCGGAAGGAATGGCCCGCATTGAAAATATTGAGCAATTATTGAATGGAGTTAAGGATTTCATCGAAGGCCAAAAAGAAGTAGATGGCGCCCGTGGTGCATTATCTGAATTTATGGAGGATGTTGCCCTAGCCACCGACTTAGACAAGGACACCAGCGATGAAGATCGTGTAGCTTTGATGACAATTCACTTGGCCAAAGGACTTGAATTCCCTCATGTATTTGTAGTAGGGATGGAAGAAGATCTGTTTCCTAGTGCTATGAGTATGAGTACAAGAAGTGAATTGGAGGAAGAACGCCGTTTATTTTATGTCGCTTTAACCCGTGCAGAACATCAAGCTTATTTGACGTATGCGCAATCCCGTTACCGCTGGGGAAAACTGACAGACAGCGAGCCTTCCCGTTTTATTGAAGAAATCGACGGACAATATTTAGAGTACCTTACACCAGCCGAAAGCAACTACCGTTTCAAGCCAATGATTGATAGTGATATTTTTGGTGATGTAGATAAATCTAAATTGCGTTTGGCTAAGCCAGTAGGAAGCACACCTCCAAAAAACGTTACAAATAGCGAACCCAAATCGGAAATCAATGTTAGAAAACTGAAACCTGTGTCTGGAAATAGTCCATCAGCAGGAAGTGCCAATTTATTCGACAATAAACTAGCCGCTGGAAATGTAGTAATGCACGAACGCTTTGGAAAAGGACAAGTCATAAATCTAGAAGGTGTTGGACCTGATAAAAAAGCAGAAATCAAGTTTGAAGTAGGCGGTTTGAAAAAATTATTATTGCGTTTTGCAAAATTGGATATAATAGGCTAAGAAAAGAGAGAATAGATGTTAGATAAAAGACTTGTAAAAAAGATTAATTTTATTGAAATATATCAAATTATTGGAGGTGTTTTTGGTTTACTATTTATGTCATACATGCTTTTTACATCTAACTTGTCAAAATATCAAAACTTGGTAGGTTACATTTCAATGTTAACTCCATTTATATTTTTTGGATTTTGCATTTACTCAGGAATTCAATTGAACAAGAAAAATTATGTTCAAGGATTAAAATTAGTGTTCATTTCTTTGTTATTGCAATTATTTGCATTTGATATTTTTGGTTTATATTATTCAGCAATTAATGGTATTGGTATAAAAGTAACATTAGATTTGACTAAAGATGTAATAGTGGGATTTGATTTTCATCCCTCTCATTTTTTATTAGCTCTTAATTCAGATATTGATATTTTTATCCTGAAAATTAATTTAATTACCATATTAATGTTGTTTTATACATCAACAGTTTTTCAAAAAATTAAACACTAGTCTATCATCTATTTTCTTTCATCTTTATTCTAAAAACATGGCACAATTCATAAAAATATACGAAGACAAACCCAACGAAGCTGCAATTGCTAAAGTTGTTAAGGTTTTAAAAGACGGAGGTTTGGTGATTTATCCAACTGATACCGTTTACGGATTGGGCTGTGATATCACTAATTCCCGAGCTCTTGAAAAAATCGCCAAAATAAAAGGAGTAAAGCTGGAAAAAGCCAATTTCTCATTTATCTGCCATGATTTGAGCAACTTATCTGATTATGTAAAGCAAATTGATACTTCAACATTCAAAATACTCAAAAGAGCATTGCCTGGGCCTTATACCTTTATTCTTCCGGGAAATAATAATCTGCCAAAGGAGTTCAAAAAGAAAACTACCGTTGGTATTCGTATTCCTGACAATTCAATAACCTTAGAAATAGTACGTCAATTAGGGAATCCAATTGTTTCAACGTCTATTAGAGATGAGGATGAAGTAATAGAATACACCACTGACCCAGAACTTATTTTCGAAAAATGGCAAAACTTAGTTGATATGGTTATTGACGGAGGTTATGGAGATAATATCGGGTCAACAATTATCGATTTATCTGGAGATGAACCAATTGTAGTAAGGGAAGGAAAAGGAGATATTGACATTATATAACTTTGATCTAAAATAAAACAGATTATTATTGAATACCGAAATTTTATTCCATAAAAAAAACGCTTCGAATCTCGAAGCGTTTTTTATGAATTAAAATTATACCTTATTTTTGAATTGGAGCTGATGTTGTAGAACCAGGATTTTTCATTTCTTTTTCAACCATATCATAGAACTGATCTATTTTTGGCATTACATAGATACGGGTTCTTCTGTTTTTAGATTTATTTTCAGGAGAATCATTTGCAACTAAAGGAACATATGAACTTCTTCCTGCTGCAATTAATTGTGCCGGATTAACTCCTAAATCTTTAGATAAAATACGGATAATAGAAGTAGAACGTTTTACGCTCAAATCCCAGTTGTCAACTAAACACGCATTTCCTTTTAATACATCAGTATCTGTATGACCTTCAACCATACATTCAAAGTCTGGTTTATCGTTAACTACCTTTGCAACTTTAGCCAAAACTCCTTTTGCTTTGTCGCTTACTTCATAACTACCGCTTTTGAATAACATTTTGTCTGAGATAGAGATGAAAACTACTCCTTTATCAACATTAATTTCGATGTCCTGATCGTCCATTCCAACAACCGATTTCAAACTCGTAACAACTGCAAGCGTAACACTGTCTTTTTTAGTTAATGCATCTTGCATTCTGGTGATTTTCAAATCTTTTTCCTTGATAGATTCCAAAGCTTTTTCAATGTTTTCAGCTCCTTTTGTTGACAAAACTGTCATATCTTTTGAAGTAGAAATCAAATGCTGATTAGTTTCTCTCAATCCATCTACTGTCGCTTTAAGACCAGCTTTTTCTTCTAGGCAAGAATTCAATTTTACAGTACAAGTATTTAGCAGATCTTGTGTTTCTTTATTTTTAGCTTCCAAAGCGGCATACTCTTTTTTAGATACACAAGAAGTAAGCAGTGCTAAAGCGGATAGTGTAATCATTATTTTTTTCATAGAATGCAAAATTTAATTAAACGTGTGAATTACAAAGTTAGTTTTTAAATGTTAATTTTAAATGTAAATTATTGTTAAATTAGGTCAACAAAAACTGTGCCACCCTTAACATAATAACCATAAACGATGCTTTGCGCTTTAAAGTATATTTCGATTTGATTTTTTTCTCTTTTTTTATAATTTTTAAAAAATAGCCTGTAAAAAGAAAAATGTGCGTGTATAATTGCCCAACAATGAGTAAATTGACCTGAAAATAAGAATTTAACCCCTGCAACACCATCCAAGAGCATTCTGATAAAAAGTACATGAAAAAGAGTATTTTGAGGTAAATTTTTTGTTAACATTAATAGAGAATTTCTAAAGTTTAGATATGTCTTTTTTGCATTAGACTTTTCCAAAGTTGCACCTCCAACATGATAAACAACTGATTCTGAATTATATTTAATATTATATCCTTTATTCAGTGCACGCCAGCATAAATCAATTTCTTCCTGATGCGCAAAAAAATCTTCATCAAAACCTTTCAATTCTTTATAAACAGAACTTCGGATGAAAAAACAGGCACCCGATGCCCAGAATATTTCTGCTGTATCATTATACTGTCCATTATCTTTTTCCAAAGTTTCAAAAATACGCCCACGGCAAAACGGATATCCGTATTTATCAATATATCCACCACCGGCTCCAGCATATTCAAAAGAGTCTTTCTTTTTAAAATCTAAGATCTTTGGCTGAATAATTGCTGTCTTGGGTTCTGACTCAAAAGTCTCTAAAATAGGTTTCAGCCAATTTTCGGTTACTTCAATATCTGAATTTACTAAAGCATAGATTTCGGCATCGATATACTGCAGCGCATCGTTATATCCGCCTGCAAATCCCTGATTGGTTTTGTTTTGTACAATTTGAATTGTTGGGTAATTGCTTTTTACAAATGAGATTGATTCATCTGTTGAGGCATTATCGGCAACATATATAGTTGCTTCGGGTGAATATTGAATTACTGAAGGCAAAAACTGTTCTAACAATTTTACACCATTCCAGTTGAGGATTACAACGGCTATTTTCATGTAGATATTTAGATTAATAGATTATTGGATATTTAGATTTTGGATTATTTGAGATATTTAGATTCTAACAATCTAAAAGTCTAACAATCTAAATATCCAAACCTTTATAGTTTGGTAGTTCTCCCAAAAACTCATATTTTTCATTTTCGAAATCCATAACGCAAAAATAATGATTTAGCCCGTTAGAAACCATCAAAAATTTGGCTTCCATAGTCATATTATATCTCGCAATTTGGTCAAAAGTAGCCTGACTTATTTTAACTTCGGGAGCTTTGCATTCGATTAATATAAAAATAGTACCATTGGGATTGAAAACCACCACATCATAACGTTTCCGCAAACCGTTGACCATTAAAACTTTCTCAACATTGATTAATGATTTTGGATATTTTTTTTCTTCCAATAAAAAGCGGACTACATGCTGGCGAACCCATTCTTCGGGAGTGAGAATGATAAATTTTTTCCTTATTTCGTCGAAAATAGACACTTTATTTTCGCTATTTTTGAAACGAAAACTATAATTAGGAAAGTTGAGTTTTTGCATGAGGCAAAAATAGTTATTTTGTTTTTAGTTTTTAGTCTGTTGTTTTGTAAATAAACAACAAACCATAAACAAGAAACTATAAACCAAAAAAAATGGACGAAGTTGTAAAGATTGTTAATGATATAAAGGCTGGGAATATCAAACCTATTTATTTTTTGATGGGAGAAGAGCCATATTACATTGACAAATTATCTGAATATATAGAAAAAAATGTTTTGTCCGAAGAGGAAAAAGGTTTCAATCAGACTGTTTTATATGGAAGAGATGTCAGCATAGAAGATGTTGTTTCGACCGCCAAACGCTATCCTATGATGGCTGACCGCCAAGTGGTGATTATAAAAGAAGCCCAGGAATTATCTAGAACAATCGACAAAATAGAAAGTTATGTCGAGAACCCAATGCCATCGACCGTTTTGGTATTTTGCTACAAATACAAAACGTTAGATAAAAGGAAAAAAGTAACCAAACTTTTAGCCAAAAACGGAATCGTTTATGAAAGCAAAAAACTGTACGAAAATCAAGTAGGAGATTGGATTAAACGAGTTTTAGCAGGAAAAAAATATACAATTGAACCTAAAGCTTCGGCTATGCTGGTTGAATTTTTAGGAACCGATTTGAGCAAAATAAATAATGAACTCGAAAAACTGCAGATTATACTGCCTTCAGGAAGTATGATTTCGGCCAAAGACATTGAAGAAAACATCGGATTCAGTAAAGATTATAATGTATTCGAACTACGAAAGGCCATTGGCGAACGCAACCAACTGAAAGCCTATAAGATTGCCGAGAATTTTGCCCAAAACCCTAAAGACAATCCATTAGTAATGACAACTGGTTTGGTTTTTGGTTTCTTTATCCAATTATTGAAATATCATGGATTGAAGGATAAAAATCCTAAAAATGTGGCTTCGGCATTGGGAGTTAACCCTTTTTTCCTAAAGGATTATGATGTGGCAATCAAAAATTATCCGATGAGAAAAGTGAGTCAAATTATTGCTTCACTGCGGGATACCGATGTAAAAAGCAAAGGGGTTGGTGCTAACAGTTTATCACAAGCCGATTTATTACGGGAAATGCTTTATAAAATATTTAATTAAACAATTGTCAAGATGTTTGGTTCCGCTAAAAAAATCCATTTCATAATTGGTTTACTTCTCACAGCAAATTTTGCCATGGCACAAAATACAAAAATAAACACAATTCAATACGCCTCTTTTGATGCGTATCCCGTTTATTTGAAAGATGATTTGGGTATGGTTTGTTCAACTAATAAAACTACAATCAAATTATGGAGTCCTAATGTTGAAGAATGTAAAATCAATCTTTACAAACAAGGCGATGGAGGAGAAGCATTTGCTGTTAAAAGCTTATATTATGATCCAAAAACCGGAGTTTGGCAAATTGTTTTAGACGGTAATTACCATAATACTTATTACACTTTACAAGTGAAAAACAAAGGAAACTGGTCTAAAGAAATGCCAGATCCTTATGCAAAAGGAGTTGGGGTAAACGGAAACCGCGGTTTAATTTTCGATCCAAAGCAAACCAATCCATCAAACTGGAAAACCGATAAACAGCCATCTTTAAAATCAGCTTCTGACATTATTTTGTATGAAGCTCATGTCCGTGATTTTTCGATTGATCCTTCTTCAGGCATAAAAAACAAAGGAAAATTTCTTGGACTTACAGAAAAAAACACCAAAAATGCTTTTGGCGAAGCAACCGGATTGGATCATTTAAAAGAATTAGGAATTACTCATTTGCATTTGCTTCCGGTATTTGATTACAAATCTGTTGATGAATCCACATTAGATAAGAACGAATATAATTGGGGATATGATCCACAGAATTACAACTCTTTGGAAGGGTCATATTCAACAAATCCTTTTGATGGCTTGGTTCGCATGAAGGAATACAAAGAGATGGTTTTAGCTCTGCATGAAGCAAAAATTCGCTTGGTAATGGATGTGGTTTACAATCACACGAGCTCTACTGATATTTTTGACCAATTAGTTCCGGGATATTATTACCGAAGCTGGCCTGATGGAAAACGTTCAGACGCTTCGGCGTGTGGAAATGAGTTTGCCTCTGATCGAATCATGGCGAGACAATTCATGCTTGAATCTCTTAAATATTGGGTAAAAGAATATCACGTTGATGGATTTCGATTTGATTTAATGGGTATCCACGACATTGAAACAATGAATATTATTTCGGCAGAATTAAAGAAAATTGACCCAACCATTTTTCTTTACGGAGAAGGGTGGACAGCAGGAGATTCGCCCTTACCAATTGAAAAAAGAGCCTTGAAAAACAATGTCAAAAAGTTAAATGATATTGCCGTTTTCTCTGATGACATTCGAGATGGCGTAAAAGGACATTGGGCGAATGTTACCGAAAAAGGTTTTGTAAGCGGTAATCCAAATTACAAAGAAGTTATTCAATTTGGCATTGCAGCTTCCACAAATCATCCTCAGATAAAATATGATTCTAAAAGAGGTTATGCTCAATTTCCGTATGCTGACAGTCCGACAAAAATTATCGGCTATGTTTCCTGCCACGACAATAACACTTTATATGACAAGCTGAAAATCGCTAATCCAAAAGCAACTGAAAAGGAATTGGTGCAAATGGATAAACTTGCGAATACAATTATTCTAACTTCACAAAGCATTCCTTTTTTGCATATGGGAGTTGAAATGAAACGCACCAAAATGGGAGTAGAGAACTCTTATAAGTCACCAGACAGTATCAATAAGATAGATTGGAACTGGAAACACGAGAATAAAGAGTTGGTTCAATATTATAAAGACCTGATTGCGTTAAGAAACAATCATCCCGCGTTCAAAATGACATCCGAAAAAATGATTCAGGAGCATTTAGAATTTTTAACGATTGATTGTCCTTTGCTGGTTGGATATACATTAAAAAACAGTGCCAATGGCGACAAATGGAAAAACATAAGAGTCTATTTTAACGGAGGTGAAAAAGAGGTAAAACAAACCATTGACGGGACATGGAAAATGGTTTGCAATGGCGAAATTATCAATCAAAACGTAATCGAAACCATTCAAAATCAATTTGTAATAATTCCAGGCAGAAGTGCTGTGATTTTGTATCAGGAATAATTATTTTAATTAAAAAATGTTCTGAAAAATACCGATATTTGCACTTCTCCAAAAAACAAATACTACAATTATGGGAATGAATAAAAATACAATTTTAGGATGGGCCACCTTTATAATGATACTAATGGGATTGTTACTAATTGGATTGGGTGCTTTTCGATATGATGACGTAGCTGGCTGGGGGTTTGCCGCAGTTGGAGTAGGATTTTTGGCAAATGCTTGGGTTTTTAGTTCTTTGAAAGGACGAGTTTAAAAACTTTCATAATTATGATAACGACTGCTGCTAAAAAAAGTAACAGTCGTTTTTTTTTATTCAATAACCACATTTTTTTTTCATACTTACTATTTCATACTGCTCCCAATTATTTACACAAAATTAACCTCTTAATGTCTAGGTTAAATAGCCTTAACTTAATGGTCATCATTTCAATAATATCAATTAACCTCTTGAAGGCTTTTAGAACATAGTTTTGTCACAAACAAAAAAAACAAAAACTATGAAATTTAATTTTCTAAAAAGAGCAGGAATCTTGTCTGTATTAAGCTTGGCCGTATTAAGCTGTCAAAATGATGACGACAAATCTAAAGAACCAAATGCTACAATTGATTTTAACAACGTTTCTTCCGTTCCAGCATTGGCAGTAGCCAAAGAAGGTTTTGAAAATTTGAAAATCACTGCAATGATTAGTAGTTCAGATGTATTGTCAGGATCTCCTAGCTTTGTTTATGGAGCACAGCCTGATGGTGCTGGTTTTATGAAAGATCCTAATGGCGATGGGTATCTGATGATTACAAATCATGAAATCTTACAATCGGTTTCCAGAGTTTATCTTGATAAAACATTAAAACCAATAAAAGGAGAATACATTGTTGATGGAATTGGAGGTATGACTAGATTATGCTCTGCAACATTAGCAACACCAGCTATTAACGGATTTGGACCAATATTTTTAACCGCAGGAGAAAGCGGAGAAGAAAGTATGGTTCACGGAATTGACCCTTTTAGTTTATCAAGTGAAAAAAGCAGAAAAGACAGAGTTTTACCAGCTTTAGGAAAAGCAAGTATGGAAAATGCAGTTCCTCTTACCAAAGATGCTTATCCTGGTAAAACAGTTATTTTAATTGGAGAAGATCAGTCGTATGCTACTTCTCATGCAAGTGCAGGTCAGGTGATTATGTATGTAAGCAATACTGTTGGAGATCTTACTAACGGTAAATTATACGCTTTAAAACGAAATGATGGAAACCAAGTAGAAACTTCAATGAATATTGGAAGCTCATTTGATGTGTCGTTTGTAGAGATTCCAAATGCTAAAAACATAACAGGCGCTGAGATAAATACTGCTGTAAATACTTTAGGAGCGATTCGTTTTTCAAGAGTAGAAGATGTTGATTACAGAAAAGGTTCTGCTAAAAACAATCGTGAGATTTACTTCACTGCAACAGGACAAGCGACTAATAATGCTCCAGTTACCGGATATACAATGTGGGGAAGAGTTTATAAATTGGTTTTAAATGATACTAATCCATTAATTGGTAAATTAGAATTAGTAGTTGAAGGCGATTCTACTCCAGGAACTGGAATTATCAACCCAGATAACCTTTGCGTGACTGAAAACTATGTTTACATCCAAGAAGATGGAGATTCATATTATACTGATGCTAAACACGATTCTTATATCTGGCAATACAGCATTGCTACAAAGACAAACAAACCTTGGCTGACAATGAACCACAAACGCGATGATACTGCTTGGAACGCTACTTATAACCAAACGGGTGTAATGAAATTTGGAAGCTGGGAATACGGAGCTATGGAAGATATTTCAGATGTTATTGGAGTTCCAAATACATTTATTGTAAATCTTCACCCTCATACTTGGCAAAAAGAAGCTTTCAAGTATGCAGATGGAAGCAAGGTGAATACCAATATGGAAGGTGGTCAAACCGTTATAATAAGAAATGTTCAAAAATAATTTTTGATATTAATACATAAAGAACAGCCCTTTTATAGGGTTGTTTTTTGTTTTTATTTACCTAAAAGAAAATGAAATTGTTTAAATATAATTGTCCTAAAAAAATAATTCTCGCCCTGAATTTGGCACTTGTAATTGTATTTTCAGGCTGTGAAAAGAAATACAATGAACTAACTGTTCAACAGGAATTAATCTCAGATATCGAAAAATTAGATCAAAAAGTAATTGATTTTCAAAAAATAGCAGAACAGACTAATGATCAAAAAAAGATTCAGCAAGCTTTTAATGCTACACGATTATCGTACAAAAAAATAGAATGGGCAGTTGAATATTTCACTCCAGATCCAGCTCGATTTATAAATGGTCCCGCTTTGGATGAATTAGAAGTTGCCGAAAATACTTTTATTCCGCCAAATGGCTTTCAGGTGATAGAAGAGCTGATTTTTCCAAATTATTCTATTGAAAACAAAGCCGATTTGATTCGAACGATTAGAATATTGAGCGGAAATCTGAAACAAGTAAAACAGCATTTTAGTGCTATTACGATTTCAAATTCTCATATTTTAGATGCTTCAAAAATGGAAGTGAACCGAATTTTAGCTTTAGGAATAACAGGATTTGACTCTCCAATAGCTTTGCAATCAATTCCAGAAGCAAAAAGCAGTTTAAGTTCTTTGAAAAATCTGCTTTCAAAAATGAATTTCAATTCTCCTGAATCAAAAAAATGTGAAAAGGAAATAGCCGTTATAATTGATAAAGCAGGAAGTTATTGTCAGTCCAATTCTGATTTTAATAGTTTCGACAGAGTGTATTTTATCAAAAATTATTTAAATCCAATCAGCAAAAAACTAGTTGCTTTTCAAAAAATAAATAAAATAGAAAAGACTAATAGAAATACCGTGGTAAATCCAGAGACAGCTTCTATTTTCGAAAAAGACGCTTTTAATGTCAATGCTTTTATTCCTTCTAAAGAATATAGTTATTCAAAAGAAAAAGCTGAATTGGGAAAAAAATTATTCTACGAAACCTCTTTTTCCGATAGCAAAACCCGCAGCTGTTCTTCTTGTCACAATCCAGAAAAAGCATTTACCGATGGCTTAAAAACAAACCAATCTTTAACAGGCAGTAATTTGAGCAGAAATACGCCAACTTTAACCTATGCTTCTTTGCAAAACGCTCAATTCTGGGACATGAGACAATTGGATTTAGAAAAACAAAGTATGGATGTAATTCAGAACAAAGACGAAATGCATGGAAATATTTCAAATGGCATTCAGATATTAAACAAAGACAAGGAATATCAAAATCTGTTTAAAAAAGCATTTCCAAAATCTACCAAGATTGAAGAATGGCAGGTTCAGAATTCTCTAGCCAGTTATATTCGTTCTTTAAACGCATTCGACAGCAGATTTGACAATTATATGCGAGGAGAATCAAATGATTTTACAGCCGAAGAAAAACTAGGATTTAATAATTTTGCAGGAAAAGCAAAATGTGCTACTTGTCATTTTATCCCTTTGTTTAACGGAACTGTACCGCCTGGCTATCAAAAAACAGAGCAGGAAGTAATAGGAACTCCTGCAGATAAAAATGTTAAAAAAATCAGCCCTGATTTCGGAAGGTATTTGCAATATCAAATGCCTCAATTAAGGAATGCTTTCAAAACACCATCATTACGAAATGTTGCTAAAACCGCTCCATATATGCATAATGGGGTGTATTCCACTTTAGAAGAAGTTGTTGATTTTTATGAAAAAGGCGGCGGAGTTGGTTTGGGAATATGCGTTGATAACCAGACATTACCAACTGAAAAATTAAATCTGACAGAAAAAGAGAAAAAAGCATTAATTGCCTTTATGAAAACCTTGACAGATAAGGCATATCAATGATAATCCCATTAAAATTTTTAAATTCGAATCTCAAAACAACTTATTTATTATTTCTTTAATAATGCTATATTTGTATTCTTTTAAAAATTAAAATCATAATAATATGTCAGACGATAAGAAGGTAATTTTCTCAATGCAAAAATTGAGCAAAACCTACCAAGGAGCAGATAAACCAGTACTTAAGAACATTTATTTGAGTTTCTTTTATGGAGCAAAAATTGGTATTTTAGGTCTTAACGGTTCTGGAAAATCTTCTCTTTTAAAAATTATAGCAGGTGTTGATAAAAACTATCAGGGTGATGTTGTTTTTCAGCCGGGTTACACTGTAGGTTATTTAGAACAGGAGCCAATTTTGGATGATTCTAAAACCGTTATCGAAATTGTTCGTGAAGGAGCTGCCGAAACTATGGCAGTTTTAGAAGAATACAACAAAATCAACGATTTGTTTGGTCTTGAAGAGAACTATTCTGATCCAGATAAAATGGACAAGTTAATGGATCGTCAAGCGGCATTGCAGGATAAAATTGATGCTCTTGGCGCTTGGGAAATAGATACTAAGCTAGAAATTGCAATGGACGCTTTGCGTACGCCAGATGGTGATACACCTATCAAAAATCTTTCAGGTGGTGAGCGACGTCGTGTAGCTTTATGCCGTTTATTGCTACAACAGCCAGATGTATTGCTTTTGGATGAGCCAACCAACCACTTGGATGCTGAATCGGTACTTTGGTTAGAGCAGCACTTAGCACAATATGCAGGAACTGTAATTGCTGTAACGCACGATAGATATTTCTTGGATAATGTTGCAGGCTGGATTTTAGAGTTGGATAGAGGAGAAGGTATTCCATGGAAAGGGAATTACTCTTCTTGGTTAGACCAAAAATCAAGCAGAATGGCATTAGAAGAAAAAGTAGCTTCTAAACGTCGTAAAAACTTAGAACGCGAGTTGGACTGGGTTCGTCAAGGTGCGAAAGGCCGTCAAACCAAACAAAAAGCACGTTTACAGAACTACGATAAATTATTAAACGAAGATCAAAAACAATTGGACGAAAACTTGGAGATTTATATTCCAAATGGTCCACGTTTAGGAACAAATGTTATAGAAGCAAAAAATGTCGCCAAAGCTTTTGGAGACAAATTATTATACGACAACTTGAACTTCACTTTGCCACAGGCTGGAATTGTTGGAATTATCGGACCAAACGGTGCTGGTAAATCAACCATTTTTAAAATGATTATGGGCGAACAGGCTACTGACAGCGGTGAATTTTCAGTTGGAGAAACTGTAAAAATCGCTTACGTAGATCAGGCGCATTCAAATATTGATCCTAACAAATCAATCTGGGAAAACTTTGCCGATGGTCAGGAACTAATCATGATGGGCGGAAAACAAGTAAATTCAAGAGCTTACTTGTCACGTTTCAACTTTGGTGGTGGTGAGCAAAACAAGAAAGTTTCGATGCTTTCTGGTGGTGAGCGTAATCGTTTACACTTGGCAATGACGCTGAAAGAAGAAGGAAACGTATTGTTACTGGATGAGCCAACGAATGATTTGGATGTAAACACGCTTCGTGCACTTGAGGAAGGTTTGGAGAATTTCGCAGGCTGTGCCGTTGTAATTTCGCACGACAGATGGTTCTTGGACAGAATCTGTACTCACATCCTGGCTTTTGAAGGTGACTCTGAAGTGTATTATTTCGAAGGCGGATTCTCTGATTATGAAGAAAATAAAAAGAAACGTTTAGGTGGTGATTTAACTCCAAAACGTTTGAAATACAAAAAATTAATTAGATAATAATTGATTTTCAATAATTGGAAAGCCTCAAATTCTATTGTAATTTGAGGCTTTTTTGCGGATTATTTTTAAGGAGCTTTCTCCTGCTATTCACTGCAAACGAAGTTCACTGAACTCTACTAAAAATATAATTTATGTGAAGTAATCTTTATGGTTTTAAAGAAAAACCATAAAGGATTTCCATTTCTATCAGGGCTAGGGCATTAGGTTTCATTACAAAATTTTGGTTTTAAATATGTAAAAACAAAAAAGGATGCTCACAGAAAAGCACCCTTTTTCTTTTTAGACAAAAAAAACTAATCATCTCTTTTTATCAGAATTCATACAAAACCAGTTCTCGTTTAAACCAATAATTACCAACTCGAAAACAACTATGAAAGCGCGGTTTTTATGAACACCTCCTGATAAAAATTAACTTTTAAGATTAGTCAAATTTACAACAGCAACCCGCCAAAAGAAATGACATTTATCATGAAATTGAATTATTCTATAAATTTTAATTTCAGCTCGGGAGTAGGTATCATGCAGCTTTCTTTTTTGCCGTACCATTTGTATCTGTTTTTGGCGATGTAATCATAGAGGAGGTTGCGGATACCACTTGGAATAATTCTGAAAACAGTTCCAAAATGCCAAAATCCGCCAAGATTTCGTGCGATTTCAATAGCTGCCGAAGATTTGTAATAATAAGCCACACCTGGTTCATACAAAACAATACTGTCAATATTTGCTGGACTTACACCAATATGATTAAGGATTTGCTGTCCCAGTTCAGATTGTAAAGCCACAAATCGGAACACATCTTTGCTATCATGCTGAATCACAAACTGCACCGCCGAATTGCATAAATTGCAAACGCCGTCAAAGAGGATTATTTTTTTGTTGAGAGGGAGGTTTTGCATTTTTTTATTTTTTTGTCATTGCGATAAAAATTTAAAGACTACTTCTTCCCAGCCTCTACAAACTCTAATTCATCCAAACTTACTTTTGAAGTAAACAAGCCGTAATTAACCACAGCTTTGTTTTTTTCAATCTTATCAATACTTCCAACTGATTTACCGTCTAGCATTCGTACACGGTCACCAACTTTCAATGTGACTTTTGGTTTTTCAACAACAGGTTTTAATTTCTTTTCTTTCTTTTCAATTCGGATTTCCTCGACTTTAATTTCTACTTCCTTGATAATTTCCTTTTTCTTTTCTACTATCGCTTTAGCTTCTTTGGGAGTCGCTTTTTTGCGTTTCGAATTTTCAATTTCAATGATTTTCAAAAACTCGCCAATCAGGTCTTTTTTGTTCTTATTGTTGAAATATTTCTCAGCGATATCCTCTATTTTTTGACCAATGTAAATCGTCTTTTGGTTGCTGTCATATAATTCCTGATAGCTTTCTAGTTTTTGCTTGATTTTGACATTGATATTTTCCATTTTTTTGCCTTCCTCACGAGCTCGAGTTTCTTCTTCTTTTAGATTTAAGGAGGTTTTTTCGAGTTTAGAACGCTCTTTTTGAAGTGTAGCAATGGTTTTATCAAAACGTACTTTCCCGACTTCAATTTTCTTTTTGGCACGATTAATTAAACTAAATGGAATTCCGTTTTTTAAGGCAACTTCAAATGTAAAAGAACTTCCTGCTTGTCCTAAAGCTAATTTATACATGGGTTCTAATGATTTCTCATCAAACAGCATATTTGCGTTGGTTGCATAAGGCAGTTCATTAGCCAATATTTTCAGGTTTGAATAATGAGTAGTAATCAAACCAAAAGCTTCTCTATGATAAAACTCTTCTAAGAAGATTTCAGCCAGAGCGCCACCCAATTCAGGATCGGAACCTGTACCAAATTCATCAATCAAAAACATGGTTTTCTTGTTACATTTCTTCAAAAAGTAGTTCATGTTCTTCAAACGGTAACTATAAGTACTTAGATGATTCTCAATAGATTGATTATCTCCAATATCTGTCAGTATTCTATCAAAAAGAAACGTTTCACTGCGTTCATGAACAGGAATCAGCATACCGGACTGTAACATCAATTGCAGCAAACCTACAGTTTTCATTGAGATAGTTTTACCTCCAGCATTTGGACCGGAAATAACAATTATTCTATTCTCCTGACTTAATTCTATAGTTTGCGGATGCGTAATTTCCTTTTTCTGTTTGTTATTCAAGTACAAAATGGGATGATAAGCATCTCTAAAATAAAGACGTCGTTCTTCTGTAATCGTTGGTAAGATTCCATTAATTCTATTGGCATATTTTGCTTTACCAGCAATCACATCAATATCACTCAGGAAATCCTGATACTGAATTAGCAATGGTAAAAACGGTCGAACTGCGTTTGATAATTGCTTTAGAATTTTAGTAATTTCCTCTTTTTCCTCATATTCTAAATTACTAAGTTCACGAGAATATTTAAGCGTATTTTCGGGTTCGATATAAGCGATGCTTCCAGTTTTTGAACTTCCCAATATGGAACCTTTTACCTTTCGTCTGTACATTGCTAATACAGCCAAAACACGGCGATTTTGAACAAAACTTTCTTTGATGTCATCCAAATAGCCCAAACTATTGTATTGCGTTAAAGCCGATGCAAAACTTTGATTCACTTTTCCGCGAACTAAATTCATTTCTCGGCGTATTTCCAATAATCGGGGAGAGGCATTGTCTTTGATCTCTCCATACTTATCAGCTACTGCATCTACAAGCGTGATAATCTCTTTGGTAAGCTGAATACCCGAGCTTTTGGCACAAAGATTTGGATAATAGTCATTGAATTTATTCAAAAATGCCAACAGCACATTTGTTGTTTCTGAAATTGTGGCAATTTTTCTAAAACTTCCTACTTCTAGAAAACTGTCTTCTATGGCTAGAAACTTTATTTCGTATGTTATAGCATCAAAACCATGATTGGGAATAGCATTGTTATTTTGAAAAGAGGAAACATACTCCGATGTCTGCAATAAAGCGCTCATCAAAGTTTCTTTGTCTCTAAAAGGAGTTATTTCTAAAGCTTTTTGTTTTCCTATGTCGGTATTGCAAATTTCGGAAATCGTTTCGAGAACCGTAGGAAATTGTAAATCTTGTAATGTTTTTTCGGTAATGGATATCATTTTTGTATCAAAAGTCAAAGTCAAAACCCCAAAGTTACAAAGTAAAAAGTCAAAAACCATTTTCTTTACTCTCTTTGAGAAAACTTTACGAACTTTGCTGTAAAATATATTTATGCAACTTCACCTCAACTCATCTTGGCAAACTATTTTAGCTGACGAAATTCAGAAACCTTATTTCCACGAATTAATGCAGTCTGTCGATGAAGAATATAAAAATCATATCTGTTTCCCTCCAAAAGAATTGATTTTTTCGGCTTTCAATAATTGTTCATTTGATAATACAAAAGTGGTAATTATTGGCCAAGATCCTTATCATGGGACTGGAGAAGCGAATGGTTTATCTTTTTCTGTAAATAATTCGGTTAAAATTCCACCTTCGTTACGTAATATTTTCAGGGAATTAAATGATGATTTAGATTCGATTTTTATGCCCACGTCAGGAAATTTAGAACTTTGGGCAAAACAAGGGGTATTGCTTTTAAATGCCTCACTTTCAGTTAGGATTGACGCACCTAATAGTCATAAACATTTAAAATGGGGAACTTTTACCGATGCTGTTATTCAAAAAATATCTGAAGAAAAAGAAAATGTGGTTTTTATGCTTTGGGGAAGCTTTGCGCAAAAAAAAGGTGCAAAAATTAACAGAAATAAGCATTTAGTTTTAGAATCCGGGCATCCTTCACCTATGAGTGCTAATCAAGGAAAATGGTTTGGTAATAAACATTTCAGTAAGGCAAATTTTTATTTAGAGAAGAATAATTTGAGGAAGATTGATTGGCTGTAACTTAACTATAACATTGCACTTTGTTTTTCGCCTAGTTTGTCATCCATGACAATATTGTGAAATAATTTGCGAATAACATATCTTAATTATTCTAAACTTCTTGATCACGAGTGAGGGATAGGAGCTAGCTACCGAAGTAGCGCAGATAGCCCGACAGCATCCTGATAAAAGGGCGTATAACCGCAATGAGAATTAGCCCTTTTTATCGGGATGGTGGCACTCCCAAATGAATTTTAAAGAACTAAGAACTATTTTTAATCCAATGTCAAGGCTCCTAATATTTCTTCTGACATGAATGGCCCTCCGGGATATTTTGCAGTATAATCGAGGTTTAGCCAGACTTGACCGCGCTCGTCAATGTGATAATTGAGCTGTTTATTTCGGCTTTCTTCAACAAACAATTTGTCCTTAATTAGAAAATTTACTTTTTCGAGGTCTTTCATGCTTCCAATTAAAATTTCGGGATATATGTGACCTTTGGTATGAATTAACCTTGGTGTTCCTCCAATAGATTTGATGGTGGCCGACATCAAAATGGAATGATCATCACAGTCTCCTGAAAAATAAAGTAAAGATTCGTGGGCTGTAGCGATATAATCACCGTTTTTTGGGTCGTTTACATAATGCCAGCGACTGTTGATTTCTTTGAAAACAGCAAAACACTGAATCAAATTTCTATAATCTGGATAACCTTTAACGTCTTTAAAATGCTTGGTTGTAGCCATTATGGCAAAGTTGCGAACCTTTGGATTCTCAAATTCAATCGCTTTAATTATTTTATCCTTATTAGGAAATGGCAATAACTTAGCTATAATAATATCCTGCGGAAATGGATTATTATTCATCGAATACAACATGGAATTATAGTCATCGAAAACCGAATTAAAGCTAAAATTCCCAAATAAGCTTCCGTAAATGAGCATTAATAAATAAAGCGCTAAACAAATTATGCTAATGGTACGCAATGCATATAAAACGCCGTAGACAACTGCAAAAACGAATATAAAAACCAGAATTCTATCAAAGCCAAAATACCACTCAGGATCAATTAAATTTTGATGAACTATTATAAATGAAGGAATTGTAATCAGGATACTTAAAAAAAAGATAACAAATTTGTCCCAAGGTTTTTTCAACTGAAACTTGGACCTTAGCAGATAAAAATTCTCTTTGTTAAGTTGTATCATAATTCCCAAAAGTTGGGGCTTGGATTGCTTTTTTTAAGTCACTAAGATACTAAGTTTCTAAGTCACTAAGCTTTTTTTAAGTTGCTAAGTTTTTACAAAGTTGCTAAGAGTCTTAGAAACTTTGTATCTCAACAACTTCATTACACATTAATATCCTTAAAATCATTAGAAATGGCATATCGAATCATATTGGTAAACGCCTCGCTGTCTAATTTTGGAATTTCAAGAATCGAGTTTAGCAAAGTAGTATCATATTCATTGGGATTAGTAATAAAATAAGGCTTTAAATGCTTACCAATGCTCTCATAATATAACTTTTCGATGGTGTTTTTGTATTTAAAATCGAGCGGATTTTTGATTAAAGTAAAATTAGTATAACCCACTTCTTTCATAATCAACTGCAAACCTTTTACAATATTGAAGCTTTTATCATTTACGATGTTCAACTGTTCTATATCGTCTCTTTCAAAAGTATTTACAATCACTTTCGAAACATAATCGACTGGAATAATGTTCAAACCTGTTTCTTCATTGATGATGAAACGAACGTTTTCCTGTTCGCCTTTTCGCTGTGAAGTAAAGTGGAAAAACTTGGCCAAAAGATAAAAAACCATGTATTTTGGAATAAAATAAGTACTTTCGGTTCCCAGCATTTTGCCTCCAATTACGCTTGGTCTAAGAATCTGGAACGGCAAACCTAGTTTTTTACATTCTTTTGCAATGTAGTTTTCCGAATGAAATTTGGCATCCTCATACGCATTTCGGTGTTCTGGAGCAAAATCAAGATTATGAAAATCATTATCAATCAAACCTTTTCTGATTCCTGACGAAAATGCGGTTCCTATGTAAATGAATTTCTTAATAAAAGGGTGAAAAGTCTTGAAAAGTGATTTGGTAATTTTAGCATTTTCATCAAAAATTCTTTCTTTTAGGTTTTCGTCAGTAGATAAATTAACATAACCCGCAGAATGGATAAAGTATGCACCTTTTATTTTTTCGGAAAAAGTATCTTGGAGATTCGCTAAATCCGAATCTATAATTTCTATATATCCATGAAGTTTTTCTAAACCTGTTTTCAGTAAAATGGAAGGCGTGTAATCACTGGTCAAAAGTTCATTAACGCGGTCTAAAGCATTAGCTTTTCCTTTGTTTCTGGCAATAATAAAAAGTTTTCCGTTTTTATTTTCTTTGATAAAAAGCTCCAAAATGTCATACATGATGTGTGATCCCAAAACTCCAGTTGCGCCGGTAAGAATTATTTTCATTGTTGTGATTTTCAAAATGCAAATATAGATTTTAAAAAAGGAATCAGGAAGTTTAAAATAAATACTTACAACAGACTTATTTTAATAAATCATCACTGTGCTTTTTTGACAAACAAGGTTCTGCAAAATCCAATATATCTAATTCAAAATATTCATTTAAAAATTGTTTCACTACAGAATAATCAACATCTTTCTTGATTTCAACAGCAAAATATTTTTCATTTGATCCTTCAGATAGACAATTCATTACTTTGAGTTTTTCTCTAATAATTTCCTTATCAAAATTGTCTTTTAAAATTACAACCTGAATTATAGAATTTCCTGAAATTGCAATTGTTTCTTTATATGTGACCATTTCTTCGCTTTCATCATATTTTGCATAAAAAATATCATCCGTTGCAATTAGAGGTCCATAGAATGGAATATTATCTAATTTATAAATTCCTTTTTCTAAATCAATTATCTCCGACCACATGGTTTCAACCACTTCTTCATCTAAAACATCACTATGATATCGAAATAAAATTTTAGCGTGAGTTTCTGCCATCTTTATTTCTCAGCTAATTTTCCTAATGTATACTCAATCAACTCATCCACCGCTTTATACGGATCTTGACTAAAAGTTCCATTAGCACGATTGGCAATAATGGCATTCAGCGACAAAGCCTGATGTCCTAAAAGAGCCGAAAGTCCATAAATCGCTGAAGTTTCCATTTCAAGGTTGGTAATTCGGTTTCCTTCAAAAAGAAAATTATCCATTTTGGAATTTAATGTTGGATCTTGAATACCCAAACGCAAAACACGTCCTTGAGGTCCGTAAAAACCACCAGCGGTAGCCGTAATTCCTTTGTGCATTCTGTCACTTTCTATTCTTTTTTCTAAAATAGGAGAACATGGAATAACAACAGGTCTTCCTTTTTTTAAATCCCAATTAGTGTATTGAATAAAAGCTTCTTCCATTGCAACATTCGAAACAGCATCAACCAAATAGGAGCGGAGCATGTTGTCTAGTCCCAATCCAAACTGCGACATTACAAAACTATCCACAGGAATATCAGCGTGTAAAGAACCAGAAGTTCCTATTCGGACAATATTTAATGAAGTTAGTTTTTCTTTTGGCTTTCTGGTTTCCAAATCGATATTGACAAGAGCATCCAATTCATTGATGACAATATCAATATTATCCGGACCAATTCCAGTAGACATAACTGTTAAGCGTTTACCCTTGTAAATCCCTGTTTGGGTTTTGAATTCTCTTTTTTGAGTAGAAAATTCAATGGAATCAAAATGTTTGGTAATTTTTGAAACTCGATCCTGATCTCCCACAAAAATAATATTGTGGGCAATATGTTCAGGTTTCAAATTAAGATGATAAACGCTTCCGTCAGGATTGAGTATTAACTCGGATTGTTGAATCATAGTTTAGCCCCCTAACCCCCGAAGGGGGAATTCCTATTAGGGGTAAATAGGTTTAGTTTTTATTCAGATATTAAATTCAGCATTCCCCCTTTGGGGGCTAGGGGGCTTATCCCCCAACTCGTTTTACTTTAAATCCTTTTTCTTTCAAAATAGTCATTATTTTATCACGGTAATCCCCTTGAATAATAATAGAATCGTCTTTAAAAGTACCGCCAACACTAAGCTTAGTTTTTATTTCTTTGGCTAGAATTTTAAAATCCTCATCAGTTCCTTCGTATCCTTCGATTATAGTTGTTGCTTTCCCTTTTCTTTTTTCAAATTTGCAGATCATAGGTTCTTTTTGAACATACAATTGATGCGCTTCTTTTTCTATTATCTCTTCGGGAGATATTTCGTGATCTGGGAAAAGATTCTTTAATTGGTCTTGTAAATCCATATTTTTATAAATTATAAAAACCAAATTCCAAATCCCAAAAGTGTATCATTGGAATTTGGAATCTTAGTTTTGTTTTTTTATTCTTTACTTTTTAATTAAGCCCAAGTCAACTAGGCGCTCATATAAATAGTCTCCAGCGGTGATATCCTCGAATTTTTTAGGATTTTCGGCATCAATACAGTTTTCTAAACAATCCAATTTCATATCGCTTACTGGGTGCATAAAAAACGGGATAGAATAACGCGAAGTTCCCCATAATTCTCTCGGCGGATTAACCACTTGATGAATCGTAGATTTTAACTTGTTATTAGTATGACGCGATAACATATCACCTACGTTAATCACCAATTCATCTGGCTCAGCAATGGCATCAATCCAATCTCCATTATGGTTTTGAACCTGCAGTCCTTTGCCTTGAGCCCCCATCAATAAAGTAATAAGGTTGATGTCACCATGCGCAGCTGCACGGATAGCATTCTCAGGTTCGGATGTAATAGGAGGGTAGTGGATTGGTCTTAAGATTGAATTTCCGTCTTTGGCGTATTCGTCAAAATAAAATTCATCCAATCCAAGATGCAATGCCAAAGCTCTTAAAACATAAACTCCAGTTTTTTCAAGCATTTGGTATGCTTCTTTACCTACAGCATTAAAACGGGGCAACTCTTTTACCTCAACATTTTCAGGGTATTCAGATACATATTTGGAATCTTTGTCCACATATTGTCCAAAATGCCAAAACTCTTTCAAATCCCCTTCTTTACGGCCTTTAGCATGCTCTTTTCCAAAAGAAACATAACCTCTTTGTCCGCCAATTCCAGGAATTTCATAGCTGTGTTTTGTTTCTAATGGCAATGAAAAGAAATTCCTGATTTCGCCATACAATTCATCAACTAATTGATCGTTTAAAAAATGCCCTTTGAGCGCTACGAAGCCTATATCTTCGAATGCACTTCCGATTTCATTTACAAATTTTTGTTTACGTTTCGGGTCGTCCGAAAGGAAATCACGCAAGTCAACACTAGGAATGTTTTGCATATTATGTCTGTATTTAATACTTTAGAAGCCTAAAACTTCGTAACAACAAAGATATAGAATAAAATAATTAACTCTTTTTAAAATCTTTTCAATTTTATAATTAATACAACATTTTGCCGTCATACTGTTATATTTATCTATATTTGAGATACGCTATAAATACCCCGAAAAATGAACTTTGACCGAAAAAATCTCTCGAACGACACCTTACTAAATCTGTATAAAAAAATTCTGAAACCAAGACTGGTCGAGGAAAAAATGTTAATCCTAATCCGGCAGGGAAAAGTATCAAAATGGTTTTCCGGAATAGGGCAGGAAGCTATTTCAGCAGGAGTAACCGCAGTTTTAGATACTGATGAATATATCCTGCCAATGCACCGCAACTTAGGGGTATTCACAGGAAGAGACATTCCGTTGGATCGTTTATTTTCTCAATGGCAGGGCAAAGCCAATGGTTTTACCAAAGGGCGAGACCGAAGTTTTCACTTTGGAACACAACAGTATAAAATTATTGGGATGATTTCGCATCTGGGACCTCAAATGGGTGTTGCAGATGGAATAGCTTTAGCCAACAAATTACAGAAAAACAGAAAAGTGACTGCGGTTTTTACTGGCGAAGGAGCAACAAGTGAAGGAGATTTTCACGAAGCGCTAAATATTGCATCAGTTTGGGATCTGCCTATTTTTTTTATAATCGAAAATAACGGATACGGATTATCAACTCCAACCAACGAGCAATACCGCTGCGAAAACCTTGCGGACAAAGGAATAGGTTACGGTATCGAAAGCCATATCGTTGACGGAAATAATATTTTAGAAATTTTTAATCTGTTAACCGAATTAAAAATATCGATGATTGAGAATCCGCGCCCGATTTTGTTGGAGTTCAAAACATTCCGAATGCGGGGACACGAAGAGGCGAGCGGTACAAAATATGTTCCGCAGGAAATAATGAATCAGTGGGCTTCCAAAGACCCTGTAGATAATTACAGAAGTTATTTATACCTAAACGGTATTCTTACCAGAGAATATGATGATGAAATCCAACACGAAATCAAGAAAGATATTGATGAAAGCTGGGCAATAGCCAATGCTGAGCCAGAAATTGAACCTACTTATGAAGAAGAACTAAATGATGTTTACAAACCTTATGTTCACGAAGAATTTTATTCGAATGAAGCAACAGAAAATATCCGTTTTATAGATGCTATTTCCAGCAGTTTACGACAGTCTATGGAACGCCATAACAATTTGGTCATAATGGGGCAGGATATTGCCGAATATGGTGGTGCTTTCAAAATTACCGATGGCTTTGTGGCTCAATTTGGCAAGGATCGTGTCCGAAATACGCCAATTTGCGAAAGCGCTGTCATTTCAACAGCTATGGGATTGTCCATTAACGGTTATAAAGCTATTGTCGAAATGCAGTTTGCCGATTTTGTTTCCACTGGATTTAATCCAATCGTAAATTTATTGGCCAAATCGCATTACCGCTGGCTTGAAAAAGCCGATGTTGTGGTTCGAATGCCTTGCGGAGGCGGAACTCAAGCCGGGCCTTTTCACTCCCAAACCAATGAAGCCTGGTTTACTAAAACTCCTGGTTTGAAAGTCGTTTATCCCGCTTTTCCATATGATGTAAAAGGTTTGCTGAATGCTTCCATCAATGACCCAAATCCTGTGCTTTTCTTCGAACACAAACAATTGTACCGAAGTTTGTCACAAGAAGTTCCGACCGATTATTACACCATTCCATTAGGGAAAGCCACTTTGCTCAGAGAAGGCAATGATGTTACCATTATTTCTTTTGGAGCAGCCGTACATTGGGCACTGGAAACATTAGAAAAAAACCCTGAAATAAAAGCTGATTTGCTAGATTTAAGAACCTTACAGCCTTTGGATACTGAAGCGATTTATACCTCGGTTAGAAAGACAGGAAAAGCGATTATTTATCAGGAAGATTCTATGTTTGGAGGTGTTGCCAGCGATATTTCGGCATTGATTATGGAGAATTGTTTCGAATATTTGGACGCTCCGGTAAAACGTGTGGCGAGTCTGGATTCTCCGATTCCGTTTACAAAAGCTCTGGAAGATCAGTATTTGCCGAAAGGCCGATTTGAAACAGAATTAATGGCACTTTTAAAGTATTAGTTTCAAACAATAAAAGCATTCGGGCGAGATCCTGTTTTCATAAGAAAAGAGGCTGTCTAAATTCAATAGACAACCTCTTTTCAATTAAAGCAAACCTATAACACATCATCAGCTTGCCAAAAGCAATATCAGTAATTGCGCGACTAAAATTCTGCTTATAGTTACTAAAGGATAAACCGTAGCATACGATTGATTAGGAATATCAGAATCCAAATATTTGGTACTAAAAGCCAAAGCGGCAGGATCAGTATAGGAACCGCTCATAATTCCAACCATTTGATAAAAATTAAGTTTAAATACAAATCTGCTTACTAAAACTAAGATTGTCAAAGGTATAAACGTAATATAGCAACCATAATATATCCACATCCATCCGTCATTTGCCACAAAATTATCATAGAAACCATGTCCAGCTTTAATCCCAACAGCTGCAAAGAATAAACAGATACCAAAATCCTTCATGAAATGAATTGCTCCATTATTAATATACGAATGAATTACTCCAACACCTCCATATCGGCTGATAAATAACGCAGCCAAAAGCGGACCAGCTGCTAATCCTAATTTTAATGGCACAGGCAGTGAAGGAATCATAATTGGGATAGAACCAATAACAACTCCAAAAATCAATCCCCCGAAAAGAGAAAGAAAATCAGGCTCTAAAAGTATTTTTTTGGAATTACCAATAATTTTTTCAGCTTCTTGAATAGCTTCTTTGCTGCCTACAACCATTAGAGTATCTCCATAATAAAGTTCTAATGTAGGCTGTGCCAATATTTCCAGTCCGGAACGAACTACACGGGTAACTTTCAATCCAAACTGATTGTATAAATCCAATTGTGCCAAAGTTTTATGTGTCGCAGTTTTTTTAGTCACGCTAAGAATTTTTGTTGTCACATCATCTTCTGACTCAATGAATAAATCGGTTGAAACTTTCCCTACAATATCAATAAACTTATTAATGTTTTTTTGTTTGGCCACAACCATCAAAACGTCTTTTTCTTGTAGGACAGAATCCAACGAAGGAGAAAACACCACTTTTGTCCCGCTTTGTTTTTGTCTGGAAATAATAACACCATCAATAGCAGACTCTTTAATTACCTGACGAATAGTTTTCCCAATAATTTCAGGCTTCGTAACTCTGCATTTTTGACGGACAATTTTATTTTCCGAATCTTTATTCTTTTTATTAAGCAGTACAACTTCATTTGATAAATCAATTTTCAATACGTTTTTTGCCAAAATTATAATCAAGATTATTCCAAAAACACCAATTGGATACGTAATTGCGTATGCAACGGCAGGATCAGAAAAATGATCTGCGGGAAGATTTAACTGCTTTTGGATTTCAATAAGAGTTGACTTTGCAGCTCCCAATCCCGGAGTATTTGTAACCGATCCAGACATTAATCCAACTGCATTCTCAACTTTAACATTAGCAACTAAATAAAGCAGCCAAGTAATAATTCCGCCTAAAAAGACAGTTCCCACTCCTAAAGCATTAAAAATAAGACCTTCTTTTTTGAAAGAAGAAAAGAAAGTAGGACCAACCTGAATACCTATACCATAAACAAATAAAATTAAACCAAACTCTCTTACAAATTGGATTAATTCCGCATCCATGCTAAATCCTAAGTGCCCCAAAAAGAGTCCCACAAACATTACTGCCGAAACTCCTAGGGAAACATTACCTATTTTTAATTTACCAGCAAAAAAACCAATACTGATAGCCATAAATAATACTATTAATGACTGTGTCATTTCCGGCGTATCCGTCGGAGTAAACAAAACCTTAAACCATTCAAACATAACTGTTGCTTTTTTAATGAAAATATAGTGTAAATGAATCGTTTTTTTTGATAACTTTATATGACAAAAATCAGGTTTAAATTTATTTTCTTTTCAAAAAAACCAAAACACACCACAACAAAAAAAACGATATAAAGATAATCGTATCTCTTTGTAAAACAGCTCTAAAACCGAAAACGTTTGCGTATATTTTTCTTTAAAACATGATAAAAATCAGGTTTTTTAGTTGGTCATTGGAGTAATTTTGACATAGAAATTAACACATCAAACTATAATAAAATACATACATTATGAAAAACATCAAAATTATTCAGGAACTGCACAATTTAGGAATTACAGGATACCATGAAGTAGTATACAATCCTTCTTATGAAGAATTGTTCAAAGCTGAAGTTTCTAATAAAAGAAAAGGTTACGAAAAAGGAGCATTAACTGATACTGGTGCTGTAGCAGTAAAAACTGGAGTTTTTACTGGACGTTCTCCTAAAGACAGATATATTGTTAAAGATTCCGTTTCAAAAGACACTATCTATTGGGATGATAAAGTAAATTTCCCGACAACTCAAGGAATTTACGATGATTTAAAAGGATTAGTTTTAAAACAGCTTTCTACATCTCCAAAATTATATGTAGTTGATGCCTTTTGCGGAACAAATGCTGACACAAGATTGAAAGTACGTTTCGTTATGGAAGTAGCCTGGCAGGCACACTTTGTAACTAATATGTTCATCAGACCTTCAAATTACGAGTTGGAAAACTTTGGACAGCCAGATTTCATTGTAATGAACGGTTCAAAAACAGTAAACCCAAATTGGAGAGAACAAGGATTAAACTCTGAAAACTTTGTAGTGTTTAACCTTACCGAAAAAATTCAGATTATTGGAGGAACTTGGTATGGAGGCGAAATGAAAAAAGGTATGTTCTCTATGATGAACTACTATTTACCTCTAAAAGGAATGGCTTCAATGCACTGTTCTGCTAACGTAGGTGAAAAAGGAGATGTTGCTGTATTCTTCGGTCTTTCAGGAACAGGAAAAACTACACTTTCTGCAGATCCAAAAAGATACTTAATCGGTGATGACGAGCACGGATGGGATAACAATGGAGTATTTAACTATGAAGGAGGCTGTTATGCTAAAGTAATTGACTTATCAGAAGAAAATGAACCAGACATTTGGAGAGCTATCAAAAGAGATGCATTATTAGAAAATGTTATCGTAGATGAATACGGAGAAATTGATTACTATGATCATTCAATCACTGAAAACTCTAGAGTATCATATCCGATTTATCATATAAACAAAATCGTATTACCGTCTAAAGCTGGACATGCTAAAAAAATCATTTATCTTTCTGCTGATGCCTTTGGAGT
Organism: uncultured Flavobacterium sp.; assembly: GCA_963511795.1. Taxonomy (GTDB): domain Bacteria; phylum Bacteroidota; class Bacteroidia; order Flavobacteriales; family Flavobacteriaceae; genus Flavobacterium. The sequence goes on along the minus strand of CAUPKP010000013.1, from coordinate 79,256 downwards.
ACTGCCTCCAGTATCAATCTTGGATGAGGATCAAGCACAATACCACTTTTTATGCGGCTATACATCTAAATTAGCTGGAACCGAAAGAGGAATTACTTCTCCAGAACCATCTTTCTCTCCAGCATTTGGTGAAGCTTTCTTAACATTACACCCAACAATGTATTCTAAAACATTAATTGGAAAAATGAAAGAACACGGTGCAAAAGCATATTTAGTAAATACAGGTTGGAATGGAACAGGGAAAAGAATTTCTCTTAAAAATACAAGAGCAATTATTGATGCAATTATTAACAGTGAGATCGATTCTGCAGAAACAACCACTGTTCCATTTTTAAATTTAACTATCCCAACAGCATTAACAAATGTCAGCGAAGGAATTTTAGACCCAAGAGATACGTACCGAGATGTTGAAGAATGGGAAAACAAAGCCAAAGACTTATCTGCACGTTACATCAAAAATTTTGAACAATACACTGATACTGAAGAAGGAAAACGCTTAGTCGCAGCCGGACCTACTTTAGAACCAGTTTTAAACTAGACGCAGTTTAGTAGTAATTATTTTAAAGTTGTTGAAACACCTGTTTGGTACTGTATAAAACAATATCAAATGGGTGTTTTAATTTTTATCTCATGCATATATGAATTATTTCCAAATTTTTAATTTAACAAATACTTATTCAAACGTTAAAATAAAAATTGGATTATTATTAATTAATGCTCTATATTTGCAAAAGAAACAAAGAGTTATCTAATTTTATAAAGTTATGTTATCAATTCAATTACATCATCATCATTCTCATAATTGCCCTCAAGCGATGTGTTAATGGTATGCGTGTAAATCACAATAATCTAAACCCGTTTGAGTACATCAAGCGGGTTTTTTATTACCTATTCTTTGTACTCAAGCATTAATTCAAAACAAAAAACTAAAAAACTAAAAAACTAAAAATGAGTACACTTAAAATTGCAATTCAAAAATCTGGACGTTTAAACGAAGAAAGCATTCAAATCCTAAAAGACGCCGGAATCTCAATCGATAATGGAATAGACCAATTAAAAGCAGAAGCTTCCAATTTCCCTTTAGAAGTTTTATATTTGAGAAATTCAGATATCCCTCAATACTTAATTGATGGAGTCGTAGATATTGCTATTGTCGGGGATAATTTATTAGTTGAAAAAGGTAAAAAAATTGAAGTAATTCAAAAATTAGGTTTCTCAAAATGTAAAGTATCAGTAGCGGTGCCTAAAGCATTTGATTACAAATCCGTTCAGGATTTAGAAGGAATGCGAATTGCAACATCATATCCTAACACAGTTATTGATTTTTTTAGTTCCAAAGGAGTAACAGTTGATATTCACCAAATATCCGGTTCGGTAGAAATTGCGCCAAATATTGGTTTGGCCGATGCAATTGTAGATATCGTATCCAGCGGAAGTACTTTATTCAAAAATAATTTAAAAGAAGTTGAAGTCATTTTTAAAAGTGAAGCAGTTTTAGCGGTTTCTCCAAAAGTAAGCCCTGAATCACAAAAAATAATTGACACGTTAAAATTCAGAATAGAATCAGTATTAAGAGCCAGAAAATCAAAATACATTTTGATGAATATTCCAAATGACAAAATTGATGCAGTTGGAAAAATCCTTCCAGTATTACGAAGCTTAACCGTTTTGCCATTGGCACAGGAAGGCTGGAGCAGTGTACACTCTGTAATTGACAAAGATACTTTCTGGGAAGTAATAGACCAATTAAAAGAAGTTGGAGCCGAAGGAATTTTAGTTTGTCCAATTGAAAAAATGGTGCTATAAGCCCCCTAACCCCCGAAGGGGGGATTTTCTCGATGTCTAAAAATAAAGAATTGAAAAAAAATATAAAATACAGGCAACCCTTCCTGTAACAATTCCCCCTTTGGGGGCTAGGGGGCCAAAATGAATAAAATATACAATCCAAAACCAGAAACTTGGTCATCCATTTTAGAAAGACCAACTAAAACAGTTGATGATATTGAAGCAACTGTAAAAGGAATTTTCAAGGAAGTACAATCAAAAGGTGATTTTGCTGTTGCAAAATATACTTCTCTTTTTGATGGTGTTTCAGTTCCTGAATTAGAAGTTTCACAAACCGAAATAGCAACTGCAATTGCAACTATTTCTAAAGAATTAAAAGATGCTATTCAGTTAGCAAAATCAAATATTGAGAAATTCCACGCTGCACAAAAAACAGCTCCAATTACTGTAGAAACAACTGAAGGCGTAAACTGCTGGCAGGAAAAAAGACCAATCCAAAAAATTGGTTTATATATTCCAGGAGGAACAGCTCCTTTATTTTCAACTGTGTTAATGCTGGCTGTACCTGCAAAACTGGCTGGCTGTAACGAAATTGTATTGTGTTCACCACCAGATAAACAAGGAAATATAAATCCTGCCATTTTATACGCTGCTTATTTATGCGGAGTAACAAAAATTTTAAAAGTAGGAGGAATTCAAGCTATTGCAGGAATGACTTTTGGAACTGTAACTATTCCAAAAGTGTATAAAATATTTGGCCCAGGAAATCAATTTGTAACGGTCGCAAAACAATTGGCAACCCAATTTGGTGTAGCCATCGATATGCCTGCAGGTCCTTCAGAATTGCTGATTGTCGCTGATAATACTGCCGTTTCCGCTTTTATAGCTTCGGACTTATTATCTCAAGCTGAACACGGAACAGACAGTCAGGTGATTTTGGTTTCTACTTCAAAAGAATTGATTGATGAGGTTGAGAAAGAAGTTCAAACACAATTAGATGTTCTTCCAAGAAAAGCTATTGCAGAGAAAGCTATCGCCAATTCAAAATTGATTTATGTAGAAAATGATACCATTGCATTAGAATTAATCGATGAATATGGTCCAGAACACTTTATTATTTGCACCAAAGACGAAGATTTTTATGTAAATAATATTGGTAATGCAGGTTCCGTTTTCATTGGAAATTATACTCCAGAAAGTGCCGGAGATTATGCTTCTGGAACCAATCATACATTGCCAACCAACGGATACGCTAAGAATTACAGCGGAGTGAATTTGGATAGTTTTTCTAAATCAATGACTTTTCAGAAAATATCCGAAAAAGGTATTCAAAATATTGGCCCAGCTATAGAATTAATGGCAGAAGCCGAAGGATTGCAAGCCCATAAAAACGCCGTTACTTTGAGATTGAATAAGATAAAAGAGTAAAAAATATAGAGAATATATAAAACATAAAATATAGAAAAACGTATAGAGATTTTAGGACTATTTTGAAGTCTATATTCTATTCTCTTTATTCTATATTCTTCTAAAAAAATAAAAAATGACTTTCAATATAAACACTATAGTACGTGAAAACGTCAAAAAATTAAAGCCTTATTCTTCGGCTCGTGACGAGTTTGAGGATTTCGATACAGCAGATATGATATTTTTGGATGCCAATGAAAATCCCTATCAAAATGGCGTAAACCGCTACCCAGACCCGCAGCAAGGGAATGTAAAAGTGGTTTTGGGGAAAATGAAAAATATAAATCCAAAACAAATTTTATTAGGAAACGGAAGCGATGAAGTCTTAGATTTGTTATTCAGAGCTTTCTGCGAACCAAAAATTGACAACATTATCTCATTACCGCCAACTTACGGAATGTACAGTGTTTTGGCTAATATCAATGCTGTAGAAAACAGAGAAGTATTGCTTTCAAATGATTTTCAGCCACAAATTGAGAAAATTTTTGAAGCTGTAGACACCAATACCAAAATTATCTTTTTATGTTCACCAAATAACCCAACAGGTAATTCTTTCTCGGAGGAAAGTGTAACTACATTATTAGAAAAATTCAATGGTTTTGTAGTTATTGATGAAGCCTATATTGATTTTTCGGATAAAGAGGGCTGGTTACAAAAACTTGACCAATATCCAAATTTAATTATCACGCAAACTTTATCTAAAGCTTATGGTTTAGCAGGAATCCGTTTGGGTGTTTGTTATGCATCGACAGAAGTAATTACGGTTTTAAATAAAATCAAGCCACCTTATAATGTAAACGAATTGACTCAGCTTCGTGCTTTGGAGCGTTTGAGTGATGAAGCAAAAATTGCAAACGAAATTACCTCAATCATAGCGCAAAGAAACGAATTACTTTCAGTTTTAAACAAAGTATCTTTCGTGGAGAAAATTTATCCAACAGAAGCAAATTTTATTCTCATAAAAGTAGATAATGCTAATAAACGTTACGATGAATTAATTGCCAAAGGAATTGTAATTCGCAACAGAACAACACAGCCGCTTTGCGAAAACACTTTGCGTTTGACTATTGGGACTGAAGAAGAGAATAAGAAGTTGATGGAGGCATTAATAGCATAAAAAAACTAAGACTAACCAAAAAATAGGAATGATAAAATCATGCAAAAATCTACTATTAACACTTTTGATTGCATTAAGTTTCACTTCATTGATGAAAGCTCAAGACAAAGAAAAAGTCGAAACTGGTAAAATATGTTTCTTACGTTCAACTGGTTTATCTGGTTCTGGTTCAGCATTTAAAATGTTTATTGACGATAAATTTGTCTGCAAACTGAATAACAAAAAATTCTCCATACACGAAGTTGCTGTTGGAAAACACAATTGCTATGTTAAAGGAGGTAGAAATAAGTTAAAGGAAAGTGATGAAAAATTTGAAGTTAAAGTTGAAGCAGGAAAAACAACTTATGTTCAATTAATTTATGAAATAGGTATTTTCGATTACTACCTTTATTTTGATGAAATTACTGAAGAAATAGCTAAACAGAAGACAAGCAAAATGTCAGAAGACACAGAATGCTTATAAAATTTGAAATTAGTTTTTAAAAAATATATAATGAAAAAAATACTTTTTATAGATCGTGACGGAACGATTGTATTGGAACCAGAAGGATACCAATTAGACAGTTTAGAAAAATTAGAATTTTATCCAAAAGCCTTTCAATATTTGGCTAAAATCGCCAACGAATTGGATTACGAATTAGCGATGGTTACCAACCAAGATGGCTTGGGAACGGATAGTTTTCCTGAAGATACTTTTTGGCCAACACAAAACTTTATTTTGAGAGCTTTTGAAAACGAAGGAGTGCTTTTTGATGATATTTTTGTAGATCGCTCTTTTCCTGAGGACAATGCGCCAACACGTAAGCCTCGCACAGGAATGCTGACTAAATATATTGACAATCCAAATTATGATTTGGCAAACTCTTTTGTACTTGGAGATCGAATTACTGATGTGGAATTGGCTAAAAATCTTGGTGCAAAAGCAATTTTCTTGAAACAAGAAGATGGTTTGGGCAGTAATGAAATTTCGACCGATTTAGCTTCTTTAGAAACGGTTATTGCTTTGCAGACTACTGATTGGAAAAAAATATATGAGTTCTTAAAATTAGAAGCACGAACCGCTTCAATTACTAGAAAAACGCACGAAACAGATATTTACATCAATTTGAATCTAGATGGAACTGGACAAAGTAAAATTGATACTGGAATAGCGTTTTTTGACCACATGCTGGATCAAATTTCACGTCATGGACAAATGGACTTAGAAATCAAAGTAAAAGGTGATTTAGAAGTCGATGAACACCACACGATTGAAGATACAGCTATTGCTCTTGGAGAAGTTTACGCAAAAGCATTAGGAAATAAATTAGGTATTGAGCGCTATGGTTTTTGTTTACCAATGGACGATTGCTTAGCGCAAGTAGCTATTGATTTTGGAGGCAGAAACTGGCTGATTTGGGAAACCGAATTTAAACGTGAAATGGTGGGTAAAATGCCAACGGAAATGTTTTTCCACTTTTTTAAATCATTCTCGGATGGAGCAAAAGCTAATATCAATATCAAAGCCGAAGGCGATAACGAACATCATAAAATCGAAGCTATTTTCAAGGCTTTCGCCAAAGCAATAAAAGTGGCAGTAAAACGCGATACAGAGAAGATGATTTTGCCAAGTACGAAAGGGATGTTGTAGCCCCCTAACCCCCGAAGGGGGAATAACTAATCTGTCTTAATAGAATAATATATTTATGAATCAAAATAAAACACAAACTACATCAACTCCCCCTTCGGGGGCTGGGGGGCTTGTAATCATAAATTACGGAGCAGGAAACATTCAAAGCATTATGTTTGCTATCGAAAGATTGGGATACAAAGCAGTTTTGAGCAATAATCCAGAAGAAATAAAGTCTGCTGATAAAGTGATTTTTCCTGGAGTTGGAGAAGCAAGTTATGCAATGAAAATGCTTAAAGAAAGCGGTTTGGATACTTTGATTCCTACATTGAAACAACCCGTATTCGGAATTTGTCTGGGCATGCAGTTGATGTGTAATTCATCAGAGGAAGGAAATACTGAGGGATTGGGTATTTTTGATGTTGATGTGGTTAAATTCACTTCAAAAGTAAAAGTACCACAAATGGGCTGGAACAACATTTACAATCTTAAATCAGATTTATTCAAAGGAATTGCCGAGAACGAGTATATGTATTTGGTTCATAGCTTCTATGCGCCTATCTGCAAAGAAACTATCGCTACTACCGAATATGAGCTGGAATATTCCTCTGCTTTAGAAAATAATAATTTCTACGGAACTCAATTTCACCCTGAAAAAAGTGGTGATGTTGGGGAGAAAATCCTTGGAAACTTTTTGAAGTTATAAATTTCAATGGCAAAAATCAATATTTAAAAACTAATGGAATGAGATTGCTTCGTTCCTCGCAATGACAAATAGAATGAGAATAATACCTGCAATAGACATCATAGAAGGAAAATGTGTTCGCTTATCGAAAGGCGATTACAATACCAAAATCATATACAACGAAAACCCGCTCGAAGTAGCAAAATCATTCGAAGCGCATGGAATCGAATATTTGCATTTGGTGGATTTGGACGGTGCTAAATCAAGCAAAATCGTCAATTATAAAATATTGGAACAAATCGCTTCACAAACCAAATTAAAAATTGATTTTGGTGGTGGTTTAAAAGCTGATTCTGATTTGAAAATAGCTTTTGAAAGTGGTGCTAACCAAATTACAGGTGGAAGTATTGCCGTAAAAAACAGAGCTATTTTCGAAAAGTGGATTGCAGAATACGGTTCGGATAAAATCATTTTGGGAGCGGATGCCAATAATGAAAAAGTAGCTGTTTCGGGCTGGTTGGAAGATTCTGATGAAGATTTGGTACCATTTATCCAGGATTATCAGAACAAAGGAATTCAGTACGTAATTTGCACCGATATTGCCAAAGACGGAATGTTAGAAGGACCAAGTTTTGATTTGTATGCTAAAATTTTATCAGAAGCCAAAGGAATAAAATTAATCGCATCAGGAGGAATTTCTACATTTGATGAATTGCCTAAATTAGCCGAATTGGGCTGTGAAGGAACGATTATCGGAAAAGCGATATACGAAGGACGAATTTCTTTGAAACAATTAGAAGAATTTATAATACGATAGATTATTTCACAAAGACCCACAAAGAAGACAAAAAGATTCGCTAAAGAATTTTGTGTATCTCTGTGAAACTTTTGCGAATCTCTGTGTAATAACAATATAAAGATGCTTACAAAAAGAATAATACCCTGTCTGGACATCAAAAACGGTAGAACCGTAAAAGGCGTTAATTTCGTAGATTTGCGTGATGCCGGAGATCCTGTCGAATTGGCCAAAATCTACTCGGATGAAGGAGCTGACGAACTGGTTTTTCTTGATATTTCGGCAACGGAAGAAAGAAGAAGAACTTTAGTTGATTTGGTTCGAAAAGTAGCTTCGACGATTAATATTCCGTTTACCGTTGGAGGTGGAATTTCAGCTGTGGAAGACGTAGAAGTTTTGCTTCAAAACGGGGCAGATAAAGTCTCTATCAATTCATCGGCAGTAAAAAATCCGCAGTTGATAAATAATTTGGCACAAAAATTTGGAAGCCAATGTGTGGTTGTTGCTATTGATGCTAAGCAGATTGACGGCGAATGGATTGTGCATTTGGTAGGAGGAAAAGTTCCAACCGAAATCAGATTATTTGATTGGGCACAAGAAGTAGAGCGAAGAGGAGCTGGAGAAATCCTTTTTACTTCAATGAACCACGACGGAACCAAAAACGGTTTTGCAAATGAAGCTTTGGCTAAACTGTCGGAATTAGTAAATATTCCAATTATTGCTTCTGGTGGAGCGGGAAATATACAGCATTTTGTGGATACCTTTGTAAAAGGAAAATCAGATGCGGCTTTGGCAGCAAGCGTATTTCATTTCAAGGAAATCGAAATTAAAGCCTTGAAAAAAGAATTAAAAAATAACCATATTGAAGTTCGGATTTAGTTTTACTTTAAGACATTCGGCTTTACAACTTTAGACTTAAAAAAATGGAAATAGATTTTTCAAGATTGGCACACGGATTAATTCCGGCCATCATTCAAGATAGCGAAACTAAAAATGTTTTGATGCTAGGCTATATGAACAAAGAAGCTTATCAAAAAACAGTTGAAACAGGAAAAGTAACTTTTTACAGCCGTTCGAAGCAAAGGCTTTGGACAAAAGGAGAAGAAAGCGGTAACTTTTTAAATTTGGTTGGCATCAAGAATGATTGTGATGAAGATTCACTTTTGATACAAGCAAAACCTGTTGGACCGACTTGTCATACAGGAGCTGATACTTGCTGGCAAACACCTAATGATTCTTCTTATGGTTTTATTTCTAAATTAGAGGAAACCATAAAAACCCGTAGAGAGAATGCCGATTCTGAAAAAAGCTATGTGGCATCTTTATTCAAATTAGGTATTAACAAAATTGCTCAAAAAGTAGGAGAAGAAGCGATTGAAGTCGTAATTGAAGCCAAAGATGATAACGATGATTTATTCTTGAGCGAAAGTGCTGATTTACTTTTTCATTACCTGATTTTACTGCAGGCTAAAGGTTTTCTGCTGAATGATGTGGTTAATGTTTTGAAAAGCCGTCAGAAATAAAATAGTTTTCGTTTAGTTTTCAAACACAACCTATGAATTGAAAACTCATCTTTATTTTTTTATATAACAATTATAATATTCAAAAGACCTAACAGTAAATTAATTGCTATTGGGTCTTTTTTTATTTAAAAAAACAAAAGAAAGTGTGTAGTTTTGTTATAAAATTATCAAATACATGAAACAGTACTGCAATCTATTACTTCTCCTATTTTTAGTTTCTAATGGAATTAAAGCACAAGGACTTCTCGACAAGTCTCAAACGGTTTTTACGCATCAGGACACTTTGCGCGGAAGCATTACAAAAGAAAGAGTTTGGTGGGATTTAAAATATTATCATTTAGATATTAAGGTAAACCCAGCCGAAAAAACGATTGTAGGTTCGAACACAGTTCGTTATACAGTTTTGTCTCAATCTAATAGAATGCAGATTGATCTGCAGGAACCTATGCAGTTTTACAAAGTGACGCAAGGAGGTAAAGAACAGAAATTTGTAAGAGAAGGAAATGCATTTTTTATTGAATTATCTGCTGCTCAAAAAGTGGGAGAAACGAATGAAATAGTAATCTCTTTCGGAGGAAAGCCTAAAGAGGCCATTAAACCGCCTTGGGATGGAGGAATTACTTGGAAAAAAGATAAAAACGGAAAAGATTTTATAGCATCATCTTGTCAAGGTCTTGGCGCAAGTGTTTGGTGGCCAAACAAGGATCACATGTATGATGAAGTCGAAAACATGCTGATCAGCGTAAATGTTCCTGGTGATTTGACTAATGTCTCTAACGGCAGACTGCAAAGCATTGAAAAGAAAAAAGACGGTACTAGAACCTTTAATTGGTATGTTTCGAACCCAATTAATAATTATGGAGTGAATATTAATATTGGTGATTATGTTAATTTCTCAGAGAAATACAAAGGAGAGAAAGGCGATTTAGACTGCAATTATTATGTTTTAAGAGATAATTTGGCTATCGCCAAAGAACAATTCAAAGATGTTCCAAGAATGCTAAAAGCTTTAGAAAACTGGTTTGGTCCTTATCCGTTTTATGAAGACAGCTACAAATTGGTAGAAGCGCCATATCTAGGAATGGAACACCAAAGCAGCGTAACTTATGGAAATGGATATAAAAACGGTTATTTAGGTCACGATTTAAGCGGGACAGGCTGGGGATTGAAATTCGATTTTATTATTATTCATGAATCAGGACATGAATGGTTTGCCAATAATATTACCTATAAAGATATTGCTGACATGTGGATTCATGAGAGTTTTACTAACTATTCTGAGAGTCTTTTTGTTGAATACTATTATGGAAAAGAAGCCGGTGCAGAATATGTAATAGGATGCAGAAGAAACATTCAAAACGATATTCCGATAGTAGGAAAATATGATGTGAATAATGAAGGATCAGGGGATATGTATCCAAAAGGAGCCAATATGCTTCACACAATCCGTCAGATTTTGAATGATGATGTCAAATGGAAATCGATTTTAAGAGGTCTAAACAGCACTTTCTACCACCAAACCGTTACAACAAAACAAATTGAAGATTATATGAGTAATCAAGTTGGATTGGATTTAAGTAAAATCTTCAATCAATACTTGAGAGACACCCGCATTCCGACACTAGAATACTCTTTTAAGGAAAATACTTTGAAATACCGTTGGACAAATACCGTTTCCGGGTTTGACATGCCGGTAAAAGTTTCTATAAACGGAACTGAAGTTAACTTGAAACCAAAATCAGATTGGACTGAATTAGACAATTCAATCAAAATTGAAAAAGTAGAATTGGATAAAAACTTTTATGTTCTTTCTAAGAATGTAAATTAAAAACACTCTATTTTCTGAATACAAAAAGACCTGCAATTGCAGGTCTTTTTGTATAATAATTACTTTAAATAAATCTTATTATCTAGGAATTAAATTAACTACCAGAATTAAATTAACTGTTTCGATACGTAATCCCAACTCGTTTTAATTGAATCAGTTGGATTTGGAGAATAATTAGTTTCCTGTTCTACAAAAAAGTGCTTCATTCCTGAAAGTTTAGCTTCGGCAAAAATGGTTTTGAAGTTGATACTTCCTTCTCCAATTTCGGTATTCCAGTCCGCTTTGGATTTATCCATATCTTTCACATGCCACATTGTAAAACGCCCCGGATTAGCCTTGAACAACTGCAAAGGATCGTTTCCTGAACGGACAGCCCAATACAAATCCAATTCAAAATCAACTAATTTTTTATCAGTTTCGTGTAATAAGACATCATATCCTGTTTGATTTCCATACTTGGTAAATTCAAAATCATGATTGTGATAGGCTAATTTTAAACCTGACTGTTTACATAAAACTGCCGCCTCATTTATTCTTTGCGCAATTCGTTTGTAATCGTCTAAATTGCTTCTTAAACTTTCTTCCAGCCAAGGGACAACCACATATTCACTGCCTAATACATTAGCACATTCAATAGATGCTTTCAGAAAATCGGTATTATTATCTTTTATCAGCGATTTAAAATCATAATGTCCGCTTGGAGCTTTTAATCCGTTATCTGAAAGTATTTTTTTGAAATCTTTTGGAGAAGTGCCAAAAAATCCTTTTTCGCTGGAGAAGCCGTAAGTTTCGACTTCCTTGTATCCAGACTTAGACACATGTTCTAAAACTCCTTTTACATCTTTAGAAAATGTCTCTCTCAAAGTATATAATTGGAGGCCAATATTTTTTGATTTACTTGAAAAGGCTAGGGAAGGAGCAATTGCCAATGCGCCTAAAACCAAACCGCTGTTAATTATAAAATCTCTTCTCTTTATCATGGTTTTTATTTTTTTTTTAAATTAAATATCACAAATATCTATAGCCTTTTTCAAAGAGGCCATTTTATCTTTCTGTTTAGGAATAAACTCCTGACCTACAAAACCAGTAAATCCAGTTTCGGCAATAACTTTCATTATGGCACTGTAATTGAGTTCCTGCGTTTCATCAATTTCGTTGCGCCCTGGAACTCCGCCAGTGTGGTAATGTGCAATGTACTTGCAATTCTCTGTTATAGTCCGGATTACATCACCTTCATCAATCTGCATGTGGTAAATATCATAGAGCAGTTTGAAATTTTCCGAATTAATTCGTTTTGCCAATTCTACTCCCCAATATGTTTTATCACATTGATAGTCTTTATGATTAATCTTGCTGTTCAGCAGTTCCATAACCAAAGTCACCTGATGCTTTTCGGCTAATGGAATTAATTTTTTCAATCCAAGTGCACAATTATTCCATCCTTCTTCATCCGTTTTTCCTCTTCGGTTACCGCTAAAGCAAATTAAGTTTTTGTAGCCAGCTTCAGCAACTAATGGAATCATTTCGGTATAATTTTTAATCAGCTGATCGTGAAATTTGACATCATTAAAACCATCGACTAAATTTAATTCGGCACCATTGCACATAGTGGAAACAAGATTGTGTTTTTTCAGTATTGGCCAGTCTTTTGGACCTACCAAATCAATTCCTGTAATTCCAATTTTCTTGGCTTCCTGACAAAGCGTTTCTATGTCAAAATCATTGAAGCACCAGCGGGCTACTGAATGGTTAATTCTTCCTTTCAGCATATTGGATTCCAATTTTAATTCTTCCTTATGATTAGCAAAAGTAGATAAACCTGCTGGAATACCTAAAGATACAGTCCCTGCAAGAATTCCTTTTATAGCGGTTCTTCTGTCAAAAGAGGCACTCATTTTTTTCTGCGTTTAAATTCTTAAATTTCGTTTTGTACATTGTCTTTATCCTGAAATAGAAGAGCAAAAATCAAAAATACTGCAAAAGCAATTCCCGCAGGAATTATCCAAACCATTTGCCAGTTAGTTGTCCCTTCAACTGTTTTATAATTATCCGTAATCCAGCCTGCAACTGCAAAACCAATCAGCATTCCGATACCATAAGTAGCCAGTGTTATCAAACCTTGAGCAGCGCTTTTGTATTTCTCACCGGCTTTTGAATTGGTATATATTTGTCCAGAAACAAAAAAGAAATCATAACATATTCCATGCAAAGCGATTCCCAGAATAAGCATAAAACTTAAATCATCACCATTGCCATACGCAAATAAAACGTAACGAACTGCCCAGGCAATCATCCCGATCAGAATTGTTTTCTTGAATCCAAAACGGGTAAAAAACACAGGAATTAATAATAAAAATAATGCTTCGGATATTTGACCTATTGCCATTTTTCCAGTTGGGTTTTCTACACCAGCGGCAGTTAAAAAGGGATGTGCATTTTGATAATAAAACGCCAATGGAATACAGATTAAAATCGATGAAATGAAAAAGATCAGGAAATTTTTATCGTTTAAAAGCTTCAAAGCATCTAGTCCAATTATATCGCCAATTTTAATTTTCCCCTCGCTAACTTTAGGCGGTGTTTTCGGCAATGTAAAACTAAATAAACCTAAAACCAAAGCTGCAATTCCAGCCAAAAGAAAGGTGTTTTTAAGTAATCCGTTAGAAACAGCTTCCGCAGAATCCCAATGAAACAGGAAGCTAATCGATAATCCTGCTAAAATCCAGCCAATAGTACCCCAAACTCTAATATTAGCAAATTCTTTCTCGGCATCTTTCATTTGATTGAATGCCACAGAGTTCACCAAAGCCAATGTTGGCATATACAAAATCATATAACTCAAAACATAGGCATAAAACACACCAACATCTTCCGACTGATACATTTGATACATCAAAAAAGCACCTGCCAAATGTAAAATTCCTAAAATTTTCTCAGCATTAAAATAACGATCTGCAATCAAACCAATAACAAAAGGTGCAATGATAGCTCCCCAAGATTGAGTCGAAAAAATTGCTGCCGTCTCTGAACCGGAAGCTTTTAAATTGTTTCCAAGAAAAGTTCCTAGGGTAACAAACCATGCTCCCCAGATAAAAAATTCCAGAAACATCATTACAGATAATTTAATGCGGACAGTTGTATTCATATAAAAAGGTTGGTTTTGATTAAGTTAATTTTGAAGCTATTATTTACAGCCGGTGGTCGTTTCCATAGTGTTCCATTCTTTTATCAAGATGTTACGATACCACACTTTATCACCGTGATCCTGTAAAGCAATTTTTCCTTTTTTGAATGTTCCAAAACCAGGCCATGATGCAAATTTACTTCCTGCAATCAATGCTTTAAAGTTATCATCCCAAAGTACAGTTTCAACAACAATAACTCCGTTTAAAACGTAAGTCAGTTTTCCGTTTTTACAAACAATTTCGGCAGTATTCCATTCTCCAACAGGCTTAACAGGCTCCGATTTACTTTGGATTAAATCATACAAGTCTCCTGCACGGTGTTTGTTTATTTTCCCGTCAGGATGACCGTCGTTATCTAAAACCTGCATTTCCAGACCAGTTTCGTAAGTGTTTTTATATTTCTTCGGATTGTCATTCACATAAAAAATGATGCCACTGTTAGCTTTAGGAGCAACTTTCCAGTCTATTTTTAAATGAAAATTTTCATATTCTGTATCAGTTACTAAATCTCCTCCTTGACCATTCTTGGCTGCTTCTGGATCAAAATACAGAACACCATCTTCAACTTTCCACCCAGCACTAGCTGAAGTTTTTCCATAAGAATGCCAGCCTGTTGTTGTCTTTCCGTCAAAAATGGGTTTAAATCCTTTCTGCGCCTGCAGGGTTTGAAATAAAGTAAATACTAATACTGCTGTAATAATCTTTTTCATAATAGATAATATTTGTTTTTTAATGGAATTATGGAATCGCCATTCTTCATTTTTGTTTGTATTTTAGAATCATGGCGATTTCATGGTTTTACTTTTTAATTTTACAGGTTTTTAAAAACTCAGGTTTTTCCAACCTTCTCTATAATTTCGTTTTACAAATTGATTTACATCATCAACATTTGTAACTTTCTTCGCTTCATTATCCCAAAGCAGTTTAACCGAACGGCCTGGATATACATCTTCACCTAAATATTCTTTGTGTAAATCATAACCTCTTACTGCAAGATTTGCCATTAATAAAGCCTCTGTTAAAGGACCCGCAATTTCAAAAGGGGAACTCAGCTCTTTTTTACCATAACCGGCAATACAGCCTTCTATCCATTGTTTTTGATGACCGCCCGCGCCGCCATTTACTCGAGGAAATTTTTCGGCGATTTTTAGATTTTCATTACGGCTCAAAGGAAGTAATCTTGGATTTTCACTATACGTATCACAAATCATTTTTCCTTTTGTTCCAATAAATAAAGTACCGTTTCCGCCATCTCCAAAGATTTCATTAGCACCTAATTCTTCTGGGCGGTCAGGCTGAATACCGCCATCCATCCAATGCATTTTGATATCGCCCTTAGTTTTATCCGTTTTTGGAAATGTTAATGTCACATGACTTGAAGGAGGACAGCTTTCAGGAAAATATCCTCTTTTAAACTCATCAATATAAACTGAACCAACGCTGCACTGCACATCTTTGGCGTACTTTAGATTTAAAACAGAAAAAGGTGCTTCCATCAAATGACAGCCCATATCTCCCAATGCTCCTGTTCCATAATCCCACCAGCCGCGCCAGTTGAAAGGCACTAATTTGTCTACATAATTTTTATTAGGAGCAGTTCCCAGCCATAAATCCCAATCCAGTTCTTTTGGAATTTCAGTTTTTGC
This sequence comes from uncultured Flavobacterium sp., assembly GCA_963511795.1. Classification (GTDB taxonomy): domain Bacteria; phylum Bacteroidota; class Bacteroidia; order Flavobacteriales; family Flavobacteriaceae; genus Flavobacterium. The sequence continues at coordinate 63,615 of CAUPKP010000013.1, read as the reverse complement.
TGTTGACCAAGGAATTCCTTGCGGCCAAACTGGTCTGTCTGTCCAAGCGTAAACCGTATGCACATCACCAATTAAATCGGCATCGTACCATTCCTTTAAAATTCGGGTACCATCATTGGATGAACCCTGATTTCCCATTTGTGTAACGACTTTATAACGAGAAGCTGCCTGAGTCATCATGTGTGCTTCGTAAATATCATGCGCCATAGGTTTTTGCACATACACATGTTTACCTAACTGCATAGCCGAAAATGCCTGAATAGCATGATTATGATCGGGTGTAGAAACGGATACAGCATCAAAATTTTTATGTTCCTTATCAAGCATTTCACGCCAGTCCTTATAAAATTTAGCTTTCGGTAAAGCTCTTACAGCATCAGCCGCTCTTCTAGTATCAACATCGCATAAATAAGCAACATTGGCAAGACCGCTTTTTTCAAAAGAACCAACATCTGATCTTCCTTTTCCGCCAACTCCAATACTCGCAATTAATAATCGGTCACTAGGTGCTGTAAAACCTCTTCCCATGACATGTCTGGGAATAATCATAAATGCGGCAGTTGCCAGCACTCCATTTTTTAGAAAATCCCTGCGTACAGTAGATTCTGGTTCTTTTTTTTGATTAAAGTCTTGATCCATAAATAAGTTAGAATTTTATTTATTTAATGATAGAATATATTTGGCAATTTTTTTTGCATCATCTTTTTTTAATGCGCTATGTGGTGCCATAGGTATAGCCCCCCAAACACCAGAACCGCCTTTGATAATTTTATCAGATAAGTAGCTGATATTTTTATCATTCATTGGATATTTTTTTGCGATATCCAAATAGGAAGGGCCAATCACTTTTTTATCAATTTTATGACAAGTCGCACAATCCAGTTTCGCCATTATTTTTTCTCCTTCGGAAGGCTGTACTTCATCTTTACCATGACTATACTTTACCGGAATAGATTCATATTTTGAAAAAGAACTTAAACTGCCCAGAATTATTATCGCTGCTAAAATTTTAATTTTCATTGTTTACTGTTTTTTAAATTCCTAAATTTTTTCTGTTAAGCTGTGTATTGGTTTCGACTGCAGCAAAATCATCAAAAGCTTTATCCGTTACTTTTATAATGTGTTTTTTTATAAATTCGGCTCCTTCACGTGCGCCGTCTTCTTGATTTTTTAAACAGCATTCCCATTCCATTACAGCCCAGCCTTTATAATCATACTGCGCTAATTTGCTGAAAATAGTTTTAAAATCAATTTGACCGTCCCCAGGCGATCGATAACGGCCTGCACGATTTACCCAGCTTTGGTAGCCTCCAAAAGTTCCTTGTTTTCCTGTTGGATTAAATTCAGCATCCTTTACATGAAAAGCTTTAATCCGTTCATGGTAAAAATCGATGTACTGAATATAATCCAATTGCTGAAGAACAAAATGTGACGGATCATAAAGTATGCAAGCACGCTGATGATTATTTACCGCTTTCAGAAACATTTCGTAAGTTTCTCCATCAAATAAATCTTCACCTGGATGGATTTCATAGCAGACATCTACACCATTTTTATCAAATTCATTGAGGATTGGTAACCAGCGATTTGCCAATTCTTTGAATCCTTCCTCAATCAAACCCGGCGGGCGCTGTGGCCAAGGATGAAAATATTGCCACAATAGTGAACCGCTAAAAGTAGCATGAGCATTGAGTCCTAAATTTTGAGAAGCCTTGGCTGCATAATGCAACTGCTGAACCGCCCATTCTTGTCTTGCTTTGGGATTTCCTCGCAAGGCTTGTGGTGCAAATCCATCAAAAGAATCATCATAAGCAGGATGAACCGCAACCAGCTGACCTTGTAAATGGGTAGAAAGTTCGGATATTTTTAAACCATAAGAAGCAACAGTTCCTGTAAGTTCATCAGCATAAGTTTTACTTTCAGCTGCTTTTTTCAAATCAATAAAACGGGAATCCAAAGTTGGAATCTGTATTCCTTTAAAATCCAGATTGGCGGCCCATTGACAAATTCCTTCCAAAGAATTAAAAGGAGCTTCATCAGATATAAATTGTGCCAAAAAAACGGCTGGTCCTTGCATTGTGGTCATTTGTCGAGTTTATTAAGGAGGTACTGAGTCGCTAAGTTTCTAAGCCTCTAAGTTTAGAAAAATAGTTTTCAGTTTTCTTCCTGCATTATTATTGTATTAATTTTCCAGATAATTATTTTGTTCTTTTAAACTTTCTAACTATACTTAGCATCTTAGTGCCTTAGAAACTTAGTATCTTCAAATGATAAATTCTGTCCATTTTTGTGATGACTTCCCTGAAGCGATTACATTTTCTATAAAAGCCATTCCTCGAACACCATCTTTTACTGTTGGAAAATCAAGCATATTTGCTGATGGTTCTTTGCCTTCCAATTTTGACTGCAAAGTCAGAGCAAAACTTTTGTATAAATTTCCAAAAGCTTCCAGATATCCTTCCGGGTGTCCGCTTGGTGTTCGAGTATTGAAAGCTGCTATTGCCGATAAATATCCATTTCCTGTGCGATATAATTGAGCAGGAGCATCTAACCATTTTACAACTAAAGTGTTCGGTTCCATTTGGTGCCATTCTAAGCCTCCTTTTTCTCCATACACTTTAATTTTTAAGCTATTTTCTTCACCAGCTGCAATCTGGCTGGCAACCAAAATTCCATTCGCTCCATTATCAAACTTAAGCAGTACATTCCCATCATCATCTAATCTTCTGCCGGCAACTACAGTGTTAATATCAGCACAAAGCTGCGTAATTTTCAACCCTGAAATATATTCTGCTAAATGAGCCGCATGAGTTCCAATATCTCCCATGCAACCGCTAATTCCGCTTTTAGAAGGATCAGTTCTCCAAACTGCCTGTTTGTTTCCACCATTTTCAAAATCAGAACTCAACCAGCCTTGCGGATATTCTACCATTATTTTCCGAATACTGCCCAATTGATTCTCAGCTATCATGTTTCTAGCTTGTTTTACCATTGGATACCCAGCATAAGTATGTGTCAAGCATAAATATAGTCCGGTTTCATTAACTTTTTGTTCCAATAATTTAGCTTCCGCCAAAGTCAAAGTCATTGGTTTGTCCAAAACGACATGAAAACCATTTTCTAGTGCTAACATTGCAGGAGCAAAGTGGGCGTGATTTGGAGTAACAATCGAAACAAAATCCATTCTCTCTCCAAGAGGTAATTTTGCTTCAGCTTCAATCATTTTGGCAAAGGATTCATAACATTTATCTTCTGTTAACCCTAATTCTTTACCAGATTCAAGGGATAAATCAGGACTGAAACTAAAAGCACCGCAATGCAGTTCAATCAAGCCGTCCATGTTGGCTGCAATGCGGTGAACTGCTCCAATAAAAGCATTTTTTCCACCGCCAATCATTCCCATTTTTAATTTTCTCATAATTTAATAATCCTAAATCTAAATATTTTTTTTCTTTAATTCTTTTACAGCATAATCCACTGCTCTGGCAGTTAAAGCCATGTATGTTAATGAAGGATTTTGGCAGGCACTTGAAGGCATGCATGAACCATCAGTAACAAATACATTACTTACTTCGTGCATTTGATTCCATTTATTCAACACGGATTCTTTTGGATTATTCCCCATACGGGCTGTCCCCATTTCATGAATTGTCATTCCCGGATAACAGCCGTTATCATAAGCCTTTACGTTTTTGGCACCTGCAGCTTCTAGCATTTCGGCAGCATCATACATCATATCCTCACGCATCTTAGCTTCATTTTCTTTGTACTCGCAGTCTATAGCTAATACAGGTTGTCCCCATTTATCTTTTTTAGAATGGTCGATGTACACTTTGTTTTCATAATAGGGAAGCATTTCTCCAAAACCGCCTAATCCCATTGTCCACGAATCTGCTGGTTTTGATAACGTTTCTTTAAAATCAGCACCAAAGTCTAATTCAGCAACTTCTTTATGCCAGTGACCTCTGCTTGCGGCACCCTGATATCCAAAGCCACGTAAATAATCTCTTTTGTCGTCATTAAAATTTTGATATCTTGGAATGTAAATACCATTGGCTCTTCGTCCATAGGTGTATTTATCTTCAAAACCTTCGACTGTCCCTTCCGCTCCGCATCTAAAATGGTGATCCATTAAATTATGTCCAAGCTGTCCGCTGCTATTTCCCAATCCATTAGGGTGAGCCTCAGAAGTTGAATTCAGCAAAATAAAAGTTGAGCCTAAAGTTGAGCCGTTTACAAAAACAATTTTGGAATAAAACTCCATCGTTTCATTAGTCTGACTGTCAATCACCATAACGCCTTTGGCTTTCTTCGTATCCTTATCATAAATAATATGATTGACAATCGAGTAGGGGCGAACAGTTAATTTTTTAGTTGCCATAGCCGCTGGCAAAGTAGAAGACTGCGTACTGAAATAGGCTCCAAATGGACAGCCTCTGCTGCATAAATTTCTATACTGGCAGCTTCCTCTTCCTAAATGGGGTACAGTTAAATTTGCCACACGTCCAATAGTCATTATTCTGGATTTATTATAATGTTTTTCTAGACGCTCTTTCACTGATTTTTCAACGCAGTTCATATCCATTGGAGGCAAAAACTGACCATCAGGCAGTAAAGGCCAATTTTCATTTTGACCGCTGATTCCTGCAAATTTTTCCACATAATCATACCAAGGCGCTATATCTTTATATCGGATGGGCCAATCATTACCGTGACCATCCTTAATATTATCTTCAAAATTATGATCACTGAAACGGTAGCTTTGGCGTCCCCACATCAGAGACTTTCCGCCTACATGAAAACCTCTGTACCAATCAAAACGTTTGTCTTCAGTATAAGGACATTCCAAATCATTAACCCACCAGCTTTCATTAGCTTGAGTGTATGGATAATCTCTAGTCTGCACGGGATGTGTACGCTTTTGTTCTTCGGTCAGTTTGCCGCAATAAGCAATTTCCCAGGGAGCTTTCATCGCCGAATCATAATCTTTAATATGTTCTATGTTCATACCGCGTTCTAACATCAGGACTTTTAGCCCTTTTTCTGTTAATTCTTTGGCTGCCCATCCACCGCTTATTCCTGAACCTATAACAATTGCGTCATAAGTATTTTTCTTTTTAAAATCAGTATTCACTAGTCTCTTTTTAGGAATTAATAAAAATAATTATAAATACTTCGTTAATTATATTGCCCAAGCTTTCTGGTCGGGCTTGTAATCGGCATTACCGTCATATCGTCCCGGAATTGGCAAATATTCTCTAGCTATGGTACAGCCGATTTCCGAAGAAAAATAACCTAATATGGTTAAATCTCTCGCTATTAAAAAGAAAGATGGTTCTTTATTATTGTCTATGGAGTCTTGTTTTACTGCGTTCATGAGCTGTGTTTTCTCTTCAGCATTAAGACTCAGGAATTCTTTATTGAATTTAGTTTTGCATTGAGCTAACATATCTTCAAATCCTTTTCTAAAAAGATCCTGAAGGTCTGGAGGAAAACAGTCTTTTATAATTAATGGTATTAAAACACCAACACCAGCGGCTTTAGCTCCTGGTGATTTTGCAGTTGTGGGTAAAATGATTTCAGAAAACTCACCAAAGATTTCCTCATCCGTGGCTGAATAATTATAGTTATTCTTTTGTTGAGGATCAATTATTGTAAAACTTTCAAACAAAACCCCCATTGTTGTAGCAGAAATTGCTCCACCCATTAAATATGCTATTTTTTTCAGAGCCTCACGTCTTTCCATATTACTAACATTTAAAATATTATGCAAAAATTAGAAATAATACAATTATTAATTAATTACAATAATAAGCAAAAAATAAACATATTTATTTTTTTAATGTTAATTAATGCAGATAATTCACGTTTTGGAGCTAATAAAATATTTTAGCGAACATTTAAAAAACTAGTGAGCATTGATCAAAACAAATGAAGGAAAATTCAAAGTTTTAAAAGTGTCATCCCTTTAAATATAAAAGAAATAGAAAATTAATTTTATACGACAAAAAACTGCATAAATTAATTTTCCTTATCAAAAAGCTGTACTTGGCTTTTCAGTCTTTCGATTAATAAATTCATCATTCTTTTATTTAAACTAGATGAATTTTTAATGTAAAGTGCATATTCGTCAGTTGTGAACAGTGCGATAATCATACCTTTCAAAGCATTTCTAAATTTAATATCTTTTTGGATTGCATTTTCAATGATTGCCAGCTTACTTTCAACCGATTTGGTATAAAAATCTCTTTTATATTTGCTGATGTAATTTAAAAAAGAGGCAATAAACAAATCATTCTGTAATTTCAAAATCGGCCTAAGTACTTCATTTTGAAACAGCTCATCTGAAGACGATTGAATATTAATATTTCCTAATGATTCTCCGCGAATTCCTTTTATCAATATATCTCTCTGTTCCATCTTTTTTCTTTAAAAATATAAAAATTACTGTTAGCAATGTATTATTTTAGCATTAATAAATGAAAAAACATGAGATTTCACACTAGAAAATGGGTAAAACCAGAAGATTTAAACCCTAACGGCTCCTTATTTGGAGGTAAATTATTAGCATGGTTAGACGAAGAATTAGCCTTGTATTCCATTATACAATTAGAAAACCCTAGAATTGTCACCAAACACATGTCGGAAATCAATTTCAGAAGTTCGGCAAGACAAGGCGATATTATCGAAATTGGGATTGATGTCGTTAAATTTGGACATACATCATTGGAGCTAAAATGCGAAGCTCGAAATATGATGACCAGAGAGACTATAATCACTATCGACAGCACCGTAATGGTAAATTTAGGTGAAGATGGTAAACCAAAAGCACACGGAAAAACAGAGATAGAATATGTAAAAGACAGGATAGGCTAGGAGGAGTCAGCCAAGTCTCTGAGATTCTCAACTGCAAAGAATATGGTTACAAATAAAAAATCACTAAATCTATAATTTGGATTTAGTGATTTTTTATTTGTAATACTGTTAATAAGGCTTGGCTTCATTTTCAGAAGGCATTACAAAAATCTCCAAGTCAAAGTAAGGAACCGCTGCAATGATATGATCAAAGATATCAGCCATAATGTATTCGTAATTTTCAAAACGCTTGTCTTTGGAAAAAGCATATACTTCCAGCGGAACACCATAAGGAGTAGGCTGTAACTGTCGGCAAAGCATCAGCATATCTTTATTCAATCCTGGATATTGCTGCAGGTATTGAATAATATATTTTCGAAACAATCCTAAGTTGGTCAGGTGCCGGCCGTTTATTGCTAAGCTTTTATCAATTTCATGTGTGCTGTTATAGTTGTCTATTTCAAGTTTTCGAGAGTCAATATAAGCACTTAAAAGATTTATTTTTTTCAAGTCATTCAGCTCTTCATCTTCAAGAAACCGAATGCTGTTACTTTTAATTATGATGTGTCTTTTGATTCGTCTTCCGTCTGAATTTAACATTCCTCTCCAGTTTTGAAAAGAATCCGAACTCAAACTATACGTTGGAATCGTAGTTGTAGTATTATCAAAATTTCGAACTTTTACTGTAGCCAGATTTATTTCAATAACATCACCGTCTGCGCCATAACGATCCATTGTAATCCAGTCTCCAATGCGCACCATGTCGTTTATCGCCACTTGAACACTTGCCACAAAACCCAAGATAGTATCCCTAAAAACCAAAATAATCACAGCCGAAACCGCTCCAAGTATCGTCAGCAATTCCTTTTGGTCAATATCAAATAATTTGGAAATTATAAACGTAATCCCAAACATCCACAGCACAATCATAATAACCTGTATAAAGCTGTCGATAGGTTTGTCGCTGTAACGCGGAATCTGTTTTAGATAATCCCTTACGGAATTAAAAATGGTTCGGATAATCCATAAAATCAGTAAAATGATGTAAGTGGCAACTGTTTTACCAAAAATATTTTCCCAGTATTCGAATTTGTCCAAAATTACCGGAACCGACCTAAAAACAAAAAAAAGCGGAAACAAATAAGCAATATACTTGGCCGTTTTATTGCTCACCAATAAATCATCAAATTTAGTTTTGGTTTTTTGGGCAACAATAGCCAAAATTGTTACCAATACAAATCGGAAAACCACATACAGCCAATAAGCCAAAACGCAAAGCAAAATAGTATTGAAAAACAAACTCACATAAGTCGAGACGCTTCGGCTCATTCCCCAATCCCTGAAAACAGGGTAGAGAAAACTAAAAATGATATGTATAAGTTTGTTCATTTTTTATGAGTGCTTATAAATTAGCTGTTAGTAATTAGTATTTAAAAAATAATAACTATCAACTAATTGACTAAAATTTTACAAATATTTTTTCTCCACATAAAAAGTTCCAAAAGGAGGGATGGATGCAATGCAAATGATAAAATATTTTTTAAGATTCCATTTTTCACTAAACTTCAAAATCGTTGCAAGAATAATATAAATAGTAAATAATACTCCATGCGCCATACCAATATGTTTAACATAAAAAGGATCATTAAAAATGTATTTCATCGGCATAGCAAAAAAAAATAATAGTAAAGCAGATATTCCTTCAACAATGGCTGTAATTCTAAAAATCTTAAGCATTTTATATATTTTAATAATAATCGGCAAAATTAAGTAATAACATTCATAAATACTGTATTCGTTTAAAAACTAAATTACTTTTGTATTCTTAAACTTTGAAAATGAGCAAGCGCGATTTAAAAAAATATTTAAATGAACTTACCAAAGATCAGCTGGAAGAGCAGATTCTTGAATTATATGAAAAATTCCCTCCGGTAAAAGTATATTACAATTTTGTATTCAATCCAAAAGAAGAAACACTATTACAGGAATGCAAACTCAAAATCTCTCATGAGTATTTTCCGCTGCAGACAAAAGGCAAAAGAAAAAAACCTAAAATGAGACGTTCGGTCGCGCAAAAATACATCAAACACTTTATCGTTTTAGGAGTAGATCCATTCGTTATTGCAGATGTAATGCTTTATAACATCGAAATTGCTCAGACTTTTGCTTCAGAGAACATTATAAGACATGAATTATTTTACAAAAGCATGTTTAATTCATTCGAACAAGCCTTAAATTTCATAATCTCAAATGGAATTATCAATGAATTCAAGAGCCGATTAATTGCCGTTTCGGATGAAGCCTCAAATCAAAAATGGATGAACCGCACTGATTTTAAATCAAATGTTGAACTTTTGGATAACGAAAAAGACCTTTATAATTAATCTTTGTTATCCCAGCTTATATTTTTTTAAAAATTTTTGACCGAATAACTGTTTTTTAGGCGTATTTTTGCAAAAATCGAAAAATATACAATGCATCAAGAGAGTTTAGAAATTGAAATCGAAGCCAAAAAAGAACTTTACGCTTACCAGCAAGGAGACATTGACGCCATTTTTGAGCGTATAGATAATGCTCCTGCACAACATCATTTATTATACCAATTGCCTACAGGTGGAGGAAAAACCGTTATTTTTTCCGAAATCGTACGCCGTTATTTGTCACAGCACAACAAAAAAGTAGTAGTGCTTACACACCGTATCGAGCTGTGTAAACAAACTTCAAAAATGTTGAAAGGATTTGACGTAAAAAACAAAATCATCAACAGTAAGGTAAAAGAACTTCCGGACCAAAATGATTATTCTTGTTTTGTTGCGATGGTCGAAACTTTGAAAAACCGTATCAATGACGAAAAATTACATTTAGATAATATAGGTCTGGTAATTATCGATGAGGCGCATTACAATTCCTTTAGAAAATTATTGAAATCGTTCAAAAATGCATTCATACTTGGAGTAACAGCAACTCCATTGAGTTCAAACATAAAACTGCCAATGCACCAAAGCTATGATGAACTAATCGTGGGAGACACCATTAGCTCATTAATAGAAAATGGTTTCTTGGCAAAAGCAATTACTTACAGTTATGATGTTGGATTAACATCATTAAAAGTTGGTATAAACGGAGATTACACCGTAAAATCATCAGACGATTTATACACCAATATGGCGATGCAGGAAAAATTACTGCATGCCTATACCGAAAAATCTTTAGGCAAAAAAACCTTGATTTTCAACAACGGTATCAACACTTCTTTATATGTTTATGAAACGTTTAGAGAAGCAGGTTACGGTATTCGTCACCTTGATAATACCAGCAGTACCGAAGAACGAAAAGAGATTTTGCATTGGTTCAAACACACTCCAGATGCTATTTTGACTTCTGTCGGAATCCTTACAACCGGTTTTGATGAGCCAACTGTTGAAACCATTATTTTGAACAGAGCAACCAAATCCCTGACTTTGTATTTCCAAATGATAGGCCGTGGTTCTAGAAAATTACCTGGAAAAGACGAATTTGCCGTGATTGATTTGGGTAATAACGCCGCACGTTTCGGATTGTGGAGTGATCCCGTAAACTGGCAGCATATCTTTAAATCTCCCGAGTTTTACTTGGAGAATTTAAGAGATGACAGCGAAATTGAAACACATTTCAAATACACAATGCCTCCAGATTTACGTGCAAAATTCAGTAAAACTGCCGATGTAACTTTTGATGTAGATGAAGAGCACAAACTTGCTATCGCTCAGAACTTAAGATCCAAAGTAGTTTTAGATAAATCAATTGATCAGCACGCCGCCATGTGTGTGGACAATACCGAAGAACTGCAGGAAGCCAAAGCGCTTTCAAAAGAACTGGAAGCCGATATTGAATACCGTGTAAAACGTTTTTCAAAATGCCTTAGCCAATGCAGCAAAAACTATAGAGAATGGCTAATGGAAGATTATAAACTAAAAATGACCTTATTAATCGGAAAAAAATATCGTGAGAAAATCATGAACGAAGCCGATTAAAAAGTGTTCAGTATTCAGTTATAAGTATTCAGTAAATATACGCATCAATCTCCCCCCTCTTTTGGAGAAGAGTTTGGGGTGAGGTTTTCAGGAGCTAATCCCGCTATCCACTACAAACGAAGTTCACTGAACTCCGCTTAAAATAAAAGTTAAGTGAAGTAATCTTATAAGCCGAACCCCGGCTCATAAGGATTTCCACTACTATCGGGGCTAAAACAACATTACGCTATTCATTAGCATTACAATTAAAAAAGAAATATACTTATCAACCTCCCCTCTCTTTTGGAGAGGGGCTGGGGGGTGAGGTCTAAAAACAAAAAAGCATGTCAGCACAATTCTCAGATTTAGGAGTTTCAAAAGGAATACTAAAAGCGGTTACCGAAATGGGAATTGTAACCCCGACCGAAATTCAGCAAAAAACAATTCCGTTATTGTTAGCAAACACAACTGACATCGTGGGACTTGCCAAAACTGGAACAGGAAAAACCGCTGCTTTTGGATTGCCTTTATTACAATTAGTCGATACGAATATTTCAGCAGTACAAGCCGTAATTCTAGTGCCGACAAGAGAATTGGGACAGCAGATTTTCAATAATTTAGAAAGTTACGCAAAGTATCTTCCTGAAGTTTCGATTGCAAGTGTTTGTGGCGGAATCCCAATCAAACCTCAGATTGAAAGATTAAAAACACCGACACATATTGTTGTTGCAACACCAGGCCGTTTAATCGATTTACTGCAGCGTAAAGCCATTAGCCTGAAAGAAACCAAATTCTTGGTTCTCGATGAAGCCGATGAAATGGTATCGATTCTAAAAGAAGCTTTGGACGAAATCATAACCGAATTACCAAAAACATACAGAACCTTTTTGTTTTCGGCGACTATGCCAGGAACCATTAAGCAGTTAATCCAGAATTACTTAAACAAAAACGTAGTGACGGTAAGCGCCAGCATGGAAACTGTCGGTAATCAAGGGATTGATCACAACTATATTGTGGTAGATCCAATAGAAAAACTGGATGTTTTAATGCATTTCCTGAATTCGAAAGAAGGAGAACGCGGTATTATTTTCTGTAAAACCAAAGCTGCAGTTAATAAATTGGCTAAAAACTTAGCTATTAACAGATTTTCATCAGGAGCATTGCACGGAAGTTTATCACAAGGAATCCGTGACCGAATTATGGAGCAATTCCGTGAAGGACACATAAATATTTTGGTGGCAACCGATTTGGCTGCGAGAGGAATTGACGTAAAAGAGATTTCTTATGTGGTCAATTATCACTTGCCGGATGTTTATGAAGTTTACGTTCACCGCAGCGGAAGAACGGCTAGGGCAGGAGCCAAAGGACTTTCTTTAACCGTTTTACAGCCCGAAGAAGAATCTGAAATTGCTGATTTTGAAAGAGAATTGGGAATCCAGTTTTCCAAATACAAAAAACCGTCTGTTGCGAGTATCGAAGAAAACAACACCCTTTTATGGGCGAAACAAATCTTCAAGACAAAACCCAATCACGATGTGGATGCCGAATTAAAAACAAAAATAAAAACTATTTTTCATCATCTTACCAAAGACGAACTGATTGAAAAATTGTTGGCTAATTATTTGCTGCAGAACAAAACCGAAATAGCAGAAAAGCCTGTTAAAAAATTTAAAAACTAATTTTTGCTCCTAATATAAATTGTACTTTTATGAGATAGTATTAAAAACAATCTTTCTCATAAAAGTCTCAATATGCAAATAGTAATCATAGGCGGAGGTTTTGCCGGAATTAATTTAGCCAAAGAACTTACCAACCAAACAGACATTGAAGTCACCCTTGTTGACAAAAACAATTATAATTTCTTCCCGCCGCTCATCTATCAGGTGGCTACAGCTTTCTTAGAACCTTCAAGTATTAGTTATCCTTTCCGAAAATTTTTTGCAGGCAAAAAAAATCTGCAGTTTCGTTTGGGCGAACTGCAAAAAGTGATTCCTTCCGAAAACAAAATCATTCTCAATAACGGAGAATTGCATTACGACCGCTTGGTTTTTGCTACAGGCGCTGAAACCAGTTACTTCGGGATGGAAAATGTCAAGAAAAATGCCATTCCAATGAAAACGCTCAATGATGCGATTGAAATGCGCAATACATTATTGAAAAACCTCGAAAAAGCAGCAATCTGCAAAGACATCCGTAAGCGAAGAACACTATTAACCATAGTAGTTGCTGGAGGTGGACCTACAGGTGTGGAAGTTTCGGGAATGTTTGCCGAAATGCGAAAAAACATTCTGCTCAAAGAATATCCCGAATTAGATACATCGGTAAGTAATATTTATTTAGTCGATGGAGGAGATGCACTTTTATCCCCAATGAGTAAAGAATCACAGGAAGACACGCTCGAAGCAGTAACCAAACTTGGAGTTATCGTAAAACTAAACACTCGTGTTGTGGATTATAAAGACGATACCGTTTTCTTTGCCGATGGAAAAACCATACAAACCAAAAATTTAATTTGGGCAGCAGGCGTTTCAGCTAGAGAATTTGAAGGAATTCCAGCAGAAAGTTACGGCCGTGGCAAACGAATGGCAACCGATGCCTTCAATAAAGTAAACGGCACCGAAAATATCTACGCCATTGGCGATACCTGCATTCAAACCAATGATACCAATTTCGCAGGAGGCCATCCGCAGGTAGCGCAAGTCGCCATCCAGCAAGGAGTGAATTTAGCCGAAAACTTCAAATTAATGCTTCAAAACAAACCGTTAAAACCTTTTAAATACAATGACAAAGGTTCTATGGCGATTATTGGAAAAAACAAAGCCGTTGTCGATTTACCAAATAAAATACATTTCAAAGGCTTTTTTGCTTGGGTAATTTGGTTATTCATTCACCTTATCTCATTAATAACCTACCGCAATAGACTGCAGACATTCTATAACTGGATGATTGCTTATTTTTCCAAAGATCAATCGTTGCGAATGATTATTCGACCTGAGAAGAGGACGAAAGGGGAGGTGTAAAAAAAACTAACTTTAAAATACAAACCTTCATAACAACTTAGTTAACCCATCATATTATTAACAAAATGAAATCACAAAAAAATATAGAACTGCGAACAAAAGTCCTTGAGTATGCGCTAGACATAGAAAATTCAGTTAATACATTTTTAGTTGTACATTTTGAGATAAATGATCACATAAAAAGTAAAAATTTTGGTAGCAAAGCAGGAATATCTTTTAAGAATAAAATAGACTTGCTTTATGACTTAGAAGTATTAACGAAAGAAGAACATAATGACTTAGAAATATTTATGGTTTTTAGAAATAAATTTCTTCACGATTTAGAATGTTCAACTTTTGAAATTGCATTAAAAACTATCGATTCTGGAATTAGAAATAAACTTCTTAATTTTTTAGATGAACAAACTAATGATCTTAGTGAAAAGAAACTTGAAAAAGCATACTTTAATTTATTTTTAAAATGCTTCAAAATGTTAGTTTCGAAGTATGAAAAAAGAATAGAAAAAATTGAGAATATACGATTTCTTGTAAACGGATTTATAACAAATTATGAAGAATTATTAAGTTTCTCACTTAAAACTAGTGCCAATATTTTAAAGACATTAGCCGAATCGGAACTTGAAAATCCAAAAATTTTAGCATTATCGAACATTATAAGTGAAAAATGTTTAAAGCTAAGTGATGACATACAAAAAGTTCATTTAGACTTTGAAAGTAAGGCTACTTTAGTTCAAGAAAATTTTTCGTCAATTAATTTAGGTAAAATAAAATAAGACTTGAATATTCAAAATGAAAGTACAACAGCATTAGTAATTTATACAATTGTATTTTTAATTACCTTTTTCTTCACGGTCAAATGGATAATTTGCAATAAAAAAAAGGCGGAAGAAAATATCGAATATTATTTCAACTTCTTTACATATTATAGGTTGTATAGCGTTTTATTTACTCTATTAATTGGATTATGGGCTACAATAGCAGAATTAGTAAAGCGATTATAAAATAAAGTTTTGACAATTTCTAAATTTACAAATCTGGCTTTCGCGACAGCATAAGTTTAATACTTCATCCATTTCTAGACCCAGTATTGTCATTCCGACGGAGGAGGAATCTCAGTCTCTAGATCGACAAAGATTGATGCTTTTGATTGCGGAGCTGCTTGCTGAGATTTCTCCTCCGTCGAAATGACAAGTTTGTATAAAATAGGAATGCAAAAAACTTTTTTTGTCATAATCCTAAATATTTTTTCCTTTAAAACATGACTGCTTAGAGATCTAAGTTTTTATTCCCCATCAGGTTTTGTCAATTCAATTCGAGCACTCATCGGCACAGTCCAATCACTTGGTTTGCTTGGGTTTTTAAAAACATAATGAGGAACTGTAGGTTTTATATTTTTAGCAAGAGGCAAACCTTTGTTTTTAATATTCTGTACTATACATTTAGCCACTTCATTGGCACCAAAGCTATTTAAGTGGGTATTATCAGCCAAAGCACTTATTTGTCCAGGAAAGGTATCGACAGGATAATAAACGAATGCTTTTTTTGAAAGTTCATTACCCCAGCTTTCGTATAGAGAAGTTGTCAGTTTAGTAACATCTATCAAAGGAACCTGCATCTCTTGAGCCACTTTTCGCATTGCATCTGGAAACTCGCCGTGAGTAGGCTTTAAAGTCCCATTAGGATTAAAATAACGTCTTTGTATTGGAGTTATCAATATTGGAGAACCTCCTTTATTTCTGGTTTTTGTAATAAGATCCTTTAGTAACGCGGTATACTTTCCTGAAGCTTCTTTTCCATCTCCTGTTGCTTTTTGGTCATTGTGGCCAAACGCAATAAAAAGATAATCACCTGGTTCCATCAAGTATAAAATTTTCTCTAATCGATATTCAGATTTAAAAGAACTGAGCGTTAAACCTGAACAAGCATAATTGGCCATCACTACATCTGATGTCAAATAATTTGGAAAAAACTGTGTCCAAGATGCCCACGGCTCCAAATCATGTTCCATAACGGTAGAATCTCCAGCCACATAAATTGTTTTGATTTTTGAAATAGGATA
Organism: uncultured Flavobacterium sp.; assembly: GCA_963511795.1. GTDB lineage: Bacteria > Bacteroidota > Bacteroidia > Flavobacteriales > Flavobacteriaceae > Flavobacterium. The sequence continues at coordinate 47,689 of CAUPKP010000013.1, read as the reverse complement.
AATTTTAATGCTTTGAACAATTGATGTCCCCAAAAACTCCAAGGTTAATTTCTCATCCCAATTCAACCCCTTAAGTTCCGCAGGTTTAAGACTAATGGTATTGTTCACATCAAACCTCGCGGTTCTGACATTGACCACAAAACGTGCTGTTTTGGTTTCATTTGCAGCAGTTTTAATTTCCCGCAGCATCAATCTTCTGGACTCAGCCTTTACAGTTGTAATGCCGCTGTTGCTGCCACCCAAAACGACCTCCACACTATAATTTCCTTCTGGAAGCTTTATCGAAAAATAGAACGGACTCTTAGCAGATATTGATTTTTCGTCAAATGTTACATTTTTATCAGATTGTAAATCAAATCCGTATCCAATAGCTTTAGTATACGCAACAGCTTTATTTATGACCGTACCGGATTTTTTATCCGCATTTGCACCAAAATTAAATTCTTTAATAGGTGCATTATCTTGGGCATTAGCACAGAAAAAATAGGTCATGCATAAAAAAAATAAAAAGATGCTTTTAAAGTGTTTCATAATGTATGTTTCTTAAAATTCTTTGATATAAACTGGTTGCTAATGTACAATGATTGCTCTTATTTTTATCAAATTCGATACTCATTTTCTGGACTTAGTCAAAAAAAGCTTCTCGACAATACACAAGAATCTGACAGGCAGGCAATATAATTTGCAATTACACAAAGCACATGTAAATTAGTTGAGTAGCTCCCCTCTCCTTGGGAGAGGGGCTGGGGGTGAGGTACTCAATGCTCCATCATAACGTAAATCTACAACTGCAAAAAAATTTATTCATCTATGAAAAAAAAACAAAACTACTTATTAATCAATATATTAAACTTTTTAAAACATGTAAAAATTAAAAACATTTAATGTTATTATATAAAACATATCTGAAGATATGGTTTAAATTAGCTATCATCCAGCGGTAATTAAGTAACATTATAAGCAATGGCGGTAGACAGAATGGAGAATATTACGACACAATGACTTAAAGACTATCAAATGGGGACTAAACTAAGCGAAAATAAAATTCTAAAAAATAAATACATCCCAACTGCTGACTTCTATAGCCAGATCATAGACAGTTTACATGACTATTCCATTTTTACATTAGATAATGACTTACATATAAACAGCTGGAGTTCAGGATCTATAAAGATATTCGGTTACGAAACTGATGAAGTTATTGGGAAATCTTTTGATATAATTTTTACTGATGAAGATTTAAAAAACGGCATTCCAAAAAAAGATATTGAAACCGCTTTGGAAAAAGGCAGAGCTACAGATAACAGATGGCATATTGCCAAAAATAAGCGCCTGTTTTATGCCTCTGGATTTATTTTTCCGCTCATTGGTTTAGACGGTGAGAGGCTGGGCTTCGTTAAAGTTTTGAGGGACTTGACTGATAGAAAGAAATCGAAGGATGTGATAAAAAATTATATCAGAGAATTAGAAAATCTTAACACTCATAAAGAGAGCGTTATGGCAGTACTTTCACATGATTTAAGAAGTCCTTTATCTGGAATTATAGGAACGACTAAATTTCTAAAAGATAATTTTCGTGAAATGGATCCCGATCTTATGCAGGAAATGCTTGACTTAGTTTATGAAACTTCAACAGATGAATTGGAAATGTTAGACTATTTAGTAGAATGGGCAAGAGTAAAATATGCATCGGACACATTCTTGCCAGCAAAATTAAAACTGATTAATTATATTGATAAAGTTTTTGACACTTTAAACGATACCGCTTCGATAAATAATATCAATCTTCGTCACGAAGTTGAAGAGAATACCTATGTGTTTGCCGATAGTAAAATGTTAATATCCATCATTCACAATATAGTCTCAAATGCTATAAAATATACTGAAAAAGACGGATCAATAATAATTTCAGAAAAAAAGGAAGAGGATAAAGTTATTATTCAGGTTAAAGATACTGGAATCGGAATGTCAAAAGAAATAATCGAAAAACTTTTCACGCCGCAAATTACAGCACTTTCAGAAACAAGAAAAAATAATAAAGGTGCCGGAATCGGACTATTACTGGTAAAAGGCTTTTTAGAAAAAAATGGTGGCGAAATATGGGTAGAAAGTATTGAAGGAGAAGGCTCTACTTTTTATTTCACATTACCATTTGAACAGCCCATTTATAAAAAAGGAAGCTCAGAGGAAATCATGTCTGATGAAAGTGCCTAATGAAATAGATTTTGAATGGCAAATATCACCAAAAAAACAATACAATTACCTTATTTTCAATTATTTATAAAAAAAATATTCGTAAATTAGTTAAGAATTTAAACTAGTCTTAAAAAAATTAAAAATCAGCATTATGAAAAAGTACATTTTACTATTGAGTTTTATGTTTTCGGCAGCTTCATTTTCACAAACTATTTCATCTAAAAATGAGAATGCAAGTCCAGCGCAGTATGAATTGCTTAAAAAAGTCAATGAATATTATCCAGATATCAGCTTAAGTGATAAAGTTGTCAATTTTTATATCGATGATAAAATAATTGATACAAAACAAGAATTTATTCTAAAAAACACAGACTTCAGCACTTACAAACTGAGCATTAGCCCAGATAATACAAGAGTAGTATTTGATTTTGTATCAGCCAGCAATGGAAAAATTTATGGTGCAGTTGTTGTTTTTAAAGGAAATTATGTCCGAACAACTTTTAATGAAACCTCAGGTCAGTATGATGTAATGGTGAATGGAAAATCAGTCTATTTACAAAAGCTATAACTCCTTATCCAAATAATAAATTAGTGAACCATTGTAACTTCATCATCTCCATAATCATTTACAACGGTTTCCTTAATATTTCGTTTACCGAGATTCAAAACAATAAAAGCGATAATCGTGGTGCAGGTCATAATTGCTACCATAGGAACCATTGAATCTTTAACAAAAACACCCACGGCAAAAGAAGATAACGCACCAATTCCCAATTGAGTCGCGCCCATCAATGCCGAAGCACTTCCGGTATTTTTGGCAAAAGGAGCAAGGGTCAATCCAGCAGTATTAGGATTGGAAATACCCAAACAAGCCAAAAATAAAAAGAGCATCACCATAGTGCCGTACAAACCTAAATCATCATTTATTGCCAAAATCAAAAAAGCAACACTTATAAATATTTGAACAACCAATGCACCAAAAATCATCTGTTCACTGGAGAATCTTCTCAATAATAAGGAATTCAATTGGCTCGAACCAATAAAACTCACCGACATAAAAGCAAAAATCCAGCCGTAAACAGTCGCATCCACTTTTAAAATATCCATAAACAAAATAGGAGAAGCCGCAACATAAGTAAACAATCCCGAAAATGCGATTGAACCTGTCAAAGCATAAGTATAAAACTGAGGCACTTTGATAATCCCAATAAAATTGCTAATAATTGGCTTCGGTTTCAATGAAATAGTGGGATCAGGTTTGTGTGTATCAGGCAATCCCAATTGTGATGCAATAAGTACAAAACCACCTAAGAACATTAGTATAAAAAATATGGGATGCCAACCGTAATAAGTCGTTACATAGCTTCCAATGGTTGGCGCCAGCATTGGCGAAAGCCCAAGAACCAGCATTAATTTGGACAAAACATTGGGAATTTCCTTCACAGGAAACAAATCCCGAACCATCGCAACCGAAGCCACAGTAGCCGCACAGCTTCCTACAGCCTGAATAAAGCGAAGTCCTATAAACACATTGATATTTGCCACAACGGCACAGCCTAAAGACGCTAATATATAAACCAGCAATCCAATGAACAATGGCTTTTTTCGTCCATAACGATCCAGCAAAGGCCCATATAACAATTGCCCAAATGAAATACCGATAAAATAACTGGATAAAGATGCAGAAACCTCGGTAACTGTAGTATGCAGATCTTTTGCAATCCCCGAAAAACTGGGTAAATACATATCAATCGAAAATGGCCCAAGAGCCGTCATAGAACCCAAAATCAGTATCAGCTGAATGTATTTTCCTTTTGTCATAATCCTTTTTGTCTTTTGCAAAGGTAAGACATAGAAATCTCATAAACCCAATTTTTAGAGGAACGAAAGCATAAATGAAAGATAAATAAACGTGTAATTTCAACAATATATTGGTCTAAGAATTTGGTTCTCTATTATTTTTACTAACTTTCTGTCCGTTTATTAAAAATAAAAAATCTGTGCCAATCTCTTTAATCTGTATAATCTGTAGCCAATTTTTCCTAACAAAATAACATACTAATGGAATCAAATATTTTTTCATCAACACCAGACTGCGAAATTGTTACTACACGAATTGTAAACGCATCAATGAATCTTGCTTTTAAAGCTTGGACTGATCCAAATCATTTAAAAAACTGGTGGGGACCTGCAGGATTTACAAATACTTTTAATGAATTCGATTTACGTCCAGGCGGAAAATGGATTTTTATTATGCACGGACCAGACAAAGGAAATTATCAAAATGAATGTGAATTTATAAAAATTGACAAGCCAAATCTAATCGCATGGAAACGCATTTCAAAACCGCTTTTTCAAGTTCTTGTAACATTTGAAGAAGTATCCAGCGAAAAAACAAAAATTGTTTTCAAAATGATTTTTGACACACCTGAAGAATGCAATAAATTAAAACCATTTGTTGTCGATAAAAATGAAGAGAACTTTGATAAGCTCGAAGTTGAATTGACAAAAATGACTTTGTAGAATAAAAAAAAAATTATTTTGAGACAAAACGATGTAGTTATCATCAATTGAATAAATTACTCATTTTAGCCATTATTTTATGTTATATAAAATGAACTATAATTTATATTATGTAAAATAGAATTTTTATAGAACCTATATCTGTTTATCTTTTACCTTTAGTTGAATTTGTATTTAATATTAGCTAACTAGATAACTGCACTGACCTTCTCTAAAACTTTTAATAATTATCTAAAAAAAAATCATCGCCATAATTGACGATGATTTTAAAAATTGTTTGTTTCTAAAATATTTAAAAACTATTTTACTTTGAAACCAATATTCCAAGTATCCCAGCTCAAAACAATATCATTTGAATTGATTGTATAAACTAATTTTTCTGCACTTGAACCAGCAGTTTTAGGCTTAACTTTTACGCGAAGCTGATCCTTTTTTTCATCATATTTATAAGCTCCCCATTGTTTGGCTTCTGTATTAAAAATAATCGTGCTTTCTTTTTCATTTGGAATTACAAAAAAAGAATATTTTCCTGCTGGCAGTTTTGAGCCTTCAATCATAAGGTCTTTATCTGTTTCAAATGTTGTTGCGTCATTTGCGCCGGCACGCCAAACGGCATCAAATGGCACTAATTCCCCCCATATTTTTCTGCCTTTAACAGACGGGCTGCTATAATTTATTTGAATAGTGGCTCCATTGATTTTTCCAGTTGCTTTTTCTGGAGTACTCTTCGGTTTTTCTTGTGCATTTGCAAATGATACAGCAAAGAAAGAAAATAATACTAGTAATGTGTTTTTTAAATTTTTCATGTTTTCTTTAATTATTTAGTACTAAAATTAAATATTTACATCTAATGTATAGCTATTAAACAGCTATTTATGATAAAATTAACTATAGTTCCATTAAATCAAATTAAAAATTCATACCTTTTTTTTGCTTCTATTTTTTACTATTTTTACGGACATTACTTTACAAAAAAACTATGAATACAATTGCAGAGAATATTGCTGATTTTTTAAAGGTATATCCGCCTTTTGACAACTTGACTTTTCAGGAACTGTCAGCAATCGCTACAAATATTAGGGTTTTAAATTTAGAAAAAAACGAAACTTTATTTCAAATAGACGATAAACTTCACGATTGCTTCTATGTTGTTGCTACTGGAACGGTAAATTTATCAGTCATTGCAGATGCTGAAGAAACACTTTTAAATAAATGTCACGCTGGTGATGTTTTTGGACTAAGACCGTTTTTTGCTAAAAACAATTACATGATGACGGCTAAATCCCGTGAAGAATCTATCGTATATGCTATTCCTATTGCGACATTCAGACCATTTGTAGCCAATAATCCAGATGTGCTGAACTTTCTTTTGGAAAGTTTTGCAACAAATACCTGGCATCCAAAAGAAAAAGAAAACTTAAGAGAAAAACTGTCTAATGACAATGTGTTTTATATAGATCAAAAAGCTGAAATGCAGTATTTCCAGTCTCTAACCTATAACAGAACACCAATTACTGTAACTATCAATGACTCCGTTAAAGATGTTGCGCTCTTGATGACCGAAAATTTATCGACCAGTGCTGTGATTTGCGATAACAAGTTACCTATCGGAATTGTGACCCACACGGATATGTGTTCCAAAATTGCCACAGGGCTGTTTCCGTTAACTGTTACCATGAAAGCAATCATGTCTTCACCTGTAGTAACAGTTGTTGAAAATATCTCACTAGCTGAAGCGCAGCTCATAATGCTAAAAAATAATGTAACCCATTTATGTGTTACTTTGGACGGAACAGACAAATCTGCTGTTAAAGGAATGATTTCTGAACACGATCTGATTACTGCCCAAGCAAATAATCCTGGTGTTTTAATCAAAGAAATTAAACGAGCTTCTAATGGTAAAGATCTAAAAAATCTAAGAGACCGCTTAACGGAACTGATTCAGAATTCAATTCATAAAAACATTCCGCTTTCCAACATAAACAATATTACAAGCGAAATAAACCTTGCAATTTTAAAACGAGCAGTCGAATTGTCAATTTTAGAATTAGGCTCTCCTCCTGCTCGTTTTGTGTGGCTGAGCATAGGAAGCCAAGGAAGAAAAGAACAGTTGCTGCTTACTGATCAAGACAGCATTTTAGTCTTTGAAGATGTTGCTCCGGAAAAATACAGAGATGTAAGAGATTACTTTTTGAAATTAGGAAAAAGGACTACTTCAACTTTGGAAAAAGTTGGTTATGAATTATGTCCAAATGGTCATATGGCGAGCAATATGCTTTGGTGTAAATCATTGACAGACTGGACTAAACAATACAACAGCTGGATGAATGCTCCAGGTGAAAACAGCAATGACCTAAGCAGTATTTTCTTTGACTTAGAACTTGTTTTTGGCGAGAAAAAAATATTCGAAACTATAGAAAATATCATTCTGAAAGATTTGGAACAAAACACTTTGTTCTTTGATTTCCTCGGAAATGACGCTTTAAGAAAAAATTCCCCTCTTACATTTTTCAAGAAATTTGCAGTAGAAGAAGACGAACCGCATAAAGATAAATTTGATATAAAAACCAGAGCTTTAATGCCTCTTATTGACGGAGCACGATTATTTGCACTTCATTTTAAAATCAAAGGACTTAATAATACCTATTTACGTTTCAAGCAATTAGCAATTATTGATTCTAAAAATGCTGATATTTACCTAAACTGTGCTGAAGCATTCTTAACCTTATCCAAGTTTAGAGTGAATGAGGGTTTAAAAAATGAAAATGCAGGGCAATATATCAATCTGAGCGAATTGAATAAATTAGAAAAAGAAAAATTAAAGAATGCCTTAGCCCCAATGAGAGAATTAGAAGAATTAATTAAAAGTAATTTCAAACTAACGCAATTTTCATAAAGATGCTGGATTGGCTAAAAAATATAAATAAAGAACACCCTGAATTTTGGAAAACTTATCTTGCTAAGTTTGATCAGAAACCAAATCGCTATGTTGTATTTACAACAGAAACTTCTGGTTTAAACCCCGAAAAGGATGTTATTTTATCCATTGGTTCCTTTGCCATAGTTAACAATAGAATCTATATAGGTGATAATTTTGAAGCTGTTCTTCTGCAGTACAAATATTTTCATGACAACGGACTTTCGAATGAATTCATTCTGGAAAGCAAAATGAAAAAATTGAATGAGCCGGAAGCCATGCATGCATTTATAGATTATATCGGAAATGCTGTTTTAATAGGACATCATGTTGATTTTGATGTTGACATGATCAATAGTGCTTTGGCAAGATCCAGCTGTGGCCGATTAAAAAATGAGGCGTTGGATATTGATGTGATGTACCGAAAACTGATGGATATCAATGACAAACAGTTTTCACTGGACGAACTGTCAGAAATCTTTAAACTCCCAAAAAGCTACCGCAATTCCCCTTCAGAAAATGCATATACAATTGCTTTATTGTTCTTAACACTGAAGAAGAAATTAGGAATTAAATAATTTCTACAGCGAAATTATCTTTTGGAAACGTCCGTGATGAGTTTTAGAAACTGGCTGAACTGCATTCGTAAAATCATCCAGAATATAAGGTATTCCATTGGTCTTTTTTATATTTTCTGCTGTTTCTAGAGGTTTTATTTTTGAAAAAAAAGCCTTTTTAGAAACAGCAATAGTATAAATATAAGCATTCGTTATTTCTGTATTGGTATGAAAAACAAAATCATCAATCATAACTTTTCCCGTGTTTTCATCATCATAACAGCACTGCAGCAACCAGGGAAAATAACCTTTTATCCCGGTAAAGCGATTATAAATTTTATAAGCAGCTTCTTTTCTGCTCCATAAGTTCCAAACCATAAGTTCTGGATTTAAAGCATTCAGAATCAAATTTTGCTCCTGTTGGGAAAATATTTTCTCCAAAAAGCCTTTTCTTCTCCAATTGCTTTCTTTTCGGGCTAAATCTAGATCAACAATGTCATTCCCAATCATTCTTTTAACAATTCAGTTTCAATAATGGCGATAGCTTCTTTTACGTTAACCATCTGCTTCATTGCTTCGTTATCGATTATGATATCAAACTTTTCTTCAATATCCAAGATCACATCAACCAGATTAGCCGAATTTATTTTTAAATCATTTATAAAATCTGTTTCCTCAGAAATAGTTTCAAAAGCTGCCTGATCTTGAACATAAGGCTTCACTATATTTTTTAACTGCTCGAATGCTTGTTCTCTATCCATAAAATCATCTTTTTTACATTAACTATCTAATATTAAAATCACTAAGATATTATTTTTTTAAAAGCGACACATCCATTCACATCTCCAAAACCAAAACTGGCCTTTAAAATAATATTCAAATCGGTTTCGATTAGTTTCAAAGGAATTCTGGAAGAATCAATAATTGCTTCAATTTCCGGATGCAGATCTTCACAATTCCGATTCGGAAATACAAATCCATGATATAGCTGTAAAACCGTAGCTACGCTTTCAATACTTCCCGCTGCTGACAAACAATGTCCAACAGTCGATTTCAGCGAATTTATATAAGGAAAATCAATTCCATTTCGGTTTAATGCCTTACTCCAGTTTAAAATTTCCAAACCATCCTTAACGGTTGCTGTAAGATGGCCATTAATAGCATCAATATCCTTACCCGTAATTCCTGCATTTATCATCGCGCTTTGAATACATTTTTGAACAGCCACAGGATTTGGCGCTGTCAATGTTCCTAATCCACGTTGTCCGCCAGAATTCAAGGCTCCTCCTAACACTTCTACATATATTCTTGCTCCACGTGCCAAAGCCGTTTCCATATCTTCCAAAACTAAAGCTCCTGCTCCGCTTGCCGGAACAAATCCCGATGCGCTGGCTGACATCGGCCTGGATCCTGTTTCCGGTGATTGATTGTGTTTATAAGTACAGACCCGCATTGCGTCAAATCCTCCCCAGATATAAGGCCCTGAATCACTTGTGCTTCCTGCCAAAATACGTTTAGCCTGCCCTGACTTAATGCGTTCATATCCTAGAATAATACTTTCAGTTCCAGTCGTACAGGCCGAAGAATTTGAAGTTACTAGATTACCCAATCCTAATTTGCCACCTAAATAAGCACTGACACCACTGTTCATTGTTTGAATTACTGAAGTGCTTCCTAAATTCCGAACTTTAAAATCGTCTATCTTATAAATACTCTCCCGAAATTTATCAATTCCAGAAGTTCCAGAGCCAAAAATAGTACCGCTGTCCCAATCGGGTTCATCAAATCGCTCCATTGATAAACCAGCATCTTTCCAAGCATCAATTCCTGCAATTACACCATATAAAATACCTGTAGAATTAAAATTCTTAAGTTCCAGCTCTGTAAAATATCGCAATGCCAGTTCGGTTGATACGTCTGGCATTCCTGCAATTTGGCATGAAAATTTTAATCTTTCCAATTCCTCAAAATGCCTTATTCCTGAAATTCCATTTTTTATCGCATGCTGAAACGCATCAAGCCCTACTCCATTTGGAGCAACAACGCCTAGACCCGTTATAACAACTCGATTTTTCATTTTTATATTGTAATTTTTAATATCAACTGCAATTTCAATGGCAATTTTAAATAATACTCAGATTAACTATTGCTGCTTTCTTTTATAGATTTAAATATTAAAATGTCATAATTCCAGCAATTACACCGCTGCAGACTATTTCATCCTTTTCATTTTTCATGCTTACCTTGCATTTTAATTTTCCAAATCTAAAATAGATTTTTTCAGAAATCACAGTTACTTTTTCGTTTGGAAAAACAGGTTTTAAAAAATCAATAGCAACTGATGTTAAGGCAATTACTGATATTTTACTAAATTCATCATTCAACAAAAAAATACCCAGACAAACTAGCCCAATCTGAGCCATAACCTCCGTTAGAATTACTCCCGGCGTAACTGGATTCTCTTTGAAATGACCTTTATAAAAATCAAGATTCTCATCAAAAGTAAACTCACCTTCCACTCCATCTTCATCAATCCTTATTATTTCATCAACAAACAAAAACGGTTTGGAATAAGGCAATCTTGAAATTATATCTATTTTTTCCATCTTTCAACTAAAATTCATTCTAAAACTGCAATAAAACTCTTTGAGCCGAAAATCCCGGACCAAAACTCAGCATCAAGCCCTTAGAACCTTTTTCAGGATTTTTATCCATAAATCGCTCTAAAACATACAATACAGTCGCACTGGACATATTGCCGTATAGTTTTAAAACTTCTTTAGTATCATCAATATTTTTTCCATAGCCAGAAAACAGTTCTTCGACGATTTGTATAATTTTTTTTCCTCCCGGATGAAAAATCAAGTGACTAATATCTGCTATCTCTAAATTATTTTTTTGCAGAAAAGGATGCACAATAGCATCGAAGTGAGAAGCAATAGTTTCTGGAACTTCAATATCTAAAATCATCTGCAACCCTGAATTAGTAAGTTTAAAACCCATCATATCAATTTTGTTATAAAAATGATACATCTCTTCATCTAAAATTTCCACACCTTCTTCCTCTTCCACTGACGAAAGTAAAACACAAGCTGCTCCATCACCAAAAATAGCAGCGCTTACAATATTTGCCATCGAAAAATCATCCAATTGAAACGTAGCTGTCGGACTTTCGATAGCAATAACAGCCGCTTTTTTACCAGGATTAGCCTTAAGAAAATTCTTTGCATATATAATCCCCGAAATTCCTGCCGCACAACCCATTTCTGTAACCGGCAGCCTTACTATATCCTGACGGAGTTTCAAACTGTTAATCAAATAAGCGTCTAAAGAAGGAATCATAATGCCTGTACAGCTTACCGTGATGATATAATCCAAATCCTCTGGCTGCCACAGCGCTTTTTTTAAAGCCTTATCCAAGACTTTCTCTCCTAAATCAATTACTTCCCTGATATAAATATCATTTTTCTGTTCAAATGAAGTGTTTTCAAAAACCGAAATCGGATCCATTATAGAATAACGCTTATCTACCTCTGCTCCCTCAAATATTTTCTTTACTTTTCGAATAAAACGTTCTTCCTGCCCTTCTAACCAAACATCCAAAAATGGAAGAATCTCCTCAGTAGTTCTTGAAAACTTCGGCAATTGCTTAGCAACACATTTTATTTTTACGCTCATAATTTCATTTGATAGTTATATTTGAAATCAATAAAATCTAAACCTGTTTTATTTTTCAATTATCCATTGATATCGGAATGCCCACTTCCATTGAATACTATATTTTTTAAATTTTAAATTTTCTGAAAACGCAATTAATTCATGCTTTTTAAATCCTCTCAAAATAGAAGTCAATCCATCTTTCCGCGACATTTCATTCAGTTGAAATACAAAACAAACCGCTTGAAACAATCGATATGCAATAATACTTCGGTGTAAATCATTGACAACGAAGCCAAGTTTTGAATTAGCATAAAAAACAGTTAGCAACTTGTTAATTTCGTTATTTTTAAAATGATGCAACGTTAATGTACACAGTACAATATCATATTTTATCTCACTGAAAGATTCGTCAAAAATATCTTGACATCTATATGTGATATTTGGATATTTTATAGACAAATCAACTGCATAATTTACAGTAAAATCATTAGCATCAATACCTATTAATTCCAAACTTAAATTATTTTCAAAACCAAAGTCAGCTAATTTACGCAGCATATCTCCATTACCGCAGCCTACATCAACTATGGTAATCAGACTTAGATTAGGAACTTTTTTAAGCAATTTCTTGACGCCTTTTAAAGTCAGTTTATTCCCTCCCAAAAGCTGATTTATTTTTGCGATTTTGTCAAGTGATTCTTTCAAAACATCACCTTCCAAATCAAAATCATCCATTATTTCTGGATCATCAGTTCTATGCTTGGTTTGTATAAACATCTATCTTTTTATTTGTCCATATTATAATCTGAAAATTTTATTTTGCTATTCATTCATAACTAATAACTGACCGTGAGTTCGTTTTATTATAATTGGCAATAACTTTGGGAATTTAATCATTATTTTCATCAAAAAAGCACTAGTTTTTTGTTTTTGCAATATAAATACTAAAAATCGCCCCATTCTTAACCTTATTTTAAAATTCAAGTTCCATTCCTTTAAATATCTCTTTTCCAATTTTTCTCTCGATTTTATTTCATTGTTATAAAATTTTCCTATCAATTCAGAAATAATTTTTGCACTATGAATCGCCATAGCCATACCGTTTCCGCACAAAGGATGAATTAAACCCGCAGTATCTCCAATCATCAGAATATGATTTTCTATCAAGTTTTTTTTATCAAATGACACTTGACTAATAGTTAACGGCGCTTCAAAAATCATTTTACTATTTTCAAAAATCGATTTTAAATGCGGATTTACAGCAACAACATGATTTTGATACTCATCTGTATTTTTATATTTTTTGAAAGAGTCATAACTGGCCAGATAACAAATATTCACTGCATCATTTTCTACTTTTGAAACCCCGCAATATCCTCCTTCAAAATTATGCAGTCCAACTAAATCATTTGGAAAAACACCCGAATAATGAGCTTTCACAGCCAGCCAATACGATTTTTTTTGAATAAATTCTCTTTTTAATTTTAGATCAATAATAGATCGTTTCCCAAAAGCTCCAATCACAATTTCCGAAGTAAAAATTCCATTGCTTAAAGTCGAAATTGTATGAATCTCATTTTTATAAACAATATCATCCACACTGTCCTGAATAATTTCACAGCCATTTTGTATTGCTTTTTTATAAAGAAAATCATCCAAAGCATAACGGCTCACTCCAAAACCGCCAAGCGGTAAATCACAGTGAATCCTTTTCCCATCAGCAGTTGAGAAATCCAGTTTTGAAATTTGAGTAGGATTTAATTCAGAAATATCTAGTGAAAGCCAATTAAAGTATGGCAAAATTTCGTTTGAAATATACTCTCCGCATACTTTATGCTTTGGATATTCGTTTTTTTCAATTAAAATTACTTTTAATCCAATTTTAGACAAATGTATAGCTGCTGTAAGTCCAGCTAATCCTCCTCCGACAATTACAATTCTCTTTGAAACATTCATATAAAAGCCAGTTTATAAACACAGGAAATAAAAGTTCCGTGAAAATACATAAATGTAATCACTAAAAAGCGAATTATCTTATATTTTATTGGAAATCAACAACTGAAAAAAATTAAAATTTCGGAACTTGTTTTTTGAATTTTCAAATCCTATATTTGCTTTCGAATAAAGAAAAACATGGAACAATTTGTAGTATCGGCTCGTAAATATCGTCCCCAGACATTTAAAGATGTGGTGGGACAAAAAGCGATTACCAATACTTTACTTAATGCCATAGAAAGCAATCATTTAGCTTCAGCTCTTTTATTCACAGGTCCTCGTGGTGTCGGAAAAACAACCTGCGCCCGTATTCTGGCTCGAAAAATAAATCAGCCAGGATATGATGATCCAAATGAAGATTTTGCTTTTAATGTATTCGAACTCGATGCTGCATCTAATAATTCCGTAGATGATATTCGAAATTTAATTGATCAAGTTCGTATTCCTCCACAAACAGGACAATACAAAGTATATATCATTGACGAGGTGCATATGTTATCTTCTGCGGCTTTTAATGCTTTTTTGAAAACATTGGAAGAACCGCCAAAACATGCCATTTTTATATTAGCAACCACCGAAAAACACAAGATTATACCAACGATATTATCGCGTTGCCAGATATTTGATTTCAAAAGAATTACCGTAAAAGATGCTAAAGAACATCTTGCCGATGTTGCAACAAGTCAAGGAGTCGCTTTTGAAGATGACGCGCTTCATATTATTGCCCAAAAGGCAGATGGCGCCATGCGCGATGCTTTGTCTATTTTTGACAGAGTGGTTTCTTTTTGCGGAAATAACCTAACCCGTCAGGCTGTTACCGAGAACTTAAATGTTTTAGATTACGAAACATACATAAATGTTACCGATTTAATTCTGGAAAATAAAATCCCGGACTTATTGATGGCGTTTAATGATATTCTTGCAAAAGGCTTCGACAGCCATCACTTTGTTTCTGGATTAGCCAGTCATTTCAGAGATTTATTGGTAAGCAAAACACCTTCAACCCTTGTTTTATTGGAAGTTGGCGAGCAAGCTCAAAAAATGTATGGAATTCAAGCCCAAAAATGCAGTCAGGACTTTTTATTAAAAGGAATCGAAATTGCAAATGATTGCGATTTAAAATACAAAGCAAGCCAGAATCAGCGACTGCTTGTCGAACTTTGCTTAATGCAGCTTGCCTCTATCTCTTATGATGGAGAAAAAAAAAAGTTGAGCAATTTATAATTCCACCCACTTATTTTAGAAAAACTGCAGATTATTCGATAGCTGAAGTTTCAAAAGAGAAAAGCCAAATTCCTGTTACTCCAGAAACTCCAAAAACAGTTTCAAACACTGAAATTGCTAAACCTGTTGCACCAATAGAGGAAAAACCGAAAACTCCAAATCCAGTAGTTTCAGCTCCTCCAAGCAACGAAACCAAGTTTTCAGCATTATCACTTTCCAGTATTCGAGCTAAAAAAGCTTTAGAAGAAAATTTAAAAGGATTTGTTAAAGAAGACAACACTATACTTCCAACTGAATCATTTACAGAAACCGAAATGCTTCTGCAATGGACAAAATATGCAGAACGTCTTGGAAGTAAAGGATATAAAATAATGGAATCCTTATTGCTAATTAATGATCCGAAACTAAACGGTACAAAAATCACCTTCGAATTACCCAACGAAGGTTCTAAATTAGATTTTGAAAAGGAAATGATTGGTCTTTTGGGACACTTGCGCGGTCATTTGCACAATCACGACATTACTATTGAAGTGGCCGTCAATGAAAGCATAGACATCAAAAGAAGCTTTACCGATCAAGACCGCTACAATCGCCTATTGGAAATAAATCCAAATATTGAATTATTGCGAACCACTTTTGGTTTGGATTTAGACGCTTAAAAAAATATTTGTATTTTTTACACAAATGAAATTTTAATACCATAAAATGTTATTTTTGTAGCAACCTGTAACGAACTATAACGTTATATTCGACTTTTCTAACTATTAAAAAAACTAAAAAAAATGGAAAACAAATTAGCTAATCCTGCACCTTTAGGCCTTTTGGGTTTCGGAATGACCACAATTTTATTAAACATTCACAACTTGGGATTTTTCCCAGTAAGTGCCGTAATTATTTCAATGGGAATTTTTTATGGTGGTCTAGCCCAAATAATCGCAGGAATACTATCTTATAAAAACGGAAAAACATTTGCAGGAACTGCTTTTACTTCTTATGGCTTCTTTTGGCTAACCTTAGTTGGCGTTTGGCTTTTTCCAAATACCGGATTTGAAATGGCAGGAAAAACTCCAGCACCCTTTTTCGGGTGTTACTTAACTCTTTGGGGTATTTTTACCGCTTTTATGTGGTGGGGAACCTGGGGAGGAAGCAAAGTACAGCAATTTGTATTTCTATCCTTGACTGTTTTGTTTTTTGTTTTAGCTGTAGAAAAATTCACTGGTATCGAATCTTTAGCCCCGGTTGCTGGAGCAATTGGTGTAATTTGTGGAAGCAGTGCCTTTTATTTGGCCGTAGCCGAACTTTTGGAAGAAGCAAAAAACAAAAGAGTATTGCCTTATTAAACAAACTTCAGTTTTATAACATACAAAAAGGCTCAAAACAATTAAACCGTTTTGAGCCTTTTTATTTTATACAGAATCTGATAACCTAATAAACAAATTTATTAATTTAGGCGAGTCCCTACGGGTCGTGCTGTCCGTTCCCGCTTTTTTTTGATAGGCAAAAAAAGCCTCTCAAAAAAAGATCTCCACTTCCATCACTCTCGCAAAAACTTCATATAAGCAATTCTCGTTTTAATTAAAATGCATCAATATCAAAGTCCCAATTCAACTCACTACTGTACCATAACTGACCTTTTGAAACCTGTAAAGGACAATCAAAATTATTAGTGTATAAAGCTCCGGTTCCTAATCCTTGTGGCATCGTATTATTAAGTGTAAATGTCCATTGTGCGATTGCATTCAGTCCAATATTACTTTCTAAAGCGGAGGTAATCCACCACCCAATATGATGCTTTTCAGCTAACGAAATCCACTCTTGTGTACCACGAAATCCACCCACAAAACTAGGCTTCAAAATGATGTATTGCGGTTGGATTTTAATCAGTAAATCTTCTTTCTCCGTAACAGTAAACACTCCAATCAGCTCTTCATCCAAAGCAATAGGAAAAGGAGTGGTTTTACACAGCTCTGCCATACTGTCAGTGTTGTTTTTTTGAATCGGTTGCTCTATGCTATGTAATTTAAATTCAGTTAATTGTGTTATCTTAAATAAAGCTTCATTTGAATCAAAAGCACCATTAGCATCGACCCTTATTTCAACCTGGTCTGAACTAAAATGTTGTCGAATATAACGCAATAATTGCAGTTCTTTCTCAAAATCTATGGCTCCAATTTTAAGTTTTATACATCGAAATCCATCGGCTAATTTCTCTTCAATTTGCTGCTTCATAAAAGCCTCTTCTCCCATCCAGACCAACCCGTTTATTGCGATTGATTTTTTACCATTTGTAAAGCTAGAAGGAAAGAGTAAAAAAGGATTTTCACTAGCCAAAGACAGGAACGCCATTTCGACTCCAAACTGAATTGAAGGAAACTCTAATAACGCTTCCCAAAGCTGGTCTTTGCCAAGATGAATATTGTCGCAAGTCCATTTTAGTTTTTCTTCATAATCAGGACGATCGTCAATACTCAAACCTCTCAAAATACCGCACTCACCTATTCCTTTTTTACCGTCTTTTTCCAAAACGATAAACCAGGTTTCTTTTTCGGTCATCACACCACGGGAAGTTCCTGATGGATGTTTGAAATTTAGTATGTATTTGTGGTAGGATGCAAACATATTTTAAGTTTTAGATTTTATCCTTTTTATTTTACTGCCTTTGTTCGGTATTCAGATTTTAACTTCTTATAATCTGTAAAATCAGGCTCAAAATTCGTAAGATAATATATTGAAATAGAAAGTACGCAAACTAAAATTAAGAATAAATTCTGCTTGAACATTTTCAATATTGTAGCTATCAATACTCCAAGGGTTAAAATAACTCCTTTTCTTGCATATGGAGCAAAAATTTCAAAAGCTAAATATTTTGGGATAAAAGGATTTTCATAAATGAATGCTGTAGAATAATAAATTAAAAAAACAAAAAGTAAATGAAGAATCAACAATATCAAAATAGCATTCGCAGTTTTTTCACATTTTTTTTTTGTATTTATCTCGTTTAATTTTTTAAGCATATTTTACTTCTTTCTATTTTTTTGTTAAGAACAAATTCTACTCCTTCATCAACTTTAAAACTCTCTCAAAATCCTCGTTTTGAATTCCAGCTTTTTGGAAAGCTTTGAAATCCTGTTCGGTTTTTTGAATCCAGCTTAAACTGTCTGTAACGTTTTGATTTTGGTATTTCTTGTAGATTTTTTTGGCTTCTTTGTAATTGTTATTCAGTAAATATGCATGAGCAAGATTTAACTGAAC
Source organism: uncultured Flavobacterium sp. (assembly GCA_963511795.1). Lineage (GTDB taxonomy): Bacteria > Bacteroidota > Bacteroidia > Flavobacteriales > Flavobacteriaceae > Flavobacterium. The sequence continues at coordinate 29,365 of CAUPKP010000013.1, read as the reverse complement.
TAAAAGCTCCGTGTTATCCAATTTTTCACCATCTTGAAGATACTTTAATGCTTTTCCGTATTGTTTGGTCAAAAGATAACAGCTCCCGATAGAATTATAATCCAGGACTGTAGCTTTACCACTGTTGATTATTACGGCTAATTTCTCAATTGCAGTACCATATTTGCCATTTTTTATTAAAAGTGAAGCTTCTTTGCGCAAATCAGCAGAAACGGTCGGAGATGTATTTGTTTCGCTTAAGCAAACATCGCCCGCGTCTTTAAAAATTTTGGAACGTTCCATCGGTAACAGCTTTTGAAACTCTTGAAATTTGTATTTGGCTTGAATTCTTTCCGATACGCATACACAAAAATTATCCGAATTGGTCATTTTTTGAGCCAAACTGGAAGTTTTACATTGTTCAATAATGGATTTTCGGTTGTCAAGACTCCATCCTCGGCTTAATTTTCTATCCACCCAAGGCACAACTTCCAATATAATTTTTTGGTTCATGATCCAGTTTTTACTTTCAAAACCAAACCACAAAGAACCGTTATCATTACTCAGACAACTAGATTTATCTACAGAAAGCCGTTTGGCATCTTTACTTACAGGTTCATTTTGAATCAAGCAGGATTCTAAAGTTTTACCGGAATCTTTATATTGCTCAGCCAAATCTTCTTTGGAGAAAATAGCATACGTACATTTATCATCCCCTGATATTTTTGACAGAACAAAAACAGCTCCAGCAGAACCTTGACTAATCCCTGTAGGATCGGGTATTGATTTTAAAACCGAAACCAAACTGCTGGCCAATTGCTGATTTTCGTCCAAAAGCGTGATTCTATAAACGATTTCGGTAGTCCCTACAGGCAGATCCTCGATTTTAATCACAATTCGGTCTCTAGCTGAAACCTTTATATCTTTGGTAGTGGACCTCTCTTTGTCCCAATAGCCGTCTTGCTGAGGAAATGCTAGGGCTGTAAATAAAAGTGTAATTATTGAAAGAAACTGTTTGGTCATTATTAAAAAAATTGGTCTGGTTTGAAACAAATGATCTTGAAATCCCGAATGCCCTAGCCCTGATAGAAGTGAAAATCCTTGTTGGCCGGTGTTCGGCCAGCAAGATTGAAACGGATAGCAGGAAATAGCTCCTAATTATAATTCTATGAAACCGCCAATTTCAAGCAGCATCAGATCTTTTCCTTTATCGAAAAATTTTTTGATAGCTTCTTCGTGGTTGATTTCAATATAGCCAAATGTATCGTAATGAATGCCCAGAATTTTATCGCAGTCCACAAAATCGGAAGCAATTATAGCATCATCAACATCCATAGTGAAATTGTCACCAATAGGGAAAATTGCTAAATCAAGTTTAGTTCGCATCGGAATCAATTTCATATCCATCGTAAGAGCAGTGTCTCCAGCGATGTAGATGTTCTTGTGCTCGCCTTCGATTACAAAACCGCCTGGATTACCGCCATTGCTTCCGTCAGGAAAAGAACTGGAGTGAATCGCGTTTACATATTTGACTTTTCCGAAATCGAAATTCCAGCTTCCGCCGTGATTCATGGGATGCGATTGAAACCCTTTTTCAGCGTAATAACCCGCAATTTCAGCATTGGAAACAATCACTGCATTGGTTCGTTTAGCAATAGCTTCAACATCAAATATATGATCGCCGTGAGCATGCGTCAACAGAATAAAATCCGCTTTCAGAGTATTGATATCAATATGCGTGGCTTTAGTATTGGCCGAAATATAAGGATCTACAAGAATGTGTTTACCACTCACTTCAATTCCCAAAGAGGCGTGACCGTAGAATGTTATTTTCATTTTAGTTATGTTTTAAATTGAAAAAAAGCTAAAATATCTAAAAAAATTAAAAGAAACTATTTCGATTGACTTTTGACATCGCCATTGAATTTTGAAATTGCTATTGATGTTACTCTCTATCTTCCTCCTAAGAAAATATTCACAATAAGATCAGAAATCAATGAAATCATACATAATGACAATAATATGGATAACAAAAAGGTGCTTAATGCCACTTTCTTTAACTCGGGATCAAGTAATTTTGGGTTTTGATTTTTGGAAACTGTAATTAAATGCTTCGTTAGCGGAATGTATGCCAATAAAAATAAATATTGATCGAACTTAAAACCACTTAATACTGCAAAAAATAAAACCGAAACCATAGCACCAATAATTAAGAAGAAATGGTATTTTTTTGCTGCTTCGGCACCTATTTTCACTACAACGGTATTCTTTCCTGATTTAGCATCCGAAGCTTGGTCACGCATATTATTCAAATTCAGAACACCTACACTCAATAAACCAATTGCTACAGCTGGTAAAATAAGTACCAAATCCAATTGTTTTGAATACAGAAAATTAACCCCCAAAGTACTTACCAATCCAAAAAACACAAATACAAAAATATCGCCATATCCACGATATCCGTAAGCCGAACTCCCAACAGTATAACGAATTGCAGAAGCAATAGCTAAAATCCCTAACCCTAAATAAAATAAAGAATAAACAAGATTACTCTCTCCAAAAGCTACATAAATCAGGAATACTGCCGAAAACAATGTAAGCACTGATGTAATAACCAAAGCTTTTTTCATGGCTTGCGGTGTAATCACACCGCTTTGAATGGCACGCTTAGGCCCTACTCTGTCTTCATTGTCGGTACCTTTTACACCGTCTCCGTAATCATTAGCAAAATTAGAAAGCACCTGCAATCCTAAAGTTGTTAATAATGCAAAAGCAAATATTTGCCAACTAAAATTCTCTGATGGTGTGAGTTCATTTTCAGTAGGGTTTGCCAGTGCATACATACTTCCGACAATTATTCCAGAAACTGATAACGGTAATGTTCTTAATCTTGCTGCTTCAATCCAGTGTTTCATTTTTGTTGTTTGATTGTTTAAGGATTTTGAAACAGTTTAAAATTGTTTAATAGTTTAAACTGCCAACTCTAATCTCTATTTTCTAAGTTCTATTTTTTTTACCTCTTTTTATCACATCCAATTACTGTCGGAGGTTTCCATTTCGTACAACCAAAGATTGACATATTGTTTTATGGTTGTAAAATTACCTAATTGAAAACTAATATTACCTCCAGCGGTATGCAAAGTTAAGGAACCAATATTGATATTTTTGTGCCAAAAAAGCTGTGAAGTTGTAATGGCCTGAATTTTACTGGGCAGGATAATTTTATTTGTTATATCCCAAGCACCATCTTGTACAATTATAAAGTCATGATTTATGTACAGCCGATTATTTTTGAATATAAAAAACTGAACTGTACTTATAAAAACAACAAATAACAATACTAAATAATCAATCGTAGGCAGTTGCTCAATAATCAAATCTCTGACAAAATAAAATCCTAGTAACGGAAGTCCAATTGTAAGAAAAATAGAAAAACCGAGTTTTCTGAAATTTGGTTTTAGCATAACTCCTTTTTCAGGGATTTTCTGAAAAAGCAATTTAAGAATCGCTTCTTTTTCCGTTTGATTACAGCCTGGAATTTCAATAAGCTGTTTTTTCCCTTCATCATCTCCGCCTGTCGCCTGTTTTATTTTGATATTTAAAACATTCATCTTCATTTGGAAGAAATTTTGGGTAATACTGGTAATCTGAACCTTCTTAGGCTTTATGATAGCGCTTTTTGTATTTAGCAAACCATAAGAAAGCAACAGTGAACCTTTTTGTCTGGCGATTTTATAATCGAAATAAGTAAATATAGTTCGGACTAAATTAATAATGATTACCGTCAAAAAAAAGGCAATAAATAAAATCAAAAAAGCAGATGTAACTTGACTTTTATCGACATAATTTTCGATGTTTTCATCGTGCAAAACGTCTCTGCCAGTAATTTGCTTGATATGGTCAAAAAGTGAGATAAAAAAAGCTAACAGGACGAAAAAGCTTTTCACATAGTTAGAAGTAATACCGATTTTCAATAAACTCAAAAAACTAATCTTTATAAATGGAACTTCCGATTCAATAACTTTTTCTATTAAATTTTCTTCCAAGGAAAGAACTGTTTCCTCAGTATTTAAAGACTTTTTACTTTCATTTTCCAATAAACGAGCTTTTAAATCCAATGCCAGTTCATGAGAAATGGCTTTGATATTTCCTTCTTTTTTATTGGAACCTGCAGTGTCTACAGCTAATTCATAAACACCTACCAATCTTTGTATTAACGACTGATTAATATTTACCTGCTGAATTTTATAAAGCTGTATCGCGGTTTTAGTTTTATTAAAAATTCCTTCTGTTATGATAAACTCATCATTTTCGGAATCGATATAAAACGTAAAATTCAAGTGTTTTAAATAAGAAACAATTCCCATAATAGCAAAAAAAGCAAAAACAACCAATATTCCTATTAACACATTAAATTTATCAAATTCATTAAATTTCAGAATACATATGACCAATAAAGGCCATAAAGCTTTAGCATATCTTTGCAGTGAATACACAAACATTACAAAAATTCCAACAATAGATTGTCGCTGAGGCTGATTAAAATCGGCTCCCATTATAATTGCTTTTGAATTTTACCCATCAATAACTGTTTGATATTTTCGGCTTGCTCTTTGGCTATTCCAGGAATCTGAATATCACTTGAACTCCCTCCAGCGGTAAAAATCTCAATTTTGGCCAAACCAAAATACCTAGACAGTAATCCTTCATGTAAAGCGACATGCTGTACTCTATTATAAGGAATTATAAGTGTATTAGTAGCGATGATTCCGTGTCTGTAAAGCACATCGTGAGTACGAAATGCAAATCCTTTTTTTCTAAAACTTATTCTTGACACAAGTAATACCAATAACAGCAAAACTACATAGACAATAATTAGTTCAATGACAAATGGAGAAAGTTCTTCATTAAATTGTAAAACCAGAACTGCTCCTATATCTATCAATAAAAAAAATAGAGTCAGCCCTATCAAAATTACCTTCCAATAATTAGGATGCAATAAAGAAAATTGTACTTCTTCGAATTTTGGAAGCTGTGTAGTATCGATAGTTTCGTTTATAAAATTTTCCATTTAATATTTTTTGTTTCCAGCAATAAGTTATAAAACTTAAAACCTTAAACTTTTATACAATTTAGACTATTAAATCCGTAGCCTTTTTATGGCAGCCATTTTTTCTCAAAATTTGGCTTGCGCTTTTCAAGAAAAGCATTTCTGCCTTCTTTAGCCTCTTCTGTCATATAAGCTAACCTTGTTGCTTCTCCAGCAAATACTTGCTGTCCTACCATACCATCATCAGTAAGGTTCATAGCAAATTTGAGCATTTTGATCGCCATAGGAGATTTACCCAAAACTTCCTGAGCCCATTGATAGGCAGTATCTTCTAACTCATCATGCGGAATAACCGCATTTACCATACCCATCTCAAAAGCTTCTTGAGCAGAATAATTTCGACCTAAAAAGAAAATTTCACGCGCTTTTTTCTGACCAACCATTTTCGCTAGATAAGCAGAGCCATATCCACCGTCAAAGCTAGTTACATCAGCATCCGTTTGTTTAAAAATAGCATGTTCTTTACTCGCCAAAGTCATATCACAAACTACGTGTAAACTGTGTCCGCCGCCAACAGCCCAACCAGGAACTACTGCAATTACTACTTTAGGCATAAAACGAATTAAACGCTGCACTTCAAGAATATTCAACCGATGCTGTCCATCCTCCCCTACATAGCCTTGATGTCCCCGGGCATTTTGATCTCCTCCGCTGCAAAATGAATATACACCATCCTTAGAAGAAGGACCTTCCGCAGAAAGTAAAACTACCCCGATAGAAGTATCTTCTTGAGCATCATAAAATGCCTGATATAATTCGGACGTTGTTTTTGGTCTAAAAGCGTTGCGTACATTAGGTCTGTTAAATGCAATTCTGGCAACACCATTGCATTTTTTATAAGTTATATCTTCAAATTCTTTGGCAGTTATCCAATCCATTCTATGAGTATTAAAGTTATTTTAGTGTAAAAATAAACCATTTTTTTACATTTCTAAAGTTTAAAAAGAATTAAACAGCACATATTAACCAATAAATAGAAACCAAGACTTCTCGCATAGTTTCTTACATCAAAAAGACATTGAGCGTGCCACCATTAGAAAAAGAGGGCAACTCATACCATCGCTTAGTCGCCCCCTTTCTCTAATACTGTCGTGCTGTACGCGTTACTTCGGTAACTTGCTTCCATCACTCAGACGTACACATCAACTTTAAGAATATCGAGAATATTTTATTTTCATAAAACCACCTCAAATCACTTTTCAGCAAAGATGTTATTTTAACTGTATATCATATGTATTTAAAACTACGAAAGACAATATATGTAATTTCATTAAGTGAATTCTTAAATTTTTGTTCGCGCTTTTAAAACGAGAGTACATAGAAAATCGCATTGCAAAATATAAAAAGAGGCTATCTAATATTAGTATAGCCTCTTTGTGTCTTAGAATAATTAATAATTCTATCAATATATGTTCTTTGTTATTATCTGATATGGAAAAAATCCGCATTCGTACGGTTCTGTCCTAAAGAAGCAATAATTCCAAAAGTTAAACCAATTTGACCGCTGGAAAATGAGCCTGGATTAGGATAAGTTGTATTTTGTCCATTATAATAAATATCTTGTTTAAGAATATTTTTGTATGTTAAATCAGCAAAAAATGAAACCTTATCATTAAATGCCCATACGGGTTTAATACCAAATACTACAGCTCCAATATAATCTCGACCATTATATGTACCTGACATTATGCCTGCTTGTACACCTCCGTGCATTAATAATGTAAAATTATCTGAATTACCATACAATTCAAGAGTTTTACCAATATTATAGACTAATTCTAGACCCGCTAGTTTTTGTTCGTTTCTTTGATTTAAATTATTTATAAAATGATCATAATTTAAGCTTCCTGATAATCCAACATTTTCGTTGAACATATAGCGTAAGGCTCCTTGAAAATGTCTTTTAGAAATACTTCCATTACTTGTTCCTGAGGGAGAAACTTGAGATAATGGGATTCCTACTCCAATTCCGCTTTCAAGGAATAGTCTATCGTATCTAAAGGATTGTCCTTGGGACATAGCGGTCATTAGCAGAAATGCAAAAACGATTTTTTTCATAGTTTAGTTATTTTTTTATAAATAGTAGATTAATGGGTTTATTACAAAAACATTTCTAATAAAATAAGCATTAAATTAATCTGAAAATCATAAGAAAATAGTTATTATAATTTGATTAAGTTCACAACTTAAAAGCAGAAGTGAAAGATATATTTAACTAAATTACCGTAATTATTTCCTCAAATTTCCGTAATTATTTCCAACATTTTAAAGCTATTTTTGTGCAAATATAATTGACTGTAATTTAATTATTGTAAAAAAAAACGGACACAGTTGTTGATTTTATTAAAATATTCAATAAACTACTGAATAACAATGACTTATTTATTCATTTTTTTATGTTTAAAAAGTCAATTATCTGTCAAAAACGGATAAAAATGCTGTTTTTGAATCTTTTCAAGATGAATTGTAGTTAAAAAAAGCATTAATATAACTACAAAAATCAATACCTAAATTAACTCTGCAATTAGATATTGCAAGGTTAGTTAGGATATGAGTTTTTGTGAATTTAAATTTTGTAATCCTAAAAGTTTCTTTAGAAGATACAATTTTAGCAAAGTTTATTTTGATAGAGCTTCTTTTTTTGGAACACGTCTTAATAAAAAGATGCTAATTACAAAAAAGACTGCTAAAACAACGATCGCCATTCTCGGGCTTCCTGTAATTTGATCGATAATACCATAAACGCACATTCCTATTACGATTCCTATTTTCTCTGCAACATCATAAAAACTAAAGAATGAAGTAGTGTCTTCAGTATCTGGCAATAATTTTGAATAGGTGGATCGTGACAAAGACTGGATTCCTCCCATTACAAATCCGACAACTGTTGCCATTATATAAAAATGCATAGGTAATGTTATAAAAAAAGCAAGGCCACAAAATACAGCCCAAATACTATTGATAAAAATTAAGGTGGGAACATTTCCAAATTTTGCGGAAGCTCTCGAAGTTAAAAGAGCTCCAATAACAGCTACTAATTGTATTAATAAAATGCAGATAATCAATCCTATTGTGCTTTCTTCTTTCGATGACCATTGAATTTCCTGTGCTCCAAAATAAGTTGCAACCAGCATAACAGTCTGTACTCCCATACTTGAAACAAAAAAACCTCCCAAATAACGTCTTAGTGGAATGTTTTCATTTAATAATAACCAAACCTTTTTCAACTCTTTGAATCCGTTAAAAACAACTGACTTCGTTAATTTTTCTCCTGTTTTTTTATTTCCCTTTGGTAAATAATAATAAGTATACTGACTGAATAAAATCCACCAAACTCCTACCATTATAAATGAATAACGCATGGCTTTCATTGCCGCTTCACCATCAGTTCCTGTAATTCCAAAAAGTTTTGGTTTCATAATCATTGCTAGATTGATGACCAATAAAATCACACTTCCTATATACCCTAAAGAATAACCTTTAGCACTAATTTTATCCTGCTGCTCTGGAAAAGCAATATCTGGCAGATACGAATTATAAAAAACTAAACTTCCCCAATATCCTATCAATCCGAAAAAATAAAAAGCAAGGCCTATATAAATGTTTTCGAGATTAAACCAGTACAATCCCATACAGGACAACGCTCCTAAATAGCAGAAAAATTTCAGAAATGATTTTTTATTTCCAACATAATCAGCAATTCCAGATAACAAAGGAGACATAAAACTAATAACTAAAAAGGCAGCTGCCGTAGTAAAACTAATTAAAGCTGAGTTTTTTAAATGAAATCCAAAAACATCAATATAATGATTACTATCTGAAAACAAAGCATCATAAAATATTGGAAATACAGCAGATGCAATTGTAAGTGTGTAAACTGAATTTGCCCAATCGTAAAATGCCCATGCGTTTAATAATTTTTTGCTTCCCTTTGCTAAATCTGCCATATCTGTCTTTTTATTTTCTGCTAATTTATTTATTTTTTAATTGGAAAAACAAAAATTAAAGTATTCCAGCATTAATTTTTCAATACTATATTATTACTGTTTTGTATTCAGCTCTTTATGTGATTTAGTATTATTTATCATCCATTTTAAAAACGATTACTCCTAAAGGGGGAAGTGTCAGTGAAACAGAATATTCTTTGCCGTCATAAGGATTGATATTTACAGCTAGGTTTTTATTTGTTTTTACTCCGCTTCCGCCAAAATCAGTATCATCACTATTAAATATTTCGACCAATTTCCCTGATTTTGGAATTCCAATTTGATAATTTTCTCTTACTACCTGAGTAAAATTGAGAACAATAATTAAATCATCTTTTGGATTATTTCCTTTTCTAATAAAAGACATCACCGCATTTTCATGATCTGAATAATTAATCCATTCAAATCCTTCTGGGCTAAACTGTTTTTCATGTAAAGCAGGTTCAGTTTTGTATAACTTATTGAGCTTGGTTATAGTCTTTTTTATTCCATTATGAAAAGGGTACTGTAATAAATGCCAATCCAGGCTGTTTTGAAAATCCCATTCACTGCTTTGACCAAACTCGGATCCCATAAATAATAATTTGGTTCCAGGATGGGTAAACATGTAGCCATAAAGCAATCGGAGATTAGCAAATTTTTGCCATTCGTCTCCAGGCATTCTTCCTGCAATAGATTTTTTGCCATAAACTACTTCATCATGAGACAGCGGTAACATAAAATTTTCTGTGTAAGTATAGGTCATAGAAAAAGTTAAATCGTTTTGATGGTATTTTCTATAAACTGTTTCTTTCTGAAAATATTCTAATGTATCATGCATCCAGCCCATCATCCATTTCATTCCAAAACCTAATCCACCGGCAAATGTAGGTCTTGAAACCATTGGAAACGAGGTGCTTTCTTCAGCGATTGTCTGCACTCCTTCATAATTTGCATATACAGCTTCATTAAAATCTTTCAAAAAGCTGATGGTGTCCAAGTTTTCTCTACCACCATAAATATTTGGTTCCCATTCGCCTTCTTCTCTGGAATAATCCAGATACAGCATTGAAGCAACCGCATCTACACGCAATCCGTCAATATGATAATGGTGTAACCAAAACAGTGCATTACTGATTAAAAAGGAACGGACTTCATTTCGTCCATAATTAAAAACTAAGCTTTTCCAATCAGGATGATATCCTTTTCTACGGTCTGGGTGTTCAAATAAATTGGATCCATCAAAAAATCCTAATCCATGAGCATCTTCCGGAAAATGCGAAGGAACCCAATCAAGAATAACTCCAATACCCGCCTGATGCAGCTTATCTACCAATACCATAAAATCCTGCGGGTTTCCAAAACGAGATGTTGGAGCAAAATAGCCAACTAACTGATAGCCCCACGATGGATCGTAAGGATATTCCATAATAGGCATGAATTCTACATGCGTGAAACCAGTTTCTTTTAAATATTTCACTAAATCTTCGGCATATTCCAGATAGGTCAAAAACCGATTTTCTTCTCCATGTCTTTTCCATGAACCTAAATGAACTTCATAAACCGAATATGGTTTGTCTAAATCATTATGTTCTTTGCGGGTCTGCATCCATTTTTTATCTTTCCACTTGTAGTCAAGATCCCAAATTACAGAAGCTGTATGTGGCGGTTTTTCGCAATAAAAAGCAAATGGATCTGCTTTTTCGGTAATAATTCCACCGTTGTTGGATTGTATTTTATATTTATAAGTAGTTCCTTGTTCAATTCCAGGAATAAATCCTTCCCAAATACCGGATGAATCCCAACGCACCTGCAATGAATGTTCTCCTTGAATCCAGTAATTAAAATCGCCGACAACAGAAACCGTTCTTGCCGATGGCGCCCATACGGCAAAATAAACGCCTTTTACGCCATCAACTTCTATAAGATGTGCTCCAAATTTTTCGTAAAGTCTAAAATGTTTACCTGCTTTAAATAAATCAATATCGAAGTCTGTAAAGAGTGAGTAGGTTTGTACTTTGTTCATTTTTGTATTTTATTTTCTTGTGAAATTGTAATCAATTATCATTATTAAAATTTATTAAACTCCATTATGCTGGCAATTCCTGTCAGCGGAATTACAGACCATCTCGGTCGGGAATTTAATTCATATCCCAGTTCGTAAACTGCTTTTTCTAAAAGGCAGTATTTCAGTAAAAAATCAATTTCTTTTTGATATCCAATATTTAGATTGCCGGCTTGGGCCACTTCGATGTAGGTATTCAGAAAAACGCCTACAAAATATTTGTATAAAATTTCTCCAGCCTTAAAAAGTTCATCCTGCTCATATGGATATTTATCATTGCTGTTGAAGATAGTCGCATAAATAGCATAATGAAAAGAACGAAACATCCCGGCAACATCTTTCAATGGCGGTTGTTTTACTTTTCTGTCTCTAATGGTACTTTCGGGTTCCCCTTCAAAGTCAAGAATGTAAAAATCATCTCCATTAACTAAAACTTGTCCCAAATGATAATCGCCATGAATCCGAATACGCTCTGATTTCATCTGTGTCCAGTCAAAATCAAGAAAAACTTTTCGGATTTCTTTTTTATGATCCAAAAACTGATTGGCTAATTCTAATGCTAATCCATCGAGTTTATGCAGATTATTTTCTAAAATATTCAATCGGTTTTGAAACTGATACGTTAATCGGTTTTTTAACCAAACCGAATAATCACCATTGTATGTAAGCGGTGTAAATGCTGTTTCATGAATGTCACTACCCAACGCAATATGCATTTCGGCTGTTCGGGTTGCTAACGTTTTTATTTTTAGAAAAATACTCAATCCCGCCCAATCTATAATTTCATGGGGGACATCATTTAATTTTAACCGTTTAAATAAATCAATGTCAGGAAGTTTGGCAATTGAGATTTTTTTGGTGTGCAAATTCTCGAAAACCCGATCGGCTTCTTCCAGCATATATTTCCACGCATCGCCTTGATTAGGAACTAATTCCTGCATTAGACCAAGAGTGATATTTCCGTCAGAAGATACAATACTAATGCTTCCTGTATATGCCGGGGAATGATCAAAATTCATTCTTTCAGTTAGAAAACGGCTTATTTCATAATCAGGATTCATGCTGATGTATATTCTCCTGAAAATTTTTAGAACTAAATTATCATTGAAAATTATGGAAGTATTACTTTGTTCAACTCCCATAAAATGAGATGAAACATATTCTTTAGCATGTAATGCTTTACCTTTATGGTATTTTACTTTTGACTCTTCACTCTTTTTGGAATGAATAATTTTCTCAAAAAGCAATTTCCTGAAATCCTCCTGATGTAAAGCATCAACAAGATAACCTTCCTGCTCATTCATTACAACTGGTGCAATTACTGTATTTGTATCCAAATCTTCTTCGGACATAAAAGCCAACGGCATAAAATAATGCTGATAAAAAGCTTCTTTAAAATTAACTTCTAATAAAACGCCGTAGTATGTGTTGTCACTTGAATTTATTTTAAAAGAATGTACAATTTCAATATATTTTAGGGTACTTGCTTTACCTCCGTACCATCTTTTATTGATAATATAATTTTCTAAAATATCGGAGGCAAAAATTTTAACAAAACTTTCGTCTTCAAAAGCATCACTCCAATTGGTATGAAATACAAATGGATTTTGATATTCGGCTTCGTTAATTTTTTCAGCCATCATTTATGGATTTTAAAAAGATGAAAAGGCAATTCTGAAGGAAGTTCTATATAATTCCATTCATTATCCCATGAATAGAAATTTCCGGTAATCAAATCAGTAATCTGAATGTTATGTGTTCCAATTTTATCAACAGGCAGTTTAATCAATGCTTTGCCTGTATGGTGTGGATCGAGACTGACTATCATTAAAGTTTCGTCCTGCTTATCATCATCAAACTTATAATAAGCAATTACTTGGTCATTATTAGTTTCGCAAAAAACAATATTATTGGTTTGCTGCAACGAAATTTGTTCTTTTCTAATGGTATTAATTCGGGTAATCAGCGTAGTGAGTTTGTTTTGAATGTTCCAATCCCATTTGTAGCATTGGTATTTTTCAGAATGTAAATATTCTTCTTTGCCTGGAGCCATTGGCGTACTTACCATATATTCAAAAACGGGACCGTAAATCCCAACATTGGAACTTAATGTTGCTGCCAAAAAGTACTTTTGCAGATGAACAGACTCATTTCCATACTGCAGAGCAAAAGGATTAATATCCGGCGTATTAGGCCAAAAATTAGGTCTATAAAATTCTTTTTGTTCTGATTGCGTTAATTCTTCAACGTATTCTGTCAATTCTTGTTTGGTATTTCTCCACGTAAAATAAGTGTATGATTGGCTGAAACCTTGTTTTGCCAGCTCATTCATGATTTTCGGGCGGGTGAAAGCTTCAGCTAAAAATAAAACATTCGGATGCTTCTTTTTAATTTCGGCGATTAGCCAGCCCCAAAAATAAAAAGGTTTTGTATGCGGATTATCAACTCTGAAAATTTGAATATCACATTCCTCAATCCAAAATAAAGCAACATCTAATAGTTCTTTCCATAGATTTTTCCAGTCGGAACTTTCAAAATAAATAGGCTGAATGTCTTGGTATTTTTTTGGAGGATTTTCGGCATACTGCACCGTTCCGTCGGGTCTCCATTTGAACCACTGTGGAAAATCTTTGACATAAGGATGATCTGGAGCGGCCTGCAAGGCATAGTCCATTGCTACTTCGATTCCTAAATGTTTTGCTTTTTGTACCAATTCTTTGAAATCTTCAATCGATCCAAGTTCGGGATGAGTGGATTTGTGTCCGCCGTGATGCGAACCGATTCCCCAAGGGGAGCCAACATCACCATATTCGGCATTTGTTGCATTGTTTTTACCTTTTCTGTTTACTTCACCAATTGGATGAATTGGTGGAAAATAAAGTGTGTCAAATCCCATTTCTGCAACACGCGGTAATAATCTTTCACAATCTTTAAAAGTACCGTGTTTTCCATCTTCTTCTGATGCCGAACGCGGAAAAAATTCATACCAAGTACTGAAAAGTGCTTTTTTACGGTCTACATATATTTCTAAATCAATTGATTTATTTTCTAAAAATCGGATTGGGTATTTTTTAAAAATTCTAAAAAGTTCTTCCGATTTTGTTTCTCTGACCGCATTATCGTATTCGGATTCTGTTGTAAAATAATAAACTAACCTATTAAGATATTCATTGTCGGCAGCATCAACCAAATTAAGAATAGCACGAACATATTCAGCGCCTTCCAGCAACTCAGATTTTACATATTGATTGTCATTGATTTTTCGTTCCGTACCATGCTGCCAGTTTAATGCATAATCTACCCAGCCTTCTACGAAATAGGTATATTTTCCTTGTTTTTTAACATGGAATTCAGCAGACCATTCATCATTTTGAATATGTGTCATTCGAACTTCCTGCCAATTATCTTCAGACTCGTGTTTGAATTTCACACAGCTTTCTACAACATCATGTCCATCTGAAAAAACTTCGGCAGTGACAATCACTTTTTGACCAACTATTCTTTTAATGGCAAAACTGCCGCTGTTGAGCTGCGGTAAAACATTTTCTATAATTATACGGGTTTGATTCTGCATAGTAGTAGTTAAATTGAATATGAAATTTAGTAAATATTAAGGGTTTATAGAAACTAATTTTAAGAAATGTAAATAATCGATTAATTTGAGCCAATACGCATTATTTGTTATGAATAACAAATGAAATTATGGTATTGAGCAACTTTTTTTTGACATTATCGCTAAATAAAAATGATTGATTTTTTAAAATGACAGCAATCGTTTTATAATACATCTTAATTATTTCTTTTAATAAACTTATCAATTGAAAAATTTAGAATTGAGTCTAAAAAAAATAATTCTCGTTTTTCATAAAGCTAAAGCACATAATTGCTAATAACACCAAATCGAAAGTACAATGAATTGGACTGTCAATTTGGTGTAATTAGTTTTTTAGATATAAAATTTTGAAATAGTTGACTTATTTGACAGTAAAACCATCTGGAATTATAGCTCCTTTTCGAATCACGACAATTCCTTCTTTTACACAATATAATTCATTGACAGTATCCTCTAGATGTTTACCTCCTTTTATATATACGTCATTACCGATTCTGCAGTTTTTATCGACAATTGCATTATGGATGAAGCATCTTTCACCGATTCCAATCAATGGAATATTATTTTCAATATTTTCCCTGATGTCTTCAATGCTTTGATATAAATCATTACCCATTACATAACTGTGCTGAATGACTGTTCCCTCTCCTATTCGAGAGCGATTGCCAATAACTGATTTGGTGATTTCTTTGGCGTGAATAATACAGCCTTCTGAAATTAAAGATCTCTCGACTAATGTATTGTGGAATTTTGAAGGAGACAGTAATCGTGGTCTCGTATAGATTTTATTGTCATTGTCAAACAGATTAAATTGCGGGATATCATCTGTTAAACCAATGTTTGCCTCAAAAAATGAATCGATATTTCCAATATCTGTCCAATAACCTTCATATTGATAACTTAGCAGTTTTTTATTCCCAACAGCCTGCGGAATGATTTCTTTTCCAAAATCTTTCGTTTCTGTATCAGACATCAGCTCAATTAAAAGTTTTCTGTTAAAAATATAAATACCCATTGAAGCCAGATAATGTTTTCCTTGACTTTTCATCTCGTCACTAACTTCTGAAGTCCAATCAGGCAATAATTCTTTTGCAGGTTTTTCTATAAAAGATTCTATACAGCTTTCAGAATTGGTTTTTAATATTCCAAACTCGGGAGCATCTTTATCATTAACTGGCAATGTTGCAATAGTGATATCGGATTCGGCTTCAATATGAGCTTCAAGCATTGCATTAAAATCCATCTGATACAATTGATCTCCAGACAGAATTAAGGCATAATCGAAATCATGGTTTAAAAAGTGCGGCATACACTGCCTTACTGCATCAGCTGTTCCCTGAAACCATGTTGGGTTATCCGGTGTCTGTTCAGCAGCCAAAATATCAACAAAAGAATGACTAAAGATGCTGAAATTATAAGTGTTTTTAATATGCGCATTTAAAGAGGCCGAATTGAATTGAGTCAATACAAACATCTTATAAATATCAGAATTGATACAATTTGAAATTGGAATGTCTACTAACCTATATTTTCCTCCAATCGGCACGGCCGGTTTTGATCTTCTAGCAGTTAGGGGAAATAATCTCGAACCCTGACCTCCGCCTAAAATAATAGCAATAACATTTTTCTTTTTAGTTTTCATGTCCTTTTGTAATAATTAAATTATATAATTCTATATATTCTTGGCTTACGTGTTTCCAAGAATGGTCTGTGTTCATTCCTTTAATTCTAATTTGGTTGATTGTATATTTATCAGAATATAAATCGAAAGCCCTCTGTATGGCATCAAAAATGTCTTCGACAGATGCCTGATCATGACAGATTCCATTTCCACCATCCTCAAAATCAGTAATGGTATCCTTCAGTCCTCCAGTTCTTCTAACTATTGGAACTGTTCCATAACGCATTGCATACATTTGATTTAAACCACAAGGCTCAATGCGTGATGGGATTAAAATAAAATCTGATCCTGCATAAGTTTTATGAGCTAAATTTTCATCATAACCAATGTGAACGTGATAGTTATGATTGTAAATCTCATGCAACTGTTTAAGATGATTTTCTATCTCAATATCTCCATATCCTAAAATTAAAAAATTAATCTGATCTTTATAAGCTGTCAAAACCGATGATATAACTTTGGGTAATAAATCGGCTCCTTTTTCATTATACAATCTTCCAATGAAACTAAAAAGCGGTTTTTCGGGATTCATGTTAAAAAGAAAACACAGATGCTCTTTGTTTTTTTGCTTTCCTTCATCAACTGTATTAACCGAATAATTTGTTTCTAACATTGAGTCTTTATTAGGATCCCAAATATCTAAATCAATTCCGTTAAGAATTCCTCTTGATTTGTGCCTCATACGCTGAAATAAAGTTTCAAGCCCATTATCAGAATAATTAATTTCATTAAGATAACTTGTTGATACCGTAGTAATTTCATCAGCACATTTTACCGCTGCCGCTAATGAATTAATACAATTATTCCATTCTAATTCTTTTATGTTAATTAAATCAAATTCAGGCAGATAATACAATTTATTAAACGTAAAAATTCCTTGATATATGCCATTATGAATTGTTATAATTGTGGGTATATCTTTTAATTTTTCATATTTAGGACAATACTTTTTCATAAAAGGAATTAATCCAGTATGATGATCGTGACAATGAATAATATCAGGTGTCACGCTTCGTCCTGTTATCCAGTCCAATACTGCAATCTGAAAGGATAAAAAGCGCTCTGTATCATCTCTGTAATTGTAAACATTTGGACGATCAAAGAGCTCTGGTATTTCAATTAAATAAAGCTCAAATCCCAGTTTATTTGATGTTTCTTTGATTACGCTATATGGAAAATTGAAATGTCCCAATTTTAATTTCCCCGAATGAATATATTCAAAATCATTCTCTAACCTAAATGCTGTCTGATAACATGGAATAGCTACACTAACATTATTTCCTGCATTATTTTGATATTTTGGCAATGCCCCAATTACATCTGCCAGTCCCCCCACTTTTGCTGCTGGGTAACATTCTGCACCCACGTGAAGTATTTCCATTAATTAATTATTTAAAATTCTCTTAAAATGTTACTACTCTTTAAATATCACAATAAGTTACAAAATTTAAAAAAATGTAAACTTTATTGCGAAAAACTAAATTATATTAACATTAAATTTATAGTACTTTTGTGTTTTTTAAATTTAGTTAAAAAAAGTTAATATATAAAGACTTCTAAAAAATTTAACGATATGACAAAAAATATCTCAAAACACACTAAACCTTTAAAAATTCCAAAAATTATAATACTTTCTGGTAAGGTTATTGCGTTTCTGTCAACAAAATGGGCTGTTGTCTATGCCTCTAAATTATTCATTACCCCAATAAAACATAAGATTCCAAAACGTGAAATCGAAATGGACGAAAAAAGCAGACAGCAGATGATTACAATTCCTGCTATAGATAGAAAAGTTAATGTTTATGAATATGGTAAAAGTGATATAGATAAAAAAGTACTTTTAGTTCATGGATGGTCCGGGAGGGGAACACAATTGTGTAAAATTGCCGATGAATTAATTAAATTAGGATTTGAAACCGTGAGTTTTGATGCTCCAGCGCATGGTAAATCTCCAGGAAATTCTACAATAATGGTAGATTTTATTGCTTCTATTATTGAAATTGATAAACAGTTTGGTCCTTTTGAAGCTGTCATTGGTCATTCTTTAGGAGGGATGTCTGTAATGAATGCAATAAAACAAGGCTTGACTACAGATAAAGCAGTTATTATCGGAAGCGGTGATATTGTTCAGGATATTACAGATGATTTTGTTACAAAATTGGGTTTAAAACCAATAATTAGTAAACTGCTATGCGACCGTTTTGAACAAAAGTATGGAGGGAAAATGAATGATTATAGTGCTTATAAAGCTGCGGAAACAACTTTGATTCCAATTTTGGTGATTCATGACAAAAATGATCCTGAAGTTCCAGTAGAAGCAGGAATTAATATCCATAAGCATCTTAAAAACGGAGAATTAATGCTGACAGAGAAATTAGGTCACAGAAAGATACTTGCAGAACAACAAGTGATTGAAAAAATAATTAATTTTATTAAAAAATAATCATGAATTATCCTTTTATAAAATCAGAAAAAGAGTGGGAAGAAGAATTAGGTGCTGAGCGTTATAGAATTCTTCGCCAAAAAGGAACCGAATATCCGCATACAGGTAAATATAATCTGCATTTTGAAAATGGACTTTATTGCTGTGGTGGCTGCGGTACTCCCCTGTTTGAAAGCAACTCCAAGTTTGATGCGCATTGCGGCTGGCCATCATTTGACGAATCAATCCCTGGAAAAGTAGAATATATCCATGATGGAACACATGGAATGACCCGAACCGAAATTGTCTGTGCAAACTGCGGAGGACATTTAGGTCACGTTTTTGAAGACGGACCAACAAAAACCGGACAACGGTATTGTGTGAATTCTTTATCCGTTGATTTTAAAGAAAAATAATTTTTTGTTTTAAACCCATAAAAAAAGCTTCACATTATTGTGAAGCTTTTTTTATGAATAATTAAGAATGTATTAAAAAGCTACATTCCATCTTGGCAGTTTACCAGTTTCATCTAAGAAATTTTGCAAAATCTGACCTTCAACGCTTGTTGGAATTGATTTTACATCATCATTAAAAGTTTCAAACCATAAAACTTCTAATGCGTCAATACTTTCTTTTTTCATTTGTGCTGGCCAAGAATATTTTCTTCCTGTTTTTGCAAATTGCTGACCGTTTACAATTTTGTCGTGTAAACCACCATTTTTGCTTTTTAAAGTTCCGTCATTTTGAACTGTTCCTGTAGAACTAACCATGATTAATTCTTTAGTATCATTTGTAACAGCGTAAACAACAAAGACACCGCTTCCTGATTCTGAAGCGTTACAAACTTCTTCTAAACTATCTTCCTGTGTAAACGTAAAATTCCCTTTTACTGTAAACTTTTCTAATTCTTTGTACATATTTTTAATTTTTAAGCTGCTAAGATTCTAAGGATCTAAGTTGCTAAGTTTTTAATAAAATTCCATACATTTTAAAAATGTAAAAAAGTCTCAACAAATATTGAGACTTTTTTGGAATTTGTTATTTTCATATTTGGAAATTATCCAAGTACTTCTTTTACTTTCTTTCCAATTTCAGCTGGAGAGTCAACAACGTGAATTCCGTTTTCTCTCATAATTTGTTTTTTAGCTTCAGCTGTATCATCAGAACCTCCAACAATTGCACCTGCATGTCCCATTGTACGTCCTGCTGGAGCAGTAACTCCTGCAATGAAACCTACAACTGGTTTACGGTTACCATCAGCTTTAATCCATTTAGCAGCATCAGCTTCTAATTGACCTCCAATTTCACCAATCATTACGATACATTCAGTTTCTGGATCATTCATCAATAATTCAACAGCTTCTTTAGTAGTTGTTCCAATGATTGGATCTCCACCAATTCCGATAGCAGTTGTTATTCCTAAACCTTGTTTTACAACTTGATCAGCAGCTTCGTAAGTTAAAGTTCCAGATTTTGAAACGATTCCAACTGTTCCTTTTTTGAAAACGAAACCTGGCATAATTCCAACTTTAGCTTCACCCGGAGTAATAACACCTGGACAGTTTGGTCCGATTAATCTAGCGTTTCTTTCTTTAACATAGCTGTTTGCTTTAATCATATCAGCAACAGGAATTCCTTCTGTAATTGCAATGATTACTTTTATTCCAGCATCTGCAGCTTCCATAATAGCATCTGCAGCAAAAGCAGGCGGTACAAAAATAATTGTAGTATCAGCTCCAGCTTGTTCAACTGCATCTTTTACCGTGTTGAAAACAGGAAGGTCCAAATGTTTAGTTCCTCCTTTTCCAGGAGTAACACCACCAACAACATTTGTACCGTATTCAATCATTTGAGAAGCGTGGAATGTTCCTTCGCTGCCTGTAAAACCTTGAACAATTATTTTTGAATCTTTATTAACTAAAACACTCATGATATATTTTTTATGTAGTTTTTAAAATTGTTTGGCAAAAGTAAGGCTTTTGCAATTATTTTATACTTTTTATAATAAAAATAATTACGAAACCTGACTCATTTGATATCCTCTGTATAATTTATTATCTTTTATTTCCCATATAACCATCATATGAGCCAAAAACATTTCTTCTCTTGGATTTTCTATTGTTTTTGCATAATGATCAAAACGGACAGAAACAATATTGCCTTCTTCGACAATATGACTGATTCTAGCTTTTGTCCGAACATAAGCTCTGCTTATTTCACTAGTCATATTTAATATTTCCTCATAATTCCTTTGAATGAATCCTTTACTGCTATTCCAATCCAAAATACATTCTGGATGTAAATACTCTTTCATTATTTCTGTGTTAATGAAGGCATCTGATTTATAAAAACTTCTTACAATTTCTTTAGCTGACATAATTATTTCAGTTTATTTAAAATTTCAGGAATCTTCTTGATATTTGCTAATTGCTTTAATTTTTCTCTTGATTCTTGAATGGGAGTGCCAAAATAGCTTTTTCCTCCTTCAATTGATTTGGTTACGCCTGTCTGTCCCATAATAACAGCTTTGGCTCCTATTGTAATACCGCTTGTAGTACCAACTTGTCCCCAAATTGTAACTTCATCTTCAATGATAACGCAGCCTGCAATACCAGTTTGAGAAGCGATTAAACATTTTTTACCAATAATCGTATCATGTCCAACATGTACCTGATTGTCAATTTTTGTTCCTTCGCCAATAGTTGTATCTCCTGTAACTCCTTTGTCAATAGTGCATAGCGCTCCAATTTCAACATTATCTTTAATGACAACCCTGCCTCCTGAAAGTAATTGATCGTAGCCTTCGGGTCTTTTTTTGTAATAAAAAGCATCAGCACCAAGAACAGAACCTGAATGAATAATCACATTGTAGCCAATAATTGTATGGTCATAAATGGTAACATTCGCATGTATCAAACAATTTTCGCCAATAACCACATTGTTTCCAATAAAAGCATTTGGCTGAATAACAGTACCTTTTCCTATTTTTGCAGAAGGAGAAACTATAGCACTTGCTTGTTCAAAAGGTTTGAAATGCCTTGTCAAAACATTGAAATCTCTAAAAGGATCGGTAGAAATCAATAAAGCTTTTCCTTCCGGACATTCCACTTTTTTGTTTATTAAAACAATAGTAGCTGCAGAATTTAATGCTTTATCGTAATATTTTGGATGATCTACAAAAACGATATCTCCAGATTCTACAACATGAATCTCATTCATTCCATGAACAGGGAACATAGCATCACCAACAAACTCACATTCAAGTAAATTTGCAATATGCTGTAGAGAGTAAACTTTTGGGAATTTCATAATTTAATATTCTGTATGTAAAAAATCCGGATTCAGTTTCAATAACTCAATCCGGATTAGAACTATGCTTTAACACGTTCCATATAAGAACCTGATGCAGTATCAATTTTTATTTTATCCCCTTCATTAATAAACAAAGGTACATTTACAGTAGCTCCAGTTTCAACGGTAGCTGATTTAGTTGCATTTGTAGCAGTGTTACCTTTTATACCTGGCTCGGCATAAGTAACTTCAAGGATTACAGATGCTGGCATATCTACAGAAAGAGGCAAGTCTGTCTCAGTATTGATACTTACCATTACGTTTTCACCTTCTTTTAATAAATCTGGTGAATCAAGAATGTTTTTATTTAAAGAGATTTGTTCGAAAGTTTCTACATTCATAAAGTGAAATAAATCACCTTCAGGATATAAAAACTGAAATTTGTGATTTTCAACTCTTACTTCATCAATCTTATGTCCAGCAGAAAATGTATTATCCAATACTTTGCCGTTACTTAAACTTCTTAATTTTGTTCTTACAAATGCAGGTCCTTTACCTGGTTTCACATGAAGAAATTCAATGATTTTGTAAATGTCATTGTTATATTTGATGCACAATCCGTTTTTAATATCTGAAGTAGATGCCATTTTATAGTAATTTAGTATTCGTTTTTTTATTTGAAGAAAAAGGCAATCTGTTTTACCTTTTGTTATTTTAGTGTTTAATAATTTCCTGTGTATCCTTTCATAACTCCACGAGAAGAATTACGAATAAAGTCTAATATTTCATCACGCTCTGTTGTTGCTTCCATTTCAGCTTCAATAATACCAATTGCTTGAGTAGTATTGTAGTTTTTTTGATAAAGAATTCGGTAGATATCCTGAATTTCTCTAATTTTTTCTGTTGAAAAACCTCTTCTTCTCAAACCAATAGAATTGATGCCTACATAAGATAAAGGTTCCTTTGCAGCTTTAGTATATGGAGGAACGTCTTTTCTCAACAAAGAACCTCCAGAAATCATAGCATGATCTCCAACACTTATAAACTGATGTACAGCAGATAAACCGCCAATAACTGCATAATTACCAATAGTTACGTGACCGCCTAATAAAACACCATTTACAATGATTGCGTTATCTCCTACGTGGCAATCGTGAGCAATATGAGCAGCTGCCATAATCAGGCAGTTATTCCCGATAGTGGTCTGCCCTGAAGCTATAGTTCCTCTATTAATAGTAACACATTCTCTAATTGTACAGTTATCTCCAATAATGGCTAGAGAATCTTCTCCACCAAATTTTAAATCCTGAGGTACTGCTGCTATTACTGCTCCTGGAAAAATGTTACAATTTTTGCCAATTCGAGCACCTTCCATTATAGTTACATTAGAACCTATCCAAGTTCCATCACCTATAATTACATTGTTATGTATCGTTGTAAAAGGTTCAATTACAACATTTTTGGCGATTTTTGCACCTGGATGAACGTATGCTAACGGTTGATTCATATATTTTGTTTAATCGTTTAACTGCTAAATCGACCAATCGGATAAACGATTAATCAAATCAACAAAAATTATTGTTTTCTGGCAATCTGTGCCATTAATTCAGCTTGAGCAACTAATCGCCCATTTGCATACGCATTTGCCTGCATGTGACAAATTCCCCTGCGTATTGGAGTAATCAAATCACATTTAAAAATAAGTGTATCTCCAGGCAATACTTTTTGCTTGAATTTTACATTGTCAATTTTCATAAAAAAAGTCAAATAGTTTTCAGGGTCTGGAACAGTACTTAATACTAATATTCCGCCTGTTTGAGCCATTGCTTCTACAATCAGAACCCCTGGCATTACAGGCGCATTCGGAAAGTGTCCAATAAAGAAACTCTCGTTCATTGTAACATTTTTCATTCCTACAACATGGCTGTCAGACATTTCAATAATTCTGTCAATAAGCAAAAATGGAGGTCTATGCGGTAACATAGCCATAATTTTATGGATATCCATTAATGGTTCTTGATTCAAATCATATGTAGGAACATAATTTCTTTGTTCGTTTTTGATGATTTTTGACATTTTTTTTGCAAACTGAGTATTTACAAAATGCCCAGGCTTGTTAGCAATGATTTTTCCTTGAATTTTAGTTCCGATTAAAGCCAAATCACCAATTACATCTAAGAGTTTATGTCTTGCAGCTTCATTTGGATAATGCAAAGTAAGATTATCCAAGATACCATTTGGTTTTACCGTGATTTCATCTTTGCCAAAAGCTTTTTTCAAGCTTTCCATAGTAGATTCGGAAATATCTTTATCTACATATACAATAGCATTATTTAAATCTCCTCCTTTAATCAATCCATTTTCTAACAATGCTTCTAATTCATGTAAAAAACTAAATGTTCTAGCATTAGAAATTTCATTTTTGAAATCATTGATCGTTTTTAAAGTAGCATTTTGAGTTCCTAATATCTTTGTTCCAAAATCTACCATGGTTGTTACACTGTAATGATCGCTTGGCATTACCATAATTTCACTTCCAGAAGCTTCATCTGTAAATGAGATTACTTCTTTTACAACATATATATTACGATTTAATTCTTGTTCTTGAATACCAGCTTCTTCAATAGCTTCCATGAAAAATTTTGAAGAGCCATCCATAATAGGAAGTTCAGAAGCATCTAATTCGATAATAATATTATCCAAATCAGAACCCATCAAGGCTGCCAAAACATGCTCAGGTGTTTGAATTTTGACACCTAATTTTTCTAAATTAGTACCGCGTTGTGTATTAACTACATAATTAGCATCAGCTTCAATAACAGGATGACCTTCAAGATCAACACGAACAAATGTAAATCCGTTGTTTACTGGAGCAGGCTTAAAAGTCATTTTTACTTCCTTTCCAGTATGCAATCCAACTCCTGTTAGCGAAATTTCTGTTTTGATGGTCTTCTGTTTAACCATTGTTTCCATTTTTTTGGTTTAATATTTGTTTTTTTAACTCTTCTATTTCTTTTACCAATTTTGGTAAATTCTTAAAATGAACATACGATTTACTAAAATCAGAATACCCAAAAGTTGGACTTCCCTGAAGAACTTCGTTGTCTTTTATATTGCGTCCAACCCCTGATTGAGCCTGAATACGGACATTATTTCCTATTGTTAAATGACCTACAATCCCTACTTGTCCTCCAATCAGACAGTTTCCTCCTATTTTTGTTGAGCCTGCTATTCCTGATTGAGCCGCAATAACTGTATTGTTGCCAATCTCAACATTATGAGCAATTTGAACCTGATTATCAAGCTTTACTCCTGCCCTTATTATGGTTGATCCTAATGTAGCTCTGTCAATAGTAGAATTGGCACCGATATCAACATTATCTTCAATAATAACATTTCCTATTTGTGGTATCTTATTATAGGTACCGTCTTCATTTGGAGCATAACCAAAACCATCAGCACCAATAATAGCTCCTGAGTGGATGGTACAATTATTACCAATTACTGTTTCAGAATAAATTTTAGCACCAGCAAAAATAATCACATTATTACCAATAGTTACATTGTCACCAATAAAACTTCCTGGATATATTTTTACATTTTCTCCAAGCGTTACATTGTCACTTATATAACCAAAACTTCCCAAATACAGATTTTCGCCACAAACAGCACTCTCTGAAATAAAAGAAGGGTTTTCGATACCACTCTTATTTAATTTCACCTGATTATAAAATTCGAGTAATTTCGAAAATGCTTTATAGGCATCATTTACTTTTATAAGTGTTGTGTTTATTGGGCTTTCAGGAACAAAAGTATCATTAACTATTGTAATTGAAGCTTTTGTTGTATATATATAATTTGTGTATTTTGGATTGGATAAAAAAGTAAGCGAACCTTCAGTTCCTTCTTCAATTTTAGATAAGCGGGATACTTCAACATTGGCATTACCAACAATCTCTCCTTCTAATATTCCTGCTATTTGTTCAGCTGTAAATTTCATCTTATTGTATTGTATTTTTAAAAGAGATAAGATAGAACATACTAAAAGTTAGTTCTCACGCTATGTAATAAAAATAGATTGGCTTGATTCATGGCGACAAAAATATAAAAAATAGGTTTTAAATGTTAATTTTAAAGCAGTTGTTTTGGAAAACAAATATAATACTTGGTTACCAGCCTTGATAAAGACTTCAAATTCAGCTGATCAGAAGCCTCTACAACATCTTCAATAGTGGCATCTTTATTTAATATTCGTATAGGTTCAGCTATTTTGCTATAGGCCTGGCTTTTTATTTTTCCTTTAAATATAAAATAATTGGATTCGGCCAAAGAGATTTTATTTTGACTAGAAAAACGTTCTTTTTGTATTTGCAATTCTTCCAAAGAAACCTTTTCACTAGTTAACTTTATTTTTAATAAGTCTCTGTTAATAATCATTTTACTTAAAGAAGAAAGGATAAAATCATCATTGTCTTCCCAAGATTTTAAAGCACTAATAATATCAAAATCATCGAGTTTAGTAAATAATTTTACAGTTTTTTGATCGAAAGTTTCTAAGGTTACCTTATTTTGCATAAAAAATAATAACGATTTACTGCAAGGGAGAACAATACCTCTTTCGGTCAATTCTTTAGCACGTTTTAGTACTTTAGTCAATGTTAGTTCGGCAGCCAAACTTGTTTTATGTAAATATACCTGCCAATACATTAATCGCCTTGACATTAAAAACTTTTCAACCGAATAAATTCCTTTTTCTTCGATTACCAATACATCATCCACAACATTCATCATCTGAATCAATCGTTCCGAATTTACATTTCCTTCAGAAACTCCCGAATAAAAACTGTCTCTCTTTAAATAATCCATACGATCCATATCTAGCTGGCTCGAAATCAATTGCAGCATGAATTTTCGATGGTATTCTCCTTTAAAAACCTGAATAGCCAGCCTCAATTGACCGTTAAATTCTATATTGAGTTCATTCATTAATAATAATGAAATTTCTTCATGATGAACATCCTCAACAATACTGCTTTCCATCGCGTGAGAAAAGGGACCATGACCTATATCGTGCAATAATATAGCAATGTATAGTGCGTTTTCTTCTTCTATACTGATGCTAATTTCTTTAAATCGTAATACTTCAACGGCTTTTTGCATTAAATGCATACAGCCCAAAGCATGATGAAAACGTGTATGGTTTGCACCGGGATATACTAAATAAGACAATCCCATTTGCGAAATACGCCTCAAACGCTGAAAATAAGGATGTTGCACCAAATCGTAGATTAAAGCATTAGGAATGGTAATAAATCCATAAATTGGATCATTGAATATTTTCAGTTTATTTATTTGAGACACTATTAAGTATTTTTTAGGAAAAACAAATATAGCTAAAATTGTATTGAGTAATGGAATAGAATTCACATCGTATACTACTAAATGCTTTTGTATATGGCTACAAATTGTGTGCCAAAAAAATGAAATAAGTGCATTTGATAATTTTAGAAATTCACATGTTTATGCATAAAATTCAATTAACCAGCTTAATTAACTGCATTAAGTAATAGTTTTATGTTTTATAAGGATGATAATGTGCTGTTCACATTACAAAAGAGCTTGCTACTGACAACTCACACAATTGTAAATCATGAACTTTTAGAAGCTATAGAGAACTACGCTCAATATATTTAAATTCATTTTTAATTATTTCTTTTTTGTTTGACAAAATCTGATCAGCGGCAAGCATGCCCATGCCTTTAAAGTCTGTACTAATAACGGTTATATCAAGTAATGATTTAAGCGGAGTTTCATTATATGAAATCACACCGATATCCTTTCCTAATATTAGTTTTTTGGCTTTGGTTTGCTGGACTAAATCGACCAAATCTGATTCCTCAATCACTATATAGGCATCTTTACTTTCTAATTTTAGACAATCATTTACATTATTTATTATCTCAAAATTAAAATTATAAGAAATACAGAACGCCTTAAAGCCAGTGACAATGAGCCTTGGATAAGGAAATACAGCATTATTAGGATATATTAAAATAATTTTTTCATATTTTTTAAGTTTGTCTAATGCTTGTTCTAATGCATGGTAAATGTCATTTTTAAAATCCTGACATACTGCACCATAATTCCCCGTAATCCCTTCTTTTACGGTATCTAATAAAATAAGTTTGTCTTTGGGCATATTTTGGAGTGCCTCCAAAGCTTTATCTGTATAACTCACATGACTATTACTTTCGTTTTTAAAATGAGGCATAATTACGTAGTAATCAAACATTCCTAAATTCTTTTTCAAGCCATCAACAAAGAGATTTTCATCACAATAATAAAATGATACCGAAACATTGCCTTTGACGCCTATTGTGTCTACAAAAGCATCGCAAATTTCCATCTTATATGAACTTGGCTTGTTAATTAGAAAAAAAATATTAAGTTTCTCAGAGGTTTTGTTTCTATTAATGAAGTTACCAACTCCCTTAACCGAAATGATTAGATTTTTAGTCCGCAAATATTTATAAGCCTTTTGAATTGTATCACGTGATAGCGAACTTACCTGACTTAATTCATTAATTGAAGGTATTTGCTGTCCTGGTTCTAAAATTCCTAAATGTATATCATTCATAATACATTCGGCTACTTGCATATACTTTGGGGTACTTGAATGTTTGCTGACACTTAATTTTAATTTTTGTTTTTGCATAATAGTCATGAAATTTACAGCATTTTAATAATTTGGAAGCAAGAAGAAATGTTATGACTATATTATAGTTTTTGGTTATTACTTAATTTAGAATATAATCAATTTACAAAATAATGACTCAAAAATAATAAAAATCTAGACTCAGAATATTCTCTTCTCTATTAAAATCAATAAGCCTGCACTTTGATTGATGTTGATTTTAATGCATTTGAAGAAAACTTAAATTTACATTTCTAATTTTCCTCTAGATTTTCAACGTATTATCACTTAGAAATTAATTTTAAAGTATTGCTAATAGCTTCAAAATTGTCATTTTTTAAAAACCGGCTGTTTTAAAAACATTTATAAAACAAAAAACCCTGTTTCTTTCGAAACAGGGTTTTGTAAAAAAAGGCAGCGACATACTCTCCCACATAACTGCAGTACCATCTGCGCAGGCGGGCTTAACTACTCTGTTCGGGATGGGAAGAGGTGAGCCCCGCCGCAATAACCACCTTAAGGCCGTTAGTTGCTTTGGACAACTT